>NZ_FNHI01000022.1 GCF_900103455.1 Streptomyces wuyuanensis | reverse complement strand
GGGCGGCAGGGGGCCGTGGGCCGGCGGGCGCGGTGCTCGCGGCGCGGAGCCCGGAACCCGCGCCAGTGGCCGGGCCCTCGCCGGGAGGGCCGTCGACCCCGGCCGGTAGGGTCGCGCCATGACTGCCGCCGAGCCCACCATCCTCGCCACCTCGGGCGGACACCGCGTCGGCGACCGCACGAGAGTGGCGTTCGGCTCGCTGGTCCACCACGCCGTCGAACTGTCCGGGGTCCACGGGCGCCGACCCAGGATCATGTACGTCGGCACCGCCATCGGCGACGCCGAGCACTTCGCCTTCCGCATGGGCGAGGCGGCCCGTGCGGCCGGCTTCGACCTGACACCCCTTCATCTCTTTCCGATGCCCAACCTCGACGACATCGAGGGCGCCGTCCTGGACCACGACGTCGTCTGGGTCATGGGCGGTTCGGTGGCGAATCTGCTGGCCGTGTGGCGGGTCCACGGACTCGACACCGTGCTGCGCCGCGCCTGGCGGGCGGGGGTCGTGCTCAGCGGGGTCAGCGCGGGCTCGATCTGCTGGTTCCGGGGTGGCACCACGGACTCCTTCGGACCGGAGCTGCGCCCGCTCACCGACGCCCTCGGATTCCTCCCCTACGGCAACGGCGTGCACTACGACAGCGACCTCGGCCGCCGGCCGCTGGTGCACCGCCTGGTCGCGGACGGTACCCTTCCGGTCACCCACTGCACCGACGACGGGGTCGGCCTGGTCTACCGCGGCACGGAACTCGTCGAGGCCGTCAGCGAACAGCCCGGCAAGGGTGCGTACGTCGTGCTCCGGGAGGGGGACAGGGCGGTCGAGGAACGCCTCACCCCGCGCCGGCTGCCCGCGCCGCGTTCCTGAACGCGCCCTGCCGTCGCACGTGCCGCGGCCCTGAACGCGGCCCCGGCCGGGCCGGCGGCGGCTACCCGCCGCGCGCGGGGGAGTGCGCGCGGGGGACTGCGCGCGGCACGCACGGGTCCGGCGGGCACCCTCCGTACGCGGGAGCGGCGTGCGCCGGTCAGGGCCGTACCAGGGCGCCGCGGATCTCCGCCGTCAGGGCGGCGGCCGAGGCGACCGCCTCGGGGCCGAGGCCGCGCAGGGCCGCTTCGACCCGGGGGACGAGGTCCGGCGGGGCCGCGGGCAGGGCCGCGGCGGCCGCCAGCGCGCCCTTCTCGTTGAGGCACCAGACACGGTGGTACGCGTGGAGGGACTGCACGAGCACCCCGAACGCCCTCGACAGGCACAGCCCGGCGTGCAGTACGTCGCCGCCCGGCGCCGACTTCGCCGCGGCGGCCACCGAGAACTCGGCCTCCCACGCCGCGCCGACCAGGGCCGCGCGCAGGGGTTCCGGATAGGACGCCGTCTCCGTCCGAAGCGCCGTCACCTCGCCCGCCGGGTCGGCGAGGACCCGGCACAGGGCCACCTCGCCGGCGTACGCGGGCGACCAGAACCCCAGCGGGTGACCGGCCTGCACTCCGACCTCGTAGCGCCCCGCCCGGCAGTCCGCCCAGACCCGCTCCACCCGGTCCAGATCGCGCAGGATCCAGTCGACGCCGGCCCCGTCCACGGTCAGCCAGGCGCCGCCGTTCACCCACGGCCCCCAGCCGCCGGGTCCCGCGACCTCCACGGGCCCGCCCGTCAGCTCCGCGGCGAGCCGGGCCAGGGCCGCCACGTCGACGCCGCCGCGGTAGTAGACGCCCAGGTCCCAGTCCGAGCCGGGCCGGTGCGTGCCGCGGGCCCGGCTGCCCCCGAGCACCACGGCGCGTACGCCCCGCACCTCCGCGAGCCGAGCGGCCATGGTCCCGATCACATCGTCCATCGCCGGGGAACCTACCCCCGGCGGCGTTGTCGGTGCGTGCGAATATCCTGGATTCCTTGGCCACCGGCTGACGAAGGAGTCCCAAGGTGCCGTCGATGCTCGATGCCGTCGTCGTGGGGGCGGGACCCAACGGACTGACCGCAGCCGCCGAGTTGGCCCGCCGTGGGTTCTCGGTCGCCGTGTTCGAGGCCCTGGACACCGTCGGCGGCGGCGCCAGGACCGAGGAGCTGACGCTCCCGGGTTTCCGGCACGACCCCTGCTCCGCGGTGCACCCGCTGGGCGCGGGCTCGCCCGCGTTCAACGCCATGCCCCTCGCGCGGTACGGGCTCGAATGGCTCCAGCCGCCGCTGCCCATGGCCCACCCGTTCGACGACGGCACCGCCGCCGTCCTCTCCCGCTCCGTCTCCGAGACCGCCGCCTCGTTCGGGCCGCGCGACGCGGGGGCGTACCGCCGTCTGGTCGCGCCGTACCTCGGCAGGTGGGAGACCCTCGTCAGGGACTTCATGTCCCTGCCGCTCAGCGCCCTGCCGCGCGATCCGCTCACCCTGGCCCGCTTCGGCCTCGACGGGCTTCCTCCCTCCACCTGGCTGATGCGGCGTTTCCGCGACGACCGGGCGCGCGCCCTGTTCGCCGGGCTCGTCGCCCATGTGATCGGCCCGCTGACCGGGATCGGCACCGGCGCCGTCGGCCTCGTCTTCGCCCTCGCCGCGCATGCGGTGGGCTGGCCGCTGCCGCGCGGCGGCTCGCAGTCGATCTCCGACGCCCTCGCCGCCTTCGTACGCGACTGCGGCGGCACGATCCACACGGGAACCGAGATCAAGCGTCTCGACGACCTGCCGCCGGCCCGCGCCTACGTCTTCGACACCTCGCCCACCGCACTCGCCCGGATCGCGGGCCTGGGCCGGGTCTACGACGGCTACCGGTACGGAGCGAGCGTCTTCAAGATCGATTACGCCCTGGACGGGCCGGTCCCGTGGACCGCCGAGGCACCGCGACGCGCCGGGACCGTCCAGATCGGCCCGAGCAGCCGCGAGATCGACACGGCGCTGCGCCAGGCTTCCGGCGGCCGCGTGCCCGGGACACCGTTCCTGATCACCGCCCAGCCCACGCTGGTCGACCCCTCCCGGGCCCCCGAGGGCAAGCACGTCTTCTGGGCCTACGGTCACGTCCCCCACGGCTGGGAGGGCGACCTCACGGACGCCATGGAGCGGCAGATCGAGCGCTTCGCCCCCGGCTTCCGCGATCTCGTGCTCGCCCGCGCCGTGGCCGGTCCTCCGCAACTGGCGGCACGCAACGCCAACTACGTCGGCGGCGACATCGCGTGCGGCGCCGCGAGCGGCCTCCAGCTGCTGCTGCGCCCCAAGCCGACGCTGTTCCCGTACCGGACCCCGCACCCCGCGGTGTTCCTCTGCTCGTCGGCGACCCCGCCCGGTCCGGGTGTGCACGGGATGCCCGGGCACAACGCTGCCAAGGCGGTGTGGCGGCACCTGCGCGCCGGCGACCGCTGAGCCACTGCCGTCCCCGAGGGGCGCCCACCGGCCGGCCGGGGCGCCTGTCGGCAGGCCGGGCCGTCGTTCGACGGGACGGGACCGGGGCGGCATGATGAGGCCATGACCGGTCGTCCCACGATCACGCTCGTCCGCGGTGACATCACCGAGCAGGACGTCGACGCCGTCGTCAACGCCGCGAACTCCTCCCTCCTCGGCGGCGGAGGGGTGGACGGGGCGATCCACCGGCGCGGCGGGCCCGAGATCCTGGAGGAGTGCCGGAAGCTGCGAGCCTCCCACTACGGAAAGGGCCTGCCGACCGGTCAGGCGGTCGCGACCACCGCCGGGAGGCTCCCGGCCCAGTGGGTCATCCACACCGTCGGCCCGGTTCACAGCCGCTCGGAGGACCGCTCAGAGCAGCTGGCCTCCTGCTACCGCGAATCCCTGCGGGTCGCCGACGAACTCGGAGCCCGCACGGTCGCCTTCCCCGCCATCTCCACCGGCATCTACGGCTGGCCGATGGACGACGGCGCCCGGATCGCCACCGAGACGGTCCGTGGCACCGGGACGGACTCGGTGGAGGAGGTCCGCTTCGTGCTCTTCGACGAACCGGCCTACGAGGCGTTCGCGGCGCACACGCGCTGACCCCCGCCGCCGCGGTGCGGTCTGCACCGGGGCCGGGCACCGGGGCCGGGCACCGCGGCGGGGCCGCGGACCTCCGCCGTGGGGGTCCCTCCGTTGGCCAACGCGGGTGACCGCGGCATGCCCTGACGGCGTGGCCCGGGCGTCCGGCGCCGACTCTTCCGATCGTCCGGTTAACGTCGGGCGTATTCGATGACGTTCCTCCCGGGGGAGTCTGATGCGCCGTCTCATCGCAGGACTGACCGTGCTGGCCGGCCTCGCCTCCTGGCCCTGGATCGGCGCGCAGGCCGCACCCGCCGCAGGCGGAGCCGTCGAGCGGAACCCCGGCCGAGGCACCAACATCCTGATCGTCGGCATCGACAGCCGCGCCGGTCTGTCGGCCGCCGAGAAGCGGCGACTGCACGTCGGCGGCGAAGGCTGCGACTGCACCGACGTGATGATGCTCGTCCACCTCTCAGAGGACCGCCGGCGCGCGAGCGTCGTCTCCATCCCCCGGGACAGCTACGTCCAGTACGCCACGCCCGAGGGCACGGCAGGGGAAGCCCCGCACGGGAAGATCAACGGGGCCTTCAAGATCGGCCGCGGTCCGCTGGCGGTGCGTACCGTCGAGAAGGTCACCGGCCTGAGCGTCGACCACTACCTGGAGACGGACTTCACCGGATTCGAACGGGCCGTCGACGACCTGGGGGGTGCGACCGTGTGCACGGACAAGCCCCTCAGGGACGAGAACTCCGGCCTCGACATCACCACGGGCACGCACCACCTCGACGGGAACAGGGCCCTCGGCTACGCCCGGGCGCGGCACCTCGACCCCCCGGGGGACCTCGGCCGGGTCCGCCGCCAGCAGCGCATGCTCGCCGACATGCTCGACGGGCTGACCGTCCGGGGAGCCCTGGCCGACCCCGTGAGGGCGGCGGACACGGCACGCCGGCTGCTCGGGTCCGTTCGCACCGACGAGCGCACGGGCATGAACGACCTCATCGGCATCGGCTGGACGCTGGGGCGGCTGCCGGCGGACCGGACGGAGTTCGCCACCGTTCCGATCTCCCACTTCGACCACCGCGTGCCCGGTGTGGGCTCCACGCTGCTCTGGCACGAGTCGCGCGCCAGGGCCCTGTGGGAGGCGCTGCGCGCCGACCGCCCGATCACCGGCGACACCCGCATCCTGCCCGTCCCCGAGACCCGTGCCGAGACCAACCCGGCCGGGATCAGGGTGCGCGTGGACGACGCGAAGGTCGCCACGGCGCTGGAGCGCAGCAGGTTCGTCGTGACGGACACCTCGGCGTCCGCCCCCGCCGTGCGGCCGGCGGGCCCGGCGGTGATCACCTTCCCGGCCGGACGCGAGGCCGACGCGGCCACCCTGGCCGCCGCCCTCCCCGGCGCCCGCCTCCGGTCGGCCGACCGCCCCGACGCCGTATTCGACGTCACCGTCGGCTCCGAGCCGGTCGTGGTCAAGACGGTCACCTACGACCGCAACGTCGCCGAGGGCGCGCCGGTCACCGCTGACCGGCTCCGCTGCTCCGGCTCGCCCGCACCGGCGTCGGACACGGCGCAGCACGGCTGACGCCCCTCACGGGGTCCGCGGGCGTCAGGCCCGAGGCATCCGGGACCCGGTCCGCGTGCCCCCGGCAGTCACCCGGGCCGACCGGACGTCCGCCCCGAGCACCCGAAGCGCCACGATCGCCGGGCCCGGCACGCCCGCGGAACCGGGCACCCCAGCCCAGCGCGGCGGGGCGGGTCGCGCACGGATCCGAGCCGCAGGCCCAGAGGCCCCGGACTCGTACGCCCGGGGAACCGGGCACCTCCGCCGGCAACAGTCCCACAGCCCCAGGGTCCGCACGCGCGGCGCGGCGCGGTCCCGGCCCGGACGCCGTGGCCCGTCCGCGGTGATGTCGTTTTCTCGCCAGCACCGCCCCTCACCATGCACGATGCTGGACCCATGCCTTCCGACGTGCACACGTCCATGCACACCGACACCGAGCGCTGCGTACGGGCCGTACGGTCCAGGGACGCGCGGTTCGACGGGTGGTTCTTCACCGCCGTGCTGACGACCCGGATCTACTGCCGGCCCAGCTGCCCCGCCGTGCCGCCCAAGGCCGAGAACATGACCTTCCACCCCAGCGCGGCGGCGTGCCAGCAGGCCGGTTTCCGGGCCTGCAAGCGCTGCCGTCCGGACACCAGTCCCGGATCGCCGGAGTGGAACGCCCGCGCCGACACCGTCGCCCGTGCGATGCGCCTGATCCAGGACGGAGTCGTCGACCGGGAGGGCGTCACCGGCCTCGCGGCCCGGCTGGGGTACTCGACCCGTCAGATCGAGCGGCAGCTGCTCGCCGAGGTCGGCGCTGGACCGCTCGCGCTCGCCCGCGCGCAGCGCGCCCAGACCGCGCGGCTCCTCGTGGAGACGACTTCGCTGCCCATGGCCGACGTGGCGTTCGCCGCGGGCTTCTCCTCGATCCGGACCTTCAACGACACCGTCCGCGAGGTGTTCGCGCTCGCCCCGGGCGAGCTGCGGACCCGAGCGGCCACCCGGCGAGGCGGGGCGCCGCTGCCGGCCGCGCCCGGGGCGCTCACGCTCCGTCTCCCGTTCCGTGCCCCGCTGAACCCCGACAACCTCTTCGGGCATCTGGCCGCGACCGCCGTCCCCGGCGTCGAGGAGTGGCGCGACGGCGCGTACCGCCGCACTCTCACGCTGCCGAACGGGCACGGGATCGTGTCCCTGGCCCCGCGCCCGGACCACATCGCGTGCCGGCTGTTCCTCACCGACCACCGCGACCTCACCTACGCCATCAGCGTCTGCCGCCGGATGCTCGACCTCGACGCCGACCCGGTCGCCGTCGACGACCAGCTCCGCACCGACCCGCTGCTCGCGCCGCTCGTGGACAAGGCGCCGGGGCGGCGCGTGCCGCGCACGGTCGACGCGGCCGAGTTCGCGGTACGGGCCGTCCTCGGCCAGCAGGTCTCCACCGCGGCGGCCCGCACCCACGCCGCCCGGCTGGTCACCGCCCACGGCACGCCCGTCCAGGACCCCGAGGGCGGCCTCAGCCACCTCTTCCCCGGTCCCGAGGCCCTGGCCGGCGTCGACCCGGAGACGCTCGCGTTCCCCCGCAGCCGGCGCACCACCCTCACCACCCTGTTCGGAGCCCTCGCCGACGGCACGCTCCGCCTGGGCCCGGACAGCGACTGGAACGAGGCCCGCGCCCGGCTGTCCGCGCTGCCCGGCTTCGGCCCCTGGACCGTGGAGGCCATCGCGATGCGCGCACTCGGCGACCCGGACGCGTTCCTGCCCACCGACCTCGGCATCCGGCACGCCGCCGCCGGGCTCGGACTTCCGTCGACGCCCGCCGCGCTCACCGCCCGCGCCGCCGCCTGGCGGCCCTGGCGCGCCTACGCCGTCCAGTACCTCTGGGCCACCGGCGACCACCCGATCAACCGTCTCCCCGCCTGAGGAAGCCGATGCGCCGCACCCACACCGTCACCGACAGCCCGTACGGCCCGCTCACCCTCGTCGCCACCGACTCCGGGCTCAGCGGCCTCTACATGACCGAGCAGCGCCACCGTCCCGGCGAGGAGACCTTCGGCGACCCCGATCCCCGGCCCTTCCGCGAGGTGATCCGCCAGCTCGACGCCTACTTCGCGGGCGAACTGAGGGAGTTCGACCTCCCGCTGCACCTCGCGGGCACGACCTTCCAGCGCACCGTATGGGAGCAGTTGCTGCGGATCCCGTACGGGGAGACCCGTACCTACGGCGAACTCGCCGGCGCGCTCGGCAACCCCGGTGCCTCCCGAGCCGTCGGCCTCGCCAACGGGAAGAACCCCGTCGGGATCATCGTCCCCTGCCACCGGGTGATCGGGGCCTCGGGCGGTCTGACGGGCTACGGCGGCGGGCTGGACCGCAAGCAGCGGCTGCTGGCCTTCGAGCGGGGCGTCCCCGACGACGGGCTGTTCTGAGAGCCGGGCCGGCGGCCGTACCGCCTCCGGTACCGCCGCCCCGCCCGGCCGGGTCCCGTCCCGCGGCCTGCCGTCAGCGCAGCCGAAGCAGCAGCGCGGGCAGCGCCGAACCGATGGGCTCGCGCACGACCTCGTCGGCCAGTTCGTCGTACGGGGTCGGCTCCGCGTTCACGATGATCAGCCGTGCTCCGTGCTCGGCCGCGATCCCGGCCAGCGAGGCAGCGGGCTGCACCTGCAGGCTGGAGCCCACCGCGACGAACACCTCGCAGGCCTTGGCGATGCCCATCGCCTCCCCGAGCACCACAGGGTCGAGACGCTGTCCGAACATGACCGTCGCGGACTTCAGAATCCCGCCGCACGACGTGCACGCCGGATCGGCCTCCCCGGCCCTCACCCGCTCCAGCGCGTCCTCCATGGAGGAACGGGCGTGGCAGCCGGTGCACACCACCGTCCGTGCGGTGCCGTGCAGTTCGAGCACCTTGCGGTCCGACACGCCCGCCATCTGGTGCAGCCCGTCGACGTTCTGCGTGATCACCCGGAGCGCGTGTCCGCTGCGCTCGAACTCGGCGATGGCGAGGTGCGCGGCGTTCGGTTCGGCGTGCAGGACAGGGCCGTCGAGGCGCATGCGCCAGGAGCGCCGGCGGATGTCCGCATCGGACATGTAGTGCTCGTAGGTGACCAGCTTCTCGGCCTCCGGATCGCGCCGCCACAGGCCGTTGGGCCCGCGGTAGTCGGGGATGCCGGAGTCGGTGGAGATACCGGCTCCGCTGAGAATCGCGACCATGGTCATGTCGCGAGCGTACGCAGCGGACCGCGGTGCGGGCGACTGCAATTCGCCCCCGCGGCCCCGGCCCGAGCGCGCCCCGGCCCCGGCCCGGCGCCGTCCCCGGTTCGCGCCGCCCTGATCCGCCCCGGCCCGCACCGCCCGCAACCTGCCCGGACCGGATCTTCCACGATCCGCCCGGTTCAGCCCACCGGCCGTCCGTCGACGAGTTCGACCGGAGCCGTGCCCGCCGTCAGCGCGTCCAGCGCGGCGAGCACGCGCAGGCCGAGGGAGCCGAGCAGATACAGGGTGATCTCGTGCCGCTCCACCAGCTTCCACGAGACCAGCTCCTCCTGCTGGAGCCGGATCGCCGAGAACTGCCCGTCGTCGAGCACCCCGCCGTCGTAGACGTACGCGACGATCGGCGGCCGCCCGGAGCCCCGGACCCAGTCGACGGCGAGCAACCGCCCCGGCTCGACGTCCAGGCCGATCTCCTCGAGCGTCTCCCGCCGCGCGGCCTCCCGGGGCGTCTCCCCGGCGTCGGATTCGATCGTCCCGCCCGGAAGCGCCCACCCGGGACGGTAGTTGGGCTCCACGAGCAGGACCCGCCCGCCGGCGTCCCGCAAGAGGGCCGCGGCCCCGGAGAGAACGCGCGGCAGGGCGGCGACGTAGGCGGCGTAATCGTAGGTGGTCACTCCGGAAGCGTAGACGGCGCCCGAGGACCGCCGATCGTGAACCGTCGGGAACGGGCCGCGGGCGGGACGTGCCGGACACGGCCTCACAGGGCAGTACGCCTGGGCACGGCCGGCCGGCCGGCGGATCGGCGGTGCCTACGGGCCGCCCGCCCGCGCGCGGGCCGATGCGGCGTCGCGAACTGCCGCCACCGTGTCGGCATGGCCCGCGCCCAGAGTGCGGGTCCAGCCCGCCGCCACCGTTCCGAACAGTTCGGCGGCCTCCTCCCAGCGCTCCAGCCGGGCCGTCGTGTGCGCCAGTTCGCGCAGGGTGACGAGAGTGTCGGCATGCAGTGGGCCCAGTACCTCGGTGCGGGCGCGCCAGGTCTCGCGCGCCACTCGGTACGCCTCGCTCAGCCGGCCCATCGCCCCCAGCGTGGAGGCGAGGTCGTGCCGGCACCGCATGGTGTCCTCGTGCGTGCCGCCCTGCACCCGCTCGCGCTTGGAGAGCACTTCGAGGTACTGCGACAGCGCCTCGCTGTGGCGGCCGAGCAGCCCGAGCGCACGGGCCGCCTGCTGGCGGGCGTCCAGCGTGCCCGTGTGGTCGGAGCCGAACACCCGGGCCCGGTCGCGTGCGACGTGCCGGTAGGCGTCGAGGGCCTCCGCGTTCCTGCCCAGCGCCAGCAGGGCGGAGGCGTGCTCGTGGCGGGAGGCCAGAGTGGCCTCGTGCTCCGCGCCCAGGGACTCCTTCCGTGCGGTGACGGCGTCACCGAGCATCCGCAGGGCGAGTTCGGCGCGGCCCTCGCGCAGCAGCGTCACGCCCCGGGCGTGGCGTTCGTCGTGGTCCCAGCCTCGGGCGGGCCCGCCGCCGAAGGGAGCGGGGCTGAAGGCCACGGGCGGTCCCCCGCCGTGGTGGAGCCGGGCCCGGGGTGCGGAGAGTTCGATCGTGTACGAGGGGTCGAGCAGATCCACCAGCGGGCTGCGGCCGGTGTGCTGGGCCACGAGCACATGGACGCCCGCGCAGCCGCTCAGGGCCCTGACCTCGTCGGCCAGGGCGAAGAAGGACTCCTCGGTGCCGGCGATCCGGTCGAACGAGTCGAGGACCACGAGGAGCCTTGGCAGGCCCGCCGCTCGGGACGCGGTCCCGCGCCGCCCTCGTTCCTTGAGCAGCAGGGCCGTCAGCTCCCGCAGCCGCGCGGGCCGGCCCCCGACGGTGTCGCACCAGACCACGTGCGGCAGCGCGGCGAGCGGGGAGCCGGGCAGCGCGCCGTCGTGGCCGGCGTACACGACCGTGAGGGTGTCCGGGGAGCCGGACTCGGCGAGCCGCCGCACGATTCCGGTGAGCACGGCCCGGCGTCCGGCGTCCGTCCCGCCCCGCACCAGGCCGTGCGGGCCGATGCCGCCGTGCTCCGGCCCGTTGACGTCCAACGGGACCGGCCGGCCCTCGTCGTCCCGGCCGAGCGGGACGGCGGGGAGCCCCGGGCGCGCGGGACGCGTCGCCGGGTCGAACGCCCAGAGCAGCTCGTCCGCCGACGGGCGGGCCGAGGGGTCCTGGGCGACGCAGTCGGCGAGCAGCGCGGACACCTCCGCGGGCACTCCCGGCAGCGGGGGAAGGGCGGTGCTGGAGAAGGACGTTCCCCATTCGCCGGTCACGGCCGCGAGGAGCAGCGCCCCCACCGCGTACATGTCCGAGGCCCGCGTGGGCCCCTCGGGGGAGCCGGTGAGTTCGGGCGCCTCGTACTCGACCGGCTGGAGGAACCTCGCCCGGTGCGGGCTGTGTTCGCCGTCCACGGACGCGACCATCCAGCCCGTGACCCGTACGTCGTCGCCCGCGATCAGCACCGAGCCGGGCAGGAGCGTGCCGTGCACCAGGTCCTCCCGGTGGGCCTGTGCCATGGCGGCGGCGAACTGCCGGCCCACGGAGAGGAACCGCCCGGGGGAGAGGACGCCGTTGCGGGCGCGGAAGGTGCGCAGGGTGGCGGCGGGCTCGCCGGTGGCCGGGTCCGTCACGCACTCGGTGGCCAGCCAGCCCGGGCCGCTGCGGGTGCTCACGCCGAGGAGCCGCGGCGCGTGCGCCGCGCCGAGCCGGATCAGCGCCTCGGCCTCGGTGGTCAGCAGGTGCACGGCCGTGTCCCGGTCCAGGGCCTCGGGGACGCGGAGCAGGACGTACGAGGCGTGGTTGCCGGCCGTGCCCAGGAAGAGGCCGATCCGCGGCCAACCGCCGACCCTGCGGGCGACGAGCCGGTAGGGGCCGGCGGAACGCGGTTCCTCCGAGGGAGGACGCGAGACCCAGTCGGTGCCGGGCCGGTCGACGAAGGACGGCAGGACGGGGGCCGGCGCCCCCGCGGGGCTCGGTGCCTCCTGCGGCTGCGGCTGCGCGTCCGCACGCGCCGGGGCCGCCGTGCGGGCCGGTGCGTCCGCAGCCGGTGCCGTGCCGTTCGCCGCCCGGGCGACGGCCGGGCCGGGGCCCACCGGACTCGCGGCGGCCGGTGCCGGCATGCCGAGCCGCCGCAGCAGCCGGGCGTCCACCCAGCCGAACGGCCGAGCGCCCACGGCCACCGTGTCCGGGCCCGAAGGGTGCGGCAGCCACGCCGGGAACCCGGCCGCACCGTCGACGAGTTCGGCCATGCGCCGGGTGACGGCGCGGGTGGCGCGCACCAGGTCCGAGGGCGGGACCGTGTCCAGCAGGATGCGCCGGGCGTCCTCGGCGAAGTCGAAGCCGCGGTGCTGCGGCAGCAGATCCCGTTCCGGCCGGTCGGCCCCGCGCATCAGCCCGCCGAGGAACACCTCCGCCAGATGGCCCGTGTCGACGTCCGGTCCCACCGCGTCCTGGACCAGCCGCATCGCCGGCACCGACACCGGCGCCACCGCGGCCAGATGCGCCGCCAGCCGGTACGCCTGGGGGGACGCGGCGTCGCGGAACCGCAGCAGGCCGTCCCCGCCGCCCGAGCGCGTCGCGGCATAGGGACGCGCCGGTGCTCGCGGCGCCAGCAGCGGCAGCACCACCGAGGTCCCGGACGAGCCGACGAGCCGTGCCCAGGCCCCCACCGAGTCGGGGTCGGGCGCCAGCACCGGCACGGGAACCCCGCTGTACGGGGCGAGTTCGGGCGGCAGCACGGGATCGGCGACCCGCCAGGTGCGGTTGGCCGCGCCGCGGCGCACAGTGGTGACGCGCCAGGGCTCGGCGCGGATGCCCGAGCCTTCCCACAGACGCCGCGGGAGGGCGTGCAGCACGGCCGTCGGGCCCAGCGCGGCGGCCCGTTCCAGGGCCCGGTGCATCCGCCCGTCCCGCCAGGCCGGCCCCACACCGTCGCTGACGGCGAGCAGCAGGGTGTGGCCGCAGGGGTCCGCGACCGCGGTGAGCGGGAGGGGCGCCGAGTCCGGGGCGAACGGATGGTGGCCCAGCACCGGGGCGTCGGCGCTCCTGCTGTCGAGCGAGTACACCCGGATGTCGCGGAACGCGCCGCTGCGCTCCAGCAGCCGCCGGGTCTCGGCGGCGAGACGCTGCCACAGCAGCATCGACACCCCGTCGTCCACGAGGAGCGCCAGGTCGAGCCAGCGGGTCCGGGCAGGGCGCAGCACCACGTCCGGAAGTCCCGTCTCGGCCATGGCGGCCACCGTGGCCGGCTCGTCCAGCTCGTCGGTCCGCCGGTCGGGCCGAAGCTGTTTCAGGGGCCGGAGCGCTCGGCCCAGGCGCAGCTCCGTGGACGCCAGCGCCCGGGCCTCCGGGGCACGCACGGGCACGGCGGGGCGCGGGGACATCCCCTCGGACGCGTCCGAGCGCAGCGGGCCCGAGCCCCGCGCGTCCGGGGCGCCGTGCAGTCCCGTGCCCGAAGGCGCGCCCGCCGGCCGGCGCGGAACGGTGCCGCCTCCCGCGTCCGGGGTGCCGTTCGTCCCGGCCGGCGGCGGTCCTGCGCCGGGCGGAGCACCGCCGGAGTGCGCCGCCTTGCCGGGCGGCTCGGCCGTGCCTTCGCCGGAGGGAGGCGCGGGGGACTGCGGCCGGGAGCCGGCCGCGCAGGCGAGGGCCGACGACGCACCCGGGGGCAGCCGGTCCGCCAGCCACAGCGCGTCCAGCAGCTCATCGTACGCCAGTTCGATCCCGCTGTCGCCGAGGATGCCCCGCAGCTCCCGCCACACCCGGCTACACCGTCCCGCCGAGCCGGTGCAGCACGGCGTCCAGCAGCCCGTCGGCGTCGAGGTCGACCCCGCCCCTGCGCAGGAACACGGCGTTCAGCAGCTGGTCGGTGGCCAGCTCCCCGCGTCCGCGCCGGGCCAGGAACGCGTGCAGCAGCTCGTCCGCGCCGTCCGGCGCGGCACCGCCGCCCAGATGGGCCCGGACGATCTCCAACAGCCGCTCCTCGTCGGGCTCGGGCAGGTCGAGCCGGATGCAGCGGCGCAGGAACGCGGGTGGGAAGTCCCGTTCGCCGTTGCTGGTGATGACGACGACGGGGAACTCGGAGCAGCGCACCCGGCCGCGCACCACCCGGGTCCGCGCCCGGGGGTCGGCGGTCAGCACGTCGACGGCGGCCTGCTCCTCGGGGAGCCGCGCGAGCTCCGGGATCTCGAACTCGCCCTCCTCGAAGACGCCGAGCAGATCGTTGGGCAGGTCCACGTCGCCCTTGTCGAGCTCGTCGACGAGCAGCACGCGCGGCCGGGAGGCGGGGACGAGCGCCGTGCCCAGCGGACCGAGGCGCACATAGGAGCCGATGTCCGGCTCACCGGCCTCCTCCCCCCGGTCGCGGCGGAGACCGGTCTCGCGCAGCCGGCCGATCGCGTCGTAGCGGTAGAGCGCGTCCTGGAGCGTGGCCCGGCTGTTGACGTGCCAGCTCAGCACCCGGCCGAGCTTCAGCTCATGGGCGACGGCGTACGCGAGCGACGACTTGCCGGTCCCGGGGCGGCCCGTCACCAGGAGCGGTCGGCGCAGATGCAGCGCGGCGTTGACCACGTCGGCCTCGGCGTCGCCGATCAGATACGGCAGCGGCCGCGGCGCGCCCGTGCCCCGTGCGGCCCCGGCCGCGCCGTCGAAGCGCCGCCACGGCGGGGGCTCGGGGAACGTCACCTCCCGGGCCCGTCCGTCGCCCCGGAACAGCCGCCAGCCGTTCGTCTCCTCGCCCTGACGCCCTGTCATCGGATGTCCGCTCCTTCCGCGGGATCGAGCAGTTCCAGCCCGCCGGGCAGCGGGAGTTCGGTGTCCTCCCACACCAGCGACGGTCGTGCGCCGCCGGGGTCGGGGGTGCCGTAGCGCTCCGCACGGAAGTGCCGTACGCGTTCGGGGAGCTGGTGCAGCGGACCGGCGGGCGCGACCGCGTCCAGCCGGTGCGCGTGCTCGTGCCCCTCCGCCCGCCGGTCCCAGAGCACCACGGGTACCCCGACGGCCAGGCACAGCTGCACCAGCCGCTCGCGGTCCCCCCGGGGGCCGTGCACCACGACCTGCGCGGTGTCCCGGTGCGTGCTCGCCAGCAGCGCGTACACCCGCTCGGGGGAGGCGGTCCGCTCGTCCACCACCAGCGGGCCGGCGTGCCCGCTCTCCCAGCGCCGCCGCAGTTCGGCCTCGCGGCGCGGTGCGCGGGCGCTCACCTCGGGGCAGCGCATGGCGACGCGGTACGTCACGCCCAGCGGCACCCCCGCCAGGAACTCGAACGGGCTGCCCGCGTCCCACTCGTCCACGTCGAGTTCGAGTCCGTCCCGGCCGACGACGACGTCGATCTGCTCCACGAGCGGCCCACCGCCGTCCGCCGCGCGCTCCGCGGCCTCGCGGATCAGCCGGCCGATCTCCGCCGGGCTCCGGGGCCGGTCCGCCGGAACGAGCCGGGCGGCCGTGCCGTCCCCGCGCACCTCCCACACCTCGCACCGGAACCGTCCCTCGTCGTCGGCCGGCGCGCCACTGAGTTCCGCCACCAGCCGGACGACGGGGGAGGGGCGGTGCGCGGCCCAGGCAGCGGCGTCGCCCCGGCGCTGCGAGAGCGCCGCCCGGTGCACGCCGAGACGCCCGGCGACGCGGTCCGACCACTCGGTCAGCGACCGGGCGCTGCCGGGGGACGCGCACGCGGCCGCGTACTCGACCAGTTTGAGCAGGGCGGGGACCGGCGCGGTGCCGTCCGGGAGCGGGCCGCCGTCGCGGTAGGCCTCCAGTTCGGCCACGACCGGGCCGATGCCGTCCGGTGACAGACGGGGCGCGTCCAGCGCCGCGGGCAGCGGTGTGTAGCGCAGGGCCTCCCGTGCCGCGCGCGGCAGCAGCGTCGCGTCGGCCGCCACCACACTCGCCAACTCGGCGACGAGGGCCCGGTGTTCGTCGACCGACAGCAGCCGCGCCCCGGCCAGCTGGCCGGCGATCAGCAGCCGGTCCAGGCTGTCGCGGCCCGTCCCCGGCGCGGCCGCGGCCGCGAGCGACTCGCTGAGCGTCGCCAGCGCCCGTTCCTCGGCCGCCAGTACCGCGGCCAGCTCCTCCACCGACGGGGCGGAGTCCCCGGCCGGTGGCTCGTACCCCAGCGCCGCGGCGAGCGCCCGGGCGTGCTGGGCCCGGCGCACGGGATCGCCCAGCAGCCGCCACAGTTCGGCGGCCAGTGCGCCCAGTGCGGGGTCGTCCCGGCCTGCCGGACCGTGTACCGCGCAGTCCGCGAGCACCTCCGCAGCGCCCGCCCGCCGCAGCTCCTCCTGCACGGTCCGCCACGGCACCGCCCAGCTGCGGCGCACCGTGTCCTGGGCCCCCAGAGGCCGCCCGCCTTCCGGGAGCACGTGCGCGACGACCAGTCCGACCACGGTTTCGTCGGACAGCGACCACAGCGGGCCGCCGCTGAACCCGGGGCCGATCGCGCCGCCGGAGAGCTCGCCGTCCAGATAGCCGACGGCGTCCTCCTGGAACTTGACCGTGGTGTCCGCGAAGGCGATCGCGGCCCCGCCGCCGTGCCAGGCCCTCAGCGCCTGGCCCTCGGCCATGTCACGCCAGACCACCGGGCGCGGCCCCGGCGGGGCGGGCTCGGTCAGTTCGAGTACCGCGAGGTCTCCCCGCCACACCGCCGTGGACGCGGCGGGCCGGGGCGGCACCCACACCGAGATCCTGGCCGCCCGGTGCTGGGGGCCGGGCCCGCCGTGGCCCGATCCGTGCAGGGCCACGGTCAGTTCGGCCGTCTCCGGCGTTCCGGTCTCGTAAGGGCCCCGTCCGAGCGCGTCGTTCACCACATGGGCGCAGGTCAGCACCCGGCGCGGGGACAGCAGTGCCGCTCCGCCCGCGGCCGCGCGCCCGTCGGCGTACAGCACCGAGAGGCGGGTGGCCGGGGCGGTCGGCCGTGTGAACCAGCCCATGGATCAGTGCTGCCGCTCCCCGGGCTGCCAGGTGGCCGACACCGTCATGGTGGCCTTGCCGTTCGCCCCGACGATGCCCAGCTTGAGGTCCTGGCCGATTTCCACCCCGAACGCGACCGTGATCTCGGACGGGGGGTTGCCGGCCCCCGCCACCGCGGAGTGGATCTCGTCCAGCAGTGGCCCCATCGGGCTGAGCGCCGTCCGCAGCGCCTCGGTCGCACGGGCGGCGGCCCGTCCCTCCCCGCCGCCGCGTGCCACGGGCACCACGGTTCCGAATCCCTCCGGGAGATCACCGGCGTCCGCGGGCCCGGGCGGCACGGCCAGTGCCTCACCGGCCCCGGACAGCTCCATCCGCACCTGCGAACCGTCAGTCAGTGCAACATCCATGTACTCGGGCACCCGGCCATTCTCCCGGTCGGGGGCCGCGCCGGGAGGTATTTTCCGGTCAGGCTGAGGCCAAACGAGCGGTCCGCTCGGCGAGTTCACCGATTCGAGTGCCGTCGAAACCGAACACGGCACTGCGCACGCGGTTCTCCAGCGGCCGGGTCCACTGCGGCGGAATGCCGGCGGCACCGCACAGCACACCGGCCACCGAGCCCGCCGTCGCCCCGTTGGAGTCGGTGTCGAGCCCGCCGCGCACGGTCAGCGCGATGGTGGAGGTGAAGTCCCCCTCGCCGTACAGCAGTCCGGCCGTGATGACACCGGCGTTCGGGACGGCGTGGATCCAGCCGAGGCGTCCAGTCTCCCTGTCGAGTTCCTCCAGCGCGGAGGACCAGGACACGCCCGCGTCGTACAGCGCCGTCGCCCGGCGGACGGTCCGGGCGAACCTGCTGCTCGCCGGAATCACGGCGAGGCCCGCCTCGATCGCCTCCCGCGCGTCGGCGGCCGTGAACGCGGCGGCGATCAGCGCGGCCGCCCACATCGCCCCGTACACCCCGTTGCCCGTGTGCGACAGCACCGCGTCCCGGCGGGCGAGCGACGCGGCACGCTGCGGGTCGCCCGGGTTCGTCCAGCCGAAGACGTCGGCGCGGATCAGCGCACCGATCCACTCCTGGTACGGGTTGTCGTACGTGGCCGTCAGCGGCGGCTTCAGCCCGGCGGTGAGATTGCGGTACGCGGCCCGCTCGGCCGTGAAGGTCTGCAGGAACGGCAGCCGCAGCAGCCACAGTTCGCCGACCTGCTCGGTGGTGAACGCGAAGCCGTGGGTCTCCAGCAGGTGCAGACCGAGGATCGCGTAGTCCACGTCGTCGTCGCGGCAGCTGCCGTGGATCCGGCCGCGCACGCACTCGCGCCACTCGGGCCGCAGCTCGAAGTCCGCGGCCCGGCCGGGAGGCGGCTCGGGGAGGTAGTCCGTGAGCGGCAGCGCGCCGGTGGCCCGCAGATAGCGGTCGATCCGGTCGCGCGTCCAGTAGTCGCCGCGCTCGACGGGTTTGCCGAGCATGTTGCCCGCGATCCGGCCCAGCCAGCCGCCGAGGATCCGGTCGGCGGTCGTCGGTCCCTGGGACGTGCCTGGAGGCGTCATGACTCGGGTGTACCCCGCCGGGGCTCAGGAACCGGGGAGGCCCGTCCGCAGCACGCCGGGGTAGTGCCGGTTGTACATGATCCCGAGCACGTTCCCGAACGGGTCCACGACCGACGCCGTGACGAAGCCCGCGCCGTGCTCCGTGGGTGCCTGGTGCGCCCCGGCGCCCGGCGACAGCAGCCTGTGGGAGCTGTCCAGCGTCCCCTCCAGATCGTCGACGTGCCGGTGGACGATCGCGCCGCCCGCCCCGGGGCGTGGTAGCGCGGGGCAAAGCGGCTGTCGGTGATCCCGAGCTCGTGCCGGCGGTCGCCGAGCCGGAACTCGACGTAGCCGGGCCGCTCGAAGAACGGGAGAGTGCCCAGCAGCTCCGTGTACCACTCCCGCGCCGCGCCGAGATCGGCCGCCCGGAAGCCGACGGTGGTGAGTCCTCGCCGCACGCCCTGCCCTCCTTCCCGGGCCTCCCCGGTTTCCGGGATTCCCGCGGTTGCTCCACTGCGCCGCAGGCCGGGGGCCGTATAGGCCAGTTTCCGTCCGCTTTAAAAACGGGGCTGCTGCGGATAGGGTCGGGTCGGCGCGACTGCCTGTTCGAAAGCAAGGGATTGATGGTGGCGGACGGAGCAGTTACTGCCCCACGCGTGCTCGTGGCGGCGGACAAGTTCAAGGGCTCGCTCACGGCCGTGCAGGTCGCGGAGCGGGTGACCGCGGGGTTGCGGCGGGTCGTCCCGGGGCTCGCGGTGGAGACCCTGCCGGTCGCCGACGGCGGGGACGGCACCGTCGCCGCGGCCGTCGCCGCAGGGTTCGAGCGCCGTCAGGCCGAGGTGACCGGCCCGCTCGGTGAGCCCGTGACGGCGGCGTACGCGCTGCGCGGCACCACCGCGGTGGTCGAGATGGCCGAGGCATCCGGCCTCCAGCACCTGCCCGACGGCGTCTTCGCGCCGCTCTCGGCGACCACGTACGGCTCCGGCGAGCTGCTGCGGGCCGCCCTCGACGCGGGCGCGCGGACGATCGTCTTCGGTGTCGGCGGCAGCGCCACCACGGACGGCGGCGCGGGGATGCTCGCGGCCCTCGGCGCACGTTTCCTGGACGCGGACGGCGAGCCCGTCGGCCCCGGCGGCGGCGCGCTGATCGACGTGGCCACAGCGGACCTGTCCGGGCTGGACGCCCGCTTCGAGGGCGTCGAGCTGGTTCTCGCCAGCGACGTCGACAACCCGCTGACCGGGCCGAAGGGCGCGCCCGCCGTCTTCGGACCGCAGAAGGGCGCCTCGCCCGAGGACGTGGCCGCCCTGGACGCGGCACTCGCCCACTACGCGTCGGTCCTCGGCCCCGAGCAGGCCGAACTGCCCGGCGCCGGCGCGGCGGGCGGCATCGGCTACGGCGCCCTGGTCGCCCTCGGCGCGGGCTTCCGGCCGGGCATCGAGGTCATGCTCGACATCCTCGGCTTCGACGACGCCCTGTCCCGGGCGACCCTGGTCGTCACCGGCGAGGGCTCACTCGACGAGCAGACCCTCCACGGCAAGGCCCCGGCCGGTGTCGCCGCGGCCGCCCGCGCGAAGGGCGTCGACGTCGTCGCGGTCTGCGGCCGGCTCGCGCTCGGCCGCGACGCGCTCGCCGGCGCGGGCATCCGCCGCGCCTACGCGCTGCTGGAGCTGGAGCCCGACCCGGCGGCCTGCATGGCGCAGGCGGGCCCGCTGCTGGAGCGGGCCGCGGAGTCGGTCGCGAGGGACTTCCTCTCCTGACCCGGTCCGGCGCCCCGGGCCCCTCGGAGCCCCCGGTTCACCTCCGGGGGCTCCTGTGTTTCCGCGGGCGGAAGCGCCGGATGGGGCACGGCGGGTGCCGGGGGAGGCGCGGCAGGGGGGGGAGCGCACGGCGATTGGCCGAAAGACGGCCCTTGGGGACCCGGGCTGTTCCCACGATCTGTACCCACTCCCCGGCGCTCCCTAGCATGTGCGTCCTACCCGACCCGATTTCCCATTGACGTGATTGAGGACTGGATGCAGAGCGAGTCGTGGAGCCCGGACGCCATCGACACCAAGGTGCCCAGCGTGGCGCGTATGTACGACTTCTTTCTGGGGGGCGACGACAACTACCAGTCCGACCGCGACGCCTGTGAGCAGCTGCTGAAGCAGGTGCCCAGTACCAAGGTGCTCGCCGTCAACAACCGCCGCTTCCTGCAGCGCGTCGTCCGCACGCTCGCCGAGGACTACGGCATACGGCAGTTCGTCGACCACGGCTCCGGCCTGCCGACGCAGAACAACGTCCACCAGGTCGCCCAGCGCGTCGACCCCGAGTCACGGGTGGTGTACGTCGACAACGACCCCATCGTGCTCGCGCACGGCCGTGCGCTGCTGGAGGAGAACGACCGCACCGCGGTGATCCAGGCGGACATGCGGGACACCGACGGCATCTTCGGCCATGAGGAGACCACCCGGCTGATCGACTTCGGCAAGCCGGTCGCCGCGCTGTTCGTTTCGGTGATGCACTGCATCCCGGACGAGGACGATCCGGCCGCTCTGGTCCGCCGGGTCGCCGAACGCCTGGTGCCGGGCAGCTTCCTGGTGGTCTGCCAGCTGGTCAGCGACCGTCCCGAGATCCGCAAGTTCGTCACGGACTTCATGGCCGAGGCCACCGGCGGGCACTGGGGCCGGGTCCGTGAGGAGCACGAGGTGACGGAGTACTTCAACGGGCTCCAGATCCTGGAACCGGGTCTGGTGGAGGTCTCCACCTGGCGGCCGGACACCGAACTCGCACCGGTGCAGCAGACCGACGAGTGGATCGAGTGGGGCGGCGTCGCCCGGCTGGTCTGACACCCCTGTGCACGCGCGCGGCCCCGGGCGTGAGAGTCCGGGGCCGCCCGCGTGTCACGCCGCCAGTGCGGCGTCGGGCACTAGAGACGGGACAGCCGCTCCTCGATGAGGGCCAGGGAGTTCTTCGGGGTGAGCGCGCAGGCGCCGAGCCGGTCCAGCATGTCCCGGTACTGCTCGACGACCTGGGGCTTCTGGCTGAAGGTGCTGTCGGTCAGGTGCTCGATGTAGACGGCGTCCTTCAGATCGTTCAGCGCGAAGCGCAGATAGGTCACTCCCGTGCCGACGCCGACCGAGGCCGTCACGTCCAGAGGGGCGATCTGCAGCGTGATCCGGGGCTCCTGCATCATCGCCGTCAGATGCTCGAGCTGTTCGCGCATCACCTTCGGCCCGCCGACCGTGCGCATCAGCACGGACTCGTCGATGACCGCCCACAGCCGGGGCGCGTCGGGCTGGTCGAGCTGGCGCTGCCGCTCCCGGCGCAGCTCGACCCTGCGGTGCACGTCGTGGGCGTAGAGCCGGGCGGGCCCGGACTCGATCACCGCGCGGGCGTACGCGGAGGTCTGGAGCAGACCGGGTACGTAGAAGGGTTCGTACGTGCGGATCGTCGCCGCCGCGCCCTCCAGGGCGACCAGCGGGGCGAAGAAGTCCGACAGCACGTCGCTGAAGCTGCGCCACCAGTCACTCCGGCGCGACTGCTCCACGAGCCGCAGGAACTCCGCGACGCTCTCCTCCCCGCTCACCCCGTAGAGCTCGAGCAGGGCGACGGCGTCGGCAGGCTTGCAGCCGTGCCGGCCCAGCTCGATGCGGCTGGTCTTGGAACGGGAGAAGCCGAGGCGGACGTCGACGGCGGAGGGGTCGAGCCCGGCGGCCGCGCGCAGTTCGCGCAACTTGCCACCCAGGATCACCTTCAGGGCGGTCGGGTTGCTCTCGACCGCTCCCAGTGGCCCGGCGAACAACGACGGGCTCGGTTCTACTGCAGCCATCGTGCGCTCCTGCGGACTATTGAGAAGACGTCGACACTATCCCGTACATCAGTGTGTGAGCCACGGCGAACTGGACGGGGAGGCACCTATTTTCAGCCAATCACGTCATCGAATTCCCCGCCGCGCGCCCCGGCGACGAAGGCCTCCACCTCGTCCCGTGTGTAGACGAGCGCGGGCCCTTGCGGGTCACGGGAGTTGCGCACGGCCACCTGACCGTCGGGGAGTGCTGCCAGCTCCACGCAGTTGCCGGTGGCATTGCTGTGGCTGCTCTTGATCCACGTCACCGAATTCAGCTCCCCCGCCGGCATGCCATTCGTGAACTCCATGCCCAACAACCCCTCTTTGTTCGCACGTTCGTTCGCCCCGTATCTGGTCAGTGCAATCCCAGATGCAATTGCATTTTCGGGGCCGGCTCGACAATACTCGGTCAACACCGGCTGCCGCAGCGTCGAACACCCAGGCCTGCAGGGGGACATGACCAGTGACGATTCACATGTCAACCATCTCCACCACGACGGCCGGGCACGGTAGTCGGCGCGCAACACAGCAATTCGGCCCGAAACCGCTGCCCGACAGCCCTCGTGCCACACCCCAGGACCCCGTCCTGGAGGGACTTCCGCCACTCGGCGGGTTCGCTGCCTGCGGGCTGGACGGCAGCCCCCGGAATCCGTGCCAGGCGAGGCGGTTCGTCGCCCACATGCTGCACTGCTGGGAACTGCCCTCCCTCGTCGCCGACATGTCGGTGGTCGTCAGCGAACTGGTGACCAACGCCGTCCGGCACGCGCTCGTCGCCGAACCACGGGACACCTCGCCGGAGTACCCCCTGTGGCTGGGGCTCGTCCGCCACCCCGGGCACGTCGTCTGCTCCGTCGCGGACCCGAGTTCCGAACCGCCCAGGCAGCGCGACGCCGACGCCGCGGACCTCGACGGCCGCGGCCTCGAACTGATCGGCGCGCTGAGCGAGAGCTGGTCCTGGTCGCTCACCGAGCCCAGGGGCAAGACCGTGTGGGCGAGCCTGGTCCTGCCCGGCGGCGACTGAGGCCACGGGCGCGCCCCGGACCGCTCTCCGCCCGGACGGGTCTTCGATCCGCGGCGGTGCCGTGCCCGATCCGCTTCGGGCGGCGCTCGTACGGTCCGTCGGCGTCAGGCGGCCGTCGTGAGTCCGCCGCCGGTCGGGCGGCTCTCACGGGCCGTCGATGCCGCCTCCGCCGTATCACCGCGTGCCCGGAGGCCCGCGGCTTCCCGCCGGCCGCACAGAGGCCCCGGCCCCTCAGCCCCGGTCGGCCCCCGCCCCCGCCCCGCCCTCGGCCCCGCCCCCGTCCTCGGCTCCCGGTCGGCCCTCCTGCCCGGTCACCCGCGGCGGTCCGTACCTGTCGCCGCCGCACCGGGACCGGCCCTGCGCCGTGCGTCGTGCTCTGCCGCTTCGGCGAGCCGCGCGAACTCGTGCGCGGCCCCTCAAGCCTGTGCCTCCGGTCCGCCCCTCAGGCCTGTGCGCCCGGTCCGGCCCTGAAGGCCGCCGCCCCGGGCCGGGCCCCGTCGGCCGGTGCGCAACGGCCGTCCCCGTCCGCGGCCGGGGACGGCGAAGGACCCGGGGCGCATGCGCCCCGGGTCCTTCGCCATGCCCTTGGATGAACCGCTACGGAAGCTGCGCCGAAGCCCGCGCCTCACGCCGGTTGTCCCGGAAGGTGTTCACCCGCCGAGCAGTGGCGAACAGCGGGATCGTCGCCGCCAGCACGATCTGCAGCGCGCACCCGGTCTGCAGCAGCAGCTGGCCGCCCGGCGCGTCGAACGCCCACGCCGCGAGCAGACCCATCGCCCCCACGATCCAGCTGAGCATCGCGACCGCCAGCTTGCCCCGCGGCTTCGGGTACTCGACCCGGCTCACCATCAGCCAGGCGGCACCGATGATCGCGAGCAGCGTCGGGATGAACGGCAGCTCCAGCAGGACGATCGACACGACCGTCAGCGCGCCGAAGGGGCTCGGCATGCCCTGGAACATGCCGTCCTTCATCGTCACGCACGAGAATCTGGCGAGCCGCAGCACGACCGCCAGCAGCACCACGATCGCGGCCACCGCCGAGACCTTCTGGTGGGCGTCGTCGGCGACCATGCCGTAGACGAGGACGAAGTACGCCGGAGCCAGGCCGAAGCTGATCAGGTCGGACAGGTTGTCCAGCTCGGCGCCCATCGGGCTGCTGCGCAGCTTCCGCGCCACGAGCCCGTCGAAGAGGTCGAAGACGGCGGCGCACAGCATGAGGATCACCGCGGTCGCGGCGGAGTGCCGCGCCATGCCGCTCTCGCCGCTGCCGACGAGGTGCGGGATCAGAATTCCGGTGGTGGTGAAGTACACCGCCATGAATCCGCACGTGGCGTTACCGAGAGTGAGGGTGTCCGCTATCGACAGCCGCAGCGAGAGGGGCATCTCCTCCGTCTCGTCCGCCGCCCCTGAGCCGGGCTCGGTCGTGTCGACCCAGCCCGTCTGTGTGTCGGGATCAATCACGGTCAATGCGAGTCACCCCCGCGGTCGTGACCTGACCGACTTCGACGCCGGCCTCGACACCTTCCGGCAGGTAGATGTCGACGCGCGAGCCGAAGCGGATGAGGCCGATGCGCTCGCCCTGCTCGACCTTGGTGCCCTGCGGGATGTACGGAACGATGCGGCGCGCCACGGCGCCGGCGATCTGGATCATCTCGATGTCACCGAGCTCGGTGTCGAAGTGCCAGACGACGCGCTCGTTGTTCTCGCTCTCCTTGTTGAACGCCGGAACGAATCCGCCGGGCACGTGCTCGACGGAGGTCACCGTGCCGGCGAGCGGAGCGCGGTTGACGTGGACGTTCAGCGGGCTCATGAAGATGGCGACGCGGGTCCGCCCGTCCTTCCACGGCATGATGCTCTGCACCACACCGTCGGCCGGGGAGATGACCCGGCCCTGGGCGATCTCGCGCTCGGGGTCGCGGAAGAACCACAGCATGCCCGCCGCGAGTGCGGTGGTGGGCACGGCGATGGCCGCGGCGCGCTTCGACCGGCGCGAGCGCGCCAGGCTGAGCGCCGCGGTCGCGACGGTCGGGAGGAGCCACGGCGATGCTCCGCGCGCGAGGCGGACGCGGCCGCGAGGTGCAGAGGTTTGGCTGTGGGGCATGGATGACCTTCGTAGCGGATGATGCCGCGCTGGCAACAAGGGGGACGGCGGCTTTCTGGCGATGTTATCGGTTACGGGCCGCAACTGGGAAAGCCAGAAGCCGAGTCGGTCGGCCGGAAGCCTTCGGCAAAGGCTGCCGGAATGTGATCTTCTTCGCGGCCGAACCGACTCAAAAGCCCCATTCAGCCCTGGAACCGGTATTCCTCGAGGAGGCGGCGCCCGATGATCATTTTCTGGATCTCGGCGGTACCTTCGCCGATCAGCAGCATCGGGGCCTCCCGGTAGAGGCGCTCGATCTCGTACTCCTTGGAGAAGCCGTAACCGCCGTGGATCCGGAAGGCGTCCTCGACGACTTCCTTGCAGTACTCGGAGGCGAGGTACTTCGCCATCCCGGCCTCCAGGTCGTTTCGCTCCCCGGAGTCCTTTTTGCGGGCTGCGTTGACCATCATCGCATGGGCCGCCTCGACCTTGGTAGCCATCTCCGCCAGCTTGAACTGGATGGCCTGGTGCTGGGCGATCGGCTTGCCGAAAGTGTGACGCTGCTGGGCGTATCCGACACCCAGCTCGAAGGCACGCTGGGCGACGCCGCAGCCACGGGCCGCCACGTTGACGCGGCCCACCTCGACGCCGTCCATCATTTGGTAAAACCCTCGGCCGGTCGTGCCGCCGAGGACGCGATTGGCCGGAATGCGAAGTCCGTCCATGATGAGCTCGGTCGTGTCGACGCCCTTGTAGCCCATCTTGTCGATCTTCCCCGGGATGGTGAGGCCGGGCCGCACCTCGCCGAAGCCGGGCTCCTTCTCGACGAGGAAGGTCGTCATCGACTTGTGCGGGGCCGTGCCCTCCGGGTGTCCTTCGTCACTCCGGACCAGAACGGCCACGAGCGTCGACGTGCCGCCGTTGGTCAGCCACATCTTCTGGCCGTTGAGGACGTACTCGTCGCCGTCCTTGACCGCCTTGGACGTGATGGCCGACACGTCCGAGCCGAGCCCGGGCTCGGACATCGAGAACGCGCCGCGCACCTCGCCTGCCGCCATCCGGGGGAGGAAGTACTCCTTCTGCTCCTGCGTGCCGTGCTGCTTCAGCATGTACGCCACGATGAAGTGCGTGTTGATGATGCCCGAGACGGACATCCAGCCCCGGGCGATCTCCTCCACGCACAGTGCGTACGTGAGCAGGGACTCGCCCAGGCCACCGTACTCCTCGGGGATCATCAGGCCGAAGAGCCCGAGCTCCTTGAGGCCGTCGACGATCTGCTGCGGGTACTCGTCGCGGTGCTCCAGCTCGGTGGCGACCGGGATGATCTCCTTGTCGACGAAGTCGCGGACCGTCGACAGGATCTCCTGCTGGACGTCGGTCAGACCGGCGGTCTGGGCGAGTCGGGCCATGGCTACTTCTCCGCCTTCTTCGTGGGCTCGATCAGCTCCGGCCGGCCGGGCTGCTCGCCGCCGCGCTCCTTGATGTACGTCTCGGTGGGGACCATCACCTTGCGGCGGAACACGCACACGAGCGTGCCGTCCTGCTTGTAGCCCTTGGTCTCGACGTGGACGATCCCGCGGTCCGACTTGGACCGGGAGGGCGTCTTGTCGAGGACCGTCGTCTCGCCGTAGATCGTGTCGCCGTGGAAGGTCGGCGCCACGTGCCGCAGCGACTCGATCTCCAGATTGGCGATGGCCTTGCCGGAGACGTCCGGCACGGACATGCCGAGCAGCAGCGAGTAGATGTAGTTGCCCACGACGACGTTCTTCCCGAAATCCGTCGTCTTCTCCGCATAGTTGGTGTCCATGTGGAGCGGGTGGTGGTTCATCGTCAGGAGACAGAAGAGGTGGTCGTCGTACTCGGTGACCGTCTTCCCAGGCCAGTGCTTGTAGACGGCCCCGACCTCGAACTCCTCGTAGGTGCGTCCGAACTGCATCGCTTACGCCTCCGGGGCTTCGAACTTGGAGGTACGGGCCATGCCGGCGGCGCGGCCCTTGCCGGAGACCACCAGGGCCATCTTGCGGCTGGCCTCGTCGATCATCTCGTCGCCGAGCATCGCGGAGCCCTTCTTCCCGCCTGCCTCCGACGTGTAGTAGTCGTACGCGTCGAGGATCAGCTCGGCGTGGTCGAAGTCCTCCTGCGAGGGCGAGAAGATCTCGTTGGACGCCTCGACCTGGCCCGGGTGCAGCACCCACTTGCCGTCGAAGCCCAGCGCGGCGGCGCGCTGTGCGACCTCGCGGTAGCCGTCGATGTTGCGGATCTGCAGGTAGGGGCCGTCGATCGCCTGCAGGTTGTTGGCCCGTGCGGCCATCAGGATCTTCATCAGGATGTAGTGGTAGGCGTCCGCCGGGTAGCCGGGCGGCTGCTCGCCGACGACCAGCGACTTCATGTTGATGGAGGCCATGAAGTCGGCCGGGCCGAAGATGATCGTCTCGACGCGCGGCGACGCCTGGGCGATCGCGTTGACGTTGTTGAGGCCCTGGGCGTTCTCGATCTGCGCCTCGATGCCGATCTTGCCGACCTCGAAGCCCATCGTCTTCTCGATCTGCGTCAGCAGCAGGTCGAGGGCGACGACCTGCTGGGCGTCCTGGACCTTCGGCAGCATGATGCAGTCGAGGTTCTGGCCCGCGCCCTCGACGACCGTGACGACGTCCCGGTACGTCCAGTGGGTCGTCCAGTCGTTGACCCGCACGACGCGCGTCTTGCCCGTCCAGTCGCCCTCGTTGAGGAACTTCACGATGGTGTGCCGGGCCTCCGGCTTGGCCAGCGGAGCGCACGCGTCCTCGAGGTCCAGGAAGACCTGGTCCGCGGGCAGCCCCTGGGCCTTCTCCAGGAAGCGCGGGTTCGAACCGGGGACCGCCAGGCAGGACCGGCGCGGTCGCAGCCGGTTGACGGGGCTTGTCATGCGGGGACCTCCAGGGGGTCGAGCTTGTTCGCTTGACGGATCTCGTCGACGATACGTCCGATGATCTCCGTGATACCGAAGTCCTTCGGGGTGAAGACGGCGGCCACGCCCGCGCGCTTCAGTTCCGCGGCGTCGCCGTTGGGGATGATCCCGCCGACGATCACCGGGATGTCGGCCGCGCCCGCCTCACGCAGGCGCTCCAGCACGTCCGGTACCAGCTCGGCGTGCGAGCCGGACAGGATCGACAGCCCCACGCAGTGCACGTCCTCCGCGAGGGCGGCGCTGACGATCTGCTCGGGCGTGAGCCGGATGCCCTGGTAGACCACCTCGAAGCCCGCGTCGCGGGCCCGTACGGCGATCTGCTCGGCACCGTTGGAGTGACCGTCCAGACCCGGCTTGCCGACCAGCAGCCGCAGCCGGCCCGAGCCGAGTTCGTCGGCGGTGCGGGACACCTTCTCGCGGACCAGGGCGAGCGGCGTGCCCGCCTCGGCGGTCACGGCCACCGGGGCCGACGACACTCCGGTCGGGGCGCGGAACTCGCCGAAGACGTCCCGCAGCGCCCAGGCCCACTCGCCGGTGGTGACGCCCGCCCGGGCGCACTCGACCGTGGCGGCCATCAGATTGGCGTCGCCCGCCGCCGCGGCCTTGAGCGCGGCCAGTGCGTCCTGGGCGCGGCTCTCGTCGCGGTTGTCGCGCCACTCGTGGAGCTTGGCGACGACACGGGCCTCGTTCGCCGGGTCGACCGTCATGATCGCCGTGTCGAGGTCCGCGGTGAGCGGGTTCTCCTCGGTGGTCTCGAAGATGTTGACGCCGACGATCTTCTCGTCGCCGGCCTCGATCCTGGCCCGCCGCTCGGCGTGCGAGGACACCAACTGCGACTTGAGGTAGCCGGACTCGACGGCCGCCATGGCGCCGCCCATCTCCTCGATGCGCTCGATCTCGGCGAGCGACTCCTCGACGAGGGCGTTCACCTTGGCCTCGACGACGTGCGAGCCGGCGAAGATGTCCTCGTACTCCAGCAGGTCGCTCTCGTGTGCGAGGACCTGCTGGATGCGCAGCGACCACTGCTGGTCCCAGGGGCGGGGCAGGCCGAGGGCCTCGTTCCACGCCGGGAGCTGGACGGCGCGGGCGCGGGCGTCCTTGGAGAGCGTCACGGCCAGCATCTCGAGGACGATGCGCTGGACGTTGTTCTCCGGCTGCGCCTCGGTCAGGCCGAGCGAGTTGACCTGGACCCCGTAGCGGAAGCGCCGCTGCTTGGGGTTCTCGATGCCGTACCGCTCGCTCGTGATCTTCTCCCAGATGCGGCCGAAGGCGCGCATCTTGCACATCTCCTCGATGAAGCGGACGCCCGCGTTCACGAAGAAGGAGATCCGGGCGACGACGTCGCCGAACTTCTCCTGCGGCACCTGACCGGAGTCGCGCACCGCGTCGAGGACGGCCATCGCCGTCGACATCGCGTAGGCGATCTCCTGGACGGGGGTGGCCCCGGCCTCCTGCAGGTGGTAGCTGCAGATGTTGATCGGGTTCCACTTGGGGATGTTCGCCACCGTGTAGGTGATCATGTCGGTGGTCAGGCGCAGGGAGGGCCCCGGCGGGAACACGTGCGTCCCGCGCGACAGGTACTCCTTGACGATGTCGTTCTGCGTCGTCCCCTGGAGCCTGGTGATGTCGGCGCCCTGCTCCTCCGCGACCACCTGGTAGAGCGCCAGCAGCCACATGGCGGTGGCGTTGATGGTCATCGAGGTGTTCATCTGCTCCAGGGGGATGTCCTGGAACAGCCGCCGCATGTCACCGAGGTGCGAGACCGGGACCCCGACCCGGCCGACCTCGCCGCGGGCGAGGACGTGGTCGGGGTCGTAGCCGGTCTGGGTCGGCAGGTCGAACGCGACCGACAGGCCGGTCTGGCCCTTGGCGAGGTTGCGCCGGTACAGCTCGTTGGACGCCTCGGCCGTGGAGTGACCGGCATACGTGCGCATGAGCCACGGCCGGTCCTTCTGACGCTCTGTCATCTGGTGGACCTCTGACTCAGATGTTCCGGAAGCGGTTGATGGCGTCGAGGTGCTTGGCGCGCATCTCCTCGTCGCGCACGCCCAGGCCCTCTTCGGGCGCCAGGCAGAGGACGCCGACCTTGCCCTGGTGCACATTGCGGTGGACGTCGTGGGCGGCCTGGCCCGTGTCCTCCAGCGCGTACGTCTTCGACAGGGTGGGGTGGATCTTGCCCTTGGCGATGAGGCGGTTGGCCTCCCAGGCCTCGCGGTAGTTGGCGAAGTGGGAGCCGATGATGCGCTTCAGCGACATCCACAGGTAGCGGTTGTCGTACTCGTGCATGTAGCCCGAGGTAGAGGCGCAGGTGGTGATGGTGCCGCCCTTGCGGGTGACGTAGACGCTCGCGCCGAAGGTCTCGCGTCCCGGGTGCTCGAAGACGATGTCGATGTCCTCGCCGCCGGTGAACTCGCGGATGCGCTTGCCGAAGCGCTTCCACTCCTTCGGGTCCTGGGTCCGCTCGTCCTTCCAGAACTTGTAGCCCTCGGCGCTGCGGTCGATGATCGCCTCTGCGCCCATGGACCGGCAGATGTCGGCCTTCTGCTCGCTGGAGACGACACAGATGGGGTTGGCGCCGCCGGCCAGCGCGAACTGGGTGGCGTACGAGCCGAGGCCGCCGCTGGCGCCCCAGATCAGGACGTTGTCGCCCTGCTTCATCGCCGCGCCGTTCCGCGAGACGAGCTGGCGGTAGGCGGTGGAGTTGACCAGGCCGGGGGCGGCGGCCTCCTCCCAGCTGAGGTGCTTGGGCTTCGGCATCAGCTGGTTGGACTTCACCAGGGCGATCTCGGCGAGACCGCCGAAGTTGGTCTCGAAGCCCCAGATGCGCTGCTCGGGGTCGAGCATCGTGTCGTTGTGGCCGTCCGACGACTCCAGCTCGACGGAGAGGCAGTGGGCGACGACCTCGTCGCCGGGGTTCCAGGCGTTGACGCCCGGGCCGGTGCGCAGCACCACGCCCGCGAGGTCGGAGCCGATGATGTGGTACGGCAGGTCGTGGCGCTTGGTGAGCTCGGAGAGCCGGCCGTAGCGCTCCAGGAAGCCGAACGTGGACAGCGGCTCGAAGATCGAGGTCCACACGGAGTTGTAGTTCACCGAGCTGGCCATCACGGCCACCAGGGCCTCACCGGGGCCGAGCTCGGGAATCGGGACCTCGTCCAGGTGCAGGGACTTGCGCGGGTCCTTCTCGCGCGTGGTGAGACCCGCGAACATCTCGGTCTCGTCCTTGTGCACGGTCACCGCACGGTACGACTCGGGGAGCGGCAGTGCGGCGAAGTCGGCGGACGTGGAGTCCGGCGACTGAATCGCGTCCAGGATTTCCTTCACGGTGTGCCTCCGGCGAATGGGGTCTCCCCGGTCCTGGGACCGGGGGAGGCGTCTCGCGGACGAGAGCGCTGAGGGGAACGTCGGGGAGTGCTGCTGCTGTGGAGGTGTGCCGTCGGTTCGGCGGGTGGTGCTGGCAGCGCTGGTGTGCGCGGGAGGTTGCCTGTGACGCAGGCGTCCGGGCGCGCGAGCCGGGGGGCTTGCGGGGACAGCCGGCGTACGAGAGTTCTCTGCACGCCGGCCGCCCGGACAACTTCAACGTATGGCACGCCGTGCCAGCTCGCAAGACACTGCGTGCCAACAATTTCACTCGCACGCAATCTCGTCGTCACATATGAGCGATGATCGATCGAATTACACGCTGACCTGCGAAAACGTCGCACCCTGCCGCGGGTTTCGTCGCTTGGTGTGCGCGATCCCTACCGGTCGGTAATGGCCGTGTGGTCTATGTCATGAACGCGGCCTCCGGCCCTCGGTGTCACGCGGGCCCCTGGCTCCGTGCCGCGCTGAAGGGGCCGGGCCGCGGTTCCGGCGCGGACACCGCGGGGGCGCGCCGGGGGTGCCGGGCAAGGGCCGACCGCGGCACACAAGGGGCGGCGGCGCGGGCGGGCGGAACCCGCGGATGGCACGGGCGGCGCGGGCGGGCGGAACCCGCGGGCGGCGGCGGACCGGGGTGCCGGTCCGCGGAACTCGTGCAGCTCGCCGCCCTGTTGCCGTGGCGCCCGCCTCGGCCGCGCGGCGGACGGTCCAGGCGTTTCGGCGCCGTCAGGGAGTCGTGGGGGTGCCGGGCGGCTCGGCGCCGTCCCCGGGCCGGGGCTCGGACCCGCACCCGGCCGGGAATCCCCCGCCGGGTGCGGTCGGCACCGGCCGGACCTGCCGGGTCAGCGGCGGCGCAGCGCTTCCTCGATGGTGCGCATCACCTCGGGCAGCGGGGCGTCGGTGCGGGCCACCGCGACGAGGACCTCGTCGCCCGTCTGCACCTGCGCGGAGGCCGGAGCGCGTTCCGTCCCGGCTCGTTCCGTCCCGGCGCGCCCCGCGCCGATACCGGAACCGAACGTGTCGCGGACGATGGCGAAGGCGTGGTCGAGCTGGGCCTCCACGTCGCCCTGGCCGCCCGCCCGCAGCCATCGCCTCAGCACATGGTTGTGGGCGGTGACCACGGCGGACGCTGCAACCTCGGCGAGCAGCGGGTCGTCGTTGCCGTCGTGGTGGTCGCGCTCGTCGAAGTGGCCCAGCAGATAGCGGGTGAAGAGCCGCTCGTAGCGGGCCACCGAGGCGATCTCCCGCTCCCGCAGCGTCGGCACCTCGCGGGTCAGGCGGTACCGCTCGACGGACACCGCCGGCGACGCCGCGTACATCTTCATGACTTCCTTGATGCCCCGGCACACGGTGTCGAGCGGGTGCTCGTGCGCCGGAGCGGCGTTCAGCACGGCCTCGGCCCGCACGAGCGTGTCGTCGTGGTCGGGGAAGATCGCCTCTTCCTTGGAACGGAAGTGCCGGAAGAAGGTGCGCCGGGCGACCCCGGCCGCCGCGGCGATCTCGTCGACGGTCGTCGCCTCGTACCCCTTGGTCGCGAACAGCTCCATCGCCGCCGCCGCCAGCTCCCGGCGCATCTTGAGCCGCTGGGCGGCGGCGCGGCTCCCCGCGGCGCTCTCGGGGGCGTCGGACGTGACGGGCGCGGAGGAGGAGGTCCGGGCGGTGCGTCGAGGGGCGTCAGCGGGCTGGGACATGCCCTGAACGTACTGCATCCGCGCAGGGGACTGCGCCTCCAGGGGCGGGCCGCCCGCTCCGTCCAGCAGCCCGCCCCAGGCCCGGTGGCCGACGCCCGGGTCGGCGGCGTCACGGGCCGACGGCTGTCGCCCGGCGGCGCTCTCGTCTCGCGCAGCGCCTCCCCCGTGGCCCTCCGGGCACGGGAGGGGCACCGAGCGTTCTCCTCCGCCGTTCTGCCGGGCCCGGCTCTCGCCCCGCTCCTTGACCCGCGCGCCCCGCCGTCGGCCGCCTGCTCCGTTGGCGCGGCCGGAATCAGCGCCGGGCATATTCGCGGAAGCCGCGGCCCGTCTTGCGGCCGAGGCAGCCCGCGGCCACGAGGTGCTCGAGCAGCGGCGCCGGGGCCAGCCCCGGGTCACGGAACTCCCGGTGCAGCACCTTCTCGATGGCGAGGGAGACGTCGAGACCGACCACGTCGAGCAGTTCGAAGGGACCCATCGGGTATCCGCCGCCGAGCTTCATCGCCGCGTCGATGTCGTCGAGGGTCGCGTAGTGCTCCTGCACCATCTTGATCGCGTTGTTGAGGTACGGGAACAGCAGCGCGTTCACGATGAAGCCTGCGCGGTCGCCGCAGTCGACCGGGTGCTTCCTGATCCTCGCCGTCACCCCGCGGACCGTGGCGTGGACGTCGTCCGAGGTCAGGACCGTGCGCACCACCTCGACCAGCTTCATCGCGGGGGCCGGGTTGAAGAAGTGCATCCCGATGACGTCCTGGGGCCGCGAGGTGGCGCGGGCACAGGCGACGACGGGCAGCGAGGACGTCGTCGTGGCGAGGATCGCGCCCGGCTTGCAGATCTTGTCGAGCGTCGCGAACAGCTGCTGCTTGACCTCCAGGTCCTCCGCGACGGCCTCCAGCGCCAGATCGACCTCGGCGAACGCGTCCAGCGAGCCCGCCGGAGTGATCCGCGCCAGCGTCTCGTCCCGGGCCTCGGCGGTCATCCGGCCCTTGTCGACCGAGCGCGAAAGCGATTTGGCGATACGGGCCTTGGCGGTCTCGGCCTTCTCCTGGCTGCGGGCGGCGAGGACCACGTCGTAGCCGGCCTTCGCGAACACCTCGGCGATACCGCCGGCCATCGTGCCGGAGCCTGCGACGCCGACGGAGCTCACCGGGCGGCCGGCGGCGGACTCGGCGGCCTCCGGCGGCGTCAGTGCGTCACGGACGACCGTGCCGCTGTCCGGGGCCTCGTAGCTGTAGAAGCCGCGGCCCGCCTTGCGGCCGGTCAGCCCCGCCTCGCTGAGCTGCTTCAGGATCGGCGCGGGCGCGTGCAGCCGGTCGTGCGACTCGGCGTACATCGCGTCGAGGACCGTGCGGGCCGTGTCGATGCCGATCAGGTCGAGCAGCGCCAGCGGGCCCATCGGCAGCCCGCAGCCCAGCTTCATCGCGGCGTCGATGTCCTCGCGGGACGCGTACCTCGCCTCGTACATGGCCGCGGCCTGGTTGAGGTAGCCGAAGAGCAGCCCGTCCGCGACGAAGCCGGGCCGGTCGCCGACGGCGACGGGCTCCTTGCCGAGGTCGCGGGCGAGTGCGGTGACGGCCTCCACCGCCTGCGGGGCGGTCAGCACCGAGGAGACCACCTCGACCAGCTTCATCGCGGGGGCCGGGTTGAAGAAGTGCATGCCGAGGACCCGCTCCGGGCGCGCCGAGTCGGCGGCGAGCCGGGTCACGGACAGCGCGTTGGTGCCGGTGGCCAGGATCGCGCCGGGGCGGACGATGGCGTCGAGCTCCCGGAAGACCTGCTGCTTCTGCTCGTACGACTCGGGCACGACCTCGATCACGAGGTCGGCCTCGGCGGCCGCCTGGAGGTCGGAGAAGGTACGGAAGCGGGCGAGCACGTTCCGCCGCTCCTCCTCGGTCAGTCGCTCACGCTGCACGGCGCGTGCGGTGGACGCTTCGAGGGCGGTGACGGCGTGGCGTGCGGCGGTCTCGCTGACGTCGATGCCGATGACCTCACGCCCGGCCCGGGCGAGCACTTCGGCGATACCGGTGCCCATGGTGCCGAGACCGACGACGGCGATGGTGGAGAGAGGGGTGTCCATCACGGGACTCCAGGAGTGAGTGACGACTGAGGGAGGGCGTACGTGCCGCAGGGCGCCGATGGCGGTCCGCGTCGCGGACCGGAGGGGCGCACGGCACGCGCAGAGTGCGTGTCGCGATGAAGATGGCGACGGACCCTGTCCCGGAGTCACGCCGTACTGAACTGCCGAACCGACCGGCTCTCCCGGGCCGTACGGCCTGGGAGTCACCCCCGGGCGGCTGCGTCACCAGGCCGCCGAGAGCAGAGCGGGTGTTGCCCGCTCACTTGAGATTAACTGGCGGGTAACGAGCGCGCCAGCCCTGCGCGGATGTGATCTGTGCCGCGACCGGACGAATCGCGCATGTCGGAACGCCGGGCCGCCGCTCGCGACCCGGGCCGCGGCTTCCGGGGCGCCCACGGGGCGGGCCGGAACCGGCCGGCGCCGCGCCGACCCCCACGGGTGGCGATCCGCGAAGAGCCCCACCGGGGAGCGCGGGACAGCCCTAGGCTGCTCGCATGGACGCGGACCTCGAGGATCTGGCACGCCGCACGCGCCGCGAGCTGAGCGGGCCGGCGGACGAGGAACTGCACCGGCGGCTGACCGCCATCGCGGATCCCGACGCACTGGCGACCGTACTCACCCAGACCCAACTGCCCCTGTGGGCACGGGAGATAGCGGCCTTCCGGCTCGGCTGCGCCGGCGACCGCCGCTCTTTCGAGCCTCTCGTGCTGCTGCTCAACCACCGCGACCCGGAGCGCTGCCTGTCGGCCTCGTACGCCCTGGGCAGGCTCGGTGATCCCCGCACCGCGGCGGCCGCCGCCGCCCTCGCCACCAACGAACTGCGCGTCGCCTACGCGCTCACCCCCGTGCGGCTCCTCACGACCCTGCGCGCACCCGAGTCCGCGCCCGCGCTCATCACCGCCCTCGGCCGGAGACTCGTCCCCGGCGACCCGCACTGGCGCGTCGCCCTCGCCTGTGTGGAGGGGCTCGGCGCACTCGCCGACGAGCGCGCCCGTCCGGTGCTGGAGTCGGCCCTGGCTCATCCCCGCCTGTCCGCCGCCGCCTCCGCGGCACTCAGCCGCCTGCCGTAGCGGACCTCCGGACCCGCCACACCGTCCACCTCGAACGGCTCCTCCGCTCCGTCCGGCAGGAATCCGGCCTTCTCGTAGAAGCGGCGCGCCCGCGCGTTCTCCTCGAGCACCCACAGCAGCAGCGCGGGCCGGCCGTCCGACTCGGCGCGCGCCAGCAGCGCGTCCATCAGCGCCCGCCCGAGGCCCGTGCCGATCCGCTCCGGCCGTACGTACAGCGCGTACACCTCGCCGTCGGCCGTCGTCGTGCCCTCCTCGCGGTACGGCCCGTAGCAACCCCAGCCGGCCACCTCGCCGGCGTGTTCCGCGACCAGATGCACCACGCCGGCGGCCCCGGCGGCGGCCAGGTGGGCCCTGCGCCGCTCGGCGTCCTCCGACACGTCCATGGCGTCGAGGTACGACTGCGGCATCAGCCCGGCGTAGGCGTGCCGCCAGCCGCCGACCCGAACGGCGGCGACCGCCTCGCAGTCGGCGTCCGCCATCTCCCGGACGAGGATCCGCGCAGGACCCGCCGGGGCCGGTCGATGCCCGCCGGGGCCGCGTGGTGGTGTCCCGTGCGTGCTCATGGGCTCATCCTCGCGCACGACACCGGCAGCGCACCGCCCGGTCCTCCCAGCGGCGGCGCCGGACCCGACGGCCCTGGGCAACGCCCCGCGAGGACCGGGCGGCGTCGCGTCACATCGGCGAGGACGACCGGCAGGTTGCCGCGACCCGCCGGTGACGCCGACCGGTCAGTTGCGGTGACCGAGGATCCGGTGCAGCGCGGCACCGGCCCTGTCCGCGTCCGGCACACCCGTGCGCACCCCGGGCTTCAGCGGCTCCGGCTCCTTGCCCGTCGCGCAGTACGCGTCCGCCTCGCCCGTGAGCGCGGCCGGAGGGAGCTTCCCGGTGGCCAGATAGTCCGTCACATGGCGGTCCATGCAGGCGTTCCCGCTCAGCGAGGTGGCGTGGTTGCCGCCGCCCTGCTCGACGACGAGACGGGAGCCCCGCAGCTTGCGGTGGACGGTGACGGCTCCTTCGTAGGGGGTCGCCGCGTCGTCCGTGGCCTGGAGGATCAGCACCGGCGGCACCTTGTCGTTGGCGACGTCGGTCCGCCCGAGAGGCGCGAGGGGCCAGAACAGGCAGGGAGCGTTGTACCAGGCGTTGTTCCAGGTGGAGAACGGGGCCTTGGCGTGGGCCGCCCCGTTGTCCAGGCGCCAGGTCCCCCAGTTCCGCGGCCAGGCGGCGTCCCTGCACTGCACCGCCGCGTAGACGGAGTAGGCGTTCTCGCCCTCCTTGTCGACCGCGGCGAAGGTCCGGTACACCTCCACCAGCGGCCTGGTGTCCCGGCCGCGGGCGAACGCCGCGAACGCGTCGGCGAGGTAGGGCCAGAAGCCGTTGTAGTAGCCGCCCGGCAGGAAGGTGTCCTCGAGTTCGGACGGGCCGATCTCGCCTCCCACGGGCGCTTTGGCGAGCGCCGAGCGCATCGAGTACCACGCGGCCTCCACCTGGGCCGGGTCGCTGCCCAGCCGGTACGTCGCGTGGTGCTTCGCCACCCAGGCCGTGAACGCCTTGTGGCGCGCGTCGAATCCCAGATTCTGGGCCAGGTTCGCGCGGTACCAGACCTTGTCCGGGTCGACCACCGAGTCGAGCACCGCGCGCCGCACCCGCTGGGGGAAGTATTTCGCGTACACGGCGCCGAGGTAGGTGCCGTAGGAGTACCCCAGGTAGCTGATCCTGGCGGCGCCCAGGGCCTGCCGGACGAGGTCGAGGTCCTTCGCCATGCTGACCGTGTTCATGTGGGGCAGCAGCTCGGTGTGCCGGGTCGCGCAGCCCAGCGCGAAGGAACGGGCCCTGGAGAGGTTGGCCAGTTCGGTCTTCCGGTCGAGCGGCAGCGAGTCGGGGCGTACGGGGGCGAAGTGCCCGGGGCGGCAGTCGAGTGCCGGCCGTGACCGGCCCACACCACGCGGGTCGAAGCCGATCACGTCGTACTGCGCCGCCAGTCCGGCGGGCAGCGAAGCGGCCACGAACCCGGCGGTCTTCAGCCCGGACGCCCCCGGACCGCCCGGGTTGACCAGCAGGGGGCCCTGGAAGGTCTTCGACGTGTGCCGGATCCGCGAGAGCGCGAGCGTGATCTTCGTGCCCTGCGGGTCGCCGTGGTCCAGCGGTACCTGGAGCGAGGCGCATTCGAGCCTCGGGTGCTCCTCGGTCGCGCAGCCGGTCCACTTCAGCGCGGCCGCGCGCGGGGCCACGGGGCCCGCGGTCGCGGCGGACGGCGCACCGGTCACCAGTCCGGCCACCGTCGCCCCCATGGCGACCAGCACTCCTGCCCGTCTGTTCACATGTCCTCCCGGGATGGCGGGGCGCGCCCGGGCGGCAGAGCCCCGGGGCAGAGTTCCCCGATATCACCTGGTACGGACATGTTTCTTGAGGAAACGACCCGTTTGGTGAGGGTCCGTTCGGCTCCGGCGGCGCGACGGGCGCGTGCTGCGGAATCCCCGAACGGCGCTCAGAGCAGGGTGAGCTGGGTGGCCTCCGGCTCGGCGAGGAAAGGCTCGGCAGGTGCCGGAACGCGCCTCGGGGCGCCCCGCCGTGCCGGTCCGATGCCGAATTCCGCGGCCAGTTCGTGCACATGGCGGGTGATGCGCCGCTGGTACCACTTGGGGGCGTAGGCGCCCTCCGCATAGAGCCGCTCGTACCGCCGCACCAGATGCGGACGCTCCCGTGCCAGCCACGCCATGAACCACTCGCGCGCCCCCGGCCGCAGATGCAGCACGAGTGGCGTCACGGACGTCGCCCCGGCCGAGGCGATCGCCCGCACGGTCGCGCGCAGCTGGTCCGGGTGGTCGCTCAGGAAGGGGATGACCGGCGCCATCAGGACCGCGCAGCCGATGCCGTGGTCCGCGAGCGTGCGGACCACGTCGAGGCGCCGCTCCGGGGCCGGCGTGCCCGGCTCGACGGACCGCCACAACTCGCCGTCCGTGAAGCCGACCGACACGGAGATGCCGACCTCGGTCACGTCCGCGGCCTGCCGCAGCAGGTCGAGGTCGCGCAGGATCAGCGTGCCCTTGGTGAGGATCGAGAACGGGTTGGCGTGGTCGCGCAGCGCGCCGATGATGCCGGGCATCAGCCGGTAGCGCCCCTCCGCGCGCTGGTAGCAGTCGACGTTGGTGCCCATGGCGACGTGCGCGCCCTGCCAGCGCCGGGAGCCCAGCTGCCGGCGCAGCAGCTCGGGGGCGTTGACCTTGACGATGATCTGGCTGTCGAATCCGTGCCCGGTGTCGAGGTCCAGATAGCTGTGCGTCTTGCGGGCGAAGCAGTACACGCAGGCATGGGTGCAGCCGCGGTAGGGGTTCACCGTCCACTCGAACGGCATGCGCGAGGCCCCGGGCACCCGGTTCAGGATCGAGCGGGCCCGCACCTCGTGGAAGGTCATCCCCCGGAACTCCGGTGTGTCGAAGGTCCGTGTGGTCACGGCGTCCGTACCGAAGAGCGCGGCGTCCCCGGGCAGGGCCGCGCCGTCGGGGTCCGTGGCGTTCCTGCTGTTCTCGGCGAGATTGTCCCAGCGCATGGGCGCCTCCTCGGTAGCACTGACCACAGAATAGAACACCTGTTCCCTTGATCGCCGCAACCCCGATTTTGGGCGGCCGCCGCGGAGGTGATTGGCTTGGCCGGACCGCAGGAACCGAGTGCTGAAGGAGAAGCGATGGCGCAGGTCGAGGCCACGACGGAGCGGATCGTCGCGGGGGGCGCGGAGGCCGTGTTCGACGCGCTGGCCGACTACAAGGACACCCGCGCGAAGCTCCTGCCCGGGCACTTCAGCGAGTACCAGGTGCGCGAGGGCGGCGACGGCGAGGGCACCCTCGTCCACTGGAAGCTCCAGGCCACCAGCAAGCGCATCCGCGACTGCCTCCTCGAGGTGACCGAGCCGACCGACGGTCAGCTCGTCGAGAAGGACCGCAACTCCTCGATGGTCACCACCTGGACCGTGACGCCCGCGGGTGAGGGCCGCTCCCGGGTCGTGGTCACCAGCGTCTGGAACGGCGCCGGCGGCATCGGCGGATTCTTCGAGCGCACCTTCGCCCCCAAGGGCCTCGCCCGGATCTACGACGAGGTGCTCGCGAATCTCGCCGCCGAAGTGGAGAAGTGAGTTCCCGGAGCACCGCTCGGAGCGAGCGCCGATTCCCTCGGATGCCGGGCCCCCTGGCGTGGCCCGTCGGGTACCGAACCCCTCGGGCGCCGCCCGTTCGAACACCGGTGTCTTCGGTGCCGGTCCGCTCGAACGGCCGCCCCGTCCACGGGCGATGTGGTCCCGCAAGGCCCCGGCACCCCAAGCGGCTTCGCTCTGACCGGAGGTGAACTCCCTTCTTCCGGAGCCTCGCACGGGTCACCGGATCGAGTGGTTTTCCTCGTGGGCCCGCGGGGTCCCCGGCGTACTCGGGAGACAGGAAAGCGCCTGATGGGCGACTGTTGTGCGCCCCCGGACCCCATCCGCCCCATCCGCGCCCCCTCCTCGCGGCAAGCGGCCCGCTTGATCCCTCTTGGCGTGTAATGCGAAGAATGGCGCGGCGCAACCGCGACGAGGGGAGCAGTACGTGGGCGGGATCACTCTGGTGAAGGACGGGCGGACCGCCGGGACGGCCGGTCCGCCCGCACCCCCCGTGTCCCCCGCCCCCGGAGCCGGCGACACGGCCGCGCTCAGCCCCCGGCGGGTCCGTCTCGTGTTCTTCGGTCTGATGCTCGCGCTGCTGCTCGCCGCCCTGGAGCAGATGATCGTCGCCACCGCCCTGCCGAAGATCGTGGGTGAACTCCAGGGCCTGGACCGGATGTCCTGGGCGATCACCGCCTACCTGCTCACCGCCACCATCGGGCTGCCGGTCTACGGGAAGCTCGGTGACCTCTACGGCCGCAAGGGCGTCTTCCAGTTCGCCATCGTCGTGTTCGTCATCGGTTCGGCCCTCGCGGGCTGGTCCCGCACGATGGACGAACTCATCGCCTTCCGTGCCGTCCAGGGAATCGGTGCCGGCGGGCTGATGATCGGCGTCCAGGCGATCATCGCCGACATCGTCCCGGCCAGGGAACGCGGCCGCTTCATGGGCCTCATCGGCGCCGCCTTCGGGCTCGCCTCGGTCGCCGGCCCGCTCCTCGGCGGCTTCTTCACCGATCACGTGTCCTGGCGCTGGTGCTTCTACTTCAACGTTCCGTTCGGCCTCGTCACACTCGCCGTCGTGGCCGTCGTGCTGAAGCTCCCGAAGCCGCCCGCGAGAGCCCGCTTCGACGTCCTCGGCGCCCTGCTCCTGGCGGCCGCGTCCACCTGCCTGGTTCTGCTGACCAGCTGGGGCGGCACCGAGTACGCATGGGACTCGCGCGTCATCCTCGCCCTCGCCGCGGGCGCCGCCGGAACGACCCTGCTGTTCCTGGTCGTGGAGCACTATGCGCCCGAACCGGTCATCCCCCTGCGGCTGTTCCGCGACTCGGTCTTCAACGTGACCGGTCTCGTCGGGGCGGTGGTGGGCGTCGCCCTCTTCGGCGCGGCCAGCTACCTGCCCACGTTCCTGCAGATGGTCGACGGTGCCAGCGCCACCGAGTCCGGGCTGCTGATGCTCCCCATGATGGGCGGCATCGTCGTCGCGTCGATCGTCTCCGGGCACCTCATCAGCCGCACCGGCCGGTACAGGATCCATCCGGTGGCCGGCACCGCCCTCTCGGCCGTCGGCATGTGGCTGCTGTCGGGTCTGGAGACCGACACCTCCCGGCTCACCTACTCGGTCTGGCAGGCGGTCCTCGGCATCGGCGTGGGCATGGTACTGCCGGTGCTGATCCTGGCGGTGCAGAACTCCGTACCGCCGGCCGACCTCGGCACCGCCACCAGCGCCAACAACTACTTCCGCCAGATCGGCGGCAGCGTCGGCGCGGCCGTCTTCGGCACCCTCTTCGCCGACCGGCTCACCGACGCCCTGGCCGACCGCATCCCCGCGACCCCCGAGGGCATGCCCGAGGCCGAGGCCATCACCCCGCAGCTCGTGCACGCGATGCCGCCCGCCCTGCGCGACGGCTACATCCAGGCGTACGCCGACGCGATGCCGCGGATCTTCCTCTACCTCGTGCCGGTGCTCGTCCTCGGCCTGATCCTCGCCTTCTTCCTCAAGGAGAAACCGCTGGTGACCCACAACGCCCCCACGGCCGCCGAGCCCACGTCCGTACCCCATGCGCGAACGGCGCCCGTCGCCCCCGCCCCGGCGCCGGCCCCCAGCGCGGGAGTGCCCGTCTGCGGCACGGTCCAGCACCACGACGGCAGCACGGTGCCCCGCGCCGCGCTCACCCTCATCGACATCCGCGGACAGCAGATCGGACGCGGGGCGAGCGGCGAGGACGGGCGGTACGCCCTCAGCGTCCCCGGCTCCGGCTCGTACGTCCTCATCGCCGCGGCCGGCGGCCACCAGCCGCAGGCCGTGTCCGTCACCGTCGGCGAACGGCCGGTCGACCTGGACGTCGTCCTCGGCGGCGCCGGCCGGCTCGCCGGCAACGTGGTCACCGCCGACGGCAGCCCCGTGCGCGACGCCGCGGTGACGCTGACCGACGTGCGCGGCGAGGTCGTCGCGTCCACCCGCAGCGGCCGTGAGGGCGGCTACGTGATCGGCGAACTGGTGGCGGGGGAGTACACCCTCGCGGCGAGCGCACCGGCGTTCCGTCCCGCCGCGCTGCCCGTCAGCGTGCAGGCGTCCCGGGAGACCCGCCAGGACATCGAGCTCGCCGGCGGCGCGGTCCTGCGCGGGACGGTGCGCGCGGGCGGCGGGCGGCCCGTCGAGGACGCGCGGGTGACCCTGCTCGACGCCGCCGGGAACGTCGTCGACACCCTCACCACGGGCCCCGAGGGGACCTTCCGCTTCGTCGATCTGTCGTCCGGCGAGTACACGGTCATCGCGGCGGGCTATCCGCCCGTGGCGACGGTGCTGCAGGTCGCGGCCGGGGGACGCACGGAGCGTGAACTCCAGCTGGGGCACGAGGACCGCTACTCCTGACCGGCGGCCGGCGGGTGCGCCTGACCGGGCCGGCGTCGCCCGCCGTGCCCTGACCGCCGTGTCGTGACCGGCCGGTGCCGGGGCCGGTGCGGATGGCGGGGGAGGGCCCGGCAGGGCGGACCGCAGGTGCGGAGTTCATCGTTCCGCTTCGCGCCGCGGCGGCACCCGGCCGATTCGCGCGATGACCGGCGAGCCGTGCTCGCGGGGGCCTACTGTTGAGTCACTTGCCACGGATCCCGCGCCGGAAGGAGCCTGTCAGCCATGGACGGTGGCGTTCCGCCGGCCCCGCGGCGGCGGTCGGCGGCGGTCGGCCCGGCGGGCCTCGCCGTGGTCCTCGCCGACGGTGACGGCTTCGTGTCGCACTGGTCGGCAGGCGCGCGTGCGCTGTTCGGCCACGACGAGGACGTGGCCGTCGGTCAGTCCGCCATGGAACTGCTGCCCGTGGCCGGCGCTCTGACGTCCGACGCCCCGCCCGGCTCGGACTCCTCGCCCGCCCTGCCTCCCCCGGCATCCTCGCCCGCCTCACCCTTCTCGGAGTTCCCGGCGCGGGGGCGTGGCGCGCCCGGCGCCGCAGCGGACCCCTGTGCCGAGCCCGCTGTCTTCTATCCGGCGGCGGGGCGCGCCCGGCTCGGCGTGGGCGGAGGGCGGCCGCGCGACGAGCGGGTCGACGTCCTGTGGTGGGCGTATCCGCTCACGGGACCCGGGCCGGAGCGGCTGCTCGTCCTGGCGGCCGACGCGGAACGGTTCGCTTCCGGCGGCGCGCCCGGCGCGGGCGCCGGTGACGGCGAGGTGCGCATCGCGCCCGGGTTCGCCCTGCACACCGAGTTGCCCGACTCCGGCGAACTCGTCCGGCGGCTCGCCGGGATACTGCCCGGCATGGGGGTCCGGGACCCCGGCGGGATCGTGGACCAGGTACGGCAACTGGGCTGTCCCGTCGTCGAGTTCAGACGCCACGAGCGGGTGGGCTCGACACCCGACCGGGGCGTGCCGCGGTGCCGGTCCTTCGTCCCCGGCGGTGCCGGGTGAGCGCACCGGGGAAACGGCTCGGCGAGACTGTCCCGAGCCGACCGCGCTGACGGCGAAGCGGCTGGTGGGAGGCCGGAACGAGTGATGTCACCGGTCTGAACCACCGGGAGTTATCCACAGGGCTGGTCGGCGCGGCGGACGGCGCGTACGGTTCCTGGCATGAAGATCCTGATCAGCGCCGACATGGAAGGCGCCACCGGTGTCACGTGGCCGGCCGATGTGCTGCCCGGCACGCCCCAGTGGGAGCGCTGCCGGTCCCTCTTCACCTCGGACGTGAACGCGGCGGTGCTCGGGTTCTTCGACGGCGGTGCCGATGAGGTGCTCATCAACGAAGCGCACTGGAGCATGCGCAATCTTCTGCTGGAGCGCCTGGACGAGCGTGCCGAAATGCTGACAGGGCGGCACAAATCGCTGTCCATGGTGGAGGGCGTGCAGCACGGGGACGTGGACGGCATCGCCTTTGTCGGCTACCACACGGGAGCCGGTGCCGAGGGCGTGCTCGCCCACACCTATCTGGCGAACTCGATCACCGGCGTCTGGCTGAACGGCACCCGGGCGAGCGAGGGCCTGCTCAACGCGCACGTGGTCGCCGAGTACGGAGTCCCGGTGATCCTCGTCACCGGCGACGACCTGGCCTGCGAGGACGCCCTGGGATACGCACCGGAGGCCCGCAAGGTCGCGGTCAAGGACCATGTCTCGCGGTACGCGGCGGTCTGCCGCACACCCACGCGCACGGCCGCCGACATCCGCGCCGCCGCCAAGGAGGCCACGGCCCTCGCCGTCCGCCACGAGCCGGTCCGGGGCGGCCCGTTCACCGTGGAGCTGGAGTTCGACGCGGAGCACCTCGCCGCGGCCGCCACCGTCGTGCCGGGCACCGCCCGCAGCGGCGAGCGCCGCACCGTCTACACCAGCGAGACCATGTATGAGGCCATTCGCACGTTCAAGGCCGTCACGACGATCGTCTCCGCCGCGGTGGAGGAGCAGTATGGCTGACGTGACCCGCCGTCCCACCAAGACCGCCACGCCCACCGCACCATCCGACATCCCGCACATGGACAGGTCCCACGACATGACAACGGCCGCACCCGTCGACGACACCGCCCTCGACGAGGTGGTGACCTTCACATCCGAGCTCATCCGCATCGACACCACCAACCGCGGCGGCGGCGACTGCCGTGAGCGCCCCGCCGCCGAGTACGTGGCGGAACGGCTCGCCGCAGCCGGCCTCGAGCCCGTCATGCTGGAGCGCACACCGGGCCGTACGAACGTGGTCGCCAGGATCGAGGGCACCGATCCCTCAGCCGACGCCCTCCTCGTCCACGGCCACCTCGACGTGGTCCCGGCCGAGCCCGCCGACTGGACCGTCCACCCGTTCTCCGGCGAGGTCCGCGACGGCGTCGTCTGGGGGCGCGGCGCGGTCGACATGAAGAACATGGACGCGATGATCCTTTCGGTCGTCCGGGCCTGGCACCGCACGGGAGTCCGGCCCCGCCGGGACATCGTCATCGCCTACACGGCCGACGAGGAGGCGAGCGCGGCGGACGGCGCGGGCTTCCTCGCCGAACGGCACCCCGGGCTCTTCGAGGGCTGCACCGAGGGCATCAGCGAATCCGGGGCCTTCACCTTCCACGCCGGCCCCGGCATGGCGCTGTACCCGGTCGGCGCCGGTGAGCGCGGTACCGCCTGGCTGAAGCTCACCGCCCACGGCAGAGCGGGCCACGGCTCCAAGGTCAACCGATCCAACGCCGTCACGAGGCTTGCCGCGGCGATCAGCAGGATCGGTGAGTACGAGTGGCCGGTCCGGCTCACCCCGACGGTGCGCGCAGCCCTGTCGGAGCTCGCGGCCCTGCAGGGCATCCACGCCGACCTCGACGCACCGGACTTCGACGTCGACGCGCTGATGACCAAGCTCGGCCGCGCCGCCGCGCTGGTCGAACCGGTCGTGCGCAACAGCAGCAACCCGACGATGCTGGACGCCGGCTACAAGGTCAACGTGATCCCCGGCCACGCCGGCGCCTTCGTCGACGGGCGGATGGTGCCCGGCGGCGAGGACGAGTTCCGCGAGACCCTCGACCGGCTGACCGGACCCGACGTCGACTGGGAGTTCCACCACCGGGAGGTCGCCCTGCAGGCGCCCGTCGACTCCCCGACCTTCGCCAAGCTGCGTGCGGCGATCGAGCGCTTCGACCCCGAGGGGCACGTCGTCCCGTACTGCATGTCCGGCGGCACCGACGCCAAGCAGTTCTCGCGCCTCGGCATCACCGGGTACGGCTTCTCACCGCTGAAGCTGCCCGAGGGCTTCGACTACGCGGCGATGTTCCACGGCGTCGACGAACGCGTCCCCGTCGAAGCCCTGCACTTCGGCGTCCGCGTCCTCGACCACTACCTGAAGTCCGCATAGGGGGAGTTGGCATGGTACCCACCGGGGCCTACGGCACCTGGCCGTCGCCGATCGACGCCGCGCTCGCGGCCTCGCACGACGGCCGTCCCGAATTCGCCGGCGTCGTCGGGGACGAGGTGTGGTGGACCGCGCCGCGCCCCACCGAGGGCGGGCGCAGAGCGCTGGTGCGGCGGAGAGCGGACGGCTCCGAGGAGTCCGTCCTGCCCGCCCCGTGGAACGTGCGCAGCCGCGTCATCGAGTACGGCGGCCGGCCGTGGGCCGCCGCCGCCCGCCCCGACGGCGGTCCGCTCGTGGTCTTCGTCCACCACCCCGACCAGCGCCTGTACGTCTTCGAGCCGGACGGCGGCGACGCGCCGCGGCCGCTCACCCCGCTGTCCGCGGTCGGCGGCGGACTGCGCTGGGTCGACCCGGTGATGCTGCTCGACCGCGGCGAGGTCTGGTGCGTCCTGGAGGAGTTCACCGGCGATGCTCCGACCGATGTGCGCCGCGTCGTCGCCGCCGTGCCGCTGGACGGTTCCGCGGCCGAGGACCGCGCCGCCGTCCGGGAACTGAGCGACGACCGGCACCGGTTCGTGACCGGCCCCCGGCTCTCGCCCGACGGGCGCCGGGCCGCCTGGATCGCCTGGGACCACCCGCGCATGCCGTGGGACGGCACGGAGGTCATGGTCGGCGAGGTCTCCGGCACGGGACCCTTCACCTCGGTGCGCTCCGTCGCCGGCGGCCCCGAGGAATCGGTCGCCCAGGTCGACTGGGCCCCGGACGGCTCCCTCCTCCTGGTGTCCGACCCCGGCAACTGGTGGGAGTTGCGCCGCGTCCGGCCGGACGCCCTCGACAGCGACGAGCCGACCGCGACCGGACTGTGCGAGGGGCGGAACGAGGAGTTCGGCGGCCCGCTGTGGAAGATCGGCCTGCAGTGGTTCCAGCCGCTCGACAGCGGACTGATCGCGGTGGTTCACGGCAAGGGCGCCACGGCCCTCGGGATACTCGACCCGGAGACGGGCGAACTGGTCGACGCGGCGGGCCCCTGGACGGAGTGGGCCCCGACCCTCGCGGCGCACGGCACCAGGGTCGTCGGCGTCGCGGCCAGCCCCCGCACGGGCTACGAGGTCGTGGAACTCGACACCTGCACCGGCCGGACCAGCGTCATCGGTGCGGCACACGTCGACGCCGTGGACCCCGCGTACTATCCCGAGCCCCAGATCCGCACCTTCACCGGGCCCGACAACCGGGAGATCCACGCCCACATCTACCCGCCCCACAACCCGGACCGGATCGCCCCCGACGACGAGCTTCCGCCGTTCGTGGTCTGGGCGCACGGCGGACCGACCGGCCACGCCCCACTCGTCCTCGACCTGGAGATCGCCTACTTCACCTCGCGCGGCATCGGCGTCGCCGAGGTCAACTACGGCGGGTCCACCGGCTACGGGCGTGAGTACCGCAACCGGCTGCGCGAGCAGTGGGGCGTCGTCGACGTCGAGGACTGCGCGGCGGTCGCCGAGGCCCTCGCCTCGGAGGGCACCGCAGACCCGGACCGGCTCGCCGTCCGCGGCGGCAGCGCCGGAGGCTGGACCACCGCGGCATCGCTCACCGGCACGGACGTGTACGCCTGCGGCACGATCATCTACCCCATCCTGGACCTGATGGGCTGGGCCACCGACGAGACCCACGACTTCGAGTCCCAGTACCTGGAGTCGCTGATCGGCCCGCTCGCCGAGGTGCCCGGCCGCTACCGGGAGCGGTCGCCGATCGAGCACGTCGACCGGATCTCCGTTCCCTTCCTGCTGCTCCAGGGACTGGACGACCCGATCTGCCCGCCGGTGCAGAGCGAGCGTTTCCTCGCCCAGATGGCGGGGCGCGGCATACCGCACGCGTACATCGCCTTCGAAGGGGAGAGCCATGGCTTCCGCCGTGCCGACACCATGATCCGCGCTCTGGAGGCCGAACTCTCGCTGTACGCCCAGACCTTCGGCATCAGGCGCACCGACGTCCCCCAGCTCGAACTGAAGAAGTGAACCCATGCACCAGCACTCCGGCGCGGCGGCCCTGACCGCCCTGACGCGCCCCCCGCGCCTCACCCCGGGCTCAAGGGTCGCCGTCGTCGCGACGAGCGGTCCCGTCCCGGCCGACACCCTGGAAACGGGCCTGGACGTTCTGCGCGGCTGGGACCTGGACCCGGTCGTCATGCCCCATGTGCTCGACGAGCACCCGGCCTTCGGCCACCTCGCGGGCCGGGACGAGGACCGCGCCCGGGACCTGGAACAGGCGTGGTGCGATCCGGCCGTGGCCGCCGTGATCTGCGCCCGCGGCGGCTACGGCGCACAGCGCATGGTGGACCTCGTCGACTGGGCCGCGATACGCGCGGCGGGGCCGAAGGTCTTCGTCGGCTACAGCGACGTGACCGCGCTCCACGAGGCCTTCGCCGTCCGGACCGGGCTGTCCACCCTGCACGGCCCCATGCCGGCCACGGCCGCGTTCCTCAAGGACACCGCCACCCAGGACTCCCTGCGGGCCACGCTGTTCGAGCCCGAGTCGGTGATGACCCTCGGCCCGGGCACGGCCGGCGGCGCGCTCGTCCCGGGGCGTGCGAGCGGCATCACCCTCGGCGGCTGCGTCAGCCTGCTCGCTGCCGACCTCGGCACGCCGCACGCACGGCCCTCGGCACGCGGCGGTCTGCTGCTGATCGAGGACGTGGGGGAGGAGGCGTACCGCCTGGACCGGATCCTCACCCAGCTGCTGCGCTCCGGCTGGCTGGACGGCGTGGCGGGTGTCGCCCTCGGCTCCTGGGAGGACTGCGGACCCTACGAGGGGGTCCGGGCACTGCTCCTCGACCGGCTGGCCGGACTCGGCGTACCGGTCGTCGAGGAGCTGGGCTTCGGGCACGGTCCCGGCAACCTCACCATGCCCCTCGGGCTGCCGGCGGTGCTGGACGCCGACGCGGGGACGCTGACTCTGGAGGTCCCGGCGCTGAGCTGACGCCAGACGGCGCCGGACGCCGGGAGTGCGGCCGGTCCGGTGCCTGCGCGGCCCCCCCCGTGACGGTCGCGCAGACACCTGCCGGGCCGTGGCGCGCCGACGGCGCGCCACGGTCAGCCGAGGGCCGCGTATCCGGGCCGGACCACCTCGTCGATGATGCGGCGGCGCTCCGGAAGCGGCAGGAACGCGGATTCGACGGCCGCGACCGTGAACCGCTCGAAGACCTCGGGCCCGTAGCCGAAGGCATCGGCCATGTGCTGGAACTCGCGGCTCATCGTGGTGCCGGAGACCAGGCGGTTGTCGGTGTTGAGTGTCACCCGGAAGCCCAGGCGGCGCAGCAGGTCGATCGGGTGCGTCGTGTAGTCCTTCGCCGCGCCGGTCTGCAGGTTGGAGGTCGGGCAGACCTCCAGTGCGATTCCGTTGTCGCGGACATAGGCGGCGAGATGGCCGAGCGTCGCCGTGCCGTCGTCGTGGACCTGGATGTCGTCGGTGATCCGCACACCGTGGCCGATGCGCTCGGCGCCGCAGACCTGGACCGCCTCGTGGATCGACTCCGCTCCGACGGCCTCGCCGGCGTGGATGGTGAAGTGGCAGTTGTGCCGCTTCAGGTGCTGGAACGCGGGCAGGTGGTCGGCCGGAGGGTTGCCGATCTCACCGCCGGCTATGTCGAAGCCGGCGACGCCGCGGTCCCGGTGCGCGACCGTCAGCTCGGCTATCTCCAGCGAGCGCCGCGTGTGCCGCATGCCGGTGAGCAGGGCCCGTACCGTGATCCGGCCCCCCGCCCGCCGCTCGCCCTCGCGGAGGCCCTCGTTCACGGCGTCCACGACCTCGTCGAGGCTCAGCCCCCGCTCCTGGTGCTGCTCGGGTGCGTAGCGCACCTCGGCGTACACGACGCCGTCCGCCGCCAGGTCCTCGGCGCACTCGGCCGCGACCCGGAAGAGGGCGTCGCGGGTCTGCATCACCGCGCAGGTGTGGGCGAAGGTCTCCAGATAGCGCTCCAGCGACCCCGAGTCCGCGGCGTCACGGAACCAGACGGCGAGCGCGGCGGGTTCCTCGGTGGGCAGATCGCCGTAGCCGCACTCCCGGGCCAGCTCGATGATCGTGGCGGGGCGCAGACCGCCGTCCAGATGGTCGTGCAGAACGGCCTTCGGCGCGCGGCGGATCCATTCGGCGACGGGACCGGGGGCGGCGGCCGACTCTGCGGTGGAGTTGTCAGACAAGTGCATGCAGCGGGAGTGTACGCCACGCCGGAACCGGCTGCGGCCGCGGTCCGCCGCGCTGCCCGAGTGGGTGGGGGCGATCCGCCCGGCCGGGCTCCCGCCGCGGCCCGAGTGGTGGGCGCCCTCCCGGTCGGCTGTGCCGCCCCCGGTCCGGGGGGCGCCCCGCGGTCCGGCAGTCCCGTCGCGCGCCCGGGTGCCCACCCGGCCGGACGGCAGCCGCCCGCAGCCCGGTCGTCCGTGCCCGTCCCCGCGCGGCGGGCCGCGCCGCAGCCTCGTCCTCCGTGCAGGCGGCGCGCGGCGGACGACCGCGACCGGGCCCGGGGGAGGGGCGTCAGGCCGACTGGAGGACGGGCAGCGCCGGGGCGCCCGTCGGGAGCATGTGCTTGGCGGCCAGGATCGGGACGTCGGCCGACCGTACGACTTGGGTGACGAGTACGGCAGGGGTGTCGGCGGGGCGGTTGAGCTGGGCTCCGCGACGCCGGCCGAGCAGCGTCGCCGTGATGCCCGAGTGCGCGGTCAGCGGCACACCCCGGGAGGCCCCGGTCAGCACCGCCAGCATCGACGTCCCGGCGTCGTCGCCCGCCTGGCCCAGGGCCTGTGCGAATGCCGGATGCGCCCGTTCCAGGACGTCGTCGGCGGCCGCCCACTCCTGGCTGAGCGCGGCCGCGGTGCCCTCGCCCGACAGCAGCGACTCCCAGAAGCGCAGCTCGGCCCGGGCGGGGGCGAGCAGGTGCTGGGTGGTGAAGTCGGTCGGTTCCTCGACCGTCCGCAGCAGCGCCCGTACCCGCAGGGGCGAGGTACCCGCCGAGAGCTGTTCCTCGAGCGGCAGTACGTGCTCGAAGCCCCGGCGCGGCGGGCGGTCGTTGACGGTTCTGCCGACCCCGCGCCGCACCGTCAGCAGCCCGTCCTCCTGCAGGAGCAGCAGGGCCTCGCGGAGGGCGGGCCGGCTGACGCCGAGTTCGGCCGCCAGCCTCGGCTCGGACGGCAGCGTGCAGCCCGGCGGATAGGTGCCGTCGTGGATGGCGTCCGCGATCCGCTCGTACAGGACGACGACCGGCCTTCGCTGCTGTCCGCTGACTGCCACGACCCCTCCTCGGCGCACTTGTCAGGCTGCGTCCCGGATGCTCGTCCCGAGACGGCACGGGGTGACGTCGGCGCGGGCAGTGCGTGCCCCCGGGCCGGCCCGTGCTTCGCCAGGTGCGCCACGGCTGTCGCACACCTCGCATCCTGCCGCCCACCGTAATTCACAGCGAGAGGGCCTTGACGTTCTACGCACGTAGATTCCAGTCCGTTCGACGGCGCTTGTCTGACAAGCGCTGATCGCCGTCACGGGTCTGCTCGGCGTTCGCCGCTGCGTCCCCGACGTGCCGCCGGCGACCACCGGCGTCCGCTTCGACTCCCGCGGCATCGCCGCCCTCTCCCTCGGTCTCACCGGCGTGCTCGTAGGCCTCGCCCAGGGGAGCGCCTGGGGCTGGACCTCCCCGCTCACCCTCGGCTTCCTGCTCGGTGGCGTCGCCTCCCTGGTCTCCTTCGTCGTCTCGCAGAAGTCCGCCACCGACCCGGTGATCGACCTCGAACTCCTGGCCTCCCGCCGCGCCTGGCCGCTGCTGATCACCACGATCTGCACGCCTCCGCCGTGATCACCGCGGGGAGCGACGCGAACGGGGTCACGGAGGCGGGCTACCGCAACGCGATGTCCGTCGCGCTCGCCCTGCTCGCCGTCGGAGTGGTCACATCGCTGCTGATCCGGCGCCCCGGGCCCGCGACGGCGGTGGGGGAGCCGGGCGAGGAATCCGAGGAGCAGCCCCGTCCGGTCCTCAGCCACCACTGAAGGACGCCGGGACGCCGTGCGCGTCACCCGTACGGTCCGCTCCGCACCGCCCGTGGGACCGGGATACGTCCATCCTGGTCCCATGAGCCGCAAGGACACATCGACCGGGGCCAAGGCCCGCAGGGGAAGCGGCGCGCACGGCGGTGAGGGTTTCCGCGGCAGGCTCACCCCGGGCCGGATCGCCGCCCTCGTCGTCGCGGTCCTCACTCTGGTCTTCATCTTCGAGAACACCAAGGAAGTGGAGATCAGGCTGCTGATCCCCGAGGTCACGATCCCCCTGTACCTCGCCCTGCTGGGCACGTGGGTCGTCGGCGGTCTCTGCGGTGCCTACCTCTTCCACCGCCGCCGCCGGTGACCCGGGGCTAAGGGCTGCCCCGCAGTCCCCAGCGGGCGCGCGAAGACAGCCACGGCACCTCGCTGCGTAGTCGGATCGCCCGAATGCGCCCGGTATGAAGGCGACCCTCCGCCTTGCGGTGCACCGCATCCGACGCCGCGAGCTGATCCACCGGTGATTGCGGGACAGCCCGTAGCCTTGCGCCATGGCCGCAGCACCCGACCCCCCTCCGGACCCGCGCGACGCCACCGCCGACCACGCCTCCGGCTCCGAGGCCGCCTCGGGCCCCCGGGCCGACGTCGGCGCCGCCGTCGCGGTGGGCCGGAGGACCTTCATACGCCACTACCGCCTCGACGACGCTGCGGAGTACACGGCGCTCGCCCGTGAGAGCACCCGGCTGCACCGGCCCTGGCTCTTCCCGCCCCGGACCCAGGCCGACTACGTCGCCTACGCCCGCAGGCTGCTCGAGGACCCGTCCAGGACCGGCTACCTCGTCTGCGACCGTGCGGACGGCCGGATCGCCGGGTTCATCAACATCAACAACATCGTCGAGGGCGCCTTTCTCAGCGGAGCACTCGGATACGGGGCGTTCGCCCACGCCGCGGGCCGGGGACTGATGACGGAGGGCCTCGGACTCGTCGTACGGCACGCCTTCGGGCCGCTCGGACTGCACCGGCTCGAAGTCAACATCCAGCCCCGCAACCAGTCCTCCATCGCCCTCGTGCGGCGGCTGGGCTTCCGGCTGGAGGGCTTCTCCCCGGACTTCCTGTTCATCGACGGCGCCTGGCGCGACCACGAGCGCTGGGCCATCACCGCGGAGATGGAACTCCGCGCACCGCGGCCGGCTCCCGGCGCCGGGGACGCGAACTGACCGCCGGAAGCCGAACGACGCACCGTCCCGCCGGCCACCGTCCCCGCCTGCGCGGTGAACGCACCGCCGGTCCCGCCCCGGCCCGCGCGATGACCTGACGGTCGGAGCCCGTCCCCGACCCGCCCCGCCCGGACGCGGATTCCGGTGCGCCCGCACCGGAATCCGGTCACGATCTCGTCAAGTCCCGTGTGAGAGCGTTCTCCTCGCCCCCGGCCGTCTGCAAGCATCCCGTTTCGAAAGGGCTTTCGGGGGACGTACACCGTGTGTGCAAGGGGGACCGGTGGCGGGGTTCGTGCTTCTGCGTGCGCGCGGTCACCGGCTGCTGCTCGCTGCCGCACTGCTCGCCATCGTGCTGACCACCGCCGTGCTGACGACCCTCGCGGCCTTCGCGGGATCGGCCGGCGACGCCGGGCTCCGGCACGCGCTGCGGACCAGGGACGCGGCCGACGCCGCGTTGTTCATCACCTCGGACGACCCGGGCACGGACCGAGAGGCGGAGACGGCCGCCGCGCTCCGCGCGGCGCGCAGGACGTTCGACGGACTCCCCGTCACCCTCCGCCAGTTCGACCGCTCGGGCCCGTACGGGCTGCCGCGCGACCTGCAGGAGCCGGCCGCCCGCGCGGGCGAGCCGGATCTGGCGGAGTTCGGCGTCGCCGACCGTTCCCGGGTCCGGCTGACGGCGGGAGCGTGGCCCGCCGCTGCTGCGGACGGGGCGACCGAGGTCGCGGTGCCCGAAGCGGCGGCCAAGCGGCTGCGGCTTGCGCCGGGACCGCGGGTGATCACCCTCGCCGACCGGCTCGGCGGCCCGTCCGCGCGCATCCGGGTCACGGCGGTGTACCGCCCCGCCGACGCGGCCGACCCCTACTGGCGGCTGGACGAGCTGCGCGGACGGGGCGTGCACAAGGACGCGTTCACCACCTACGGACCGCTGCTCGCCGATCCCGCCGCCCTCGGTGCGGGCGGCGGGATCACCCAGCGCACCCGGTCCTGGCTGGCCACCGCAGACTTCGGGGCACTGCAGGCGGACGACGTCGAGACCCTGCGCACCGCGGCGAAGGCAGCCCAGGAGCACCTCACCGCTCAGGAGGCGCTCGCCCACGGGGCCACGGCCCGCACCTCCCTGCCCGGTGTGCTCGACCGGCTCGAACGGGCGCTGCTGGTGTCCCGCGCGACGCTGCTGATCGTCGCCGCCCAGCTGGTTCTGCTCGCCGCGTACGCGCTGCTGCTCGTCGCCCGGCAGCTCGGCGCCGAACGTGTGGCGGAGACGCAGGTGCTGATGGCCCGCGGCGCGTCACGGCGCCGGATGGGCGCACTCGCCGCCGTGGAGGCGCTGCTGCTCGCGCTGCCCGCCGCCGTGGCAGCCCCGCTGCTCGCCGGGCCGCTCGCCGGGCTGCTCGCCGGGCAGGGCCTGCCGGGCAGGCTCGGGCTGCGGATCGAGACCGTTCCGGCCCCGGCGCTGTGGGCGGTCGCCGCGACCGTCGCGGCAGGGTGCGCGGTGGCCGTGGCCGCCCCGGCGATCACCGCGTCCGGGGCAGCCGGCGGCCGGGCCCGCGCGCTGCCCGGCCCGCTGCGGGCCGGCGCCGACATCGGCCTCCTCGTCGTCGCCGCGGTGGCGTACTGGCAGCTGTACCGGCGCACTTCGGGCGCGGGCGCCCTCAGCGGCGACAACGAGGGCACGCTCGGCGTCGACCCGCTGCTCGTCGTGGCGCCGGCGCTGGCCCTGCTCGCGGGCACCGTGCTCACCCTGCGGCTGCTGCCGCCCGCCGCGCGCCTCGCCGAGCGGCGCGCGGCGCGCGGCCGGGGGCTGACCGCCTCGCTCGCGGGCTGGCAGCTGAGCCGCCGGCCGATGCGCGGTGCCGGCCCGGTGCTGCTGCTCGTGCTGGCCGTCGCGACGGGCATGCTGGCGATCGGGCAGGGCGCTTCGTGGGACCGCTCGCAGGACGACCAGGCGGACTTCCGGGCAGGCGCACCGGTGCGCGTACTCGGCTCCACCGTCCCGCAGTTCGGCCAGGGCGGCGCGTACGACGGCACGCCCGGGCTGAAGACCGCCGTACCGGCGGCGCGCAGCACCCTCGGGCTCTCGGCCGGGCGCCAGGCCACCGTCCTCGCCCTCGACACGGGACTCGCGGGCGACGGCCTGCGGCTGCGGGACGACTTGGCGGACCCGACACTCGTCGGACGTCTCACCGCGGACCGGCCGGCGGCCGGCGGCGCGGGGCGGGCGTCCGCCGCGCGGACCGGGGTGGTCCTGCCCGCCGGCACGGAACGGCTGCTCCTCGACGTCACGCTCCGCGCGGCCGACGACGGCCCGTACGCCCAGTCCGGCTCGGCTCTCACCGTGACCGTCGAGGACCGGTACGGGGTGCCCTACCGGCTGCAGGCCGACACGCTGCGGTCCGACGGACGGCCGCGGCGCACCACCGTCGACTTCGCAGCCGCCGCCGGTGCCCCGACGGGCCGTCCGGCCGGGCCCCTGGTGCTGACGGCCGTCGAGTTCGACGAGACGGGCCATCCCGACCGGATCGCGCCCAAGCGGTTCACCATCGGCGGGCTGCACGCCGTCGGAGCGGACGGCACCGTCCGTCCGGTCGCAGTGCCCGAGGGCCTCGGCTGGAAGGCCACGGCGACGCTGACGAGCGGGCAGCCGATCGGCAACAAGGCGGCGCCCGCGATCACTTCCGTCCGCTCGTCGACCTTGGCACCTCTCGATCTCGCCTACCACAGCGGCACGTCGGTCCCCTCCTTCGCATGGGGGGACGAGCGCACGGTGACGGTCCGTTCGGCGGTCGGCCGGACCGCTCCGCCGATGCCTCTCGCGCTGGCGACCGACCGGTTCCTCGAGGCCGGCGGCGCCGAGGCCGGCGACGTGATCGAGGTCCCCATGCCCGGCGGGGCCATCAGGGTCCGGATCGCCGGCGTGCTGCGGGGCATGCCCACGACCGGGCCCGGCGCGGATCCGGTCGGTGCCGCAGCCGGAACCGCGTCCGCCGGCTCCGCAGCGGCCGGCTCGTCCGCCACCCCGGCCGACGGCGGCGCGCTGCTGCTCGACCTGCGGGCCGTCAATCGCGTGCTCGCCACCCGCCCCGGAGCCTCGCTGCCGCCCACCGAGTGGTGGATGTTCCCCGAACCCGGCCGGGCGGGCCAGGTCGCCGCGGCGCTCCGGGACCGGGCGGAGAGCGACCCCGGCCAGGTACGGGTGCGCGACGAGATCGCCCGTGACCTCCACGACGACCCGCTGGGTGCGGGCTCCCGCTCGGCGCTGCTGGCCGCGGCGTTCGCGGCCTCCGCGCTGGCCGCCGTCGGCTTCGCGGTGAGCACCGCGGGCACGGTCCGCGAGCGCGCGCGGGAGTTCGCCGTGCTGCGGGCGCTCGGCGCCCCGCGCCGGATGCTCGCCCGGCTGCTCGCGGTCGAACAGGCCCTGCTCATCGGGCTGGCCCTGGCGGTCGGCCTTGCCATCGGCACAGCGCTGACCCGTGCGGTCGTCCCCCTGGTCGTGCTCACCGGGCAGGCCACCCGGCCGGTGCCGGGCGTCCTCGTGGAACTGCCCGCCGGGTGGGCGGCCCTGCTCCTCGCAGGCGTCGCCGCCGCACCCGTGCTGATCGTGGCGGTGCTGGCGCTGCGCCGCGGGGAGTCCCCGACGCCGCTGCGCGGAGGGGACGGCGAGTGAGGTGAAGCAGACCTCGGGAAGCGGCGCCGACGGCCGGCCGGGCACGACCGGAAGGGCGGGAGCACCGGCGGTGGGGCGCACTTCGAAGGTCTCCGCACCGTGGGTACGGACGCGTCTGCGCACCGCCCCGGGCCCGGCCGTGGCGATGCTGCTGCTCACCCTGGTCACCTCGTTCCTCGCCGCCGCCTTTCCCCGGGCCGTGGACACCTACGAGAGCGAGGCGCTGCGCCACGAGCTCCGCGGTGCTCCCGCCGAACGCGGCAGCGTCCAGCTGTCCGTGGGCCCGCCCGCGCCGGACGCCGGTGACGAGGCCGTCGAGGCGCTGCGGCCGGCCGGCCTCGCCGCACGGAACCGGGCCGTGTTGGCGGCGATGCCGCGCGCGCTGCCCGCAGACACGGCGCAGTCCTCGTACGGCAGCCGCCTGCGCAAGCCGGAGCCGGCCACCGACGACTGGCTGCCCCGACTGGACGGCGGACCACCCGTGTTCACGCTCAGCGCCCCCGCCGGGCTGGCCGGCCACTCGGCGGTGCGGTCGGGGCGGCTGCCCACGGCCCCCCGCGACACGGACCCCACGGCCCGCGAGGTCGAGGCCGCCGTCACCACGGCCACCGCCCGCACCCTGCGCATCGGGACCGGTGCCCGGATCCATGTGAACCGGCCCGCCGAACTGGGCGGACCGCTCGCCGTGCACATCACCGGGATACTGGAACCGCGGCACCCGGAGGGCGCCTACTGGTCCGTCGAACCGGTCCTGCGCACCCCGGCGAAGCTGTACACCCCACCGCCCGTCCCGCAGCCGTACTGGCACGGGGCCCTGCTGCTGGCGCCGGACGCCGCACCGGTGCTGCTGTCGGTGTCCGCGCACGCCGAGACCTACTGGCGCGTCGCCGTGGAGCCCTCCCGCATCGGCGTGGACGAACTGCCCGGTGTCAGGGAGGCGGTCGCCTCGGTCGAGCACGGCACGGTGGGAGCCGCGCTGCGGAGCCGGGTGTCCCCCGACCTGGAGATCACCACCGGCCTGGACGACATCCTCGCCGAAGCGGACGGCGTGCTCGGCTCGGCCCGTCCCGTCGTCGCGGTCGCCGCCGTCGGCGTCGGCACGGTCGCGAGCATCGTCCTCGTGCTCGCCGGCGGTCTCGGCGCCGTACGCCGGCACTCCGAACTGGCGCTGCTGCGGGCGCGCGGGGCCTCGTTGCGCGGGATCGCGGGCCGGCTCCTCGCGGAGTCCGCCGTCCCCGTGCTGCCCGCGGCTGGGGCCGGCTGCGCCCTCGCCTTCCTCCTGCTGCCCGAGGGCCGGCCGCTGCCCGCGCTGCCCGCCTCCGCCGCCGTGGCGCTCGTCGGATGTGCGGCGCTGCCGCTGCACGCCGCGTTCCTGCACCGGCGGCCGCGGCTGCCCGGGCAGCGCGACGATCTCGTCCGCACCCGGCCCTCCAGGCGCCGGACCGTTGCCGAACTGACCCTGCTCGTCCTGGCCTCGGCGGCCGTGGCGGCACTGCGCAGGGGCGGGGCGCCGGACCGGCTCGCCGGCGCCGCGCCCGTACTGGTGGGGGTGATCGCCGCCCTGCTGCTCGTCCGGCTGTACCCGCTGCCGCTGAAACTCGCCGCCCACGCTGCCGCGAGGTGGCGCGGAGCGATCGGATTCCTCTCCGTGGCCCGCGCGGGCCGGGCTCCCGCCAGCGCCGGACTGCCGCTGCTGGCCCTGCTCGTCGCCCTGACGACGGCGGCGTTCGGCGGTTCGGTGCTCACCGGTGTCGGCGAGGCCCGTGACCGCGCTGCTCTGCTGGCGGTGGGCGCCGACGCGGGGATCGAGGCCGAGGAACTGCCCCGGGAACTGGCCGCGGAGGTGCGGAAGGCACCCGGTGTGCGCGACGTCGCCGTCGTGCACCGCTCGTACGACCTCGATCTGCGGGACGGGGGAGCCGAAAGCGTCACACTGCTCGCCGTGGAGCCCGGCTCCTACGCCCGCCTCGCCCGCTCCACCGGAATCGGCCCCTTCGCGCCCGGGCAACTGCGCGGCGCACGGGGTGAACTGCCGGCTCTCGCCACCCCGCGGGTCGCCGAACGCCTCGGCACCGGGCCGGTCGAGATCGGCCCGGTGGGCGCACCGTTCACCGTACGGGTGGCCGCCGTGCGGGACGTCACCCCGGCCGCGGCCGAGGGCGACTTCCTGGTCGTGGACGCGGCGGGACTGCCCGCCGGCCGGGCACCCACCACGCTGCTGGTGTCCGGTCCCTCCGTCACGGCGGCGGGTCTCGGCCAGGCCGTACGCGCCGCGGGCGCCGGGGCGGGCGTCCGGGTCGGGCTCCGCTCCGAGGAGCGCGCCGGACTCGTCGAGACCCCGGTCCAGCGCGGCGCGGAACGGGTCTACGCGGTGGCGGTGGCGGCAGGCGCCGGATACGCGGCGCTCGCCCTGCTGCTGTCCTTGCTGCAGGCCGCGCCGGAACGTACGGCGATGCTGGCGCGGTTGCGCACCATGGGGCTGACCCGGCGCCAGGGAAGGCGGCTGCTGATCCTGGAGTCCCTGCCGCAGGCGGTGCTGGCGGGCGCGGGCGGCGCGCTGGTCGGCTGGGCGGCGATCCGGCTGCTCGCGCCCGGCATCGATCTGGGCCGACTGGCACTGGCGGCGCGGGGCGGCGTCCCCTCGCTCGGCTCGGTGCGGCTCGGCACGGATCCCTGGAGCCTGCTGCTGCCCGCGGCCGCCGTGGTGGCACTGGCGGCCGGGGTGGCCGCGCTCCAGGCATGGGCGGCCACACGGCGTGCCACGACGACCGAACTCAGGGCAGGAGACGTCACCCGATGACCGAGTCCCGTACCGGCACCCCGGCCGGTTCCGCTTCTCCGGCCGGTTCCGCGACGCGGTCCGCCCGCGGGCCGTCCGAGACGGCCGTGTCGCCGACGGCGGCCCCGCCGCCGAGCGGCGCCGCGGCCACCACGCTCGGGGAGCTGGAGGCCCGGGCAGCGGGGCGCCGGGACCGGCCCCGGTACGGCCACGACGCGCTGATCACCTGCGACCGGCTGGTCCGGATCTTCTCCACGGACGGGGTGGAGGTCCAGGCGCTGCAGGGTCTCGACCTCCTCGTGCGGGAGGGCGAGTTGACCGCCCTGGTGGGTGCTTCCGGCAGCGGCAAGTCCACCCTGATGAACATCCTCGCCGGACTCGACGAGCCGACGGCCGGAGCGGCCGAGGTGGCCGGATTCGATCTGCTGGCGATGGGCGCGAAGGACCGTCTGCGCTACCGGCGCGACATCGTCGGCTTCGTCTGGCAGCAGACCGCGCGCAACCTGCTCCCTTACCTCACGGCGGCCCAGAACGTGGCCCTCCCCATGCAGTTGCGCGGCCGCGGCGCGAGGAAGGCGGCCCGCGCCGAGCGGGTGACGGGACTGCTGTCGCTGCTCGGCGTCGCCGACTGCCGGGACCGCCGACCCCGGGAGATGTCCGGCGGGCAGCAGCAGCGCACGGCGATCGCGGTCGCACTGGCCAACGACCCGAAGGTGCTCCTCGCCGACGAGCCGACGGGCGAACTCGACTCCCGGACCGCGGAGCAGATCTTCGCCGCGTTCCGCACGGCCAACGAGCGCCTGGGCACGACCGTCGTCATCGTCACCCACGACCAGGCCGTCGCCTCAGAGGTCCGCCGCACGGTCGCCATCCGCGACGGCCGCACCTCCACGGAGATCCTGCGCAGGACGGAGGTGGACGCGGCGACGGGCCAGGAGTCCGTGGTGGCACGGGAGTACGCGATGCTCGACCGCGCCGGGCGGCTGCAACTCCCCGCGGACCACACCGAGGCGCTGGGCATGCGCGACCGGGTCGTGCTGGAGCTGGAGGCGGACCACATCGGCATCTGGCCCGACGACACGGCGTCGTAGCCGGCCCGTCGGCGTCCGCGGCCGGGCGGCGACGACGCCCGCGGCGGTGCGCGGCGACGACGCCCCGGGCGCTGCGCGCGGCGTGGGCCCGAAGGCGGGCCGGAAGGTGGACCTGAGCCCCCGTACCCCCGTGGTGACGGGGGCTCAGGGTCGAGGGGTCTCAGGACGGCACGACAGGACCGACGAAGTTGCGGGGCGGGTCGGCCGACTCCTGCTCGGCGACGGGTCCCCAGCGCCAGCGCATGTTCTTCGACGCCGTGTTGTTCGGCGGGGTCACGATCGCCGTCACCGGCTCGACCACCCCGTCCTCGCCGGACTGGCCCTGCCGGAACGTGAGGGTGAACCGGGCGCTCGCCCCGGGTTCGAGGTCGACGGCCGAGTGCGACACCGACCGCTGGTCCACGAGGTTCTCCGTGGTGGCTCCCTGGGCGAGCGTCACCTTCGGGAAGCCGTCCAGCATGCATGTGGCCGTCCCCGCGTTCCGCAGGGAGACGACCGCGGTCCGGCTGCTGCCGGGCTCCGTGCCGCCGGAGACGGCCGTGCCGCCGGGAGCCCAGGACAGGGCCAGGTCCGAGGTCAGGCACGGCGGGGGCGGCGCCGCGATCGCGGGTGAGGCCGGCACCAGCGACGCGGCGACGGCCGCCACGGCCAGGGTGCCCAGGGCCCGCACTCCGGCGCGGGCCGCGGTACGGGCGCGGACGGCCGTACGGACACGTGCCGGACGGGCGCGTGCGGCGGGATCGGCGCCGGGGCGGACCCGTCCTGCGCGGCTGCCCGTGCGGGTGCGTATCGGCCATGACATGCGGTACCTCCGGGGTCGGCTGCTGGGGGTCTCTGCTCGCGGTGCCCGGGGCGGCGTCCGCTCCGGGAGGACAGGACCTCCCGGACGACTGGGGCGGCCGGAGGCCGGCGAAGCACGAACCGTCCGGAACACGGCTCCGTAAGCGGCTCCCCGGGCCCACTGCCCGGGCGTACTGCCCGAGCCCCGGCGCCAGGAGGGCGCGGCTCGGACACTCACAAGCACAGTCGCTTTTCACCCTAAACCAGCCATTCGAGTGATGCATCCGGACAATCTTCCGCCGGGTGTCCGGCGCGCGCGCCCGTGCGCGTCCGGCTCTTCGGGCTCCGCGACGGCGACGAGGACCGGGCGGAGCTCACCGCGCTCAGGATCCCCCACGTCACCGTCGGGGAGATCCGGCAGTGGGGCGGGGCCGGTCTCGCCGCGGCAGCCGCGCGGTCCTTCGAGACCACGGCCCTCTACGGCTTCTGGGCGCACCTGGACGCCGACGTGCTCGACCGTTCCTAATCAGTGAGCAGGAGTGAGTCTTGGACCCATTCCTGGTCACTGCGGACATCCCGAACGGTTTTGGATGTCCTGGTCGCCCGCGTGCTCGCCGCGTCCGGCGGCACGGATCGTGTCCGTGGTCCGGGGGTGCGGGGGCGGGGTTCCTCACGCCCCAGGGCACGCCGGTCGGCCTGGACGGTCCGATGCCCGAGCGCATCGCTCTGGTGTGCACGGGGCGGTGTCGTCCGTCGCCGGATCGGGTGTCCCTGGGCGCGTCGCCCGATCGCGATGCTCGCCGCATCGTGCCGGGTGGTCTTACGGGTGGGGCCGGCCATCGGCTGTTGCCAGTGCTGGGCGCCCCACTTGCTGGTGTAGGCCGGGTCGGCGATGATCGCGATACCGGTGGCGTCGGCCATGGAGGTCAGCCGGGCGCGGAGCTTGCCGGTCGGCATGCCGGAGATGAGCTGCCGGAATCGGCGCTTGCGCCCGTGCTTCTCTCTGGTTTTCTCGGCCTGGAAGTCGAGGTCTTCGACCGCGATGGCCTTGACGCCGCAGGTCTTGGCCCAGTTGAGCAGTCGGGTGAGGGCGTGGCGGACCTGGGCGTCGCGGTGCTGGGCGGTACCGGACAGGTCGTAGAAGAACCGGCGCGGGTTCCCGGTCGGGTTGCCGTGGGTGTCCAGGCGCCAGGCGGCGAGGTGGTCGGCGTTGGTGTCGACGCCGATCACACCGTGCGCGAGGGCGGCGGCCATCGGGATGGTCCGGGAGACCGGGATCTGCCAGGACGCGGTCACATACCAGCGGCCCCGTGCCACGTCGTAGTGGATGCGGTAGGCCACCGCGCGGTTCGCCTCCACTCGGTCTGCCCACTGCGGCCCGCGGTGCGCGAAGCCGACCCGGCAGCCGAGCGCGTACCGGCCGTGCGGGGCGTTGGCCAAGTCGGCGAGCGGGGCCGGGAGGTTGATGCTGACCTCGCCGTCCGGGCTGATCCGGATCGTCTCGTTGCCGTAGCCTTGCCGGATTCACCGTCGGCCTGCAGGAACCGGCGTGAGGCTTCCCACCGCGGGCGCCACTGGTCCTCGGTGAGCTGCGCGGTGTCGAGGTGGTGGCGGGTGCCGAGCAGACGTTTGCCGCCACGCACGACATGCACACGGCCCGCTTCCGGGTCGGCCCGGACCTTCTGGAGCCGGTCCTCCATCACATGCAGGCGTCGCGTCTTGTGGAACCACTCGTGAGCGCAGCGGTAGCCGCCCGGAGTCCGCTTGGTGCCCTTCTGGCCGACCGGCAGCGACAGCCGGTGCCGCATCGTCGTGATACCGGTTTCGAGGGACTGCACGTGCCCGGCCTGGCCGCGCCGGGCGAGCGCCCACTGGTCATGCGTGGCCTTCGTGATGGACCCGGCCCACCTGGACGACGACTCGGCCGTCAGGTCCCGCTTACGGGCCGCCCATGACCCGGCGCAGTGTTCCAGGCCGTCCGCGCAACGCGTTTTGAGGTCCTTCGAGGCGAGCGAGCCCAGGTGGGCCCCCACCAAGCGCAGTACCTTCTCGTCCTCAGGCGTGAGGTCCTTCAGCCGGGTACGTACCGCCACACCGGACGGGCCGAGGGCGACGAACGGTCCGGCGACCGGCCGCAGGTCAGCCATGTTCGGCGGCCTCCAGTGCCTTGCGGGCGCGGTTCTTCGCCGACCTGTGCCCGTACAGGCGGGCGCAGAAGCGGACTCTTGCCGGAGGAACTCGTCCCGGTGCTGCGGCCGTTGCTCCGCTCCGAGCGGGTGCGTCGGCCTCGACGTCACCGTCTACGCCCCCGATCTGGACCCCGACGGCGCCGCGGGCCGGCTCCTCGCGGATCTCGTCGTGGCGGCCTTTGCCGAAGCCTGACCCGGAGAACCCCTGGCCGCCCCGGCGAGCACCGTGTTCCATGGTCGACGGGGCCGCCTGCCCGACGCAGCCGCAGGGCCGAAGCGCGACCCCGCGCGAACGACGCGAGACGAAGCGAGGTTGCCTTGGCCACGACCGTGCGACGTGCCGTACTGACCCTGCCCGCGGCCCCGTTGGGACCGGAGAACCCGCTGCCCGCCCTGCGGACCCCCGACGGGCTCCACCGGCCCGACGAACGCGCCCTGCGCGAACTGCCCCGCGCCATGGCCCGCCGCATCGCGTACGAGCCGCTGCGCACCATCCTGCCGGCGCGGCTGCGCGACGGGTACGGGCGGGAACGGACCCAGACGGACCTCGACGCGATCGTCATCGAGAACGACCTGCTCCGGGCCACCGTGCTGCCGGGCCTCGGCGGGCGGGTCCACTCGCTGCACCACAAGCCCACCGGCCGGGAACTGGTCCACCGCAACCCCGTCCTCCAGCCGGCCGGCTTCGCCCTCAACGGCGCCTGGTTCGCCGGCGGCATCGAATGGAACATCGGCGCGATCGGCCACTCCCCGCTCTCCTGCGAGCCGCTGCACGCGGCCGTCGTCGCGGCGCCCGACGGCGGCGACATGGTCCGGCTCTGGGAGTGGGAGCGGCTGCGCGACCTGCCGTTCCAGGTCGACCTGTGGCTTCCCGACGACTCCGCGTTCCTCCTCGTCGGGGTCCGGATACGCAACCCCCACGAGCGACCGGCGCCCGTCTACTGGTGGTCCAACACCGCCGTGCCGGAGGGGGAGCGGACCCGCGTCCTGGCACCCGCCGACGAGGCGTGGCACTTCGGCTGCCAACGCCCCCTGCGCAAGGCGCCGGTCCCCGGGCACGACGGCGCGGACCGCACGTACCCGCTGCGCAGCGAGCACTCCGCCGACTACTTCTACGACGTGCCCGAGGACTCCCGCAAGTGGATCGCCTCGCTAGGCGAGGACGGCCGCGGCCTCGTGCAGACCTCCACGGACCGGCTCCTCGGCCGCAAGCTGTTCGTCTGGGGCGCGGGCCGCGGCGGGCGCAACTGGCAGCAGTGGCTGACCGGGCCCGGCGGACCCGGCTACGCGGAGATCCAGGCCGGGCTCGCCCGCACCCAGCTGGAGCACGTACGGCTCGAAGCCGAGGAGGAGTTCAGCTGGCTGGAGGCGTACGGCCCGCTCGACGCCGACCCGGCCGTCGTGCACGGCGACGACTGGGCCGCCGCGCGCGCCGGGACGGAGGCGTGTCTCGAACGGGCCCTGCCGCGCGCCCAGCTGGAGGCCGCGTACACGGCGTGGCGGCCGCACGCCGACACCGAACCCGGCGAGCAGCTGGCCACCGGCTCCGGCTGGGGTGCTCTCGAAGTCCTGCGCGCCGGGCACAAACTGCCCGGGACCCCGTTCGACCCCGCCACGCTCGGCGACGAACAGGCGCCCTGGCTGGCGCTGTTGCGCACCGGCGTCCTTCCCGCACCGCGCCGGGCCGCCCCGCCGGGCCCCACCCTCGTCGCGCCGCACTGGCGCGACATGCTCGAGACGGCGCCCGCCGAGCCGCACACCGAGTACCACCTCGGGGTGGCCCAGTGGCACGCCGGCGACCACGCCCAGGCCGTACGGAGCTGGGAACGGGGCCTGAGGCTGGCCCCCTCGCGCTGGCCGCTGCTGCGCTGCCTGGCCCTCGCCGACCGCGCCGGCGGCCATCCCGAGCGGGCCGCCGACCTCTACGCGGAGGCCTTCGACGACCTCTGCGCCGAGCGCCGTGACCACGGTGAGTCCTGGACGGCGGCGACGGCGGCGCTGGCCCGGGAGGCGATCGAGTCGCTCCTGGGCACCGGCCGCACGGCCGGTGCCCGCTCGGTACTGGACCGGCTGTGGCCGGCCCTGCGCGAGCGGGGCCGGTTCCGGCTGCTGGAGGCCCGGCTGCTGCTCGCCGAGGGGGACCGGGCCGGGGCGAGGTCCGTCTTCGACGAGGGCTTCGAAGTGGCGGATCTGCACGAGGGGGCCGAGATCCTCGGCGAGACCTGGTCGCAGCTCACCGGCGAACCCCTGCCCGAACGCTACGACTTCCGGATGCGTCCTCCGCACCAGGGGACGTGAGTCCTGCCCGGCAGGCGACGGCGGGGGGAGACGCGGCCGGTGTGACAGCGGCGGCGGCCCGACCCGCGGCGGGACGGCCTGGGTGGGGTGTGCCGGGGCGCGGGTCGGCGGGGGGTTGGCAGCGGCGGCTCGACGACGGCGCGGACGACGTCGGCCCGGAGGCCGCAGGGTCTCGGCGGCGGTGAGCAGGGCCCGGCGCCGCCGCGCGGTGCGGTCCGCCGAACTCCGGCCCGCTCTCAGCGGCCCGGGGCGTCGGCGGTGTCCGGGGCGGCGGCTTTCCGGTCGGCGTACTCGAACACCGACCCGTCCGGGTGGACCGCGATGAGGTTGCGGCCCACCGGCGTCGGCACCGGCCCCGCCACCACTTTGGCCCCGACCTCGGTGAGCGTCGCGCACGCCGCGTCCACGTCCTCGACGGCGATGGTCGCGGAGACCTTGCGGAGGATCTCCAGCTCCGACTCGGGACCGCTCATCAGCAGGAAGCAGCCCACCGCCGCCACCGACACCCCGCCGCGCTCGAAGCGGAGCGCAGGCGTGCCGGTGAGGCGTTCGTAGAAGCCGGACGCGGCCTCGAGGTCGTCGACGCAGATACGCAGCGTGGTTCCGAGGATCTCCATACGGGCGAGGGTAGTTGGCGCCGCCGCACCACGAGATCGATTCCCGCCCCGCGGCCGCCGGGGGGCGCCATCGGCCACGGGCACCGCCGCACGGCGCGGCGGGGCACGGACGGTTCGCGGTCGGAGGGTGCCGCGAGGGACGGCACGTCCCGGCGGCAACCGACGTCGGGTCCCGGGCGCCCGGGTCCCGACGGCCGCAGGGATGCCGCCACGATGTCCGCGCCCCTCACCGGGAATTGTCGGACGGCTCTGGCACGCTGCGGTCATGAACGACGAGTCGATCGGCACACAGACGCCGGCCCGCCGCATCACGGATCCGCAGGAGGCCCTCGCGGCGCTGGAGTCGGCCGTCCCCGGCCTGCGCGGCCTGCGCAGAGCGGAGCCCGTCGTGCCGGACTGGGCCGTGCTGGAGGACGGCCTGGGCACCGCCCTCCCCGCCGACTACAAGCGCCTCGCCGAGTGGTATCCGACGTTCGCCCTCGGGGATTTCGTCCTCGTCGCTCTCCCCGAGCCGGGCGGGGAGCACCATCTGCTCCACGGTGTGCGCGGCGCCCTCGATGTCCTCGCCGACGCCTGGCTCGAACCCGGCCGCGGTCCGACGGCCCATCCCGCCCCCGGCGGCCTGCTGCCCTGGGCGGAGTCGAACGAGAGCGACAAGTTCCTGTGGACCACGGCCGGCGACACCCCGCAGGACTGGGTCGTCACGGTTGCCTCCCGCAGCGGCGGCTGGTGGCACTACGCCGGTGGTGCGGTCCAGTTCCTCGCCGAGTACGCCGGGGGGACGCTGGAGCCGTGGGCGCTGCCGTCGCTCGGGCCCGAGGTGACGCCCTGCTGAGCAGCCTCAGGGCACCCGGCAGATCAGTTCGCCGTGCGGGACCATGAACCACCCGTCGTCCTCGCGGCCCCAAGAGCGCCAGGCCGCGGCGATGCCGTCGAGTTCCTCCCGGCGGGCGTGGCCGCCCTCGACGGCGAGCGAGGCGTAGGCCGACGCGGTCGTGCGGTCCGCCCACAGGGCGCTCCACCACGCGCGTTCGTCCGGGGTGGTGAAGCACCAGGCGGATGCGGTCGCCGTGATGTCGGTGAAGCCGGCGGCGCGCGCCCACGAGTACAGCCTGCGTCCGGCGTCCGGTTCGCCGCCGTTGGCCCGGGCCACGCGGTGGTAGAGCTCCAGCCAGGCGTCCAGCACCGGTACCTCGGGGAACCAGGCGAAGGCGCCGTAGTCGCTGTCGCGGACGGCGACGACACCGCCCGGCCGGCACACCCGCCGCATCTCGCGCAGCGCCGCCACCGGGTCGCCCACGTGCTGCAGCACCTGGTGGGCATGGACGACGTCGAACGAGTCGTCGGGGAAGTCCAGTGCGTGCACATCGGCGACCGCGAAGCGGACGTTGTCCCTCCCCCGGGACCGCACCGTCTCCCGCGCCTGCTCCAGGACGTCGGCCGCGGCGTCGACCGCCGTCACCGTGCCGGGGGCGACCAGGGAGGCGAGATCGGCCGTGATCGTCCCGGGGCCGCAGCCCACGTCCAGCACCTCCGCCCCGGGCCGCAGTTCGGGTGTCAGGTACGCGGCCGAGTTGGCGGCCGTGCGCCAGCGGTGCGAGCGCAGCACCGACTCGTGGTGGCCATGGGTGTAGACGGCGGTCTCCTTCTGCATGCGGCCGTACCCCTCTCGAGACGTGGTACGGCCACCGTACGCCGCTGCTCCGGATGTTGAGATTGGTGTCTTGACATGTGGACGCGGCCGGGGGCGCCGTGCCGGGAAGCGGCACCCGCGCGCCACCCGGCTCCGGAACGGTCGCCGGACCCGGGCCGCGCGGGACGGGGCCCGTCAGAGCAGCGGTGAGGCCGGCGACGGACGGTAGACGACCAGCGCCTCCGTGAGCTTGTCCACCGTCAGGTCCGCCGGCGCTCCGGCGATCTCGCCGTCGTACGCGAGCAGTGAGCCCGGCGCCAGGCCGGAGATGCGCAGCTTCCGCAGCCGTCCCGCGGCATGGAACGGCGACCGGCTCAGCGGGCCCGCGAGGGCCGCGGCGAACAGCCGTACACCGGGGAAGCGGCCGCCGTGCACCGCCCGTACGTCGAGCAGCCCGTCGGCGAGGTCGTAGCGGCGCCCGGGGGTCGGGCCGACGCGCTGGTAACTGCCGTTCCCGGCGAACAGCAGCCAGAGCGGCCGCCTGCGCCCGGAGATCTCCGCCTCCAGCGGGTGCTCGCCGCGCAGGGTCCGCACGGCTGCCAGCACACCGGCGGGCCAGCCGCCGATCCGCGGCGCCCACCGCTCGCGGATCCGCACCATCTCCGGGTACACGCCGAGGGAGAAGGTGTTGACGAAGTGGCCCTCCCGCGCGCCGTCCGGGCCCGGGGTGAACCGGCCCAGGTCGACCCGCACCGCATCGCCCGACGTCAGGGCCTCGCAGGTGTCGTGCACGGTCTCGAGACCGAGGTCGTGCGCGAAGTGGTTCAGGGTCCCGCCGGGGAACACGGCGAGCGGCAGGCCGTGCCGGGCCGCGGTGGTCGCCGCGCGGTTCACCGTGCCGTCCCCGCCGAGCACGCCGAGCGCCCGGCAGCCGCTCCCGGCCGCCTCCTCCAGAGCGCTCTCGATCTCCTCCGGCGCGCACTCGACGATCCGCGCCAGCGGCAGTGCGTCGCGGACGAGTGCCGTGGCGTCGTCCCCCGCCGAGAGCGCCCCGAGCGGTCCGCCGCCGGACCCGGAGGAGCGGTTGGCGACCACGACGAGGTCCTTGCCGGCCGGCAGCCGCGGCGCCCGGGTGTGCGGCCGCCCCGGCGGCGGCAACTGGTCGCGGGTCGGCACCAGCCCGCGCACCGCGAACGCCGCACCGACACCGAGGGCCGCCCCCACGAGCACATCGCTCGGATAGTGGACCCCGGTGTACACGCGCGACAGCGCGACGGCCGCCGCGACCGGCGCGACCACAGCCCCCCACCCCTTCGACTCCATCGCCACTCCCGCGGCGAACGCCGCAGCGGACGCCGAGTGCCCCGAGGGGAAGGACGTGGTGAACGGCTGCCGTTTCAGCTGCCTGACGAGCGGCACGGTGTCGAGGATCGGGCGCGCCCTGCGCACCGACCGCTTGGCCACGGTGTTGATCGTCGCGGAGGCGAGCGCCAGCGAGGCCACACCCCGCACCGCGGCCCTCCGCGACCGTGCGCCGCGCCCGAAGACGGCCATCCCGGCGGCCGTGCCGAACCACAGGAGCCCGTGGTCGGCGGCCCTGCTGAGCCTCGGCAGCACGGGGTCGGCACCCGGCCAGTGGCGGTTCGCGACGGCGTGGAGGACCCCGCGGTCCCATCCCGTGAGCGTCGAGGCGATCCGCCGGCCGCGCGGCGTGCGCTGCGGCAGCCCCTCGGGGACGGACACCAGGCGCGACACGGCGCGGGTGAAGGACTGGGGGAGCGAGTGCGCGGCGGACTGCGGCGCTCTGTCTCGGTGGAAGGCCGGCATGGAACGCGGGTACCCCGCCTCCCCGCGATCCAAGCGGCCCCCGCGCACATGCCACCCGCGCCGCGCAGAGCAGCCGCGGCGCGGGCCCGGATTTCCGGGAACGCAGGGCCCTGCCGGTGCGGCGGCCTCCGCCCGCGACCGGGTGGCCCCGCGTGCGTTCGCGGCGGCCGGACGGCCGGAGCACAGTGGATCCCATGGACAATCCCCTGCTGGACCGGCATGCCGAGGCCCTCGGGCTGTTCACGGAACGGGTCCACGCCGTCCGCCCGGAGCAGTGGGACGCGCCGACGCCCTGCACCGGATGGTCCGTACGGGATCTCGTCAACCATGTGACCGCCGAGCAGCTCTGGGTGCCGCCCCTGGTCGGCGAGGGCCGGTCGGTCGCCGACGTCGGCGACTCCTACGACGGCGACGTGCTCGGCGGGCATCCCGCCGTCACCTGGGACCGGGCCGCCTCCGCCGCCAAGGCCGCCTTCCGCGAGCCCGGCGCCCTGGAGCGCGGTGTCGGGCTGTCGTACGGAGAGAGCACCGTCGCCGCCTACTGCGCGCAGATGACGGCCGACATGATCGTGCACGCGTGGGACCTCTCGCGGGCCATCGGCGCCGACGACGCCCTCCCGGAGGCGCTGGTGGGCTTCGCCGCCGGGGAGGTGGCACCGTACGCCGCCGAGCTCGCCGGGAGCGGGATGTTCGCGCCCGCGGTGGAACCGCCGGAGGGTGCCGACCCGCAGACGAAGCTGCTCTGCCTGCTGGGGCGCCGTCCGTGACGTCCCACCCTCCGTCGCGCTCCCCCTCGCGCTGGATGCGACCGGCACCGTTCCGCCCGATCCGCTGACGCGGCACCGGGCTCACGGCACGACCGCCGACAGGCAGGACCTCGTGGCCCGCGCCGCCCCTGCCGCGGTCAGGCCCGGCCTTCCGCCGCCGCGCGCCTGTTGCCGCTGTCACTGTCGCCGACCGCCCGCGCGGCCCACCGCCTCCACCGTTCCGCGTTCCCGGCGGCCGGCCTCCCGTTCGCGCCCGCCGCTCCCTCCCGGTCTTCGCGCCGGCCGGTGCTTCCGGCCGCTTCCCGCCAGTTCGAGTGCGTTTCGGCTTGCTTCGGAATCTTCTGCTTTCTGCCGTTTCTCCGCCCTTCCCCGGGCTGTTCACCCTGAGCGGCCGCATTCAGCGTCGCACCGCCGGCGGTCCGCCGGGCCCGCCGTACCGCCCCGCCACACTTCCGAGGAGTGCCGTGCCGATTCCTTCCTCCCGTACGCCCGCCCGACGTTCCGTGCTCAAGCTGCTCGCGTCCGCGCCCGTCGCGGCGGCCGTCCCCCTGGCGACCGGGGGACCGGCCGCCGCGGCGGGCCCCGGCATCGTCAAACCGCTGCCGCCGGGGCTGTTCACCGTTCGCGGCACCAACGCCGAGACCGACTTCGCGGCCTTCCGGGACACCGGGCTCCTGACCCCCGCCGACCGGTTCTTCGTCCGCAACCACACCTCGACACCCGTGCTGAGCGAGACGGACTGGAAGCTCACCCTGTGGGGCAGCGGCCTGATCGGAAGCCGGGCCGTCGAGTTCCGCTACGGCGACCTCCGGTCGATGCCGTCCGTCACCCGCACCGCCTTCATCGAGTGCGCCGGCAACGGCCGCAGCTTCTACGCCTCCCAGCAGGGCGAGACGGTCACCGGCACCTCCTGGACGCTCGGTGCCGTCGGGACCGCGCGCTGGCGCGGAGTGCGCCTGGCGGAGGTGCTCCGGCGCGCGGGCGTGGCCTCCGACACGGTGGACGTCATGCCGAGGGGACTGGACGACCCGCACGTCTCGGGCGGGGTCTCCCTCGGCCGGGTGCGCCGGCCCATCCCGCTCGCCAAGGCCCTGGACGACGTGATCCTCGCCTACGAGATGAACGGCGAACCGCTGCCGTACGACCACGGCTTCCCCGTCCGGGTCGTCGTGCCCGCCTGGGTCGGCATCGCCTCGGTCAAGTGGGTGGGCGACATCGAGGTGAGCACCACACCCCTGCACTCGCCCTGGAACACCGGCACCTACCGGCTGTTCGGGGACGCCTATCCGCCCGGAGGCAGCGCCCCGCTGACCCGGCAGACGGTCAAGAGCGCCTTCGAGCTGCCGTTCCAGGGGAGGCTGGCCGCAGGCCGGACCCGGCTGCTCACCGGACGCTCCTGGTCCGGGGCGGCGCCCGTGAGCCGGGTGGAGATCAGCACGGACGGCGGGGAGCGATGGCGGCCGGCCGTCCTGCGGGACGCCCCGCGCCGCGACGGCTGGGTGCGCTGGGCGGCGCCCTGGCAGCCGCGCCGCACCGGTGACACGGTGCTGATGGCCCGCGCGACGGACGCGGCCGGCAACACCCAGCCGGCCCGCAGCGTCCACAACACCCAGGGCTATCTGTTCGACGCCGCCGTCCGCCATCCGGTGACCGTGCTCTGAGCGGGCCGCCGGCCGGCGGCGGCGCACGACCGCGCGCTCCCGGACGCCGGCGGCGGGGGACTGCCGAACGGCCCGCCCGGAGCGGCGGGCGGGCCCGAACCTCCGTATAAAGGGCTCGTGGGGCCGGGCAGGGATTCCCGGGCCGTGAGCACGGGAGGTGGGCGCATGCGGCGGACGGAGCCGGAAGGCCGCGGCCCGGTCCGCTACGGCCCGCCCGCGCCGGACCCCGGCCTGCCCGTACTGCCCGAACTCGCCGACGTGCTCGCGTCCGCCGCCGGGCGTACGTATCCCGAACCACCGGGCGGGGGACCGATCCTGCGCGAGGCCGCCGCCGGCTACTGGTGGCGGCGCGGACTGCGCAGCCGTCCCGAGGACGTCGCCGCCGCCCCCGGCGCCCAGCCGCTGCTGCTCGCGCTGCTCGCCGCGCACGGCGGCGACGTCCTCATGCCGCGGCCCTGCCCCGCGTGGTGGACACCGCAGGCCCGGCTCCTCGGCCGCCCCGCGTTCCACGTGCCCACCTCGGCGGAGAGCGGGGGCGTGCCCGATCCGTACGCCCTGCTGGAGACCGTGCGCAGGATCCGGGCGGAGGGCGGCAGCCCGCACGTCATGCTGCTGTCCGTCGCCGACGACCCCACCGCCACCGTCGCGCCGCCCGAACTCGTCCGCGAGGCCTGCGAGGCGGCCGTCGACGAGGGGCTGCACATCATCAGCGACGAGACCTGGCGCGACACGGTGCACGAGCCGCTCGACCGCCCTCTGCTCAGCCCCGCCGAGATGTGTCCCGACGACGTGACCGTCATCAGCGATCTGTCCGGGGCCCTGCTGCCGGCCGCGTGGCCGGTCGCCGTGGCCCGGTTCCCGACGACGGGGCCCGCCGCGGACCGGAGGGCCCGGGTGCTCGACATCCTCACCGCCCTCGGGGGATTCGTCGCCGGGCCGGTGGCGGCGGCCGCAGCGCACGCGCTGGAGGAGCCGGAGCCGGTCACCGCCCGGCGGGCCCGCGCGAACGCCCTGCACGCCAAGGTCGCCGACGCGGTCCACCACCTGATCCTCACCTCGGGAGCCCTCGCCGGGCCGCCGCAGGCGGGCCGCCATCTGTACGCGGACCTGGGCCCGTTGCGCGCCCGGCTCGCCGGGCTCGGCGTCACCGACTCGATGGAGCTGGAGGACTACCTCAGCGAGCGCCTGCACACGCCGGTCCCCGGCGGCCACCGTTTCGGCGACGAACTCGGGGCACTGCGCGTCCGTGTCGACACCGGCCCCTTCCTCGGGGCGAGCCCGGAGGAACGCCTCGAAGCCCTCGAGGCCGACGACCCCCTCGAACTGCCGCATGTCGCCAAGGCGCTGAAATCCCTCGGATCGGCCCTCCGGGAACTGCGATGAGGCCGCAGCCCCGGAGACCGCGACCCGCGAGCCCCCACCGCGATGAACGGAGCCGCAGATGACGGAACAGACGGAGCAGCCCCCTCCCACCTCCCCGGCCGCCCACACCCGCCGCACCACGGGAACCTCCCCGGCCCTGACGCCGGCCCACCGGTCCGCGGCGTCCCGCGCCGGCGCGGCGGACGGCGCGCTCCGCGGAGCGGTCCCGCCGGCCGGAGCCGCCGCCGGGGACGGGGCGTTCGGCGGGACGGCGCCCGGGGCCCCGACCCCTGCGGCAGGAGCGGCACGCGGGGGCGGGAACGGCGGGCCCCGTGGGGCCGGCTCGTACTCCCCTGCGCACCCGGACCTCGCCGCCCACGAGGGCCGTTCGCACACCGGGGCCGGCACGGCGGCCGAGCGCGGGCCGGCGCCCGTGACCGGGCTGCGGCCGCTGGGGCTCACCCGGCGGTGGCCGCGTTCCTTCGCCGACCGGCTCACCTCGCCGCTGCCCGGAGTACGCGCCATGGCTCGGCTGGCGAGGGAGGGCGCGCTGCGGCCCGCGGCCGCGGGGCTCAAGGACATCCCCCAACTGCCCTTCGCCCCCGGGACCCTGCCGGAGGCGGAACCGGGCACCGTCGCCGTCACCTGGGCGGGCCACTCGAGCTGGATCGTCGGGATCGGGGAGCTCACCGTGCTCACGGACCCCGTCTGGTCCCGCAGGATCCTCGGCACCCCCGCCCGGCTCACCCCCGTGGGCGTCCGCTGGGAGGACCTGCCGCCGGTCGACGCCGTCGTCATCAGCCACAACCACTACGACCACCTCGACGCCCCCACCATCGCCCGGCTGCCGAGGCGCACCCCGATGTTCGTGCCGGCGGGGCTCGGCGGCTGGTTCCGCCGCAGACGGTTCACCCGCGTCACCGAACTCGACTGGTGGGAGACGGCGGAGCTGCCGGCCGGCAGCGGGGTCGGCTCCGTCCGGTTCGAGTTCGTGCCCGCGCACCACTGGTCCAAGCGCACGCTCACGGACTCCTGCCACTCGCTCTGGGGCGGCTGGATCCTCACCGACCAGCGCGGCCGGCAGGTGTACTTCTCGGGCGACACCGGATACGGCCACTGGTTCAAGGAGATCGGCCGCCGCCACCCGGACATTGACCTGGCGATGCTGCCGATCGGGGCGTACGCACCGCGCTGGTGGCTCAGCGCGGTGCACACCGACCCGGAAGAGGCGGTACAGGCGTTCGAGGACCTGGGCGCGCGGAACATGGCACCGATGCACTGGGCCACCTTCGTGCTCTCCTCCGAGCCGGTGATGGAGCCGATCCGACGGCTGCTGACCGCCTGGGAGCACACGGGCCGCCCGCGCGAGCAGCTGTGGGACCTGCCCGTCGGCGGCTCACGCGTGCTGACCGCCTGAAGAGCGGCGCCCGGGCGGTCTTCGCCATCTGCGCAGTCTTCGCCACAGCGCGGGCACCCCGCTCAGCAGCAGCGTCAGGCCCACGGCCGCCAGCACGCCCTCCCACGGCTCGTCGAACAGCGAGCCGCCGAGGATCCCGATGACCCCGTAGGTGGCGGCCCACGCCAGACAGGCGGGCGCGTCGCCGCGCGCGAACCTGGCCATCGGCATCCGGGACATCAGGCACGCGAGCATCACCGGAATCCGTCCGGCCGGCACCAGCCGGGACAGCACCAGCACGGTCCCGCTGTGGTCGTCGAGTTTCCGCTGCGCCTGCTCCAGCCGGTCCGGGGCCGCGCGCGCCCGCAGCGCCTCCAGCCACTTCGAGCCGTTCCTCGAACCGACGCCGCGCCTGCCGAGCCAGTACAGCGTGATGTCCCCGAGGAACGCCGCGGACGCGGAGACCACGAACACGAAGAACACCGAGAGCGGCGCGGTCTGATGGAGAGCCACCACCGCCGCCGTGCTGACCACCGCTCCCGTCGGCACCACCGGCACCAGCGCGCCCAGCGCCACCAGCAGGAACAGCGTCGGATAGCCGACGGCCTGCTGGGTCGACTCCGGCGGCAGCTGACCGACCACGTCCTGGAGCGTCACCGGGAGACCTCCGGCCGCACGCTCTCGCAGTGCCCCAGCCTGTGCACGGCCACCTCCGGCGCCAGACGTGCCGCCTTGCGCACGAACTCGTCGCCCGGCGCATGGAACTCGTGCGGCCTGACCGCGTCCATCCCGATCGGCCAGTACGTGCCGTAGTGCACCGGCACCGCCGAGCGGGGCGCGAGCGCCGCGAGCGCGCGGGCGGCGCGGTCCGGGTCCAGATGGCCGTGACCGAGGAACGGCCCCCAGCCGCCGACCGGCAGGAGCGCCACGTCCACCGGACCGACGGCGGACGCCATGCCGTCGAACAACCCGGTGTCCCCGGCGAAGTAGGTGCGCGCGGCGCCGTGGACGACGAAGCCCAGCGCGGGGGAGCGGTGCGGTCCCACCGGCAGCCGCCGCCCGTCGTGTGCCGCGGGCACGGCCCGTACCCGCAGGTCCGCCACGGCCACCTCGTCGCCCGGTGCGACCTCCTCGATCCGCAGTCCGTCCAGTCTGCGCAGTCCCGGGACGGCGCGTGTGGCGCCGCGGGGCACGATCAGCCGGGTGCCCGGGGCGAGCCGGGCCAGCGAGGGCAGATGCAGGTGGTCGGAGTGCAGATGGGAGACGACCACGGCGTCCGCGACCGCGGCCGCGGGCGGCGGCAGCTTTCCCCGCCGCCGGCGCAGATGCGCGAGCCTGCCGACGAACAGCGGGTCGGTGAGCACCCGCACGCCCGAGTCCTCGACCGTGCAGGTGGCGTGACCCCACCAGGTGACCTCGACCGTCACGCACCGCCTCCTCGCCGGCGACCCGGCCCCGTCCGGACCTCGGCGGGCCGGCCGCCGTCTCCGGTACGAGCGTAGGCGCTCGGGCGTCCGGCGGTCTCCCGCGCGCCCCGAAGTGCGCCTCCCCCGCGCGGCCGTACCCGAGTAGGGTCGGGCCACGACAGCCGACGCAGGGGGACGGTCCATGACAGGCGCTGGGGACGGTGTGCGGGTGGCGGCCATCGCGAGCCTGACCCCGCTGGAGGAGCTCGACAGCGACCCCTTCCTCGTCGACACGCGCAGCCAGCACGCGATGTGCGCCCGCTGGGCGGCGGACAAGGGCTACGTGGTCGCCCGCGAACTGCTCTTCTACCGGCTGCGCCCCGACCACTGCGGCCTGTGGGCCGATGTCGAGGCGGGCCTCGTCGACCTCTTCGTCGCCCCCAACGAGCGCGTGCTGGCGCGCGCGCTGACCTCCGTCCCCGAGTTCTTCGCCGAATGCGAGCGCCGAGGTGTCCGGCTGGCCACCGCCGGTCTGGACGAGCCCGCGTACGACGCCGCCATGAAGGCGAGCGTCCACCGCCGGCTCTCGATGCCGACCGCGGGCTACAACGGCTGCTGACCCCCGGCCGGGAACGGGGTCGCACCGGACCCGCTCGCGGGCCCGGTCCGGCCGCCGGGGTCCGGTCCGCGATCCGGAGCCCCGGAGGAGTTCCGAGACCCGGCCCGATTCCGAGCCCGCGGCGGGTCGCCGAATCCCCGGCCACGGCGGGTCGTCGTCCCGATGCGCGGTTCCGTCCCGCCGCACGGTCCCGCCACACGTCCCGGCCCCGCCCCCGTCGGGCAGGCCCGGTGCCGATCGGCGGCCCCGTGCGGCGGGGGCCCGGGCAGGGTGCGGGTCCCGGTCCGCGGGACCGCGCCTCCTGCGGGGGACCCGCAAGGCCCCGGCGTCCGGACGGCCGGGCCCCGTGACACGCTGGACGCAGGCGAGGTGAGAGGCGGTGACGCGCGTGGGCGAACCGGGGGTGGGCGCGGCGCGGTGGAAGGCCGCCGGCGGAGCGCTGCTGCGGGTGATCGTGGTGTGGGCGGTGTCCACCCTGACGCTGCTCGCGCTCGCCGGGATCCTGCCCGACTTCCAGCTCCGGTCGGACGACGGCGAGAGCATCACGCGGACCGCCGTCACGGCCGCCTGGGGCGCGGGCGCGTTCGGTCTGCTCAGCGCCCTGGTGTGGCCGCTGGTCGTGCGTGCCCTCCTGCTGGTGCCCGCGCTGGTGCTGGGGCTGCTGGTGTTCTTCCTGAACGGCTCGCTGCTGCTCCTGGCCCTGAGACTGATCCCCGACGGGGGCGGCGCGGCCGCTCCCGAGACCGCCGTGGTGGTCGCGGCCGTGATGTCCGCCGTCGCCTCGGCCACCTCCACCGCGCTGGCCGTCCGCGACGACAACGCCTACCGCCGGCGGCTGTCCCGTCTCGCCACCCGCCGGCGCCGCAGACGCGGCAGGCAGGCGGAGGGCGAGGCGGCTCCCGGCACGGTGTTCCTCCAACTCGACGGCGTGGGCCACGCCGTCCTCGTCCAGGCCGTGAAGGACGGGCTGATGCCCACCGTCGCGCGATGGCTGGACACCTCGCACCGGCTCACCCGCTGGCGCACCGACTGGTCCAGCCAGACGGGCGCGAGCCAGCTCGGCATCCTGCACGGCTCGAACCACGACGTGCCCGGCTTCCGCTGGTACGAGAAGGACACCGGCCGGATCATGGTCAGCAACCGGCCCGCCAGCGCCGTCGAGCTCCAGCGCCGCGCCGTCCTGCGCACCAGGGACGCCGGCCTCCTCAGTCTCGACGGCGCCAGCCGGGGGAACCTCTTCACCGGCGGCGCCGACCAGCTCGCGCTGGTCCTGTCCGTGGCGGCCCGCCGCGGCCGCGCCAACCGCTCCCGGGCCGGCTACTTCGCCTACTTCTCGGATCCCGCCAACGCCGTCCGGACCGCGGTGTCGTTCGTCGCGGAGGTCGGCCGCGAGATCGGGCAGTCCGTCCGCTCACGGATGCGGGGCGACCGGCCGCGCACGGGCCGCGGCGGGCTCTACCCCTTCATCCGTGCCTTCGCGACCGTCGTCGAACGGGACGTGGTGGTCGCCGCCGTGATGGGGGACATGCTCGCCGGGCGCACCGCCGTCTACGCCGACCTCGTCGCCTACGACGAGGTGGCCCACCACTCCGGACCGCACAGCCGTGACGCCGCCAAGGTCCTCCAGCGGATCGACCGGGCCGTGGCGCTGATCGCGAAGGTCGCCGAACACGCTCCCCGCACCTACCGGATCGTCCTGCTGTCCGACCACGGCCAGAGCCCGGGAGAGACGTTCGAGGGCGCCTACGGGCTGACCCTGAAGGACCTCGTCCGGGCCGGCTGCGGACTGCCGGTCTCCCGCCGCGCCGGACGGACGAAGAGCGGCGCCGAGGCCCGGGACGCAGCCCGGCACGCGCTGCTCGGCGCACTGCACCGCCCGATCGGCGAGGACGCGGCCGAGGAGCGGACCGCGCGCGGCTCGGAGCCGGTCGTGCTCGCCTCCGGGAACCTGGGCCTGATCTCCTTCCCGGACCGCCCGGGCCGGCTCAGCCGGGAGGAGATCGACCGCCGTCACCCGGCGCTCCTGCACACCCTCGCCGGGCACCCCGGCATCGGCTTCCTCCTGGTGCGCAGCGAACGGCACGGCTCGGTGGTGCTCGCCCGGGACGGGGCCGGGACCGTGGAACTGCCGCTGGCCGGACTCGACGGCTCGGGGCCGCTCGCGGTGTTCGGGCCGGGAGCCGCCGACGCCGTCCGGCGCACCGACGCCTTCCCGCACGTCGCCGACATCATGGTGAACTCGATGTACGACCCGGCCACGGGCCGGGTGCACGCCTTCGAGGCGCAGATCGGTTCGCACGGCGGACTCGGCGGAGAGCAGTCCCTCCCCTTCCTCCTGTCGCCGCGCGAGCTGTCGGAGCCACTCCCGGGCGGCGGCGAGCCGGCCGGGGCGGAGCAGGTGCACACCGTGTTGCAGCGCTGGCTGGACGAGTGCCGGGGCGACCCCTTCGGCCCGCAGGTCCCGCTGGGTCCGGCGGAGGACTCCGGCCCGCAGGTCCCGCTGGGTCCGGCGGAGGACTCCGGCCCGCGGATCGCGTTGGATCCGGCGGAGGATCCTCGGTCGCCGGGCCGCCAGGATGAAGCTTTTCCCGTGACCGGTCCGGTCGTGCAGGACAAATCCGACTGATTTGGCGGGGTGCCGAACCGTCCCCGACCATGTTCGGGTTTGCACGGAGAAAGGCGCACCACCCCCCATGACCACCACAGTTCCCCGGACCGAACCCACCGCCGTCACCACCGGGGAGCCGGCCGGGAAGCGCAGCAGGCACACGCGTAGCTTCGGACTTCCCGTCGCCACCGCGCTCGTCATGGGCAACATCATCGGCGGGGGCATCTTCCTGCTGCCCGCCTCCGTCGCCCCCTTCGGCACGGTCAGCCTCGTCGCCTTCGCCGTCCTCACCGTGGGCGCGATCGCGCTCGCCCTGGTCTTCGGCCGACTCGCCGAACGCCATCCGCGCACCGGCGGCCCGTACGTGTACGCCCGCGAGGCCTTCGGCGACTTCGCCGGCTTCCTCGCCGCCTGGTCCTACTGGATCACCGCCTGGGTGTCGAACGCCGCGCTCGCCGTGGCGGCCGTCGGCTACCTCGACGTCCTCGTACCGCTGCACGACTCCAGGCCGGCGACCATGGCGGCGGCGCTGCTGCTCCAGTGGCTGCCCGCCCTGGCCAACCTGGCGGGCACCCGCTACGTCGGCGCGGTGCAGCTCGTCGCCACCGTCATGAAGTTCGTGCCGCTGCTGCTCGTCGCCGTCGGCGGCCTGTTCTTCTTCGACGCGGACAACCTCGGGCCGTTCGAGGCCAGTGGCTCCGGCACCCTCGGTGCGCTCTCCGCCTCCGCCGCGATCCTGCTCTTCAGCTACCTCGGCGTGGAGTCCGCGGCGGTCAGCGCGGGCGAGGTCCGCGACCCCCGGCGCAACGTCGGACGCGCCACCATCCTCGGCACCGCCGGGGCCGCCGTGATCTACCTCCTGGGCACCCTCGCGGTCTTCGGCACCGTCGCCCACGACGAGCTCACCGGCTCCACCGCGCCCTTCTCCGACGCCGTCAACGCCATGTTCGGCGGAGCGTGGGGCGGTACGGCCGTGGCGTGCATGGCGCTCGTCTCCATGGTCGGCGCGCTCAACGGCTGGACCCTGCTCAGCGCGCAGACCCCGTACGCGGCCGCCCGGGACGGCCTCTTCCCGGCGTTCTTCGCCCGCAAGCGGCGCGGTGTGCCGACCGCCGGGGTGCTCGTCACCGTCGTCCTGGCCTCGCTGCTGACGGTCTACAACTACACGGCGGGCTCCGGCGGGGTGTTCGAGGTCCTGGTCCTGGTCACGACCTTCACCGCGACGGTTCCCTACCTGCTGTCGACCGCGGCGCAGATCCACTGGCTGGCCTCGGGCCAGGGGCACCGTGTCAGCACGGCCCGGCTCGTGCGCGACGGAGTGCTCGCGGCGGTCGCGGCGGCCTTCTCCCTCTGGCTCGTCGCCGGTTCCGGCTACGCCGCCGTCTACCAGGGCGTGCTGTTCCTGTTCGCCGGTGTGCTCGTGTACGCGTGGATGTCCGCACGGAACCGCCGGAAGGCGGCGAGTGCCGGGGACTCGGCCGGTCGGGCGTAGCCCGATAGGGCGGATTCCGGGCACCGGCGGTGCGTCGGGGGCGCTGCACGGGCACAGCTGGCATGTCCAGGAGGTTGTGCCCGTGACCCGACCCGTGCGCTGTGCCGACCGTGTCGTGCTCGCCGTCCTGATGGTGCTCGTCGCCGTACTCGGGACCCGGGCGGGCGCCACGGCCGTCACCCCGCCCGGCGCGGATCGCCCGCCGGCCTCCGTGCCCGCCGACCCCGCGGGAGAGGCACCGCAGGACACCTCCGTCACGCAACAGCCCCCGCCCGCCCGGGCGGAGGGGCGGACCGCACGGACCTGCGCGCCGACCGAGGACGGGCCGGCGGGGGATGCGGCCCCGGGCCCGTACGTCGGCGAAGTCGCCGTGTCCGCCCCTCCGCCCCCGCCCCCGGCCATGAGGTCCGTGGTCCTGCGCTGCTGAGGACCCGTACGGGAACGGCATCTCGTCGTGCCGCCTCTCGAACGGATGTTCATCTCTGCTCGAACACCTCGTCAAGCGCAAGGAGACAGCCATGCCCATCGACCCGCTCGCCGCCGTGAACGCCCTCATCCGTGCCGAGGTCGTCCGTACCGGTCCGGACGACCACCGCACCCCCGGAGCGTCCGAACGAGAACCCGAACCTCCCGAGCACTCCGACTCCCACGGCCGGGACTCGGGGGCGCACGAAGCCCACTGACCCCGCCGCAGCCGGGCCGGCGGAGGGCATGGCGGCCCTCCGCCCCCGGCTCGGCGGGCCGGTGCGCCCCGACCGCCGCGGCCCCGCGAGCAGGGCCGCGCCGGCGCGCCGACCGGATGCGGACGTGGCACCATCGGCGGCATGACCGCCTGTCAGGAGAGCCCCGTCGCACCGGTGAGCCGGCCGCTGCCGGCCGGCGCGGCAGGCAGCGCGGTCGCGGCCCTCGTCACCGGCCCTGCGACGGGCACCGCTTCGGTCCCTGCCGTGCGCCCGGCGGCGGCCTCCTGGCGTACGGCGCAGCCCGCCGGCCCGTCCGGGCCGTCGCAGCCGTCACGGAGGGCCCGTACCGCCATCCGCACGGGGCCGTCCGGCACTGCCTTCGGGTGGCACGGGCCACCGACACCCGCGAAAGCGGACCAGGCGCCGGTCTGAGCCACCGAGGTCAAGGGCGGCGGCTCAGACCGGCTCGCGGCACGCGGGCCGCGGCGAACCGGACGACGGTGCCGACCGCGCGACCCGGCGGTTTGGTCCTCGGGGGTGCGGAGACCGCCGCCAGAACCCTCGACCCCGTACGGCCTCCCGCGCCCGCGCGACGTCCCGCGCCCGTGTGTCCCCCGGCCCCGTCATGGCCCCCTGACCCCTTCATGACCTCCCGGGTAATCGACCCCGTGACCCTTCCCCGGCATCGTGAAGGCATCGGGCCCCGGGCAGCGCAGCGGCGCACTCGGTCCGGCGCCCGGTCCCGACCCGCTCCCACCACCTCGACGGAGGTTGATCCGCCATGTCCCAGGCCCTGCTCGCCGGCCTCTCCCGCACCACCGACCCGCGGGGAACGCTGCGCCGTTTCCTCGCCCTCGACGCCGTCGTCACGGGCCTCAACGGAGCGGCCTACCTCGTCGCCCCGGGGCCGCTCGGACGGCTGCTCGGCATCGACAGCGGCCTGCTCGCCGCGCTCGGCGCCCTGCTCGTCGCCGTGGCCGCCGGCATCGGCTTCCTGGCCTCACGGTCGGAGCCGCCCGCCACCGCCGTCCGGGCCGTCGTCGACGTCAACGCGGCATGGGCGCTCCTCGGCATCGCCGCGGTGGTGCTCTGGCTGGAGCCCACGACGGCGGGTGCCGTCTGGGTACCGGCCCAGGCGCTCACCGTCGCCTGCTTCGCCGCCCTGCAGTGGTCGGCGCTGCGCGCCGCGGCTACGGCGTGAGGGACCGCAGGTACTCCACCGTCGCGGGGTCGGCCGGCAGCAGCGTCTCGATGGCCAGCTCGGCGACGGTCACGTCCATCGGCGTGTTGAACGTCGAGATCGACGAGACGAACGACAGGACCCTGCCGTCGTGCTCGATCCGCAGCGGCAGCGCGAAGGACGCGTACGGCGCATCGGCCCCGCCGGCCCCGCCGTCCGCGGTCTCCTCCGCCGCCACCCCGGCGGCGGAGGAGACCGCGAGCGGGTAGGCGGCGACCTCTTCGTACAGCTCCCGCAGCTCCTTCGAGCGGACCAGGGCGATCTGGCGTTCCATCTGGGCCAGCAGATGGCCGCGCCACTCGCGAAGATTGCGGATCCTCGGGGCGAGACCCTCCGGGTGCAGGGTGATCCGCATCGCGTTCAGCGGAGGCGTGAGCAGATGCTCCGGAAGGCCCTCCATGAGCATCGCGATGCCCCGGTTCGCGGCCACGACCGAGTAGGTGCCGTCGACCACGAGAGCCGGATACGGCTCGTAGCCGCGCAGCAGCTGCTCCACACCCGCTCGCAGGGAGTCCATCGCCGGGTCGTCGAGCGGCGTCCGCGCGAACCGGGGAGCGTAACCGGCCGCCAGCAGCAGCGCGTTGCGGTCCCGCACCGGCACGTCGAGCTGCTCGGCCAGCCGCAGGACCATCTCCTCGCTGGGCCGGGACCTGCCCGTTTCGACGAAACTGATGTGACGGGCCGAGGATCCGGCACGCAGCGCCAGCTCCAGCTGGCTCAGCCTGCGCCGCTCCCGCCAGCCGCGCAGTAGTGGCCCTACTCCCGTGTCGGGCGCGACAGTTGTCATGAGTGAACCGTAACGTCGCCGACAGACACATCCGGAGGGAGCCCGCCCATGCCCACAGAGCCGCTGTCCCAGAAGGAGATCGAGGACAGACTGCGTGAACTGCCAGGCTGGTCCCAGGAAGGCGACCGGATCGCCCGCACCTACCGGCTCGGCAGCCACTTCGCGGCAACCGCGCTCGTCGTCCACGTCGCCCAGATCCAGGAGGAACTGAACCACCACTCCGATCTGCTGCTCGGGTACAACACCGTCAATCTGACGGTGAACACGCATTCCGCTGGTGGTGCGATCACCGAACAGGATTTCGAGCTCGCTCATCGCGTCGAAGCCGTCGCGGCGAGCCACGGCGCGAGCTGACCGTGCTGCACGACGAAGAGTCCCGCGACTCGGCCGGCTCCGCCGGTGCCGGCCGTGACGCGCTGCTCGACCACGACCTGGAGGCGGCCCTCTACGACGCCGTGCGCGGAGGGGTGCACCGAGCGGCCGCGGCCGCCGCGGCGGTGCTCTCCCTCGTTCCGCACCCGGCCCGGTCGCTCCTCGACGTCGGCTGCGGCACCGGCCTGGTGACCGAGCGGCTCGCCAGGCCCGGGCTGCGACTGCTGGGCGCGGACTCCGCGCCCGGCATGGCCAGGGCCGCAGCCGGGCGGGTCCCGCGCGTAATCCTCGCGGACGCGCGCCGGCTGCCGCTGCCCGACGCGTCGGTGGACGCGGTCAGTTCGGTGTGGCTGCTGCACCTGGTGCGCGACGCGCGGGCCGTCGTGGCGGAGGCCGCACGCGTACTGCGCCCCGGCGGGGTGTTCGTCACCACCGTGGACATGGACGCGGCGCACGGTCCAGGCGACGACATCGAGGCGGTCCTCGCCCCGTACCGGGCCCTGGCCCCGTACGACCGGGCCGAGCGCATCGAGGCGTTCGGGGCGGCGCACGGCCTGGCCCCGGCCGGGGAGACCCGCTTCACCGGGCACGGTCAGGGCAGATCGCCCCGGCGCACCGCCCAGGCGCTGCTCCGTGGGGACTACGCCTCCCGTCTGACGGCCCGCGGTCCGGTCGCCGAGAAGCTCGCCGCCGAACTCTGCGGGCTGCCCGCCCCGGACGAACCCCGCCCCGAACCGCGCTACCGCGTCATCGCCCTGCGCCGCGCCGCCGCCTCCTGACAGCTCCTGTCCGGGCGCCGCACCGCCGCGCGGGCACCCGCCGGGTGGCGGGTGCCCGCCCCCGGCCGGTGCCCGCGCCGGGCACCCGCCATGCGTCATGGGTGCCGGTCCGGTGCGGACGCAGTCGCCCGCACCGGGTCCCGGGCACCACCTCCGCACGCCCGCGGCCCGCCGTGTTTTGCCGGAACGGCAAGAAAACTCGCCAAGCCGGTCCTCGGGCGCGCACGCTGACGCCATGAGTCCTCACGACCACGAAACCCCCGCCGGCGGCCATGCCCACGGCGGCCACCACGGCCACGACACGACGCACATCGACTGGGAAGAGTTCGCCACCCTGCTCGAAAGCGAGGCCGCACTCAGCCTCCCGCTGTACGAGGAGGTCGCGCACTGGGTGCGGGAGCAGCTCCCCGCCGGATCCGTGCGCCGCGTCCTCGACATCGGCAGCGGCCCCGGCGCGGTCAGCTGCCTGCTCGCCGAGGTCTTCCCACAGGCGGAGGTCGTCGCCGTCGACGCCACCCCCGGCCTTCTGGAGCTGGCCCGGGCCCGTGCCGACCGCACCGGCCTCGGCGACCGGGTCGGCACCCGCCTCGCCGAACTCCCCGAGGGCATCGCCGAGCTGGGCCCGGCGGACCTCGTGTGGGCGAGCGGTTCCCTCCACCATGTGGGTGACCAGCGCGCCGTCCTCACCGGACTCGCCGGGCTGCTCCGTCCCGGAGGGCTGCTCGCGCTGCTCGAGGGCGGACTGCCGGCTCGCCATCTGCCGCGCGACATCGGCATCGGACGGCCCGGCCTGGAGAGCCGGCTCGAGGCAGCCGCGGCCGCCTGGTTCGCCGACATGCGCGCCGCACTGCCCGGCGCGAAGCCGGAGGTCGAGAACTGGCGCGCCCTGCTCGCGGCCGCCGGCCTCACGCCGACCCTCACCCGCTCCTTCCTCCTCGACGTGCCGGCCCCGGTCACCGACGCCGTGCGCGAAGGACTGGTCTCCGGCCTCTCCTGGCAGCGCGGGGCCCTGGAGGGACGGCTGGACGCGGACGACGCCGCCGTACTGGACCGGCTGCTCGACCCGGACGACGAGGAGGGCCTGATGCACCGCCCGGACTGCTTCATGCTGGCGGTCCGCACCGTGCACACGGCCCGGCGCGGCTGAGAGGTTGTCTCACGTGGTGAGCTTCGCGAGCTTCCTGTAGCAGGTCAGGCGGCGGCCAGGCCGAGCAAGGCGTGGAAGTGCGAGCCCTTTCGTTCGTCTCGGACGGTCCACACCGTGAAGCGGCGATGCGCGGTGGCGGGCGACGTGCCGAACGCCTGCGGCAGATGCCGCCAGGCACAGCCGCTGGTCAGCGCGTACACCACTGCCGTGACACGGCCCGCTCGTCACACGGGGCGGTCCCGCCGTCTCGCGGACGAGCCGTGAACGACGGCAGCAACGGGGCGGCCGGCTGTTCATCGGGAACCGGACGCTTCGACAGGTCAGCACCCACGACCGGCATCGTGCCGCTCGAACATCGAGTCACGTGAGACGACCTCTAAGCCTCGATTGGTGCGGCCGACCTGGCAGCCTGCTCGATCTTGGCGCAGTAGGCTGCACGGGCTTCCTCGTCGATCTGCTGCTCGTTTTCGGCGCGCACCCCGGTCCGGCCGTCGAGGCCCTCGCGCAGGATGTCGGCGTGCCCGGCATGCCGGATGGACTCGCCGAGGACATGGACCATGACGGCGAACAGGTTCGTGTTGGGATAGGGCTCCGGCCACCACGGCACGTGGCCGGGGGCGTCGAGGGGGAGCTCGTTGATCGTCGCGTCCGAGTGTTCCCACGTGCGCCGGTAGAACCCGATGATCTGATCGCGGGTCTCGTCCTCGGTCGCCCACTGATCGATGCCGTCGTGGTCCTGCCATCGGGGCAGCGGTTCCGGGGAAGGGCGGTCGAAGACCTCGCCGAAGTACCTGGCCTCGACGGTGGCCACGTGTTTGACCAGGCCGAGGAGGTTGGTCCCGGTCGCTGTCAGAGGTCGGCGGGCGTCGTATTCGGACAAGCCGTCGAGTTTCCAGAGCAGCGCCTTGCGGTCCCGCCGCAGTCTCCCGTGCAGGTTGTCCTTCGCGAATTCATCGATCATGCGGCACGAGCCTGCCATCGGCTGCTCGTGGTCTCAAGATCCCAGGGAAGCCGGCACCTTGACTCCCTGCAAGCCCCCGAGGGCCACAGCGCCCGCGTCTCCTCGGGCACGCGAAGCGGCGGCCGGCGCGGGCGCCCCGGAGTCAGGCGGTGAGCAGGACCCCCGCGTACGCCGCCGTCGCGATGAGCACCCAGGCGGTCAGTCCGAGCAAGGCCACCTTGGGGCCGGTGCGGGACAAGGACGGCAGATGGACCGCGCTGCCGAGGCCGAACAGCGCGGCGGCCAGCAGCAGTTCCTGGACCGTACCGGCCACCGCGAGGGCCTGCTCGGGCAGCAGGCCCGTGCTGCGCAGGGCGACCGCGGCCAGGAAACCCACGACGAACAGCGGGACGAGCGGTGGCCGCCCCGACCGGGGGGCGTCGCGGCCGCGACGGCGGGCGGCGACGACGAGCACGGCGGCCAGCGGTGCCAGGAGCGCCACGCGGAGGAGTTTCACCAGCACGGCCTCGCCCAGTGCCACCGGTCCGGCCGTCTGGGCGGTGGCGACGACCTGACCCACGTCGTGGACGCCGGCGCCCACCCACCGCCCGAACTCGGCGTCGGTGAGCCCGAGCGGCCCGTGCAGGAGGGGCAGGACGGCGATGGCGAGGGTTCCGCAGAGCGTCACCAGCGCGACGGACGTGACCACGTCCTCGTCGTCGCTGTCGTGCACCGAGCCCACGGCCCCGATCGCCGAGGCTCCGCAGATGGAGTAGCCCGCGGCGATGAGCAGCGGCTGGTCGCCCCGCAGCCCCAGTCTCCGGCCGAGCCACCAGGTGCCGCAGAAGGTGGCCGCCACCACGGCCAGCACCATCGCGACCGTCGCCCACCCCAGCCCCAGCACGTCCGCCAGGCTCAACTTGAGCCCGAGCAGCACGATCCCCGCGCGCATCAGACGCTTCGCGGCCAGCGTCAGTCCCCCGCGGCAGCGGCCGCGGACCCGTGCGGCCAGCCACGGGGTGTGGGCGGCGGCGATGCCGAGGACGACGGCCGCGGTGAGCATCGGCAGGGCGGGCACGGCGCGGTGCACCAGCCAGGCCGCGGCCACGCCGGCCGCGGCGAGCACGAGACCCGGCAGTGGCCCGGCCGGGCCGGCGGGCCGCTGCCGGGGTGCGAAGCGTCGGGTGTTGGAGCCGGTGAGGGCCGTCACCGGTCGGCGGGCAGGTCGTAGACGCGCCGGATGCTGGTGCCGAGGCGGGCGATGTCGGCGCCGTACACGTGCAGGGACAGGGCCGGCTCCGTCCCGGAGTTGCTCACCAGATGGATGTCGCCGGGCGGGGCGAACGCGGCGACGGTCCCGGCCGGGTTCACCACGTCCCCGGTGGCGACGAGCCGGGCGGTCGGACCGTGCGGCACCAGCCGGTAGCGCCGCTCGTGCTCCTCGCCCCGGTGCACACCCGTCACGCACCACGACACATGGTCGTGGACGGGCGTGCGCTGGCCCGGCAGCCAGACCAGGGCGACCACGGAGAAGCTGCCGTCGCGCTCGGCGTGCAGAACGTGCTGGCGGTAGTTCCCCGGGTCGCCCTCGCACTGCGCGTCGGTGAGCAGATCGGTTCTGCCGAGGTGCGGCAGCAGCCGTTCCGCCACCATGTACGCCGTGGGCTCGGGAGGAAGGCCGCGGTTCACGGTCTCCCGTATCTCCGCCACCAGGGAGCGGAGGCGGGCGGTCGTGGGGGGAGCGGTGACGGTGGCCGGGTTCGCAGTCGTCATGCCCGCAGCGTCCGCCCGCCCGTCCCGGGGCGTCCAAGCACGATCGCTTGCAGGGTCCTCAACGTCCGCTTATGGATGGGGAGAGCGGTCCGGCGGGGGCGCCCCGCGGAGCGGCCCCCGGACGGGGGCCGCCCGGGCGAGCCGAGCCCAGCCCAGAAGGCCCCGGGCTCAGCAGCCGACCTTGCGCCCGGCGACCGCGACGAGACGGTCCAGCACCAGTGCGGTGGCCGGGATGCGCAGTTGTTCCCGGAGCGCGTACGCACCGACCCGGCGGCGGGTGTGCGGTTCCACGATCCGCCCCGTCACCTTGGAATGGCACAGGAACGACAGCACGAGCTGCGGCACCATCGCGATGCCCACGCCCGACGCGACGAGGCTCTGCATCACGAGGTTGTCGTCAGTGGTGCAGGCGATGTCGGGTGCGAAGCCCTCCTCGGCGCAGGCGTGCAGGAAGTTGGCGCGGCAGCGCAGGCATCCCGCTATCCACCGCTCGCCGGCGAGATCCGCCAGCCGCACGGCCCGCCGTCTCGCCAGCGGGTGCCCGGTGGGCAGCAGCACCGTCAGCGGGTCCTCCAGCAGCGGCACCTCGGCCAGTTCGTCCGGGACCTCGGCGGTGTGGCCCGGGTAGCTGAAGGCCAGTGCGATGTCGCAGTCGCCCCGGGCCACCAGCCGCAGGGACTCGGGTGGCTCGCTCTCGGTCAACTCGATGCGGATGCCGGGGTGTTCCGCCGCGAGGGCGGCCATCGTCTCCGGGATGAGGGTCGCGCAGGCGCTGGGGAACGCGCACACCCGCACCCGTCCCGAGCGCAGCCGGGCGATGGCGTCGATCTGCTGCTGCGCCGCCGAGAGGCTGTCGAGGATCGTCCCGGCGTGCCGTGTCAGCGCCTCGCCGGCCTCGGTGAGCCTGATGCCCCGGCCGACGCGGGTGAACAGGGGAGTGCCGACATCCCGTTCCAGCGCCTTCATCTGCTGGCTGACCGCGGGCTGGGTGTAGCCGAGCGAGCGGGCGGCTGCCGAGTACGAGCCGGTCCTGACCACCTCATGGAAAGTCCTGATGTACCGGGAGTCGAACACGGCAGAAGCATAAGCAGAATTTGGGTGGCCGCAGGCGGCGAATGCCGGCCGTCCGCAGCGGGTTCGGGCCCGCACCGGACGCGCGCACCCGGTCGCGGACGCAGATCGGCGCGGCCGCCTCGACGGCGGCCGCGCCGGGCCCGGCTTCCGGTCCTGCCGGTGTGTCAGGCGCCCATGTCGAACGTCGCCGGGTCGGGGCCCAGCCGCCGGCCCTCGTCCAGGGCGGCGAACGCGGCGAGGTCGTCGTCGTCCAGCTCGAAACCGAAGACGTCGATGTTCTCCCGGATCCGCGACGGCGTCACGGACTTGGGGATCACCACGTTGCCGAGCTGCAGGTGCCAGCGGAGCACGACCTGCGCCGGGGTCTTTCCGTACTTCTGCGCGACGGCGACGATCGTCGGGACCTCCAGCAGCCCGCGGCCGGAGCCCAGCGGCGACCACGCCTCGGTGGCGATGCCGTGCTTGGCGTGGACGGCCCGCGACTCGGTCTGCTGCAGCTGCGGGTGCAGCTCGATCTGGTTCACGGCCGGGGCGACCGAGGTCTCGCCGAGCAGCCTCTCCAGGTGCTCGGGAAGGAAGTTGGAGACGCCGATGGCCCGGGCACGGCCCTCGGCGAGGATGGTCTCGAACGCCTTGTACGTGTCCACGTACGCGTTCTTGGACGGCACCGGCCAGTGGATCAGGTACAGGTCCACGTAGTCGAGGCCGAGTCGGGACAGGGAGGCGTCGAAGGCGCGGAGCGTCGAGTCGTACCCCTGTTCGCGGTTCCAGAGCTTGGTGGTGACGAAGAGCTCCTCGCGGGGGATCCCGGCGGCCGCGACGGCCTTGCCGGTGCCCTTCTCGTTCTCGTAGACGGCAGCCGTGTCGATGCTGCGGTAGCCGGCCTCCAGGGCCGTGCCGACGGCCTTCGCCGCCTCGTCGTCCGGCACCTGCCACACGCCGAAGCCGAGCTGCGGCATGGCGACGCCGTTGTTGAGGGTGATGGAGGGGACCTTGCTCACGAGCGGTCGATCCTTACGTCGGTCGGGTGTTGCTCCCATGGTCAACGATCATTTCGGCGGACGCATTCCCGATCGCGGAAGGGCTGTCTCCTCGGCCCGCTCCCGCCGCGGAATCGGTCGGAACCATTGACCGTCGGTCCGTCTGCCGCGACTCTATTGCACACTGCTGAACGTGGTACATGAATGTGAACGCCGCGTTCGGTCCTGTCTCACCGCGCTCCGGTGACCGGGGGCTCCTGAACCCCACCTCTCAGGAAGGCAGGCACCGCCGTGCAGCACCCCGAGCACTCCTCGCAGCCGTCGCAGCCGTCCCGCCCGTCGCGCCCCACCTCGTCGTCCGCCGTCCGCGGCGCCTCGCGGCGAACCGTGCTCGGCGCCGTCCTCGGCAGCGCCCTCGCCGCCGCAACGGCCGCGGCGCCACCGGCGTCCGCCGCCGGATGGCAGCTGCGCTGGTCTCCCTCCGCACGGTCCGACGGGCTGAGGGCCTTCGAGACGGTCGAGGACGACCGGGCCGGCTCGCACCCCGCCGGCAGTCCCCACATCCGCACCGAGGGCGACAACTGGCGTTTCACGATGCACACCGCGGACCGCGACACCGGCACCGACCGCCAGCGCCAGGAGGTCAGCGGCTGCCGCAGCGGATCCTCGTACCTGAGGTGGCTGCCGGGGGAGACCTGGCGGCTCACGTATTCCATGCACATCCCCGCCGCGCTCAAGGCCACGACGTCCTTCACCCACATCATGCAGATGAAGCAGCCCGGCACCGGCACCTCGCCGATCGTCGTGCAGTCGCTGCGCCGGGTGAACGGCGTGCAGACGATCGAGCTCAAGCTCTTCGAGTCCGACACGCTCGTCGGCCGGACCGACCTGGCTCCCCTGCACGACAGGTGGATCGACGTCGACTTCAGGATCGGGATAGGCAACGGCTCGGCCGGTTCGGTCCGCTGGATCCTGAAGAACGGCGGCACGACCGTCGTCGACGGGTCGAGGAACGGCGTCGACACCTTCCTCGCCGACCGGGTCCGCCCCAAGTGGGGCATCTACCGCTCTCTCGGGGACGGTTCGGGCTCGCTGCAGAACTGCCATCTGCTGCTCACCGGCCTCCGGGCCTACCAACTCGTGTGAAAGGGCGCCCCGGCGGCCGCGGCCGGGTGTTCCGGCGCCCGGCCGCGGCCGACGACTCAGCGGTACAGCGCGTCCACCTCGGTCGCGTACGCCGTCTCGATCGCCTTGCGCTTCAGCTTCAGCGACGGCGTCAGCAGTCCGTGCTCCTCGCTGAACGGATGCGCCAGTATCCGGAAGGTCCGGATGGACTCGGCCTGTGACACGAGGGTGTTGGCGGCCACCACCGCCCGCCGGATCTCCATCTCCAGGTCCGGGTCGCGCACCAGGTCCACCGGCGCCATCGGCGGCCGGTTCCGCATCGCGAGCCAGTGCTCCACGGCCTCGTGGTCGACGGTGACCAGCGCCGCGATGTAGGGGCGGTCGTTGCCGACGACGATGCACTGGGCCACCAGGGGGTGCGCCCGCACCCGCTCCTCCAGCCCGATCGGCGACACGCTCTTGCCGCCCGACGTCACCAGGATCTCCTTCTTCCGCCCGGTGATCGTCAGATAGCCGTCCTCGTCCAGCGCCCCGAGGTCGCCGGTGGCCAGCCAGCCGTCCTTGAGTACGGCGTCCGTCGCCTTGGGATCGTTGAGATAGCCGGAGAAGACCTGCGGTCCGTGCAGCCACACCTCGCCGTCCTCGGCGATGTGCACCGTCGTGCCCGGGATCGGCTGGCCGACCGTGCCGTACTTGGTGCGTTCCGGGGGGTTGGCGGTGGCCGCGGCGGAGGACTCCGTCAGCCCGAAGCCCTCGAAGACGGTGACGCCGGCACCCGCGAAGAACAGGCCGAGCCTGCGGTCCATGGCCGAACCGCCCGACATCGCGTGCCGTACCCGGCCGCCCATGGCCTCGCGGACCTTGGTGTAGACGACCTTCTCGAAGAACTGGTGCTGCAGTCGCAGGCTCGCCGACGGGCCGGGGCCGAGACCGAAGGCGCGGTGCTCCACGGCCTCCGCGTACCGCACCGCCACGTCGACGGCCTTGTCGAACGGCCCGGCCTTGCCCGCCGCCTCCGCCTTGCGCCGCGCGGCGTTGAAGACCTTCTCGAAGATGTACGGGACGGCCAGGATGAACGTCGGCCGGAACGAGGCGAGGTCGGCGATCAGGGCGGTGGCCTGGAGCACCGGCTGGTGGCCCAGCTTCACCCGGCCCAGGATCGCGGCGACCTCCACCATCCGGCCGAAGACGTGCGCGAGCGGCAGGAAGAGCAGCGTCGCGGCCTCGTCGCCGGGCTTCGAGTGGAACACGGGTTCCCAGCGGCCGACGAGCGTCTCCGTCTCGTACATGAAGTTGGCGTGCGTGAGGACGCACCCCTTGGGGCGGCCGGTGGTGCCGGAGGTGTAGATCACCGTGGCGGTGGACTCCGGGGTGACCGCCCTGCGGTGCCGGTGCACCACTTCGTCGTCGATGTGCGCGCCCGCCGCGACGAGCTCGTCGACCGCGCCCTTGTCGAGCTGCCACAGCCGCTTGAGGTGCGGCAGGCGGTCGATGACCGAGCCGATCGTCATGGCGTGGTCCTCGTGCTCGACCATGCAGGCCGAGACCTCGGCGTCGTGCATCATCCACAGGACCTGCTCGGCGGACGAGGTGGGGTAGACGGGTACGGACTGGGCACCCACCGCCCACAGGGCGAAGTCGAAGAGCGTCCACTCGTACCGGGTACGGCACATGATCGCGACGCGGTCGCCGAACCGGACCCCTTGCGCGAGCAGTCCCTTGGCGAGGGCGAGCACCTCGTCGCGGAACTCGGCCGACGTCACGTCGTGCCATTCGCCCTCGTCGTCCTTGCGTCCGAGGGCGACCCGGCCCGGATCGGTCTGGGCGTGGTCGAACACGGCATCCGCCAGCCCGCCGACAGGGGGTGCCGTCGCCAAGGGGGGAACCGTGAACTCACGCAATGACCTGCTCCTTGTGGCGCTCCGCACAGCGCCGGTGACGGTACCCCACCGGGCGGTCGTGCGGGAGAGCCTTCAGCAACTCGGCACATTTCGCATCGACGCTGGTCAGCCGTACGAATTCGGCCAACCCCGTTGTGGGCGTGCCGGGTTCTGACCGAGGAGTAAGTGACCCTCGCGCGAATCTGCACCGAATCTGTACGCGGCAAACACGCCCGGTCTGTCTTCTGTGTCTGGTTTGGGTGTCCATGGCTGGAGTGCGGAAGTCCCGCCCGGCTCCCCGCCCCCGCTGTCCCGGAGGATCGCCGGCGCTCTCCGCCGCCTCCTCGCTGCCGCTCGTTCCCCGCCGTTCGTTCTCCGCCGCGCGCCGCGCCCCTTGCCGCCGGCGCGCCGCGTCAGTGCGTGCCGTCCGCAGGGCGTTGCAACCGGTCGACGCCGGCGAGGATCGCGGCGGCGAGCGCGTCCGCCGGCTCCCGGGTGCCGTGGCGGGCGCCGGCCCGGCGGCCGTGCAGCAGGACGAAGTCCACGTCCCCCAGCTCCGGCAGCCCCGCCCGGTTCGGCACCGGGACCAGTCCGGGCGGGATCAGCCCGCGCGAATGGGCCATCACGCCCAGACCCGCGCGTGCCGCCGCGACCAGTCCGCTCAGGCTGCCGCTCGTGCAGGCGATGCGCCACGCCCGGCCGTGCGCCTCCAGGACCTCCAGCGCCCGCGCCCGGGTGATACCCGGCGGCGGGTACACGATCAGCGGCACCGGCCGGTCCGGATCGAGCCGCAGCTGCGATGCGCCGATCCAGGTCAGCGCGTCCTGCCAGACCAGTTCGCCGTGGGTGCCGCCCGTACGGCGCTTGGCGAGGACGAGGTCGAGCCGGCCCGCCTCCAGCCGCTCGTGCAGCGTGCCGGACAGTTCGACGGTCAGCTCCAGGTCGACCTCGGGATGGTCGCGGCGGAACGTCTCCAGGATCTCGGGGAGCCGTGTCAGCACGAAGTCCTCGGAGGCGCCGAAGCGGAGCCGGCCGCGCAGCCGGGTGCCCGTGAAGAAGGCGGCCGCCCGTTCGTGCGCGTCCAGGATGGTCCGGGCGAAGCCGAGCATCGCCTCGCCGTCCCCGGTGAGCTCCACGCTGTGGGTGTCGCGGGTGAACAGCTGCCGGCCCGCCGCCTCCTCGAGCCGCCGCACGTGCTGGCTGACCGTGGACTGCCGCACGCCCAGCCGGCGTGCCGCCTGGGTGAAGCTGAGGGTCTGCGCCACGGCGAGGAAGGTACGCAGCTGACCGGGGTCGTACACGCGAGCCATGCTAGCCGCGCTCATCGCGAATCGTGATGGCAGTCAGATCGGTGTACGGGATTCCCGATCGCCCATGGGCCGGTGACCATGGAGAGGGCACGATCCGTACCGAGAGCAAGTGGAGCACATGAGCCGCCGCACCCCCCTGCGACCGCCGTTCCGGCCGCCGGTCGATCCGTACGTCCTCATGCTCCTCGGCACCGTTCTCCTCGCGGTGCTGCTCCCCGCCTCCGGCACCGCGGCCGACGTCGCCGGCGGGGCCTCCACCGGGGCGGTCGCCCTGCTCTTCTTCCTCTACGGTGCGCGGCTGTCGGCCCGCGAGGCCCTGGACGGCCTGCGCCACTGGCGTCTGCACGCGACGGTGCTGGCCGCCACATTCGTCGTGTTCCCGCTGCTGGGGCTCGCCGCGGGCGGTCTCGTCCCCGCCGTGCTGACCCCGTCGCTCTACGGCGGGCTGCTCTTCCTGTGCCTGGTGCCGTCGACGATCCAGTCCTCGATCGCCTTCACGTCGATGGCCCGTGGCAACGTGTCCGCGGCGATCTGCGCGGGATCCTTCTCCAGCCTCGCCGGGATCGTGCTCACGCCGCTGCTGGCCGCCGTGCTCCTCGGCCGCGGCACGGGCGGCTTCTCGGCTGACGGGCTGCTGAGGATCGCGCTCCAGCTGCTGGTGCCGTTCCTGGCCGGGCAGTTGCTGCGCCGCTGGATCGCGGGCTTCCTCGCGCGGCACCGGCGGCTCCTGGGCGTCGTCGATCGCGGCTCGATCCTGCTGGTCGTCTACACCGCCTTCAGCCGGGGCATGGTCGCCGGCATCTGGCACCAGGTCACCCCGGTGCGGCTCGGCGCGCTGCTGCTCGTCGAGGCGGTGCTGCTCGCGGTGATGCTCACCCTGACCTGGTACGGGCCCGAACGCCTCGGCTTCGGCCGCGCGGACCGGGTCGCCATCCAGTTCGCCGGCTCCAAGAAGAGCCTGGCCGCGGGGCTCCCGATGGCGAGCGTCCTCTTCGGCGCGCAGGCGAGCCTGGCCGTGCTGCCGCTGATGCTGTTCCACCAGCTGCAGTTGATGGTCTGCGCGGTCATCGCCAAACGGCGGGCGGCCGACCCCCGTCCGGTGGAGGCGGCGCCCGGGAGCGGCCCGGCCCGGGTCCCCGCGCGCTGAACCGCGCCCCGCGGGCAAGGACCCGGCCGGCGCAGGGGGCGCTCCCCGCCGGCCGGGCCCGTCAGACCCCCGAGTGAAGGGCGATGCGTTCCTCGCCCGCGTACACGTTCATGTCCGGGCCGCGCAGAAAGCCGACCAGGGTCAGCCCGGTCTCGGCCGCCAGGTCGACGGCCAGCGAGGACGGTGCGGAGACCGCCGCGAGTACGGGGATCCCCGCCATCACCGCCTTCTGTGCCAGCTCGAACGACGCCCGGCCGGACACCAGCAGGATCACTCGCGACAACGGCAGCAGGTCCTCGCGCACCGCGCGGCCGATCAGCTTGTCCACGGCGTTGTGCCGGCCGACGTCCTCGCGGACGTCGAGCAGTTCGCCCTCCTCCGAGAACAGCGCCGCGGCGTGCAGGCCCCCGGTCCGGTCGAAGACCCGCTGCGCGGCGCGCAACCGGTCGGGGAGGCCGGAGAGCAGTCCGGGCTCGATCCGGACCGGGGGAGTGTCGGCGATGGGGAACCGGGCGGTGGTGCGTACCGCGTCGAGGCTGGCCTTGCCGCACAGTCCGCACGACGACGTGGTGTAGACGTTGCGTTCGAGCGTGATGTCGGGGACCGGGACGCCGGGCGCGAGCTGTACGTCGACGACGTTGTAGGTGTTGGTGCCGTCGTCCTTGGCGCCGGCGCAGTACACGATCGACCGCAGCTCCGACGCGGAGCCGATCACGCCCTCGCTGACGAGGAAACCGGCCGCGAGCGCGAAGTCGTCGCCCGGGGTGCGCATGGTGATCGCCAGTGGGCGGCCGTTCAGCCGGATCTCCAGGGGTTCCTCGGCGACCAGGGTGTCCGGCCGGGCCGTCACCGCGCCGTTCCTGATCCGGATGGTGCGGCGGCGCTCGGTGACCCGTCCCATGGTGATCAGTCCCGACTCTGTGCGTTGGAGCGTGCGCGGTACCGCGCGCGGCCTCGCGCGGGTGCGGCGAGACTTTCCCGACGATCTCATTGTCCTGCACGGTCCGCCGAGTCCGGCACGGGCGGAGGCCGCCCGTGCCGCCCTCATGCCGCGCTCCGCGTCGCCAGCAGGTCCGAAATGGCCGCCACCGTACGGAGCGTGGGCACCGGCACCCCGGTGATCCCGGCGAGTTCCACCACGGCGGCGAGCAGCACGTCGAGCTCCAGCGGCTTGCCCTTCTCCAGGTCCTGGAGCGTGGAGGTGCGGTGGTCGCCGACCCGTTCCGCGCCGGCGAGGCGCCGCTCCACGGAGATCTCGGGGCGGCAGCCGAGGGCGGCCGCGACCTCCAGCGTCTCGGTCATCATCAGTCCGATGACCTCGCGGGTCGTGCGGTGGTGGCACATCTCCCGCATCGTCGCCCGGGTGAGCGCGCTGATCGGGTTGAAGGAGATGTTGCCGAGCAGCTTGATCCAGATGTCGTGGCGCAGCTCCGGTTCCACCGGGCACTTCAGTCCGCCCTCGCGCATCGCCTCGCTGAACCCGAGGCAGCGTGCCGAGACCGAACGGTCCGGTTCGCCGATGGAGAAACGGGTGCCTTCGAGATGGCGGACAACCCCCGGGCCCGCCAGCTCCGTTGCCGCGTAGACGACGCATCCCACCGCACGCTCGGGGGCGAGGACGGCGCTGACGGCACCGCCGGGGTCCACGCTCTCGACGCGCCGGCCGTCGTACGGGCCGCCGTGCCGGTGGAAGTACCACCAGGGGATGCCGTTCTGCGCGGCGACGATCGTGGTGCCGTCCTGGAGCAGGGGCTCGATCAGCGGCCCGCACGCCGCGTACGAGTTGGCCTTCAGGCCCAGGAAGACGTGGTCGACCGGGCCGACGTCGGCCGGGCGGTCGGTGGCGTGGACACGCGCGGTGAAGTCGCCGCGCGGACTCAGCACCCGTACACCGTGCCGCCTCATGGCCGCCAGATGCGGTCCACGGGCGATGAGATGGACATCGGCTCCGGCGCGGTCGAGCGCGGCTCCGACGTAGGCGCCGATCGCTCCGGCGCCGACGACTGCGACTTTCACGTGGGGCTCTCCGTTCGGTCGAGGGGAACCGAGAAACCGGGAAGGCTGGGCACTGCGCGCAGCAAGGTCACTGCATGTCGACGATATATTGTCTACAGTATGGATTTGCCCGCGACAAGGTGTGTGACAGCGTGGACGGCGACCACCCTCGTCGGACGACAGGAGCCAGCGATGGCCGGGGAGATCTCCTTCTTCGAACTCGGCGTGGCGGATCCCGGGAAGGCCCGCACCTTCTACGGCAACCTCTTCGGCTGGACCTTCGAGGACGTGCCGGGCGGCACCGGCTTCGCGATCACCACGCCCACCGTGCCCGGCGGAGTGCACGGGGACGACGCCGAAGCCGTGCCGTACGTCTTCTTCAAGGTCGACGACCTTGCCTCGGCGCTCGAACGGATCACGGAGCTCGGCGGCACGGTCGAAGGGCCGGACACCGAGACCGACGCCGCCGCCGCACGTTTCGGCCGCTTCCGCTTCTGCCGCGACGACCAGGGCTCGCCCTTCGGCGTCCACGAGCCTCCGGCGGGTTGAGCCCCCGCGCCGGCCGCCGGGGGCGGGGCGGGCGGCGGGTCCTGCCGTCCGCCCCCGCGTTCCCGGCGCGCGGCGCGGATCGCGCCCCGGCGTACCGGCGCTCCGTGCTCCCGCCCTCCGGGCACCCCGCGGTCGCGCGGTGCGCCCCGCGTTCCCGGCGCCCCGGCGCGTTTCGCGCGGTGCGTCCCGAGGCCGCCGACTGGGCGGAGCCTCCAACCCGCGCGGGTGAATCCTGTCGGATCGGCCGCCCTCGTACCCACCGGTCACTGACAAGACTGGAGGGCTCCTGACCTCGACACAAAGGGGGTGCCCGGGCATGACCGGCACTCGTATCGCCGCGCTCGGGCACCACCGGCCCGCCCAGGTGCTCACCAACGACGACCTGGCGCGGATGGTCGACACCAGCGACGAGTGGATCACCAGCAGGGTCGGCATCCGGACCCGCCACATCGCGGGACCCGACGAGCCGGTGGACGAACTCGCCGCCCACGCGGCCGGGAAGGCCCTCGCCGCGGCCGGACTCACCCCCGCCGACATCGACCTCGTCCTCGTGGCCACCTCGACCGCGATCGACCGCTCCCCGAACACCGCGGCCCGCGTCGCCGCCCGGCTCGGGATGGCCTCCCCGGCGGTCATGGACCTCAACGTCGTCTGCGCCGGATTCACCCACGCTCTCGCCACCGCCGACCACGCGATCCGGGCCGGCTCGTCCGTCCGCGCCCTCGTCATCGGCGCCGACAAGATGTCCGACGTGGCCGACTGGACCGACCGCACCGCCTGCGTCCTCGTCGGTGACGGGGCCGGTGCCGCGGTGGTCGAGGCGTGCGACGACCGCGACGCGGGCATCGGTCCCGTGCTGTGGGGCTCGGTCCCCGAGATGGGGCACGCGGTACGGATCGAGGGGACGCCGCCTCGTTTCGCGCAGGAGGGCCAGTCCGTCTACCGCTGGGCGACCACCCAGCTCCCGCCGATCGCGCGCAGGGTCTGCGAACGGGCCTCGGTCGCCCCCGAGGACCTCGCCGCCGTCGTACTGCACCAGGCGAACCTGCGGATCATCGAGCCCGTCGCCGAGCGGATCGGCGCGGTGAACGCCGTGGTCGCCCGCGATGTCGTCGACTCCGGCAACACCTCGGCCGCCTCCATTCCGATGGCCCTGTCCCGGCTGCTCGAACGAGGCGACATCCCGTCCGGCGCTCCCGCGCTCCTCTTCGGATTCGGCGGAAACCTGTCGTACGCGGGGCAGGTGGTCCGCTGCCCCTGAGGGATTGCGCTCGGTAGACTGTAGACGATAGCCAATTGCCGTCCCGTAGTGCCGAGGACCGAGGGGGACCCGATGTTGTCCGCAGGACTGCCGCAGGGAACCGTGCCCAGGCTGGAGCGGCCGGGCCCGCTGCGCGAGCGCGTGTACGAGGCGTTGCTCGAGCTCATCACCACCCGCGCACTGCAACCCGGCCAGCATCTCGTCGAGAGCGAGCTCGCGGGTCACCTGGGCGTGTCGCGCCAGCCCGTGCGAGAGGCGCTGCAGCGGCTCAACACCGAGGGGTGGGTCGACCTGCGCCCCGCCCAGGGCGCGTTCGTCCACGAGCCCACCGAGGAGGAGGCCGACCAACTGCTGTCGGTTCGCACCCTGCTGGAGGCCGAGGCAGCCCGGCTGGCCGCCGCGAACGCCGGTTCCGCCGGCATCACCGCGCTCGAGGAGCTGTGCGACAAGGGCGAGCGGGCCGTGGCCGCCGACGACGTGGACCTGGCGGTGGCCACCAACGCCGCCTTCCACGCCAAGGTGATGGAACTCGCCGGGAACGTCGTGCTCGCCGAACTGGCCGGCCAGGTCGACCGGCGCGTGCGCTGGTACTACACCCCCGTCGCGCGGCAGCGCGGCGAGCAGTCGTGGATCGAGCACCGCGAACTGATCGCGGCGATCTCGGCACGCGACGAGCGCCGGGCGACCGAGGTCATGCGCGCCCACACGGAACACACCCGCCGCACGTACCACGAGCGCGAGTCCTGACCTCCCCCCGGCCGCAGGCCGACGGACCCGGCGGGGCAAGCCCCGTCCTGCCGCCGCTCGCCCCGCCCGCGGGCCACGGCCTGAGGTGCGCGCCCCCACGGCCCTGGCGCATCCTTCTTATGTGACCTGGTACGGCGCGGCCAGGCCCGGCGCGCACACGGAGCGCGGGCCGCAGCGCGAGACGAGCGGCGGCGCGGTCCATCCTCTGGACGAGCTCGGCCTGGTGCTCGCCGAGGCCGCGGTCCACTCGATCGGCGCGGTGGGGGGCCACGCCGGAGGGGTGTACCTGCGGTCGGGGACGCCTGGGCTGCTGCGCCTCGCCGTGGTCGTCGGGCTCCCCGGCGAACTGATGCGCCCGTGGTGGCGCATGCACGTCAACAGGCCCTTCCCCGTGGCCGAGTGCCACCGTCGCTCCCAGCCGATCCACCTCGCCGACGGCGAGGAGGCCATGCAACGCTTCCCGCAGCTCATGGCGGGGCTGCCGTTCTCCTTCAGCTCCCTGTACGCGCCGGTCAGAAGCGGCGACGAGCGCTTCGGCGTGCTCGTGGCGCTACGCCCCGCCACCGCCGGGGAACCGGTCGCCGAGGCCGACCGCCGGCGCTTCACCGACGCGGGGGCCCGGCTCGGCGCCGCCCTCGGCGAACTGCACCACGACGGCACCCCCATCCGCTGGGACGGTGAGCCCTTCGTCGTCCAGGCCCCAAACTCGACGGCCGGCCCCGTGCGGATCGGCACGTTCGACTGGGACATCGGCAGCGGAGTGCTCCGCGCCGACGAGGAACTCTGCGCCATCCTCGGTGTGGACCCCGCCGCCTTCACCGGCACCATCGACGCCCTCACCGCCCATGTCACGTCCGAGGACGCCTACCAGCTGTGGGCCGTGGCCCGGGAGGCGGGCCAGACCGGCCGCCCCGTCGTGCGCCGGATCCGGATCACCCGCGACGACGAACCGCCGTCGCTGGTGGAACTGACCGGCCGCCCGGTCCACCCGTCGCCCGGCATCGGGGCCCGCCGCGTCACGGGATCCCTGATCGACCTCGGCACCGGAGTGGTCTCCGGCGAGGCAGGCGACCGGCTACCCGACGGGCTCTTCTCCCTCGACCGCTCCTGCCGCATCACCTACGCCAACCACAGCGCCGAGGACCTGATCGGGATGGACCGGGACCGGCTCATCGGCCGCGTGCTGTGGGAGGCCGTGCCGTGGCTCGACCGCCCTGGCTACTGGGACCACTACCGGGCGGCGCTCCTCTCGCACACCCCTGTCCAGTTCCGGGCCAACCGGGAGGAGGACGTCTGGGTCACCGTCTCCCTCTTCCCCGGCCGGGAAGGGGTGACCGGGACGGTCGCCGACGCCGAACGTCCCGACTACACACCGGGCTCCGTCAGCTTCCCCGGCGCCGGGCTGGGCACCTTCGCCTCACCCGCCGACCGGGCCAGCGCGCTCTACCGGCCGGTCGCCCTCGCCATCGCCCTGACCGAGGCCGTCACCGCGCGCCAGGTCTCGGCCGTCGTCACCGAGGAACTGCTGCCCGCGTTCGGCGGCCGGCAACTGGCCATCTACGTCCTTCACGAGCGCCATCTCTACCTGGCCTGGGAGACCGGCTTCCCGGCCGGTTTCCTCGCGCCCTTCGACGGGGTGGGGCTCGACGCCCGGATCCCCGGCGTGGAGACCCTCACCACCGGCCGCCCGATCTTCTTCGAGTCCATGGACAAACTGTCCGCGGCCTACCCCGGGCTCGCGATCGACGCCTCCGTCGGCGCCCGCGCCTTCCTCCCGCTGATCGCCTCCGGCCGGCCCGTCGGCTCCTGCATCCTCGGATTCGACCACCCTCGCGGCTTCGCACCCGAGGAGCGCACCGTCCTCACCGCCCTCGCCGGGCTCATCGCGCAGGCACTCGAACGCGCCCAGCGCTACGACAGCGAGTCCGCACTCGCCCGCGGCCTCCAGGACGCACTGCTGCCGCACCGGCTGCCCGTCATCAAGGACGTGGAGACCGTCGGCCGCTATCTCCCCGGCACCCAGGGCATGGACGTCGGCGGTGACTGGTACGACGTCATCGAGACGGACCGCGGTCTGGCCCTCGTCATCGGCGACGTCCAGGGGCACGGGGTCTCCGCAGCCGCCATCATGGGCCAACTGCGCAGCGCCGTCAGGGCGTTCGCGCTCGCGGACCGGGAGCCCGACGAGGTGATGAGCGGCACCAACCGGCTGCTCATCGACCTCGATCCCGCGCAGTTCGCCACCTGCTGCTACGTACTCCTCGATCCGGCGACCGGCGCCGCCCAGGCCGTACGCGCCGGGCACCCCCAGCCGCTGCTGCGCAGGCCCGACGGCACGACCGAGGTGCTCGACCTGAGCGGCGGGCTCATCCTCGGCGTCGACGCGGAGGAGCACTACCCGGTCTCCGAACTCACCCTGGAACCAGGGGCGGTACTGGCCCTCTTCACCGACGGGCTGATCGAGGAGGCGGGCACCGACATCGACGCCGGTGTCGAGCGACTGCGCGCCACCCTCAGCAGGGTCAGCCGGATCACGATCGCCGACACCGCCGACCGGCTGATCCGCGAGGCCCGCCAGGCCACGGACCGGCCGGACGACATCGCGCTGCTGCTCACCGCCCGCTGGTCGAGGCGGGAGACGGACCGCACCCTGGCCGGCCCCGGCAGGCCCTGACCGCCGCGAAACGGCGACCGCCCGCGACCGCCCGTGCCGGGCGTCGAGGCGTTGGCCGGAGGCCGGCACGGCGCTCCGCCGCCCACACCTCAGCGCCCTCCGCGCGGCCGGAGGCCGGGGACCGGTCGTGTCGGCCCGTCCCGTACGCCCACCCGCCCTCGTATGTCCCCTTGCCGGCACCTGCCGCCGGTTGCGCCGCGGCCTGTCCTGTCCGCCCGGGCCTCCGGCTCGTGGGCGCCGCCGTGTTCACGGCCGGAAGGAGTCGGCGTGCGCGCCCGCGCACACTGGGGCGAACGTCCTCGGCGGGCGCCCCGTCACATCGCCCACGGCCGGCTGCACCACCGACTCGTCCGCCGCCCCGTCCACGAAGAAGCGGAAGAAGGCGTCGACGTACTCCACCGGCATCCGGGCCTCCATCCCGGCCCGCGCCTCCTCGTCCGACGACGCCTCGAAACGCAGCTCGCGGCGGAGCACCCAGCCGAGGATCCGCACCTGCTCCGCGGGCACGAGCGCCTCGGGCCCGGACAGCGTGTACGCGCGGCCCTCGTGGCCGGACGACGTCAGCGCCACCGCCGCCACGGCGGCGATGTCGTACGGATCGACCGCGGCGACCCCGGCCGCCTGGAACGCGGCACGCACCGTGTCGTCGCCGGCGCGCAGGCCCTCCGCCCACTCCAGGGTGTTCGACGTGAACGAGTACGGGCGCAGGAGCGTCCACGCCACCCCCGACTCCCTGACCGCGGTCTCCGCCTCGGTCCGGTAGCGCGTCACCGCGTTCGTGAGGCCCCCACCGGCACCGAAGCGCCGGAGAGGAGGACGACCCGCTCGACTCCCGACTCGCGCACGGCCTTCAGCGACTCCCGCGCCCGGTCGTGGCCGGGCATCGGGAACACGGCCCGCACCCCGGCGAGCGCCGCGGCCACCGACGCAGGACTGTCGAGACCCCCGTACCGCCTCGGCGCCCTCCGCAGCCCTTCCGCGCGGCCCGAGCGGCTGAACGCCCTTGCGGGGGCGCCCGCTTCGCCAGGACCCGGACCAGCTCCGAGCCGACATGGCCCGTCGCGCCGGTCACCAGGATCATCCCGGTAACTCCTCCGTCGTCGGTCGTACGACGCCGCGCGGATGCGCGCGCGGCCCGCCCGGGCGCCCGGCCCTGCCGCTTGCGGGGCCGGCCCGCCGGACCGGCCGCGAGCACTCCGCGGCGCCCCGGGCATCCCTCACAGTCTGGGGTCCGGCCCCCGGGGCCGCACCCGAGCGGACCCCTCGCGATCCGCGGCGGGCCTCCGCCGCGGACGCCCCGGGACCGCACCCGAAGCAGCCCTCCGGGCCCGCTCTGGCCCAGGCGCCACCCGTGGTCCGCAGCCGTGGCGTGCGGGTGGCCGGAGGACGGGGCACGCTGGTCCTGGGGCTGCCGACCGCCCGGCCACGGCCGCGGAGGAAGGGAAGCTGCGATGTTCGCGAGACTGAGCAGGTACGAGGGGTCGCCCGTGCCCCCCGAGGGCGACCTGTCCGCGCACGCGGAGACGGTCGTCCAGCAGGTCCGGGGACTTCCCGGCTTCCTCGGCGTGTACTGGTTCGTCGACCGGGCAACGGGCAGGGCCGTGTCGCTGACCCTGTGGGAGGACGAGGAGACCATGCTGGCCAGCGAGGAGAGGGCCGACCGGATCCGGGTGGACACGGCCCGCAGGGAGGGCCAGCGGATCGTCTCCGTCGACCGCTACGAAGTCGGCTTCAGCCACCTCAAACCCTGACGGCGCCCCACGGAACGCGCCCCGCCCGCGCCACGTTCGGCCACCCCCGTCCCCGGCTTTGTCCTGGGTGTGGAGAAAGTTGTGGTGGATTGCTGCTCAACTTCTTCCCCCTCGGGGAAAGCGCTGCTACGTTCCCCTCGAAAGCCCGACGAAACGGCTGACCGGGATCCCCCGCGCCGAGGGCCAGGGGAGGGGAGGGGCGCGTGAGACGCATGACGGCTCGACCCGCCAACGCGCACCAGGCGCGACTGCTCAGGCTGTTGCGCGACGGCGGCCCCAACTCCCGCGCCCAGCTGGGCGATCAGGTCGACCTCTCCCGCTCCAAGCTCGCCGTCGAGATCGACCGGCTGCTGGAGACCGGGCTGGTCGTCGCCGACGGCCTCGCCGCCTCACGCGGCGGCCGCCGTTCCCACAACATCCGGCTCGCCCCGAACCTTCGCTTCCTCGGCGTCGACATCGGCGCCACCTCCGTGGACGTCGCCGTCACCAACGCCGAACTGGAGGTCCTCGGACACCTCAACCAGCCGATGGACGTCCGCGAGGGCCCGGTCGCCGTCTTCGAGCAGGTCCTCGCGATGGCGGCCAAACTGAAGGTCTCCGGCCTCGCCGAAGGCTTCGACGGCGCCGGCATCGGCGTACCCGGACCGGTCCGCTACCCCGAGGGCGTCCCCGTCGCACCGCCGATCATGCCCGGCTGGGACGGCTTCCCGGTCCGCGAGGCCCTCAGCCAGGAACTCGGCTGCCCGGTCATGGTCGACAACGACGTGAACCTGATGGCCATGGGGGAGCAGCACGCCGGCGTCGCCCGCTCCGTCGGGGACTTCCTCTGCGTCAAGATCGGCACCGGCATCGGCTGCGGCATCGTCGTCGGCGGCGAGGTCTACCGCGGCACCACCGGCAGCGCCGGCGACATCGGCCACATCCAGGTCGAGGCCGACGGACGCGCCTGCGCGTGCGGCAACAAGGGCTGCCTGGAAGCACACTTCAGCGGTGCGGCACTGGCCCGCGACGCCGAGGAGGCGGCCCGCACCGGGCAGTCGCCCGAACTCACCGCGCGGCTGGAGGCCGCGGGCAGGCTCACCGCCGCCGACGTCGCCACCGCGGCCGCCGCCGGCGACTCCACCGCACTCGACCTGATCCGCGAGGGCGGCAACCGCGTCGGCCAGGTCATCGCCGGACTCGTCAGCTTCTTCAACCCCGGACTGGTGGTGATCGGCGGCGGTGTCACCGGTCTCGGCCACACCCTGCTCGCCAGCGTCCGGACCCAGGTCTACCGGAAGTCCCTGCCGCTGGCCACCGGAAACCTCCCCATCGTGCTGGGCGAACTGGGCCCCACCGCCGGAGTGATCGGCGCGGCCCGGCTCATCAGCGACCACCTGTTCTCCCCGGCCTGATCCGCCCGGACCGGTCGGTCCGCAAACGCACCACAGCACCACGCACCTGGTTCCACCCTGCCCGCTCACCGGCCGCACCTGCCGAGGGGATCCGCCATGGCACCAGAACCACCCGCACCACCATCACCGCAGGACACAACCGCACCACCGCTGCTCACGATGTCCGGCATCACCAAGTCCTTCCCCGGCGTCCGCGCCCTCGACGGCGTCGACCTCGACGTCCAGGCCGGCGAGGTCCACTGCCTCCTCGGCCAGAACGGCGCCGGCAAGTCCACCCTCATCAAGGTCCTCGCCGGAGCCCACCAGCCCGACGACGGACGGATCACCTGGCGCGGCGAAGACGTCGCCCTCAAGTCGCCCATCGCCGCCATGCGCCTCGGCATCGCCACCATCTACCAGGAACTCGACCTGGTGGAGGGCCTGTCGGTCGCCGAGAACGTCTTCCTCGGCCATGAACCCACCGCCGCCGGATTCGTCGTCCGGGGCCGCGGGGCCCGGCGCTCGGCCTCCGCGCTCCTGCGCCGCCTCGGCCACCCCGAGATCGACCCCGGCCGCCGCGTCGGCGGCCTCTCCGCCGCCCAGCAGCAGATCGTCTCCATGGCCCGCGCCCTCTCCCACGACGTGCGACTCATCGTCATGGACGAACCGTCGGCCGCCCTCGACCCCGACGAGACCGACAACCTCTTCCGCATCGTCGCCGACCTCACCGCCGCCGGGGTCGCCGTCGTCTACATCTCCCACCGCCTCGAGGAGATCCGCCGCATCGGCGACCGGGTCACCGTCCTCAAGGACGGCCGCGCCGTCGCCGGCGGACTGCCCGCCAAGGACACCCCCACACGCGACATCGTTGCCATGATGACCGGCCGCAACGTCGAGTACGTCTTCCCCGACCGCCCCGCCTCGCCGCCGGACACCGCACCCGTGCTCCGCGTCGAAGGCCTCAGCCGCGAGGGCGAGTTCGCACCCGTCGACCTCGAACTGCGCCCGGGCGAGATCCTCGGCCTCGCCGGACTCGTCGGCTCCGGGCGCTCCGAGATCCTGGAGACCGTCTACGGGGCCCGCAAGCCCACCACCGGCCGCGTCATCGTCGACGGCCGCACCCTCAAGCCCGGCAGCGTACGCTCCGCCGTCCGCGCCGGACTCGGCCTCGCCCCCGAGGAACGCAAGGCCCAGGGCCTGCTGATGCTCGAATCCGTCACCCGCAACGTGTCGGTGTCCTCGCTCTCCCGCTTCTCCCGCGGCGGCTGGCTCGACCGCGGCGCCGAGCGCCGCGACGCCCGCCGGGCCACCCGCGAGCTGTCGCTGCGCCCGGACAACCCCGACGCCCGCATCCGCACCCTGTCCGGCGGCAACCAGCAGAAGGCCGTCCTCGCCCGCTGGCTGCTCCGCGGCTGCCGCGTCCTGCTGCTCGACGAACCCACCCGCGGCGTCGACGTCGGCGCCCGCGCCGAGCTCTACGCCGTCATCCGCCGGCTCGCCGACGACGGACTCGCCGTCCTCCTCGTCTCCAGCGAGGTCCCCGAGGTGCTGGGCCTCGCCGACCGGGTGCTGGTGCTCCGGGAAGGCCGCGTCGTGCACACGGCGCCCGCCGGGGAGCTCGACGAGCACCGCGTACTCGACCTTGTCATGGAAGGGAGCCCGAGCTCATGACGCAGCCCGCCTCCGAGGCACCGCAGGCCCCTCCGCCGCCCGCGGTCACGCCCCCGGCCGCCAAGGCCGCCAGGCCCGCCCTGGGACTGCGCGCCGACGTCCGCAACCTCTCGCTCCTCGGGGTCCTCGCGGTGCTCGTGGCGGTCGGCGGCATCACCAAGCCCGAGACCTTCCTGGACACCTCCAACCTCCAGCTGGTGCTCACCCAGGCGTCCGTCATCGGCGTCGTCACCGTCGGCATGACCTTCGTCATCACCAGCGGCGGCATCGACCTGTCCGTCGGCGCGATCGTCGCCCTCGCCTCCGTGTGGGCGACCACCCTCGCCACCCAGGAGTACGGCTTCGCCGGCATCCTGTTCACCGCGGTCGTCGTCGGCGTCGGCTGCGGACTGGTCAACGGACTGCTCATCGCCTACGGCGGGATGGTGCCGTTCATCGCGACCCTCGCCATGCTCGCCTCGGCACGCGGACTCGCCCTGCAGATCACCGACGGCAAGACGCAGATCGTGACCGTACAGCCCGTGCTCGACCTGGGCGTTCCCGACTCCTACCTCCTCGGCGTCCCGCCGCTGGTGCTGGTCTTCGCGGTCGTCACCGTCCTCGGCTGGCTGCTGCTGAACCGGACGACCTTCGGACGCCGCACGGTCGCCGTCGGCGGCAACGCCGAGGCGGCCCGGCTCGCCGGCATCGACGTACGCCGCCAGCGGCTCTACCTCTACCTGCTGTCGGGACTGTGCTGCGGCATCGCGGCCTTCCTGCTGATCGTCCTGTCCGGCTCCGGCCAGAACACCAACGGCAACCTCTACGAACTCGACGCCATCGCCGCGGCGATCATCGGCGGCACCCTGCTCAGCGGCGGCCGGGGCACCATCGTCGGCTCCGTCCTCGGCGTCCTCGTCTTCACCACCATCACCAACATCTTCGCCCTCAACAACCTGGAGAGCGCCGTCCAGCAGATCGCCAAGGGAGCGATCATCGTGGCCGCAGTCCTGGTCCAGCGCAGCACCCTGCGCAACGGCGAGACGTGACCCAGCCCCGCTGACACCTCGTCACCCCCGTCCCTCCTCCACCCCCCCGCACGTCCCGGCCCACCCGCATGCCCGAACCCAGAGGGGTTGACCCGCCATGCCAGAAATCCCCGCCACCAGCCGCAGAGGACTGCTGTTCGGCACCGCCGCCGTCTCCGCAGGCGCCCTCCTCACCGCCTGCACCAGCAACGAGCCGAAGAGCGCCGGCACGGCCACCGGGAACGCCCCGGCCGCCGACGACAAGCCCGGCAAGCCCGTCACCATCGGCTTCGCCGGCCCGCAGGCCGACCACGGCTGGCTCGCCGCCATCAACGCCAACGCCAAGCAGCGCGCCGGGAAGTACTCGGACGTCACCCTGGAGATCACCGAGGGCTCCAACGACACCGCCGCCCAGATCGGCCAGATCCAGACCCTCATCAACAAGAAGGTCGACGTCCTGGTGATCCTGCCGGCCGACGGCAAGGCCCTCACCCAGGTCGGGCTCCAGGCCATGAAGGCCGGCATCCCGGTCGTCAACCTGGACCGGATCTTCGCCTCGCCGCAGGCCTACCGCTGCTGGATCGGCGGCGACAACTACGGCATGGGCCTCAACGCGGGCCGCTTCATCGGCGAGCAGCTCAAGGACAAGCCGAACGCCAAGGTGATCGAGCTCGCCGGCATGGACAACCTGGAGCTCACCAAGCAGCGCACCCAGGGCTTCGACGACGCCCTCAAGAACTACCCCAACATCCGCAAGGTCGCCCGCCAGGCCGCCGAGTTCACCGTCGAGTCCGGCCAGGCCAAGATGGCCCAGCTGCTCCAGGCGCAGAAGCAGTTCGACGCGCTGTGGAACCACGACGACGACCAGGGCGTCGGCGCCCTCCGCGCCATCCAGCAGGCCGGCCGGGACGACTTCCTGATGGTCGGCGGCGCCGGCGCCAAGTCCGCGATGGACGCCATCAAGGCCGACAACGGCGTGCTCAAGGCGACCGTCCTCTACCCGCCGACGATGGCCGCGTCCGCCATCGACCTCGCCCGCGCCCTCGGCCAGGGCAAGGGCATCGGCGGCATGGCGGAGCTCGAGATCCCCGCCTCCGTCACCCTCTACTCGGCCGTCGTCACCAAGGACAACGTCGACCAGTACCTGCCGACGGGCTTCAGCTGACGTTCCGCCCGCCCCCACCGAGCAACCGACGAGGAGGAACCCGTATGGCCGGCAAGGAACAGAGGGACAGCGACAGCGAGGCCGCACCGCCGACACTCGGCGTCGGCATGGTCGGATACGCGTTCATGGGTGCCGCCCACTCACAGGGCTGGCGCACCGCGGGGCGCGTCTTCGACCTGCCGCTGCGGCCGGTCCTCGCCGCGATCGGCGGCCGCGACGCGGTCGCCGTCCGGGCCGCCGCCGCCAAGCACGGCTGGGCGGCGGCGGAGACCGACTGGCGCACCCTCGTCACCCGCGACGACGTACAGCTGGTCGACGTCTGCACCCCGGGTGACAGCCATGCGGAGATCGCCATCGCGGCACTGGAGGCGGGCAAGCACGTCCTGTGTGAGAAGCCCCTGGCCAACTCGGTCGCCGAGGCGGAGGCGATGGTGGCCGCCGCCGAGGCGGCCGCCGCGCGCGGCCAGGTGGCCATGGTCGGCTTCAACTACCGGCGGGTGCCGGCCATCGCGTACGCCCGCCGGCTGATCGCCGAGAACAGGATCGGCGCGCTCCGCCACGTACGGGTCACCTATCTGCAGGACTGGCTCGTGGATCCCGACTTCCCGCTGACCTGGCGGCTCGAGCGCGAGCACGCGGGCTCCGGCGCGCTCGGCGACCTCGGCGCGCACGCCGTGGACCTCGCGCAGTACCTGGCGGGGGAGCCGCTGGTCGGGGTGTCCGCGCTCACCGAGACGTTCGTACGCGAACGGCCGCTGCTCGCCGGGGCCTCCACGGGACTGTCGGCGACCGGCTCGAACGGGCGCGGACCGGTCACCGTCGACGACGCCGCCCTGTTCACCGGGCGGCTCGCCTCCGGGGCGCTGGCCTCCTTCGAGGCGACCCGGATGGCGGCCGGCCGCAAGAACGCCCTGCGGCTGGAGATCAACGGCGAGCGCGGCTCACTCGCCTTCGACCTGGAACGCCTCAACGAACTGTCCTTCCACGACCACACCGAACCCGCCGCGTCGGCCGGCTTCCGGCGGATCCTCGTCACCGAATCCGCCCACCCCTACCTGGAGGCGTGGTGGCCGCCCGGCCACGCCCTCGGCTACGAGCACACCTTCGTGCACCAGGCGCGCGACATCGTGCACGCCGTCGCCTCCGGGAACACCGCACCGGCACCGTCGTTCGCCGACGGACTGCAGGTGCAGCGGGTGCTCGCCGCCGTGGAGGAGAGTGCCGAGAAGAACGCCGTCTACACCCCCGTCCCGGGGTCCGCCGGCTGACACCCGGCCCCACCCACCCGGCCCGCACACCGCCGGGGAGCCCGGGGGGTGCTCCCCGGCGGCGTGCCACCGTCCACGGGCCCGCCGTCCGCGGGCCGCCGTACGAGGAGGTCCTCGCCGTGCCCCGTCCCTTCACCCTGTTCACCGGCCAGTGGGCCGACCTGCCCCTGGAGGAGGTCTGCCGGCTCGCCCGCGACTTCGGCTACGACGGTCTCGAACTCGCCTGCTGGGGCGACCACTTCGAGGTCGACAAGGCCCTCGCCGACCCCGCGTACCTGGACGGGCGGCGCGCGCTGCTCGACAAGTACGGACTGAAGTGCTGGGCGATCTCCAACCACCTCGTCGGCCAGGCCGTCTGCGACAACCCGATCGACGAGCGGCACCAGGCGATCGTGCCCGCCCGGATCTGGGGCGACGGCGAGCCGGAGGGCGTCCGCCGGCGCGCGGCCCGCGAACTGCAGGACACCGCCCGCGCCGCGGCCGCGTTCGGCGTCCGCACCGTCATCGGCTTCACCGGATCGTCGATCTGGCACCTGGTCGCCATGTTCCCCCCGGTGCCGGAGCGGATGGTCGAACGCGGCTACGAGGACTTCGCCGAGCGGTGGAACCCGATCCTCGACGTGTTCGACGCCGAGGGCGTGCGCTTCGCCCACGAGGTCCACCCCAGCGAGATCGCATATGACTACTGGACCACGCACCGCGCGCTGGAGGCCGTCGGGCGGCGGCCCGCGTTCGGGCTGAACTTCGACCCCAGCCACTTCGTCTGGCAGGACCTCGACCCCGTCGGCTTCCTCTACGACTTCCGGGACCGGATCTACCACGTGGACTGCAAGGAGGCCCGCACCCGGCTCGACGGCCGCAACGGACGCCTCGGCTCCCACCTCCCGTGGGGCGACCCGCGGCGCGGCTGGGACTTCGTGTCCGCCGGCCACGGCGACGTGCCCTGGGAGGACGTGTTCCGGATGCTGCGATCCATCGGCTACGACGGGCCCGTGTCCGTCGAGTGGGAGGACGCCGGCATGGACCGTCTGGCGGGCGCGCCGGAAGCGCTTGCCACGCTCAAGCGGTACGACTTCGACCCCCCGTCCGCGGCCTTCGACGCCGCCTTCGGGGGCAAGGACTAGCCCGCTCCCGCAGGCCGGAGCCTGGTGGCGGCCCCCGCCGCCGGGCGGTCCGGCCTGCCCCGGAACGGCTTTGTCCTGATGCGGGAAAAAGTTCAACTTCCCCGCCGCACAAGGGCTTTCGGTGGTGGACGAACCCCGCTACCGTCCCTGAGGTGTACAGGACACAGCCGTGAAACACGGCTCGCATCCTGAACGAGTGACACGACCAGCGTGACGGCGCACGCCGGTCCCCGGACCTTCCGCACGGCAGCACCACCCGCCCGTACGACCGCTCTTTCCGGAGGACACACGTGCACATAAAACGGCCCGGAGCACAGCGAACCCGCGTCAGAAAGGGCATCGCGCTCCTCACCGGCGGCCTGCTCGCCGCGACCTCCCTCACCCTCGCCGCCCCCGTCGGCGCCCTCGCGTCCGCGAGCGAAGCGGCGCCCGCCGCGGCCGAGGAGTTCCAGCAGGTGACCCTCGCCAAGGGCGAGCCCGAGGTCGGCGAGCCCATGTCGCTCGCCGTACTGCCCGACCGCAGCGTCCTGCACACCTCGCGAGACGGCGAGCTGCGGATGACCGACGCCGCGGGCAACACCCGCGTCGTCGGCACCGTCCCCGTCTACGCGCACGACGAGGAAGGCCTCCAGGGCGTCGGCATCGACCCCGGCTTCGCACAGAACCGGGCGATCTACCTCTACTACGCGCCCCCGCTGGACACCCCCGCAGGCGACGCCCCCAACGAGGGCACCGCCGCCGACTTCGCCAAGTACGACGGCGTCAACCGGCTCTCCCGCTTCGTGCTCAGGGCCGACGGCACCCTCGACAGCGCCAGCGAGAAGAAGGTCATCGACATCCCCGCCACCCGAGGCATCTGCTGCCACGTCGGCGGGGACATCGACTTCGACGCCCAGGGCAACCTGTACCTGTCGACCGGCGACGACTCCAACCCCTTCGCCTCCGACGGCTACACGCCCATCGACGAGCGCCCCGACCGCAACCCGGCCTACGACGCCCGCCGCACCTCCGGCAACACCAACGACCTCCGCGGCAAGATCCTCCGCATCAAGGTCGCCGACGACGGCAGCTACACCGTCCCCGACGGCAACCTCTTCGCCCCGGGCACCGCCAAGACCCGGCCCGAGATCTACGCCATGGGCTTCCGCAACCCGTTCCGCTTCAGCGTCGACAAGAAGACCGGCGTGGCCTACGTCGGCGAGTACGGTCCCGACGCCGGCGCCGCCGACCCCAAGCGCGGACCGGCCGGACAGGTCGAGTTCGCCCGCATCACCAAACCCGGCAACTTCGGCTGGCCGTTCTGCACCGGCGACAACGACCCCTACGTCGACTACGACTTCGCCACCAAGGTGTCCGGCGCGACCTACGACTGCGCGGCCCCGAAGAACGACTCGCCGCACAACACCGGCCTCGTCGACCTCCCGCCCGCCGAACCCGCATGGATCCCCTACGACGGCGGCTCCGTCCCCGAGTTCGGCACCGGCTCCGAGTCCCCCATGGGCGGACCCGTCTACCACTACGACCCGGACCTCGACTCCCCGGTGAAGTTCCCCGAGGCCTACGACGGCGACTTCTTCGCCGGCGAGTTCGGCCGCCGCTGGATCAAGCGCATCGAGCACGGCGCCGACGGCACCGTCCAGTCCATCAACCCCGTCCCCTGGACCGGGACGCAGATCATGGACATGAGCTTCGGCCCCGACGGCGCGCTCTACGTCCTCGACTACGGAACCGCCTGGTTCGGCGGCGACGAGCACTCCGCGCTCTACCGCATCGAGAACGCCACCGGAGGCCGCTCCCCGGTCGCCGAGGCCACCGCCAACAAGACCTCCGGCAAGGCACCGCTGAAGGTCGCGTTCTCCTCCGCCGGCACGACCGACGCCGACGGCGACGCCCTCACCTACACCTGGGACTTCGGCGACGGCGGCACGTCCACCGCCGCAAACCCGACGTACACCTACCGCAAGAACGGCACCTACACCGCCACCGTGACCGCCAAGGACCCCACCGGACGCACCGGATCCGCCAGCGTCCAGGTCGTCGTCGGCAACACCGCACCCAAGGTCACCCTCGAACTCCCCGCCGAAGGCGCCCTGTTCAGCTTCGGCGACGAGATCCCCTTCAAGGTCACCGTCACCGACCCCGAGGACGGCACCGTCGACTGCGCCAAGGTCAAGGTCACCTACATCCTCGGCCACGACAGCCACGGCCACCCCGTGACCTCCGCCAACGGCTGCACCGGAACCATCAAGACCTCCGCCGACGGGGGCCACGACCCCAACGCCAACATCTTCGGCGTCTTCGACGCCGAGTACACCGACGGCGGAGGCGGCGGCCAGGCCGCACTCACCGGCCACGACCAGGCCCAGCTCCAGCCCCGCCACCGCCAGGCCGAGCACTTCACCGGCCGGTCCGGCATCAGCGTCATCGACAAGACGCCCGCCCACGGCGGCAAGACCGTCGGCGACATCCACGACGGCGACTGGATCTCCTTCAAGCCCTACAACCTCACCGGCACCACCAAGCTCACCGCCCGCATCTCCTCCGGCGGCGCCGGCGGCTTCCTCGAGGTCCGCACCGGCTCCGCAGGCGGCACCCTCCTCGGCTCCGCCCCCGTACCGGTCACCGGCGGCTGGGAGACCTTCCAGGACATCGACGTGCCGCTGCGCGCCGTACCCAGGAAGACCACCGAACTGTTCCTCGTCTTCAAGGGCGGAGCCGGAGCCCTCTACGACGTCGACGACTTCGAACTCTCCAGCACCCCCGCCGACCGCTCCGCCAAACGCGTCCTCGTCTTCTCCAAGACCGCGGGCTTCCGCCACGACTCCATCCCCACCGGTGTGACGGCCCTCAAGGAACTCGGCACCGGCAGCAACATCACCGTCGACGCGACCGAGGAAGCCGGCCAGTTCACCACCGCCAACCTCGCCCGCTACGACGCCGTCGTCTTCCTCTCCACCACCGGCGACGTCCTCAACGCCGAGCAGCAGAAGGCGTTCGAGAACTACGTCGCCACCGGCGGCGGCTACATGGGCGTCCACGCGGCCGCCGACACCGAGTACGACTGGGAGTTCTACGGCGGCCTCGTCGGCGCCCACTTCCACTCCCACCCGCAGATCCAGAAGGCCACAGTCCGCGTCGAGGACCACGACCACCCCGCCACCTCCCACCTCGACGCGGCCTGGGAGCGCACCGACGAGTGGTACAACTACCGCACCAACCCCCGCGGCCAGGCCCGCATCCTCGCCACCCTGGACGAGACCACCTACCAGGGCGGCAACATGAAGGGCGACCACCCGATCGCCTGGTGCCAGACCTACGAGGGCGGCCGCTCCTTCTACACCGGCGGCGGACACACCAGGGAGTCCTACGCGGAGCCCGCCTTCCGGCAGCACCTGCTCGGCGGCCTGCGCTACGCCTCCGGCCAGGTCAACGCCAACTGCAAGCCCGCCACCGGCTACCGCGACCTGTTCAACGGACACACCCTCGAAGGCTGGAAGCAGGCCGGCCCCGGGAAGTTCACCGTCACCGGCGGCGAACTGCGCACCGAGGGCGGCATGGGCATGCTCTGGTACCAGGCCAAGGAGCTCAAGTCCTACTCCCTCAAGCTCGACTGGAAGCTGGACGGCGACGACAACTCCGGAGTCTTCGTCGGCTTCCCCGCCTCCGACGACCCCTGGTCGGCCGTGAACAACGGCTACGAGATCCAGATCGACGCCACCGACGCCCCCGACCGCACCACCGGGGCCGTCTACGGATTCAAGTCCGCCGACCTCAAGGCCCGCGACCGGGTCCTGAGGCCGCCCGGCCAGTGGAACAGCTACGAGATCAAGGTCCAGGGTGAACGGCTCCAGGTCTTCCTCAACGGAGCGAAGATCAACGACTTCACCAACACCGACCCGGCACGCAGCCTGAAGGACGGCCACATCGGCATCCAGAACCACGGCGCCGACGACCAGGTGTCCTTCCGCAACATCCAGCTCAAGGAGCTGCCCTCGTCGTCGTAGGGCGGCCCCTGCCGGACCACAAGCCGGCGGCGGGCGGGGAGACGCCGTACCCCCGCCCGCCGCCCCACCACAGCACGCAGGGAGGCAGTCCGTGACGAACACCGACGAACGCCGCACCGGAGTCTGGCTGATCGGAGCCCGCGGCTCCGTGGCCACCACCGCGATCACCGGATGCGCGGCCGTCACCGCCGGACTCCACCCGGCCACCGGCATGGTGACGGAAACACCGCCGTTCGCCACGGCCGCCCTGCCATCGTTGTCATCCCTCGTCTTCGGCGGCCACGACACCACCGCCTGCCCCCTGCCCAAACGCGCCGAACACCTCGCCGCCGGCGGAGTCCTGCCGCACGGACTGCCCACCGCCCTGCGCGCCGAACTCACCGCCGCCGACGACGAGATCCGCACCGGCGGCCCCCTCCCCGGCGACACCCGCACCGACGACGAACTCATCACCGCCTTCGCCGCCGACATCACCGCCTTCGTCCGCCGCCACGACCTCGCCCGCGCCGTCGTCGTCAACGTCGCCTCCACCGAACCCGCCCCCGCACCCGGCTCGGCACGCCTGCCGGCCAGCTCCCTCTACGCCGCCGCAGCGATCGAGGCCGGCAGCGCCTACGTCAACTTCACCCCCTCCACCGGGCTGCGTACCGCCGCCCTCGAGGACGCGGCCCGCGCCGCCGGACTTCCCCACGCCGGCCGCGACGGCAAGACCGGCCAGACGCTGCTCCGCTCCGTGCTCGCCCCCATGTTCGTCCAGCGGGCCCTGACCGTACGGGCCTGGTCGGGCACCAACCTGCTCGGCGGCGGGGACGGAGCGGCCCTCGCCGACCCCGCGGCGGCCGCCGCGAAGAACGCGGGCAAGGAACGCGTCCTCGCCGACACCCTCGGCACCACGCCCGAAGGGGAGGTCCACATCGACGACGTCCCCGCCCTCGGCGACTGGAAGACCGCCTGGGACCACATCGCCTTCGACGGCTTCCTCGGCACCCGCATGGTCCTCCAGACCACCTGGCAGGGCTGCGACTCCGCACTCGCCGCCCCCCTCGTGCTCGACCTCGCCCGCCTCGCCGCCCGCGCCCACGAAGCCGGACTGTCCGGGCCCCTGCCGCAACTCGCCTTCTACTTCAAGGACCCCGACCCCGGGGCGCCCGCGGCGCTCGCCGACCAGTACGCGGCCCTCCTCGCCTTCGCCGGCCGGCTCCGGAACGCCCGATGACGCGGCGGCGCTCCCCGGCCGCCCCTGCGGCGCCGGGACCCGCGCGCACCCTGGGGCTTCTCGGCGCGCTGGCCACGGCCGCCGCGGGCACCGCGGTCCTCTTCGGCGCCTTGCGCGGCACCCCGGCCGGCGGCCCCGGCATGCCCTCGCGCACCGCGGGCGGCCCGGGTCAGGAAGCGGGCGGCTTCGGCCCGCCGTACGAACACCCCTCCCCACCCGCCTCGGCCACGGTCGGCCCCGGCCACACCGGCACGGACGAACGCGCCCGGCGCACCGCCGGGTTCCCGCCGCCCGCGACGGCGCCCGTCCGGGGCGGAGGCACGGCCGCCGGGGGAGCGGGGGCTGCCGGGCGGGGCCGTTCCGGCGACGTGTGCGGTGGCCCGGAGCGGCCCGGCGGCACTCCGCCGGGGACCGCGTCCGCCACCCGCGACGCCCCCACCGAAGACCCCGGAACCCTGCCCCGGCACACCACCGGAGCGATCGGCGAGCCCGATCCCGTCCCCGCGGGCGAAGGACACCGCCCACGCGCCACCGACGGCGACGCGGGCACGGCGAACGCCGCCCCGCCCGCCCCGGTGCTGCCCCGCGGCCCGGCGACGGCGGCCGACCCGGCCCCGTCCGCCGACCCGGCGACGGCCGGCGCGCGTTCCGGCCGTCGGGGCCCGGAGGGTCCGTGTGCCGACGGAGCACCTGCCGGCGGTGCGCGCCCCGACGGCCCGCACCCCGGGCGGCTCGCCGCCTGGGCCGAACTACTCCGCGTGTCCGCCCTGTTCACCGTCCCCGGCGACGCACTCGCCGGCGCCGCGGCCGCCGGGGCACGCCCCTCCCGCCGCACCCTGCTCGCCATCGGCACCTCCCTCTGCCTCTACGAAGCGGGCATGGCCCTCAACGACTGGAGCGACCGGGACGAGGACGCCGTCGACCGCCCCCACCGGCCCATCCCGTCCGGCCGCGTCAGCCCCGCCGCCGCCCTCACCGCCGCGGGCACCCTGACCGCCGCCGGACTCGCGCTCGCCGCCCGCGCGGGCCGGGCACCGCTCACCGTCGCCACCACCCTCGCCGCCGCGGTCTGGGCATACGACCTGCGCCTCAAGCACACGGCCGCCGGCCCCGCCGCCATGGCCTCCGCCCGCGCCCTCGACCTCCTCCTCGGCGCGGCGGCCACCCGGCCCCGCGACACCACCCCGGCCCTGCGCGCCGCACTCCCGCACGCGGGACTCCTCGCAGCCCACACCTACGCCGTCACCGCCGTGTCCCGCCACGAGACCCAGGGCGGCTCCACCACCGCGCCCCTCGCGGCGCTGGCGACCGGCGCCGCCATCACGGCCGCCACCACCCGCCACGCCCTGCACGCCGCCGCCCGGGGCCGGCCGTCCGCGGAGCAGACGCCCGCCGCGCTCACCGGCCTCGTCTACGCCCGCACCGCCCTCACCCCCCTCCTCCACGCCGCCCTCAACCCGTCCCCGCCCCTCACCCAGCGCGCCGTCGGCGCCGGCATCCGCGCCATGATCCCGCTGCAGGCCGCCCTCGCCGCCCGCGCCGGAGCGCCCGGCACGGGACTCGCCCTCCTGGGACTCGCCCCCCTCGCCCGCCGACTCGCCCGGAAGGTGAGCCCCACATGAGCCTGCGTCTCGGCTACGGAACCAACGGCCTCACCGACCTGCGCCTCGACGACGCCCTCCTCCTCCTCGCCGACCTCGGCTACGACGGCGTCGGCCTCACCCTCGACCACATGCACCTCGACCCCCTCGCCCCCGACCTCGGCACGCGCACCCGCCGGCTCGCGGGCCGTCTCGCCGACCTCGGGCTCGAGGTCACCGTCGAGACCGGCGCCCGCTACGTACTCGACCCGCGCCACAAGCACGGACCGTCCCTGCTCGACCCGGACCCCGACGCCCGCTCCGCCCGCACCGGGCTCCTCGTGCGCGCCGTGCAGGTCGCCGCCGACCTCGGCGCCCACGCCGTGCACTGCTTCAGCGGCACCACCCCCCGCGACACCCCGCCCGGCACCGCGTGGCGCCGCCTCGAGTCCGCCCTCACCCCCGTCCTGGAGGCCGCCGCCACCACCCGCGTCCCCCTCGCGATCGAACCCGAACCCGGCCACCTCCTCGCCACCCTCGACGACTTCCACCACCTCCGCGCCCTCCTCGGCGACCCCGAACCCCTCGGCCTCACCCTCGACATCGGCCACTGCCAGTGCCTGGAGCCCGCCCCGCCCGCCGAGTGCGTCAAGCAGGCCGCGCCCTGGCTGCGACACGTCCAGATCGAGGACATGCGCCGCGGCGTCCACGAACACCTCCCCTTCGGCGACGGCGACATCGACTTCCCGCCCGTCCTCGACGCCCTCGCCGCCACCGGCTACCGCGGACTGACCGTCGTCGAACTGCCCCGCCACTCCCACGCGGGACCCGAACTCGCCCGCGCGTCCATCGAGTTCCTCCGCCCCCGCATCCCGACGAACGGAGCCCCGGCATGGCGACCCTGACCCGCGAGGACCTTGACACCCGGCTCGACGGCGCCGCCCGGGCCTGGTTCCACGAAGCACTCGCCGAAGCCGCCCGCGCCGCCGCCCACGCCCCCCGGCACCCCGCCGGCCCCCGCACCGTCCCCGCCTGGGAGACCCGCTTCGCGTCCGCCGGCCGCCACTGCGGCCGCGAACACGCCGACTCCGTACGCACCCACCTCCTCCACGAGGCCCGCGCGGACGCCGCCACCCTCACCCGCCTCTACCGGCAGGGCACCGCCGCCGAACGCCGCGCCGTCCTCCTCGCCCTCCACCACCTCGCCCCCGACCCCGCCGACGGCCTCCCTCTCGTCGAAGACGCACTGCGCACCAACGACACCCGCCTCGTCGCCGCCGCCGTCGGCCCCTACGCCGCCCGCCACCTCCCCCCGCACCCCTGGCGCCACGCCGTCCTCAAATGCCTGTTCACCGGCGTCCCCGTCGACGCCGCCGACGGCATCGAACGCCGCGCCCAAGGCGACACCGAACTCGCCCGCATGCTCACCGACTACGCGGCCGAACGCACCGCCGCCGGCCGGCCCGTCCCCGCCGACCTCCACCGCGTCCTCGCCCTGACGTCCCCCACGGAGGAGTCCTGATGCGCATCTTCGACCCGCACATCCACATGACCTCCCGCACCACGGACGACTACCAGGCGATGTACGACGCCGGTGTCCGCGCCGTCGTCGAACCCTCCTTCTGGCTCGGCCAGCCCCGCACCTCACCCGCCTCCTTCTTCGACTACTTCGACTCCCTCCTCGGCTGGGAGCCCTTCCGCGCCGCCCAGTACGGCATCGCCCACCACTGCACCATCGCCCTCAACCCCAAGGAGGCCAACGACCCCCGCTGCCGCCCCGTCCTCGACGCACTGCCCCGCTACCTCGAAAAGGACAACGTCGTCGCCGTCGGCGAGATCGGCTACGACTCCATGACCCCCGAAGAGGACACCGCCCTCGCCGCCCAGCTGCAGCTCGCCGCCGACCACGGACTGCCCGCCCTCGTCCACACCCCCCACCGCGACAAACTCGCCGGCCTGCACCGCACCGTCCACGCAGTCCACGCGTCCGCCCTCGCCCCCGAACGGGTCCTGCTCGACCACCTCAACGAGACCACCGTCAGGGCCGCCGCCGACAGCGGCTGCTGGCTCGGCTTCTCCATCTACCCCGACACCAAGATGGACGAGGACCGCATGGTCGCCATCCTCGAGGACCACGGAACCGAACGCGTCCTCGTCAACTCCGCCGCCGACTGGGGCAGAAGCGACCCCCTCAAGACCCGGAAGACGGCCGACGCGATGCTCGCCGCCGGCTTCACCCACGACGACGTCGACCGGGTGCTGTGGCGCAACCCCGTCGCCTTCTACGGCCAGAGCGGCCGCCTCCGGCTCGACGTCCCCCCGCCCGAGGCCCTGCACGAGGGGAACTCCATCCTCCGCGGCGGGGAATGAGGAGGTCGCCCCCATGCGCTTCCGCCACCCCGACGGCACCACCGTCCACCTCTCCTACTGCACCAACGTCCACCCCGCCGAAACCCTCGACGGCGTCCTCACCCAGCTCCGCGACCACTGCGAACCCGTCCGCAAACGCCTCGGCCGCGACCGGCTCGGCATCGGACTGTGGCTCGCCCGCGACGCCGCCCACGCCCTCACCACCGACCCCGCCGCACTGCGCGGCCTGCGCGCCGAACTCGACCGGCGCGGCCTGGAAGTCGTCACCCTCAACGGCTTCCCCTACGAAGGCTTCGGCGCCGACGAGGTCAAACACCGCGTCTACCGGCCCGACTGGGCCGAACCGGCACGCCTCACACACACCGCCGACCTCGCCCGCCTCCTCGCCGCACTCCTCCCCGACGACGTCACCGAAGGCTCCGTCTCCACCCTCCCGCTCGCCTGGCGAACCCGCTGGGACGAGGACACCGCCGCCACCGCCCACACCGCCCTCACCACCCTCGCCGAACGCCTCGACGCCCTCGAGGAACTCACCGGCAAGTCCATCCGCATCGCCCTCGAACCCGAACCCGGCTGCATCGTCGAAACCACCGCCGACGCCATCGGCCCCCTCACCGCCGTCGCCAGCCCCCGCATCGGCATCTGCGTCGACACCTGCCACCTCGCCACCTCCTTCGAACAACCCGGCCCCGCCCTCGACGCACTCACCGCCGCTGGCATCACCATCCCCAAAGCACAGCTCTCCGCCGCCCTCCACGCCGAACACCCCCACCTCCCCGACGTACGCGAAGCCCTCGCCGCGTTCGCCGAACCCCGCTTCCTCCACCAGACCCGCACCCTTCCCCGACCCCACCCGGCAGGGAATCCACCATCCGCCGCCCACCTCCGCGGCACCGACGACCTCCACGAAGCCCTCGCCGCCGACGCCCTCCCCGACGCCTCACCCTGGCGCGCCCACTTCCACGTCCCCCTCCACGCACCCCCCGCCCCGCCACTCACCTCCACCCTGCCCGTGCTCCGCGACACCCTCGCCCGGCTCGCAGGCGGCCCCACCCCGCTCACCCGCCACCTCGAAGTCGAGACCTACACCTGGCAGGCCCTCCCCGACGCACAGAGGCCACGCAGCCGCGCCCAGCTCGCCGACGGCATCGCCGCCGAACTCACCCTCGCCCGCGACCTGCTCACCGACCTCGGCCTCAAGGAACTCCCATGAGCGACACCACCCCCGACGGCACCACCCGCCCCACCCCCCTGCTCGTCCTCGACGTCGTCGGCCTCACCCCACGCCTCCTCGACCACATGCCCCACCTCAAACGCCTCGCCGCCGCCGGCTCCCACGCCGCCCTCGGCACCGTCCTCCCCGCCGTCACCTGCACCGCCCAGTCCACCTTCCTCACCGGCACCCTCCCCGCCGAACACGGCATCGTCGGCAACGGCTGGTACTTCCGCGAACTCGGCGACGTCCTCCTGTGGCGCCAGCACAACGGCCTCGTCGCCGGCGACAAACTCTGGGACGCCGCCCGCCGCGCCCACCCCGGCTACACCGTCGCCAACATCTGCTGGTGGTACGCCATGGGCGCGGACACCGACATCACCGTCACCCCCCGCCCCGTCTACTACGCCGACGGCCGCAAGGAACCCGACTGCTACACCCGCCCGCCCGCCCTCCACGACGAACTCACCGACCGGCTCGGCACCTTCCCCCTCTTCCACTTCTGGGGACCCGGCGCCGACATCGTCTCCAGCCGCTGGATCATCGACGCCACCCGCCACATCCTCCGCACCCGCACCCCCGACCTCGCCCTCTGCTACCTCCCCCACCTCGACTACGACCTCCAGCGCTACGGCCCCGACGACCCGCGCTCCCACCGGGCCGCCACCGACCTCGACACCGCCCTGGCGCCCCTCCTCGACGACGCACACGCCGAAGGCCGCACCGTCGTCGCCCTCTCCGAATACGGCATCACCCGCGTCACCCGGCCCGTCGACATCAACCGGGAACTGCGCCGCGCCGGACTCCTCGAAGTCCACACCCAGGACGGCATGGAATACCTCGACCCCATGGCCTCCCGCGCGTTCGCCGTCGCCGACCACCAGATCGCCCACGTCTACGTACGCCGCCCCGAAGACCTCGACGCCACCCGCGAAGCCCTCAGCGGCCTCGACGGCGTCGCCGAACTCCTCGACGACGAGGGCAAGAAGACCCACGGCCTCGACCACCCGCGCTCCGGCGAACTCGTCGCCGTCGCCGAACCCGACGCCTGGTTCACGTACTACTACTGGCTCGACGACGCACACGCCCCCGACTTCGCCCAGCTCGTCGAAATCCACCGCAAACCCGGCTACGACCCCGTCGAACTGTTCATGGACCCCGAGGACCCCTACGTCCGCGTCAAAGCCGCCACGGCCCTCGCCCGCAAGAAACTCGGCATGCGCTACCGCATGGCCGTCGTCCCCCTCGACCCCTCACCTATTCGCGGGAGCCACGGCCGCCTCCCCACGAGCGACGACACCGACAACGGTCCGCTCATCCTGTGCTCCACCCCCCGCGCCGTAACGGGCCGCGTCGCGGCCACCGAAGTCAAATCCCTGCTGCTCCGACTCGCAGGACTTCACTGAACCACACGCCACCGACAACGAGGAGTCATCCACAGTGAGCCGCCCCAGCAAGCACACCGACCCCGAGCTCGCCCACAAGCTCAGCAGACGCGGCATGCTCGGCGTCGCCGCCGGCGCCACCGCCGCCGCCCTCCTCGGCGCCGGCGCCCCCACCGCCACCGCCCACGGCAAGGGCCACGGCCGCCCCGTCCTGCCCCCCGGCCGGCTCGGCATCCAGCTCTACTCGCTCCGCGACAAGGTCTCCACCCTCGGCTTCGCCGCCGTCTTCGCCGAACTGGAGAAGTACGGCTACGACGAAGTCGAGTACGCCGGCTACACCCAGGGCGCCGCCGGCCCCATCACCCTCCCGCAACTCCGCCGCCTCACCCGCGACCACGGACTGCGCGCCATCGGCAGCCACGTCGGCTACTACAACGACGCCGACCCCGGCGCCTACACCTTCGCCCAGAACCTCGACAAGGTCCTCGACGACGCCCAGGCCCTCGGCCTCAAGCACATCGGCACCGCATCGGGACCCTGGCGCTACGGCGCCACCGTCGACGGCTGGAAGCGCTGCGCCGACGAATTCAACGAGTACGGCGCCGCCGCCAAGGCCCGCGGCATGAAGTTCTACCAGCACAACCACGCCGAGGAATTCTCCTTCGCCACCGACAAGCCCGGCGTACGGCTCTACGACGTCCTCCTCGCCGAGACCGACCCCGACCTCGTATACCTGGAAATGGACATCTACTGGGCCTACGCCGGCCAGTTCCGATTCTCCAAGCGCGCCGACGGCACCCCCGCCCCCTTCGACCCCCTGCGCTACGTCCTCCAGCAGCCCGACCGCTACCCCCTCTTCCACGTCAAGGACGGAGAACGCGACATCTCCGCCCGCGACGGCTACCGAATGGTGGACGTCGGGGACGGAGACATCGACTACCAGCGCTTCATCTCGGCCGTGACCCGCACCCGGGGCGGCCGGCTCGACCACCACTGGCAGGCCGAGCACGACAACCCCGTCGAGTCCTTCGCCTTCGCCCGCAAGTCCAGCGCACACCTGCACTCACTGCGCGAGAAGGACTGCTGACACCGGCACCCCTACACCGCATCCCGGCTGATCGGCTGCGGGTTCGCCGCAATCCGGCGGGCTCGCGGCCGCCCCGGCGGATGCAGGAACAGCGCCACCACCCCCGCGAACAGCGAGATCGAACCCGCCAGGACGAACGCCCCCGCGTAGTCCCACGCCGCCACCACCACGGCACCCATGCCCGACCCCAGCAGACCCGACACCAGCTTCGAGCTGTACACCAGACCGTAGTTCGAAGCGTTGTTGTTCTCCCCGAAATAGTCCGCCGTCATCGCCGCGAACATCGGGAAGATCGCCCCGCCGCCGAAACCGGAAATACTGGAGAACAACAGGAACAGCGGCAGACTTTTGATGTTGCCCGACCAGAGAATGCCGTACTGCGACAACCCCAGCACCACACACACGAAGATCAGACACTGCTTGCGGCCATAACGGTCCGACAGCCAGCCGATCACACCCCGGCCCGTACCGTTCACGATCGCCTTCAACGACATCGCCGTCGCCACGATCCCGCCCGCGAAGCCGGCCTCGTCACCGAACGGCACCTGGAACGCGATACCGAAGATGTTCACACCCGACGTACACAGCAGACAGAACCACATCAACGCCACCCGGCCCGTCCGCCACGCCTCGATCGGCGTGTACTGCTTCACCGCCGGCGGATTCTTCTCCAACGCCCGCCGCGCCCGCGGATCATCCGGCTTCCGCAGCGGATCCACCTCCGCCGGCCACCAGTTCTTCGGCGGATCCCGGAAGAAGTAACCGGCGACCGCGACCACCGCAGCCAGGAACACACCAACCGACACCAGCACCCAACGGAAGTTCGTCAGATCCATATAGCCGGTGAAGATGAACACGAACGGCACCGACCCATAGGCGAAACCGCCGTTGACGAAACCCGTCTTGCCGCCCTTCCGCTCCGGATACCACTTGCCCACCATGTTCACACACGTCGCGTACACCATGCCCGCGCCCATACCGCTGAACATGCCGAACCCGAGATACGCCACCACCACATGCGGCGCGAACGCCAGCGACAGATAACCCAGCAGCGTGCCCACCGCACCCAGCATCATCGCCCACCGCGCCGGCAACTTCCCGCTCTCCCGCAGCTTCCCCGCCGGGAAGGCCACCGCAGCCTGGAAGAACACCCACACACCGAGCATCCAGAAAATGTGCTGACTGCTCCAAGAATGCGCCGTGTGCAGAGTCTCCTCCGCCGACGCGAACGCATACTCCGCCGAACTGATGCCCATCATGCCCACCCAGGGCAGAAGGACCATCCACTTGCGCTTGCGGCCCATGATGTCCACATCGGACTCACCGATGCGGTACACCCGGCCATTGGCGTCCGTCACCTCCCTGAAGGAGACGGGCGAGGAAACGTCGGTCGTCACCATGTCGATCAGAACCCCCTGCGTCGAAGAAGCCAGGCCAGCGCCCCCTGTCCGTACTTCTCGTGCCGGGGCCCGCAGCACACGCGCAACCACGGGCCCCTCGGGTGGTGCCTCACCTCAACTCATCGACCACCACCCGGCAGCAGACCCGCCGCCCGCGCCCAGGCGTACTTCGCACCCAGCACCGCGACCGGCTTCTCCGTCGTGTACGGATACGCCACGACACCCCGCTCGAAGAGATACGCACACGCCTCCTCGACCTCCACATCACCCGCCAGCGACGCCACCACCGGCTTCTCGATCCCCCGCTCCCGGAACTCCGCCACCACCCGCGCCGTCAACTCCGCGAAAACCATCGGCGGAGTCACGATCGTGTGCCAGTAACCCAGCACCAGCGCATGGATACGCGGATCCTCCAGCCCCAGCCGGATCGTCGCCTCGTACGTCGACGGCGGCTCACCACCCGTGATGTCCACCGGATTCCCCGCCGCACCGAACGGCGGAATGAACTCCCGGAACGCCGCGTCCAGATCCGGCGGAATCTCCATCAACCGCAACCCGTTGTCGACGATCGCGTCCGACAACAGCACACCCGAACCACCCGCACCCGTGATGATGACGACGTTGTCGCCCGCCGGCGCCGGCAGCACCGGCAACGCCCGCGCGAACTCCAGCATCTCGTTCAGACCCGGCGCCCGGATCACCCCCGACTGCCGCAACACGTCGTCGTACACCGCGTCGTCACCCGCCAGCGCACCCGTGTGCGAACCCGCCGCCCGCGCACCCGCACTCGTACGACCCGCCTTCAGCACCACCACCGGCTTCTTCGGCACCGTCGCCCGCGCCGCCTCCACAAACGCACGCCCGTCCTTCAGATCCTCCAGATGCATCGCGATGCAATCCGTGTTCGGATCCTCCCCGAACCACGTCAGCAGATCGTCCTCGTCGAGATCCGACTTGTTGCCCAGCCCCACGATCGCCGACACACCCGTACGCGTCGCCCGCGCGAAACCGAGAATCGCCATCCCGATCCCACCCGACTGCGACGTCAGCGCCACCCCGCCCCGCACGTCATACGGAGTGCAGAACGTCGCACACAGGTCCTGCCACGTCGAGTAGTACCCATAGATGTTCGGCCCCAGAAGCCGCACCCCGTGCCGCTCCGCCACCGCCACGACCTCGTCCTGCAGCGCCTGCTCACCCGTCTCGGCGAAACCCGACGGAATCAGCACCGCATTCGGGATCCCCTTGCGGCCCACCTCCTCCAGCGCAGCGGCCACGAACCGGGCGGGAATCGCGAACACCGCCACATCCACCTCACCCGGAACGTCCGTGACACTCTTGTACGCCTTGCGGCCCAGAATGTCATCGGCCCGCGGATTCACCGGATGAATCTCCCCCGGAAAACCCCCGTCGACGAGATTCCGCATCACCGAATTGCCGATCTTCCCCGGCTCGTTCGACGCCCCGATCACCGCCACCGACCGCGGCTGCATCAACCGCCGCATCGACGCCAGGATCTCCTCACGCCCATAACGACGACGCCGCCTCGGCACCCCCTCCGCCAGAATCACCCGGACATCCGCCGCCACCGCCCCCACCGGCGTCGCCACCACCGGATTCAGATCCACCTCCGCGATCTCCGGGAAATCCGACACCAGCCGCGACACCCGCCGGATCTGCTCCGCCAGCGCCCGGCGATCCACCGCCGGCGCACCCCGCACCCCCCGCAGAACCTCCGCCGCGCCGATCGAATCCAGCATCGACTCCGCCTCGACCGCACTCACCGGAGCCAGCCGGAACGTGACGTCCCGCAGAACCTCCACCAGGACACCGCCCAGACCGAACGCCACCACCTTCCCGAACGTCGGATCCGTCACCGCACCGACGATCACCTCCTGGCCCGGCGGCAGCAACTGCTGCACCTGCACCCCGTCGATCCGCGCATCCGGCGCATACGCCCGCACGTTCTCCACGATCCGCCGGAACGCCGACCGCACCTCGGCAGCACCCTCCACCCCCACGACCACCCCGCCCGCATCCGTCTTGTGCAGCACATCCGGCGAGACGATCTTCAACACCACCTTCCCGCCCAGCCGGTCGGCGTGCACCACCGCCTCTTCCACATCCCGCGCCAGCGCCTCACCCGGCACCGCGATCCCGTACGCGTCCGCCAGCGCCTTGGCCTCAGGCGCCGTCAACGCCGAACGACCCTCCGCCCGCACGGCACCCAGCACCGCACGCACCGCATCCCCGTCCACCTCGAGCGCCGAGCCCGCCTCGAAACCCACCACTAGATCACCCCACTCGTCTTCAGCAGCCGCAGCTCCTCGTCCCCGAGCCCCAGCTCGCCCACGTACACCTCGGCGTTGTGCTCACCCAGCAACGGCGAACGCACCACATCCACCGGAGAGTCCGACAGCTTCAACGGCGAACCGACCGTCGTGAAAGAACCCCGCTCCGGATGGTCCACCTCCACGACCATCCCGTTCGCCACCAACGACGCGTCCTCGATGATCTCCCTCGTCGAAAGGATCGGCCCGCACGGAATGTTGTGCGCGTTCAGCCGCTCCAGCACCTCCCACTTCGGCAGCGCCGACGACCACTCCTCGATCAGCTGGAACATCTTCCCCAGCTTCGGCAACCGCGCCTCCGGCGTCGCCCACTCCGGGTCCTCCGCCAGCTCCGGCCGGCCGATCAACCGCGAAAGCGGCTCCCACCCCACCGGCTGCACGATCACGTACACATAGTCGTTCGGGCCACCCGGAGCACACCTCACCGCCCACCCCGGCTGCCCGCCACCCGACGCGTTCCCCGAACGGGGAACCTCGGCACCGAAGTCCTCGTTGGGGTACTCGGCCAACGGCCCCCGCCCAAGACGCTGCTGATCACGCAACTTCACCCGGCACAGATTCAGCACCGCATGCTGCATCGCCACATTCACCCGCTGACCGCGACCCGTACGCTCCCGCTGCAGCAACGCCGCCAGAACAGCCGCCACCGCGTGCACACCCGTCCCCGAATCACCGATCTGCGCACCCGTCGCCAACGGCGGACCGTCCTCGAACCCCGTCGTCGCCATCGACCCGCCCATCGCCTGCGCCACCACCTCGTACGCCTTGAAATTGGTGTACGGGCCCTCACCGAACCCCTTGATGGAGGCATAGACGATCCGCGGATTGATCTCCCTGATCCGCTCCCACGTGAACCCCATCCGGTCCACCGCACCCGGACCGAAGTTCTCCACCAGCACGTCCGAACGCCGGATCAGCTCCGTCAGCAACTCCCGGCCCCGCTCGGACTTCGTATTCAGCGTGATGCTCCGCTTGTTGCAGTTGAGCATCGTGAAGTACAGCGAGTCGACGTCCGGGATGTCACGCAACTGCCTGCGCGTGATGTCCCCACCCGGCGCCTCCAGCTTCACCACGTCCGCACCCAGCCACGCCAGCAACTGCGTCGCCGAAGGACCGGACTGCACATGCGTCATGTCGAGGACACGAACGCCCTCAAGAGCCTTCGCCATGGCCGGAGCTCCTCACTTGTACATGGTCTGGTTCATGGTTCCCGGGGCGTACGCGTCCGGGTCCACCCAGACGTTGACCAGCGACGGCAGCCCCGACTCACGCGCACGCCGCAACGCCGGCCCGATGTCCGCCGCGTCACGGACCTCCTCGCCGTAACCGCCCAGCATCCGCGCGAACCGGTCGTACGGCACATCCCCCAGCGTGTTGCCGACCCGCTCCCGCTCCAGGCCGTACTTCTGCGCCTGGCCGTAACGGATCTGGTTCATCGACGAGTTGTTCCCCACGACACCGACGAACGGCAGGTCGTACCGCACCAGCGTCTCGAAGTCCCAGCCCGTCAGACTGAACGCACCGTCCCCGAACAGCGCCACGACCTCCTTGTCCGGCCGCGCCTGCTTCGCCGCCAGCACGAACGGCACCCCCACACCCAGCGTCCCCAGCGGCCCCGGATCCATCCAGTGCCCCGGCGACTTCGGCTGCACCACCTGCCCCGAGAACGTGACGATGTCACCCCCGTCACCGATGTAGACCGAGTCCTCCGTCAGGAAGTCGTTGATCTCACTCACCAGCCGGTACGGATGGATCGGCGACGCATCCGACCGCAACTGCGGCAACCGCCTGTCCAAGGCCGTCTGCTCCGCCGTACGCAGCTCCTCCAGCCACGCCTTCCGCCCCGCCGCCCCGCCGTTCAGCCGCCCCGACGCCGACTCCGTCACCGCCTTCAGGACCAGCCCCGCATCGCCCACGATCCCCAGGTCGACATCCCGGTTCTTGCCCACCGTCCGGTAGTCCAGATCGATCTGCACCACCGTCGCCGACGGCGACAACCGCTTCCCGTAACCCATCCGGAAGTCGAACGGCGTCCCCACGATCACGATCACATCCGCATTCGAGAACGCGTACCGCCGCGACAGCTGGAAGTGGTGCGGATCGCCCGGCGGCAGCGTCCCCCGCCCCGCCCCGTTCATGTACGCCGGCACGTTCAACGTCCGCACCAACTCGATCGCCGCGTCCGTCGCCCGCGTCGTCCACACCTGACTGCCCAGCAGGATCGCCGGCTTCTCCGCATGCACCAGCAGATCCGCCAGCCGCTCCACCGCCTCCGGATCCCCGGCCGACCGCGTCGACGCCCGGTACCGTCCCGCCGCCGGCACCCGCGCCTTCTCCACCGGCACCTTCGCGTCCAGCACATCACGCGGGATCTCCAGGAACGACGGCCCCGGAGCGCCGTGGTAGCACTCGCGGAACGCCATCGACACCATGTCAGCGGCACGCGCCGTGTCCGGCACCGTCGCCGCGAACTTCGTGATCGGCGTCATCATGTCGACATGGGGCAGGTCCTGCAGCGAGCCCATCTTGTGCTGCGTGAGCGCGCCCTGACCCCCGATCAGCAGCATCGGCGACTCCGCGCGGAAGGCGTTCGCCACACCCGTCACGGCGTCCGTCGTGCCCGGCCCCGCCGTCACCACGGCGCACCCGGGCTTCCCGGTGATCCGGGCGTAGCCGTCCGCGGCGTGCGCGGCGACCTGTTCATGGCGTACGTCGACGACTTCGATGCCTTCGTCCACGCAGCCGTCGTAGATGTCGATGATGTGGCCGCCGCACAGGGTGTAGATGACGTCGACCCCTTCTGCCTTGAGCGCCTTGGCGACCAGATGCCCACCGGAGATGAGGTCCTGCTGACGGTCCTGGCTGTCGTCGGGCATGGCGAAGTCCCGTCCCTTCGTAGGGGGATCCGTGGCCGAGGGACAGGCGCCCCGGGCTGCTGCGACCTGCCCGGGACCGCCCTCGCGGTAGATTGCATACAGTCGACGAATACTGTATGAACCTTGTTATCCCGCATCCGGAGGACGGTGTCCAGGGGGCGTGCGGCACTTTCCGAGACAGGAGCCGGCATGGATCTGTACGAGTACCAAGCCCGCGAGCTCTTCCAGCAGCACGGCATCCCCGTGCCCGACGCAGAAACCGTCCGCACGGCCCGCGAAGCCCGCGCCGCCGCCGAACGCCTCGGCGGCCGCGCCGTCATCAAGGCCCAGGTCAAAACCGGCGGCCGAGGCAAGGCAGGAGGCGTCAAACCCGCCGCGGACCCGGCCGCCGCCGAACTCACGGCCCGCCAGATCCTCACCATGGACATCAAGGGCCACCGCGTCCACCAGGTGATGGTCGCCCGGCCCGTCGCCATCGAAGCCGAGTGCTACGTCTCCTACGCACTCGACCGCGCCGCCGGCCACTTCCTCGCCATCGCCTCCGCCGAAGGGGGCATGGACATCGAGGAGGTCGCGGCCACCCGCCCCGAAGCCGTCGCCCGCATCCCCGTCGACCCCGGCCAAGGCGTCACCGCCGACAAGGCCCGGGACATCGCCGCCGCGGCCGGACTCCCACCCGCCACCGCCCCCGTACTCCAGCGGCTCTGGCAGGTCCTCACCGCGGAGGACGCACTCCTCGTCGAGGTCAACCCCCTCGTCCGCACCGACGACGGAGACATCCTCGCCCTCGACGGCAAGATCACCCTCGACGACAACGCCCGCTTCCGGCAGTCCCGGTGGGGCGACGACACCGACACCCACGACGACCCCCTCGAAGCCGCCGCCGCCGGCAAGGGCATCGGCTACCTACGCCTCGACGGCGAAGTCGGCATCATCGGCAACGGCGCCGGGCTCGTCATGTCCACCCTCGACGTCGTCGCCGGCTGCGGAGCCCGGCCCGCCAACTTCCTCGACATCGGAGGCGGCGCCTCCGCCACCGTCATGGCCGACGCCCTCTCCCTCGTCCTCGCCGACCCCAAAGTACGCAGCGTCCTCGTCAACGTCTTCGGCGGCATCACCGCCTGCGACGCCGTCGCCGACGGCATCGTCACCGCACTCGACACCGTACGGCTCACCAAACCCCTCGTCGTACGCCTCGACGGCAACAACGCCGTACGCGGCCGCGCCATCCTCGCCGAACGCGCGCACCCCCTGGTCCAGCAGGCCACCACCATGGACGGCGCCGCCCGACAGGCCGCCGACCTCGCCAACGACGCCGCAGCAGTGTGAGGAGACCCGGAATGGCCATCCATCTCACCAAGGACAGCAAGGTCCTCGTCCAGGGCATGACGGGCGCCGAGGGCATGAAGCACACCCGGCGGATGCTCGCCGCCGGCACCGACGTCGTCGGCGGGGTCAACCCGCGCAAGGCCGGGCGCAGCGTCGACTTCGACGACCGCACCGTCCCCGTCTTCGGCACCGTGCGCGAAGCGGTGGACACCACCGGCGCGGACGTCACCGTCGTCTTCGTCCCGCCCCAGTTCACCGGCGCCGCCGTCATCGAAGCGGCGGACGCGGGGATCGGCCTCGCCGTCGTCATCACCGAAGGCGTGCCCGTCCACGACGCCGTCGCCTTCACCGCGTACGCGAAGGCACGAGGCACTCGCATCATCGGCCCCAACTGCCCCGGCCTCATCAGCCCGGGACAGTCCAACGCGGGCATCATCCCCGCGGACATCGCGCCCCAGCCCGGGCGGATCGGGCTCGTGTCCAAGTCAGGGACGCTCACCTACCAACTGATGCACGAACTGCGCGACATCGGCTTCTCGTCGGCGGTGGGCATCGGGGGCGACCCCGTCATCGGGACGAGCCACATCGACTGCCTCGCGGCCTTCGAAGCGGATCCGGACACGGAACTCATCGTGCTGATCGGGGAGATCGGGGGAGACGCGGAGGAACGAGCGGCGACATATGTCAGCGAACAGATTTCAAAACCTGTCATCGCATACATCGCCGGCTTCACCGCACCGGAAGGCAGAACCATGGGTCACGCCGGTGCCATCGTCTCCGGATCCACCGGCACCGCACAGGCGAAGAGGGCCGCCCTCGAGGCCGCCGGCGTCACCGTCGGCTCGACCCCCACCGAGACCGCACGGCTCGTACGGAGCCTACTCGCCCAGTGACACGGGGTGACGTCACCCACACTTGGTTGGAGGAGCGCGACAGCCGGGGTATCGGGCTCACGACGTTCCTCGCGCGACGAGCCGTTCCTCCCGCCCCGACCGTGCACCGAGAGCGGAGACCACTCATGGCATCATCCCGCAACGGCACACCCACCCTCACCCTCAAGCCCGGCACCTCCTGGTCCGACGCCTGGCAGCGCTGTCTCGCCGTCGCCCCCGAGGCGTTCCGCGACGACCGCGTACTCAACCTCTGGGACGCCCGCTGGCAGGCCGACGGCCGCCCTCTTCCCGCCACCAGCCCGGTCGACGGCGGGCCGATAGCCGGCCCGCCCAGGCTGGCCGCGGACACGGCCCACCGGGCCGTCCACGCCTCGCTCGACCAGCACCGGTCCTGGCGCCACATCTCCCTCCCCGAACGCCGCGCCAGGGTGACCGCCACCCTCGACGCGCTCTGCGAGCACCGCGAACTGCTGTCCCTGCTGCTGGTCCACGAGATCGGCAAGCCCTGGCGGCTCGCCCAGGCCGACGTCGACCGGGCCATCGACGGGGTCCGCTGGTACGTGGACGGCATCGAGGACATGCTCGACGGCCGCTCACCGCTCGACGGCCCGGTCTCCAACATCGCCAGCTGGAACTACCCGATGTCCGTCCTCGTCCACGCGATGCTCGTCCAGGCCCTCGCCGGCAACGCGGTCATCGCCAAGACGCCCACCGACGGGGGCCTTTCCTGCCTCACCCTCGCCTGCGCACTCGCCGCCCGCGAGGGAATCCCGGTCACCCTCGTCAGCGGCAGCGGCAGCGACCTGTCCGAGGCGCTGGTCCGCGCACCCGAGATCGGCTGCGTCTCCTTCGTCGGCGGCCGCGACACCGGCGCCCGGATCGCCACCGCCGTGGCCGACCTCGGCAAGCGCCACATCCTCGAACAGGAGGGCCTCAACGCCTGGGGCATCTGGAACTACTCCGACTGGGACGCGCTCGGCGCCGTCATCCCCAAGCTGTTCGACTACGGCAAGCAGCGCTGCACCGCCTACCCGCGTTTCGTCGTCCAGCGCGCCCTCTTCGACGACTTCCTCGCCGCCTACCTGCCGGCCGTACGCTCGATCAGGCTGGGCCACCCTCTCGCCGTCGAACACCCGGACGACCCGCTCCCCGCACTGGACTTCGGTCCCCTGATCAACGCGGCGAAGGCCAAGGAGCTGACCGACCAGGTCGCCGAGGCCGTCGACCGGGGCGCCGTCCCGCTGCACCGGGGCTCGCTCGCGGACGGTCACTTCCTGCCGGGCCAGGACACCGGCGCGTACGTGGCGCCGGTGACCCTCCTCAACCCGCCGCCGTCCTCCCCGTTGCACCACGCCGAGCCCTTCGGGCCGGTCGACACGATCGTCCTCGTCGACACGGAGGCGGAGCTGCTCGCCGCGATGAACGCCTCCAACGGCGCGCTCGTCGCATCGCTGTCGACGGACGACCGGGAGACGTACGAGCGGTTGTCGCCACAGATCCGGGCGTTCAAGGTGGGCCGGGGAAAGCCGCGTTCGCGCGGTGACCGCGAGGAGCTCTTCGGGGGCTTCGGCGCGTCCTGGCGCGGCGCGTTCGTCGGCGGCGAGCTGCTGGTCAAGGCGGTGACCGTGGGCGAGCCGGGGGAGCGTCTGCCGGGCAACTTCCCCGACTACCAGCTCAACGCCTGACGCCGGCCGGGAGATGGGCTCTCGGCGCATGCCGCGGCCCATGCCCACGAGCCGCCCCGGGGCCGCGCGTCCTGGGGCGGCCGGGTGACCCGTCCGGTCAGCCGATGCCCTGGCGGTCGGGCCGCAGCGCGAATGCGCGCTCCGCCGCCTCGGGCAGGGTGCGTTCCACGGCCTGCACCAGCAGACCCCGGTGCCGTTCGAGCGGTGCGCGCCGTTCGTCCGGTACGAGCCGCAGCAGGTCGTCGATGCCGGCCAGCATGCGCCGGGACACCTGGGGGCTCGCCGCGGCGCAGCCGCGGATCTCGGTGAGGCCGAGATCGACCAGGTCGGTCCATCCGGGGACGTTCTGCACCAGCCGCACCGCCCCCTTGCGGTCGCGATGGTGCACCGCGCCCAGTGGGCGTGCGGCGACCGCGGCGAGGAACTCCACGATCCGGTCGAGGCACTGCACGGCGGTGGTCGGATCGTTCACGGCGGGGGAGAGGGCCCGCAGTGCGATGTCGGACAGTTGCCGCAGTCCGAACCCCAGGTCCTGGTGGAAGGTGCGCTCGACCCCGACCGACACGCTGTGCCGCAGCGCCGACCGGGCGGGCACGCGCGGCCCGTGCACCGCGAGTACAGGCGTGCCGGGCACGACGTAGTCCCCGATGCGGGGGATGAGCCGCAGCACGACCCCGTTCCGCCGGGCGACGCGCACCAGCCGCGCGATGTGCGCGTCCCGCAGGACGCCGGCGTGTCCCTGGTGGCTCATGCGCGCGATCTCGGGCGCCAGGGGTGTCCCGTCGGGTCCCTGCACGGGCATCCTCGCGACTTCCCCGAGCGACTCCTTGTTGATGCGTTCGACGACCGGTCCGACCTTCATGAGCTGCAGGGTCTGTGTGACGTAGGCGATGAACAGCACCAGGCTGAGCAGGACCATGACGACGGTCAGGGCGCTCTGGACGACCGGTACGGTCATGACGTCCCGCGGGTCGGCCTCGGTCTCGTACGAGGTGAGGACCAGGAGCGACAGCAGGAACGTCGCCAGGAACACCGAGAAGGTGAGCTTGCTGATCCTGCTGCGGATGAAGATCCGCACGATCCGGGGGGTGAAGTTCCCGGCGGCCATCTGGACGGCGACCAGCGAGATGCTGAAGACGACACCGATGAAGGTCATCATCGCCGCGCTGACGGTGGTGACGATGGTCCGGGCGTCCTCGGCGACGCGCATGAGGTGGCGGATGCCCTCGAGGTCCCCGTTCTGCCTCAGGGCCTCCACGAGCGCGACGTCGAGGGTGTCGGCGGCACCCCACAGCAGGAAGGCGAGCGCAAGGGTCGTGGTGGGCGCGAACCAGAAGGTGTCGCGCAGATGCTCCCGCAGCGGCGACAGGGCACGCGGCCTGCGCTGACGAAGTTCTCGGCTCACCCCAGCGAGGCTAGACGACGGGGTACGGCGCGTACGCGTACGGTCACTTTCCGTGCGCCGGGCCCGTGTGTGGACGGGGGTGACGCCGCTGGGGGCTGTCGCCGCCGCCTCACGTCACTGACCACGGGAAATGCGGTTCAGAGGCGCCGCGAACCCCTGGTAGAGTTATCCATGTCGCCGCGGGGAACGCCCCGAGGGCGACGAAACACCTGGTCCGGGTGGCGGAATGGCAGACGCGCTAGCTTGAGGTGCTAGTGCCCTTTATCGGGCGTGGGGGTTCAAGTCCCCCCTCGGACACAACCACTGACGATACGGATTCGAGGGCCTCGACCTTACGGTTGCGGCCCTCGTTTCGTGTTCGTAGGTGATCGCAATGCCGAGGGCTTCGTAGAGCGGCCCCTTTGCATCGGCGCTGGCTGCGTGAATGCGTTGTGCGATGTCGCCGAGGCCCTCCGTGATCTGTCGGATGCGGTGGGCATTGAGCGGTGGCTTCTTTTGCCGGCTCGTGTGGAGGAGCGTGTCGAGCTGCTTCTGGGCGCTCTCCTTGTCTCGGGGTGCTTCGTTGCTCCATTGGCTGACGACGGCGGGGTCGGCGCCGGCGTCGAGAGCGGCCTGGTAGCGGGCGAGGCGGTGGTCGCAGTCCTTGATCGCGTTGCGGGCTTTGGCCTGCTCGGGAAGCATGCGGCCCTCGTCGTCGGTCTCGGAGAGCTCCGCGTTCAGGCGCTCCAAGACGCGCTGGGCGCTGCTGGAGGGGTGGCCGAGCCAGATCGGCGTGGACAGGATCAAGATGTCGCGGCCCAGGATCGTGTCCCGGATCTCAGGCCACGCGCCCCCCTCGCCCATGTGGGCCTTCACGCCGGGCTTCACGTCGTGATCGGCGATACGAATGGTCTTGCCCGTGACGCCGTGACGCCGTGCCGGCGAGGGCGGCCATGGTCTGCTCGGCCAGCAGTTGTGAGCTCGATCGCGCGGGCGAGGGAGACAAGGTGCAGACGAGCGCGACAGCACGGAGCGGAGTGTGGTCGTTGGAGTCCATGTGACGTGAACACAAGTGGAACGGTCGACAACCGCAGCCGTCACGGAGGGGGCCGGATGACGGGCGTGCAGGTCCCCCCACTGCGCCCTGCCCGAGAGCGTCCGGGCAGGGCGCAGTGCGCTGCTACATGGCCGGCCTGTCCTCCACCGGGTGGAGGTCACGCACCTTCGATGTCAGCGTGCCCTCCTGCTGCTCGTACTGGGACAGTGCGAGCCCGAGACCGAAGAAGGTGGGTGCCCATTCCCCGACGAAAATGCCCCACCGGTCGGCGCGATCGACACCGAAACCCGGCTCCGCCTTCATTGACGCGGTCCAGGAGAAGATGGAGAGGCCGATCGAAACCACGGCGGCCGTGTAGGCGTGTTCGCTGCGCAGGCCTTTCTCGTGCAGCATTTTGATCATCGCTGATCTCCCTACGGAGTGGGTGAACACTCTCACCAGCGTCGCCCCAACCCGCGCCCACCGCACCCCCAGAGTGCAGAGCACCGGGCGGGACGACCGCCGGGTGATCGGGTCGCACCACGCCGCGGCCCTGGTGGAGCTCCACCTGGGGCGCCGAGAGGTGGCCGGGCGTCTGCTTCTGTTCTTTTCCTGCCCGCACCAACGCGATGGCGCGGGCGCGGAACTCAGCGGGGTAGGCGCGGGGCATGTCCGGCAGCCTTTCGTGAAGGCCGTCAGTTAGCCAGCAGAACTGGAACCTGAGAGGTGGGGCAGGTCAACCGGAACCTGCATCAGACCCGGAGATGGTCCCTCGACGGGTCGCTGCGACCTGCTGGGGTGGGCGCGTGTGGCGATAGCTCTGGGTTAGCACGCCTGTTCGTGAATCCGCTCGTGCCTACTCAAGCCGGCCCGGCTCGAGGAATCAGTCGAAAGTGCGGACACGTGCCGTAGTCGCCCCGTTATCCTGAGCGCTGCACGAGGGGGCAGGGCGAGGGGGACCGCATGAGTAAGCCGTTCACCGTGTATCGAAAGGCCGTTCGAGGCTCTTGGGGGAAGTCCTGGTGGTTCGCTTGGCCGATCACCGAGCGGATCTCTGTGGGCGACGTACTGCACAACGTCGATGGTCATGTGCGGCGTGCCGGGACGCTCAAGGACCGTGGTGTGACCTATGAGGATCGGGCGGGCAACCCGCATGCAGACGTGCTGCATGACGCTGGTGGTTCCGCGTCAGTTCGTTTCAAGCCTGCGGGCGTTGCTGTGGAGGGTTTCTCCGCCTTGGCGGCGGCTGAGTTAGGGGCAGCCGTTGAGTTCTCGAAGAGTCATTCCGCTCTTGTCGTCTACAAAGGACTCCGAGAGCAGGCGGTCGCCGACGAGAAGGCACTCGCGGCTGCGCTTGTCGACCTGACCTGGCAGACCTGGGACGACTCGCTCCTGGCCGTCACACAGGTCATATCCGCAAACTCGGGCACTCTGCTCATCAGCGAGTCCAGCGGAGCATCGGTGGAGTTCAGACTTCAGGCGGGCCTGGGCCAGGCCCCCTTTGGGATCGCGGACCTCGCCGGGGGCGCCTCCATCCTCCGGCACCGTGGGGTGTCCGAGAAGTGGGCTGGCGCAGAGTGCACCCCGTTCTTCCGAGTGGTTCGTCTGCGCAAACGCTGGTTCCGGAGCGTCACCGAGGACTACGGCCCACGCCAGCCCGGACGCGGTGCCCAACCTGAGCCCGTGCCGCCAGTACTGATCGATGAGGCGCGGCATGACCCGAGTGCCGTGCTGGAAACGGCGGAAGCGGAGGAGCAGCACACGTCGGATCCGGCGTCGGAGTAGCCGAGCGGGTCGAGCAAGATGAAAAAAGCGTCACTGCGGATCACTGCTTCGAGCGACGGGGTCGGCTTCGGCGTCGTCATATCGGCGGGCGATCGCTCCAACGAACCGGTCCCGTTGGGGAGCCTCGGGGAGGTCCACCGCCTTCGCGAGGTCTTCGACCGCAACGCGAGCGAGGACGACCGCCGAGAGGCGGGCGACCTTCTGTATGAGGCCCTACTCGGGGGCGGTGTGGCGGACCATTGGGCCACCCTGCGGGCGGGTTGCACCGCGGACTCTCCGTTGCGTGTGGTCCTGGACATAGAGCCGGCCGAGCTCAGGTCATTGCCCTGGGAGCTCATGCGGCAGCGTGGCGCGTGGTTGTGGCGTCGCCCCGAGCTTCTGATGAGGCGAGGTGCTGCTGTGCCCGCCGTCGACGTCGGCATGCCCGAGGCGTGGCCGCTGCGCGTTCTGGTGGTCATCGGCACACCAGCGCGTGACGAGCAGGCCCTCGCTGAACAGGAGCTGGCCGCGTTGTCTGGTGTACTGGAGTGCAGGCCCGGCCAGGCTCATGTGGAAGTCCTGGACTGCCCGGACTCCGCCCATGAACTGGCGGAGGCAGTCGAGGAACTGCGCCCCCACGCTGTGCACTTCATCGCCCATGGAATGCAGAGGGCGGGTGGTGGCAGCCCGGAGCTCTCGTTCACCACCGAGTCGGGGGGTGGCTGGCAGCTGTGCGCTGAGGACGTCGCCGACCTGACGCAGTGGCAGCCGCGGCTGGTGGTGCTCAACGCCTGCCATCTCGCCCAGGCAGATCCTGCAGATTGGGTTGGAGGCATCGCTCAAGCCTTCTCTGACACCGGCGCCCGGGCCGTGATCTCTATGCAGGCTGACATCAAGTCGTCCGCTGCGGTCGTCTTCACGCGGAGCTTCTACGAGGGTTTGGTGCGCGGCCTGCCCATCGACGAATGCATGGCAGCGGCACGATCCGCGCTGGGCAAGCTACCGGAAAGAACAGGGGAGTGGGCTCTCCCCGTACTGCTCACCAGTACCGAGCCCGACGCCGTCCTGCCCTTGATAATCCGTTCTCCCGAAGGCTCCCGGCCGGAAGACATTCACCGCCACAAGCAGTACATCGATCTCCGTCGTTTTGTGGGTCAGGTCGAGGAGCGCAGACAGGCATGGTGGGCGCTGGACGACCCGCGAAGCCACGACGGGATCCCGAAGCGCTCAGTGCTCGTGATCGGGGGACACTCCCACGGCGACTTCCGCCGTACGGGTAAGACCTGGCTGTCCAACTGGTGTCAGGCGACATGGTTCCTCCGCGGGCACCAGATCATCTCGGTGGACCTGTCATCCAGGCTCGCTGCACCGGGAGCGCGCGCCGGCGGTGGAACGAGACGTAAGGACTGGCTGACGGTGCTGCGCACGATCCGAGAGCAGGCAATCTCCTCGGATCAGCTCTGCTCGCTGCCGAAGGATGCCTTCCGCGACTTCAACGCGGAGTTGAACAGGCTCGTGGTCGGCCACGTACAATCGGTCGAGGGTGGGGGGGCCGGGCAGGAGGATGAGTGGAATCCCTTCAATGACGACGTCGGCCATGCGGATGAGCGCAAGAGGGACATCATGGCGGCTTTCGTCGCCACCCTCCGCCGGGTGGCTTCCGACCAACCGTTGATCCTCGCACTCGATCACGCCGATCGGATCATGGAGGAGTCGCTCGGCGGTGAACTGTACGAGGGGCTGATTCGCCCTATCGCTTACGGCAAGGCGGCCCCCTTGCGCCTGGTGCTTGTCGCGCCCGACAATTGGATGCGACCGATAATCCCGGACGCCGACTCGCACGTCATAGGCCGTGTGCAAGTCGGTGACTTCAGGCGCGGGCAGCTGGTGCGGCTGGCCAGAGCGTACAGCCAGCGCCTTGGATGCGAGCCCAACAAAGCCACCATCGGAGTCGTGGAAGCTCTGGCCCGACAGCCGCAGGAGTACTTCGGCGTCGATCTGTTTGAATGCCTCACCCCGCACGTCGACCAGTGGGCGGCCGCGATCAATAAACTGGAGGCAGGGTGAGGAACACCACGGGCCTCTCAGCCGAACTCATCCGAAGGATGGCTGCCGGCGAAACCCCGCAGGAGATCATTCGGTCGTTTCTCCCACCGCCCTGGCGAGCAGTCCTGCGAGCCGGCGCCGCCGCGCGCACGTTTGACGCCAACTTGTACGAAAAGGTGCTCCGACCCTGGGCCATGAAATCGCACTCCGAAGTGCCCACGCTGGCAGAACTCATCGAAGAACGTGCGGTTGTCGTCGTTCCCGGAGAACCGGAGAAGTACAGTCTCCCCGAAAGCGACCGCAATAGCTATTTCGCTGAATGGCTCAACCCTGCCCAGCCTGATCTGTTCGCAACTCTGCGCATCCTCGAAAAGAGGATCGCCGATCACGCCCGCGAGGCGGGGGATGAACACGAGGAGCTACGGCACCTACTCCTGGCCGACCCGGAACGGGCGCTGACGCTGTTTGACGAGCACTTCGATCGCGCCGACAACCAACGTGACTTCGCGGCATGCGAGGACTACGTCGACGTGCTGAGGGATCCGGACCGATCCGCCCACCTCACGCCGGAATTGTGCGAACGGCTCCAGAACCGAACCGGCTACGTCAGGGCACGTTCCTACTGGGCCGCCGACTACGCCCGCTCCGCACAGTACCTTCCGCCGGACGACCTCCTCTGGGACGCCGACAAACTCTTACGTGGCGAATCACGGGTATGGCATTTGCATGCGGCCGGTGGTGCGGGGAAGACGATGATGCTTCGGTGGCTCGTCGCCCGGCGCTGGGTACCCGCGCCCAGTGACGTGCTGTGCGCACGCCTGGACTTCGACTTCATCAGCGCCAGGGCCGTAGGCCAGCACCCGTGGCTGATCCTGCTCGAAGTCGCGGAGCAGTTGAGCCGCCGTCTACCGAAGAGCGTGTTCGAACGGCTCGACGCCTACGCCACCTACCGTGTGCTCCTGGACCGCCGCCCCTCACGGCTGGCCAAGGACGTCGCACAGACCATCGACTCGCTCGACTCCGCCGCTGTGGAGGAACGCCTGCTGAGCGACTTCGCCGTGCGCCTGAACGAAGCGAGTGCCGGCCAGCCGTGTGTCCTGGTGATAGACACGCTGGAGGAGCTGCTACTCCACGGCACCGCCGAAGCCGAGCGCCTGCTCCATATGCTCACACGAATGCTCGACCGCTGCCCCGGGATGCGGCTGATCATCGCCGGCCGGTACGACCTCCGCGAAAGCGTTCCCGACGCCATTCGCGCCTTCGACGATGCCGGAATCGAGCACAGGGAACTCAAGCCCTTCACCGCCCAACAGGCCCGCGCATACCTCTGTGAGAAGCGCGGAATCACCGACGGCGAACTGGTGAGGGCGGCGTTCCGAAAGTCCCACGGTCTCCCCTTCACGCTGGCGCTCTGCGCCGACGTCATCGACAGTGATCCCAGCATCACACCTGATGCGCTGACGTCCCATCAAGAGCCGCATCTGCACTACCTGATCGACCGGGTCGTGCAGCGCATCGACGACCGAGACGTGCGATGGCTGCTGCGCTACGGCGTGATCCCCCGCCGCCTCAGCGCCGAAGACGTCAGGACCGTCATGGCGCCCTGGATCGCGCGCGGGATCTTGGGCAGTGAAGACATCGACGATCCCCTCAGGGACGCCCACCACCTTCGGGGTAGGCCGGACGTCTTCCCCACCTCCAGCCAACCACCCGAAAGACTCGACGACGCCTGGCGGCGTCTACTGGACTACGCAAGCGCGTCGTCCTGGGTTTCCCGGCACGCAGGTGATGACTCCGTCGTCGTCTTCCACCCCAACGTCGTAGCACCCATGCGACAACTGGTCGCCCACCAGCCCGTCGCCCGGCATCTCCACCTGGCCTTCGCCCAGCGGTTTGACGACCTGGCACAGGCAGAGCCCCCTCAATGGATCAGCCACACCCGGGAAGGGGTCTACCACCGTTTTCAGGCCGGGGACCCGCACGCCGACGCCTTCTGGCGTCAGGCCGTCGACACGGCAGACAGGCACGGCCGGGTAGAGGACATGCGCGAACTTGCCGAGGAGGTACTGGGGCACGAGTACGTCGACGGCGACGCACCCAGGCAGCGCACTGGTAATGGCTTGCTCATCAGCCACGCGACACTGGCCGCCGCGCACCTGACCATCGCCACGAGCCTCGTTCTCAAACAGGCGGAAGAGACCACCTACAGCCCAGCCGACCCGATGTGGAACGAAGTCGAAAGCAGGCTGGCCCTCGTCGACCGACTGCGGAACACGGCTCCGTCCCCTTTCCCGCCCGACAGCGCCGAGAGCATCCTGAGAGCAAGCCTGCTCAGCGGCAAGAACATGCACATCGAGGCCCAGAAACTGATCCGCGATGCGCTGCCCAGGGAGACAGACGACCGGTGGAGAGAACGGCTCCAGGTCACCCTAGCCCGCATCCAGGCCGCAGTGAACGACTCCAACGCCGAGACCACATACCGCGATGCGCTGGCTACCGCACGGAGCGAGACCAGCCGACTCCTCATCTCCCTCGAACTCGCACAAGAGCTCGAGCGGCAAGGTCGCATCTCACAGGCATTCGAAATCGAGGACGCTGTGAGCCTCCCACAGGAGGAAGCGCCCGAGACTGAACAACCACGGCCGGGAACAGAGCGCGAGCGACTCGCCGCACTACGCACTCGTGCGACCCTGGCCAAAGCACGAAGGCAACTCCAGGCGTTCGCGCCCACAGAGGCGATCACCACCCTTCAGCAACTCGAACTGTCCGCCGCCACCGGATCTCAACGCATGGAAACGTGCCTGCTCCGCGCCCAGGGATACCACCTTCTGGGACAGTCCAAGCAGGCACTTGACGCGCTGGACCACGTACGGAGACTGTCCACCGGCAGCGAGAGCCCCACCGCCTACCGGTACCTCGCCGCGAGCCTGATGAGAAAAGGGGCCATCGAAGGCGAACTGCTCGCGGCGGACTCAGCCCAGGAGTCCTTCGACCGTGCAGCCGGCCTCTGGAGCGACCTAGGCTTCCCCAAAGGGCATCCGCACTGCCTCCTCCTCTACGCCTCCTACCTGGCACGCCACCTCGGAGACCTCCGCCGCGCCGCTCAGGCCCTCAAGAACCTTCGAGCCGCAGACGGAAGGAACGAGTGGGCCGTCCAACGGGGACTGCTCTGGCGCGAACTCAGAACCCTGGGATACCAGGTGAGAGATGAAGACCTACTCGTGGTGCCCGCAGGCACACGCAACGAGCTCCTACGGGGAGGCGTGGCCGCGGCCCTCGGCTCCCACCAACGATCGGAACGCCTGGCCGAAGCCCTGGCAACCCTGCAACCGCCCCCGGCCCGGCTGACCGCGCTCGCAGGCCTGGCCACGTACCCCACACCCCTCAGCCCCGATCCATACCCCGAGTTGGATCTACTCGCACCACTCTTCGACGGCATCGTCCAGCCCGCGGACACCGCGGCCGACCAGCAGGTACAAGTCCTGCGCCTGGCCGAGTTCGAACGCATCCGCGGCCGGGTCAAGCAAGCAGCCGCACTCGCCGACCGCGCCCACCGCATCCTCACCCGTGAAGCCCCGGACGACCCGCTACCCATCTGGCGCCGGGCCCGCTCCCAAATCAGGATGCAGGGCGAGGTGCGCCCCCAGACCAATCGGCGACTCATCCGTACAGCCCCCGAAGAAGCCCCACTGCTCGCCGCCGTGGGTCGGTGGCTGACTGCCAAACAGACACACTCCCCACTGGTCAAAGAGGAGCAACTCAGCGCAGCAGCCGAGGCGCTGAGCCATGTACGTCAGGCCTCACTCTGGGAGGCGCACATCCTGAGACTCGTGGGGCAAACCCACGGGCAGGAGTCGATGTGGCTCGCAGCCGACCGCATGCTGGCCCGCCTCGGGCATCCGGAACCGTGGAGCCAAGCCTCCCGAACCGTGCACGAGCTGGCACGCCCACACGACGAACGCGTGCTGGCCATCACTACCGACACCGACTCCACACTCGACCACGAAGCCCTGGCCGAGACACTGCGCCAAGACTGGCGAACCGCCGCACAACAGGCAGCTCCGAGGCTCAGCGACGTGGCACTCGCCGGCCACCACGCCAGCAACACCCAAGTACAGTCCGACGACCCCGCCGCCCACGCATTCCCCTGGGAACTGGTGCCCGTCGCGGACGGCCTAGAAGACCGGGACACCGTGCTGTACCGGAACCTCCCGGACACCGCGGAGTCAGCCGACATCCGCGCACTACAAGCAGCCCTGCGGGCCATCTCCACCCCGGAACTCGTGGTCGACGGCCTGCTGGGCACGCTCACCGCCGCCGCAGTCGGCGCAGCACTCTCCAAGAACATCAGCGGCGCGGCCAGGACCGTCCTGTTCTCCGTAGGCGCGGCAGCCCTGTGGCAGCTGATGCGAGACAACAGAAGGCAAACACGCCCCCAACTCGGCGCCCGCACCGTCCTGCTCCTCGAGAACACCCCGGGCGAAGCAACCGCCGACCCCCGCCCGATGCGCCGACCACTCGCCGACGTGTACCAGAGCCAAGGCTGCGCGGCCCTCCAACTCGTCACCCCCGAGGCGCTCCCCACAACGAACGAAAGCGCACCAGCACTGCTCCACGTCAGCGCTCCACTGAAGGCGAAGGCGGGCTCCACGCCATACTTCGACCTCTCTCCCGTCGGCCTGAGCCACAGCGACCGTCTCGGAAGCAAAGCGTCCGGGTCCGATCTGGACCCATCGAGACTCGTGCGATGGCTGGCCACGTTCGAGCCCGGAACGCAACCCCTGATCGTCCTTGCCCCGCCCCGACCCGGCTCGACGGCCGACATCCCCCTCCAGCTGGTCCTACGCAACCACTTCGCCGCCATGCTGTTCGCATCCGGTGTGACACCCGCGGTCATCTGCACCGGTCTGACAAGAACCCCAGACCTCCCAGCCATGGTCCTCGCCACAGGACTGCTCCGGGATGCGCCGCTGTTGGACCTGCACAAAGCAGTCCGAGCCATGCTTCTGCTCCACTCGGAAGACGAAACCACAGTCGACGGGAAGCGGCACAGGCAATCGCTGCAGAACCTCGACTGGAGGCACGACACCTTGACCGCGTTGTGCACCACGTTGTTCGCCACACCATCCGCACTGCGAATCTCCGAGCCGCAGCCCGAAACAGAGCCGGCATGAATGCCGGCAACACTTCCCCGACGGCCGCCACCGGGTACGCGCCCGTCGGCTACCCCGCTCGCCGGGAGCACGAGATCCGGCACGTCCTCGGGGACTTCCACACAGAACTCGACGAGTGGAGCGCAGCAGTCCTGACCGAGGGGCCGCTCCTGAAGCATCGCTCACAGGTGACAGGCGCGATCGGCGTCCTCCGGGCCGCTCTCGAACGCGTGGAGCGCATGTCGGCGCCGGACCGATCACAGCGAGCTCCCGAGATCATGCTTGATCTGCACCACCTGTGGGACTTCTTCCGCGGCAAACTGCTGATCCGTCACCTGCCCCGCTACAAGTCCCTGCTCGACGTCTCGGACGAACTGGCCTGGTCCCTCTACGAGCCCGCACTCCGCGCGGCGGGAGCCAAGGCGGGACAGTTCCCCAAGGAGCCGCCACTGACCTTCTTGAGCCGTCGTCCCATCCCCTTCGCCATGGCCCGAGGCGCAGACTTCGAGCCACTGCTTTCCCACGGCAGGCAGCGGACCTTCCACGGTCGCAGCGCTGCCCAGCACCTGCCGTTCCCCCTCATCGGCATCCCATGGTCCAGCGGCCGCCACCTTCCAGCACTCCTCGCAGTTGCCCATGAGACCGGCCACCACATCGAGGACGACTTCGGCCTGGCGCCCACGCTCAAGTCCCGACTCACCGAACGAGCCGGCCTCACCCCGCAGCGATTGGCTCACTGGGAACGCTGGCTCGGCGAGACATTCGCAGACGTCTGCGCCACCACGGCATGCGGAGCCGCGTACCTCTGGACGCTGACCGACGCCCTCGGCCCCGCGGGCCCCGACGGCGAAGAGGGGTCAGGAGACTATCCGCCGGCCCGCCTGCGCGCCCTCGTCTGCCGCGCAGCCATGCCGCCGGGCACCGCCGGCCTCCTGCCGCCACTCCCCGGGGAAGCCGACGCTTCGGACGATGAGGCAGAAGCCGTCGTAGCCGCCCTGACCGGAGAGGGATTGGCAGAACTCGACGGCCGCACGCCACAAGACCTCTTCGGCCTACGCAGGCCCGAAGGTCTCACCCTCACCGTGGACCGACTGCTGAACACCCTGCCATCCAGCCGAGGGGACGTGCCAGGCATCCTCGCCGCGGCAACGCTCGCCTTCATGACAGCACCCGACAGCTACACCGAACGAGGGATAGGGGAACGCGCGCTCAACGAGGTACTGGCTCTCGTCGCCCAGACCGCGCGAGCCGACACGGACCGCGACCTCCGCGCACAACGCGATGCAGCCTCGGGAAACGCCCTCTTCGACGCCCTCTCAGGACCGAGAAGGAGCAACCAGGGAGGCCAAGCCAGACGGCAGCAAGCGTGACATCGTCCTGGCAACCAACACCTATGACGGCGCCGGCAACCTCATCCAGGAGACCACCGGCGGAGGCCGCACCACCGTCACCCACACCGTCGACGCCACGGGCCGCACCACACGCAGCACCCTCGACCCGAACGGACTCAACCGCGTCACCACGTACGCCTACGACGGCGACGACCGCATCATCCAGCAGACCCAGACGATCGACCCCTCAGGCAAGAAGCTCACCGCGACCACCGACTACGACGCGGCCGGAAACCCCACCAAGTCGACGCTCACCGACGGGTCCAGCACACGGATCACGACACAGACCTACGACACCGCGGCCTGATCACCTCCACGGTGAGCCCTCGTGGCAACGACTCCGGCGCGAATCCGAGTGATGGGCTGTCAGGTCACCTTCGTATGGGTGGATGCGTTGTGCGATGTCTCCGAGGCCGTCCGTGATCTGTCGGATGCGCTGGGCGTCAGGAGATGGCTCCTTCTACCGGTCCGCGTGGGGAGCGTGTCGAGCTGCTTCTGGACGCTTTCCTTGTCCCGGTGCGCTTCGTTGATCCATTGGGTGACGACGGCGGGGTCGGCGCCGGCGACGCGGGCGGCCTGGTAGCGGGCGAGGCGGCGGTCGCAGCCCTTGATCGCTTTGCGGGCCTGGGCCTGCTCGGATGTCGGTGTGCACGGGCTCCTCCCGTGTGATGACCAAGCAATGGGCCCGCGCAGCCTTGCCCCGTCCTGCCTTCACCGGCATCTCCCGCGCACAACTGCGGAAGCTCGCCGACACCGGCACGAGGACTTCTAGCGGGCGTCGTTCGTTGGTGGTGCTGAGGGCTGATCGGCACCGGCGGTCCAGGAGGCCAGTATCCGCAGCCCGTCGTGGGAGCGGGTGCCCGGTTCGGCGGTCCAGGTGACCAGTTGCTGGTCGGGGTCGGTGGAGCAGACGAGGGTGTCCCAGTCCAGGGTGAGGTCCCCTGCGAGGGGATGACGGAATACCTTGGTGCCCATGCCGCGGACGGCGACGCGGTGAGCGCCCCACCAGCGCCGGAAGTCGGCGTCCTGGACGGAAAGTTCACCCACGAGGGTGGCCAGCCTGGTGTCGTGCGGGTCGCGGGCCTCCATGCGCAGTTGGGCCACCGCGGTGTGGGCGACGCCTTCCCAGTCCGGGTACAGCGCTCTGACGGCCGGGTCGACGAACACCAGCCGAACCAGGTTCCTCTGCCGTTCCGGGATCCGGCTGAAGTCGGTGATCAGCGCCGCGGCCATCGGGTTCCAAGCGAGGACGTCCATGCGGCGGCCCAGGACCACCGCGGGTGTGGTGGTCAGATCGTCCAGCAGCCGCTGCAACTGGGGCTGGACTCTCTGCACCGGTCGCCGGCGCGACCGGGATGCGTCCTTGCCGGCCAGGTCGAACATGTAGGCGCGTTCGTCGTCGTCGAGGCGGAGGATCTCGGCGAGAGTCTCCAGCACCGCTTGCGAGGCCTGTCTCCGTCCCTGCTCCAGGCGGGTGTAGTAGTCGCTGCTGATGGAGGCGAGCAGGGCCACCTCCTCCCGGCGCAGACCCGCGACCCGGCGCCTGCCCTCGGCCTGCGGCAGTCCCACCATGGCGGGGCTGAGCTCCTTGCGGCGGGCCTTGAGGAAGGCGCCCAGCTCGTCGCGGTGCGCGTTGGTGCTCATGCAAACAGTCTGGCAGTGAATACGGGGACTGTGAGGGGGCCGATTCTGTCCCAGGACAGCACAGTCCTGGGCCGGAAACCGCCCATTTTGCGGGCGCGCGGCACGTGGCAGCGTTGCTTTCGCCGCCACCGGGGCCTAACGAGCGGAACCCCTTTCAAAGGCCGTCCCGGATCCCGTGCCACCGCGGCCATTGCACTCGTGAACCAAGGAGTAACAAGCATATGAAGGTCGCCGTCACCTTTCCCAGCGCCGGTCTGCAGCTGGCCGGCATCCTGTTCACCCCGGACGACCACACCGGCGCCCCGCTGCCGGCCGTGGTGGTCTCCCACCCGGGCGGCGGTGTGAAGGAGCAGACCGCGAGCATCTACGCCGAACGGCTGGCCCGCGAGGGCTTTGCCGCGCTCGTCTTCGACGCCGCCTACCAGGGCGACAGCGAGGGCTACCCGCGCGGTCTGGAGAACCCCTTCCAGCGTGCCGAGGACGTCCGTGCCGCCGTCAGCCATCTGTCCACCCGGGACGGCATCGCCCCGGCCCGCATCGGCGCCCTGGGCATCTGCGCCTCCGGCGGCTACGTGCCGTTCGCCGCGCAGACCGACCACCGCATCAAGGCGGTCGCCACGGTCAGCGCCGTCGACGTTTGCAGCCTGCTGGTCGAAGGCCTGGGCCGCGGCCAGGGCCCCGAGGTCCTGCAGTCCCTGCTCGACCAGGCCGGCGCCGCACGCACCGCGGAAGCCAGGGGCGAGGCACCGGCCGTGCTGAACTGGGCCCCGGAAGGCCCGGAGGGCCTGGAGGAGGCACCCACCCTCTACCGGGAAGCGCAGAACTACTACCGCACCCCGCGGGGTGGTCACTGCAACTCGAACAACGAATGGCCGCTGCGCAGCATCGACCACATCGCACAGTTCGACCCCTACGCCATGATCGAGCTCATCGCGCCGCGCCCCGTGCTGATGATCGTCGGTTCCGAGTCGGACACCGCCTACTTCAGCCGTGAGGCCATCGGGAAGGCTCGGGAGCCCAAGGAACTGTTCGTCGTCGACGGCGCCACCCACATCTCCCTGTACGACCAGGACGCTCACGTCGTGCCCGCGGTCGCCAAGCTCGCCGACTTCTTCGGCCAGCACCTGACCGCGTGACACGCCCGAGCACCTCGGCGCCGTCCTGCAGCGGATCGCAACAATGAAGAGAACGGAACAATGCAAACGGAATCTGTGCGTTTCAAGAATCGGACCTGGGATGTGGCGGCTGACCTCCGTCTCCCGGACGGGTTCGATCCGGCGGAGAAGTACCCGGCCGTCATCTGCGCCCCCCGATCAGCAGCTGCAAGGAGCAGACGTCTGGCAGCGTCTACGCCGAGCGACTGACCGAACTGGGCTACGTGACGCTCGCGTTCGACGCCTCGCACCAGGGACAGAGCGGCGGTGAGCCCCGCTACCTGGAGGACCCGGCCACACGTGTGGAGGACTTCCGCTGTGCGGTGGACCTCCTGGTCACGCTCGACTACGTCGACGAGGACCGCATCGGCGTCGTGGGCGTCTGCGGTGGTGGCGGCTATGCCGCGACGGCGGCGATGACGGACCGCCGGATCAAGGCGCTGGGCACCGTGGTAGCCGCGAACTACGGACGGATCATGCGCGAGGGCAACCTCACCCCTCACGCGGCGATCGAAACGCTCGAAGCGATCGGCAGGCAGCGTACGGCCGAGGCACGTGGCGCGGAACCGCTGATCACCACCTACATCCCCGACTCCCCCGAGGAGCGGGAGCAGGTCGGCGTCTCGGACGTCGACATCGTCAACGCTGTGGACTACTACCGCACGTCCCGAGGGCAGAACCCGAACTCACCGAACAAGCTGCGCTTCTCGGGCCTGCAGGCGGCACTGGGATTCGATGCCTTCCATCTGGCAGAGGTTCTGCTGACGCAGCCCCTGCAAGTCATCGTGGGCGACGTGCCGGGTGCGTTCGGTTCGTACCGAGACGGCTGGGAACTCTTCGACCGGGCCGGGTCGGACCGGAAGAACATCTTCGTCGTCGAGGGCGCGAGCCACTACGACCTGTACGACCACCGAAGTACACCACCCAGGCGCTGGAGAAGCTCGAATCCTTCTTCGCGGACACCCTGTAGACCGAACGCTGCGCCGGCCCGACCGGTGTCTGCCGACGGCTGCCAGAACGACCACCCTTCACCCACCCGGCCGGGTGCTGCGATCACAGCACCCGGCCGACCGAACAGGGAGAGCATGTCGCCGGCAACCTCAGCGGGGAGAGCCGACACGAGTGGTCCGAGGCCGGCAGCAAGGGGCTCTGCCCGACATTCCGTGCCGGTTCCAGGGCTGCTGCGTGCCGGTTCCAGGGCTGCTACGTGCGGCTTTTGGGTGGCTCGCCTTTGCCGGGCGGGTGCTGTCCGGGGCCGGTGGGGTCCTGTGCCAGCGGGGTGGGGGACAGGATGGTGTCCTCTTCTCCGGGTTCGAGGAGGGTGTCGGCGGCGCCGATGATCAGCGGGTCGGGTGTGCCTACCGCTGCGGGGTCTTTGCGGGCGTAGTCGACGCAGGTGAGCAGATGGCGGATGGCCTCGAGCCGGGCGCGCCGTTTGTCGTTGCTCTTCACCACGGTCCAGGGTGCCCCGGTGGTGTCCGTGGCGCGGAACATGGCGACCTTGGCCTGCGTGTAGGCATCCCAAAGGTCGAGTGAGGCGACGTCGGTGGGGGAGAGTTTCCATTGGCGGACCGGGTCGACCTGGCGGATCGCGAACCGGGTGCGCTGCTCGGCTTGGGAGACGGAGAACCAGAACTTCACCAGGCAGATGTCATCCTGTACCAACATCTGTTCGAATGCGGGGCATTGAGTGAGGAAGAGTTCGTACTGCTCGGCAGTGCAGAACCCCATCACCTTCTCCACGCCGGCGCGGTTGTACCAGGATCGGTCGAAGAAGACGATCTCTCCGGGGCCGGGGAGGTGGGCGACGTAACGCTGGAAGTACCACTGTCCGGCCTCCCGAGCGGTTGGTTTGTCCAGGGCCACGACACGGGCCCCGCGCGGGTTGAGGCGTTCGGTGAAACGTTGGATCGTCCCACCCTTGCCGGCGGCGTCGCGGCCTTCGCAGATGACGATCAGGCGCCCACCGGTGTCCTTGATCCATCGTTGCAGTTTCAGCAATTCGATCTGCAAGATCCGCTTGGTGCGCTCGTACTCTCTCCTGGGCACTTTGTGGCTGTAGGGATAGTTCTCCCGCCAAGTCCGGATCGGCAAGCCCTGGCCGTCCAGCAGTACCGGCTGCTCGGGTCGCCTGCCGTCCACGCTCAGCCCGGCCAGCAGGTCTCTCTTGTCGCCCACGTCTGACCTCCTCTCCGGGGCCGTGCACCGTGCCACCATTTTCCCGCCGCCTCGCCGCGGCTCGCGCGTTGGTCCCCGGGGCTCCGCCGGCAAACGAAAGCCGCATGGGCGCGATCCGCTCGTGACCGGCTCCGAACGGCGTCTCATCCTCGGCGTTTCAGTGCGTGTGTCACGCGTGGCAGTTCCTCGTGCACCAAGCGGCCGATCAGCGCGCCGCCGAAGACGACGACGCCCACGCCGACCAGCCAGGTCTGGATGACCAGGACGGTCCCGATGGCCCCGTAGGTGACAGCGTTGGATGCGATCAACGGCGAGAAGACGAGGCGGGAGAAGACTCTGAGGCCGAGCAGTCCCATCACGGTGGCCACGGCGCCGGGAAACAGGGCTCGCCAGCGGATCCGCCCGCCGAGCAGCATGTGCTGGGACCACCACAGGAACAGGACCGCGCTCAGTGACGCGACCGCTCCACCCGCCAGAGGCTCGCGCCGCAGAGTCGTCGTGGCGGAGAGGAAGAGGTATCCGGTGAGGACACCGAGCCACACAACGTGCCGCCACCGGGCCCGCCAGTGGGTGGGCGGCAGGCCCCAGACCTTCTCGTAGCCGGCCTGCACCGCCGCTGCAAAAGTCAGCCCGAAGGCCGCCAGGGCCGCAATGCCGAACGCGGTCGTGGTCCGCAGTGCCTGGCCGGGCCCGGTGAACAGCTCTTCCACCTGTTCTCTGGAAGCCGTCGACACGCCGAGCCCTTCCCCCAGCCACTGTGCGAACCCGCGCCCTTGCTGGGGATCGCCCGAGGAGACGATGATCAGCAACGGAACCAGCGTGAGGAATCCGAGCGCGGCGAAGCCCAGGGCAAGCTGCCCCAGTTCCAGGTCGCTGCTCCGCCGCCATCCGCGCCCGACCGGGGAATGGCTGACGGCACGGCGTAGCCGTCCGAGCAGAGACGAACGGTTTGCGGCGCTGGAGGGCTTCATCGGCATGCATGTCGACTACCACGGTCGATGCCGACGCTGCGTGACGGCACGACGCACGGCCAAGCAGCGATCAAAGAGATCGACTACCGCGCGGCGTCACGGGTGCCCCGGTCCGATCTCAGGACTGACGTTCGCGCCGGAATTCGTCCACGGGCCGGTGCGCCTGCGGTCGGTGTCCGCATCCGCGTGTGAGGTGTCTGGAGGGTGCTGTCCGTCAACGGCGCGGCCGATGGCGCATCGACGGTCGACGAGCGAGGGTCCAACCGCTGAGGCATCGTCTGTTCGGCGATGCGGCAGGCCGCCGTGGTGCTGTCGGCGGGGACGGCGCGGGCCATTTGCTTCGCGGCCGGCATCGGCGGTGGTGTTCGGGGGAAGCGCCAGCAGGGCGACGGGGAAGCGTCAGCAGGGCGAAGTGGTCGTCGTCGCCGCGGTGATGACGGCGTCTCGTCGTCGAGCCGGGTCGGGCCGAGATGTACGACGCGGTGGTCGACGACCAGGCGGGTGGGGAGCCTGTTCGAGGCGGATGTGTGCACACCGGCGCGGGTGACCGGTCCGAGGTGGTCGGCCGATGCGCTGATCGGCGTGGGGAGTTCGGTTTCGTCGTTTCGAGCGCGTGGCCCCACGCGCGTCCGGAATCCCTCTCGGGAGCTTGTGGTTTCCCACCGCAGCAGAGCGCAACGTGCGTGAGCCCCCCGTCGTTTCGGTCCCGCTGCCCCGCTCGTACGGCACACGTGCTGCGCCGCGCCGAGAGTACCTGATCAAGCCGGTCAAAACCCGCCGAACAGCTGTATAGTGAAAGTACCGGGAGTACTTCGCACACCGGCTTTCATGCGGGTGTCGTTTCCGGCGATCACGAGAAACCGGGCTGCCGACGGGCAGCCCGGGGGCAGGTCCGCACCATGACCACCACCCTCGACCGGACCGCGCCGCGCGACCTCGCCGCAGAGCTCCCGGCACGCTTGTCCCTCACCCCGAAGACCACCCTCGCCGGCCAGCTCGACGGGGCCTGGTGGCCCCGTTCACGCGACCTCGAGGCCGAACTTCCGCCACTCGCGGCTGCACTCGACGAAACCTGGGGCCGCATCACGCGCGTCACCGTCAACCCCGCCCACTGGCCCGTCATCGCGCGCAAGGTGTCCGTTGCCGGGCACATCGTGCACGTGGGTTGGTTCACCGAACAGCACCCCGACAAGCTGATCCTCCTCTCCTACACCACCGGCCGCTGGGACCTGCTGGTGATCCCGCCCGAGACCGAACCGGGCGCCGCTGCCCGCCTGATGGCGGCCGCTGCGGTCCCCGGCAGCGTTCTCACCGCCGGGGCTCTGATGGCCGGCGAAGCCGCCATCGGGCGCGGCATCCGCGACGCCCGACGCCGGGAAGCCGACTGGGAAAGCGAAGGCGGGGCCTGCATGTCCCCCTTCGGGAACCCGATGGGCAGACGCGCTCTCCCACTGCCCGGAAACACCTGGAGGTGAGGTCGTGGAGACCCTCGTCCTCATCGCAGCGATCATCCTCGCGACCGGAGTCGGAGTGCGCCTGATCCACCTGCTGAACGCGCAGCACGACGCCCGGATCGCCGCCTACCACTACAGCGACCCCCTACCGAGACCTCCCGTCCGGCCGGACGGCACCAGTCGTCGAGCCCACCACACGGATGCCGACCGGTGAAGGACGGACGTTCCTCGACCGGGGGCAGCGAGTGGGGCGCCATGGCGCCCCACTCGCCGATCTCTCGCCATTCCGAAGGGAACACACCCACGTGAAGTACATCGAGACCCAGACGGTGCCGTCGCTCGGACTCGCCGAAGTCCGGATCATCGCGCACACACCCGAAGCCGCCCGCGCGGTCGCGGAGGTGCTTCGCCGCTGCTTCGCAGGCGCGGAACAGCGCAGCTACCCCGGGCTCGACGGGGACACCCGCCTCCACCTCACCGTGGATACGGCGACCCCCGCCGGTTCCCGGCCGGCCGCCAGCCGGAGCTCAGCCGGCACAGGCGCCCACTCCGACGAGGTCTGACGGGCTCGGAAGGCCGGAGCCGCTCCCCCAAGAGAGGGCGTGCTCAGGGCCCGAGCGCACCGAGGGCTATCGTGAACAGGTGCTCCTGGTCCGTACGCAGCCGCCGAAAGGCAGCCGTCGCCCAGTACGGGTGTGCGGACGCTGTCAGGTGGGCTGGGGGCGGCCGAAGAGGAGGTCGTAGCCCGTGGGGAGCTGGAGCAGGATCTGGCTCAGCAGGTCGTCGCCGGCGGCGTCGGCGACGGTGCTGAGGACGGCGCTGGCGTCCCACGCCGCGGTCTGTTCGGTGGCTCCTTCGATCCAGGCCGCGGTCGCGCGGACGAACCGCTCCGGTGACAGCGGCTCGGCGCTCTGCAGCGGGTTGAGAAGGATCAGGGCGAAGCCTTCCGGCAGACGCGCGGCGAGCTGGGCGCGTACCTCGCCGACCAGGTGTGCGCCCAGCAGGGCGAGCACCACGCGGGCCGCGCGCTCGGCCTCGTGCAGGGAGCCGTATTCGCCGCGTTCCTTCACCCGGTCGAGGAACGCTTCGCATCGCAGGGCCACGTCGGCCGCACCCCTTTCCTCGTTCATTGGGGCGCGCGGAGGACGGGAGAAGGGGAGACCAGGTACCCGTCCTCCGCCGCTGTTCGAGCCGTTCGACGGTCCGGCTCAGCCGGAGATCTCCTTGTGGCCGGATCCGACGCCGATGGAGATCTTGCGGGGCTTGGCGCGCTCGGCGATCGGGATGCGCAGGGTGAGCACGCCCGCGTCGTAGTCGGCCTTGATGTGCTCGGTGTCGAGGGTGTCGGCGAGCACGATCTGGCGGGAGAACACGCCCAGCGGCCGCTCGGAGAGTTCCATCTGCACGTCGTCGGCCTTCGCCACCGGTCGGCGCTCGGCCTTGACGGTCAGCATGTTCCGCTCGACGTCGATGTCGATCGCGTCCGCGGCCACGCCCGGGAGGTCGAAGGCCACCACGTACTCGTCGCCCTCGCGGTAGGCGTCCATCGGCATCGCCGACGGCTTCGACCAGGTGCCCGGGCCCATCAGCTGCTGGGCCAGCCGGTCCAGCTCACGGAAGGGGTCAGTGCGCATCAACATCGTGAAAACACCTCCAGCAGGTTCGGGCAGTTGCTGCCAATGCGCCTCACTGACACCGTTGTAACATGTCATCCAAC
>NZ_FNHI01000034.1 GCF_900103455.1 Streptomyces wuyuanensis | reverse complement strand
GCTACCTCACCCCGCTGGAGACCCGGCAGAGACACGAGCAAAAACACGCCCTCGCAGCGTAAGCATCGAGTGTCCAGCATCACGGGGAAACTTCAAATGGCTGATCTTGGTTGTTGAGGTTTCAGTGGCTGTTGGGAGTGAGCCGGCCTTCGAAGCGATCCGGAAGGCGTTCAATGGCGCTTTCCAGCGCATCATCCATCGGCGCCGACCCTTGCCGGTCGGATCCAGGCTCATCAGCGCCATGTAGATGCACTTCAACGCGGCGGCCTCCGACGGGAGTGGCCACGAGGCCGGACGGCTTTGCGGATGCGGGCGTTCACGCTCTCGATCGCATTCGTCGAGCAGATCACCTTCCGGATCCGGCCCGGCACAGGTACCCCAGCCCCCGCTTCGAATCGTGACAATCGCTCCGACCTGCACGAACCCCGTCCGGAGATCGACTCTACGCAGTGCGTATACACACGATGTATACGGTGTGTGTATAGTCCTCGTCATGTCAATCGGTCACACGCTCCTCGGGCTCCTGGAGTCCGGACCCCGCCACGGTTACGACCTGAAGCGCGCCTTCGACGAGAAGTTCGGCCACGACCGGCCGCTGCACTACGGACAGGTCTACTCGACGATGTCGCGGCTGCTGAAGAACGGCCTCGTCGAGGTCGACGGGATTGAGGCGGGAGGCGGCCCCGAGCGCAAGCGGTACGCGATCACCGAAGCCGGCATCACCGATGTCGCCGAGTGGCTCGCCACGCCCGAGAAGCCGGAGCCGTACCTCCAGTCGACCCTCTACACCAAGGTCGTCCTCGCCCTGCTCACCGGCCGCAGCGCCGCCGAACTGCTCGACACGCAGCGCTCGGAGCATCTGCGGCTGATGCGGATCCTCACCGACCGCAAGCGCCGCGGCGACCTCGCCGACCAGCTCATCTGCGACCACGCGCTGTTCCACCTGGAGGCCGATCTGCGCTGGCTGGAACTGGCCGCCGCCCGCCTCGACGCCCTCGCCAAGGAGGTCGCAGCATGACACCCGCCGGCTCCCTGCTCGTCGCCGACGACCTCCGCAAGGCCTACGGGCCCACCAACGCCCTGGACGGGGCCGCGTTCTCCATACATCCGGGCGAGGTCGTGGCCGTCATGGGCCCCTCCGGCTCCGGCAAGTCGACCCTGCTGCACTGCCTCGCCGGCATCGTCACCCCCGATTCGGGCACCATCACCTACAACGGCCGTGAGCTGTCGGCGATGAACGACGCGGAGCGCAGCGCGCTGCGCCGCAGCGAGTTCGGCTTCGTCTTCCAGTTCGGCCAGCTCGTACCCGAACTGACCTGCGTCGAGAACGTGGCGCTGCCGCTGCGGCTGAACGGCACCAAGCGCAAGGAGGCCGAGCGCACCGCCCTGCAGTGGATGCAGCGCCTGGAGGTCGACGACCTCGCCGCCAAGCGTCCCGGCGAGGTCTCCGGCGGCCAGGGCCAGCGCGTCGCTGTGGCCCGTTCCCTGGTCACCGGCCCGCGGGTGCTGTTCGCCGACGAGCCGACCGGCGCGCTCGACTCCCTCAACGGCGAGCGCGTGATGGAGCTGCTCACCGAAGCCGCCCGGTCCACCAACGCCGCCGTCGTCCTCGTCACCCACGAGGCCCGCGTCGCCGCGTACTCCGACCGCGAGATCGTCGTCCGCGACGGAAGGTCCCGCGACATGGAACGTGCCGTATGACCGCCCGGATCTGGGCGCGCGACCTGCTGATGGGCGCCAGGTTCGCTGTCGGCGGCGGCCGGGAAGGCTGGACCCGCACCCTGCTCACCGGCATCGGCGTAGGCCTGGGCGTGGCACTGCTGCTGGTCACCACCGCCATCCCCAGCGCCCTCGCCGCGCGCGATCTGCGCGGCGACGCCCGCAGCGTCCAGACGGCGTCGGCGGGCGAAAAGGCGGGGGACGACTCGCTGCTCATGGGTGAGGCCGACACCCGTTTCGGCGGCCAGGACATCCACGGCAGGCTGCTGATGCCGCAGGGGTCCGACGCACCGCTGCCGCCGGGCCTGGAGAAGTTCCCTGCCCCCGGTGAGATGGCCGTCTCGCCGGCCCTTGACCAGCTGCTGAAGTCGGACGACGGGACCCTGCTGCGCGAGCGGTTGGACGCGAAGGTCACCGCGATCATCGGCGACGAGGGCCTGCTCGGCCCCGCTGATCTCGCCTACTACGAGGGCAGCAACGCGCTCGAGCAGCTCGGCGGAGAGTTGGTCACCGGTTTCGGCAGCTCCGCCGAACCCGTGACGATGGACCCCGTCCTCGCCCTGCTGATCGTGCTGGTCTTCGTCGCCCTGCTGACGCCGGTGGCCGTGTTCATCGCCGCCGCGGTGCGCTTCGGCGGTGAGCGGCGCGACCGCAGACTCGCCGCGCTGCGCCTGGTCGGCGCCGACGGCTGGATGACCCGCCGGATCGCGGCGGGCGAGGCACTCGCCGGAGCACTGGCCGGGCTGGTCCTCGGGGCCGGGTTCTTCGCGGCGGCACGCCAGTCGGCGTCCGCGATCGAGCTGTACGGGAGCGTGTTCCCCGGCGATCTCGATCCGTCCCCGGCACTTGCCGCCCTTGTCGCACTGGCCGTGCCCGCCGCCGCGGTCGCCGTGACGCTGCTGGCCATGCGGAGCGTGGTGATCGAGCCGCTGGGGGTGGTCCGTGCCGCGAAACCGTCACGGCGACGGATGTGGTGGCGGCTGCTGCTGCCCGTAGGAGGGCTCGCACTGCTCTATCCGATGATCGGCATGGGCAACGAGAACGGAGGGTTCAGCCGCGGGCAGGTGAGCACCGGCGTGGTGATGCTGCTGGTCGGGATCACGGCCCTGCTGCCCTGGCTGGTGGAGACCGTGGCCTCCCGGCTCGGCGGCGGCCCGGTCTCCTGGCAACTGGCCGTCCGCCGACTCCAGATGAGCAGCGCCGCCGCGGCACGACTGGTCAACGGCATCGCCGTCGCGATCGCCGGCGCGATCGCCCTGCAGATGATGTTCACGGGCGTCGAGGGCATGTACAGCAGGAACACGGGCAACGACCCCTCGCGCGCCGCGATCTCCGCCTCCGCCGGTCCCGGCGACGCCGCCGCCGGCCGCGCAGAGGCCATCGCCCGCGAGATCGGCGGAACCAAGGGCGTCGCCGAGGCGACCGCGCTGAGCGAGACCCACCTCGCCAGGTCTCCGAAGGACCGGACGATGATCGCCAATCTCACCATGGGCAGCTGCGACGCGCTGCGCGAGGTGGCGCACCTGCCCTCCTGTAAGGACGGCGATACGTTCGTGCTGCGCGGCGGCTGGAACGATGAGTCCACCGCGGCGGTGGCGAAACCCGGCCGGACGGTCTATGCAGTAAACCTCGGCGACGACAGCGGCCACAGGCCGGTCGCCTGGACCCTGCCAGCATCCGCGAAGGTGGCCACGAGCCGCAGCGACCCCACCGGTCTGGAACGCAGCGGCATCCTCGCAACCACGAAGGCCGTGCCGAAGGGCCTCGGCCGGGGACAGGGGGCGGACATCTACATCCGGCTGGACCCCTCCGTGCCGCAGGCCGCCGAGCGGGCCCGGACGGCCGTCCGCAAGGCCGATCCGACGCTGCGCCTGATGCAGCTCCAGGCCACCGAGCGGTCGGACCGCTTCGAGTCGATCCGCACCGGACTGTTCATCGGAGCGACCTGTGTACTGCTGCTGATCGGGGTCAGCCTGCTCGTCTCCCAGCTCGAGCAACTACGCGAACGCAGGAAACTCCTGTCCGCGCTCGTCGCCTTCGGCACCCGCCGCTCGACCTTGAGTATGTCGGTCCTCTGTCAGACCGCGGTACCGGTCGCCCTCGCACTGCTGCTCTCGTCGGCCGTGGGCGTGGCCCTCGGCACGGTGCTGCTAAAGATGGCGAGCGTCCGGGTGACCGTCGACTGGGTGCCGGTCGCCGCGATGGCCGGGGTCGGAGCCGGGGTCGTACTGCTGGTGACACTGCTCAGCCTGCCGCCACTGTGGCGCCTGATGCGCCCGGACGGGCTGCGGACGGAGTGACGTCGGCGGATCCCCGGTAGGTCAGCTTCTGCTCCGGGAGGTCCGCCAGGGCCTCCCGGAGCGCGACCGCGAACTCCTCGAACTCGCCCTGTCGGGCCGCTGCCCTGCGCATCGCCAGGGCGGCGACCCGGCATGCGGCAGCCGGATCCACGAAGTACCCGGTCGCCAGGGTCGGATTACGGCCGGGCCTCCCTACGCGCCCATCACCGAGGCGAACTTGCCAATTGTGAAGTCCATTTCCTTCAGTGGCGTGCGGCCGAGGCGAGGGCAGATGTTCTGGCGCTTCGACGGGAGCCGGTCCCGCCAGACGTGGGGGTTCCATCCTGTGGCCGTCCACTGGGATGACCTCCGGAAGGTCTCCACGCTCCACGGCAGCATCATTCTTACGGCCCGTCAATGATCGGGAAGCGATAAGCCGCTCCGCGAAGCCCGCTGTGCACCACATGTAGACATCGTGCGTATAGCCCGATGACCACCACTCAAGACCATCGAGGGGATATTCGGCATGCCCGAAAGCAGGAAGAAGTCCAAGGTCGCCGCCGTCGCGGCCGCCGTCGCAGCACTCGCGCTGACGCTCGGCGGCTGCTCGATGGAGACCACGTCGCCTTCGGCCGCCCGCGACAGCGCGTCGGATGCGGCGTCCCTGTCCCTGTCAGCCGCGGGCGGCACCGACTGTGCGAAGGCCAAGTGCATAGCCCTGACCTTCGACGCCGGGCCCGGCAAGCACACCCCGGAGCTGCTCGACACCCTGAAGGAGAAGAAGGTTCACGCGACCTTCTTCCTGCTCGGCAAGAACCACGTGCTCAAACACCCTGACGTCGTACGGCGTATCGCCGCCGAGGGCCATGAAGTGGCCAATCACACCTGGTCGCACCGCCGGCTCGACGAACTCGACACCGATGAAATACGCAACGAGCTCTCCCGTACGCAGGAAGCCATCGCGAAGATCACCGGCCTTCGACCTACCCTGATGCGCCCGCCGCAGGGCCGGACCAACGACGACGTCACCCAGGTCAGCCGGGAGCTCGGCCTCGCCCAGATCCTGTGGAGCGCCACCGCCAAGGACTACTCCACCACCGACTCCGAGCTCATCAAGAGCCGGATACTCGACCAGGCCGGGCGGGACGGCATCATCCTGCTGCACGACATCTACGACGGAACCGTGCCCGCCGTCCCCGGAATCATCGACGAACTGAAGAAGCGCGGCTACACATTCGTCACCGTGCCCGAGCTGCTCGCGCCCTGCAAGGCCAACCCCGGTGAGGTGTACCGTCCTTGAGGAGCCGCTAGATGAATGAGTCCGATGACGGCTTCGATCCACTGGCGGACACGGGCGATCTTCCCGTGGCGGGCCGGCTCGTCCTTGCGGTCGGGCCGCACGAGATGAACGCCGAGCCGTTCGGTGAGGTGAGCCTCGAACTCCTTCCCTGCGAAGCCCTTGTCCGCGAGGATCACCTGCCCGGATCGCACGAGGTGGTGGTCGCGTTCCAGCAGTGCGGCCATCACCTCCCGCTCCCCGATCTTCGGGTTGGCCAGGCACCAGGTGACGGGCATGCCCTCGGCAGTGGTGACCAGGTGGGAGTGTCTAATCAACGGCGGATCTGTTGATCATGGAGACGCCAAGTGAGTGAGATGAAGATCGAGCAAGAGCCCGCGGCCGAGTCGGTTGATGCGGCTGCGTCGGACGAGCCGTTGATCGCGATGCTGGTCGACCGGGCCCGGAACGAGGGCCTGCAGCTGACGGGCGAGGGCGGGCTGTTGCAGCAGCTGACGAAGCGGGTGTTGGAGTCCGCCCTGGAGGGCGAGATCACCGACCACGTCGGCTACGAGAAGCACGACCCGGCCGGGAAGAACAACGGCAACAGCCGCAACGGCACCCGCGCCAAGACGGTGCTGACCGACGTCGGCCCGGTCGAGGTGAAGGTGCCGAGGGATGTGGCCGGCACATTCGAGCCGCAGAACGTCAAGAAGCGGCAGCGCCGGCTGACCGGCGTCGACGAGATGGTGCTGTCCCTGTCCGCGAAGGGGCTCACGCACGGAGAGATCTCCGCCCACCTGGCCGAGGTCTACGGCGCCGAGGTGTCCAAGCAGACGATCTCCACCATCACGGACAAGGTCATGGAGGGCACGGCCGAATGGCAGAACCGCCCCCTCGACCGCGTCTACCCGGTCCTGTTCGTTGACGCCATCAACGTGAAGATCCGCGATGGGCAGGTGGCGAACCGTCCATTTACGTGGTGATGGCGGTGACCGTGGACGGCACCCGCGACATCCTCGGCATCTGGGCCGGAGACGGTGGCGAGGGCGCCAAGTACTGGCTGCACGTCTTCACCGAGCTGAAGAACCGCGGCCTGGACGACGTGCTGATGCTGGTCTGCGACGGACTCAAGGGCCTGCCCGACGCGGTGGAGACCGTCTGGCCTCGCACGATTGTTCAAACATGTGTCGTTCACCTGCTGCGGAACAGCTTCCGCTACGCGGCCCGCCAGGACTGGGACAAGGTCGCCAAGGCCCTCAAGCCCGTCGACACCGCACCCAGCGAGGACGCGGCGACCGAGCGGTTCCTGGAGTTCCAGGAGGCATGGGGCCGCAAGTATCCGGCAATCGTGAAGCTGTGGTCGGACGCCTGGGCCGAGTTCGTGCCCTTCCTCTCCTTCGACGTCGAGATCCGCAAGGTCATCTGCAGCACGAACGCGGTCGAGAGCGTCAACGCGCGGATACGCAAAGCCGTTCGCGCCCGCGGGCACTTCCCCTCGGAGACCGCCGCCCTCAAATGCGTCTACATGGCGCTGATGAGCCTCGACCCGACCGGCAAGGGCCGCAAGAGGTGGACCATGCGCTGGAAGGCACCCTTGAACGCCTTCCAGATCGCCTTCGAAGGCCGACTCACCCCGGCCAACAACTGAACCTCAACAACCAAGGTCAGCCGTTAAATTGACACACCCTCATCACGGAATCGCGGCCAGAGCCGAAATTCGGGATCGGCATCAGTGCAAGCGTCCACTTCGCCGCAGCCGGTGTGCGCGAAGGAAGGCCCGCCCAGCCGCACCGATCGCCACGCCGTACTCCCGCCGCAAGGCCCGCTCACCGGCTGGCCGGCCGCACGCCGGGCGGAATCCCGCCCGGGGCGATCCCTGGTGACCACCCGGGCGAAGCCCGGCCGGGCCCTGGTGCCAAGGGCTGCCGTGCGCGACACTGGGGACTTGGGACCAGCAGAGGAGTCGAGTTGGCACTAGATCACGAGCAGGAGCAACCCTCTGAGCCCGACGAGCCGGCGCGCTGGTCGGCATCGGCGATCGACGGTCGACTCCCCGCCGACCTCGTGGACAGTGTGGCTGCGCAGCTGAGCACCACCGTGGGCAGCGGCGAGACCTCCGCTGAGTCATCGAGCGATACGACGCCGGGAACGTCGGCGGGCGGCCCGGAAGCCTGATTACAGCTCACTCCTGCCTCAACTCGTCGAGTATCTCCTGCACCGCCTGCTCACCCCAGTGATAGCCGATCTCCGCGCTCATCTGTTCGATGAGTGCGAGCTCGGACCATGCGTTTTCACCGTTACCCGATTCATGGTGGAGTTGGGCGAGGATCATGTGCCCGTCGATTTCGGCGAGCCGGTAGCCGCCCGCGGAGGCCATCCGGAGAGCCTGTCCCAGGTACTCCTCCAGCGTTGCGATGGAGCCCCCGAACCGGTGCTCCCAACGGCACATCCCCAGCATGGCGTTGATGAGAACGTCCCGCCGGGTGATCCCCCGGGCGAGGCGCAGTGCATCCTCGTAGGCCCCCCTGGCCTCGTCCGCATCGTCCCTATCGAGGGCCAGGTCTCCGAGGCCCACCAGGCAGTTGGCCTCGTCGCCGGTCCAGCCGGCCGCGCGGCAGACGGTCAGGTTGGTCTCCTGGACCAGGCGAGCCTCCTCCGCCTGCCCGATTCTGCGCAGATGCTGTGCGTAGCGGGTGCCGCTGCTGCTGTACAGCGCCGGGATAGGCGTGTGCTCGCGGGCGAGGCGCAGTGCCTCGGCGAAGGCGCGTTCTGCTTCTTCGACTCGTCCCTCGAAATGCGCGAGGGCGCCGCTGAGCGTCTCGGCGACCAGGAGGTCCTCCTGGTCCGTCGACCGGCGGGCGAGGTCGAAGGCCTCCGTCACCACGGCCCTGCAGGCCGGGAGGGCGCCCAGGCTGAGATAGAGCTCGGCCAGGTTCTGGCAGCTCACAGCCGCGTCGTGCCAGGCGCCGACCGCTTTGAACGCCTGCATGGCGCGCCGCGTCGCCACGCCCGCCTCATGCAGACGGCCGAGCATCTGCAAACAAGTGGCGACCTCGTGCTGCACCCAGCCGCGCGACTCGCTGTCGCGCATCAGCGGCTGGCGTATCAGTTCGCCCCGCGGATAGAACTCTGCGAAAATCGACAAAGCGGTTTCGTATGCTCCCAGCTCACGGGTAATCAAGCCTCGTTCGCCTTGGTAGAGCCTCGAATGCATCAGTTCGCATGCGGTTCCGTAGTCGCGCGCACCGCAGGCGTGGTGAATGGCCTCGACCGCGGGGCCGAGGTCCTCCAGTGTCCTCGGTGCCGGCATGTCGTCAGCCAGGGCAAGGTAATGGCCCATCGCCCTGTGGTGAAGGGCCCGGCGCTGTTCGCCATCCTCGGCACGGGCCGCGAAGAAGTCACGCACCAGAGGATGCATACTCGTACGGCCCGCTACATCGCGACGCAGGACGCGTGCCGCGAGCAGGTGCCGGAACACCATGGTGCGTGCTCGCTGCCACTCCTCGTCGGCCTCCTCCCACGGCGTCTCCGGCAGCACCAGGCGCAGCGTCTCGTCCGGTACCGGGGTGCGGAAGACGCTGTACCGGACGAGAAAGGAGCGCTCTTCCCCGGAGAGGCAGGCGTCGTAGTCGTGCAGCACTCGGCGGACCTGTTGGTCGCGTGGCAGGGAGGGGTCGGGCGAGGGCAGGGAGGTGATTCGCCTGCTGTCTCCTTGGTGGCGTTTGGCCAGGATCGCCGCGATCAGGCTCAGGGTGAGGGCGTGTCCTCCCCAGTCGTGCACCACCTGCTCCAGTGAGCGGTCGGGACCGTGGATACCCAATTTGCGCAGCAGCTCCGTGCCGGCTGCGACGGACAGAGGTGTTACGTCGATCTGCTGGTAGGTGACATAGGGCACAAGGTCGAACACCGGGGCACGAGTAGTGATCAGGCATAAGGAACGGTGGCCGGGGGTGGCGAAGAACGTCAGGAAGTCATGCAGGTCGGAGCTGAGGAGGGTGCCGTAGTGATCACCGGTTTGATGCTGCATCACCTCCAGGCCGTCGAGCACGAAGAGGAACCGGCGCAGTCCCAGGAGGCCGGCCACGCATTCGGCCCGGGCGCGGCCGTCGGGCAGTTCGTCCGAAGAGATCCGGCCTCCGCTGACGAAGTCGAGGGCGGCCTCGAAGAAGTCGTCGGCACTGGCGCGCTCGGCGAAGCTCCACCAGAAGACGTCCGAGAGTCCGCTGTCCGGCTCGGCCAGGGTACGGTCCACCCAGCGGCGGGCGAGACTACTCTTGCCCTCGCCCCCGAATCCCACCAGGGCCACGACGAGGGAGTCATCAGCGGCTGCAACCCGGTCGAGCTCATCGAGCAGTGTCTCTCGTCCCACCCACTCGGGAAGTGGCAAGGGCGCCGAGTCCATCCGGCGGCCGGCCGAAGCGGGTGCAGCGCGCTGGAGCAGACTGGGCTGTACGTAGGCGGGTTCCGCGCTGACCAGTGGCAGTGAATCCGGTCGCAGATCCACGCGGACCGGGGAGAAGTCCAGCACTTGGGCATTGACCGCCCATGCGGTGTCCCGGTCCTTGCCCGCGTTCTCGGCGATCCACGTCTCGGACACCACTCCGACGACCAGATTCCGCTCGACGTCGAGCACGGCCGCACCACTCATACCGCCGTCGATATGGCTGGATTCAAGCTGCACGGGATCGAGCAGCAGCCGGCGCCCCACAGGAGGTTCGACATCACCGAGGATCACCCCGCGGGCCCAGGCCCCGATGTACCCCTCCAACTGGCGGTACCCGTAGCTGCGGAAGGAATTCCACTGGGACTCGGCCGCGGTGCCGAGTATGGCCACCCTGTCCGCGGGTAACGGCAAAGGCCCCTCCACCTGGAGACACACCAGGTCGTCCTCGCTGTCCGGGAAGGAGGCCGCCACCCAGGCCGGACGCAGCTCCGCTGCACGCGATCGATGGTTGGCTGCGGGAAAGTACACGTGAACCAGGGCCTCGCGGCTGGCCAACGGTTCTACTCCGCATTCCCGTACGACGTGGGAACAGGTGGCCACGATCCCGCCCCGGGAGATCACCACGCCGGTGCCCACCACCCGGTCGTTCACCGGATCGCGAATCTGTACCGTGAAATCGCGGATGTCCTGGAGGATGATTCGGGGCGCGACCCGCCTCCGGCCGCCGTCCCTTGTCATGTCGCGCTACCGGTTCCCCACATCAGGGTGACGTTCACCGAGGCCTCGACACCCGCCTTGGCGATGACCGCCCCGGCCTCCGTGTCGAACTTGATTCCGAAACTGACCTGCACACCCTCCGGCCGTATGGACATCTCGGCCACGGTCGAGCGGAGCCTTTCGGCCATGCCGCGGATGGTGCCCATCGCTTGGTCGACCGCTTGCGCGGACCGCTCGACCGCATCGGGAGCGTTCAAGGCGACCTGGCGCAGACCGCTTCGCTGCTGGAACTCCACCAGGATGGTGTCCTGTTTCTGTTCCCCATTGACACTCAAAGACACCGCAGCCCCCGCCTGGTGATGAGTTGGTGAGTCCCCTTATTGTCGGCCGGTCGGATTGGGCAGGTCAAGCGCCGCCTCGCGGGACCGACGTGAAGGAGCCACGTACTCCGCCCACGACGAGGCGGTTTCCGACACCCTCACCGCCGCCAGGCGGCCAGGAACGCGGGGTTCGACATTCTCGATGAACCACTCCGCCAGGTGATGCGCCAGATTCTCCGAGGTCGGCGAAACCGGAAGGACATCGTTGAGTATCCGGTGGTTTAAGTGTTCGTTGAGGTAAACTCCGAAGACCGCAAGATCGACGAAGTCCGTCACGAAGCCGGGCGGTACGAGATCATCCGCGGTCAGAACGATCTCAGCGGTGTACGAATGCCCATGCAGTCGAGCGCATTTGTGACCGTCGGGAAGGCCGGACAGCCGATGCGCGGCTTCGAATGTGAAGCGCTTGGCGATGCGGTGGTGTCCTGTCAGCGGGTCCACAGGGCTGCCTCTCCTGGCGCTGGTTGCTTTGGAGCAAACGACGCGGATCGCGGATTTCGGCGCCTCTCGGGGCGTGCCCGGGACGAGGCTGCGGCACCGCGGATGGCACGCTCCGTCATCGCGCGAATGAGCGTGCGCGGTCATGTGTTCGCCGCGTGAATGCGCCCCTGGCTGAGAGCCGGTCAGCTCACTAAACTTGAGCGGACGGAGTGTGGGCCAATCCTTCGTTTCGCGCTGCGGGGCAGGGGCGAGTGTCAAGTAGACGGTCGTGACGACTCAAAGGGGCAGTGATGGAAGAAGATCAGTCGGTCTCGACGATGACCGACGGGCTGACGTTTCTCGGCCGTCCGGTGTACGGCCCCATACGCGCCGACGACATCGAGACGATCCCGAGCGCTTCCGGCATCAGCGAGATCACGTTCTCCTCGACCGAACTCACGGCCGTGTGTCCCCTGACGGGGCAGCCGGACATCTATTCGATTCGCATCTCCTATCGACCTCGCGACCGCGCGATCGAACACAAATCGCTCAAGCTCTATCTCGTCGGGTATCGAGACCGCGGCATTTTCGCCGAACACCTTGCTGCGGAGATCGCTCGGGACCTCGCTTCCGTCGTGGATGTGGCGGTGCGCGTCCAGGTCACGCAGCAACCGCGTGGCGGACTTCGGCTGGAGGTGGACGCGGAAGGGACCCCGGGGCCGACCTCCCGGTCATGACGCGCGCTGCCGTCATGATCGGTACGCACCGGGCGTCCACGACCGTACGCCGCAACCACGACGCTCATCACCGGTGGAGGAGGTAGCGCCATGGACCGTCCTGCGATCGTGCTGCTCAGTGGCGGTCTCGACTCGACCACCGCGCTGGCCGTCGCCAAGCATCGAGGCTTCGTGCCCTACGCCCTCAGCTTCGACTACGGGCAACGGCACGGAGTCGAGCTCGAGGCCGCAAAGCGCGTCGCCGAGGCACAGGGTGTCGCACGGCACCTGGTCCTCAGTATCGATCTGAGACTCCTCGGCGGGTCCGCGCTCACCGCGGACATAGCCGTACCCAAACACGACCACGTGGACGAACTCGTACGCTCCAGTGTGCCCGTCACCTATGTGCCGGCCCGCAACACCATCTTCCTCTCCTTCGCCCTCGCCTACGCAGAGGTCGTCGGGTCGACGGACATCTTCACCGGAGTGACCGCCGTGCAGTACAGCGGCTACCCGGACTGCCGCCCCGAGTACATGGAGGCGTTCACCACGCTGGCCAACCTCGCCACGCGGGCCGGGGTCGAGGGCACCCGGGAGCTGAAGGTGCACTCACCGCTCATGGCGATGTCCAAGGCGGACATCATCCGCGAGGGGCTGCGGCTCGGAGTCGACTACTCACTCACCCACAGCTGCTACGACCCCGACGAGTCGGGCCGCGCCTGCGGCCACTGTGACACCTGCCTGATGCGCCTCAGGGGATTCGCAGGGGTCCGTATGGAGGATCCAGTGCGGTATCAGGATCTGTGACGCCTCGCCGCACCTCTGGGTCCCCCAGCGCATCGGTCGGCAACTCACCCATGGTGCTCGGCGCAGTACTGCTCGCCGGCGAGGTGCCGACGCTGCAGTTAAGACTCGGGGAGGGGGTGACCGTCGGCGGGGCGGGGGGCTGGGGCGGCCACTGGACGGGCGCGGGGTCGGCGTGGCCTTCACGAGCGGACTGGTGGGGGCTGTGGGAGCGGGAGGCCGGAGAGCCGGTGACTGCCGTCGGGCAGCCGTTGCGCTGGGGCGTCCGGCCGCATCACTGATCCGGTCCGGCCCTGCTCCGGCCGGGTGGGTGGCGGGACGTTCCGGTGCCGCGAGGCTTGCGGCGGGGCCCCATAGCAGCAGTCCGGCCGCCGCGGCGGCCGCGGGAAGCGGGTTGCGCACGGTCAGGCCCGTCAGCCGTTGCACGCCCGCACCGAGCACCCGGATGACAAGGTCGATGAGGACGAGCGCGTTGGGGGCGCTGGCTTCCCAGGCCGACCAGGCGCAGCAGGTCCTGGGCGACGGGGACCAGTCGATGACGGTGAAGCCGAAGGCACAATAGGCCGCTTTGCTCACTATGCCGGCCCTGGCGAGGGCGGAATCGCGCCACCGGGTCTCCCCAGTGGAACCGGGCGCAACTCCCGGCGGTCACGGGAGGCAACTCGGCGCAGCCATCCGGGTGACACGCGGGAAGAGCCGAGCCCGACACCGACTGGCGCGATCCGGCCGACCGGGTGCTGCGGGAGGCCGTCGTGCCCGCGCCGGAACTCCCGGACGTGCTGCCGCAAGCCACCCGGCACTCGCTCCCCCGCCGTCGAGGAGCCCGCCTGAGGCGGTGTCAGTGGCGCATGGCATGCTGTTGATCTTGCCTGATGATCTGTGGTGAGCGGGGGGCTTTGCGCTGTGGGCTATGTGATTCCCGAGGGCGTCGACACGATGCTCGACGTCATCGGCGTCGGCTGGCCGAACGTGGACGAGGACGCGTACCGCGACATGGCGGATTCCCTGCGGGAGTTCGCAGACGACGCGGACGGTGACGGGCACACCGCGCACGGGCACATCCAGCGGCTGCTGTCCACGGGGGACAGTAAGTCGCTGCAGGCCCTGGACAAGCACTGGTCCAAAGTGCAGGGCAAGCACAAGGACTTGGCGAAGGCGTCCCGTACGGTGGCCGGCGCGCTGGACCGGGTGGCAGACATCATCGTCGCCCGCAAGATCGCCGCGGTCGGTGAACTGGCCGACCTGTGCGCGACGGTGGGCATCACCCTCGCCTTCGCGCCGGTCACCGCCGGCCTGTCGACCCTGCTGGCCGGTGCGAAAATTGCGGCCACCCGCATCGCCTTCAAGCGGATCCTGAAGGAGATGGCGGAGGCGGCCGTGGCGGAGATCATCGCCACGCTGACCGAGCCCGCGGTCGCGGCGATCGAGAACATCGTGGCCGACCTGGCGATCCAGACCGCGATGAACGTCGCCGGCTTGCAGGACGGCTACAGCACCGACCAGACCGTGCAGGCGGGGAAGGACGGCCTCCAGCTCAACTCCGTCGGCGGCGGCGGTCGCGGCGGCGGCCCCCGCATCGACCACGACGCCCACGGCAACACCGGCATGCACCTGGCGAACGTCCAGGTCTCCATGCAGGACAAGACCAAAGGCAAGATCAGCAAGGCGAAGGGGCACCACGGCCGCGCCAAGGGCAAGGACTCCCTGACGGCCGTCCTGGACACCACCATCGACGGCGTCGTCGAGAAACTGGGTAAAGCCCTGGACGACCTCAGCGACCACGTCGGCAAGAAACTCCCCGACGCGATCAAGGGCAGCTCCAAGACCCACAAGGACACCGACACCGACGTCCACGACGCGGCCAAGCGCGTCAAGTCCCGCGACGGCAAGGACGACGGAGGCCTCGACGGCAAGCGGGGACAGTCGGGACCGGCCGGGCGCCACGGCGACGACACACGTACGAAGCCCAACTCGGTGCGTTCCGCCACTGACGACCCGCGATCCCATGCGGTTTCCCTGGACAAGACGGTCTGCAAGAACGACCCCGTCGACGTGGCCACGGGCAAGATGCTGCTGCCGCAGACCGACCTGACACTGCCCGGGGTGCTGCCCTTGGTACTGCGTCGTACGCATGTCTCGACCTACCGCTTCGGCCACTGGTTCGGCCGTAGCTGGGCCTCCACCCTGGATGAGCGGATCGAGCTCGACGGAGTGGGCAGCGCGATCTGGGCGCGCGAGGACGGTTCCCTGCTGGTCTACCCCCACCTGCCCCGGCCCGACGGGGAGCAAGTGCTGCCCCTGGAAGGCGACCGGCTCCCCCTCGTCCACGGTGGCGTGCACGGCGAGGAGACCTCGTACGAGATCCACGATCCGCACAACGGCCGAGTCCGCTCCTTCACCGGTAGCCCCTACCGCGCCTCCACCGCCTACTGGCTCTCCGGCGTCGAAGACCGCCACGGCAACAAGATCACCCTCTCCCGCCGTCCCGACGGGGCACCCGTCGCAGTCACACACTCGGGTGGCTACGTCGTGCAGTTCACCGCGGACGCTTCGCGCGTCACGGGTCTGGCCGTCCGCGGCCCGGAAGGCGCAGTCACGGTGGTGGGCTACGACTACGACCCGGCCGGCGACCTCGTCACGCTGACCGGTCCCGACGGTCCCGACGGGCCGGCCATGCGCTTCACCTACGACGCCGACAGCCGCGTCACGTCCTGGACCGACCGCAACGGTGCGACCTTCCAGTACACGTACGACGCCCAGGGTCGGGTCGCGGGCACCGTCGGCCCCGACGGCATCCTGTCCTCGAGGTTCGCCTACGACGTCCACCCCGACACCGGCCACCGCATCACCCGCTACACGGACTCGACCGGTGCCACCACCGTCATGGTACTCAACGACCGGCTCCAAATGGTCGCCGAGACCGACCCGTTGGGCCACACCACCCATTTCACCTGGGACGCGTACGACCGCCCCCTCACCCGAACCGATCCCCTCGGCCGCACCACCGAACTGACCTACGACGAGGCCGGGAATCTCGTACACGTGCTGTTGCCCGACGGCAGCACGGCGACCGCCCGCTACGACGAGCGCAACCACCCCCTGGAAGTGACCACCGTCGACGGCACGAGCTGGCGGCAGACCTTCGACGAGCGAGGCAACGTCACCTCCACCGCGGGCCCCGACGGGGCGACCACCCACTTCACCCACGATCGCACCGGCGCCGTCGCCTCCGTCACCGACCCTCTCAATGCCACAATCCAAATCCACTCCGACCGCGCCGGCCTCCCGTTGGAGATCACCGATGCCCGGGGCGGGACCACTCGTGTCGAACGCGACCACCGGGGCCGCCCCCTCACCATCACCGATCCCCTCGGCGGCCGCGACGAATACGTCTGGGACCACGACGACCGGCTGCGCACCCGGACAGCCGCAGACGGCACGCGCGAGGAATGGACGTGGGACGCGGAGGGCAACTGCACGGCGTACACAGACGCCGCCGGCAACCTCTGGGCCACCGAGTACGGCCACTTCGACAAGCCACTCGCCCACATCGCGCCGGACGGCACCCGCCACGAGCTGCGCTACGACACGGAGCTGCGGCTCCTTCAGGTGACCAACCCGCTCGGGCAGAAGTGGCACTACCGCTACGACGCGGCCGGCCGGCTGGTCGCCGAAACGGACTTCGACGACCGCTCCCTCACCTACGGCTACGACGCCGCGAACCGGCTGACCAGGCGCACCACACCGCTGGGCCAGACCGTCTCGTACGCCTGGGACGCGCTGGACCGGCTGGTGGAGCGTGACGCCGACGGCGCTGTCACCCGCTACGCCTACGACCGCGCCGGCGCGCTCGTCGAGGCCCGCACCGCCACGTCCACTCTCACCATCGAACGGGACTCCCTCGGCCGTCCGCTCGCCGAAACCGTCGACGGGCGCACCCTGCGCCACTCCTACGACGCGTCAGGCCGCCGCACCGCCCGTATCACCCCCACCGGCGCCGTCACCCATCTCGCCTACAACGCCGCAGGGGACCGGATCTCGCTGACCACCGGCGGCCACGCCCTGGCCTTCACCCACGACCACCTGGGCCGCGAACTCACCCGGACGTGGAGGACCCAGGAGACGGCCACCGGCCTGTCCACCGTCTGGGACCGGCTCGGCAGGCCCGTCGAGCAGACACTGACCGCGACCGGTTCACCCGAGCCCTTGAGCGCCCGGTCATACGGCTACCGGCCCGACGGCTACCCCGTCACCCTCACCGAGCACTCCGCAGGCCGCCCCGTCCGTGACCGCCACATCACCCTGGACCCGTTGGGCAGGCCGCTCGCCGTCGAGGGACCCGGCTGGTCGGAGAGCTACGCCTACGACGGTGCCGGCAACCAGACTTCCGCCCACTGGCCTGAGGCCGCCGGACATGTCGAGGCCCGCGGTGCTCGCTCCTACGAGGGCACACGTCTGATATCCGCCGGCGCCGTCCACTACGAGCACGACGCCGCTGGCCGCGTCACCGTCCGTCGCCGCACTCGCCTGTCGCACAAGCCCGACGTTTGGCGCTACGCCTACGACGCCGAGGACCGGCTGGTCTCCTGCACCACACCCGACGACACCCGGTGGACCTACACCTACGACGCGCTCGGCCGTCGCAGCGCCAAGCACCGCATGGCTGCCGACGGCACCACGATCGCGGAGACCATCCGGTTCACGTGGGACGGGCCGCTGCTGATCGAGCAGTACGACGAGACCGCCGGAACCATCCTCACCTGGGAGTACGAGGGCCACCGCCCGCTGACCCAGTACGAACGCCGTATGAGGGGCGACGACGAGGTCGACGCCCGCTTCTTCGCCATCCTCACCGACCTGGTCGGCACCCCCACCGAACTCCTCTCAGCAGAGGGAAAGACCGCCTGGCGCAGCCGGTCCACCTGCTGGGGCACCACCGGCTGGAACACCTCGGCCACCGCCTACACCCCCCTGCGCTTCCCCGGCCAGTACTCCGATCCCGAAACCGGCCTCCACTACAACTACTTCCGCCACTACGACCCCGACACCGCCCGATTCACCAGCCCCGACCCCCTCGGTCTCGCCCCGGCCCCCAACCCCTCGACATACGTCGTCAATCCCTGGGCATGGACCGACCCCCTGGGCCTCGCGCCCAAGCGATGCAAGATGGACGCCTACGACTGGGACGGCTCCATCCGCTACGGCAAGCTGGACCATCTCGGCCGTCCCACCGGCGTCCACGCCTGCCTGCGGCCCGAGATCATCGACGCGAAGAAGGGTACGGAGGCCGGCAGACTCAAGCCACCGGGCTGGCGCGGCGACGGCAACGCCTTCAACGAAGCCCGCGGCCACCTCCTCGCCGACCGCCTGGGCGGCGCCGGCAAGGGCCGCCTCGCCTGGCACAACCTGGTCACGCAGACCAACAATCCGACGAACTCGCCGGACCAACGCGACCAGGTGGAGCAGGTCATCTTCGATCAGGTGACCAAGAACAAGGAGGTGGTCCAGTACCACATCAAGCCGATCTACGCAGGTACCAACCCCATTCCGATCCGAATCGAATTCACCGCGTTCGGCAACAAGGGCTTCAGCTTCTCCCACAGCCTGGAGAACCCCGCCGGCAACGTCCGAACCGGCATATAGCATCGACGCCGAACAGCCTTGGAGGACTCCCGCATGACCCGCACCACGCCACCGCGCCCCGTCGACATCGAGGCGGTCTTCCCCGCACTCGCCGCCCACCGGCGGACCGCGACACGGCTGCACCCACGCCCCGGCGCGCCCAAGCCGCAGGAGAGCTCGCTCGCCGGACCGCTGCTGTGGCCGGCCGACGAACCGTGGCCGGTCTGCACCGCGGTCCACCCCAAGGGCACGGGCCACCTCCTGTCCGACGTGCGCCTGCGGCGGCGCATCCAGGAGGAGGCGCGAGGACGGGACTACACCGAGGAGGAGCGGCTGGTCCTGGACGGCATGGCCTCCGGCCTCCACGTCCCGGATCTGGGCGATGCCGACCCGCTGCCGCTCCTGGCCGTTGCCCAGCTCTACGCGCGGGACGTGCCGGACCTCGTCGGACCCGACGGATGCGACCTGCTCCAAGTGTTCTGGTGCCCCTTCGAGGTACACGGCCCGGACCGCACGATCGACGTGGTCCTCAAGTGGCGGCGTGCAGAGGATGTCGGCACCGTACTGACGACGCAGCCCGAACCGCCGGTCGCCGGCCGCGAGGAGTGCGTCCCGACCATGTGCGTCCTCCACCCGGAACAGGTCGTGGAACACGAGTACCTCGGCCTGCTGAGCGAGGACCTCCAGGACGAGATCGCCGAGTGGGAAGACGGCCTCCTCGACGAGGAAGACGCCGAGGACGCCCACGACTCCTCAGCTCCGCCGAGCTACGCCACCTACGAGGAGTACGAAGCAGCCATGAGCGCCGCCCGCGCTGAGCAACCGGACGAGATCGACTACATGAGCGATCTCTCCATCGCCCCCGGCTGGAAAGTCGGCGGCTACGCCTCCTGGCACCTGACCGACCCAGCGCCCGTCGACTGCGCCCAGTGCGGGACCGCAATGCCGCCGCTGCTCACCGTCGACAAATGGGAGTGCGACGGCAGCTCACGGAGCTGGCTGCCCATCGAGGACCACGCCGCCGCCGACGACCCGGGAGTCATCGATCCCGTCGGGGTCTATCTCGGCCGTGGCCAGATGCGCATCCACACCTGCCCGACCGACCCCACCCACCCACACCGTCTCAGCTTCCAGTGACCCCATCAGGCCGCACGGAGCAGGCGGACGCTCGACACCCGGACCAGTAGAGCTGGAAGGGCCCACTGAAGCTTCCCCTTGATCGCGGACACCTGGAGACTGGGTCGTGAGGTTCCAGAGGAAGTAGTGCCAGGTGGGAAGCAAGAGCAACCGCAGCAGGCGGTACACGGGAGAATTCAAACGGAACGCGGTCGCGCTCGTGCACTCCTCCAGGAGGACCGTCACAGAGGTGTCCAGGGAGCTCGGGGTCGGCGCCGAGGGACTGCGGAATTGGGTCAAGCAGGATGCGGTCGACGAAGGGCCGATTCCGGACAACATCAAGGGTTGGCTCGCAGGGTCGAGGGTCGGCTTGCTGTGGGCGCTGCGCGCGGAGCGGCTGGTGAGGGCGGCCAGGGCGACGGCGGTTAGCGCGGCGGCGTGGATGCGCGTGAGGGTCCCCCAGGGGAGTTGGCGCGGGCAGCATCATCCGGCGTGTGGGGGTCAGCGAAGGTGCCGCAGCGGAATGGTGACGCTCTGATCGGCGATCCCGCTGGCGCAGTAGCCGCTGACCGGCCAACGAGCGGTCCCGCCCATCAAGCCGTACGGTCGCTGGTGGCGCGCCCGCGTTGACAGGACCGCGGGCCGTCGGCCCTGCTTCCATCGCACGTTACGTGGGACTGCCCCATCTTGCCTGTGGCAGTGAGTCGTGGAAGTCGGCGAAGAGATTCCCCGTCTCCAGCTCCCGCACGATGCTCACCGCCAGCATCAGCCCCGTCAGCGCATTGGCCACCGTGTACTACGTCGGACCGGCCGTATGGACGGTCGCGTGACGGTTGAACGCCGTGGGCACCGGGGGTTCCCAGAAACTCTCGCACGCCTTCACGAAGGGCCCGAAGACACACGCCTGCCGGAACTCGATCACGGTTTCCTCGTCGTCGATCTCGGGCAGTCGGCTGGCCACTCCGGCGTAACTCCAGCTCTTGCCGCCATTGAGCTCGGGTTCCGCCCGCCAGACGGCGCGATACGCGGGGTCCGAGACGCTCGCGGCGAGCGCCTGAGCGCCCATATGCCCGCCGCTGGCCATGAGGTCTACGCACTCCTTTGAGGTTGGGTGTCGGGGTCTGGTTAGGGTTCGGCGTATGGCATCGGATGACGGTATATCGCGTGGGGACCGGAAGTGGCTGCTGGTGGTTGCCGCGCTGCTTCTTGGGCAGGTGGCGGTGTACATCTGGTACCAGCCGCACCTGACGGCCGCGTTCGACTATTGCGTGGACTCGGCGTGCCGGAGATGAGTGATCGCCGCCACTGACGCCTCTACCTACTGGCAGGTGGGCGGTGGCGTTGCTGCGTTTGCCGGTCTGCTGAAGGCTCCCGGCGGCAGGACGACGCCGTGGCGCATCGGCTGCGTGCTCGCCACGGTCGTGTGTGTCGTCGCCTCCCTGCTCCAGTTGGACTGACCGGGCCGCCTGGGGGCATTGGGGACCCTTCCAGACCGTTGCCGGGGGCGGTCTGTATCGGCGTGCACACTGTGGTCTCGGGCGCGACCCTGTCGGCCGCGCCCGAGCGCTGTGTCAGAGGTTTCGGACGGGCCCGGTCGTTGAGCGCCTCGCCAGGGCGCGTTCCGTCTGCGGGACCGCCGGCGGTACCGGCCGCGGCTTGCCGTACGCGAAGACCGCGGCCGGCGGTGCTTCCCCTGCTGGGTCTGTGTAGCGAACGGCCCTGTCTCACATTCGGTGGTGACGGAGCGTCGTGAGGGCTCGTTGACATTCACGTGAAGGATTTCAACGAGCTTGTCCAGACGGTGTTCTCGGGCTTGTCGCCGCTGGTCATCGAGGATGTGGCTGACGAAGGTGAGCGGATCCTGGTGCGGGCACGGACACCGCGGGACACTGCGGCCTGCCCGGTGTGCGGGGCCCCGTCGGAACGCGTGCACGGCTATCACTGGAGGATGGTGGCCGACGTGCCGGTCGATGAACGACGGGTGGTGGTCCGTGTGCGGGTGCGGCGTCTGGTGTGTCCCACGCGCGGCTGCCGCCACACCTTCCGCGAGCAAGTGTGCGGAGTGCTGGACCGATATCAGCGGCGAACCGTCCGCCTGACCAGGCAAGTCAAGGCCGTGGTCAAGGAGTTAGCGGGCCGGGCGGGGACACGTTTGCTGGCGATACTCGCGGTGAGCCTGTCGCGTCACACGGCCCTGCGCACCCTGCTGCGGATCCCGCTGCCAACCGGCCGGGTGCCCCGGGTGATCGGCGTCGACGACTTCGCTCTGCGCCGGCGCCACCGCTATGCCACCGTGATCATCGACGCCGAGACCCACGAGCGGATCGATGTGCTGCCCGACCGCACCGCCGACACTCTGGAAGTATGGCTGCGCGAACATCCAGGCGTCGAGGTCGTGTGCCGTGACGGCTCCGCGACCTACGCCGAGGCGATCCGGCGCGCCCTGCCCGACGCGGTGCAGGTCGCGGACCGGTGGCATGTGTGGAAGAACCTGTGCGAAGCCGCCCTGAGCGAGGTCAAGGCGCACAGCACCTGCTGGGCCACCGTGCTGGACGCGCCGATCTACGACGGGCCCCGCGCCCAGACCACCCTCGAACGCTGGCACCAGGTCCACGGCCTGCTCAAGAAGGGCGTGGGCCTGCTCGAATGCGCCCGCCGCCTGCAACTGGCCCTGAACACCGTCAAACGCTACGCCCGCGCCGATCGGCCCGAGCGCATGCTCCGCGTCCCGAAGTACCGTGCCAGCCTCGTCGACCCCTACCGTGAACACCTGCATAAACGCCGTGCCGAGGACCCCTCCGTCCCCGTGAAGCACCTCTTCGAGGAGATCAAGGCCCTCGGCTTCACGGGCTGCCTGAATCTCCTGCACAAGTACATCAACCAGGGCCGTGCGGACGCCGACCGCAGCCACGTCTCCCCGCGCAGGCTCGCCCGGATGGTGCTGACCAGGCTCGACAACCTCAAGGTCGAGCAACACGAGCTCCTGGCCAAGCTCACCGCCGCCTGCCCCGAAATGACCCAACTGGCCACCGGCATCGAAGACTTCGCCCCGCTCCTCACGCCGCACGTCGACAATGCCGACGCGCTCACACGCTGGATCGCTCAAGTCCGAGCAGCCGACCTGCCCCATCTGCATGCCTTCACACGGGGGCTGGAACGAGACCGTGACGCCGTCAACGCCGCACTCACGCTTCCGTACAGCAACGGCCCCACCGAGGGCGTCAACACCAAGACCAAGCGGATCGCGCGTCAGATGCACGGACGAGCAGGCTTCACCCTGCTCCGCCACCGCATCCTCCTCGGATAGCAGCACTCTCCGTCACCACCGAATGTGAGACAGGGCCGCTCACCGTACAGACCCTCCCCTGGGAGACGACCTTCCATGACGACGTAGCCCCCTCGCCGACCGCCTGGCACCCTCCTGAGTCACGCGTCCTGGTGACCGGGCCACCAGTGCCTGGAGCGTCGCGGAGTATGACGGGGAACCAGAAGTGTGACGCAGGTCCCCTCGCCGGGGATCGAGCCAACGCTGAGGTGTCCGTTCAACAGGTGGCCACGCTCGCGCATGGCCGACAGCCCGGTGCCTGTGGAGACCACCGTACGATGCGCGGATCGGTTGACGGGACGGGAAGGCTTCTCGGCCATTCCCCGGCCGTCGTCCCTGATCGTCACGCGGAGCGTGCGGTCGTCGCTGGCCAGTTCCACGAGAAGGTGCCTGGCATGGGCGTGCTTGACCGTGTTGTTCACCGCTTCCTGCACGATGCGGTAAATATGGGCCTGGGCGTCTGGCGACGCTTCGTCCTCGAGTCGGTTCCAGTCCGCTCCGACGCGCAGTTCCGCTTCGATTCCGAAGGTTTCCTTCGCGCGTCGACACAGGGTCTCAAGAGCCGCCGCGAGGCCGAGCTGGTCGAGGGCGAGAGGCCGCATTTCCACGATCAGATGCCGCAAGGACGTGATCTGGTTCGTGATCAGGCCCTGTGCCTGGTCGATGGCCTCTTTCATTGCGCTGGACTGGCCAGTGCTGGCGCCGGCGGAGAGAACGAGCTGGACGGCGACCAGTTCTTGAAGGGTCTCGTCGTGCAACTCCCGGGCCCACCGCCGACGTTCTCGTTCTTCGCCGTCGCTGCGGGCTTGAACTCGCTCCCTTGCGAGACGGTGGCGGCGCGATACCGCACTGCGGCCCAGCATGGCGGCGGAGCCGATCAGCAGGAGAGGCACGATGTTCAAGCCGTTGAGGAGCGGCTCGTTGGTCATGCGAACGAGTTGCGCCACGGCGAGTATGAGTGCGAGCCCGCTCAGGGCCGCCAGCCATGCCCGCCGGACGGCAGTGCTCAGTGCCGCTGCGATGATCAGGACGACGGCTGCGCCGAGCGAGAACCTCATTACCCAGTGAGGCTGCTGCTGGAGGACCTCGAGCGCGAAGGCGATGGCGAGCAGAGCGGCTCCGGCGGCCTCCATGACCGGGCCGGGGTTGGCTCGCGGTGTGTTGTTCATCCCAGCAACCCTCGCTCGCGAGCAGCGGCGGTGAGTTCCGCCCGTGTCTCGGTCCCGAGCTTGTCCCGAATCCTGGCGCGGTGGGACTCCACTGTCCGAATGGAGACGTGGAGGCGCCGCGCGATCTCCTGATTGGTGTGACCCAGGGCGAGCAGTGAGAGAATCTGAAGCTCGCGCGCCGTCAAAGTGGCATCTGCGTCGGCGCCGGGAGCAGCGGCGTCCGCGATCGCCAGTCGGGCGCCCATCGCAGGTTGGAGGTAGGTGGCCCCATTCGCGACCTGGCGTGCCGCACCGACCAGTTCTTCCGTCGCCGCTTCCTTCAGCAGATATCCGGCCGCCCCGATCCGCAGGGCCGCGCGGGCGAACGCGGGATCCTCCTGCATTGTGAGGATCAGGATCCGGGTACCGGGTGACGCCGCGAGCAGGTCGGGGATCGAGGGCAGGCTGGTTCGGTCGGCCATGGTGAGGTCCAGTACCAGCACGGATGGCTGGTGCTGGGCCACGGCTCGCAGGGTGTCCGGGACGGTGGAGCTTTCGGCGACGATCTCGAACGCCTCGTCTTGGGACAACAGTGCTCGCATGCCCGCTCGGACGACGGGGTGATCGTCAGCGATCACCACGCTGATGCGTGACACGGTCTCGACACGCTGTACAGCGCCCTCGGCATTCATGGAAGCAAAGCTACTGCGTGAGGCGCGTCCGTCGTGCCCCCGGGGCATCGGTGGAGCGATCCGGTGGCAGTGGCCGGTTGGTTTTCCCGCCGGCGGCCACCGCGGCTCCCCACCGTGGCCAGTTCGATTCCCCGCTGGCGGCCGACTTGTGTACTCAGTGTGACGTCATCCGTACGGGGGGAGTCTCTACTGGCCGCCGTCGGGTCCTGAGGCAGCTTGGGCTGAAGAGCGGGTGCCGAAGCCGGGGTGCGGGAAACCCGCAGGATTCCTGCGGACGGACACCGAGGCTGCGAACGCGTCAGAGCACCACGATGGCTCTCAGAGAGCCCTCGGTCGGGTGCGGAGCGCCCGGTCAGCCGATACGGACAGAACGGTTCACAGATGATCGATAGACGTACTCTCGGCAAGGTCATCGGCACGGGCGTAGCGGGAACGGCTGCGGCGTCACTGATCGGGCTGGGCCGCCCCCGGCGGCGGCGGCCTTTCCATCCGGGAAGGGCGCCGAAAGTGCGGCAACCTTGCTGACACCCGGTACCGGTGACGGGACCTTCCCGGCGGTGAAGCAGGTCAAGGCCGGCGAACTGACCATCGGATATGCCGAAGCCGGCCCGGCCCACGGACCGGTCGTCATCCTCCTGCACGGATGGCCGTACGACATCCACAGCTACGTTGGCGTCGCACCCTTGCTTGCGGACCAGGGCTACCGAGTCATCGTTCCCTACCTGCGCGGACACGGCACCACGAGCTTTCTCTCACCCCACACCTTCCGCAACGCGCAGCAGTCGGTGGTTGCCCTCGACATCATCGCCCTGATGGACGCTCTGAGGATCAAGAAGGCCGTGTTCGGAGGCTTCGACTGGGGGTCGCGGACCGCCGACATCATCGCCGCGCTCTGGCCACACCGGTGCAAGGCTCTGGTGTCCGTGACCGGCTACCTCATCACCAACCGGGAGAACAACAAGCTTCCGCTGCCCCCGGCGGCCGAGTGGGCATGGTGGTACCAGTACTACTTCGCGACCGAACGCGGTGTGCAGGGCTTTGAGAAGTTCCGGCGCGATTTCACGAAGCTCATCTGGCGCAACGTCTCCCCGACATGGGAGTTCGACGACGCCACCTTCGTCCGCACAGCGGAGGCATTCGACAACCCCGACTATGTCCCCATCGTGATTCACAACTACCGCTGGCGGCTGGGTCTGGCCCAGGGCGACCCCCGCTACGACAAGCTCGAGGCGCGCCTCGCGACCGCGCCCGACATCGCGGTGCCCACCATCACCCTCGACGGGGAGGTCGACCCCTTCACCCCGGCCGGCGAGGGTGTGGCATACCGAGACAAGTTCACGGGTCCCTATGACCACCGGACCCTCAAGGGCATCGGCCACAACGTGCCGCAGGAAGCGCCTGGGGCATTCGCCCAGGCCGTACTCGACGTCGACCGATTCTGACCTGCGCCACCGAGGAAGGGGCGCTCGTCGCACCACCCGTCAAGCGGGCCACGCCTGCGACGGACACCCTCCATAGGCCACGGCTCGGCTGATGATGAGCGTGTCAATGTCCGAATTCAAATTCCCCGCCTTACTGGCCACGGAACCGACATACCAAGAAACGGAGAAGAAGAGTGACGAATAAGCTCAAGAACGCGAAGGTGCGCTATCTGAGTGCGGCCGCCGGAATGTCCGCGGCACTCGTCTGTGGGGTCGCCATCGCCCCGTTGGCTTCCGCCGACACGGCGAATCCCGTCAGTACGCCCGCGGCCGAGAAGCGCACACAGGTCTTCGAACTGGTCGGCAAGCAGACGTCGATCGCAGATCTCGATCTGGGGCAAACCGGAATCAGCCCGGGAGACCAGCGCGTCATCCACGAAGACCTCTACCGTGACGGCAAGAAGGTCGGCGATCACAGTGTGATCTGCACATACACCAGTGTCGACCCGGCCGCGCTGCAGTGTCTGGGCACCTTCTCCCTGCCTGAGGGGCAGTTCGCCGCACAGGCTCTGCTTCATCTGCCTGCCCCGTCCTATGTCGATGTCGGCATCACCGGTGGCTCGGGTGACTACAGCACCGCCCGGGGCTTCGTTCGCACCGTTCCCGCCGGTGAGACGGAGCGGCACTTCACCGTCCATCTCAAGCGCTGACGGCCGATTGCCGGGCCGACCGGAACGGCGGTGCCGCCCGACCGGCCCTAGGTTCCGCCGATGGTCGATCCGGCCGCGGTGGAGGTGGTCTCCAGTCGGTCGCCGCCGTACCTCTCATGGCCTTGAGGGCCGGCCTTAGCCGTAGTCCTTCAGCAGCGCCCAGCAGGCGGAGTGGGCGGTCCAGGTCTGGGCGCGGTCGAACGGCCAGGCGCGTTCGCCGACGAGTGTCATCCAGGCGTGCGGGCCGAGGTGGAACCAGAGGATGTCGACGGCCTCCGCGTGGGAGACGTCGGCACGGAGTGCGTCGAGAGCCACGAGGCGGTCGGCCACGCGGGTCAGCGCCTGGACGTAGTCGTCGGCCCCCCTGTCCAGGACCGCTTTCACGGCGGGTTCGCCCGGCGGGCTGCGATAGAAGAGCCCGTACACGAGGTCCCAGTGGCGTTCGTGGGTGAGCCGGGTGCCCTCGGCGGTCAGCTCGATCACGGTACGCGGGTCGTCGCTGGCCTCGACGGCGGCGAGGTTGTCGGCGATGGCCGGGTCGGTCAGGGCCGGCTCGAGGAGGGCCGTCAGGATGCCCGGCTTGTTCCCCACGCTGCTGTACACGGTCGGGACGGCGACCTTCGCCGCCTCCGCGATCTCCCCGATGGTGACCCCGGCGTACCCGCGGGCCAGGAAGAGCGTGTGCGCGCTGCTCAGGACGGCCTCGCGCGTGGCAGCAGCCGCGTCGGTGCGGCGCGGGGAGTGGTACTTCCGAGTGGTCACCCGCGCATCGTACCTCCTGCACAAGGAGTCACCATATTGACGATAATGGCCTTCAATGAATATGGTTGTCTCCATGCATATGGAGTCTGCTTCAGAATCTGCGTCGGTCATCGAGACCCGGCTCGCCCATGAGGTCCACCGCGTCGCCACCACCCTGCTGGCCGAGGCCGCCCCCCGCCCCTCGGTGCCACTCGCCGCACTGGCGCAGCTGCGCGACTTCCTCGTCGCGAACCTGCGCCATCACCACGAGACCGAGGACAAGGACCTGTGGCCGCGGATCGTCGCGGCGGCGCCGGCCACGGAACACGCCCTCGACGCGCTGAGCGACGAGCACGAGCGCCTGGACGCCGCGCTCGACCAGCTTGCCGCGGTGAACATGAGCGGCGACGAGGTCGGGGACGGGGCCGGTGAAGCTGGCGGTACCGGCCTCGGTGTCGGCGGCGTGACGGACGGAGTCCGGGCCGCGCTGCAGGACGCGGCCGTCGCCGTGCGCGACACGGTGCACGACCACCTGGACCGCGAGGAGCCGATCCTCTTCCCCGCGCTCCGCGACCACATCAGCGCCGATGACTGGCAGGACTTCGCGCAGCGGGTGATCGCGACCACGCCGCCCGTGGCCGGACACCTGATGATCGGCTTCCTCGACGAGGTGGGGACGCCCGCGGAGGTGGAACTGGTGCTCGCAGGCATGCCGGAGCCGGTACGCCCGCTCCTCCCCGTCATGCGCCGTCAGGCGACGGACGACCTGCGGATCCTGCGCGTCGCCGACTGATGACCTCCGCCTCGCCTGGGTGGCCGGACGCGGCGGACGCCGTGATCAGGGGCGACCTCACGGTCGCGGCCGCCAATGTCACCCCGGCCGACGGCGCCGTGGTCACCAGCGTCGCGCCGGTGGGCCTCGCGGACCGGGAGGCGGGCCGGGTCGGCTTCACCACCTCGCTCGGCCTCCCGAAGGAACCGGAACGCATTCTGCGGGACCCGCACGTGTCGGTCGCCCACCACACGCGTGATCACGGCTTCGCCGCAAGTGGCTCGTACGTGGTCGCGCAGGGCACCGCGTCGGTTGATCTGCGCCCGTCACCGGAGCGCCTGGCAGAGCTGATGTGGGCCTCGGAGCCCTTCCTCGGGGAGACAAGGCGCGGGCCGATACGGGACTGGCTGCTGCGCGAGAACCACCAGGAGCGCGTCTTCATCGACGTCGAGGTCGAGCGCGTCGCCGTCTGGCCCGATCCGGCGGCCCACGGACCGATGACGGCCACCGGCGCCGCCTGGCCCGAGGAACCGAACGTGCAGAAGTCCCCCGAAGAACGGTATGGGCCCGCGCGTCGGCCTCGCCGCGGTCGCACGGCAGATCGGCGGGCTGCCGCACCGGCTGCCGGCCTACCGCGGTGCAGACGGCCTCCCTGTGATTGTCCCGGTGGCGGTCCCCGGGCACGACGCCGCGAGGCTACGGCTCGACGTGGCCCCTGGACTGTTGCCGCCGGGCGGGCGCAGAGCCGGGTTCCTCGCCCAAGCCTTCCGGCCTCAGCGCGTCCGGCTGGGCATGCGCACGCTCACCGGACGGCTGACCGTCACCGACGAAGACTCCCGCTACGCCCCCCACACGTCCACGGGCCTGGCTGCGCCACCGTACAAGACCTTCCTGACGGCCTCGAAGCGCCTGCTGGCCCAGTACGAGCTGCGGCGTACCCGTCGTGACGGCACGGCCGCCCGCGCGCAGGCCCTCGCCGCCCACAGCCCGATGGACTGACCCGGACGGCCGCGGGGCCACCCCCGGACGCCGCAACCGTGACGGCCTGCAGAGCCGCACCTTTTGACGCCCGCAGCCAGAACGACATCTCCGCCGCCCACGGCATCCCAGCACATCACTCGGCAGCCAGGCCCCGACGGCTCTGCACCCGACGCCGGCACCGTCCTGAGAGTGCACCCCACTCGCTGCTGCACCGCTGACAGTGTCCGGCGCCCCGGTGCCTGGCCGGAGTCCACCAGCCCCTACCGACACGCATCTTCCGCACCTGCCCTGAGCAGGCCAGATCTCGGTGTCCCGCGTGACACACGCTTTCCGATCGGAGAATTACTGATGAATTCCTTTGCCATACACGCCGGTTCGATGTTCGACGGGTTCGCCTCGTCCGGACCTGTCACGGTGTACGTCAGAGGCGACCGCATCGTCCGCGTGGACCGCAGCGGCGCCCTGCCTGCCGACAACACTGAGGTCATCGATCTCGGCTCCCGGGCCTGCCTGCTGCCCGGCCTCATCGACACCCACATCCACCTCGCCTTCGACGCCGGCCCGAACCCCGTGACGTCCCTGGCCGCAACCAGTGACGCAGACCTGCTGGCCCAAATGCGAGCCGCGGCCCGGAGCGCACTGCACGCCGGAATCACCACCGTGCGCGATCTCGGCGACCGCAACTATCTCTCGCTGACCCTCGTGGAGGAATTGGCCGAGCACCCGGAGCAGGGCCCCGAGATCCTGGCCGCCGGTCCCCCGCTCACCACCCCGCGCGGGCATTGCCACTTTTTCGGCGGAGAGGTCGAAGGCACCGAGGCGTTGCGTGCGGCCGTGCGGGAACGCCACGCCCGCGGGTGCGCAGTCATCAAGATCATGGCCAGTGGCGGCATGATGACTCCTGAATCCGTGCCGCCGCACGCCTCGCAGTACGGCCTGGAAGACCTGCGTACAGTAGTGGACGAGGCACACCGCCTCGGGCTGCCCGTGGCCGCCCACGCCCACGGCGTCCAGGCCATCCGGGACGCCCTCGAAGCGGGCGTCGACAGCCTCGAGCACGTCTCCTTCCTCAGCGCCGACGGCGTCAAGGCCGACCCCGCTCTGATCGAGGCCATCGTGGAGAGCAATACCTTCGCGAGCGTCACAGCGGGCCTGGACCCCAGTGTGCCCATCGATCGGTCCAAGGGAATGGGCGCACGGGGCCAGACCATCTTCAGTACTTACGGCACCTTGCAGAAGGTGGGTGCCAAGGTCGTCATCGGCTCGGACGCCGGCATCGGGCCCGTCAAGCCCCACAACGTCCTCCCGCACGGCGTCGCCGATCTGGTCCGCGAGGGCGTGACCCCCATCGACGCACTGATCTCCGCGACCAGCCTGGCCGCCCAACTGTGCCGCGTCGAAGGCCGCAAGGGACGGATCATCGGCGGTGCTGACGCCGACCTTTTGGCCGTCAACGGCGATCCCGTCAAAGACCCCGCCGCCCTGCTGGACGTACGGGCCGTCTTCCGAGCAGGCATCCGAGTGCGCTGACATTCCTCCGGCTGATACACGCCCGCAGACAGCTCCGGGCCGACCGCACTCGCCGGGGAACCGTTCCCCAGAGCGGCGAGCTCGCTGGACGGCCCGGGGTGCTGGGGCGCCCGCGAACGTTCCCGCGCAGCAGCCCCGTAGTCGGGCCACTCGCAGTACTGATCTCTTCGTAAGTTCGGTGGGTGTGGTGGCCGTGTGGGTGGGAGGCTGTCGGGGTGGCTTATCAACCTTCCCTCTTCGACCGCCGGGACCGAGCACACATCACCTGATGACTTCGAGCAGCGCCTCAACGTCGTGTGTGCCGTCGACCAGAAGCACGAGATCGTCCGCGTAGCGGACGATTCGCCAGTTATTGATCCGAAACGGTAGCTGTTCTGGGTCGTTGGTCCCTGCGTGAGTGAACTGGTCGGGGACGCCCGGCAGTTGTCTCCGTCGGCGCAGGAGGCCCTTCGGTTGCGGGCGGTGGCCGCCTTGGTGGCGGGCCGGACTCGCGAGGACGTCGCGGCGGTGTTCCGGGTCTCGCTCAAGGTGGTGGACAACTGGTGGGCGAAGTGGCTGGCCGGCGGGCGCGAGGCGCTCGTGGCCCAGCCGCGTGGGCGCCGGGTCGGCGAGTATCAGGTTCTCAAAGCGGTCGAGCAGCAGGCGGTCCGGCAGGCCGTACTGGATCACCGGCCCTGTGATCTGGGGCTGGCGGGGCAGCTGTGGACGCGGGCCGGGGTAGGGGATCTGATCGCGAAGCCGTACCGGGTGCGGCTGACCGAGCAGGGCGTGGGCAAGTACCTGCGCCGCTGGGGCCTGTGGTTCCAGCGCCCGGACAAGCGGGCCGTCGAGCAGGATCCCGAGGCTGTGCGGGTCTGGCATGAGGAGACGTGGCCAGCGATCCGCGCGAAGGCGAAGGCCGAGGGCGGCGAGGTCCTCTTCGCCGACCAGGTCGGCACCGTTCCGACCAGGTCACCGGCCGCACCTGGGGCGCCAAAGGGTGCACCCCGGTCGTGCGCCGCTCGGGCAACCGCTTCTCGGTGAACGCGATGTCCGCGATCGGCACGAAGGGCCGGATGCACTTCATGGTGTTCACCGAGACCTTCGACGCCGACGTCATGTGCCGCTTCCTGGACCGGCTCGTCGGCCACTTCGACCACAAGGTGCACCTCGTCGTGGACGGCCACTCCGCTCACCGCTCCCGCAAGGTCCGCGCCTGGCTCGCCGACCACCCCGACCGGATCGAACTGCATTTCCTGCCCGCGTACTCGCCCGAGCTCAACCCCGACGAGCTGGTCAACGCCGACCTCAAGCGCAGGCTGCCCATGCGCAGCCGAGCCCGTGACCAGGCCCAGCTCGCCGCCGAGACCCGCCGGTTCTTCCACCGCCGTCAACGCCAGCCGCACATCGTCCGCGGCTACTTCGGCGGCCCACACGTCCGCTACACCCTCGAATAGACCCCTTTGAGTTTCGGATCAATAGGACGTCCAGCGAAACGGTGACGCCTGCTCGGTGGCAGGTACGAGCTTGATCGGGTTGGCTACTGTAGATGTGTTGTCCGGGCGTGGCGACACCGGAACGCCCTCCGCATCCGGTGTCGCCACGGTTCGGCTAAAGCTTTGCGATGTCCTTGTGGATCACTTCGATCCCGCCGTCATGGTAGGCGGCCAGGCGCACCTTGAGTTGATGGCCCTTGGGCGCCTTGATGATCCTGTTGAGCGTCTCCCCCAAGTTGCCGCCGTAACACGGAGGCTCTGAGTTGAGGGCGGCCCAACCGTCCCCCACGTCATTCGGGTCGTTCCACTCCACCCAGACGCAGTCGCGCTCGCTCGAGAAGGCAAGCAGCGAGATGATCTTGACCGAGTTCACCGCGCCGTCGACACGCTCGTATGTCACAGTCGCGGAATTGTGGTGGAGGCCGGCACCGGCCTCCAGGTTGACCGTGCTGACCAACGTGTCGGCAGCGGCCGGAGCCGCTCCTCCCGCTATCGTCGCGGCCACCACCGCGACAGCGACAGACAGGGCAGGTATGCGCATATTCCGTCTCCCCGAAGCTAGTTGAGGAAATTTCACTTGCTCGATTGACTTCGGCGGGAAGCGCGAAGGCTCCGGCTCCAGCGTCACACGACGAGAGCCTCGGCATCACCCGCCCCCCACAACGCCTTCACCCTTTCGCAGAGCAACGGCCGAGCGTATCGGTGAATCCACTTAATCCGACTACGTAGGTGTGCGTTCACCCTCATGAAGCCCCGTCGGAGCTCCGCCGGCAGGCGCCGCAGCCCCGAAGCCTCGTGATCCAAATGAAGGCCCGGCGCCTTGTCCCGTCAGTAGGCTCGGTCACGCCTGTCGGCCTGCTCGTTTACCCGTTGCCCGGCTGGCGTGGGTCGTATCGGCGGGCGACGCGCAGCATGGCGTGGTGAGCGGCTGCGCTACGACGCGTCCACCGACCGCTGCACCGACGCTATGTACCTGTTCCGGGCGGCCGGGGGCGTCTTCCGCTGCCTCGGCGACTACCAGGAGGCCACGGCCTGAGCCCGGGAGGCCACGGCCAAACCACGTGTCGTACCTCGACCATGGTGGGTTGTTCATGTGCGGCGGTCGAGGGCCGCACGCGTCATGAGGCCTGCCAGCGCCGAGCGGGAGGACACGGAGGTCTTCCGGTAGACGGCCGACAGGTGAGTTTCGACCGTACGCCGGCTGAGGTACAGCTTCGTCGCGATGGCCTGGTTGCTCAGTCCTTCGGCGACGAGTTCGGCGATTTCCCGTTCCCGTGCGGTCAGTTGGTCGAGCTCGGTGGGTGTGCGCAAGGGTTCCTCGAGCTGGGGGTGCACGAGCTCGGCCAGGTCGGACAGCAGGCGCGCGCCGCCTGCATCGGCGATACGGCGGGCGCGCTCCCACATTGCGGCGGCGCGCGGATGGTCGCCTGTCGCCTGCGCCTGGACGGTCGCCAGCAGCAGGGAGTAAGCCTCCCAGAGCGTCGCACCGGACGGCGCATACGCCTGCGCGGCGCGCTCGAAGAGGTCTGCGGCCGCGCGGCCGTCGCCGCGGTGCTGGGCGAGCGCCGCCTCGGCGCGCAGAGCCGCCCCGCGCTGACCGTGGAGACCCATTCGGTCGGCTTCCTCAACGGCTCGTGCGGCCCACCTCGCGGCCTGTTCGACGTCGCCGACCGCGAGGGCGGTGCTGACGAGGGTGTCTAGTTGACCGGGGCGTATGGAGGGTTGCAGCCTGAGCAGTTCGGGACCCCCCGCTTTCATGATCGCTTCCCGCGCCCGGTTCGGGTCGCCGCTCACGAGCGCCGTGTGGCCGAGCATGCACCCGGCCAGCGATGCCCACCAGTGCCTGCTTGTTCCGGCCGCGGCCACGGCTTCCTCGGCGGTCGCCAGGGCGCTGGTGTCGCCCAGGGGGCGGCGGACGAGCAGGATCAGCGCCTTGAAGCACAGCGTGAAGGTCAGGAGATCACTGCTGCCGATGGCTCGTGCGATGGATTCCGCTTCCTCGGCAGACTCCAGGGCGGACGGCATCCGACAGGTGCTGAGGTGCACGAAGGCCTTGCTGCTCAGCAGGTGGGGCAGGACGTGGACCTGACCGCTGCGGCGGGCGATGTCCAGACCCCGTTCGGCATGCCGCTCCGCGTCGGCATAGCGCTCGAGCAGGGCTTCCGCCCAGGCGAGCCACACCAGCGACTCGCACAGTTCCGTGAGGTTGGGGTCGGTGAGTCCGTCTGCGAGGCTGGCGGCGAGATCGGCGAACCGGCGGGCCGCCGCAGTCTCGCCTTCGTACGCCTCTCCCAACGACCCCAGCGCCAAGGCCCCCATCTCTCCCATGAGGTCGCCGTTTGAGCGAGCCACCGCGAGTGTTCGCTCGATCTCGTCACGTACGTCGGGATAGGAGACGGTGTTCAGGGCGGCCATGCCCAGCGCGAGTCCTAAGGAGACCGCCTGGCGGGGCTCAGGGCCGGGACTGCGGGTCAGTTCCCGCTGAAGCAGGGCTGTCGCTTCCGGGGAGTGTCCGAGATGGCGTTCCATCATGGCGCAGAGCGCTATCGCATCGCTGTAGAGCGATGCGTCGTTCCGCCCGGGACTACTGATCAGGGTGTGGAGCAGGTCACGGCTTTCCCGCAGGCTTCCGCCCACACCGAGTGCTCTGGCGCGCGCCAGTGTCAACTCTCTACGCTGCTGTGCGCAAGCGGGCGTCTGAGGCATGAGTCTCAGGACGACGTCCAGCAGATGAGCGGCCGTCGCGGGCGCCGTGTGGGCGAACTGGGCGGCCGCCTCGCTCAGCACGGCCGCCGATTCGGGATCCCAGCCGACCAGCGACCGCTCGACGTGATGAGCGCGCTCGGCGGCGGAGGCACCTGCGCGGGCCAGTTCCTCCGCTGCGCTGCGGTGGATCTCGGTGCGGCGTGGTTCGGCGGTGTTCTCGTACACCATCGCCCGCAGCAGCGGGTGGCGCAGTGCCCACCGGCCGTCGGCCCCCTTGCGCAGCAGATCGCGCCGCGCCAGTGCACTGACGCAGTCGTCGAGTTCCTCGGGCGTGGTGTGTCCGGTCGTCACGTTCAGCATTACCGGCGTGGCATGGTCGCCGAGGACCGCCACCGCTTCGACGGTACGGCGCTGCGTCGTGGTCAGCGCGGTTAGCTCGTCCAGGAGCAGGGACCCCAGTCCGCTCGGCACTCCGGACGAGGCGTTGTCGTGGGTCCGGACGGTGGTGCCGCGCGACGGCGCGCCATGACGATAGGCGTGCAGAAGGCAGTGGAGGTACAGCGGGTTACCCTCGCTGGATTCATAGATCTCCTTCGCGTCGCCGGGCGGCAGGTCGGGGGCGAGCGCCTCGATCGACGCCTGCTCGGGCAACGGTCGCAGCGCCATGCGAAGTACGGACCCACTGTCGATGCCGCGGGTCAGAGCGGCGGCAAGGGAGTGCGGCGTCTGCCGTTGTCGTCGGGCCACGACCAGAAGCACCCGGCCGCCCACCGGGTGACGGATCAGATGGTCCAACAGTTCCAAAGACGCCGGATCCGCCCAGTGCAGGTCGTCCAGGGCCATCACCACCCCGCTGCGCTCCCCGAGCCTGGTCAGCACTTCTGCGACGGCCCTGTAGAGGCCAAACCGGTCGCGGGCCGAACCCCACGCCGAGCCCTGCACACTGTCGGCTCCGCGCAGCACCGGTTCCGCAGCCCCGGGCACGGCATCCGGGCCGAGAAAAGCATGATCGAGGTCGGCGAACGCGTCGGTGAACGTCTGGAAGGGAGTGTGCTGCTCGTACTCCGTGGCCCTGCCGCGCAGCACGGTCAACCTGCCCCGCCGCGCCCACGCACAGAGCTCGCTCAGCAGCCGACTCTTCCCCATACCGGCGTCTGCGGCGATGTCCACGACTGAGGGAACACCGTCCTGACCTAGACTGCCGATCACCGAGCTGAGCCGTCTCAGCTCGTCAGCTCTGCCGACCAGCGTTGTCGCCGTCTCCTCCAAGGCCGGTACCAGCGCGTCTCCATTCCCCGCCACGTCCCGCGTGATCGTTCCCCAGTGGTTGCTCCTGCGCGACCTTCCCTGCACAACCAGCCGATTCCCTCATGGATACGTCATTATCCTACGGCGCTGTTCGGTGGCGCTGCTGCTACGAAACGGTGGCGCAGCACCACCCAGTTATGCGTGCGGCCTCCAGGGGGAGGCGGGCGGTGAGTTCGACGCGTTCGTCGCCGTTCGGCTGGCGTCCCCATCCTGCGAGGACGACGCATCCCTGCTCCAAGCGTGAAAAGAGATCACCGCCCCCTTCGCCGGATCCCGCAACGGCAGACGGCTGCTTACCAGGCCCTGGCGGCCAGCTCATGGTTCTGTTCAGCCGGCTGGTTTAGCGAACAGTGTTGACCGTGCGCGCCGGACTTGCCCGGAACAGCCCGCCGCGCGGCCTGCCTCAGCGCTTGGGAGCAAATGTCGCCGCGCAGCCCTGGGACGTCAGCGGGGTTCGGGGAAGCCGGGCAGTGCGAGCGGTGCGGGGACGGGTTCGTCGCGGGTGGTGGCGGATTGCAGTTGGAGCCGGAAGTGTTCTTTGTTGGCGGGTCGCACGGTGACGACCTGGCCGTCGCCGTGCCCGCTGTCGAGGGCGGCGAGGGCCTGCTGGGCGTCGTCGGCGGTCACGCGGGGGTGGAAGAAGAGCACGGGGCCCAGGTCCAGGCGCCGCCCGGCGAGCGTGATGGCGAACTCCTCGCACTCGACTCGCACGGCGTGGGGTTCACCGCTGAGCAGGGCCCGCAGGACGGGGGAGTCCTGGCCGTTGAGGATGAAGCGTGCTGAGGGCATGAACGGGGAGATCACGCAGTGTCCGTCGATGAGGAGGCGCGCTGCGCGCAGGGTGATCCGGTCGACCGGGGCGAGCTCGGCGGGTATGGGGAAGTACTGCTCGCAGTGGCGCTGGACCACTTCGAGGTCCTCGAGGTAGCGGCGCAACTCCGCGGCTTCCTTACGCGCTGCTTCGGGCTTGGCCGGCAGGTCGCCACCGCTGATGACGCCTGCGCGCGCACGGACGTGGAAGGCGCCGCCGGCCACGATGCGCTGGTGGATGCGCAGCAGGCGCAGAGCGGCAGCCGGCTCAAGCCCCTCCAGGGAGAAGGTGAAGCGCAGCGAAGCCGGGGCATCCGCATGGTCGGGGATCATCAGCTGCATGCAGCCGCCGGCCAGTTCCACGTCGACGGAGCGGCCGATGCTGCCGCGTCCCAGGTGGCGCAGCGTGCCCGGGTAGGAGGCGGTGACCTGACGGCCGTCGAGGAAGACCACCTCCACTTCCGTCTCGGCCCCTGGGGCCATTTCGGCCGGCCGCCACGGCACCTCGACGTCCTGGTGGGAGGCGGTCAGCCACTCGGGCCCGGAGACCGTCAAGCTTTCCACCGCCCCGCGCGGCAGCACCACTTCCTCGGGCAGTCCGAAGCCCAGGCTGCGCCGCACGGCCTTGGCGAGCTCGGGCGCCAGGGGGCCGTTCCCGGTCAGCGAGATCTCCACGGGCGAGACCTGGTGGGCCCGCGGGTGCTTGCCCCGCAACGTGTGCACCACCGTCTCGCCCTGCCGGGCGAAGTCCACCGTCCAGTGGTCGTCCAGTCCGTCGACCTGCCGGCCCAGTGCTGCGACCCGGGCGCGCACGTCGCGCGTGCCGCCCATCAGCAGCGCACGCTCCTGCCGGTAGACCTTGGCCGTCTCATAGAGCTGATCCAGGTCCGCGTGAGTGGCCATCAGACCGTCCAGCTGGGCCCGGTCCCACACCTGTATCCGCACTGACTGCCCGGCGGCCAGAGAGGTCACGAACTTCCGCTCCGCCGTCGTCAGGGTGGACGGAGCGACCAGGATCCACTCCCACGGCCTGTGCTTCGTGGCCCGGGCGAATGACCCCTTGATCGACTTGCGCCGCCCCTTGAACGACGCAGTCGGAAAACCGTCCAGATAGTACTTCAACTGGAAGATCCGCATCCTGGATCCGTTGGTGACCTTGATGTCGATCCCGTCATCCCCGCCGCGCCCGTTGACCACCTCCACGTGCGCGGATGCGTCGTACATCCGGTGCACCAGCGCCTCGACGATCCGGTCGAATCCGGGCTGGCCGACCCGCTCCCGCTCCACACCCGCCCCCTTCCGCCGCAGTCCTCACCCAGGCACGATGGTCCCACCCGGTGCCGACACTCCACCTGTGGTCCGCGTACCTGACTGGGTGCGTTCGCGTGTACGCCGGCACCTGTCACTTGGTGCAGTTCCCGATGACTGAGACTTGGATCATGCCTTTGTGGGGGGCCGCTTTGGCGGTGAGTTCCTTGGGCACCGGGCGGGCACGGAGCATGATGCCCCATGTGGCGTACCTGAGGTCGGCGAGGTCCGTCACGGGGCCGTCGGCTTTCCAACCCCGTTTCTGCAAGCGGTCGGTGAGGCGGAGTATCTCCGGTCGGCCAGGGGCCGTGAGGGTCATGATCAGGCCGTGGGCGTTGCAGTGCGGGAGTTTGTCGGTGACGGTCTTCTCGTCGCTCAGGACGCGCATGCGGTCTTCGCCGACGCCTTGGGCGGCGTCGTGGATATCGCGCAGGACCTGCTCCAGGGACTTGTGGGCGCCGGTTGGTGATGCCTTCGCGGCCGACTGCGGGGATGCTGTCGCGGAGGCTGTCGGCGGTGTTGCCCCGCTTGAGCCTGCGCAGCCGGTGAGCAGCAGCGTTGCGATCGTGGCGGCGATGGCTGTGGAGTATCTGAGTTCGGTCAATGTCCCACCCCTGGTATGGCGGACCCGGTATGGAGCACCAGGTCAGACGGGGGGAGTGTGCCAGCCCAGGGCCGTGCTCGCACGCGCGAATCGAGGATGCCGAACGGTCCCCACCTGATCTCTGCTTCGGCGCCTGTGAAGAGGCCGATCCGGCCCAGCGCGGGGACGGGCTGGAGCTTCGGGACGGCCAAGCCGTAGTCTACGCCAGCTTCCTCCAGCATGCGACGCAGCCGCCATTCCTGACCATAAACCGAGTCCACAGTTTCCCCGGTGATGGGCAGTGGAGACGCCAGGAGCCGCTGGATCCCGGCTTTGGCGAGGTCGCCCTTGGCCGCGAAGTCGCGGTCGTCGGGCATCTTCACCGCCTCGCAGTGGTCCCTGCCCTCCTCCAGGATCTCGGCAGATACCACTCCCACTTCCGGCACCTGACGCCACAGCAGCCGAACAGACTCGAGAAGGCGCTTCTGACCAGCAGAGACAGCGAACTACAACTGGAGACTGGCCAGTCCTCGCCGTAGGCGGATCCGGACGTGGGCATGACATGGGCGACGGGCTTGTTCATGTGGGCCGACTGGCGGGTGCGGTCGGCGGTGTTGAGGGTGTGGTTCAGGCCCAGGAAATCGGGGAGGGGCAGCGACCAGTACAGGTTGGTCTCCCGCTCAGGCGGGACGCTGATGCAGGTGACCGGGATGCTACCTGAGTTTCCAGCCCGTCTCCGAGCTGGTGATGCTCACCGGCGACCCTTCCATGACGATGGCTCAGGATGCCGACAGCCCGCGCGCCATCGCGGTTTGGGATCAGGGCAGCAGATCGGGCCTCGATCAACCCCTGCAAGCCGCCGCCGGCCCGGGGGACTGTTCACCGGACGTCCGTAGGCATCCCGAATCCGGAACAAATACTTCGAATCAGATTGAATTAGTGCAGCATTGTGCAGGATGTGACCCTGAGGGGGTTGACGTTCGGAATGCGGACGATCATATTTGGTCGGTCTGTGTAAGGATCATGTAAGACCTGGGGTGGGTTTGTGAGGGGTTGGGTGTGGCGTCGGGGGCGCCGCAGAACCGTGGCGGTCACTGCCGCAGCGATCATGGCCTCGGTGCTTCAGCCGTTGGCCGGTCAGGCTTCAGCGCAGCAACCAGCGGCAGCGCCGATGTCGGCGCAGAGTGCGTCGGCGCTGGCGGCTGAGACGGGTGAGCCCGTGGAGGTGGTCTCGGAGCGTTCCGAGTACACCAGGACTGAGGCGAATCCGGACGGCACGTTCACGTTGACGCAGTCGACGACTCCTCAGCGGGTCAAGGCTGATGACGGTTCATGGCGTGATGTGGATGTGACCCTTGAGCGCCGCCCGGACGGGACCGTGGGCCCGAAGGCGGCCGTGGTCGACCTCTCGTTCTCCGGCGACGGTACCGGCAAGGACATGATCCGTCTGGCCGCGCCTCAGGGTTCGGTGACCCTGGGCTGGCCCGATCAGTTGCCGCAGCCGACGCTCGAGGGGCCCACAGCCACCTACCCGGAAGTCTTCAAAGGCGTCGACCTGCAGCTGACGGCGACTGCCGAGGGCTATCGCGAGGTACTGGTCGTCAAGACCGCCGAGGCGGCGGCCAACCCCGAGCTCAACGAGGTGGCCCTCACCGCACGGGGCGACGGGCTCACCGTCGCCCCCGGGGCCGGCGGCGGCCTGCGGGCCATCGACGAGGACGGCAACACGGTCTTCAAGGGCCCGGCCGGCCTGATGTGGGACTCGGCCGGCGACGCCGACGAGACCGGTGCCCGGACCCAGCTGATGCGCAACACCTCCTCTGCGAACACGGGCGAACCCGCTGCGAGCGAGGCCTCCGAGGCGGCGGCGCCGGACAAGGGCGATGTCAGCGCGGTCCTTCCGGTGCACGTCAGCGACGGCGAGATCGCCGTCAAGCCGGACTTGGACGTGCTGCGCGGCGAGGGCACGGTGTACCCCGTCTACATCGACCCGTCTATGGGCCTCGGTGTCTCGGAGCGGACAGTGTTGTCCTCGGACGGTGACACCTTCTACGACTTCAGCGGCGACTTGGGCGTCGGCCGCTGCTACCGGGTCGGGCCGTACTACTGCGACGCCGACCACACCAACCGGATGTACTTCGAGTTCTCGCCGAGCAAGCTGGTCGGCAAGTACGTGATCGATGCGACTTTCCGCGCATATGAGACGTGGTCGTTTTCCTGCTCTGCGCACTGGGTGGACCTCTGGCGCACGAACAACATTTCGAGTGCGACTCGTTGGCCCGGACCGGCGCAACTGGATCTGATGGGGGACCGGCAGGTCTCTGCAGGCCGTGGTGACCACTGCTCACCGGAGCAGCCCGACAAGTGGATCGAGTTCAACGACAGCGCCAGTGAGACGGACGAGAACCTCACCAAGACGGTCCGCTCCTTCGCCGACGGCAACTTCTCGCGCCTCACCCTCATGTTGCGGGCGAAGGACGAGGGTAACGCGGACGCGTGGAAGCGGTTCAAGGAGAACGCCGAACTCAAGGTCGTCTACGTCATCAAGCCCGGCCTAGTGTCCAATGACGGTGTCATCCCGGGCAACGGAACCGTTGAGCGCTGCTCGACCTCGGACGCCACCCCCATCATCGCCACGCGCTCCGACCCGATGCTGCAGGCGCGCGCGCAGACCGCTGTGCAGCCTGCGAATGATGAGGAGCGCGGGTCGCTGCGGGTGCACTACTGGGTCGAGCGGAAGCTGCCCGGCGGTACTTGGACAGCGGATCCGCCTGTTCAGTTCAACGTGCCGTCCACCGGTTACATCGTGGACGACGCACTCGCCAAGCAGCGCCTGGCCAACGGTGTGGACGGGGCCCTGTACCGGGTGAGGTCGCTGGTGCAGACGTTCTGGACGTACGAGGGTGTCACGACGGCGATCTCCTCCGGTTACAAGCGCTGGTGCTACTTCAAGATCGATGCAACGGCTCCCAAGGAGCCGCAGATCACCTCCAACGGCCCTTACACGCAGTGCACGGCCGACCTTTGTGAGTCCAAGGGCGGACCTGGTGAACAGGGCTCCTTCACGATCAAGCCGAATACGGCGGACAAGGACATCAGCAGTTACCGCTGGCGCCTGTTGACGCAGTCCGCCGACGACACGACCATCGAGAGCGAACTCGCCGCCGACGGCAGTGTGACGATCAAACCGGTACCGACCACGGCCGGCACCCAGGTGTTGATCGTTGAGGCCGTCGACGTCGTGAACAGCCTCCCGCGGACAGGGACTCCTGCAGAGTTTCACTTCAAGGTCAAGCCGGGCGCGAATGCCGTGGGTCGCTGGCACTTCGGCGAGGCAACCGGCACCAAAGCCGCTGACACAGCCACGGAGGGCCCGACCCGGCACGAGATCACACTGCATCAGCAGGCCGGTACGGCGGCGACCTGGTCGGAACGCGGCCGCCGCGGCATCGGTGACCACTCGCTCCGCCTGAACGAGGACGTGACCGATCCGGCCAAACACATCGGCTACGCCTCAACGGCTGAGCCTCCCCTCAACACCAAGGACTCCTTCACCGTCTCCGCATGGGTGCTGCTGAAAGACGGGGCCAAGACACGGGTGGTGGCTTCAGCGCCAGGCACGAGCACATCCGCCGCGTTCAACCTGTTCTACTCCGCCTCGACGAAGAAGTGGGTGTTCAACAAGGCTGTCGCTGATTCGTCGACCCCTGCATATGTAAGCGCCTTGGCCGACGTGCCGAATCCGCCGCTGAACGTGTGGACGCACTTGACCGGCGTGTTCGATACGAAGAACGACACGGACAAGAGCAACGACACCATTCAGCTCCTTGTCAACGGTCGTCCGCAGGGCACGCCCATCACCCTCGCGACCGCGAATCCGGCTTACACGCCGTGGACGTCCGCAGCGGGTATGACCGTGGGTGCCTCGAAGGCCGGCGAGTACTTCCTGGGCGGCATCGATGAGCTTGTGGTGTGGCAGCGGGCGCTGAGCGAAGACGAGGTACGTCTGGAGAACCGGCTTCAGGATGCGGACGCGGCACCGGCGGCTGAGCTCGTCGCCTATTGGGACGCTTCTGACGCCGCCGGTGGAAAGATCCCCGGCCGCACCCCCTACGCCCCGGCCATGAACATCCAGGGCAGTGGGGCGACCGCTGACCCGGCGCAGGGCGAGGTACGACTGAACGGAACCTCCGGCTACCTGTCCACCACCGGACCCGTCATCGACGAGACCGGCTCGTTCACGGTGACTGCCGGCGTCCGACTGGACGGCGCGAAGTTCGCCGCCCTGCCGGTCGGGGCCAAAGCACACGTCTTCGGCCAGGCCACTCCGGACGGCAAGGAGTCCTCGTGGGCCCTGTGGGTGGAGAAGGTCGCCGACGACGGCTTCTTGTGGCACTTCAGCCGCACGGCCACTGACGCTGTGGGAACGGTCGTTGCCACCGCGTCGGTGCCCTCAATGGAGTCCGCTGCGATGGACGTTCCCGTTCAGGTGACCGTGATGCCGATCTCGAATTTTCCCCACTGCTGCTCTTCGCCTCAGTTGGTTCACGAAGTGAACCAACTGAGGAAAGTGGGGAGCGGAAAGCAGAAGGACTCACCGATCGCTGGGTCGATGAGTCCTTGAGCGCGGGGTGGGTCAGTGGGACGAGACGAAGCCCGCCGACTGGTCGAGGTGGAATGGTGAGCCGGGGCTCGCCGGCGTCCAGCCGCCGCTGAGAGCGGTTCGGATGCTGTCGGCCACCTGGGCGGGCAGGATCGGGCTGCCTTGTGTTCCGAACCAGTTGCTCGGGTGCGGCTGGTTGGTGGTGACCACCAGTGTGGTGCCGGGAGTGTCGGCGTGTTCGACCGCGTAGGTGAGGGGTGACCGGACCAGTCCCTGGTCATAGGTCGGCCGTCCGCGGAGTCGCCACCGGTAGGCGGTGCCGTCCACGTTGATGAGCCGCGATCCCTTTTTGACCAGTGCCATGTCCACATCCTTTCCCATGTGACAGTAGTGAACGGCGACTGATCGTGTCCTGCCGATTCCCGTCGGACGGTGTCAGCTTCTGCGCATCGGGATTACGTCCCGGCTTGCTGCTGGGATGGTGGGTCGTGCGGCCTCGGGAGTGGCCAGCAGGGCGACGATGGTGACGGGCTTGTCGCAGTGCGGGCAGTTTCGGACGGCCGTGGGCGCGAGTGGTGTCGGGTCTGGCGACGTTGGCGTCATCGGTTCGCCTTCAGCGACGTCGGCGGCTTCGTCGCGTTCGCGGCGTCGGCGCCGAGCGGCCTCTGCTTTGCAGCGGGGGGTGCAGTAGGTGTGCCGGGCCGCCGCATTGCGGTTGACCTGGAATGACGTCCAGCAGATGGGGCACTCCCGGAATTCAACCAGCACGTCCGGTCACTCCTTTGCGGAGGTTGTCGGCGTGGGACTGGTGCGAGCGGAGACGGTAGGAGGGTCCGTCGATGCCGACCACGGCGGCGCGGTGAAGGAGCCGGTCGAGCATCGCGGCAGCGACGGTCGCGTCGCCGAATGCGCCTGCCCAGTCGGCAATACCGACATTGGTCGTGAGGATCGTGCTCGACTTCAGATACCTCTGGTTGATCACCTGGAAAAGGGCCGAAGCACCGTCGCCGGGCAGCGGGAGATAGCCCAGTTCGTCGATCACGAGCAGGCGAGGGCCAGCGAAGAACCGCATGATGCTCGACCAGCGGCCTTCGAGGGCGGCCTTGTGGCACTTGGCGGCGAGTTCGGCGGCGGTGGTGAAGTAGACACGGTGGCCGGCATCGACCGCGGAGCGGGCGAGTGCGACGGCCAGCATCGTTTTGCCGACGCCGGGTGGGCCGACCAGCAGGACGTTGGAGGCGTTGTCGAGGAACCGCAGGGTGGCCAGATCGCGGATGAGTTTCTCGTCGACGCCGGGCTGGGCGGCGAAGTCGAAGTCGTTCAAGGTCCACGGTTCTGGCAGGCAGGCGAACCTCAGTCGGGAGGAGAGTTTGCGGGCTTCGGTCGCCTCGACCTCGATCTCGAGGAGCTTCTCCAAGGCGGTGGTGAGGGTCATCCGCTCAGCGCGGGCCTGGTCCAGGACGCGGGGAAGGGCTTCGGCGGCGTCGTTGAGTTTCAGATAGGACAGGTGGCCTCGCAGCTGCTGGTAGCGGCGGGCCTCGCTCATCGGCATGGTGTCACTCACTCTCACACTCCTGGTCTTCGTGGGTGGGGGCCTGCCGCAGCCGGTCGGCGACGGCGGCGTAGTGGGACAGGTCGATCACGACCCGGTTCGCGACATCCGACTCAGGTCGGCCGCGAAGCTTCTCGGCTTCCGCCTGGGCCGCAGCCGATGGAGGCCGCCGGACCTTGGTGCGGCAGGGCGCCTTTTCGGAGAACGAGGCGAGTACGGCCCGTTCGAGGGCGATGACGTGTCCTGCGTCCCGGACCGTCTGCCCGGCCCCGTCCGGTGCCCGGCGGTGGTGGGCGATGACCGCGCGACCGGCGGTGACCACATGCAGGTCGTCCTCGCCGAGGCGGATCCGGACGGTGACGTGGGCGCCGGTCAGCCCGGGCGGAACGGAGTAGTGGTTGCCCGCGAAGGAGATAAGTCCTTGCGGGCTGACGACGCGGGTCTGCTCCAGCTCGGCGGGGAACGGGCGGGTCGGCAGTTCCAGCAGCGGCTCGGCTTCGGCGAGCGCGGCGACCGTGGTCGACGCTCCGTCGATCTTGCGTTTGCGGCTGTCCATCTGCATGGCCAGCTTGTCGACGCCGTTCTGGCCTGCCTCGATGCTGATGCCGTCCGGGACGGTTCGCCACCAGCGTTGGGCTGCTGAGTGGTTGGCCTTCTCGACGACGCCCTTGCGGTTGCCCCGTCGCGGCGGGCAGATGTCGACGCCGGCTCCGTAATACTTCGCGACGGCGGCGAAGGTCGGCAGGATCCGTCCGGTCGGCGGGTGGCAGACGGTGGCCATCCGGTCGAACCGCCACCTTCGGGCTGTTCCGCCCAGGCGCCGCAGGACGGCGTCGATGGCCTGGACCAGGTGCGGAAAGGTCTCTGCCTCCGCGAGCACGGCCCGCCATCGGCCCGAGTGAGCCAGGGCACCGACGAGGAGATGTGCGTTGGCACCGACGCCCCACTCCGCAGGCGGGTCCGGGAGCTCGACCCAGTCGAATTGGATCTCCTCGCCCGGAGGATGCGCGATGATCGCCACGTCGCGGCCGCTCGAAGCCCGGCATGGTTCGCAGTGCGGACGTGCTTTGTATCTCCGCAAGGCCCGGGTGAAGGTGGAGTATCCGCCCGCATAGCCGAGTTCCACCACTTCGTCGAAGAGCGTCGAGGCCCACAAGTGGGGGTCGTCGCTGAGTCGTTGGCGGCAGTACTCCAAGAAGGGCATGAACGCGTCCGGCGACTGGCGGCGATATCCGGAGACCCGTTCGCCATTCAGATAGGCGCGGATCGTCTTGCGGTCGTGCCCCAGGTGCCGAGCGATCGCCGAGATCGACCAGCCCTGGCGACGCAGTGCGTGAGCGTCCACGTCTTCCTCCCAGGTGAGCATCCAGGGCCCTTCAAACAGGCCGAACTCCGTGCTCACGCAGGCTCTCCACGACACGCCGACACCAGTTCGACACGCCGGGAAAGATCACGCAATGGGTGGGGAGATCACCTGAGCAGGTTTGGCCACCTGAAGAGCGACACCTGAGGAGATTCAAAGAGCGCCATCAACCCGGAGTCTTCGACGCCACCGAGAAGGCCGAATCGGGAGGCTATGGGGTTGCCCGCCTGTATCTGGAGGGCGCTGATCAGCAGGTCTCCCCGACCTTCACCACCGCGCAGCAGGGGCGTGGCGATCTCGCTGCGGGCCGCGGCCGTGCAGCCGACACAACAGGCCACTACCTGCCGGGTGCGCTGACGCAGATGCGTATCTGGGCGGGGGCGATGACCGCGAACCAGATCATGGACAGGGTCGTGGGCGACCCAGTCGCCGAGTAGTTCGCATGCTGTGGGGCGGCACGCGTGACGCGTGCTGCCCCACAGCATCCACTTGGTCTTCCTTCCTCGGCACAGGCCGTGGACACATCACACACGCCGCCCCACAGGCGGCCCAGGGGAAAGCAGAAAACACCATGAACCGGTTCCCGTCGGTGGCCGGGAAGCGCGGCCGCCGCAGCTGGCCAACGCGGTCTCTGGGCACGGTCGCCGCGCTGTCCTTGATACCTGGGCTCCTGGCCCCGGTAGCTTTCGCGGCCGACGTCGATCCGCTCGGCAAGCCGAAGCTCAAGAAGCCGCAGTCTGCCGACGTGTCCCCCTTCACCCCGAAGGTGAGCAAGAAAGCCAAAGCCGTGAAGGCCGAGGCCGCGGCTGCCCGGCGCGCGGATACGGCACGAGCCAAGGCCGACCAGAACCGCAAGGTCACCTGGCCCAAGACGGGCAGCGCGACCCTGACCGTCCCCGGCACCGGCACGGCACAGGCGGCCCCGGGCACACTTCCCGTGACCATTGCTCCGCCCAAGCCCGACAAGGGCAAGAAAGCACCCCAGCGTGCTGGTGCCGTGACCGTGAACGTCCTGGACCAGCAGCGGACAGCCGCACTCGGGGTCAAGGGCGTCGTTCTGACCGTCACCGGTCCCGCTGCCGGGGGACAGGCCGACCTCGGGATCAACTACGCGGCGTTCGCTTCCGCCTACGGCGGTGACTGGGCCGGCCGCCTTCAGGTGCTGCGCCTGCCCGACTGCGCCCTGACCGCACCCGCGTCGGCGAAGTGCCGTGCCCGGACCCCGCTCGAATTCACCAACCACCGTAAGAAGCAGAACCTCAGCACCCAGCTGACGTTTACCTCCTCCTCGGGCGCCTCGGCTCGCTTCGCCGCGCCGCGTTCCGCCGGGCAGACGATGGTCCTCGCGCTCGCCGCGGGTACCAAGTCCGGCGGCGGCGACTACAAGGCCACCCCGCTCGCGTCCTCCTCCTCCTGGGAGGCGGGCGGCTCGTCGGGCACCTTCACCTGGTCCTACCCGCTGCGCGTTCCACCCTCCGCAGCCGGTCCGAAGCCGGACTTGAAGATCGCCTATGACTCCGGGAGCGTGGACGGCCGCACGGCGTCCACGAACAACCAGAGCACGGTGATCGGCGAGGGCTTCGACATCACCTCCTCCTACATCGAGCGCAAGTACGGCTCCTGCGACGACGACGGCCAGACCGACAAGTTCGACCTGTGCTGGAAGTACGACAACGCCTCCCTCGTCCTCAACGGCAAGGCCACCGAACTCGTCAAGGACGACACCTCGGGCAAGTGGCGCCTGAAGAACGACGACGCCTCCACCGTCACCGTCGCCACCGGAGCCGACAACGGTGACGACAACGGCGAGCACTGGACCGTCATCACCGGCGACGGCACCAAGTACGTCTTCGGCCTCAACAAGCTCGAGGGCGCCGGCGCATCGGACCGCACGAACTCGGTGTGGACCGTGCCCGTCTTCGGCGACGACGCGGGCGAACCCGGCTACGCGGACGGCTCCGCCTTCGCCGACCGGCACAAGAAGCAGGCCTGGCGGTGGAACCTCGATTACGTCGAGGACACTCACAGCAACGCCATGTCGTACTGGTACACCGCCGAGACCAACCACTACGACATGCTCGGAGACGACAACGACGGCACCGCCTACACCCGCGGCGGCTACCTGAGCGAGATCCGGTACGGTCAGCGCGCCGGCGCCCTCTTCACCGGCACTCCCGCCGCGTCGAACAAGGTCGTCTTCGGCTACGCCGAGCGCTGCATCATCGGCGACTGCGGCTCACTCACCGATGCCACCCGCGACAACTGGCCCGACGTGCCCTTCGACGCCGAATGCAAGGCCGACCAGAAGTGCACCGGCAACACCGGGCCCACTTTCTACACGCGCAAGCGGATGACCGGCATCTCCACCCAGGCCTGGAACGCCGCCGCGGCCACCCCGCTCTACGAGTCAGTGGACTCCTGGGCACTCACGCAGCAGTATCTCGACCCGGGCGACACCGGCGACTCCACCGACCAGTCCCTGTGGCTCTCCGAAATCCGCCACACCGGCAAGCGAGGCACCGACCTCAGCCTGGACCCGGTGAAGTTCAGCCACGAGTTCCGCCCCAACAGGGTCGACGGCGCCACCGACGACATCCTCTCCCTGGAGAGGCCGCGCCTGCGCACCATCACCTCGGAGACCGGCGCCGAGACCATCGTCACCTACATGGCCGCAGACTGCGTGGCCGGGCAGACCATGCCCAAGGCCGACACCAACACCCGACGCTGCTACCCGGTGTACTGGTCCCCGAACGGTGAGAAGGACCCGATCCTCGACTGGTTCCACAAGTACCCCGTCTGGACCGTGTCCACCAGCGACCCCGAAGGCGGAGCCGAGTCCGTCGAGCACACCTACACCTACTCCGGCGCGGCCTGGCACTACAACGAGGACCCGCTGGTCAAGGAGAAGGAACGCACCTGGTCCATCTGGCGCGGCTTCGAGAAGGTCACCCACCTCACCGGCCGCACGGGCCTGACACAGTCCAAGACCGTCACCGTCTACCTGCAGGGCATGAACGGTGACCGCGTCCTGGGCAGCGACGGCAAGACCCCGCACCCGGACACCCGCAAGACCGCTACGGTCACCGGCATCAAGGCACCCGCGATCACGGACGCCGACCAGTACGCCGGCTTCACCCGCGAAACGGTCACCTACAACGGCGCCCAGGAAGTCACCGGCGCCGTCTACGACCCCTGGTCCCAGCGCACCGCCACCCAGCACAAGTCCTACGCCGACACCGAGGCCTACTTCGTCCGCACCGGCGCCAGCCACGCCCGCACGAACATCACCACCAGCGGCACCCCCATCGACCGGGTCCGCACCGTGGCGACCACCTACGACGCCTACGGCATGGCCTCCACCGTCGAAGACAAGGGCGACAACGCCGTCACCGGCGACGAGAAGTGCACCCGCACCTGGTACGCCCGCAACGACAGCCTCGGCATCAACAACCTCGTCTCCCGCACCCGCGTCACCGCCAAGCCCTGCGCCATCACCGGCGACGCACTCGACCTGCCCGCCGACTCCACCCGCCCGGGCGACGTCATCTCCGACGACGCCACCGCCTATGACGCCACCACCTGGTCCTCCACCCAGACCCCGACCAAGGGCGAGGCACAGTGGATCGGTCGCGCGAAGAGCTACACCGCCGCGAACAACCCCGTGTGGCAGAAGGTCGCCACCACCAGCTACGACGTCCTCGGCCGCCCGCTGGAAGTCAAGGACACCAGCGACACCCTCACCGCGAAGAGCACCTACACCCCCACGGCCACCGGCCCGCTCACCAGCACCACGGCCGAGAACGCCAAGAGCCACATCACCACCACACTCGTCGACTTCGCCACCGGCGCCCCGACCAAGGTGACCGACCCCAACAACAAGGTCACCCAGAGCGAGTACGACAGCCTCGGACGCGTCACCAAGGTCTGGCTGCCCAACCGCTCCAAATCCCTGGGCAAGACCCCGAACTACGTCTACGCCTACAGCGTCACCGCCTCCGACCCCTCCTGGGTCTCCACCGGCACGCTCAAGGGCGACGCCAGCGGATACAACACCACCTACGAGATCTACGACTCCCTCCTGCGGCCCCGTCAGACACAGTCCCCCTCGCCGATCGGCGGCCGACTAATCTCCGAGACCCTCTACGACGAGCGCGGCCTCGCCGAATCAGCACTGTCCGACATCTGGGACCAGGCCAGTGCCCCCTCGGGAAGCCTCGTGGCCACCGACGGCGGCCAGGCCCCGATGCAGGTCGACACCACCTACGACGGCGCCGCCCGCGCCGTCAAGGCGGAAACCAAGACCAAGAACGTCCCCCTGTGGACCATCAACACCACCTACACCGGCGACACGGTCGCCACCTCAGCACCGGCCGGCGGCCAAGCTGCGGCCGTGACCAGCAACGCCCTCGGTCAGGTGACCCAGCGCCGGGAATACGGCAGCACCGAGCCGACCGGCAGCAACTACACCACCACTGACTACACCTACACGCCGGCAGGCCAGCAGAAGACCGTCGAAGGGCCCGACAAGGCCACGTGGAGCTACACCTACGATCTCTTCGGCCGCCAGGTCACTGCCAAGGACCCGGACACCGGCACCTCCACCACGGAGTACAACGACCTCGATCAGGCCGTCGGTTCCAGCGACTCGCGCCCCGGCAACAAACTCATCTCCGAGTACGACGTCCTCGGCCGCAAGACCGGCCTCTGGGACGGCACCAAGACCGACGCCACCAAGCTCGCCGCCTGGACCTTCGACGTTCTCCAGAAGGGCCAGCAGGACACGGCCGTCCGCTACGAGAACGGCTTCGGCCAGACCAACAGCAAGGCCTACACCCAGAAGGTCACCACCTACGACCCGCTCTACCGGCCGACCGCCAGCCAGCTGATCCTGCCCACCGGGGACCCGCTCATCGCTGCCGGTGTCCCGCAGACGCTGTCCTTCTCCACCGCGTACGACTTCGCCGGGTTGGTGACACAGACCGGCAGCCCGGCTGTCGCCGGTCTGCCCTCGGAGATCGTCTCCAACACGTACAACGCCACCGGCCAGCAGCTCACGGCCCAGGGCACCAGCCAGTACCTGCAAGCAGCCCTGTACTCCGAGACCGGGGACGTACGCCAGCTCACCCTGGGCAGGAACAGCACAGACGCCAAGGCTTACCTCAGCTTCGACTACGAGCAAGGCACCCGCCGCCTCACCCGCTCCTACGTCACTGACACGGTCCACGGCTACATGCCGCAGGAGCTGAAGTACACCCAGGACAAGGCCGGCAACGTCACCTCGATCTTCGACGCCACCACCCAAGGCGGCACCTCGAAGGCCGACTACCAGTGCTTCACCTACGACACCCATCGCCGAATCAGCCACGCATGGACTCCGAAGACCGCCAGCTGTGACACCAGCGGACGCACCGTCGCCAACCTCGACGGCGCAGCGCCCTACTGGACCAGCTACACCTACACGAGCTCCGGCCAGCGCGACCTGGAAACCCAGCACACCACGGCAGGCGACAAGACCACCGACTACACCTACGGCACAGCCAACAACCAGCCCCACCCTGTGGTCTCGACCACAGGAGCCAGGGCCGGCACCTACGGCTACGACGAAGCCGGTAACACCACCAGCCGTCCCGGCACCCAGGCCCAGCAGACCCTGACCTGGAACACCGAAGGCAAACTCGTCGGCACGTCCGAGCCCGCCGCAGGCGGAAAGCCCGCCACCGGCACCAGCTACCTCTACGACGCTGCTGGCGAACTCCTCATCCGCCGCAACACCACGGCTGACGGCGACGCCGTCCTCTACCTCGGCGCCACCGAGGTCCGCCTCACTACCAAGGGCACCACCAAGACCCTGACCGGCACCCGCTACTACACCGCCGCCGGCCAGACCATCGCCCTGCGCACTGCCACAGCAGGCGTCACCGGCAGCAAGCTCAGCTTCCTCGCCGGCGACCACCACGGCACATCAAGCCTCGTCCTCGATGCCACCACCATGGCGGTCACCAAGCGCTACACCACTCCCTTCGGCGCATCCCGTGGGTCAGCACCGACGTCATGGCCGGACGACAAGGCTTTCCTCGGCAAGCCTGCAGACACCACGACCGGCTTGACCCATATCGGCGCCCGCGAGTACGACCCCACCATCGGCCAGTTCATCAGCGTCGACCCCCTGCTGGAACTCGACAAGCACCAAACGCTCAGCGGCTACAGCTACGGCGCCCAGAACCCCGTTACCTTCTCCGACCCGTCAGGCCTCGGCCTGGGCTGCGGTAGCGGCCCCAACCAGGACGGCTGCCCCACCAACCCCAGTGGCGGCCAGAGCGGCCAACCCGACAAGATCAACACCGGCGGTGGTGGCGATTCAGACGGAACAGCCAGCTCACACCAAAGCGGCGACGTCACACGCGAGCTCGAAAAGGCGCTGCTCGCCATGGGGCCGACCACCGACGACGAAGACCGCCTCACTCGAGCCTGGATGAACTATTACCGGGTGAACGGAGGCGACTACTGGGACACGCCTATGGGCGACGGCGACCGGACCGCCATGGCCTGCTACGGCCGAGCAGGCTGTTCCGCGGCCTATCGCCATTGGGTGAATACCCGCGATGTAGCCGGCGCCAAGAAGATCGCAGCCACCTACTGTCTCCACAACGCCGAAAAGTGCGCTGTTGACAACAGTTGGTACAAGGTGGCGGATGCTGTCTTCAAGGCTCTCCCCGAGGCCATCGCGGCATCACGCGGCGCGCGAGCAGCACTACGAGGGGGACCCTGTAAGTGCTTCCTCGCTGGAACCGACGTGCTCATGTCCGACGGGGCGACCAAGGACATTGAAGATGTAGAGCTTGGCGACGAAGTCCTGGCCACCGACCCAGAGACCGGAGAAACCGGACCCCGGAAGGTCACCCGCCTCATCGTCACCACGGACGACAAGCACTTCAACGAGCTCACGATCGCAACCCCGGATGGAACAGAAAAGCTCACAGCGACACACGAGCACCCCTTCTGGTCCCCGTCCGAGAAGCGATGGGTCGAGGCCGGCGACCTCAAGTCGGGCATGACACTCCTCACGGACGACAACGCCACCGTCATCGTGGCGGGGAACCGCACCTACACCAAGCACGCGCGCACGTACAACCTGACGGTGGACGACCTCCACACGTACTATGTGCTGGCGGGGGACACGCCGGTCCTGGTGCACAATTCCAATGGATGCATTCACGCGTCCGTTGCATACCAGGATTGGGCAACCAAGGGGGCTCATGTCCACATTGGGAAGAATGAGGTCAGGATCTTCCCGAATGGTCAAGGCGGAATTGGTGCTCAAGGCATTCGCCTTCGGACCGGGACGGCTAGCCCGAAAGAGGTCCAGAAGGTTCTGGATGAGATCCATTCGAATCCGAGCCTAAGGGCCGATATTATCGATAAGGCCAAGTCAGCTCGCGCCAGCATGAATGCGGGAGAGTTTGGTATGCAGTCTAATCGGGCAGCCGAGATACACTTCCTCATCAAGGCATTGGAGAAGATGGGGTGACTGGTCTGAGCTTCTTCAGCGATGTGTCCGTGACTGGTCAAGTCCGAGGGTTGGGGTTGGGGTCCAGCCCTGCTCAATGGGAGCAGGCCCTCGGCGACGAGTACGTCGATGATGTGCGCAAAGGTCGCATGCGTCGAGACTATGGTCTCGTGGAGCTGTCATTCCTGCGATCCGAAGGATCATGGGATTGTGTCGGGATTAGTGTCCAGGTGCACCGATTGCCGCTGCCTCACGGGGATGTGATTCCTGAGTCGCTATTCCGTGCGTACGGAGCCTTCCCGGATCGAATCCATTTCTCCGGCTTGATGCAATCCGTCCTTGAAGTTGGCGTCAGGGTGGAAGCGATCGAGGATGCTACGCGATCGCGCTATAGGAGATTCTGGATCCCTGAATCCCGCGCACTCATTCACGTGATAGATGAGCGTTTGAGTGATCCTGGAATTCCGGCGCCAGGGGATGTGTGGTCCATTGCCCTGTCGCGTGACGTGGAGATTTGGAGGGCCCCGCTCAAATAGATTGCTGATGGTCTTCCGTTACGCCGACAGGCGCCCCACCAATTCTTTGGCGGGGCGCCTGTGGCGTCTTGACGGCAACGTCAGTGAGCCTTTTCCATCTTCAGCCTGAGCTGGCCAGATGCAGGGTGAGGACAGCCTGAACAAGGCTCGTGATGCCGGTGGTCGAGCAGCGGGCTTGCGGAGAAGCCGCCAGGACTTGAGGGTGGCGACGGCCTGCCCGACCAGGGCCCGGATCTTCGCGTGGGACCGGTTGACGGCCTGCTGGCCTGTGGACAGCGTCTCCCACCGGAGGGTCTGTCAAACGAGCGGGTCTGTTCCGTAGTCGGTGGTGACGGAGGGTGTGGTCAGGCGAGGAGGATGCGGTGGCGGAGGAGGGGGAAGCTCGCGCGGCCGTACATCTGGCGCTTGATCAGCTTGGTTTTGTTGTTGACTCCTTCGGTGCCGCCGTTGTGGTGCGGCAGGGTGAGGGCGGCGTCGACTGCGGCGTGGTCCTTCTCGAGGCCCCGGGTGAAGGCATGCAGGTGGGGCAGGTCCTCGGCCTGGGCCGAGGTGATCCAGGTGCTCAGCAGGGCGGCATTGCCGTCGGCGGGATCCAGCAGCACGGCGAAGTGGTGGATGAGGTCGGCCAGAGCGGTCATCTCGTGGCAGGCGGTGCGGGCGGCCTCGATGCGTTCCCGCTGGTGGTCTTTGAGGCGGTCTGGGCGGGTGAGCAGGTAGCGGGTCAGACGCCGGGGCGAGAGTGCGGGCCGGTCCGCCTCGACGCGGCCCTGGTTGATGTAGCGGACGAGCAGGTTCGAGCTGCCGGTGTAGCCCAGCTCCCTGATCTCCTGGAGGAGATGGGTGACAGGGACGGCCGGGTTCTCCAGCCGGCGCCGGCGCAGGTGATCGCGGTAGGGATCCACGAGAGTGGGCCGGTACTTGGGGGCGCGGATGAGGCGCTCGGGCTCGGCGACGCGGTCGTAGCGCTTGACGGTGTTGAGGGCCAGGTTCAGTCGCCGCGCGCACTCCAGAAGTCCGACTCCGCGCTCGCGCAGGGCGTGGACCTGCTGCCAGCGCTCGCGCGTGGTGGCGGCCTGTCTCCCCTCGGCCGGGGCGGGCCCGCTTTCGCCCAGCAGGTGCTGTGCGCGGCGACTTACGCGCTGGAGGCCAAGTTCCCGAAAGCCGCAGCCCACTTGGACGCTGCCCAGCATGACCTGCTGGCCTTCACGGCCTTCCCGCGTGAGATCTGGCGACAGATCTGGTCGAACAACCCGCAGGAGCGGCTGAACAAGGAGATCCGCCGCCGCACAGACGTGGTCGGCATCTTCCCCGACCGCACCGCCGTCATCCGGCTGGTCGGGGCGGTCCTGGCCGAGCAGAACGACGAGTGGACCGAAGCCCGGGTGAGGGCGCAGCGTGCACAGCCTCATGAGGCGTCCATTCCTCCTGCCCAAGCGTCAGATCCCGATCCGCTCCGTGCGGGAAGCGGGTGAGTGTCGGCGGCACACCGTGGTGCAGACCTCTGCCCTCCACCGTATGGCGGCCACCTGCGGAAATAGGGCAGAGGTCTGCACTGACAGGGCAGGGTTCTGCACCGTCGGATGGTGGGGTGACGATCTTCCCGCCCGACCCGAACCTCGCCGCGCTCCGCCTGGAGCTCGCGCGCCTGAGGAGCGAACGCGGCTGGAGCTACGACGAGCTGGCCCGCCGCAGTGGCCTGGCCAGGCGCACTCTCATCGAGATCGAGCAGGTGTCGGCGTACACGTGAACGTGCAGGACCGCGTACGGATGAACGTGCAGGGTTCCTGATGGAGGTCGCCAAGGAGACGGGCCTGAACTGGCGGACGGTCAGCAAGTACTTGGCAGCCGACGGCCCCGCCGCGCCTCCACGCCGGTCGCCGAACGGCCGGTCACGGGTCAGGGTGATCGACGAGTTCGCGCCGCTGGTCGACTCGATGTTGCGGGCGGAGATCCTGATGAAGGCCGCCGTGATCCACGAGCGGCTCGCAGCGGAGTACGGGTTCACCGGCAACTACCAGCGGACCAAGCTCTACGTTCAGGAAGCCCGACCCCGGATCGCCGAGGAACTCGGCATCACGCCGAATGAGCTGGCGGGCATGTACCGTCGCTTTGAGGTGATCCCCGGCGCCCAGGCCCAGGTGGACTGGGGCGACGAGGGCAAGATCCTCGCCCACATGGGCATCCCGAAGGTCTACTCCTTCCACATGACGCTGTCGTACTCGCGCGACCCGTTCTGCTGCTTCACCACCAGCCAGGACCTGCAGCCGTTCTTCGACTGCCACCGCCGCGCGTTCGCCCACTTCGGCGGGGTGCCGATGACGATCGTCTACGACCGCACGAAGACCGTCGTCCGACGCCACGTCGCCCCAGGCGAGGCGGTCCCGCTGCACCCGGAAGCGGTCGGGTTCGCCGGCCATTACGACTTCGACATCGACGTCCTGGCCGCCTACCGGCCCACCGGCAAGGGACGCGTCGAGCGCCAGGTCCTGATCGTCCGCGACCACGTCCTGTCCGGCAGGTCCTTCTCCTCCGTCGAGGAGATGGACGCCGCCTTCATTACCTGGGTCCCGCAGCGACGGGCCCAGGCCCACAGGACCCACCAGCAGATCATCGGGGAACGGGCGGCCCGTGATCACGTGGCTCTCAGGCCTCTGCCGCCGACCCCGTATCTGGTTGCCGAGCGGCACCTGCGGCCGGTCGGCAAGGACTGCCTGGTCGCCTTCAGCGGAAACCTCTACTCGGTGCCCGCCCGCAGGGTCCGCCCCCGGCAGCTGGTGGAGATCCGGGCCACGAAGTCGCAGATCATGCTGCATTCCACCATCGCCGACTCCAGCGGCGAGACGCTGCTGGCGATCCACCCGCGGGCGATCGGCCGTGGCGTCCGCGTCGTCGAAGAGGCCCACTGGGACGGCCTGCCCACGGGCAAGGGACGCCGGACCACCACCGGCGATGTCCTGCCACAGCCCCGTCGCGAACGTCCTCGGGGCGAGGAGGCAGGGCCTTTGCAGGCTCTGCTGAACCGGGCCGCGGCCACCCATATCGAGGTCGGTCGCCGGCCGCTGTCTGTCTATGACGAGCTGACCGGAACCCGCCCCTTCACCACCCGTCCGAGCACGAGGGAAACGTCTTGAGCGAGCTGGTCTCCACCCGCATCCGCAACACGGCCGGCAAGCTCGGCCTGCCCCACCTCGCGGAAACCATCAGGGAATACACCCGCAGGGCCGACGAGGGGAAGATGGGCTACCTCGACTTCCTCGACCTGGTCCTTTCCGAGGAACTGGCCGTCCGCGACGACCGCCGCTTCCGCCAAGGCCTGCGGCTCTCGAAGCTGCCGCACCACAAGACGCTCGACGAGTACGACTTCCCTTTCCAGCCCGAGCTCGACCCGCGCAAGGTCAAGGACCTCGCCACCCTCTCGTTCGTCGAGGGCAAGGCGAACGCCGCCCTGCTCGGGCCACCCGGGGTGGGCAAGACGCACATCGCCGTCGCCTTGGCGGTCGCGGCCTGCCGGGCCGGCTACTCGATCTACTTCACCAGCCTCGACGACATGGTCCGCAACCTCAAGGCTGCCGAGACCGCCGGGCGTCTGACGAACAAGCTCGGCACCTACCTGCGGCCCGGCGTCCTCGTGGTGGACGAGGTCGGCTACCAGCCCCTCGAACGAGCCGAGGCGAACCTGGTCTTCCAGGTCATCTCCAAGCGCTACGAGAAGGGATCGATCATCCTGACCTCGAACAAGACCTTCAGCGAATGGGGCCAGGTCTTCGGCGACGAGGTCCTCGCCACCGCGATTCTCGACCGACTCCTCCACCACTGCGAAGTGATCTCCATCAACGGCCCCAGCTACCGGCTCAAGAACCGCCTCCAGGCCATCGAGCGGGAGAACGACGTGGCCTGACCAGCTGCGATCAGTGCACCGGATCTTCGCCCGGCGCGATGAAGGCATCGGCGCCATCGGCATCCTCGACATGCCCCTGGGCATCGACCGTGATGGCCGTCGCCCGCCCCTGCGAGGTGATGAGCCAGGCCAGCACCTGTTCCGTCAGCGGCGTTCCCCCCGGTCCCTCGTCCTTCCAGTGCACCCGCCACCCTCCACCAGGCACCGCGGCCACGACCTGGTCGGCTCGCTCCAGGTGGGAGAAGTCCTCATAGTCCGTCACCGCACGCAGGGCGCCGCGCTTGGGATCGACGACCAGGGCCGTCCCGGTCGCCTGGTCCCAGCCCTCCACACGCACCATGCGGCCGATCTCTGTGTCGGTGCCGTTGAAGATCGCGGTCCAGCCGGTCTGATTGAAATAGCGAAGAGACACCTCTCCATCATCTCGAACCACGACGCTCGCACTTCACAAGGCTCACTGCTCTGCACGTTCATCCGTACGCAGCTCTGCACATAGCCGAGTACGCCGACAGCAGGGCCGCACCATCGGAACCCTCAGAACCTGGCACGCCCTCGCCCACGCCTTGAGCGTCCCGGTCGACCGGCTCTTCGCCACCCTCTGCGAG
>NZ_FNHI01000011.1 GCF_900103455.1 Streptomyces wuyuanensis | reverse complement strand
GGCCATCGCGTTGTCATAGCTGTCCGCGACCGAGCCGACCGAGGCCGATGCTCCGATGTCGGACAGCCGGTCGGTATACCGAATTGACACGTATTCCCGGCGGCGAAGGACTGGCCGAGAAGGTCGCCGGACTCACCGGCTGAACCCATGAACGACCTGCCCCTCGCCCTCGCGCTCACCGCGGGCATGCTGGCCGCCGTCAACCCGTGCGGCTTCGCCCTGCTCCCCGCGTACCTGTCCCTGCTCGTCCTCGGCGACGACACCCCCCGCCGCACGGTCGCCGTCGGCCGGGCCCTGACTGCCACCGCCGCGATGACCGCCGGATTCGCCGCACTCTTCGGCGTCTTCGGCCTCGCCGTCCAGCCCGTCGCGGGACAGGTCCAGGAGCAGCTGCCCTGGTTCACCATCGCCTTCGGACTCCTCATGGCCGCTGCGGGGGCCTGGCTGCTGGCCGGACGCCAACTGCCCGCCCTGACCCCGAAGATCAGGCGGGCTCCCACCGTCACCCGCTCATTGCCCTCCATGGCGCTGTTCGGGATGGCGTACGCAACGGCCTCCCTGGGCTGCACCATTGCCCCGTTCCTCGCCATCGTGGTCTCCGCCTTCCGCAGCGGTTCCACCGGCGAGGGCATCGCCCTGTTCGCGGCCTACGCGGGCGGAATGGGCCTGGTCGTCGGCGCCTCCTCCCTGACCGTCGCTCTCACCCGCACCACCGCCGTCACCCGGCTCCGCCGCTTCGGCGCTATTGCCCCGCGTCTCGGCGGCGGGCTCCTCCTTCTCGTGGGCGTGTACGTCGCTTACTACGGCTGGTACGAGATCCGCGTGCAGCGCGACCCCACCACCCAGGACCCGGTCGTCGACGCTGCGGGCGCCGTACAGCGAACGATCGCCAACGCGCTGGACACGATCGGCCCCGCGTTGATCGCCGCCCTCTTCGCGGGCCTGCTCGTCACCGGCGTGATCATCCGCAGGCGCCGAGCAGCTCGCCGCGGGTCAGCCCCTGATTCCCCGCCCGCATCGCAGGCACCGTTGTCCGGGTGACGGCCCGGACCGGCTAATCCTGGTCGGCGAGGACGGGCGACGACTCGACTCGGTCGACGAGGTCATCCTGCTCACCGGCTTCCGCCCCGACCTGACCTTCCTCGTCTCTGGCTGGCGACCAGGAAGCCGCCGAGCGCGTGGAATTGACGCTCCCCGAGACCGGCGTGTGCGGCGGGCAGGGCTGTCGGTACAGCCAAGGAATGATCTTGAGCAGCAGAGGACCCCGGCCACGTGATGGCCGGGGTCCTGTGGGTGTGCAGGTGTCGGTTCAGCCGCAACAGTCGCATCCGGGGCGGCACCCGCACGCGTCCGTCTCGGTGCTAGCGGAGGCAACCGCCGCAGTGGCAGGTGCCGCGCAACAGCCCTTGCCCTGCCAGGCGTCGCGGCCTTCCTTCACGGCGATGGCGGCGATGACCAGAGCCGCGATCGGGTCGGCCCAGGACCAGCCGAGGGTGGCGTTGAGGACCAGGCCGACCAGGAGCACGGCGGACAGGTACGTGCACAGCAGGGTCTGCTTGGAGTCGGCGACCGCGCTGGCGGAGCCGAGTTCGCGGCCGACCTTGCGCTGGGCGGCGGACAGGAAGGGCATCACCGCGAGCGAGAGAGCGGCGATGACGATGCCGGGAATGGAGCGTTCGGCCTCGCCGGTGCCGGCCAGCGCGCGGGCGGCATCGATGGCGACGTACGCGGCGAGGGCGAAGAACGACACCGAGATGATCCGCAGGGTGGTCTTCTCCCGCGCCTCTCGTACCGCGTGGTCGCGGGCGGAGAACTGCCAGGCGACCGCAGCGGCGGAGGAGACCTCGATGACCGAGTCAAGGCCGAAGCCGATCAGCGCGGTGGAGGAGGCGATCGTCCCGGCGGTGATCGCGACGATCGCCTCGACGACGTTGTAGGTGATGGTGGCCGCGACCAGCAGCCGTATCCGCTTGGCCAGGACGTCGCGGCGGGCCGGGGCCGGGCCTATGCCGATGGGTATCTCGGCGGTCATCAGCAGCAGCCCTTCCCTTCCGCGTCTACACAGGTCCTGTCGGCCTCGACGGCGACCACGGCGGTGCGCAGGTCGTCCAGCGCGTGACCGAGCCGTTCGTCGGCGAGCTCGTAGCGGGTGCGCCGGCCGACCGGTACCGCGACGACCAGGCCGCAGTCGCGCAGGCACGCCAGATGATTCGACAGCCGCGTGCGGGAGATCTCTAGGGTGTCGGCGAGGTCGGCGGGGTGGGCCGGGGCCTCGCGCAGGGCGAGGAGGATCCGGCAGCGGATCGGGTCGGCGAGAGCGCGGCCGAACCGCGCCAGCACCTCGATGTCGGCAGCGAGAGTCAGCACACCACTGACAGTACATGGATTCCTGAATTCATGGAATCTCGCATCCACAGACCATGCCTTGGGGGACATCGGGGGTGCAGCCGTTGGCGTTGAGAAAGATCGTGGGGTCTAGTTGCGGATCTCTGTGTTCGGGTGGGGCTGGGACTGGAGGCGTTCGCGGAGGTCGATCGCCTCGGGAGTGAGCGGGTCTTCTGGTCGGCGGATGCGGACGGCTTGGGCCGCAGCAGCAGGCCGTCGTCCGCCGCGGCCTCTTCGGCTTCGGTGAGCGCCCGGTAGGGCGAGGCGACCGAGGGGTGTTTGCCTGCGTTCTTCCCGGTCTTGATGGCCAGCTTCTTCGCGACCCGCGCCCCGCACCGATCGGCCGGTGCGGATCGGGTATGCGAGGGTCGCCGACATGGTGGTCGACCACTATGTCTAGGTCGCCGCGACATGCTGTTCCTGGTCCTGAAGACGATCGTCTACGTCGACCACCTGCTGCGTCGCTGCGGAAGTAAGCAAGGAGCGGAAGCAGCACCCGAAGGTCTGCGGCCGCTCCTTCTCCGTTGCGCGAACAACCTTGCCACGCGGAATGAGCAATGGCGGGCATCCACCATCAGGCCAACGATCGACGCTCCCGCATCGACCAGGTGTCGGCGGTCTCTCCCAGCCGTCGCCGACACTGAGGCGCGTCTGGCCGTAGAGACGGGGGCTTTCCGCCAGATCGTCGAAGAATGTCTGAAGTGCGACGAATGCGCAGTTCAATGTTCCCAGGATGTTCCCATTGCGCACCCAAAGGCCTTCCAGGGAGGTTCCCTGGAAGGCCTTCAGTGCGCTGACCTGCAGTTTTGTGGTGCCCCCGGCAGGATTCGAACCTGCGACACCCGCTTTAGGAGAGCGGTGCTCTATCCCCTGAGCTACGAAGGCGAAGGCGTGGATCTCCGTGAGATCCGGCGTCTAGCCTAGCGGATCCCGGCTGCCGCCCGGCAAGATTCACGTTTCGCCTGCTCAGGGTGTGCCCGACCGGCCGGCTGCATTCCGCCGAGAGCCGGGCCCGCGCACGTCCGTCCCCTCTGGTTCGGGGCAGGGCGGGTGGCCTCGTGGCCGTGGCCACCCGGCCTTGCGACCGCGGGCTCAGGGCCCGCACGGTCAGGCCTTCCGGCCCACCCCGCCGTACATCGCCACCTCGTCCGGCAGCGGCTCGTCGGGCGGCTCCGGGCGCCAGTGGTTGCAGGAGACGACGCCCGGGTCGAGGAGGTCCAGGCCGTGGAAGAAGCGGGTGACGTCGGCCGGGGTGCGCTGGGTGAGCTTCGGGGTGCCGTGTTCGTTCCAGAAGGCGACGGCCGCGTCGACGTCCGGCATGGCCGGGCTGGTGATGGTGTGGGAGAGGACCAGGTGGCTGCCGGACGGGAGGGCGTCCATGAGGCGCCGGACGAGGCCGGGCGGGTCCTCGTGGTCGCCGACGAAGATGACCACGCCGAGCAGCATGAGCGCGACCGGGCGGCTGAGGTCCAGCGTCCTCGCCGCGTGTTCCAGGATGCCGTCGACGTTGCGCAGGTCCTCGTCGAGGTAGTCCGTGCTGCCCTCGGGCGTGCTGGTCAGCAGGGCGCGCGCGTGGGCGAGCACCAGCGGGTCGTTGTCGACGTAGACGACGCGGGTCTCCGGGGCCAGCCGCTGGGCGACCTCGTGGGTGTTGCCGGCGGTCGGGAGACCGGTGCCGATGTCGAGGAACTGGCGGATGCCGCGTTCGCCCACCAGGTGGCTCACGGCGCGGCCGAGGAACTGCCGGTCCGCGAGGGCGTAGTCGCCGATGCCCGGGTGGAGCTTGCGGATCTGGTCCCCGGTCTCGCGGTCGATCTCGTAGTTGTCCTTGCCGCCCAGCCAGTAGTTCCAGATGCGGGCGGTGTGCGGCTGAGCGGTGTTGACCCTGTTGCGCGGGCCTCGGGGGATGCCGGGGGCTCGGTCACGGGTTCGTCTCCAGGTCGGTGGGCCTGTCCTGATGCAAGGGACAAGCTAGCGCTGGCAGTTGAGGGAGCGTCAGTCCTTGGCGATGTGAAAGCGACCGGGGAGCGAGCGGCGGCGGGGCGGCGGCCGCCGCCCTGGTTCCCGCCCCTCCCCGGGAGGGGAGCGGCCGGGCGGGGGGGCCGTCCCCGCAGGGCCTGCGAGAGGCGGGCTCCGGTGCGGCTCACGCTCTGTTCCGGTGGTACGGGAGGATGGCCGAGCCGCAGGTGGGCGGCACAGCGTCGGCGCGCGAGCTGAGCGAGCGCTTAGGGAGGGACCGTTCCATGCCGTTCTCCGAAGATCCTTCGGACCGTCTGACGGCGCCGGGCGCTCCGTTCGAGGTCGAAGGCGGCGTGTACGTCTCGGGCCCGCGCACCCTGCGCGAGTTCGTGGAGGCCACCTGGGCGTTCGGGGACCGGCCGTTCCTGGTCGCGGAGAGCGCGACGTACACCTACGGGGAGTTCTTCGCGGCCGCCTCCGCGCTGGCGAACCGGCTCGTCGAAGTGCACGGCCTCAAGCCCGGCGACCGCGCCGTCGTCGGCATGCGCAATCACCCCGAGTGGCAGATCGCCTTCTGGGCGGCGCAGTTGGCCGGACTGGTGACGGTGCCGCTGAACGCGTGGTGGACCGAGGAGGAGTTCACCTACGCGCTCGACGACTGCACGCCCCGGGTGCTGCTCGTGGACGGCGAGCGGCTGCCGAGGGTCGGGGCGTGGGCGTCCCGCCGTCGGGTGCCCGTCGTGGTCTTCCACGACGAGGAGCCTGCCGAAGGCGGTGCGGGTGCGCCGCTCCGGGAGGGGATCGAGCGCTACGAGGACCTGCCCGTCGCTGACCCGGGCACCGCTCCGCCCGATGTGGACGTACGCCCCGAGGACGACGCCACGATCATCTACACGTCCGGCACGACAGGCCGGCCCAAGGGGGCCGTCGCCACCCAGCTCGCCCAGGCGGGCGCCGCGATGAACCCGCGTTACACGGCCGCCGCCTCCGCTCTCGCCAGGGGAGTCCTCCCCGGGCAGGGGCCGGCGCCCGTCAGCCTCATGACGTTCCCCTTCTTCCACGTGGCCGCCTTCACCACGGTCTACTCGGTGATGGCCGTCGGCGGCACGCTCGTCCTCATGCGCAAGTGGGACGCGGAGCAGGCGTCGGCGCTGATCGAGCGGCACGGGGTCACGCACTACTCCGGCGTGCCGACCACCGCGCTCCAACTGCTCGACGCCGTCGAGCGGAGCGGGAGCCCGCTGCCGAGCCTCACCCATCTCAACACCGGCGGCGCCGCCGCCCCGCCGGACCTGGTCGCGCGGCTCACCGCTCGTTTCGGCGAGCGCGTGGAGCCCCGCAACGGCTACGGCCTGACCGAGACCTGCGGGGGCGTGACGGCCAACTTCGGTGCCTCGTACCGGAAGTTCCCGGGCAGCGTGGGCCGGCCGACGCCGGCCGTCGAGGCGCGGATCGCCGGTCCGGACGGCGAACCGCTCCCGGACGGAGAGGTCGGCGAGCTGTGGCTGCGCGGCCAGTCGCTGGTCCGCGGCTACTGGCGGGACGAGGAGGCCACGGCCCGGGCCTTCACGGCGGACGGCTGGTTCATGACCGGTGACCTCGCGACCCTGAGGGACGGCCGGGTCTCGATCGTCGACCGGCTGAAGGACGTGGTCGTCCGCGGCGGCGAGAACGTGTACTGCGTGGAGGTCGAGGCCGCGCTGCACGGACATCCGGCAGTCGTCGACGCCGCCGTGCTGGGCGTGCCGCACCCCCTCCTCGGAGAGGAGGTCGCCGCCGTGGTCCAGCTCCGGCCGGGCGCCGCCGTCACGGCCGGCGAACTCCGGACGCACGTCGGGCGGACGCTCGCCGCGTTCAAGGTCCCGGTGCACGTCCTCGTGCGGGAGGAGTCACTGCCCCGCAACCCCACGGGGAAGATCCTGAAGCGGGAGCTGCGCGGGCCGCTGGCGCGGCAGGTCGCAGGCAGCGGCTGAAGGCTGCTTCCCGGGGGTCAGGAGCGGGTGATTCGTACCCGGTAGGTCCCGTTCGCGTTCTCCGCGAGCACCGTGATCCGGATCCTGTTCTTCTGGTCGGTGAACGTCTCACCCGGGCGGTACGGGGCGTCCGACAGTTCCGCGTGCACATTGGGCCTGCGGGTGCAGCCCCCGCTGTTCTTGTCGCTGTCCGCGACGGCGACCGGCCCCTGGCCCGTGTCGACGTCCGTCTTGACGTGGTAGATGAGTACACCCGGTTTGCAGACGGCTTCGTCGTTGCCGGCCCGGGTGCGGACCTCCAGGGCGTAGCCGGACTCGGAGTCCAGTGGGGCGACGACCAGCTTGCGGCCGCCCTTGATGGCCAGCGGGGTCAGGTCGTACTCGCTGCTGCCGGTCGCGGCGGCGCACTGGATCTGGTCGTTGTCGAGCCAGCCCAGCTTCCATTTGTGCCAGCCGAGGAAATCGTTGTTGGCGCCCCAGTCCTCGGACATGATGTCCCAGTGGCCGACCGCGCCGCCGCCCTCCGACGTGTAGAGGTCGGGCAGGCCGAAGACATGGCCGTTCTCGTGCGGCAGCACCCGGTAGCCCGTCTCGGAGTAGGTGCCCGAACCGTCGTCCTGGCGGCTGTAGACGAAGCTCGTGTTGGCGAGCGGCACTCCGTCCGCGTACGGCGCCTCGTGGTTGCCCGAGAACGTCACCGAGAGCACGGTGTCCAGCGCGGACGGCCCGGCGTTGGGCGTGACCAGGACGTTGACCAGGTCGTACGAGCTGAAGTCCACCCGGTGGTCCGTGGCGGCCACGATGTCCTGCACGAGTTGGCGGTAGCCGGGCTCGTACGGCGAACCGCGGTCGATCCCGTACGCGCTGAACGCCATGGGCATCCGCAGCCAGCCCGGCAGCGGCGTCTCGGGGCGGTAGACGAGCCTCCCGTAGGAGCTGGTGGCGAACCACTGCTCCGTCTGCGGGAAGAATTCCGCGAACCGGTCCAGGGCGGAACCCGCCCCCTCCGCGTCCGGGAAGTCGATCATCAGGTTCAGGGCGCGGATCTCGCCCGTGGAGCGCACGTACCCGGACGGGGTCGGGACGCCCTCGGACATCTGGACGCCGGTCGTGGAGGTGAGACGGCACGGTTCGAGCGCCGATTCCTCCGCCGTGGCGATCGGTCCCGCCGTGGACCGCGAGCTCCCGGGAAGCACCGAACTCGCCGAGGTGAGTGTCGCCAGGGTGATGACGGCGAGGGCGCCGAGCGTGCCGGGTCTGCGTATCCGTCGGCGGGTCTGCTGCATGCGGTCGTCCGCCCTCGGCTCGGCGGCAGCCGGCCGGGCCCGGGCTGCGCTCGTGCGTTCAGCCTGTTCGGAGGTGTGGCGGGGCGCGCGCCGGGAGGGCCGATCGTGGGACACGCCGGAACATGAACGTGATTCAGGTCACATCGATTCATTTCGCGTCGGGGAAATAACCGGGGACTGCTTCCCCGTTTGACTTCGTGTCCGCGGAAAACGGGGAACCCTTCCCCGGTTCTCGGCGGGCACCGGACGCGGCCGCAGCAAGGGGCCGTGTCACCCGGTCGAACGAGAGGACGTGGAGCCGTGAGCCCCGCCACCGACACCGCGTCGCGGCGCACCACCCGGCCGCGGGCGGACGCCCTGCGCAACCGGGAGCGGATCATGACGGCGGCCCGGGAGATGTTCGTGGAGTTCGGACCCGAGGTGCCGCTCGACGAGATCGCCCGACGCGCCGGCGTCGGCAACGCGACCCTGTACCGGAACTTCCCGGACCGCTCCACTCTCGTGCACGAGGTGGTCCTGTTCGTCCTCGGTCGCACCGCCGAGCGTGCCGAGGAGGCTGCCGTGACGGAGTCGGACACCTTCGCCGCGCTCAGCCGTTTCACCCACGCGGCCGCCGACGAGCGGGTGGCGGCCCTCTGTCCGCTGCTCAGTGGCGACTTCGACAGGGACCATCCCGACCTGGTCGCCCAGCGCGACCGGCTCGAAGGGGCGGTCCAGACGCTCGTCGACCGCGCTCACGAGGCGGGCCGGCTGCGCCCGGACGTCGCGATGGGGGATCTGATGGTCATGCTCTCCCAGCTCACCCGGCCGCTTCCGGGCGTCGCCTGCCTGGACATCGACCGGTTCACGCACCGCCATCTGCAGCTGTTCCTCGACGGGCTCGAAGCGCCGGCACGCTCCGAACTGCCGGGTGCGGCCGTGACCTTGGAGGATCTGAGGCGCTCGCCGTGACACGCCCGACCATGGCCGCCTGACCGCCTGACCGCCCGACCATGTGGCCGCCTGGCCGCCTGACCGCCTGACCGCCCGACCATGTGGCCGCCTGACCGCCTGACTGCCTGGCCGCCGCCTGACCGCCTGACTGCCTGGCCGCTTTCTGTCTGTTCGCCGGCTCCCGGCGATCCGGCTGCCCGGCAAATCCGGCCGCCGGTCATGCCGACGGCCGGCTCCCGACCTCGTGGTCGCGTCGCCTCGCGACCGCGTGACCGCCCGACCGCCCGACCGCCCGACCGCCCGACCGAGGGTGCCCACACGCGCGGATCCATCCGCCAACCAGACGACTCTCTTCCTACCTTTAGCTCCTCTTCTCCGCTTCGCACACTTAGGTGGCTACCTCCATGTCAAAAACGGCCGAGACGCATCTTCCCGACGGCTCCCTCGGGCCCGATCCGAGCCGCTGGAGAGCGCTCGTCTTCATCGCCCTCGCCCAGCTGATGGTCGTGCTCGACGCGACGATCGTGAACATCGCGCTGCCGTCCGCCCAGCAGGACCTGGGCATCTCCGACGGGAACCGCCAGTGGGTCATCACCGCCTACGCCCTGGCCTTCGGCGGACTGCTGCTGTTCGGCGGCCGCATAGCCGACCTGTGGGGGCGCAAGCGCACCTTCGTCGTGGGCCTGGCCGGCTTCGCCGCCGCGTCCGCGCTCGGCGGCGCCGCCACCGGCGAGGCCATGCTGCTGGGATCGCGCGCCCTTCAGGGAGCCTTCGGCGCGCTGCTCGCCCCGGCCGCCCTGTCGCTGCTCGCCGTGATGTTCACCGATGCCAAGGAGCGGGCCAAGGCCTTCGGCGTCTACGGAGCGATCGCCGGCGGCGGTGGCGCGGTCGGTCTGATCCTCGGCGGCTTCCTCACGGAGTACCTGGACTGGCGCTGGACGTTCTACGTCAACATCCCCTTCGCCGTGGTCGCCGCCGTCGGCGCCTGGCTCGTCATCCGTGAGCCGGCCGACGGACGCAACCGCTCGCCGCTCGACGTCCCCGGTGTCCTTCTGTCCACCCTCGGCCTCGTGTCCCTGGTCTACGGATTCACCCGCGCCGAGTCGCACGGCTGGACCAACGCGACGACCCTCGGGCTCTTCGTCGCCTCCGCCGTGCTCCTCGCGGCCTTCGTCGTGGTCGAGGCACGGGTGGCGTCGCCGCTCCTGCCGCTGCGCGTGCTGACCGAACGCAACCGCGGCGGGGTGTACCTCTCACTGGGGCTGGCCGTCATCGCGATGTTCGGCCTGTTCCTGTTCCTGACCTACTACCTGCAGATCGTGAAGGGCTACTCGCCCGTGCGGACGGGGTTCGCCTTCCTGCCGATGATCGCCGGCATGATCACGGGCTCCACGCAGATCGGCGCCCGGCTGATGACCCGGGTGCCGCCGAGGTTGCTCATGGGCCCCGGCTTCCTGGTCGCCGCGACGGGCATGCTGCTGCTCACCCAGCTGGAGGTCGACTCCTCCTACGCGGGCCTCATCCTCCCGGCGCAGCTGCTGCTCGGTCTCGGCATGGGTACGGCCTTCATGCCGGCGATGTCGCTGTCGACGTACGGCGTCGAGGCGCGGGACGCAGGTGTCGCCTCCGCGATGGTGAACACCTCGCAGCAGGTCGGCGGCGCGATCGGCACGGCCCTGCTCAACACCGTCGCCGCCTCCGCGACCACCTCGTACCTCGCCGCCCACGCGGTCGGTGCGGCGGGTCCCGAGGCACAGCGGCTGGTCCAGCTGGAGGGCATGGTGCACGGCTACGCCAGCGCCATCTGGTGGGCCGTCGGCATTCTCGCGGCCTCGGCCGCCATCGCCTTCACGCTGATCAACTCCGGGCGCCCGGGTGCCACGACCGTGGCGTCCTCCGGAGCTGCTTCCGAGGACGATGTGCGGATCCCGGTCGTCGCCCACTGACGCCGCACACGCTGCAAGCGCGAGCGGTGTCGGTGTCGATGTCGCTCGGGGCTGGCGAGCAGTGAGCGGTAAGAGGAGCGGGTCCCCGCAGGTGCCGGTGAGGCATCGGCGGGGACCCGCGTACGTCCAGGCCGGCGCGCAGCCATGGAAGCCCCCGGGCGCAGTCGGGGGAGGATCTCTGGTGGGCGCAGCCGGCGGGAGGTCTCCGGGCCCGGCCGGCGGGACCGGTGCCCGGCGCAGCCGCCGAAGAACCGTCGGTCCGGGCAGCCGTGAAAGACCCTTGGTCAGCGCAGCCAGGGGAGGTCGGCGTCGGTGCCGTCCGGCTGGAGGCTCTCGGCCATGATCCGGGTGATCTCGCCGAGCTGGCGCACCTGCTCGGGGCTGAGCCGGTCGAAGACCGCCTGCCGCACGGCAGTGACATGACCCGGCGCAGCCTTCTTCAGGACCTCGAAGCCCCGGTCCGTCAGGCAGGCGTTCTGCCCCCGCCTGTCGTTGGGGCAGTCCTCGCGCCGCACCCAGCCGTTCTTCTCCAGCCGGGCGATCGCGTGGGACAGCCGGGACCGGGTGATCTTGGCGTCCTTGGCGAGTTCGGTCATGCGCAGACGGCGGCGCGGAGCCTCGGCGAGCTTGACGAGCAGCCCGTAGTAGACGTGTGGCATGCCCGCGTCCCGCTGGAGCTGCCGGTCGAGACTGTCCTCGAGGAGCGTCGTGGCGTGCAGGTACGAGCGCCACACGGCCTGCTCCTCGGCGGTGAGCCAGCGGGGTTCGCCCGGGTTCGGTGCCGTGGTCATGCATCTATCGTACGGCCAATTCTTGAACATTGAACTAGCTCGGCGTAGGGTGTTTCCCATGAACTTGAAGCTTCAAGTTCATTCGTCCTCATGGGAGGCTTCCGGGTGAACGCTGCCGACACCGCAGGCGCCATCGACGCCGCGACTCCTGTGGAACGGATGCCTGCGCTCTATCTCTCGCACGGCGCCCCGCCCCTCGCCGACGACCCGGTCTGGCCCGGCGAACTCGCCGCGTGGTCGGCGTCCCTGCCCAGGCCCACGGCGATCCTCGTGATCTCCGCCCACTGGGAAGAGGCCCCCCTCGCCATCGGTGCGACGCGGACCGTTCCGCTCGTGTACGACTTCTGGGGATTCCCCGAGCGCTACTACCGGGTCCGGTACGAGGCCCCCGGCGCACCGGCGCTCGCCGAGTCCGTGCGCAAGCTGCTGCGCGCCCCGGGCATGCCCGTGCAGGACGTCCCGGACCGGGGCCTCGACCACGGGGCCTACGTCCCCCTCGTCGAGATGTTCCCCGGTGTCGACATCCCCGTGCTCCAGGTGTCCATGCCGACGCTCGATCCGCGGCGGCTCATGGAGATCGGGCGCAGGCTGGCGCCGCTTCGCGACGAGGGTGTGCTGATCGTCGGCAGCGGGTTCTTCACCCACAACCTGGCGGCGCTGCGGCAGGCGGGAGTGCCCGGCTGGTCGGCCGAGTTCGACGACTGGGGGCAGCGGGCGCTGGCCGCCGCGGACGTGGACGCCCTGCTGGACTTCGAGCACAGGGCGCCGGCCGGCAGGCTCGCCCATCCGCGTACGGAGCACTTCGCACCGCTGTTCGTGACCCTGGGCGCCTCCGGGGGGGACCTGCCGAACGGGCGCAGCGTCATCGACGGGTTCTGGATGGGGCTGGCCAAGCGGTCGGTCCAGTTCGGCTGAACGACCGCCGACGCGCGGCGGGTGACGGCCCGCGATCGGTCGCGTCGCGGTGGCCGCCGCGCGGAGGGCGCGTCGGGGTGGCCGCGCAGCGGTGGTCGGGGCCCGGGGATCGGCCGAGTGGCGGAATGATCCGGGCCTTCTGGGTATACGGAGCAACCAGGAGCGCGGCCCGCGTCGTCTTCACGGGTGGGGGATGCGGTGGCGAGGAGAGCCTCTGACCTGCGCCCGCGATGTGAGCGTCAGGGGGCCGGCGGCACGGATCCGCCCCGGAGCGGGGGCAGGGTACTGCAAGATCACAAAAATCTATGCACCCGTGGGAATTCTGTCCGGATTCCAGTCGTTGTTTCCGTCGGATGCAGGGCACCTGGAAAGGTGTCGCGACCTACTCAGCAAGGGAGCACGCATGGCAACCCGTGCCGTCGCCCGTCGTAAGTCCGCCAAGGGGACCGGGGCCGATGGAGCAGACAGCGTTCGTTCCACGAGCGGGGAGATCGCCGACCGCGATCTGGTCGGCATGTACCTCGACGAGATCGCTCGTACGCCGCTGCTGGATGCCGCCAAGGAGGTCGAGCTCTCCCAGACGATCGAGGCGGGCGTCTACGCTCGGCAGATCCTCGAGGGCGAGGTGGAGAGCGACGCGGCCGGTGCCTCACGCGAGGAGCTCGAGGCACTTGTCGCCGCGGGCGAGCGCGCGAAGGACATCTTCATCAAGTCGAACCTCCGCCTGGTGGTGGCCGTCGCGCGGCGCTATCCGCGCAGTGGCCTGCCACTGCTCGACCTGATCCAGGAGGGCAACGCCGGCCTGGTCAGGGCGGTGGAGAAGTTCGACTACACGAAGGGCTTCAAGTTCTCCACGTATGCCACGTGGTGGATCCGCCAGGCCATCACCCGGTCCATTGCGGACCAGTCCCGTACGATCCGGCTTCCCGTCCACCTGGTCGAGGAGCTGGGCCGGATCCGGCGGGTGCAGCGCGAGTTCAACCGCGAGCACGGCCGCGAGCCCGAGCCGGCCGAGGTGGCCGAGGAACTGGGCTCGACTCCCGAGCGCGTCACGGACGTGCTGGACTGGGCCCGCGACCCGGTCTCGCTCAACATGTCCGTGGACGACGAGGGCGAGACGCAGTTCGGCGATCTGCTGGAGGACACCTCCGCGGTGTCCCCGGAGCAGTCCGTGCTGACGCTGCTGCGCAGCGAGGAGCTCGACGACCTCATCGACCGCCTCGACCACCGCACTGCGTCGATCATCCGGATGAGGTACGGCATCGAGGACGGCCGTGAGCGCACGCTGACCGAGGTCGGCAAGGAGCACGGCCTCACGCGCGAGCGCATCAGGCAGATCGAGAAGCACGCTCTGCTGGAGCTGAAGCGGATGGCCCGTGACACGGGCTTCGACGAAGCGGCATGACGACGGCGGGGGCACGCGCCCCTGAACGTCCCCCGAACGACCCCGGCACCCTTCCCCCCCCCCGGTGCCGGGGTCTTCTCCGCCCCGCCCCTCCGGCGAGCGGCGGCCCTCGGCCGAGCGGCGGCACTTCCGACCGACGCCCCGGCCCCTTCTGTGTACGGCACCGGTGTACGGCCTCGGTGTACGGCGAACCTCGGCCCGCGGGGCGGCGAACCGCTCCTCCCGCTCGTCCGCTGCCTACCGCTCAGCCGCCGGCCCGCGCAAGACGCGCGCCCATCTCCTTGAGGTGCTCGGAGAGGGCCGGCGGGCCGTGGACGGTGAACTCGCAGTCGACCAGGGCCAGCCGCAGCGCGATCCACTCCAGTGAGTCCTGGGAGCGGCTGCGCAGCCGACAGGTGTCGGGCCCCGTCGGCTCCGGTGTGCCGAGGTAGCCGGGGAGCCGGGAGGATACGCGTTCCGCCGGTGCCGCGAAACTGATGTCCAGCGCCAGTTCGGGCTGGTTGCGGGCCATGGAGGCGGAGAAGAACTCCGCCGCGTCGCCTCCCGTCGGCAGCTCGCGCGGTGTGAAGCGGGCGCCGGTCGCGAACGGGTCGCGGACCCGGTCGACGCGGAACGTCCGCCAGTCCTCGCGCCCGAGGTCGTATGCCAGCAGGTACCACCGCCGCCCGGTCGAGACCAGCCGGTACGGCTCGACCAGCCGCTTCGACTCCGCGCCCTCCCCGGAGCGGTAGCCGAAGCGCAGTCGCTCCCGCCCGGTCACGGCCGCCGCGAGGGCGGTGAGGATGCGCGGGTCGACGGTGGCTCCGTCGCCGCGGGTGAGCGGGATCGTCGCGTTCTGGAGGCTGGACACGCGGTGGCGCAGCCGGGCCGGCAGCACCTGTTCCAGCTTGGCCAGGGCCCGTACGGAAGCCTCGTCCACGCCCTCGATGGCGTGGCCGGCGCCCGCCCGCAGCCCCACGGCGATCGCGACGGCCTCCTCGTCGTCGAGGAGCAGCGGCGGCATCGCGGCGCCCGCGACGAGCCGGTACCCGCCCACCGCGCCCTTCGTCGCCTCGACGGGATAGCCGAGGTCGCGCAGCCGCTCGATGTCCCGGCGGATCGTGCGCGGGCTGACCTGAAGCCGTTCGGCGAGCTCGCTGCCCGGCCACTCGCGTGGCGTCTGGAGCAGAGACAGCAGATTCAGCAGTCGTGCCGGCGTGTCTGTCATGGGAGTCAGACTGCCAGGCTTCTAGGACGTGACCTGTCCTATATCGGCCCTAGCTTCTTCGGCATGAGCTCCCACGCCGCCGTACCGGATACGGCTCCCGATCACACTGCCGACCCCGGCCGGCGCCGCTGGACCGCCCTCGCCATCGTCATGACCGCGGCCTTCATGGACCTGGTCGACGTGACCATCGTCAACATCGCGATCCCGTCGATCGAGCACGACCTCGGTGCGTCGTTCGGCGCGATCCAGTGGATCACCGCCGGCTACGCGCTGGCCTTCGCCGCCGGCCTGATCACCGGTGGGCGGCTCGGTGACATCTACGGCCGCAAGCGGCTCTTCCTGGTCGGCATCAGCGGCTTCACGGTCGCCTCGGCACTCTGCGGACTGGCCGCCGGGCCCGAGATGCTGGTCGCCTCACGGCTGCTGCAGGGCGCGATGGCCGCGATGATGGTGCCCCAGGTCCTCGCGATCGTCCATGTGACCTTCCCGGCCCACGAGCGCGGCAAGGTCTTCGGGATGTTCGGCGCGGTCGTCGGCCTCGGGGCCGTCTCCGGTCCGCTGCTCGGCGCCCTGCTGACCCAGTGGAACCTGTTCGGCCTGGAGTGGCGGCCGATCTTCCTGATCAATCTTCCGGTCGGTATCGCGGGTCTCGTCCTCGGCCGGAAGTTCATCACCGAGTCACGTGCCGAGAAGGCGCTCCGGCTCGACCTCGTCGGTGTCGCGCTGGTGACCACCGGACTGCTGATGCTGATCTACCCGCTCACGCGCGGACGGGAGCTCGGCTGGCCGCTGTGGGGCCACCTGTGCATGGCGGCGAGCCCGCTCGTGTTCGCCGCGTTCGTGTCCTACGAGCGCCACAAGACGCGCAAGGACGGTTCGCCGCTCGTGGAACTGGCGCTGTTCCGGGTGAAGAGCTTCGCCGCCGGTGTCGCCGTCCAGCTCACCTTCGGTGTGGTCCTGGGCATCTTCTTCCTGGTGTGGACGCTGTACATGCAGATCGGCCTGGGCTGGAGCCCGCTCAAGGCGGGCCTGACCGGCGTGCCGTTCTCCATAGCGGTCTCGCTGGCCGCCGGGATCTCCGTGCAGAAACTGGTGCCGCGCTTCGGGCGGAAGGTGCTGCAGGCGGGTGCGCTGACCATGGCGGCGGGGCTGCTGCTCTACATCTGGGAGGCCGGCCGGTACGGCACGGGCATCGAGCCCTGGCAGATGACGGCACCGCTGGTGATCATGGGGCTCGGGATGGGGCTGATCGTGGCTCCGCTGACGGACGCGGTGCTGTCGGACGTGCCGCGCGAGCACGCGGGCTCGGCCTCCGGGCTGATCAACACCACCGCGCAGATGGGCAACGCGCTGGGCCTCGGACTGGTCTCGGTCGTCTTCTTCACGGTGGTCGACGCGGCGCCGCTGACCTCGCAGGGCGCGGTGGGCCGGGCGTTCGCGGACGCGTTCCAGGGCTCGCTGTGGTGGGTCGTGGCGGTGCTTGCCGTGATCTTCCTGATGATGTTCGCCCTGCCCGCCCGCCCCAGGCAGCACCTGGAGGGCGCGGTGGTCGCGGACGCGGACCGGACGGGGGAGCACGCCTACGGGGCGGACTCCGGTACGGCGGCGGACGCGGAGACGGAAGGGGAGCGGCGGCAGCCGGCGCTGTCGCACTGAGCCCGTCCGCTCCGAGGGGCGCTGTGGCTTGCGCCCCGCGTGGCCCGGTCCCGGGGAAACCCGGTGCCGGGCCATCGTCGTCCATGGACCCGGCCCGTACGACGGGTGCAGGCCCGGACGTGGCGGCGGCGACGGCCCGGGCGCACCCACATGCCCGGGCGCACCCACATGCCCGACGCGCCCGACACATGCCCGGTCGGCTGCGGTCCGGGTGTCCGGAGTTCCGGGAGGCGTGTCCGACGGGCGCCCGACTGTGCCCGTTTCGGGTCTGAGTCTGTTTACTTTGGGGAAAGTGCGGCGTAGCCTGGCGAGGAAACCACAGGTTCGGGCATGGAACGGAAGTAGACCCGCATGTACGCACCAGAGCGCCAGCAGGAGATCCTCCGCCTCGCCCGTGAAGGCGGACGGGTCGAGGTGCTGTCGCTCGCCGACGAGTTCCAGGTCACCGCCGAGACCATCCGGCGGGATCTGAAGGCGCTCGACCGGGCCGGACTGGTGCGCAGGGTGCACGGGGGAGCCATCCCGGCGGGCCGGCTCGACTTCGAGCCCGACCTGGCCGAGCGTGAGTCGACCGCCGCCGACGAGAAGGACCGCATAGCCCGGGCGGCCCTCGCCGAACTCCCCGAGGACGGCAGCGTCATCCTCGACGCCGGCTCCACGGTGGCACGACTGGCCGCCGCGTTCCCGCTGGAGTGCTCGCTCACCGTCGTCACCCACGCGCTGCCCGCCGCCGCCCGGCTCGCCGACCACCCCGGCATCGACCTCCATCTCGTCGGCGGCCGCGTCCGGCACCGCACCCGCGCCGCCGTAGACGCCTGGGCGCTGCGGGCGTACGGGGAGATCCGGGCCGATGTGGTCTTCCTCGGAACGAACGGGTTCTCCGCCGCCGGCGGGCTCACCACACCCGACCTCGCCGAGGCCGCGGTCAAGCGGGCCCTCGTCGCGGCCGCGCGCCGGGTCGTGCTCCTCGCGGACTCCGCGAAGTACGGCGAGGAACACTTCGCCCGCTTCGCCGACCTCGCCGACGTCGACCTGCTCATCACGGACAGCGGGCTCAGCCCCGAGGACGCCGCGGCCGTCGAGGCCGCGGGCACGGAAGTGGTACGCACATGATTCTCACCGTCACCCCGAACCCCTCGCTGGACCGGACGTACGACATCCCCGGCCTGGAGCGCGGCAATGTGCTGCGGGCCACCGGTGAACGCATGGACCCCGGCGGCAAGGGTGTGAACGTGTCGCGGGCGGTCGCGGCGGCCGGGCACCGGACCGTCGCCGTCCTCCCGCTCGGCGGCGCCCCCGGAGCGCTCGTAGCGGAACTCCTGGCCGGCCAGGGCATCGAGACCGCCCCCGTCCCCATCGCCGGAGTGACTCGTTCCAACATCGCGCTCGCCGAGTCCGACGGCACCCTGACGAAGATCAACGCGCCCGGCCCCGAGCTGACGCCGGACGAGTCGCAGGCGCTGCTCTCGACGGTCGGCGCGCAGTCCCGCACGGCCGACTGGATCGCCTGCTGCGGCAGTCTGCCGCGTGGCCTGACTCCGTCCTGGTACGCCGAACTCGTCACCCGCGCCCATGAGTCGGGCGCCCGCGTCGCGCTGGACACCTCCGGGCCGTCCCTCACGGCCGCGCTCTCGGCGCGGCCCGACGTGGTCAAGCCGAACGCCGCCGAGCTCGCCGAGGCCGTCGGCCGTCCGCTGGCGACCGTGGGCGACGCGGTGAAGGCGGCCGAGGAACTGCGCACGCTCGGCGCGGGCGCGGTGCTGGCCAGCCTCGGAGCCGACGGGCAACTGCTCGTCTCCGACGCCGGGACCTTCTACGGAGCCGCCTCCGTGGCCGCCGTACGCAGCGACGTCGGGGCCGGCGACGCGTCCCTGGCCGGCTTCCTCGCCGCAGGTGGCGACGGCGAGGACGCCCTGACCGCCGCCGTCGCCCACGGCGCGGCAGCCGTCCAGCTCCCGGGCAGCGTGATGCCCACGCCGTCCGACCTCGATCCCGCCGCGGTCCTGGTGACCGCGGACGTCCCCCTGGACCGCGCACTCACCCAGCAAGGGAGCCCGCGATGAGCGACATGATCACCGCGGACCTGGTCGACCTCGACCTGGCCGCCGCTACGAAGGAAGAGGCGGCCCGTTCGCTCGCCCGGCGCATGGTCGCGCTCGGGCGCGTCACCGACCTCGAAGGCTTCCTGGCCGATGTGGCCGCGCGCGAGGCCCAGATGCCCACGGGCCTGGACGGCGGCATCGGCATCCCGCACTGCCGCAGCGCGCATGTCACCGAGCCCACCCTGGCGTTCGGACGGGCCCCCGACGGCATCGATTTCGGCGCGCCGGACGGCCCCGCGGACCTCGTCTTCCTGATAGCCGCGCCGTCGGGCGCCGACGACGCGCATCTGACCATCCTCTCGACCCTCGCCCGGCGGCTGATGGACCCCGAGTTCACCACCGCCCTGCGCGGTACCGCTTCGGCGACGAACGCGGCGGCGCTCGTCCGCGGAGATGTCGAGCCGTCGGCGGTGGAGGAGCCCGCGACCGCGACTGCTCCGGGGACTGCGACTGCCCCCGCGACTGCCCCTGGGACTGCGGCTGCGACCGCGGAGACGGCGACCGAAGGAGGGGCATCGAGCGGAGAAGCGGCGGCGACCTCGGCCGCATCGGCTCCCGGCGGCGCGGGGGCGGCGGAAGCCGCCGGGAACGCCCCCGCAGCGACGGTACCCACCGAGACCGGGCCGGCGAAGACCGGTGCCGGGGCGGGGCGGAACGGTGCCGTGGAGGGTGAGGCGGCGGAGACGGGCGTGGCGAGGACCACCGGGGCGGGCGGGGGAGTGCCCTCGGCCTCGCCCTTCCGGATCGTCGCCGTCACCTCCTGCCCCACCGGCATCGCACACACCTACATGGCTGCCGAAGCCATCGAGCGGGCCGGGCAGGAGGCGGGGGTCGAGGTCACCGTCGAGACGCAGGGCTCAGCCGGATTCGCTCGGCTGGACCCCGGTGTCGTCGCCGCTGCCGACGCGGTGATCTTCGCGCACGACGTCCCCGTACGGGACAAGGAGCGCTTCGACGGCAAGCCCGTCGTGGACGTCGGGGTGAAGGCCGGGATCAACCGGGCCGCCGAACTCATCGCCGAGGCCAGGGACAAGGCGGCCCGGGGCGAGGTGACGACCAGGGCGGCCGGGCCGACCCCGGTCGAAGGTGCCGGTGAGCCCGGTGAGGGCTACGGAACCAAGCTCCGCAAGTGGCTGATGTCCGGCGTCAGTTACATGATCCCGTTCGTCGCTGCCGGCGGCCTTCTGATCGCGGTGGGCTTCGCCATCGGCGGTTACGAGATCGCCGGCGCGAAGTCCGTCGCCGACGCCTTCGTCTGGAGCGACCAGTCCAGCTGGGCTGCGCTCCTCTTCCAGATCGGCGGGCTGGCCTTCAGCTTCCTGATCCCCGTTCTCGCCGGGTACATCGCCTACGGGATGGCCGACCGCCCCGGACTCGTCCCGGGCTTCGTCGGCGGCGCGATCGCCATCACCATCAAGGCGGGTTTCCTCGGCGGCCTGGTCGCAGGACTCCTCGCCGGCGCCGTGGTACTCGCGATCCAGAAGGTCAGGGTGCCCGCGGTGCTGCGGGGCATCATGCCCGTCGTCGTGATCCCGCTGCTCTCGTCGGCGATCGTCGGCTTCCTGATGTTCCTGGTGATCGGCAAGCCGCTCGCCTCGCTCCAACAGGCCCTCACCGACTGGCTCAACGGCCTCAGCGGCGCGAACGCCGTCATCCTCGGCGCGATCCTCGGCCTGATGATGTGCTTCGACCTGGGCGGCCCGCTCAACAAGGTCGCGTACACCTTCGCGGTCGGCGGCCTCGCCAGCCCTACCGAGGGCTCGTTGAAGGTGATGGCGGCCGTGATGGCGGCGGGAATGGTGCCCCCGCTCGCGATGGCACTGGCCACGACGGTCCGCGGAAGGCTGTTCACCAAGGCCGAGCGGGAGAACGGCAAGGCTGCCTGGGTGCTCGGCGCTTCGTTCATCACGGAGGGCGCGATCCCGTTCGCCGCGGCCGATCCGCTGCGGGTGATCCCGTCGGTGATGGCGGGCGGCGCTGTCACCGGCGCACTGTCGATGGCATTCGAGTGCACGCTGCGGGCACCGCACGGCGGCATCTTCGTCGTGCCGCTGATCGGCAACGCGTTCCTCTACCTGCTCGCCATCCTGGTGGGAACGGTGATCAGTGCGGCTCTGGTCATCCTGCTGAAGGGTCTGCGGAAGACCTCCGAGGGCTCGGCCCCGACGACGGCCGCGCCGGACAAGCACAAGGTCGTCGCAGCGGTCTGAGCCCCCGGGGGCCGTGGTCCCCATGGACCCCGACCCCCTGGCGACGACCCTGAGACCCGACCCTCGAACCCGGTCCTGCGGCCCGCTGCCGCAGGACCGGAGCGTGCAGCCGGGTGGGAGCCGACGGGCGCGGGCCGGATGGACCCTCGTCCCCGCCTTGCCCGGCCTTCACGGCTTGCCCAGCCTCCGCGGTTTGCGCAGCCTGAGTGGCTCACTCTGATTGCGCGGCACCGCGCGGGGCGCGGCTCGGTCCGATCAGCGCACGCGGGCGCGGAGTTCCATGGCCTCGCGGGCGGTGCGCTCGTCCTCGTACACCTCGCACATGTGGCGTCCGTCGGGTGTGGCCGTGTGCTCCACCTCCCACAGGCTCAGCTCGGTGCCGTCGAGCAGCAGGAAAGCGTGCTCGTAGAGAGTGAAGGCGGCGTCCCGCACATCGGCCGGGCACTGCCTGCCGAAGGCCTGGCCGATGTGGTGCGCGAACGCGGCCCGCAGCAGCCCCGCCGTCTCCTCGCCCGGCCGGTCCGGGTTCTCCGCCCGGCGCAGCAACCGCCGGGCGTGGTCAGCGGAGTCGTCGGGAACGTACGTACGCGCGGGGGGCGCCGGTGGGGTGGCCAGCAGCCGGCCCAGCAGTTCCAGGTCGGCGTCGAGGCTGTCGCCGGGCTCCGCGTCCGGGTTGTCGTAGCCGGGGCCCTCGGGCCCCGCGCCGAATATCGCCGCGAACCCGTCGGCCTGGCGGCCGTCCGCACCGCCACCGCCGCTGCCGTCCGCGCCGTCCGAACGCTCTCCGCGCGCCGGACGCAGCCGGGAGGCGGCGAGCCGGGCCTCGCCCTCGTCCGCGTACAGTTCGTGCCGCCGGGCGCCGTCACGGCCGGAGTTGTGCACCAGCTCCCACAGGGTGAGCGAGGATCCGTCGGCCAGCAGATACGCGTGCCGGTAGGTCGAGCGGTGCAGGGCCGCGCTGTGGTGCGAGGAGTGCAGCGAACTGTCATGGGCCAGCGCCGAGTCGAGGCGCTCCACCACACTGTCGGGAAGGTCGAAGGAATTGAGGGCCCGACCCAGGAGTCGCTCGAGGTGCGTCTCGGTTGTCTCATACGGATCGTTCAAGGTGGATCTCCCGGATCTCCAGGCCGTCGCCACACGTCACTTGATGACTGCTTAACGTAGTCCCTGGGTCTGACATCGCGTCCTGGGTTCGGTAAAACGAACGGCGCACCCGCCAAAGTTCCGTCACATCCACACGCCCCCTCAACTCCCTTGCGCCGCACGTCAGTCCGCGCCTCCGCCGGCCGACCGTGCGCTCGTCGGGTTCCCGTGCCCCTCCCCGTAGAGCTCCGTATACGAAGGAAAGTCCCCGCCCGGGCCGTGCACGCTCCCGGCGGCCAGCACAGCCCGGACGATCGCGCGGGTGACGACGTCCGCGCCGGCCGCGAGTACGGCGTTGAGGGCCAGCGGGTGGCCGTCGAGCGGGCGCCTACCGGTGGCGAGCGCGAAGACCGTGTCCCCGTCGTTGAGGAGGTGGACGGGCCGCACGGCGCGCGCGATGCCGTCGTGCGCCGTGCCGGCGAGCTTGTGCGCCTGGGAACGGGTGAGTTCGGCGTCGGTGGCGACGACGGCGAGGGTCGTGTTCAGGGGAGGAGCCCCGTTGTGCTCGGACGCCTCGGCCAGCCGGTGCAGGGCCGCCGCGTGGATCTCGGGCGCGGGAGTCACCGGCGTCGCGCCGAAGAAGTGCCGCCCGTAGAGCACACCGGTGTCCGGGTCGAGCGCGGAGCCCGCCGCGTTGGCCACCACCAGTGCGGCGACCGTCGTGCCGTCCCCCAGCACCGTGCTCGCGGTGCCGACGCCCCCCTTGATCCGGCCCACCACCGCGCCGGTTCCCGCGCCGACCGAGCCCTCCTCCACCGGCGCACCGGCCTCCGTGGCCGCTGCCGCCTCCACGGCCGCGCGCCCCGTCGACGCGTCCGGCCTCGCCCGCCAGTCACCGCCGCGGCCGAGGTCGAAGACGCACGCCGCGGGAACGACGGGCACGACCTGCCCGGGCTCCCTGCCCGCCGGCACCCCGCGGCCCTGCTCCTCCAGCCACGCCATCACGCCCGAGGCCGAGTCCAGGCCGTAGGCGCTGCCGCCGGTGAGGACGACCGCCTCGATGCGCTGGACCAGATTGCGCGGGTCGAGGGCGTCGGTCTCCCGGGTGCCCGGGCCACCGCCTCGGACGTCCACCGCAGCCACCGCTCCGCCCTCGGGTGCGAGGACGACCGTGGTCCCGCTGAGCGCGCCCTCGCCGTCGAGCCGGGCGTGGCCGACCCGGATGCCGCTCACATCGGTCAATGCGTCGTTGAGTGCCATGACTTCTGCGTATCACGCGGCCGCCGCCGGTGAGCACGGCCTCGTCACCACCGCCTTACCGCCACTGCCTCGTCACCACCGCCTCACCGCCTCGTCACCACCGCCTCACCGCCTCGTCACCACCGCCTCACCGCCACCGCCTTACCGCCGCGGCGTCTCCGCCGTGGCGTCACCGCCCTGACATCGCCGCCGCGGTCAGGTGACTTCGTTCACCCGCCCGACGGTGAAGTCCCGGAGGCCCGGGCCGTCTCGGGCGGGCGGCCCGCCAGGACCACTCCCAGCGCGACCGTGGCCGCCGCAACCAGCCCCGTGGCAAGGACGGCCCAGTGGCCGGCGAAGGTGCAGAGGAGAACCGCGGGCACGGCGATCGGGAGGACCAGTTGCTGTGCCATCGTCTCCTTGAAGTGCCGGGCGTGCAGGAACCACACCGTGAGCAGGTACACCGCGGTCGGTACGGTCACAGCGGCCGAGGCGGTCAGCGTCGGGATGTGCGCCTTGCCTACGGACTGCTCGACCGCGACCTCCAGGCCCGCACCGATCGCGGCGGCGGAGGCGAAGATCAGAAAATGGCCGTAACCCCACGGCAAGGACTCCCGGTTGCTCTTCAGGCGTTCGTGGGCGGGCACCGCGAAGTAGATCCACCAGGCGGAGAAGATGATCAGGATGCCGCCCCCCGCGATGGGCGCCAGTTCGGAGAACTCCTTGACATCGCCGAGGACCGACTGGACCGCCACGGTGGTCGCGAACATCGTCTCGCCGAGCACGATGATCGTGAACAGGCCGAAGCGCTCGGCGATGTGGTGCGGATGCCACGGGGTCTGGTGGCGCCCCTCGGCCACGACCGGCACCAGCAGTTCGGCCGCCACGAGGATCAGGAAGAGCCAGCGTCTCGAGTCCGCGGGGGCGAAGAGCAGGGAGAGCCAGCCGAGCTGGCACAGGGCCAGGCCCGCGGCGTAGACGAGAGCCGTGCGGCGCGCGGGCCCCCGGTCCTCGGACGCGGCGGCCCGCAGCCACTGCGCGGTCAGCGCGATCCGCATCAGGATGTAGCCGATGACGGTGATCGTCCAGTCGTTCTCGGCGAACGCCCTTGGCACCCCCGCCGCGTAGATCAGCACCCCGCAGATCTGGATCAGGGTCGCGATCCGGTAGGGCACGTCGTCGCTGTCGTAGGCGGAGGCGAACCAGGTGAAGTTCATCCAGGCCCACCAGATGCCGAAGAAGACGTACAGATAGCCGACGACGCCCTCGGCGACGTGGTTCTCCGCGATCGCGTGCACCAGCTGCATCCCGGCCTGCCCCACCGCGACGACGAAGCAGAGGTCGAAGAAGAGCTCCAGCGGTGTCGCCGTGCGATGCGCCTCGTCCCGGCGCCGGGCGTGCATGTGACGCAGCGCTCCGAAGCCGAGGTGCCCGTGGGGTGCGGATGAGCTCGAGGAGGTCATGGATCCAGCACAGCAGAAGGCGCCGGATCCGCATCCCGCGCGACATCGCGGGGCGGACCGCCGGGCGGCCTCTCCTCCGCCCCGCAGCGCATCGTCCCTCCGTCAGAGGGCCGGGCCCCTGCGCCCGCCGAGCCGACTTCACCGCCGGGCGGCACGAACTCCTCGCCGGCCCGGCCCGTCCGGGGGCGGCGGGAGGGCTGCCGGTCCCGTCGTACGCTGGTTCCATGAGCACCGCCCCCAGCACCGGCCCGCGTGACGCGGAGGAGCCCCGGCAGCAGCCCCTTCCCCGGCCGGGGCTGATCTTCGACGATCCGCTGGACCAGCAGTCTGCGGACGACACGGACCACGGGTGGGGCGAACGGCCTGCGGCGAGCGGTGGCAGCGCCGCCGACCTCGCGCGCTTCCTCGACGAGAAGCCCCCGCACCACCTCTGACGGCCGGGCCGCACCGGCAGCCGTCCCCCGGCGGCACGGGCGGGCCTCAGCACAGCGTCACGGCCAGATGCGAGGTGGCACCCGCGCCCGCCAGCTCCGTGGCGACGGGGCGCGGCACGGCCAGGACGATCAGCGCACCCCCGTCCCCGGTCCCCTCCGCCGCCCGTGGCACCTCCGCCACCCGGGCGCCCGTCACGATGATCCGTGCGTCGGGGCCCGTGCGCGATTCGCCGCCGGTGCCCGTACCCCGGCCGAAAGCCGTGCCCGCCGGCTCCTGGGGGGCCGCGATCACATCCACGCGGTCGCCCGGCTCCAGCAGCCGGACCGTCTCCGCGTCGGCGATGCGCACCGGGGCGGAGACGAGGTCCACGTCCCGTGCCGAAGGACCGCCCGGCGAATCGCTGCCCGCCAGGACGCCGCCGGGTGAGGCACCTCCAGCCGCAGCGGCTTCCGGCGAAGCCGTCTGCTGCGATGGGTCCGCAGACGCCGACGGCCGTGACGGCGGGTCCTGAGAAGGCGGTGCGTGCCGCGGCAGGGCGGCCGTCTCGCTCGGCGCGTCCGGTCCGGGTTGCACACGCGGCAACCAGGCAGCCAGCGCGGCGGCGGTGACGGCAAGACCTGCGGCCAGCGCCCGTCGTCGCCTGCGGAGCACCCTTCTCAGCCTCGTCCGTTGCCATGGCCGCCCGTCCGGCACCCGCAAGGGGGCGAAGGCCGGGACCCCGCAGGGCTCCGGGGCGGGCGCCGGGGGCAGACCCGACCCCCAAGGCCCGGAGGGGCCGCCGACACCTGCGGACCGAGGAGGCCGTCCCCAGGAGTCCGAGGACCCGGGAGGGACGTGTGCATGGGACGAGGGTGAGGAGAGAAGAGTCATGGTGGTGACCGCCTGTCGTGTACGAGGAGCAGTGAGGCGGGCGACGTACGCCCGACGCCCCTCACGATCCCCGTTCACGCGGCGGCCCGCTCCGGCCTGTGGACGGCTTGAGGAGTGTGGAAAACCTCCTCACCCCCACAGGTGACAGCAACCGGAACGCCCCCCGCACACACGCCTCCTGCACCAGACACGCAAGGTGCACCGCGCGTGCCGCGCGCCCCGGGCCTGCCGTGCACCGCGCGTGCCGCGCGCCCCGGGCACGACGCGTGTTCGAAGCCGCCCTCGCTACGGCAGCGTTATACCCGTCTTCAAGCCGTTCAGCGCGTTCTTGCAGAGGCAGTCGCGTTCCTCGTTCGCCGGCAGCCCGGCCACCGCGTCGAACAGCACGTCCCTCAGCCGGCCGACGTTCGCCGCGAAGACCTTCAGCACTTCCTCGTGCGAGACGCCCTCTCCGGTCTCGGCTCCGGCGTCGAGGTCCGTCACCAGGTTCATGGACGTGTAGCAGAGCTCCAGTTCACGGGCGAGCGCGGCCTCGGGATGCCCGGTCATTCCGACCACCGACCAGCCCATCGCCGCATGCCAGCGGGACTCGGCGCGGGTGCCGAAGCGAGGGCCCTCGACCACGACGAGCGTTCCGCCGTCGACCGGCTCCCACTCGCGGCCGCGCGCCGCGGCCAGCGCGGCCCTCCGCCCCGCCGGGCAGTACGGGTCGGCGAGCGACACATGGACGACGTTCGGCACCTGGCCGTTCGTCAGCGGTTCGCCGTCGAAGTAGGTGTCGGTCCGGGACTTGGTCCGGTCCACCAGCTGGTCGGGGACGAGCAGGGTCCCGGGACCGTACTCCGGCCGCAGGCCGCCGACGGCGCACGGCCCGAGGACCTGGCGCACGCCCGCGGACCTCAGGGCCCACAGGTTGGCGCGGTAGTTGATGCGGTGCGGCGGGAGGCGGTGGCTGCGGCCGTGTCGGGGGAGGAAGGCGACCTTCCGGCCCGCGATCTCGCCGAAGAACAGGGAATCACTCGGGCTGCCGTACGGCGTCGCGATCTCGGCCTCGGTCACGTTCTCCAGGAACGAGTAGAAACCCGAGCCGCCGATGACGCCGATCTCCGCGCGCTGTGCGCTCTCTGCGTTGGCCATGGCCGTCACAGTAGCCGCGCCCGAACACGGGCCGGTATCCGCCCACCGGCCGCCCGCCCCCGCGCATCGGATGCCCGGCCGGTCACCGTTCGTCAGGCGGCCATGCGAAAGGTCCCCGCCGCCCTGAGGCGGTGGGGACCTTGCAAAAGCTTCGGAATCAGGCGGCCGTCGTGCTGCCGGACGAGGCCGACGAACCGGACGCGCTCGAGGAGCCCGCGGACGCCTTGGCGTCCGACGAAGAGGACGACGAGGAAGCCGAAGAGGAAGACGAGGACTTCGCCGACGAGGACGACGGCGAGCTGCTCGACGAGGAGCCGCGGCTGTCGTTGCGGTAGAAACCGGAGCCCTTGAAGACAATGCCGACGGCCGAGAACACCTTCTTGAGGCGTCCCTGGCAGCTGGGGCACTCGGTCAGGGCGTCGTCGGTGAACTTCTGCACCGCCTCGAGGCCCTCGCCGCACGCGGTGCACTGGTACTGGTAGGTCGGCACTTGTCTTCCTCCTGGCACTCTCACTCGATGAGTGCTAACGACGATCCATAGTGACGCATTCCTGCGTCTCAGTCCACCGCCACGGGCACTCGGTGACCGACACCACGTGCGACCGTACGGCTGTGCGGGCGCGGCGTGAGGCGCGACCGCAGCGCCACCAGGGTGGCCAGGGCGAGCACCGTGCCCACCAGCGGCACCAGGAATCCGGTGGTCGCGCCGTGGGCGTCGGCGAGTCGGCCGGCGACCGTCACGGCGGCCGCCTGGCCGAGCGCCACGGACCCGGTCAGCCAGGTGAAGGCCTCCGTCCGGGCCGACGCCGGCACCAGCGTCTCGACGAGCGTGAAACCGCTGATCAGCGCGGGCGCGATGAACACTCCCACGAGCAGACCCAGTGCGCCGAGCAGCACCGCGGAGTGCGCCGTCCAGAGCAGGGACGCGGCGAGGGCCAGGCCCGCGTATCCCGCCACCATGCGCCGCCGCGGCCCGGACTTCCAGGCGATCGCGCCGACGGCGATGCCCGCGAGCATGTTGCCGGCCGCGAAGAGTCCGTAAAGCAGACCGTTCATACCGGGCTGCCCGATCTCCTCGGTGAAAGCGGTGAGCGAGACCTGCATGCCGCCGAAGACCGAACCGATGCCGAGGAAGGCGACCGCGAGGACCCGCACCCCGGGAATGGACAGCGCCGAGGCGTGCGCCTGCCGCTCACCGCTGCCCGGGCGGCCGAAGGGCGGCTGCGTGCGGCGCTGGGCGGCGAACAGCAGACCGCCGGCCAGGGTCAGACCGGCCTCGGCGATCAGCCCGGCGGCCGGGTGGACGCCGGTGCACAGGGCGGTGGCCAGCACCGGTCCCACGACGAAGGTGAACTCGTCGGTGACGGACTCGAACGCCGCCGCCGTCGGCATCAGCCGCGAACCGCCGAGCTTCGCCGCCCAGCGGGCCCGCACCATCGGGCCGACCTGCGGTACCGAGGCACCGGTCGGCACCGCGGCGGCGAAGAGCGCCCACAGGGGAGCGCCGGCGAGCGCGAGCGCGGTCAGCGCGCCGACGGACGCGGTGTGCACGAGGACACCCGGGACCAGCACGGCTCGCTGGCCGAAGCGGTCGGCGAGCTTGCCGCTCTGCGGGGCGAAGAGAGCCATGGAGACGCCGGTGACGGCGGCGACGGCGCCCGCACTGCCGTACGAACCGGTGGTGTGCTGCACCAGGAGGACGATGCCGATCGTCAGCATCGCGAACGGCTGCCGGGCGGCGAACCCGGGCAGCAGGAACGTCCATGCGCCGGGAGTGCGGAGCAGCTGCCCGTAGCCGGGGCGCCGGCCGGACGACGACGTGCCGGAGGGTGCCGCTGTGCGCGAGGACGACGGCGTACCCGTGGCCGGATGCGTACCGGCGGCCGCATCGCCGAGCGGGCTCGCACCGGTGGACGGCGACGCACTGGCGGACGACGACGTACCCGAAGACGGCGCGGGGGAAGTGCCGGAAGGCGTGCCGGTAGACGTGCCAGAAGCGACCGTGGACTCCACGGCCTTGCCTTTCTGCCGCCTGGTAGCGCTCTCCCGGGGTGCCGGGGATCGCCGAGAGCTGTCCTCTTGCGCGGAACTGCGGTAGATACCGGGCCCCGCTGCAGGGAGTCGCTCGGCCGCCATACGGTCGCGCCAGCTCTGCGTCAGGCAGAGTTGGTCGATCAGTGTGCCTTCATGCTACAGGGGTCGCCGGCGGTCCTGCCTCGGAATCCGCCGACGCAACGAGAACGCCGCCTGGGATTGGGGGCGTGGCACGTTCCCGGTTGCGCGCCGGGGCGGCAGCCGTCCCTTCCGGAACTCACCCCGCCGGTGATCGCGCCCTCGCCCCGCGGGTCGATGCACCTAGCCGCCCGTCCCCAGCCAACCGGCCAGCTTTCCGCCCTGGCCCACGGCCCGCAGCCGTGCCTCGGCCGCGTCCCGGACCGGGTCGGTCGCCACCACCAGCAGTTCGTCGCCGCGCCGCAGCACCGTCGTCGGGCTGGGGACGAAGCTCGTGCTCTCGCGGACGACGAGGGTGACGGCGGCGCCGGCGGGCAGCCGCAGTTCGCCGACCTCCACGCCGTGCATCCGGGACTTCTCGGGGATCGCCACCGACAGCAGATGGCCGCGCAGCCGCTCCAGCGGAGCCGACTCGATGCCGAGGTCGGCGGCCTCCGCGCCGTTCCCGAGCCTCAGCGCCTTCGCCACCCAGGGCAGCGTCGGCCCCTGGACGAGCGTGTAGACGACGACCAGCACGAAGACGATGTTGAAGATCCGCTCGCTGCCCTCGATCCCGGACACCAGCGGGATCGTCGCCAGGATGATAGGGACGGCGCCGCGCAGACCGGCCCATGACATGAGGGCCTTCTCCCGCCACGGGATGCGGAACGGCAGCAGGCTGACGACGACCGACAGCGGCCGTGCCGCCATCGTCAGCACCAGTCCGATGACCACCGCGGGCCAGAAGTCGCGCACCAGCTCGTGCGGGGTGACGAGCAGTCCGAGCAGGACGAACATGCCGATCTGGGCGATCCAGCCGAGGCCGTCGGCGAACCCGCGGGTGGCCGGCCAGTGGGGGAGCTTGGAGTTCCCGAGCACCATCGCCGCGAGGTAGACGGCCAGGAAGCCGCTGCCGTGGGCGAGGGCGCCGACGGCGTAGGCCGTCACCGCGATGGCCATGACGGCGATCGGGTACAGGCCGGACGCGGGCAGGGCGACGTGGCGCAGCCCGTACGCGCCGAGCCAGCCGACCGCGACGCCGATGGCGGCGCCGATCGCCAGCTCAAGCAGGATCGTTCCGATGAGGACGTACCACTCGTCGACCGGTTCGGTGGTGGAGAGCGCGATGACGAGGATGACGACGGGGGCGTCGTTGAAGCCGGACTCGGCCTCCAGGACACCGGCGATGCGGGAGGGGAGGGGCACCCGGCGCAGGACGGAGAAGACCGCGGCGGCGTCCGTCGAGGAGACGACGGCGCCGATGATCAGGGCCTGCCGCCATTCCAGTCCGACCAGATAGTGCGCCCCGGCCGCCGTGACGCCCACGCTCACGGCGATGCCGACGGTCGACAGCATCGCCGCCGCCGGCAGGGCCGGTTTGATCTCCTTCCACTTGGTGCCCAGGCCGCCCTCGGCCAGGATCACCACAAGTGCGGCATAGCCGATCACCTGCGTAAGTCCGGCGTTGTCGAACTTGACGTTGAAGATGCCGTCCTGCCCTATCGCGACCCCGATGCCCAGATACAGCAGCAGGCTGGGGAGCCCGCTCCGGGACGAGACGCGCACCGCCGCGACGGCGATGAGCAGAACGAGCGAGCAGATGAGCAGGAGTGCATTGAGCTGGTGGACAGTCAGCGGCCGATCCTTCCCCTCGCGCTTGTTGCCGGATCGTTCCTCCGGCAAGCGACACTTCGTTACCTTACCTAAACTTTAACGAGTTCTTGACGCTTCCATGACGGCTTGCTCCGGCACTCGCCAATGAGTTCGAATGACTGGCGGTCGGCCTCGCGTTACTGATACCGCGTCCGGGCCCGTCGATCGCTGCGCCTATGGTTGCTCCAGCACTCCCAGGACCACCCTGCCCTCGAAGGACAGCGATGCCCTCCAACACAACCGCCTCCTCCGCCCAGAAGCCGGCCAGGAGGAGGGGCCGCCGCGCCCGTCTCGTCGTGCTCGCCCTGGCCCTGGTGCTGGTCGCGGGTGTGGGCTGCGGTGCGTACTGGGGCGTCAGCACCGTGCGCGCCTCCTTCCCGCAGACCACCGGGACGATCAAGCTCAAGGGCCTGTCCGCCCCGGTCGACGTCAAACGCGACGCGAACGGCATCCCGCAGCTCTACGCGAGCACCGACGAGGACCTGTTCCGCGCCCAGGGCTACGTGCACGCGCAGGACCGCTTCTGGGAGATGGACGTGCGCCGCCACGTCACGGCGGGCCGGCTGTCCGAGATGTTCGGCGCGGGGCAGGTCGAGACGGACGCCTTCCTGCGCACGCTCGGCTGGCACCGGGTGGCGCAGCAGGAGTTCGACGAGAAGCTCTCGCCCGAGACCAAGAAGTACCTCCAGGCGTACGCCGACGGCGTCAACGGCTATCTGGCGGGCCGTGACAACCGCGAGCTCTCCCTCGAGTACGTCGCCCTGGGGCTCACCAACGACTACAAGCCCGAGAAGTGGACGCCGGTCGACTCGGTCGCCTGGCTGAAGGCGATGGCCTGGGACCTGCGCGGCAACATGCAGGACGAGATCGACCGCTCGCTGATGACCAGCCGGCTGAGCGAGCAGCAGATCAAGCAGCTGTACCCGGAGTACCCGTACGACCTGCATCAGCCGGTCGTCACGGCCGGAGCCGTGGACGACGACGCCAAGAAGTGGGACCCGAAGGCCCGGCCCTCCTCGGACTCCGAGGGCTCCGGGGGCTCCTCCGGCTCGTCGTCGCAGGGTGGCGGGGCCGGCGGCGGCTCGTCCGTCGGTTCGGACAGCGGTTCGGACGCGGGGCAGGGCGCGCAGACGCAGCTCTCCGGCCTCTCCGACGTGCTCGACCGGGTCCCCGCGCTGCTCGGCCCGAACGGCAACGGCATCGGTTCCAACTCCTGGGTCGTCTCCGGCAAGTACACGACGACCAACAAGCCGCTGCTCGCGAACGACCCGCACCTCGCGCCGCAGCTGCCGTCGCTGTGGGCGCAGATGGGCCTGCACTGCCGCGCCGTTTCGGACAAGTGCTCCTTCGACGTCTCCGGCTACACCTTCTCCGGCATGCCGGGCGTGGTCATCGGCCACAACGACGACATCGCCTGGGGCTTCACCAACCTCGGGGCCGACGTCACCGACCTCTACCTGGAGAAGATCTCCCGCACGGGCTGGACGTCCGGCAGCGGGATCAAGCCGTTCAAGGTCCGTGAGGAGACCATCAGGATCGCCGGCGGCGGCAGCAAGAAGATCACCGTCCGGGAGACCGAGCACGGGCCGCTGATCTCCGACCGCAGCGCGGAGCTGGAGCGCGTGGGCGAGCGGGCGCCGGTCAGGACCCCCGCCCCCGACCGCGGCAACGGCTTCGGGGTGGCACTGCGCTGGACCGCGCTGGACCCGGGCAACACCATGGACGCGGTGTTCAAGCTCAACCGGGCGAAGGACTTCGCGGGCTTCCGCGCCGCAGCGAAGGACTTCGACGTCCCCTCGCAGAACCTGATCTACGCGGACGCCGAGGGGCACATCGGCTACCAGGCACCGGGCCGGATCCCGGTCCGCGCCGAGGGCTTCGACGGCTCGATGCCGGCCCCGGGCTGGAACCCGACGTCGGGCTGGAAGGGGTACATCCCCTTCGACGAGCTGCCGTACGAGTACGACCCGAAGCGCGGCTACATCGTCACCGCCAACCAGGCCGTCGTGGACGCCGAGAAGTACCCGTACCTGATCACCAAGGACTACGGGTACGGCTCCCGCAGCCAGCGGATCAACGACATCATCGAGTCGAAGATCAAGGACGGCGGGAAGATCTCGACCGACGACATGCGCACCATGCAGACGGACAACCAGAGCGAGATCGCCAAGCTGCTGACGCCCCATCTGCTGAGGATCGACGTCTCCGACCCGCATGTGCGCGAGGCGCAGAAGCTGCTGGAGGGCTGGGACTACACCCAGGAGCCGGACTCCGGGGCCGCGGCCTACTTCAACGCCGTCTGGCGCCATGTGCTGAAGCTGGCCTTCGGGAACAAGCTCCCCAAGGAGCTGCGGATCCGCGGCGAGTGCCTCAACGTCCGCCCGGCCGACAGCACCGGACCGGTCGACGACCTGAACTCGCTGGTGCGCGAGTGCGGCCAGCGCGACGCCGACTCGGCCCAGCCGGACGGCGGCGACCGGTGGTACGAGGTGGTCCGCGGGCTGATGGACGACGAGGACAGCGAGTGGTGGCAGGCGCCGAAGACCCGCAAGGACGTCGCCACGACCACCCGTGACGAGCTCTTCGCCCGGGCCATGAAGGACGCCCGCTGGGAGCTGACGGCCGAGCTCGGAAAGGACGTCAACAGCTGGAGCTGGGGCAGGCTGCACCAGCTGACGCTGAAGAACCAGACGCTCGGCGCCGAGGGCCCCGACATACTGAAGCGGATGCTCAACCGCGGCCCGTGGAACCTGGGCGGCGGCGAGGCCGCGGTCAACGCGACCGGCTGGAACGCGGCCGGCGGCTACGACGTGATCTGGGTCCCGTCGATGCGGATGGTCGTCAACGTGGGCGACTGGGACAGGTCCCGCTGGATCAATCTGACGGGCGCCTCGGGCCATGCCTACAGCGCGCACTACACCGACCAGACCGACAAGTGGGCCAAGGGCGAACTCCTCGACTGGGCCTACAGCGACAAGGCGGTCGCGGCGGCGACGGAGGACACCCTGGCGCTCAGGCCGTAGGCCGGTCCGCGAAGCGGCGGACCCCCTCCGGGGTCACCACGGCATGGACGGGGTGGTCGTGCGGTTCCTCCGGGACCCGGGCGACCACCTCGTTCGGGTACAGGAGCACGACGAGGGCGGGCCGGGCGGCCGCCGCCGCCAGCCGGGCGAGTACCCGGTCGTACGAGCCCCCGCCGCGGCCGAGCCGCATGCCCCGCTCGTCCACCGCGAGGCCGGGCAGCAGGACCGTGTCCGCCTCCAGCACGGCCTTGTGGCCGAGCAGCGGCCCGTCCGGCTCCATCAGCCCGCGGCGGGCCGGCACCAGCCGGTCCGGCCCCTCGTACTCCGCCCACTCGAGGTCGTTGTCGTCCAGGAGCACCGGCAGGAGCACCCGCACGCCCCGCGTGCGCAGCGCGTCGAGCAGCGCGCGCGTACCGGGTTCGCGCCCCACGGAGACATACGCGGCCACGGTCCGCGCGGCGGTCAGCTCCGGGAGTTCCAGCGCGCGGCGGGCGAGAACCAGCGAGGCCTCACGGACGTCTTCAGGGGACAGCAGCCGTCGTGCGTCGAGAAGTTCACGACGTACCGTGCCCTTTCCGGACATCTCGGAGTCCACGGCAACCTCACAATCCACTGTCAATATGCCTGTATGGGGAGAGAGTTAACCGGAGGCTAATCTTCCGCCCATAGGTACCGGATATGGTGCCCGCATGAGTGAGTCGCACCAACGGATCAGCAAGGCTGTCATCCCCGCCGCAGGCCTCGGCACCCGGTTCCTGCCGGCCACGAAGGCCACTCCCAAGGAGATGCTGCCTGTCGTCGACAAGCCGGCGATCCAGTACGTGGTCGAGGAGGCCGTCGCCGCCGGCCTCTCGGATGTTCTCATGGTCACCGGGCGCAACAAGCGCCCCCTCGAGGACCACTTCGACCGCAACTACGAACTGGAGGAGGCGCTGACCCGCAAGGGCGACGCGGAGCGCCTCGCGAAGGTCCAGGAGTCCAGCGACCTCGCCACCATGCACTACGTCCGCCAGGGCGACCCCAAGGGCCTCGGCCACGCCGTCCTGTGCGCGGCGCCGCACGTCGGCGACCAGCCCTTCGCCGTGCTGCTCGGCGACGACCTGATCGACCCGCGCGACCCGCTGCTGTCCCGGATGGTCGACGTCCAGGAGCGCGAGGGCGGCAGCGTCATCGCCCTGATGGAGGTCGAGCCCTCCCAGATCCACCTCTACGGCTGCGCGGCCGTGGAGTCCACGGGCGAGGACGACGTCGTCCGGGTCACCGGTCTGGTCGAGAAGCCCGAGGCATCCGAGGCGCCCAGCAACTACGCGATCATCGGCCGCTACGTCCTCGACCCCGCCGTCTTCGAGATACTCCGCAAGACCGAGCCGGGCCGCGGGGGCGAGATCCAGCTCACCGACGCCCTGCAGATGCTCGCCGCCGACGAGAAGATCGGCGGGCCCGTGCACGGCGTCGTCTTCAAGGGCCGCCGCTACGACACCGGCGACCGAGGCGACTATCTGCGTGCCATTGTCAGACTCGCGTGCGAACGTGAAGACCTGGGCCCGAACTTCCGAGCCTGGCTTCGACGTTACGTCACCGAGGAGATGTAGCACGTGAGCAGCACGGCAACCCCCGGCACGGGCTCCGGCCCCGCCACCCCGGCCGGTGACGGCCCGGCCGCGGACGCCCCCGGCGGCCGGCCGGCCCTGTGGTCGGTGGACGACCATCTGGAGGACATCCTCGGCGCGATCCGTCCGCTGGACCCGATCGACCTGCCGCTGTCCGACGCACAGGGTTGCGTACTGGTCGAGGACGTCACGGTCCCCGTGGCCCTGCCGCCGTTCGACAACAGCTCGATGGACGGGTACGCCGTCCGCGTCGCGGACGTCGCGGGGGCGAGCGAGGACTTCCCCGCCGTGCTCACCGTCATCGGGGACATCGCCGCCGGCAGCGGCGGGACGCGGGCCGTCGGCCCCGGGCAGGCCGCCCGGATCATGACCGGTGCCCCGCTGCCGCCCGGCGCCGAGGCGGTCGTCCCCGTGGAGTGGACCGACGGCGGCGCGGGCGGCGGGGCCGCAACGGCCATGCGCCCGGCCGGCGCCGCCCCCGAGGGTGCGACCGGCGAGGTGCGGGTCCACCGGCCTGCGGAGCCCCGCGCCCATGTGCGTGAGCGGGGCAGCGACGTCCAGGCGGGCGACGTCGCCCTGACCGAGGGCACGGTCCTCGGGCCGCCCCAGATCGGTCTGCTCGCCGCGATCGGCCGCGGCACGGTGCGGGTGCGCCCGCGCCCGCGTGTCGTCGTCCTCTCCACCGGCAGCGAACTCGTCCAGCCCGGTGAGGAATTGGGCGAGGGCAAGATCTACGACTCGAACAGCTTCGCGCTCACCGCCGCGGCCCGCGACGCCGGGGCCATCGCCTACCGGGTCGGCGCGGTCACCGACGACGCCGACGAACTGCGCGCCACCATCGAGGACCAGCTCATCCGCGCCGATCTGCTCGTCACCACCGGTGGCGTCAGCGTCGGCGCGTACGACGTCGTCAAGGAGGCCCTCTCCTCCGTGGGCGACGAGGACGAGCCGGGCAGCGGGATCGACTTCCGCAAACTCGCCATGCAGCCGGGCAAGCCCCAGGGCTTCGGCTCCATCGGCCCCGACCACACGCCCCTGCTGGCCCTGCCGGGCAATCCCGTCTCCTCCTACGTGTCGTTCGAGATGTTCGTCCGTCCCGCGATCCGCACCCTGATGGGGCTGAAGGACGTGCGGCGGCCCCAGGCGCGGGCGGAGCTCCGTACGGACAAGGCGCTGACGTCGCCCGAGGGCAAGCGGCAGTTCCTGCGAGGTGCCTACGATGCGGAGAAGGGCACCGTCACCCCCGTCGGCGGCAGCGGGTCGCATCTGATCGCGGCCCTTGCCCAGGCGAACGCACTCATCGTCGTCCCCGAGGACGCGACCTCCGTGGAGCCCGGCACGGAGACGGAGGTGGTCCTGCTCGGATGAGCGCGTGGCCGTGGCGGTAGCGTGTCTCACCACACAGTGACCGGGAGCCACAGCCATGAGTGCGCAGCAAGGACTCACACACATCGACGAGGCGGGCGCGGCCCGCATGGTCGACGTCTCCGAGAAGGACGTCACCGCGCGCACCGCCCGCGCGAGCGGCCGGGTCCTGGTCTCGCCGCGTGTCGTCCAGCTGCTGCGCGGTGAGGGCGTGCCGAAGGGGGACGCCCTCGCCACCGCCCGGATCGCGGGAATCATGGGCGCGAAGCGCACACCGGACCTGATCCCGCTGTGCCACCCGCTGGCGGTCTCCGGGGTGAAGCTGGATCTTTCGGTGGCCGACGACGCCGTCGAGATCCTCGCCACCGTGAAGACGACCGACCGTACGGGCGTCGAGATGGAGGCGCTGACGGCGGTGTCCGTGGCCGCGCTGACCGTCGTCGACATGGTCAAGGCGGTCGACAAGGCCGCGGTGATCACCGACGTCCGGGTCGAGGAGAAGACCGGCGGGAAGTCCGGCGACTGGGCCCGTGAGGAGGCCGGGCGATGACCCCCCGGGCCGGTGACGTCCACAGCCGAGCCCACGGCGGGCAGTCCGAGGCCGGGCCGCGGGGCGAGGAGCCGGGGCGCCCACCGCGCCGCGCCCTCGTGGTGACCGCCTCCAACCGTGCCGCCGCGGGAGTGTACGAGGACAAGGGCGGTCCCCTCCTCGCCGAAGGCCTCGCGCAGATGGGCTTCCGGGTCGACGGCCCGCGGGTCGTGCCGGACGGAGACCCGGTCGAAGCGGCCCTGCGCGACGGCGTGGCCGCGGCGTACGACGTCATCCTCACCACCGGCGGCACCGGAATCTCGCCCACGGACGGCACTCCCGACGCCACCGCCCGGGTCCTCGACTACGAGATCCCCGGCATCCCCGAGGCGATCCGCGCGCACGGTCTCGCGAAGGTGCCCACCGCGGCGCTGTCCCGGGGCCTCGCCGGAGTCGCCGATCGCACCCTCATCGTCAATCTCCCCGGGTCCTCGGGCGGCGTGCGCGACGGGCTCGCCGTGCTGTCCCGGCTGCTGCCGCACGCCGTGGACCAGCTGCACGGCGGCGACCACCCGCGGCCCGCCGAACCCTCCGGCCCCTCGGGTTCCGCAGGGAGTCACCGCTGAACACCCACTCGTGGCCCGTGGTCCTGACGGACGGTGATGTCACCCTCCGCCCCATAAAGCTGCGTGACCAGCGGGCGTGGCGGGAGGTGAACCGGCGCAACAGGGACTGGCTGCGCCCCTGGGAGGCGACCATCCCGCCGCCCGCCCCCGGCGCTCCGGTCGCGCAGCGGCCCACGTACCGCCAGATGGTGCGCCATCTGCGTGCCGAGGCCAACGCCGGACGGATGCTGCCGTTCGTGGTCGAGTACCGGGGCGTGCTGGTGGGCCAGCTCACCGTCGCCGGTATCACCTGGGGCTCGATGTGCTCGGGCCATGTCGGCTACTGGGTCGACCGCGACGTGGCGGGCCGCGGGGTGATGCCCACGGCCGTGGCGCTGGCCGTCGACCACTGCTTCGGACGGGTCGGCCTGCACCGCATCGAAGTCTGCATTCGCCCCGAGAACGGGCCGAGCCGCAGGGTCGTGGAGAAACTCGGATTCCGCGAGGAGGGGATCCGTCCGCGTTATCTCCACATCGACGGCGCCTGGCGGGACCATCTGGTGTTCGCGCTCACCGCGGAGGAGGTCCCGGGGGGACTGCTCCGGCGCTGGCACCAGGCACGACCCGCGCGGCACGAGAAATAAAATAATTGTTCGAATTCAGTAGCCACTCGATCGCCGGGTGATCTGAAGAATCACAAAAAAAGTCAGTGGTATCAGCCAGATCGTGCGACACACCGGGCCAATTGGCCGATGCCCTCGTGCGAATCCCTCTACGGTGTGATGCGTGAGCAGCAGCGGCCTCATCTATGCAGTCATCGTCGGGGCCTGGGCCGCCTACTTGGTGCCGATGTGGCTCCGCAGGCAGGACGAGCTCAACGAAGCCCGTCCGACGGAACGCTTCAGCACCGCCATCCGGCTGCTGTCCGGACGGGCGGGAATGGAGCGCCGGTACGCCAAGGAGCTGCGCGAACGCACCGAGGACGACCCCGCCACCGACGCCGACCCGGACGCCGAGACGGACCGACTGAGTTCCGTCGACGTCCGGGAGTTCGCCGCGCCTCCGGCCAGGACCGAGGCGCGGCTGGAAGCGCAGCCCGCCCCCGCTCAGGCCCGGGCGCGCAGGGAACGCGTCCCCAAGCCGAACGACGCGGCCGCCTCGGAACGCGCACGGCGCTCCAAGGTGCTCGCCCGCCGTCGGCGCACCACCGTGCTCCTCTTCCTGGCCTTCACCTTCGGCGCGATCGTCGCGGCCGTCGGCGGACTGGGGTTCCTCTGGGCGCCGGCGGTTCCGGCGGTGCTCCTCAGCGCCTACATCGCGCATCTGCGCGCCCAGGAGCGGCGACGCTTCGTGTACGTGATGGACCGGCGCCGTGCGGAGGCCGCGGCGCAGCGGCTGCGCGAGAACCACTCGCGCCGTCGGCCGGCCGTCGCCGAGGAACCGGACGAGGCGGCCCCGCCGTGTCCCGAGCCCGAGCCGGCGCCCGCGGTGTCGCCGCAGGAGGCGGGCCGCCGAGCGCTGGTGGAGCAGACCGACCACGCGGAATGGGTGGACCAGCAGCGCGACCCGGGCCCCGGGCGCGGCGACAGCTGGGACCCGGTCCCGGTGCCGCTGCCCACGTATGTCACGGCGCCGGTCGCCCCGCGCGCCACGAGCGGCATCGATGTCACGGACCCGGAGACCTGGAGCTCGGCCCGTTCCTCCGCGGTCGAGCCGGCCGCGCCGCCCGCCCCCCAGCCCCCGCGGCAGCGCACCATCCCGCCGCGCCGTAGTCGCGAGCACGGCCGCACCCCGCTCTTCGACCAGTACGCGGACGAGGACCGGCCCCGCGCCGCCAACGAGTGAGACCGGGCCGGGCGGCCCCCGGACCTTCGGAACCCCGCCCCGCCCGACCAGCGAGGAACGGATTTCCAAGCACCCCGATCGGGATGCTAAGGTTTCACTCGTTGCAAGGGCCTGTGGCGCAGACTGGTAGCGCACCTCGTTCGCATCGAGGGGGTCAGGGGTTCAAATCCCCTCAGGTCCACAACACGACAAAGCCCCTGTCGGAGAGATCCGGCAGGGGCTTTGTCGTGCCGTACGGCAGCCGAAGGATCTGCATCGCGATGCGCGCGTGCGCGTCGAGGGCCGCCAGGAGCGAGCCGGATGCGTGGCGAGTGTCGTGCAGCCCGATCCCGTCTGCGCTTCCGTCCGGAGCGGGAGCGGACCTTGACCGGCGGCGAGTTGGGCCTCGCACGGCCAGTCCCTGGCATGACGGTCTCTCCGCACCGCTGCGTACTGTGCCCTGTCAGACAGGTCCCTGCTGCATCGGAGGAACCGATGTTCCTGATACCTCTGCTGCTGGGCGCGGGGCTGGTACTGGTCGGGCTCGCGCTGGTGACGGACCACCGTGGCCTCGCCCAACGGTCCGTGGACACGTACTTCAACCCTCTCCATGCCGACCCCGGCCTCCTGCGCACCTTCAGCCGACTGGGATTCGAGCACCCGGGGACGGACGTCCTCCGTCACGCCCCACTCCAGCGGCGGCTCGTGCGGATCTGGGGTGGGTTTGCGTCCGTCTTCGGGCTCGTATTCCTGGTCGTAGGCGTTGTGCTCTTCGTTCGTGCCTGAACCCCGGCATCTGCGCCGGCTCAGCCAGTCTGTGGCTCGCGGGTGCCGGCCGTAGTCTTCGCCGTGGTCCCTGGTCAGCGCGGCCAGCAGTTCGGGGTCGGAGTGGACCTCGGCCGTGTGCCGCCAGGTGATCAGCAACTGGGCGACGGACGCGCCGTTGCCGAGTGGGTCGGCGCCGCGCATGGTGTCGACCAGTTCGACGGCGAAGGATCCGGCCCTCCGCGCGTCTTCGCGCGGTCCTCCCCGGGACGCGCTTCGGGCGACGTCAGCAGTGCGAGGCGCACCCCCGCGACGAGGACGGGGGTGACCGGCGGCACCGGTCACCAGCGGTTCAGGGCGATCCGGTTCGAAGGTGCCCGGGTGATCGGCAGCAACGCCGCTCGTCGCGATCGCAGCACTGCGAGCGCCTCGATCGCGAAGATCGCGTCCGCGACTCCTGCGGGTCCCGGGCGGATGGACACCGCGTGGAAGCAGCGGAGCCCGGCGAGGAGGTGGGTATGACCCCGCCGTCCGCCGGCGCGCTCACCGGGCCCGCGATGCCCGGTGCCGAGGCGGTCGCTCGGGGCGAAGCCCCGCCGCGGGCGCGGAATCGCGGGCAGTAGGGTCACGGGGTGACGACGAAGACGGACGCGACGGACGGTCGGCTGCTGTACGGGTGCATGGGGCTCGGTGGGACGTGGGACACCGCGCCCTACGGCGCCGGGGACATAGCCGCCGCCGAGGCGGCGGTCGAGGCCGCGCTGGAAAGCGGCATCACCAGGTTCGACCACGCCGACATCTACCGGCACGGCAAGGCGGAGGCCGTCTTCGGCGAGGTCCTGGCCCGTGCTCCGGGGCTGCGGGAGCGGATCGTCGTGCAGACCAAGTGCGGTATCCGTCTCGCGGACGGCGAGCGCCCGGGGATCTACGACCTGCGCGGGCCGTCCATCGTGCGGCGGGTCGAGGAGAGCCTCGCGCGGCTGCGCACCGATGTGATCGACGTACTGCTGCTGCACCGCCCGGACCCGCTGGCCGATCCCGACGAGGTCGCCGAGGCGCTGACCTCGCTGCACCGGCAGGGCCTGGTCCGGCAATTCGGGGTGTCCAACATGGGAGCGGCGCAGATCGCCCCGCTCCGGGCCCGGCTGGATGTGCCGCTCGTCGCGAACCAGTTGGAGATGAGTCTCCAGAAGCGTGACTGGCTCGAGGCCGGGGTGGTGGTGAACACCCCCGAGGCGGCCGTGAACGGCTTCCCCTTCGGCACCCTCGAGTACTGCCGTGACAACGGCATCGAACTGCAGGCCTGGGGCGCGCTGGCGCAGGGTCGTTTCACCGGGCGTCAGGAGACCCCGCAGGAGCAGGCCACCGCGCGGCTCGTCGCCTCTCTCGCCGAGCGGAAGGGCGTGACCCCGGAGACGGTGCTGCTGTGGTGGCTGCGGCGCCACCCCGCGCGGATCTCGCCGGTGATCGGCACCGCCAATCCCGAGCGCATCCGTGCCTGCCGGCAGGCCGCGGAGCAGGAGCCGGACCTCGGCCACGAGGAGTGGTACGCGCTCTGGCTGGCGGCCCGCGGCGTGCCGCTGCCCTGAACCGAGCCGCCGGTACGGGCCCGGTCGGCCTACGACACCACGTCCCGCAGCGGTTTGCCGCCCAGGTGGTCGACGACGTTCTGTACCGCGGCCAGGGCGATCCGGACCAGGGTCTCCCGGGTCACGCCCCCGACGTGCGGCGACAGGACCACGTTCGGTGCCTTGAGGAGGCGCAGGGCGGCCGTCGGCGGTTCGGGGTCGAAGACGTCGATGCCCGCGCCCGCCAGGGCGCCCGCCGTCAGCGCGTCGGCGAGCGCGTCCTGGTCGACGAGCGCCCCTCGGGCGGTGTTGACGAGAAAGGCGGTCGGCCGCAGGAGCGCAATCCGTCGGGCGTCGAGGAGGTGGCGGGTGTCCGGGGTGAGCGGTGCGTGGAGGCTGACGTAGTCCGAGGCGTGGAGGAGTTCGTCGAGGGGGAGGTGGCGGGCGTCGCCCAGGCGGGACTCGGTCTCGGCGGGGGCCCGGTTCCGGCCGGTGTAGACGAGGCGCATCCCGAACACCAGGGCGCGGCGGGCGACTTCCTGCCCGATGTTGCCGAGGCCGACGATGCCGAGGGTCTTGCCGGACAGTTCGGTGAGGGACTGCTGGAGGCGGGGCAGGGCCCAGTCGGCCTCGGCGAGCGCGGTGTGGGCGGGGACCACCTGCTTGGCGAGGGCCAGCATGAGCGCGAAGGTCTGTTCGGCCACGTTCTGCGCCTCCGCGCCGCTGGAGCCGATGTTGCAGACCACCACGGACCGGGCGCGGGCGGCGTCGAGGTCGACGTAGTCGTATCCGTGGCTCGCGCACTGGACGAGTTCCAGGGCGGGAGCGGCGGCGAGGTGGCCGGCGGTCACCGGGGCGAGGGCGGTGATGATCGCGTGCGCCTCGCGCAGGGCGGCCGGGTCCTCGTCCGCCGACTCCACGACGGTGACGTGGGCCCCGGGTACGAGGTCCGCCAGTGCGGACCCGGTCGAACGCCCGCCCACGTGGGGCGGGATGACCGCCAGGACGTTCCCGGCCGCAGGGAGCCCGCCGCTCATGCGGAGTCCCTGATCAGGTCGTCGGACGTGAGCGAGCCGGGGCCCGCGTGCCCCGACAGCGCCAGGGTGAGGTCGAGTTCGGCGAGGAGGCAGCGGATGACGTGGTCGACGCCCGCCTGGCCCTCGAGGCCGAGGCCGTAGGCGTACGGGCGGCCGAGGAGCACCGCCCGGGCCCCGAGGGCGAGGGCCTTGAACACGTCGTCGCCGGTGCGGATGCCGCTGTCGAAGAGGACGGTGAGCCGGTCGCCCGCGGCCTCGACGACTCGGGGCAGGGCGTCCGCGGCGGCCACGGACCCGGCGACCTGGCGGCCGCCGTGGTTGGAGACGACCACCCCGTCCATGCCGGCGTCGGCGGCCCGGCGGGCGTCGTCGGGGTGGAGGATGCCCTTCAGGACGATCGGCCCGTCCCAGTGCTCGCGCAGGAAGGCCAGGTCGGGCCAGGTCTTGGCGGGGTCGGCGAACATGCCGACGAAGTGCATCACGGCCGCGTTCGGGTCCTCGTGCACGGGCTTGGCGAGCCCCGCCCGGAAGGCGGGGTCGGAGAAGTAGTTGGCGGTGCCCACGCCGTGCAGGAACGGCAGGTACGCCTGGTCGAGGTCGCGGGGGCGCCAGGCCAGCAGCGGGGTGTCGAGAGTGACGATCAGCGCGGTGTAGCCGGCGGCCTTCGCCCGCTCCAGGAAGCTCGCGGTGACGTCGCGGTCCTTGGCCCAGTACAGCTGGAACCACCGCTCTGCCTCGCCCATCGCCTCGGCGACCTGTTCCATCGGGGTGCTGGAGGCGGACGACAGGATGTAGGGGACTCCCCGTGCGGCGGCCGCCCTCGCCGCGGCGCACTCCGCGTCGGGGTGCATGATCGACAGCACGCCGATGGGCGCGAGGGCGAGCGGTGCGGGCAGCGGCCGGCCCAGCACCTCCACGGACAGGTCGCGTTCGTGGACGTCGCGCAGCATGCGGGGCACGATCCGCCAGCGGTCGAGCGCGGCGCGGTTGGCGCGGGCGGTGCTACCGCTGCCCGCGCTGCCGGCCACATAGCCGACGGGGCCGGGGCCGAGCCGGTGCCCGGCCAGTTCCTCCAGCCGCGTCAGATCGGTGGGCAGCCGGGGCACGGCGCCCGTCATGCCGTTGAGATAGATCTCGTACTGGAAGTCGGCCCAGTGCCGCGTCGTCGCCATCCGATCATCCTTGCGGGGCGCGGCGTGCCGCGTCCATGGGCGTGCAGCGGCCGGCGGGGCCGTGGCCACCGCCGGCCGCAGCCGCCGTCAGGAGGCCTGGGCCTTGTCGTACAGCGCCTTCGCCTCATTGCCGAAGTACGGTCCGAACATCCGGTTCGGCAGGAAGACGTAGCCGAAGCTGTTCACCGAGACCTGCAGGCCCGTACCGGCCGTCTCGCTGAACCCGGTGAACCAGGGGCCGCCGCTGGAGCCGCCGGTCATGTTGCAGCCGAGGCTGTGGTCCTGGGTGAACAGCCAGTCCTTGGAGCTGTTTCCGCTGCAGTAGATCAGCTTCGTGCCGTCGTACGGGGACGCGGCCGGGAAGCCGAAGGCGTACATCTGCTTGTTGTAGCCGCCGTTGAACTGGATGCCCTGGGCGCCGGTGACCGCGGTCAGGTTCTGGCCGTTCAGCGGGGCGAGCACGGCAGCGCCGATGTCGTAGTTGATGTCCTCGCTCGCCTCCCACTGCGGGGTGGTCAGCGTCTTGGTGGCGGTCCACTGGCCGTACGGGGCCTGGCCGTTGGCGTACGCCGGTACGAAGACGAAGTTGGTGTGCCAGCTGCCCTGGTACTTGACGCAGTGTCCGGCCGTCATGACGGTGCTGGCGTTCTGGCTGGTCACGGCGTTCGCCGAGCAGGAGGCCGTACGGCCCTGGAAGGTGAAGAAGACCCGGCCGGAGGTCTTCACCACCGCGCCGCCGCCGGTCCAGGCGCCGCCCGCCTGGGGGAAGGCGGTGGGGGCGACGGTCGTCGTCACGGCCCCGGGCTTCGGGGTCTTGAGGGTCTTCAGCGCGTCCGCGCCGAGGCGCAGATCGAGCGGGGCCGCGGCGCGCATCCGCTCGGCGGTCCAGAAGGTGCGGGCCCGGTTCTGCTCGGCGGCCGTGGCGTGATGGGCCACGGCGGTGGGAGCGGGGGAGGGGGCCGGGGCGGCGGCGTGGGCCGCGGTGGCGGCCGTCAGACCGCCGGTGAGCAGACCGCCGACTGCTAACAGGATCCCTGCGGCTGTGCGATGGCGTCTCACGCATGTCTCCTTCTGCCGGGGCAGGTGGGGGATGAGAACGGTGCGGATCGGCGTGCGTGAGGCAGGGTGTCATGACTGCGCAGAGTTTGTCAGGAGCGCGTCAGGGCTATTTGTTCTCGCAGGGACTGCCGGGCTCACCGCGCGGTGAGCGGTTTGGCGAAGCAGCGGCTGTTCTCGTAGTCCCGGTAGTGGCCGAACTTGGCGCAGGGCTCATAGCCGCTGGAGGCGTACAGCGCGATGGCCTCCGGCTGGGCCGTGCCGGTCTCCAGGACCATGCGGATCCGGCCGGCCGCGCGGGCGTCCTCCTCCAGTGCCGCCAGGATGCGCCGTGCCAGGCCGAGGCCGCGCGCCTCGGGGACGACGTACATCCGCTTGAGCTCGGCGTCGCCGTTCGCGTACCCCTCGGCGTTCTCGTCCTGGGTGCGCCAGCCGCCGGTGGCCACCGGGCGTCCGAGTCCGTCGTACGCGAGTAGGTAGAGTCCGCTCGGCGGGGCGAACATCGAGGGGTCGAGCGGTGTGACATCGCCCTCGTCGCCGTAGCGCGCGGCGTACTCCAGCTGCACCTGGTCGTTGAGTTTGACCGCGTCAGGGTGGTCGAAGGGCATCTGCCGGATATCCATGCGAGCGATCGTACATGTATGCGCGTCGTTCTCCCTCGGATAGTGTGCCGGGGTGCTCACTGTGACCAGCGTGAATGTGAACGGGCTGCGGGCCGCCGCGAAGAAGGGCTTCGTCGAGTGGCTGGCGGGGACCAAGGCGGATGTGGTGTGCCTCCAGGAGGTACGGGCCGAGGCCCACCAGCTGCCCGAAGAGGTGCGCAGCCCCGAGGGCTGGCACGCCGTCCACGTCCCGGCCGCGGCCAAGGGCCGCGCCGGCGTCTCCGTCCTCGCCCGGCGCGAGCCGGACGCGGTGCGGACCGGATTCGGCAGCGAGGAGTTCGACGGCAGCGGACGCTACGTGGAGGTCGACCTGCCCGGCGTCACGGTCGCCAGCCTGTACCTCCCCTCGGGCGAGGTCGGGACCGAGCGCCAGGACGAGAAGTACCGCTTCATGGACGCGTTCCTGCCGTATCTGAGGGGCCTTCGGGAGCGCGCGGCGGCCGACGGCCGAGACGTGCTGGTCTGCGGCGACTGGAACATCGCCCACCAGGAGGCCGACCTCAGGAACTGGCGCGGCAACAGGAAGAACTCCGGTTTCCTGCCGGAGGAGCGGGAGTGGCTCGGCCGGGTCTACGGCGACGGCGAGACCGGGGCCGGGTACGTGGACGTCGTCCGTGCCATGCACCCCGGCCAGGAGGGTCCGTACTCCTGGTGGTCCTACCGGGGCCGTGCCTTCGACAACGACACGGGCTGGCGCATCGATCTGCTGGTGGCGACCCCGCGTCTGGCGGAGAAGTGCGTGAAGGCGTACGTGGAGCGGGCCGCGAGCCATGCGGAGCGGTGGAGCGACCACGCGCCGGTGACGGCGGTCTTCGAGTCGTAGGTCCGGGCACGAGCACCGGCGCCGGCGGTCGAGCGGGCGTGTCCGGCCCCTGGGTGCGGCGGGCGGTGCGACCGTCGGCCCGGTGCCGCCGCGGCTCGGGGGTCGAACGGCCTTGCGGCGCCTGCCGGATGGGCCGGACCGCCGGTCACGGCTCGCGCAGCCGGCGGTCCATCGCCATGGAGAGCTCCGCCTCCACCACGCTCTTCGCGAGCGGGCGCAGCCGCTCGACGTCCCCCTCGGCCGCGTGGGACCGCAGCAGTTCGACGAAGAGCGCCGCCAGCGCCTCCGCGTGGCTGCGCACCTCCCGGCCCGCCGCGAGGACCGCCGAGAGCGGCACGCCCTCCTTCACCAGTGCGGACGAGACGTCGAGCAGCCGGCGGCTGATGTGGACGATCTCCTCGCCGTCGGTGGCCAGATAGCCGAGGTCGAGTGCCGCCACGAGGTTCTCGGGGGTGACCTCGCCCTCGAAGTAGTCCGCCAGGTCCTCCGGGGTGAGGCGGACCGGGATTTCCTCGGTGGGCTCCCCGAGGCCCAGTACCTCGCCGACGTCGCGGCCGCTGTCGAAGGCCGACGCCAGATCGGCGATGCCGCTGAGGGTGTGGCCGCGTTCGAGCAGGGCCGCGATGGTGCGCAGCCGTGCCAGATGACTGTCGTCGTACCAGGCGATCCGGCCCTCCCTGCGGGGCGGGGGTATGAGCCCCCGCTCGCGGTAGAAGCGCAGGGTGCGCACCGTGATGCCGGCCTCCTTGGCCAGCTCCTCCATGCGGTACTCGCGGGTTTCGCGATCCGTGCGCTGCTCGTCCGTCACGTCCGCAAGCCTATGTTGTACCGCCGGTAACTTGTTCGGTTCCACCCCTACCGCTCGGTATGCGGAGGCTCTACTCTCCCATCGTGCCAGTGATTGCTGGCACGGTTCGGCGGGAGTCTGTCTGCGGGAGGCGGCGGCATGAGCCAGCAGTACGAGCACGTGCGAGTGGCGGTGATCGGATCCGGATTCGGCGGCCTCGGCGCGGCCGTCCGGCTGCGCCGCGAGGGGATCACCGACTTCGTCGTCCTGGAACGGGCCGAATCCGTCGGCGGGACCTGGCGGGACAACAGCTACCCCGGCTGCGCCTGCGACGTCCCGTCCCATCTCTACTCGTTCTCCTTCGCCCCCAATCCCGACTGGCCCCGGACCTTCTCCGGGCAGGAGCACATCCGGGCGTACCTGGAGCACGTCACCGACACCTTCGGGATCCGCCCGCACATCCGCTTCGGCCACGACGTGCTGACGATGCGCTGGAACACCGACGAACTGCACTGGGAGATCGAGACCTCGCGGGGCGCGTTCACCGCCGACGTCGTCGTCTCCGCCACCGGCCCGCTGTCCGACCCCAAGATGCCGGAGATCCCCGGCCTCGACGGATTCCCCGGGAAGGTCTTCCACTCGGCGCGCTGGGACCACGACTACGACCTTCGCGGCAAGCGGGTCGCGATGATCGGGACCGGAGCGTCCGCGATCCAGATCGTGCCGTCGATCCAGCCCCTGGTGGCGAAGCTGACCCTCTTCCAGCGCACCCCGCCCTGGGTGATGCCGCGGATGGACCGGGCGATCAGCGCCGGGGAGCGCTGGCTGCACCGGCGACTGCCGCTCACCGGGACCGCGCGCCGCGGACTGCTCTGGGGCATCCGGGAGTTGCAGGTCAGCGCCTTCACCAAGCGCCCCGACCAGCTCGGCCTGATCGAGTCGCTGGCCAAGGCCAACATGGCCAAGTCCATCAAGGACCCGGCGCTGCGGGCGAAGCTGACGCCGTCCTACCGCATCGGCTGCAAGCGGATCCTGCTGTCCGGCGACTACTACCCGGCTCTCGCGCGGCCCAACGTCGACGTCGTCGCCTCCGGGCTGGCCGAGGTGCGAGGCTCCACGGTCGTGTCCGCCGGGGGTGACGAGGCCGAGGTCGACGCGATCGTCTTCGGCACCGGCTTCCACGTCACGGACTTGCCGATCGCCGACCGCGTGGTCGGCGCGGACGGCATCACCCTCGCGGAGGCGTGGAAGGACGGTATGGAGTCGCTGCGCGGTGCCACCGCCGCCGGCTTCCCCAACTGGATGACGATCATCGGCCCCAACACGGGCCTCGGGAACAGCTCGATGATCCTGATGATCGAGTCCCAGCTGAACTACATGGCCGACTATCTGCGGCAGTTGGACGTCCTCGGGGGCCGCGTCGCGCTCGCCGCGCGGCCCTCCGCCGTCCACGCCTGGAACCGGCGGGTCCAGGACCGGATGAAGCGGACCGTATGGAACACCGGCGGCTGCACCAGCTGGTACCTCGACGCGAGCGGCCGCAACACCACCCTCTGGCCGGGCACTACCGGGGAGTTCCGGCGCCAGACGCGCACGGTCGACCTCGCCGAGTACGAGGTGATCCGCGCGCCCCGGGTCCGGGACGCCGCCGCGGACGCCGGAAGCACCGGAGCCGTCGCGGCGGCCGTGGGGGAGGAGGGCGCATGAGCCGGCTCATGAAGCGGTTCGCGACGGCCCCGGCCCCGCCCGTCGCCGCCCGCGAGCTGACCGCCGTCTCGGCCGACGGCTCCCGCCTCCACGTGGAGGTGCACGGCCCCGACGGCGCGCCCGCCGTCGTGCTCGCCCACGGCTGGTCCTGCTCCACGCACTTCTGGGCGGCCCAGATCAGGGAACTGGCCGCCGACCACCGGGTCGTCGCCTACGACCAGCGAGGGCACGGCCGCACGCCGGCCGTCGCGAAGGCCGGGCACAGCACCGAGGCCCTCGCCGACGACCTGGAGGCGGTGCTCGCCACCGCGCTGGAGCCGGGCGAGCGTGCCGTGCTCGCGGGGCACTCCATGGGTGGCATGACACTCATGGCGGCCGCGTCCCGGCCGAAGTTCGCCGAGCACGCCGCGGCCGCGCTGCTGTGCAGCACGGGCAGTTCGCGGCTCGTCGCCGAGTCGCTGGTGGTGCCGATGCGGGCCGGCGGGTTCCGGACCCGGCTCACGGGGGCGATCCTGGGCTCGCGCGCGCCGCTCGGCCCGGTCACACCGGTCTCGAGGAAGATCCTGCGCTACGCGACGATGGGGCCGGGCACGGCGCCGGAGCGGGTGGCCGAGTGCGCCCGTATCGTGCATGCCTGTCCGCGCCCGACCCGGGTGGCCTGGGCGCACGTCCTCGCCGAACTCGATCTTGACGCCGGCGTACGGGAGATGAGGCTGCCCACGGCCGTCGTCGCGGGCACCGCGGACCGGCTCACCCCGATCGTCCACGCCCGGGCCCTGGCCGCGTCGCTGCCCGAGTGCGTGAGGCTCGTCGAACTCGCCGGCACGGGGCACATGACCCCGGTGGAGGCCCCGGAGGCGGTCACCGCGGAGATCAGGAAGCTCGTCGGCGCCCACCTGGGGAAGGACGCCCCCGGACGGCAGGACACCGGACGGCAGGACACCCGTACCAAGCTGGAGGAGAACGCATGACCAGGGTCAGCCTCGAGGGGCAGGTCGCCGTCGTCACCGGCGCCGCCCGCGGTGTCGGCGAGCTGCTGGCACGCAAACTCTCCGCGCGCGGCGCGAGGATCGCCCTCGTCGGCCTGGAGCCGGACGAACTGAAGGCGGTCGCCGGGCGGTTGCACACCGAGTGCGAGCACTGGCACGCCGACGTCACCGACCACGAGGCGATGTCGCGGGTGGCCCGCGAGGTCAAGGAGCGCTTCGGCAAGGTCGACATCGTCGTCGCCAACGCCGGTGTGGCATCGGGAGGCCCGTTCGCGGACTCCGATCCGCAGGCGTGGCGGCGGGTCATCGAGGTCAACCTCATCGGAAGCGCGGTGACCTGCCGGGCCTTCCTGCCGGTGCTCGTCGAGTCCCGGGGCTACTTCCTCCAGATCGCCTCGCTCGCCGCGATCACCCCGGCCCCGATGATGACGGCGTACTGCGCCTCCAAGTCGGGGGCCGAGGCATTCGCGCACAGCCTCCGCGCCGAGGTGGGCCACAAGGGCGTGAAGGTGGGCGTCGGCTATCTGTCCTGGACCGACACGGACATGGTGCGCGGGGCCGACCAGGACGACGTGATGCGGGAACTGCGGCAGCGGCTCCCGTGGCCGTCGAACCGCACCTACCCGCTCGGCCCGGCCGTGGACCGGATCGTCGCCGGCATCGAACGGCGCTCCGCCCATGTGTACGCGCAGTGGTGGCTGCGCGGGATGCAGTCGGTCCGCGGATACCTGCCGGGTGTCATCGGACTCGTGGGGCAGCGGGAGATGAAGCGTTTCGAGCCGCGGCTCACCGGGGTCCGCACGGGGCTCGTGGGTGCCGGCGGGGCCGCTGACGAGCGGGAACGTACGGAGCGTAACTGATCGAAATGCGCGGAGTGTTCCTGCGTGCCAGTCTGGTCGAGGCCCCGGGGGCCGGCCCAACGGCCCCCCTCTCACCCTTCCAGGAGTGAACCAGATGGGTATCCAGGAGCAGTTCAAGGACAAGGCGGAGCAGCTCAAGGAGCAGGCGAAGCAGAAGCCCGGCATGAAGCAGGAGGCTTCGCAGCGCTCGCCGCAGCAGCGGCCGCAGCGCCCCCCGCAGGAGCGTGGCCAGGAGCGTGGCCAGGAGCGCGGCCAGGAGCGCGGGCAGGAGCGCGGGCAGGAGCGCGGGCAGGAGCGCCGCCGTCCCGAGCGTGAGATGAGCGACGAGCCGATGCACCGTCGCCACGACGCCTGACGTCCGAGGCACACGGAAGGGGCGCACCCAGTGCACGGGGTGCGCCCCTTTCCTGCCGTCGGTGCCCCGCCCGCCCCCGGACCCGCCGTTCTCAGGGCCGTGGCGGCAGCGGAGGCCGGCGCCGGTCGGGGACGTCCTCGTACCCCGGGGGCTTCTTGGCCGGATCCTTCGCCAGCCGGTCGAGCGCGACCTGCACCGCCGTGTCGAGATCGGTGCGCTTGCCCTCGGCCCAGTGCAGCGGCGGGCGTTCGGCGAAGATGTCCGGCTCCACACCGTGGTTCTCGACGGACCAGCCGTACGCCTCGAACCAGGCGGCGTTCATCGGCACCGTGATCACCGTCCCGTCCGCGAGCCGGTGCCGGCCGGTCATTCCGACGACACCGCCCCAGGTGCGCTGGCCCACCACGGGGCCGAGGCCCAGCAGCTTGATCGCCGCCGTGATCATGTCGCCGTCGGAGGAGGTCGCCTCGTCCGCGAGCGCCACGATCGGTCCGCGCGGGGCGTTCGAGGTGTACGAGACCGGCTGCGCGTTCCGCGTCAGGTCCCAGCCCAGGATCCTGCGGCTCAGCTGCTCGATGACCAGCTCGCTGATGTGGCCGCCCGCGTTGCCGCGTACGTCCACGATCAGCGACGGCCGCGACACCTCCATGCGCAGATCGCGGTTGAACTGCGCCCAGCCGGAGCCGCCGAGGTCCGGGATGTGGAGGTAGCCGCACTCGCCGCCGCTCATCTCCCGTACGACCGCGCGCCGTTTGGCGACCCAGTCCTGGTAGCGCAGGGGGCGTTCGTCGATCAGCGGCACGATCGCGACCCGCCGCGGCAGGCCCTCGCCCTCGGCAGGCCGGAAGGTCAGCTCCACGGTCGTCCCGCCCGCCCCGGCCAGCAGCGGGTACGGGCCGGTCACCCGGTCCACCGGACGCCCGTCGACATGGGTGAGCACCGCGCCCTCGCGGATGCCGGTACCGGCGAGCGGGGAACGCGCCTTGGAGTCCGAGGAGTCGCCGGGCAGGATCCGCACGACGGCCCAGCCCTCCTCCCGGCACGCCAGGTTGGCACCGAGCAGACCCATCGCCCGCTGGTAGTGGGGCGGACCCTCGTTCCGGCGCGCGGGGGTGACGTAGGCGTGCGACGTGCCCAGCTCGCCGAGCACCTCGCGGAGCAGATCGGCGAACTCGTCCGGAGAGGCCACCCGTTGGAGCAGCGGACGGTACTGGTCCAGCACGGCGGGCCAGTCGATCCCGCACATGCCCGGGTCCCAGTAGTAGTCCCGGATGAGCCGGCCCGCCTCCTCGTACGCGCCGCGCCACTCCGCGGGCGGGTCCACCTCGTGCAGGATCCGGCGCATGTCGAGGTACACCGTGGAGTCGCTGTCGCCGGGCTCGGTCGCGGGTACGGCGCGCAGTTCCTGGTCGTCGAAGACGACCAGCCGGGAGCCGTCGCCGCTGACCGCGAACCAGTCGAGGTGCGCGACGAGTTCGGTCTTGCGGGCCTTGGGGATGTCGAAGTACTCGAGGGTCGGCCGGTGCGAGGGGTCGGCGGGATTGGCGAACGTCTCACCGAGCGCGCCCGAGATCGGCCACCGCAGCCAGACCAGACCGCCGCCCGCGACCGGGTGCAGGGACGAGTACTTGGAGGCGGCCACGGGGAACGGCGTGACCCGGCTCTCCAGCCCCTCCACCTCCACCATCGCCGCGCCTTCGCCCGTGTCGACCTCGGTGGGGTCGAGCCCGCCGGCCGCCGGCCGCCCGTCGGGCAGAAGCGCGAACGGCGACGGCGTCGCGGACGACAGCGGTACGAGATAGGGGCGGCAGCCCAGCGGGAAGGACAGATCGCCGGTGTGCACGTCGTACACGGGGTCGAAGCCGCGCCAGGACAGGAAGGCCAGATAGCGGCCGTCGCGGGTGAAGACGGGGGACTCGTCCTCGAAGCGGCCGTTGGTGACGTCGACGACGGTGCGGGGGCCGGGGCCGTCGATGCGGGCCATCTTGATCTTCCGCAGGGAACGGCCGATGAAGGGGTGCGACCAGGTGAGCCAGTTCCCGTGCGGGGAGAAGGCGAGATCGCGCACGGGCCCGTTGTCGGAGCGGATCAGTTCGGTGACGAGGCCCTCGTCGGCGCCCCCGGACTCGCCCGTACCGCCGGAATCCGCACCGCCGGAATCCGTGCCGCCCGACGCGGCGGCACCGGACGCCTCGGTCCCGGCGGAGCCGGCCCCTGTCCCGGCGGGCTGCCCGTCCGCCCTTCCTTCCGCCCCCTTCGCCTCGGCCCCCGACGCCTCACCGCCGTTCCCCCCGTCCCCCTCGTCCTCCGTCCCCTCCGCCCTTCCCGTCCCGGTCTCCTCCTCCGCCACCGTGAGCAGCAGCAGTCGCCCGTCGTGCGAGGCGATCGCGAGCCGCTCCCCGGCTGGGTCCGAGACCATCTCCAGCACCCGGCCCAGCCGGCCGGAGGCCAGGCGCCGGGGCGGCCGGTCGCCGCTGGCCCGTGGCAGGTCCGCGATCTCGACGGCGTCCTCCCCGTCCGCGTCCGTGACGTAGGCGACCTGCCCGCCGCCGCTGCCGAGCATCACCGGCAGCCGTACCCGTACGCCGGGGGTGTCGGCGATGGTGCGCGCCGGGCCGTCGCGGTGGGTCAGCCAGTAGAGGCTGCCGCGTACGGCGACGGCGCTGGCCCGGCCCGTGGTGTCGACCGAGAGCCCGTTGACGTGGTGGGAGGCGGGGACCTGGTAGCGGCGCCGTCCGGCACGCGGACCGCCGAGCCGGACGGCCAGCTTCCGCGGCCGGGAGTCCGGCGCCAGGTCCTCGACGATCCACAGGTCGCCGGCGCACTGGTAGACGACCCGGCGGCCGTCGCTCGAGGCGTGCCGGGCGTAGAAGGCGTCATGGTCGGTGTGCCGGCGCAGGTCCGTGCCGTCGGGCAGGCAGGAGTACAGGTTCCCGACGCCCTCGTGGTCGGAGAGGAACGCGATGCGGCCGCCGACGAACATCGGGCAGTCGAGATGGCCCTCGATGTCCGCGAGCAGCCTTTCGCCGTGCAGGTAGAGCCGCCCCATCGCACCGCCCCGGTAGCGCTTCCACCCGGCCGGCTCGTGCGGTGGTTTGCCGGTGAGCAGCAGCGTGCGGTGCTGTCCGTCGGCGTCGGCGACGGCGATGTCGGAGACGGGTCCCCAGGGCAGGCGCTTTCCGGGGTCGCCGTCCGTGGGCACCTTGTAGGCCCAGGAGAAATAGGAGAACGGCTGGCCGTGCGAGGAGACCGCGAGGATGTTGCCGTCCGGGTCCCAGCCGCAGACCCGGGTGTCGGTCGAGCCCCAGTAGCTGAGCCGGCGCGCCGGGCCGCCGTCGACCGGTGCCAGATGGATCTCCGGGTCCAGGCTGCGCCAGGTCGTGTAGGCGATCAGGCTGCCGTCTGGGGAGAACCGGGGGTGTCCGATCCGGGTCCGGTCGACGGTCACCCGCCAGGCCCGGCCGGGGCTCCGGCCCGCGGGGACGAGGGGGGCGATCCAGAGATCGTCCTCGGCCGCGAAGCACAGCAAGTCGTCGTGCAGGTGCGGAAAGCGGAGGTACGCGACGTCTTCACTCACTCCTAAATGCTTTCCGCGCGGGGAGGGCCCGGCAACTTGTGGGGCCGGGCTTTTCCGGGCGGGCGCCGCTGTGGCCCAGGACACGTACGAAACGGTTTCGTTTCGCTCGGCCCCCGGAGTACAGTCGTGGTGTACGAAACCGTTTCGTTCGGAAGGTCGACCGTGGCACGCAGCAGACTCACGCCCGAGCGCGAGGCCGAGCTGTACGAAGCAGTGCTCGACCTGCTGCGCGAGGTCGGCTACGACGCCCTCACCATGGACGCCGTCGCCGCGCGCACCCGCTCCAGCAAGGCCACCCTCTACCGCCAGTGGGGGAGCAAGCCCGAGCTGGTCGCCATGTCGCTGCGGAACAGCAAGCCGGTGGACATCTCCCGGATCGACACCGGCAGCCTGCGCGGCGACTTCCACGAGATGGTGTCCCAGTCCGACGACTGCCAGATGGAGCGGGACACCGCGCTGATGCGCGGCCTCGCCCGGGCGGTCCACGAGAACGACGATCTGCTTCAGGCGCTGCGCGAGCTGTTCATCGAGCCCGAGATCACCGGACTCGACGTACTGCTGCAGCGGGCGGTCCGCCGCGGTGAGATCTCCGCGGACAATCCCGCCCTGAAGTACCTGTCGCACATGCTGGTGGGCGCGTTCGTGGCCCATCCGCTGATCGAGGACGAGCCCATGAGCCAGGGCTTCCTGCACGAGTACCTGGACGCCGTCGTGCTCCCCGCACTGGGCATCCCCGCCAACGGCAACTGACGTCCCCGGCCCGCACAGCGCCACACCCTCCCCGCGCCGCACCCTCCCCGCCCCGCAGTTCCGCACAGTCCCACCTGACGCGCACCGCTCACGTCGTCGGGCTGGTCAAGCCTGCCCATCCGCCCCAACGACATGACCGGGAGACCCTTCTCGTGGCCACGTTCCTCTACAAACTCGGACGGTTCGCCTTCCGCCGCCGACGGCTCGTCGCGCTGCTGTGGGTGGCGCTGCTCGCCCTCGCCGGAGTCGCCGCCTCCTCGGCGCCGACCGCCGCGTCCAGCTCCTTCTCCATGCCGGGTACGGAGGCCCAGAAGGCCTTCGACCTGCTCGACGAGCGATTCCCGGGCACCAGTGCCGACGGCGCGACCGCGCGTGTGGTCTTCAAGGCGCCCGCGGGCGAGAAGATGACGGACCGCGCCCACCGGGCCGAGGTCGGGAAGGTCGTCGCCGATCTCCGGTCCGGCTCGGACCAGGTCGCCTCGGTCGTCGACCCGTACCGGGCCAAGGCGATCAGCCGGGACGGCACCATCGCCTACACCCAGGTCTCCTACAAGGTCAGCGGCATGGAGCTGGCCGAGAAGGACCGCGAGGCCCTCACCGAGGCCGGCGAGAAGGCCGAGGAGGCCGGGCTGACCGTCGAGATCGGCGGTGACGCGCTCCAGGCCGCCCCGGAGACCGGAGCCTCGGAGGTCATCGGTGTCGGCGTCGCCGCGGTGGTCCTCGTGATCACCTTCGGCTCGCTGGTCGCCGCCGGTCTGCCGCTGCTCACCGCCATCATCGGCGTCGGTATCGGCGTCTCCACCATCACGGCGCTCGCGAGCACCCTCGACCTGGGCTCCACGACGGCCACCCTCGCCACGATGATCGGCCTCGCCGTCGGTATCGACTACGCGCTCTTCATCGTCTCCCGCTACCGGGCCGAGCTGGCCGAGGGGCGCGACCACGAGGAGGCCGCCGGACGGGCCACCGGCACGGCCGGCTCCGCCGTCGTCTTCGCCGGACTGACCGTGGTCATCGCCCTCGTCGGCCTCGCCGTCGTCAACATCCCCATGCTCAGCAAGATGGGCTTCGCGGCCGCCGGTACGGTCGCCATCGCCGTCCTCATCGCGCTGACCCTGATCCCTGCCCTGCTCGGTTTCGCCGGCAAGCGCGTGCTGGGCCGCAAGGCCCGCAAGCAGAGCGAGCCCGCGGTCGGCAAGCCCAACATGGGCACGCGCTGGGCCCGGTTCGTGCTGCGCCGCCCGGTCGCCGTGCTGCTCGCCGGCGTCGTGGGCCTCGGTGCCGTGGCCGTGCCCGCCACGTCGCTGGAGATGGGCCTGCCGGACGACGGCTCCCAGCCCACCAGCACCACCCAGCGCAAGGCCTACGACCTGCTCTCCGACGGCTTCGGCCCCGGCTTCAACGGGCCGCTGCTCGTCGTCGTCGACGGTGACAGGGCCGCCGCTGACGGCACGGCGAAGGAGATCGCGGAGCTCGACGGCGTCGCCGCCGTCACCCCGGCCACGTACAACAAGGCCGGCGACACCGCGACGATCACGGTCATTCCCGAGGACCGGCCCAGCTCGACCGAGACCGAGGAGCTCGTCCACACCATCCGCGACACCACCGGTGACGACGTGCACGTCACCGGTGCCACCGCGATGAACATCGACTTCTCGCAGCGCATGAACGACGCGCTGGTGCCGTATCTGGCGCTCGTCGTGGGTCTGGCGTTCCTTCTGCTGATGGTGGTGTTCCGGTCCGTCCTCGTGCCTCTGAAGGCGGCGCTCGGCTTCCTGCTCTCGGTGGTCGCGGCACTCGGCGCGGTCGTCGCGGTCTTCCAGTGGGGCTGGCTCGGTTCGCTCTTCGGCGTCGAGCAAACCGGCCCGATCATGTCGATGATGCCGATCTTCATGGTGGGCGTGGTCTTCGGCCTCGCGATGGACTACGAGGTCTTCCTGGTGACGCGGATGCGTGAGGCGTTCGTGCACGGCGAGCGGCCCGGCCAGGCGATCGTCACCGGCTTCCGGCACGGGGCCCGGGTGGTCACCGCCGCGGCGGTGATCATGATCGCGGTGTTCGCGGGCTTCATCGGTTCGAGCGAGCAGATGGTGAAGATGATCGGATTCGGTCTCGCGATCGCGGTCTTCTTCGACGCCTTCGTCGTCCGGATGGCGATCGTGCCGGCCGTCCTCGCGCTGCTGGGCGGCAAGGCCTGGTGGCTGCCCCGCTGGCTGGACCGGCTGCTGCCGAGCGTGGACGTCGAGGGCGAGAAGCTGGGCGGCGAGCACTCGCCGGCCGGCGAGGACGGCAGGGAGAGGGAGCTGGTCGGCGCCTGAGAACCGCCCCGCCCGGCGCGGTCCGCGCGCCGGAAGGGCCAGGGCGCCCACCGGTCCGCGAGACCGGTGGGCGCCCTTGAGCCGCGAGGCGCGGTGGCCGTGTCCGTCACACCCGGGTGGCGGGCGCGGCCACCTCCGCGTAGGTGCGGCGCAGGAAGCGCACGAGGGGGCGGGTGTCGAACTGGATCACCGCCACACCGCCCGGCGAATGGAACTCGACGATCACCTGGGCGCGGCCGCAGGGCCAGACGGATACCGGACCGCGGCGGGCGGGCGCGCGCAGACCCGTCTCCAGCAGCTCGCGGCGGAAGGCCCATTCGATGCCGCTCGGGAAGACGCACCGCACCGCGTCGGGATCCCTGCCGGGCTCGTAGCGGAGGGCCACGGGCACCGATCGGTAGTGAGGGGCGTCGTTGATGATCCGGGCCTTCGCGTGCTCTTCGACAGAGGGGCTCTCGACAGCGTGGGACATCGGACGCTCCTCACCTTTGGTTCTCTTTGTCATCCAATGTCGCATATTTTCACTCGAAAGACCCTGGCGTGTCGCTTGCACCTGTGGGTGAGACGCTCTTGCAAAGAGTTCGCAACAGGGCGCATCATCGGACGGTTGACCAGCCGGGCCGATGCGGCCTGTCCCGGAAGCGGAGCCCGCCATGCATGTCCCCGACGGATTCATCGACATCCCCGTCTCCGCAGCGGCCGGGGTCGTCGCCGCCGGCGCCGTCGCCGTGAGCCTGCGCGGTGCCCGGCGGGAGCTCGCGGGCGCCGGAGGCCACGGGGGAGAGCGGACCGCGCCCCTCGCGGGGCTCGTCGCCGCCTTCGTCTTCGCCGTCCAGATGCTCAACTTCCCGGTCGCGGCCGGCACCAGCGGCCATCTGCTGGGCGGGGCGCTGGCGGCGATCCTCGTCGGTCCGTACACAGGGGTGCTGTGCATCTCCGTGGTCCTGCTGCTCCAGGGAGTCCTCTTCGCGGACGGCGGCCTGACGGCGCTCGGCGTCAACATCCTGCTCATGGGCGTCGTCACGGTCGTCGTCGCCTACACCCTGTTCCGCGCGCTGGTCCGGGTGCTGCCGAAGAAGCGCAGGTCGGTGACGATCGCCACGTTCATCGCCGCCCTGGTCTCCGTGCCCGCGTCCGCCGTCGCCTTCACGCTCCTATACGCGATCGGCGGCACCACCGACGTGCCGATCGGCACGGTCCTGGGCGCCATGACCGGCGTCCACATCCTCATCGGCATCGGCGAGGCCGCGATCACCGCGGCGACCGTCGGTGCCGTCCTCGCCGTGCGGCCCGACCTCGTCCACGGCGCCCGCGGACTGTCCGCGCCGCTCAAGCTGCGCGTGGACGGCGAACTCGTCGACGCCCGGCCCGAGGCCGCCCCTGCCCCCGCCGCCTCCCCGCGCCCGGTGCTGTTCGCGGGTCTCGTGATCTCCCTGATCCTCGCCGGGTTCGTCTCCTTCTACGCCTCCGCCAACCCCGACGGGCTGGAGCGGGTCGCAGCCGACAAGGGCATCGACAAGAAGGTCGAGGACCACGCGGCCGCCGACTCCCCGCTCACCGACTACGGCGTCGGCACCATCGAGAACGCCCGGGTCTCCGGCGGTCTCGCGGGAGTGATCGGCGTCGGCGCGACCCTGGTGGTGGGCACCGGCGTGTTCGTCGTGGTCCGCCGTCGCCGCGGCGAAACGGCCGAGGCCGAACAGGAATCCGTACGGGGCTGAGAAGCGGAAGCCGCCATGAGCACGGGTCACGCCCACAAGCTGTACCGGCACGGCGAGTCGCCGGTCCACCGGCTGCCGCCGCACTGCAAGATCGCCGCCGCGCTCTGCTTCGTGCTGGTCGTGGTCTCCACGCCGCGCGAGGCGGTCTGGGCCTTCGGCCTGTACGCGCTGCTGCTGGGCGCCGTCGCCGCGGCGGCCCGCGTCCCCGCGGGCTTCGTACTGCGCCGGCTGGTGATCGAGATCCCGTTCGTCGCGTTCGCGCTGCTCATGCCGTTCCTGGTGCCGGGCGAGCGCACCGAGTGGCTCGGCATCTCCCTCTCCGTGCCGGGGCTGTGGGGAGCCTGGAACATCCTCGCCAAGGGAACGCTGGGCGTGGCCACCTCCGTCCTCCTCGCCTCGACCACCGAGCTGCGCTCCCTGCTCCTCGGACTGCAGCGGCTGAAGCTGCCGCCGCTGATGGTGCAGATCGCGTCGTTCATGATCCGCTACGGGGACGTCATCACCGACGAGATGCGGCGGATGTCCATCGCCCGGCGCTCGCGCGGCTTCGAGGCCCGCGGGGTGCGCCACTGGGGCGTGCTCGCCAAGTCCGCGGGCGCGCTGTTCATCCGCTCCTACGAGCGCGGTGAGCGGGTGCACCTGGCGATGGTCAGCCGCGGCTACACCGGCACCATGCCCGTCATCGACGAGGTGACCGCGTCGCGGGCGCAGTGGGCGTACGCCGCCGCGCTCCCCTTCTCGGCGCTCGCCGTCTGTCTGCTTGGCTGGACCCTATGACCTCGCTCCCTCCGCCCGCCGCCGTCCCGCCGTCGCTCGACGTCCGCGGGCTGGCGTACGCGTACCCCGACGGCCACCAGGCGCTCTTCGGCGTCGACCTGACCGTCGAACGCGGTGAACGCGTGGGCCTGCTGGGCCCCAACGGCGCCGGCAAGACCACCCTCGTCCTCCACCTCAACGGCATCCTCGCCGGCGGCGCCGGCACGGTCGCGGTCGCGGGCCTGCCCGTCGGCAAGCAGCACATGGCCGAGATCCGGCGCAAGGTCGGCATCGTCTTCCAGGACCCGGACGACCAGCTGTTCATGCCGACGGTGCGGGAGGACGTGGCCTTCGGCCCGGCGGCTGCCGGGCTGCGCGGGGAGGAACTGGAGAAGCGGGTACGCACGGCTCTCGACCTGGTCGGGATGACGGAGTACCTGGACCGGCCGCCGCACCACCTCTCCTTCGGCCAGCGGCGCCGGGTGGCGGTGGCGACCGTCCTCGCCATGGAGCCGGAGATCCTCGTCCTCGACGAGCCCTCGTCCAATCTCGACCCGGCGTCCCGCCGCGAACTCGCCGACATCCTGAGGTCGTTGGACGTCACGGTCCTGATGGTCACGCACGATCTGCCGTACGCCCTGGAGCTCTGCCCGCGTTCGGTGATCCTCAGCGAGGGCGTGATCGCCGCCGACGGGCGTACCCAGGACCTCCTCGCCGACCCCGACCTGATGCACGCGCACCGCCTGGAGCTGCCGTTCGGCTTCGATCCGCGGGCCGTGACGACGGGCGCGTGACTGCGGCGGGCGTCCGAGGCCCGCCGCACCGGGCCCGGCACCGCCGGCCCGTGACCGACCCGGAATCCGGTCACCTCCCGGCACGTTGCACCATGGGAGGGACGAGGTGCAGGCCGGAACAGCAGGGAGAGGTGGACGTGGACGTCCAGGGCACGGTTGCGGAAGGCTTCGAGCCCGTCCGGGACGCGTTCATACGCAACTTCGAGACGCGCGGGGAGCGCGGCGCCGCCGTCGCCGTCTACAAGGACGGCGTGAAGGTCGTCGACCTCTGGGGCGGCACCCGGGACGTGGACGGCACCGTGCCGTGGGCCGTCGACACCGCACAGGTCGTCCGCTCGGCCACCAAGGGCGTCGCCGCCGCCGTACCGCTGCTGCTGCACCAGCGCGGACAGCTCGACCTGGACGCGCCCGTCGGCACGTACTGGCCGGAGTTCAAGGCCGCGGGCAAGGAACGCGCGCTCGTACGGCATCTGCTGTCGCACCGGGCCGGAGTGCCCGCGCTGGACCGGCCGCTCACCGTGGCGGAGGCCGCCGACGGCACGTCCGGTGCACACGCCGTCGCCGCCCAGGCACCCGCCTGGGCACCCGGTACCGATCACGGCTACCACGCGCAGACCTACAGCTGGCTGCTGGCGGAACTCGTGCGCAGGGTCACCGGACGCACCATCGGCCGCTGGACGGCCGAGGAGCTGGCCCGCCCGCTCGGCCTGGACTTCTGGATAGGCGTTCCCGACGACGAGGCCCACCGCATCGGCAGGATCGGCCGGATCGACGAACCGCCCACGGCGTCGGGCGGCGGGCTGAAACTGCGCCCCAAGCGGTCCGTGGCCGAGGCCTACCGCGACCCGGACTCCCTCACCCGCCGGGCCTTCGGCGCGATCGACCCGATGCCCGACGAGAACGACCCCGGCTACCGGGCCGCCGAGCTCCCGGCCTCCAACGGCGTGTCCACGGCCCGCGCGCTGGCCCGCTTCTACGCGGCCATGATCGGCGAGGTCGACGGACACCGGCTCTTCGCCCCGGCGACGCTGACGCTCGCGCGCACCGAGGAGTCCACGGGCCCCGACCGCGTCCTCGTCGTCGGCACCCGATTCGGTCTCGGCTACATGCTCCACGGGCCCGCCTCCCCGCTGCTGGGCCCCGGTTCCTTCGGCCACCCGGGCCGCGGCGGCTCGCTCGGCTTCGCCGACCCGGAGTCCGGCATCGCCCTCGGCTACGTCACCAACGGCATGCGCAAGGGCGTCACGGCCGATCCCCGGGCACAGGCTCTGGTCAGGGCGGTCCGTTCGGCGACATGATCGGCGGATGCAGCGTTTCGAGGGGTACGGCGTACTGATCACGGGGGCGGGACGGGGCATCGGCGAGGCCACCGCCCGCAGGCTCGCCTCCGAAGGCGCCCGGGTCCTGGTCACCGACATCGACGGGGAACGGGCGGCCGCGACCGCGCGGACGATTCCCCGCGCCGCGTCCTTCGCCTGCGACGTGGGCGACCGCACCGCCGTCGAGGCGGCCGTGGCGTACGCGGTCGAGGAGTTCGGCGGCCTCGACGTCCTCGTCAACAACGCCTACACCTGCGCCCCGGACGCCTCGGCGTTCGAGGACCAGCCCGAGGACGGCTGGCACCGGGACCTGGAGACCGTTCTCACCGGCGCCTTCCGATGCGCCCGCGCGGCTCTCCCCCACCTGGCGAAGGCGCGCGGCCGCGGCGCGATCGTCAACATCGGCTCCGTCAACGGGGAACAGGACTTCGGCAATCACGCGTACAGCGCGGCCAAGGCCGGACTCGCCTCCCTCACCCGCACCCTCGCCGGCGACGCCGCCCCCCGCGGGGTCCGTGTCAACCAGGTCAACCCGGGCACGGTCCGCACCCCCGGCTGGGCCGGCCGCGAGGACCAGCTCGACGCCCTCGGCGCCGTATACCCCCTGGGCCGCGTCGGCGCCCCGGAGGACATCGCCGCGGCCGTCGCCTTCCTCGCCTCCTCCGACGCCGCCTGGGTCACGGGCACGACCCTGCGGGTGGACGGCGGCCTGCTGGCCGTGAACACGGGCTTCCAGCAGGTGCTTGCGGAGTTCGGGGAGCGCTGACCCGGAGGCCGGCCCCGGCCCCGGACCCGTCAGTCCCACCACAGCACGACGAGCTGCCCGTGGCACGCGGCCCTCTCGTACAGCTCGCGCAGGGCTGCGAAGTGCCCGCTCAGATAGGCGCGCGGATCGCGGATCGGCCCGCACACCCCGCCGAGCGCCGCGATCGCCTCGCCGTCTTCGTCGGGCAGCGCCGCCATCACCCCGGACCAGTCGATCCGCCCCAGCGTGCGGGCGATCCCGGCCACTTCGACGGGGCCGACCGCGGCCGGCCTGCCGAAGGCCGACCACGGGTGGCCGGGCAGGACGAAGGAGACGTCGACGGCCGGGTCGCCGCCGACCGCCACACCGAGCGCCGCGATCCGCTCCGGCCCGAGGCCCGCGTACCGGGCGGACTCGACGAGAGCGCCGGACGACCAGTCGAGGTCGGTCCAGCCGTCCGGCGGGTCCCGGGCGAGGTAGGCCCCTTCCGGGTCGCCGGGGTCCACGGCGTCCGCGTAGGCGTCGAGGTACCCCTGCGAGATCCGCGCGAGCAGCAGCGTGACCGCCATCGTCACCCCGCCCGCAGCATCAGGCCGATGCCCACGACCATCAGGCCCGCCGCGACGAGGCGCGGGCCGCCGAAGCGTTCCTTGAAGAAGAGGGCGCCGATGGCCGCGCCGACGATGATCGAGGACTCGCGGAGGGCCGCGACGGGAGCCATCGGGGCGCGGGTCTGGGCCCAGAGGACGAGGCCGTAGGCGAGCAGCGAGAGGACCGCGCCGACGAAGCCGCGGACCGCGTGCGGGCGCAGCCGGGTGAGCAGGGAACCGCGCAGGCGGTGGCAGGCGTAGGCGGGGATCAGCACACCCTGCAGGAGCATCAGCCAGGCGATGTAAGCGACGGGAGATCCGGAGGCGCGCACGCCGATCCCGTCGACGACCGTGTAGGCGGCGATCGACAGGCCGGTGGTCAGCGCGGCGAGCAGCGCCGGCCACTGCGGGCGGGCCCGAGTGCCGCCCTCGCCTCTTCCGCCGGCCCCGCCGCGGAAGCCCCACAGGGCGACGCCGACGAGCCCCGCCGAGGCGAGGGCGACCCCGGCGAGCTGCCAGGGCGCCGGCGTCTCGTCGACGAGGACCGCGGCGAGGACCGTCACGACCAGGGGCGCGGTTCCCCGGGCGATCGGATACATCTGGCCGAAGTCGCCGAGGCTGAACGACCGCATCAGCAGCAGCTGGTAGCCGAGATGCAGCAGCGCGGACGCGACGAGGTACGGCCAGGCCGCCGCGTGCGGCAACGGCACGAAGCAGGCCGTCACGGCGCCGAGCGCCGCCGCGCAGCCCGCGATCAGCGTGAACGCGACGAGCTGGTCCTTGATGGCGTGTGCCAACGCGTTCCAGCTCGCATGCGCCATCGCCGCGACGAGGACCGCCGCCACGACCGTGACCGTCACGCGACGCGCTCGCGGACGTCCACCAGAACCGCGCCCGCGTGTGCGATCACGGACTCGGGGTCGAGCGGGAAGACCGTGTGCGGCGTCCCGGCGGCCGCCCACACCACGGCGTGGGCGAGCAGACCCCGGTCGGCCAGCACCCGGGTCCTGGTGCGGTGCCCGAAGGGCGGCACTCCGCCGATCGCGTACCCGGTGGTCTCCCGGACGAGATCGGCGTCGGCGCGGCCCACCTCGGTGGCGCCCAGCTCGCGCCGCACCAGCTCCAGGTCGACGCGGGAGGAGCCGTCCATCAGCACCAGCACCGGCTCGCTTCCCCCGGGACGCTCCGCCCCCGGGATCCCCCGCGCCACGAAGACCAGGGACTTGACGATCTCGGCGACATCGCAGCCGATCGCCGCCGCGGCCTGGGCGGCCGTCCGGGTGGCGTCCGGGAAGCGGCGCACCTCGACCTCCAGCCCCAGCGTGCGCAGGGCCTCGGCGAACCGGGGGTGGGCAGGCGACTCGGAAGTGCTCATGGACGGCCACGCTAGCGGTAGGTGTACGGGCCATGCGACAGCGTTTCGCCCGGTGGTACGCGGGGCCCCGGACGGGAGCGGCGCGACGGACGGGGCGCGGGAGGGGTGGGCGGCGTGCCGCGCGGGTGCCGGGCCCACTCCTTCCCGCGACCGCCGGAACCCCGGTCACTCCCGCGGCCGCCGGGGCCCCGGTCACTCCCGCGGCCGCCGGGTCCGGCCCGGCCCCGGGTTCCGCGCGGCCGGGCAGGCCTCCGCCGTCAGCCCCTCATCAGCGCGCCTTGAGCACCGACGCCACCAGCGGTCCCGCCGTGTCGCCGCCGTGTCCGCCCGACTGCACCACGGCCGCCGCCGCCAGGTCCCCGGCGAAGCCGGCGAACCAACTGTTCGACGTGGCCTGCCCGTCCACCTCCGCGGAGCCCGTCTTCGCGCCCTTGTCGCCGGGCACGCCGGCCATCGCCTGCGCGCCGGAACCCCATTGGGCGGTCGCCCGCATCATGTCCCGCAACTGGCGCCACACAGCCCCCGACAGCTGCCGGTCCGCGGTGGCCACTTCACGGTCGTCCAGCGACCGCGGCACGATGACGGGCTGCTCGAAGCCGCCGTTCTTGGCCGTGGCCGCGACGGAGGCGACGGTCAGCGCGTTCATCTGAATCGTGCCCTGGCCGATGTACTGCGCGGCCGCCTCGCCGCCGCTGCCCTCGGGCACGGAGCCGTCGAAGGTCTGCACCCCGGTGTTCCAGTCCAGCCCGATGCCGAAGGTGTCCCGCGCCAGCTTCGCCAGCGCCGCGTCGTCGTGGACGTCGTCGATCAGCTTGATGAAGGCGGTGTTGCAGGAGCGCGCGAAGCTCTGGGTGAACGTTCCGTCGGGGATGTCGAAGTGGTCCAGGTTGTGGAAGGTCCGCCCCTGGTACATCGCGTTCTTCGGGCACTCCGCCTTCCGGTCGGCGGCGACCAGCCCCTTGTCCAGCAGCAGCGCGGCCGTCATGATCTTCATCGTCGACCCGGGTGCCTGCTGTCCTCCGAGCGCCGCGTTGAAGCCGTCCTTGCGGTTGTTGGCCACCGCGCGGATCTCTCCCGTGCTCGGCTTGATCGCGACGACCGACGCCTCGCTGTGCCGCTTCACGGCCTTCTCCGCGGCAGCCTGGACGTCCGCGTCGAGCGTCGTCCGCAACTCGCCCGGTTCGCCCTCGGACAGGGTCAGCAGCGTGGTGTCCGCGCCGTTCGGCGGGCTGATGACCAGCTCCACCCCGGCCTTGCCGCCGGACTCGTCCCCGTACTTCTGCCGCAGTTGGTCGAGCACCGGACCGAGCGAAGGGTACTTCTCCTTCGTCAGTTCCCTGCCCCTGCGGTCCACGGCCTTGATCGGCGGCGCGGCCGCGGGGCCCGTCTTCAGCTGCTCCTGCTTGTCCAGTTGCGGATGGACGACGGACGGAGCCCAGTCGACGAGGGGCCTGCCGGTGGTCAGCCCGCGGACGACCGTGAGCTCGGAGGAGTACGTCCAGGGCTTGCTCGCGCCCTCGTACGAGACCGTGGCGCTGACCGTGAACGGCACCTTCGCCCCGACCGGCGCCCCCTGCTTCATCGTCACACCGCTGACGTGGGCGCCGTCGCGGAAGGAGACGAGCGTGGGCTCCGCCTCGGCGGCGTTGTTGGTGAGCTGCGCGGCGACGGTCGCCTTCCCCGACGCCCAGGCGGCGAGGAAGTCCTCGGCGGTGGCGCGGATCTCCTCGGCGCTCGGCGGCCCCGACTTCTTGGTGACGGCACCGGACTTCGACTCCGTGCCGCCGTCGTCGTCACCGCCGCCGAGGACGTTGTGGGCGCCGTACCCCACACCGCCCGCGAACAGTACGAACACGCCGCCGATGACGGCGACCTTCGCTCCACTGCGCATGCCGCAGCCCCTCCCCAGGAGTCCGCCAGTACTTGAACACGTTCAAGTGCATCCGTCGAGCACTCTACGGGACAGGAGTGAGCGAGGAGACGGGCGTTACCGGACCGTGCCGTCCAACCGGGTAGGGCAGGAGGCGTGAACCGCAAGCGCACCATCCACACGCCGACACCGCCCGGCGGCGGTCACCGGAAAGGGTCTGGTACACCGCCTACGGCTCCAACACCCATCTGGAGCGGCTGTCCCACTACCTCACCGGTGGACGTCCGCGCGGTGCCGCACGGACCTACCCGGGCTGCCGCGACCCCCGGCCGCCCGCGGCGTCCGTGCCGGTGGAACTGCCGGGCGCGCTGTACTTCGCCACCCACTCCCCGGTGTGGCGCGGCGGCCGGGCCTTCTACGACCCCGGCGCGGCCGGCACGGTCCTGGCCCGCGCGCATCTGGTGACGGCCGGGCAGTTCTCGGACATCGTGGACCAGGAGATGTACCGCGAACCGGGATCCGACCTGGACCTCTCCGAGGCGCTGGGCCGCGGCAGGGCCGAACTCGGCGGCGGACGCTACGAGTCGCTCGTCTGCCCGGGGGTCCTGGACGGAGTGCCCGTCCTGACCTTCACGGCCCCCTGGACCCTCCACGACGTGGAATGGACCCGGCCGTCCGCGGCCTATCTGCCATCTCGCCGAGGGGTTGCAGGACGCCGGCGCATGGCCGGCGTCCGGCATCGCCGCCTATCTCGCGGCCTCTCCCGGCGCCGCGGGACACTGGACCGCGGAGGCCGTCGCGGCTCTCACGGCGGGTCACTGACCTCACGGCGACCCGGCCGCCTCACGGCCGGGTCGTTCCGCGGCAGCCTCACGGCGTGTCGGCGGGGGTCCGTCTGCGGTCGGTCAGTAGTAGTGGCGCCGACCGCCGATCGCGTGACCCAGCGCTCCGAGGACCCAGAACAGTGCTCCGATCGCGACCAGAATGATCCCGATGGTCCACAGGATGCTTATGCCGGCGACCAGTCCGATGATCAGAAGGATGAGTCCGAGGATGATCATTTGGCCCTCCAGGTCGGGACCCCCACAACCCGAACCTTGCCGCTCCGGGGCGCCCCAAACGAACGGCGGCGTTGATCTTTTCGACCCTCCTCCGGTACGGGGCGCCCGCCGCGTTGGTGCCCCTCTGTCCCGCCGCAGTCACCAGCTCAGATATACAGGCGCGTGTGCGCCACTCCCGCGAAGCGCATCATCTCCGACTGCAGCGCTGACGCCGCCGCCAGGAGCCGGGGGTCTCGCCCGGCGCCCGTTCCCGGCCGCCGACCCGTGCGCAGCCACTCGTCGACGTCGTCGAAGGCCCCTGGCGGCTGGTGTAGACGGCTTCGGTCGGGTCCGTGACGGCCGCCTGTTCGTCATCGGCCAGCATGAGCCGAAGCGCCCATCCGGCGGCTGCATCTCCCGTATCCGATCGTGGACACGGGCTCGCACGGCTTCGAGCCCGTCATCGTCCTCGAGCGGGGCGGTCGGGTGCTGCCGCACGACCGCATGTCCCGCCGGGCGGCGTCGACAGAGAGGATCAGCTCCTCGTAGGCCGCGCGCCTCCGGGCCACCGTCTCGGCGCCGAGTGCCGCGTCCTGCTTAAGGCGTGCGACATCGACCCTCGCACCTGCTTGCAGACGCGCACTCGCCCAGCTGGTGCCGGCGCCGACGACGGCTCCACTGGCTCCGAGCGCCGCACCCACGACCACCGCCCACTGTCCGTCCGTGGCTTGACGCAAGGCCGGTATGGGCCGCCCTGCAGGCTTTCGAAGATCTTCACCGTCGACTGCCGGGCAGAGAGCGTTCTTCGCCTTGCGCTCTGCTGGGTCGTTCCCTGGGGATCAGGATCGTCCTACGGCAGAGAACCGTAGGGCGTTGCGGATTCCCACTTCTTGTCGAACTGAGTCTTGAAAAACTCGTACCAGTTGCTGTCATGCTGCCGAGTGACGGCAAAGGTCGGGCGCTGCCAATGATCGGCCTGGAACGTGGCGATACGCATTATGATCTTGCCTTGAGTCGCTGACGGGTCGGAGGCGATTACCGTGTAGTGGGGAACATGGGTGAGCGTTCTGACCTCCAGATGACCGGAAAGCCGGCCGGACGGTGGCGTCAGCAGCCTTCTCAGGTTCGCCTCCAGATTGGAGCTGAGTTCCCTGGCGCTGCGGTTGTCCGCCTCGCTCGCGGCGACGGCCATGGCCGTGCTGCCCGGTTCAATCACGAGGATCTTCACGTGGACGCCCCTGGCAACGGCTCTCCTTATTTCGCCTGCATATGAAACCAGATGCAGCTCAAGCGTCCAACCGTGCAACCAAACCTCTCGCGACGACGAGATCATTCTTTTGATCTCGTCACCGTCATCCACCTCGGTGAAGAAGCGGTCTGCGCTCGGTCGGGTCCCTACGTCGGCGAGAGCTTCATTGATCCTGTCACTCTGTGATCGAATCCTGAGGAGCGAAAATCCTACGAGAGCGAGTACGGCCAGAATTCCGGAAGCGATAACCTCTTGCGACGCTTTTCCGGTTATTCCCAGAATGGCGAAAGTGATCGCTGCCGTCAGGGTTGCGTAGAGATCGAGACTGTGTATGGCGTTGCGTAATAGCGTCGATATTCGAGAGCTGGGACCGGGCACGTCAACCCCCTGCGCTGGACTCCGTAACAGGAGTTGTCTCCAGCGGTGGTTGCCGCCAACCCTGCTCGTGTTTCCGGTGCTGCTGTCCTCCGGATGACGGCTGTTGGCCTCACGTACGAGTACCTGACGGCGGGGCATGGCGGCAACGACCGCGCGCGTCGCCGTACTGACACTCTGGGCGCTGGAGTACTGCGAGTCGGCCGGGCGTGCTTGTCCTGGGCCGTCAAGCGACGGCCCAGGACGACCGGAGACGCCCGTCAACGACCACGGCGGGCCCGGCACCTCCAAGCGCCGGGCCCGCCGTCGTGCCTGCTAGACCCAGGTGTCCAGCCACATCCGGGCCCGCCAGTCGTCCATCGGGATCGGTTCGCCCGTGAACAGCGGCCAGAAGTAGATGAAGTTTCGCTGTTCTGGTCCACGCTGCCCCTGACCAGCACTTTCTATGCTGGCTGGGGCCGTGGGGCTGCTACTGGGCCGTCCGTGGGCCGTGATCATGGTCTTCGGGGGCCTCGTAGAGGCGATCCACGGCCTTGCGCGTGCGTCCCTCGCTGCTCGGCATCAGGTGGGTGTACGTGCGGAGCGTGAAGCCTGGATCCGCGTGGCCCAGGTACTGGCTCAGGGCCCGGATGCTCTCGCCGGCATCCAGGAGAACGGACGCGTAGAAGTGCCTGAGGGCGTGCATGCCGTGCTCGGGTGCCGATGCGTGACGCTCCCCATCCTCCGGCTCGGGGATGATTCCGACAGATGCCAGGGCCGGTTTCCACATGGCGTCATTGAAGTGGCTCACCCGGACGTGGTCTCCGGTGGCGCCGGTGAACACGAGCGACTTCGTCACCAGCGGCCCGTCTGGCGTTCGCCACGGCAGGGTCACTCGCACGGGAGGGAACTGCCGGGAGTGGGCACGCAGCGCATCCGCCACGGCGTGGGGAAGTGGTACGTCGCGAACCTTTCCGCCTTTGGGCAGGGCGAATACGAACTTCCCTCGAATCCTCTTGAGCTGATGCTTGACTGAGAGCCAGCTTCCCTCGTAGTCCAGCTCTCTTTCGTCGAGCCCGAAGACCTCTCCTTGCCGCAAGCCGCAACCGGCGGCAACATCCACGGTCGCACGGAGGTGTGCGGGTAGCGCCGCGCGTACGCCGAAGACCTGCTCGATGCTCCATGGCACAACGCGCGACTGACCGGGCTTCGGTGTCTGAACCGAGCGAGCCTTGCACGGGTTCTTAGCGATGAGGCCGTCGTCCACGGCCGCGCTGAACGCGGCTGAGACGGTGCCGAAAATGATTCGACGGTGAGAAGCCGCCGGAACGTCAGCCTCCAACTTGCCCAGCCACGTTCGAATATGGCCTGGTTGGAAGGAGGGCAGAGGGCGGGTTCCGATGTAGGGGTAGGCATGGAGCCGAAGCCGCCGCTCGGCTGCCTCACGGCTGTTGATCTCGGTCGTGTGTGTGGCCACCCATGTTTCGGCGAACTGCCGGAAGGTGATCCGGGCGGCCCGCGGATCTACGTACTGACCCTGCGCCATGTCGGCGGCCGTCCTTGTTAGCCACTGCTCGGCGAGGCGCTTCTGCTTGTCGGGAAAAGACTTGCTCTTCTCCGTACCGTCCGGACCGATGTAGCGGGCGCGATAGCGCATCCCGGTCCCGTAACGGTCGGTCTTGACTTTGAGGGGCTTGTCATCGGGGCCGGTGACGACTTTGTACCAACGGTCCTGAATATGACCAGGCACTGAATGCAGTTCCTTCTCATAAATACCTGAGGGAGGACCGCCAGTTGGGCGGCCCTCCCTCGGGCAATGGTGGGCGAGAGTCTTACGCTGCGTGCTCTGCGGCCGTCTGCTGCTCGACCCATGCGCGGACGGCAGCAGGGTCGAAGCGCAGGTGCTTACCGACGCGGAATGCAGGCGGTCCCGTGCGCTTCTTGCGCCAGGCGTACACCGTCTCCACGCTCGGAAGGCCGAACATCTCGGCGATGTCTTCGGGGGTGAGGTAGCGATCCGGCAGCCCCGCCCGAAGGGTGTTGGTGGCTGATGCCATGGCCTGAGTCTCCTCGCAAGACAGGAGGGGGCCTGCCTTCCCCCTCAGAGATCTGCTACATCCGCTACATCCGCTACACCGCAGGTCAGGGGCCTGTTTCGTGTAGCAGATGCGCGGGATGTAGCAGATGGATGCCGCTACGGGGCGGCGGTCGGCTCGTGGGGCGTAGCGGTTTCCGCGGTCGTGTAGCAGATGCCGAAGAGCTCTTCTGCTACAGATTCACCCCCGTTGACCTGCGGTGTAGCGGATGTAGCGGATGTAGCGGACTTTCCGGGGGTGGGAGGGCAGTAGCGGGACCATGCGTCGGCGAGGTCTTCGGCGTAGTAGCCGCGTGGGACGGTGCCGCCGGGGGTGCGGATGGGGCGGGCCTTGATGGGCTTGTTGGCGCCGGTCATGTAGCCGCTCAGCAGACGCCCCAGCCCCCGCGGAGTAAGGGGCTTGCCGCCCATGTCGACCCACGGGGCGTCGTCCATGGCGAGCAGGCACTCGAGGATGGCGGCGGTGGGCATGCGGTCGATGCCACAGAACACCGTGTCGCGCAGGTCGGTGAGCAGCCGGATACCGAGCGAGGATTCGTCGTCCTGCGCGGCGGCGGCCACCAGCTCGACACACGCGGCCCGGGCCCGGGTGGGCCAGTCGCCACCGGCAGCGTCGGCGACCGCGAGCAGGGGTTCCCACACGTCGGCGGGCCGGTCGGTGATGCCCTCGGGCATCTCGGGCCATGCCCCAGTGACCTTCCCGCGCACGCTGTCGGCCCACCGAGCGATCTGGTCCCTGAGGGCGTGGCCTTCCTTCTCGTGGATGCGCTGCCGGTAGGGCTGCACCTTCTCGTTCGGGGCCCGCCGGCGCATGCGGATGATGACGGAGCGGGTCAGGATCGTGTCGGGCAGGGAGCCGAGCCCCGCCATGGCCACGGCGCAGTAGGACGGGAAGGGCTGCACGGTCTGGTTGGAGCCGTCGCCCACGCACCGGTAGGTGACTCCGGAGCGGCGGTGGCCGGCGTTGAGGAAGCCGCGCAGTTCCTCGTTCTCCCCGGCTTTCGGGCCGAATACGGTGTCGATCTCGTCGAAGAGGATCGTGGGCCGTCCGTCGACGCCGGAGACGGCGCGGAAGAGGGCGGCGGGTGAGGCGTTCACGGCGACCATCGGGTGTGGGACGAGGGTTTCCACGATCTCCAGCGCGCGGGACTTGCCCGACCCCGGTTCGGGGGAGAGGAACGCGAGGCGGGGAGTGGAGTCGAAGGCGTCGAGCAGGTGCGCGTGTGCGTCCCACAAGGTCACGGCGACGTAGGCGGTCGGTGTGGGGAAGACGTTAAAGCGCCGGTGGAAGGCTTCCACCTCATCGAGCAGCGCGGCCCCGTCGACTGTGGGCGTGGTGGGGTTCGTGGTCATGCGGCGTTCCTCCTGTCCGCCGGGGTGGCGGTGGGGGTCAGGCGCGGGTCAGTGCGAAGAGCAGAAAGGACGCCCTGGCGGGCGGCGACTTCCGCGGTCTGGCGGGTGGGGGTGTTGGTCTCGTCGGCGGCCGACGGCTGCCCGGTGGCCTGGTGGCGTTTCAGGGCGGGGGGAGGCGGCTGGTGGGTCATGCCGTCTCCCGGGGCCGGGCGGTGCGGATGGACCAGTTGAGCGCGCTGCGGATGGTGGCGCGGCACTCGGCCGGCGGCAGTCCCGCAGACTCGCCCGCCCCCTGAAAAGCCTGTTCCACCACGTCGCGGGGGAGGTCGCCCCACGCGACGAAACGACCGATGGCCCGCGCACCGGCGAGCAGCCGCGCGTTGCGCCCGCCCTCGGTGGTGGCAGCAACGGTCGTGATTTCGGCGTTGAGAGCGGCCGTGGCGCAGCGAGAGGAGCGGGGAGCGACCGGCACGGCCGTCAGTTCCCGCGGTGGCTGACGGGGCGTCAGGAGGGTGCACAGCCAATCCGGCAGGGGTACCGGGGGCCGGTCGTCCTCAAGCATGTACGTCCCGGCGGGGAGGGCGCTGCCGGGGGCGACGACGTATCCGCCCCGGGCCCGGGTGTCGATGTTCGGCCCCAGGAACTCTTGGGTGTTGTGGAGCCGGACATTCTCCGGGGCGGTGAAGTACAGGTGCCGTCCTCCTCGCGCGGTCCGCACCGTGCGGGTGGACGGTACGGGCTGCCCGGTGCGCTCGCAGAGCGCCGTGAAGGTCGTCACGCCGCAAGGCGTGTCCGAACTGCCCTTGGGCTTGTCGAGGTCAATGACGACCAGTCCCGCGGGGCCGGTGGCGATGCCGACGTTGAACGCCCCGGTCGTCCACGCGGCGCGGATGCGGTCGGGGTCGGTAGTGGCGCGCTGCTCCCACTTCACGTGTCCGGTGGTGCATACGCCGGTACGGGTGCAGGCGGCTTCGCCGTGCAGCGCGGGGCGCTTGCCGCCGGGCCGGAGCGGCAGGACGGGCCAGCCGCGGGCGGCGATATCGAGCGCTGCGGTGAGCAGCGCGGTGTTGCGGTCGTGAGGCATGCTGGATGTCTCCAGTTCTCTCGATGATGGCTGGTGATGAGGGCGGCCCCGATTCATTGGCGTGAGACGGGGGCCGCCCTCGGTCGTGCGGGTTCTAGTGGTCCGGGCGGAGCAGTCGCAGGACTGGCGCGGAAGCGCGCTCGGTCGCGGTGACATAGAGCCGGACTCGGCTGCGGTCGCGGGTCGGGTACTGCCGCACCGGACCGGTGGTGAAAGCGCCGGCGAGCGTGGCGGTGATGCGGTCGGCGTCCGCCGGGTGGCAGATGATCCGGATCTCGAACCGGCCCTGCCCGGTCACAGGGCCGGGATGGCGCTGATGACGGCAGTGATCAGGTTGTTGATGGGTTCGGCGGCCCCGGTGGAGGCGAGGAAGAAGCCGAACCCGGCGGCGGTGAACGCGGCTCCCGCGCTGAGGCTGTGGGAGCGGAGCAGGAAGAACAGCACGAGCCCGAAGAGCAGGACGAGCGAGACGGTTACGGCCATGCCGTGAACCTCCGTTCTGAGGTGGCTGGTCGGGTGCCGGCGCGGTGGATGGTGCGTCCGGTGTTGAGCAGGCGGCGGCCGATGCGGAGTCGGTAGCGGGCGCCTCGGCAGCGGCGGCAGACCTTGACGGTCCGGCGGCGGACGGTGCGGATGCCGGTCCCACGGCATTTGCGGCAGGGCCCGAACGGGCTGAGCGCGCACAACGCTGCGTAACCAGCGAGCGTGAGCAGGATGGCGAGGCTAGCGAGAGCCATAGGGGTGTCACCTCCCCTCTCAGGGCTGGTTTCGGGGGTTTGCGCTGGTGGGCTGCTAGGTACTAATTCGCTGATCAGCTGCGGTGCGGGGCGCTAGTGGGGCCGCTAGACCTAGCAGGCTGGGGTGCTAGGTCTAGCGGTGCTGCTCGGGCTACGCGGCGGCCCGGTCGGCGTTACGGCGAGTGATGGCGGCGGTGATGTCGGCGCGCTTGATGCCGCGCCGGTTCGCCCCTTCGCCTTCGTCGGTCTGGCCCCACACCTGGCCCGGCTTGATGCCCCAGGGCTTGAGCGCGGCGGTGACGTTCTCGCCCTGCCAGCCGCCGTAGGTGTCCGGCTGGGCGGCGGCGAGCCGGGTGGCGATGCGCTCGCACCACACGGCCTTCTCCTCGCTTCCGATGACGTTGAGGACGTCGGCGAGGATGTCCGAGCCACTGCCGGTCTTCTCGGGGCCTTGGCCGATGGCGTGGCCGGTGACGTTGCCGTACTCCTCGCGTGCGACGCGGGCGCGGGCGACGATGTGTTCCGCAGCTACCGCGTCGACGAACGCGGACGCGACGATGCGCGGGTCGTCGCCCTCACCGGCCATCCAGCAGATGCCCCGATCGGACCGGGAGAACATGGTGGCCCGGTACCCGGACTTGTACATCGACGTGCCCAGCACCATGTCGTTGGCGGGCTGCCCCATGACCTTGAGGCAGAACCTGAGGACGGCGTTCGCGCTGATGCCGGTGGGCAGGGACTTGGCGTCGGGGCGCTGGGTGCCGAACATGGCCACGATTCCGAGCGCGGGACCGCGCTTGACCAGGTCGGTGCAGATGGCCTCAATCTCCTTGCCGTGCTCCTCGTGCTCGAAAGCGACTTGGCACTCGTCGAACCCGACCACGATCGGGTGCAGACCAAGGCCCTTGTCACCCGCCAGCTCCGGGGTGACCTTCGACTCCGGGCACCGGGAGCGGGGCAGGGACTTGATGACCTTCGCCCGCCGCCGCAGCTCCTCCTTCAACTCCCGCAGCGCCTCGAGGACGTACTCGATGTCGTCGTCCTCCTCGCCGGCGCGGTAGCGGTGGCAGACGGGTTCGAGGGCGCCGAAGTCGCCGGTGCCCTTGAAGTCGAACGCGTGCACCTCGGAGCGCGGGTCAAGTGCGGCGATGAGCAGGAACAGCCGCATGAGGAACGTCTTGCCCATGCGGGGGATGGACCCGACGACCACCGAGGCGAACATGAGCGTGACGGCGACGTCGCGCATGCGCTGGTCGTTGCCGAACACCACCGGCCGGAACAGGTCCACCGTCCCCGACTTGGCCAGCGGCCATGCCGGCTTCGACGTCTCGTTCATGGGCTTGTCGCCCACCCACAGCACCAGGCGCCCTTCGTGCTGCTCCGGATCGGGCGAGGGCCACACGCAGCCGGTCTTGCGGCGGAGACCGGAGGCGAGGGGCTTGCGGGCCTCCATGATGTCCTCGGGTGTGACGCCGTAGGGGAGATCGAGATCGGCGCGGTAGCCGGGCCCGTCTCGCACGATCTCGGAGACGAACCGCAGCCCGTTCATGTCACCGCCCTTCTTGATCGCGGCCGTGACCTTCGCGTTCCCGATCGAATCGAGCCCGCGCAGCACGATCGAGCCGGTGAGCTTCTGCACCTCGGTCTTCAACACCGCCGGGCCGACCACGGGGGCGTCGGGCTGCTGTCCGCCGAGTCCGAGCAGCAGCACACCACCGGCGGCGAACGCGTACAGGAACCCCGGGGCGAGGACGTAGAGGTAGAGGGCGAACCCGACCCCGAACACCGCGGCGACCAGCGTCACGAGCCCGCGCAGGCGGACGCGACCGGCGCGGAGCCGGGCGAGGCGCATGTACTCGTCGATGTCCTCAATCTGCACCGCGTACGACCGCAGGGGTGCGGCCTCGCGGTCCCACACCCACCGGTTCGTCGTGGCGACGAAGCGGCAAGCACCGCGGGGGGACATGAGGGCGAGGCGTCCGGCATACACCGGCAGCCGCACCCCGTGATACAGCGTCGCGTACCCGGCGTTCGCCACACTGTGGCGGGCGGTGGCGGCGAAGTCACGCCGGTTCGTCAGCCACGACGCGAGAACGGGCTTGCGCTTCTCGATCCGCACCTTCGGGTCCGGCAGGGCAGGGTTGTCGACCGGCACCGGCACAGCCGGCGCATCGTCGTCACGGTCTATCGCGGGCACGGGCTGCAGGTGCGGGCCCGCAGATGTCTCGGTCATGCTGGGTGTCTCCTGCTACTCGAAAAGGGGTGGTCAGGGGCCCGGGGCGGCCTGGATGCTTGCCGGCGATACGGCCGCCCCCGGGGCACAGCTACTTGCGGCCGTTCTTCTTCGCGTCGCGCTCTTCGCGCGTGCGGGCCCGCTCGATGACCCGCTCGACCTTGCGTTCCAGGTCCCGCTGGTGCACGCGGCCGCCGGTCAGGCGGTCGTCGGCGATGCCGCGCTTGGCCATCCGGGCCACGTACCAGGCGACCTTCGCCTTCTCGCCAGTGGTGAGCTTGGGTTCACGCGCCACGGTCTGTCTCCTGTCCGGGGCCGGACTGTCCGGCTCCCCACGGCCCCCGCACCGGGCGGGAACCGCAGGCAGCCATCAGCGCCGGCGGCGGACCCTGCGCATGCTCTTCGCGGCCGCCCTGCCCTCGGTGCCGGAAACCGACTTCACGACGGTGACGACACCCCAGGCGCAGACGGCGGCCAGGAGGGCGAGGAGGGCGAGGTTCGCGGCCATGGCGGTGAGCACGCCGACCAGCAGCGGGCCGAAGTAGACGCCCGCCGCGACCGCGCCGGCACCGACCCCGGAGCCGAGCGCGATGCGCTGCACCGTCCGGTCCGGCGGCGCCTGGTGCACGTGCTGGTGAACCACTTGCGGCCCGGAATAGGTGGCGGGCAGGTGAGCGGGGTCGACGTAGACATGGGTGCCGTCCGGGAGCTGCACCACACGGGCGAGTTCAGGCAGCGATTCCATCGCTGGTCCCTTCGGGATAAGCGCAGGGCACACAGATGCCCAGCGCAGCGGGAAGGACGTATCCGGCGTCGCGCCCGCAGCCGGGACACAGGCGCCGTGCGGCGTTGGCCTTGGCCAGCGCTCGCCATCGGCCGGGGGTCATCGGGCGCACGGGCATCGCGCGGTCGACGCGGTAGAGATAGGCGACCAGCGGCCCCCGGCGCCGGCGCGGCCGCAGGCACTGGGCCGCTACCGGCTGCCCGCCGGGGCGAAGTCCCGCGGCCCGGAGTTGTCGGCGGGTGGCGTAGCCGTCCGGCGCGCACCGCCACGGGTAGGTGGGGATGCCGAACCGCTCGCCCGTGGGGTCGAAGCAGTCGGCACGCGTCAGCCGCATCAGGCGCCCTCAGACACCGGCAGCGGCTCGGCGGGCGTGGTGCGCTCGGCGCGCAGCGTCTCGCGCAGCCCCCGGGCCTTCGCCGGTGACGTGCGTACGGCCTTGCGGATGCCCTCGGCCGTGAGCTCCTCGACCGCCCAACCGGCGGTCGCCTCGCGGGCCTCGATCAGCAGCTCCTCGGCCGTACGGACCGGTCGTGCCGATCGGGCCGACTGCGGGAGTCGACCGGTCGCCCGACCCACCCGCGGCTGCTCGGCCGCCACCGCACCGACCGGCACCGGCTCGCTCTCCTCGACCACCGCCGGAACCGGCTCGACCGGTCGGGCAGGCAGTTCCTCGACCCGTGCGGCGAGCAGCTCAGCCTGTTCGCCCAGGTCAGCCGTCGACCGATCTACGCTGATTTCTGCCAATTCGGCAGGTGTCGGGGTGGGGTCCGGTCGGTGGTGCAGGACCTTGGCGACGAGGTCGGAGCCGAAGTAGATCGAGCCGACCGGCAGCGATGTGGCGAGCAGGACCAGGACCCAGTTCGCCGGGTCCCAGTCGGCCAGTCGACTCCAGTCGACCGATCGATCGTGCAACTCCGGCACCAGCCCGTGGACGTAGTTCAGGACCAGCGAGGCGAGCGTGTAGGTGGCCAGCACCCGCAATGCGAACCGTCGCGCGTCCCCAGTCAGCACGAGGGTGGCGACGAGCGCGAGAGCCATGAGGCCATCGACGACGAACGGGTACAGCGTCGCCGCGGTAGCGTCCGCGCCGGTCGCCTTCGCTACGTCCCGCAGCGCGTTCCACGACACCCGGAACGCCATCGCGACGACGGCGACCAGGGCGAGCACGAGCAGCCCCTTACCGAAGCGGTTCATGACGCACCGCCCCTGGACTCCCGCACCTCGACGGCAGCGATCAGCAGCACGGGCGAGCCGTCGTCGCCATAGGTGGTGGTGTCCTCGATCCACGACCACTCGGAGCCGGGGACCTGCTCATAGCCAAGGGTCGCGAGGACGGTCCGGCGCTCGGCGATCGTGGGCACCGGGGTCGGCCGCTCCCAACGGTAGTCCGGCCACTTGGTGGAGCCCATCAGCGCGACGTACAGGCGCCACGGCCCGCCGCTACTGGACATCTGGGCGGTCGGCATCATGCCACCGCCGGTCCGCCGGGCACACCGGCCGTGCGATTGGTCAGGTCGCGCCGCGCGGCCAGCACTCGGTTACGGGCCCGGCGGATACGCCGCTCGTCCAGCGCGGTGGCCGCCCGGTCGAGCAGACCGATCTGCGCATCCAACAGCTCGACCTCCGCCGCGATCAACGGCATCTCCCGCTCGATCGCGTCCAGCTCCGCGCCGGTCGGCTCACGGCCGTCAGTGATGGCGGTATCGGCCACCTGACGTGCTTTCATGTGCTTCATGGGTCGTGGTTCCTCTCCATGGGGTACGGCCCGAAGCGCCCCCGGAGTAGCCGCTCCGGGGGCGCACGCCGTTGTCGGGAATCTGGGGGGTTCGGATCAGCTCAACGGCCGCCGGCCGCTGCGTGCGGATGCGGGCGCGGGGGCCGCACCGGAAGGGGTGGCCGCTCGTCCCGCGGGTGCTCGCCGCTCACCGGCGCCCCTGCATACGGGCGTTGTCCGCGCTGCGCTTGTTCGCCTCAGCGGCTCTTCGGGCCAGCTCGGCCCGCTCTGCCTCTGTCAGACTGGTGATCACAGGGACCTCCACATAGGTGCCTGTAGGCGCCGCTCGGAGTTGCAGCTCCGAGCGGCGCGGTTCGTAGAGCCAGCGGATTCCAGCTCCCCACGCCTCGCCCGTACGGCACGAGCGCCGGACGGGCGAGGGAGGCAACCGGCCGCGGCATACGCCGCGCAGATGACCTGACTCCGCGGGTCACCGGCTATCCCGGTGCGCTTGCACGGCGGATCAGGGAGACGCGAAGGGCATCACCACTTGTGCCGGTCCAGCACGAGCAGCGCCCAGGTACTTAACTGCCGCATCAGAACTCCTCTTCTCGCAGGTCATTCGGGTGGCGCACTGCAAGGGGGACTTCGTCCCCACCCTCCGGCCGTTGCTCGCGGTCGCCGGGCCACCTCGCCAGTCGGGCCGAAGCCCATTGCGTCCTACCTGGCCTTTAGCGGGATTGCAGCGTCCCCGCCCTCTGCTGATGAGCAGCCCAAAGAAGGCCCCTCAGGTGTGCTGGGAACCGCCGTCGAGCCTCAAGCTCGATGCAGTACCTCTATTACAGGTACTGCATCGAGTCTCGTCAAGCTTGACGGCGGACTCTCCGCTCCTCACGCCGGAACTTCTTGGTGCACCATCAGAATCGGTGCAGGTGAGGGGCGTTGTTCACCCCACGCGTGGACACCTGGGGGTCGTCTCGCTACGGTCAGGACGTCCCTAGATGTCCCACCGGGGGTTGAGGTGTCCAACGAGCGCTTACGGTCCGCCCTCTTGACCCAGGGCATGACCGTGCAGGACCTGGCCGAAGCGATTGAGGTCAACCCGAAGACGGTTGAGCGCTGGATCACGCAGGGGAAGGTCCCGTACAGGAGGCACCAGTACGCGACCGCATCCGTGCTCAAAGTCGAGGTGACGACTCTGTGGGAGGACTCCCGCATGGTCGATAGCGCGACCGACTTGAGCAAAGCGGAGATCGTGACGGTTTACCCGCATCGGCACATGGTGCCCACCGGCCTGTGGCGGGAGATTTACGGCCGGGCGGCGTCGCATATCGACGTGCTCGTCTACTCCGGACTGTGGCTCTCGGAAGACCCGCTCTTTCACGATCTGCTCAAGGCCAAGGCGCAGGGGAACGCCCAGGTGCGCATCCTGCTCGGGGATCCTGACTGCGCGGCGGTGAAGCAGCGTGGCATAGACGAGGGTCACCAGATCATGGACGGCAAGATCCGCAACGCGCTGATGAACTACCGCCCGCTGTTCCAGAGCCACCCGGACATCGGCTTCCGGCTCCACGATGCGACGCTTTACAACTCGCTGTTCCGTGCTGATGACGAGATGCTCGTGAACACGCACGTCTACGGCATCGGCGCGTACATGGCGCCCGTCCTTCACCTACGGCGCCTGCCAGGCGGGGGACTCTTCGACACGTACGCGAATAGCATCGAGCAGACCTGGGGAGGCGCGCGCCAGGTGACGGAACACGACCTCACGGGAGCCTGAGCATGGGACGCATCGACTACCTTCACGATCCCGACGCCCCGCCGGCCAACTCGGTGGTTCCGTCGGTTGTGGCGTTCGTTCAGAACGACGCAGGCGAGGTGCTGGTCATCCAACGGTCCGACAACGGCCGATGGGCGCTCCCCGGCGGCGGACACGACGTCGGGGAGTCCATCAGCGACACGGTCGTGCGGGAAGTCTGGGAAGAGACCGGAATCAAGGCCGAGGTCGTCGACATGTCCGGGATCTACACCGACCCGGGTCACGTGATGCTGTACGACGACGGCGAGGCGCGCCAGCAGTTCAGCATCTGCTTCCGCGCTCGACCCATCGGCGGAGATGTGCGTACGAGCAACGAGACGACGCAGGTCCGCTGGGTGGCCCCGGCGGACCTGGCAGGACTCGACATCCACCCCACGATGCGGCTCCGTATCGAGCACGCCATGGACCGGACGCGTACGGCTCCCTACATCGGCTGACGCTTCACCGCGGCGACGCGTTCAAGCACGCGGGCGGTACAGGCCATGATCTCCGGCTCAGCGCGCCGGATGAACGTGCCGATCAGGCTGTCCGACCCGTATCGCCCTGCGATCTCGTTCACGCGGTCGACGGGATTCGTCGGGATCCCGTCCGGCGTCGTGTTCATGTCGCAGAAGCAGAGCGCGTCGGAGAGCTCCGCCCGCTCCCGCGGGAACTCGGATTCCAGCTCCTCGCGCAGGCCCCGGGCCTCAGCCTCCATCCAGGCACAGGAGTGATGAGCCACGAGACGGGCCACGCGAGCATCAGCGTTGGCGACGTCCCGCAGGTACCGGGCCCCGTCGAGCGGATGAAATCCGGTCTTGGCAAGGTCGGGGGAATAGCCGATGTCATGGAGTACCGCCGCGGCCTCCAGCAGCTCGGCATCGTCGTCCAGGATCGGCGCGATGATCCGAGCCCGCTCGGCGACCCCGAGCGAGTGCGCCCACCGCCGCGGTAGCGGCTCGGCGAGCAGCGACTCCGCGAGCGGATAGGCCCAGTCGGTCAGTCCGGCGGTGCTCACGCTACGAACGCTCCTCTCGGCCCGGCAGGGCCAGTACGGTTCGCTGCTTGCCTTGCTGGCTCGCCGACAGCAGGCCGGCTGCCTCCAGCTTGTCGAGCGCTTTGGCCACTGTTGGCCGTGAGACGCCGAAGCGCGTAGCCAGGGCGCTCGTGCTGGGGAACCTGTCTCCCACGTTGAGACGCTCCGAACGAATCACCTCAGCGACCAGCTCGGCCAGCGGCCGGCGGTCCCGTTCCTGCCCCGGACGAATGACGCGCCAGCGGCCGCCAGGTACCCGCTCTGCGCGCCCCTCCTTCTCGAGCACGCCAAAGACCCGCAGTGCGACCCCGCGTGAGACCCCATGTTCACGCATGAGCTCCGCCGCTGACGGCAGCTCGGCCATCGCAGGCTCGGCGTCGATCTCAGCCTTCACTACATCGGCGATCTTCAGGAAGGTTCCGCGAGGACTGGCTTCCTGCGACACGCGCGCTCCCTTCTCGTGCTCCTGGTCACGCACAAGAGTGCCACGGTGACCTTTTATGCCGGAGGTCGGGCGCACTGCGGTACAACTTTCTCTGCCACCTCAGGGCGCATCCGCCGTGCACAGCGCGGCGTCGCGCGGTCGCGCGGCCCGGAGATGGGGTGAACCCCGACGTGGCTGCGGCGGTCGGCTCCACGGCTTTTGGCACCTACCCGGTCAGGGGCCTGCGTTGAGCAAGACCACGGGCCACTCGGGGACATTGCAGGCAGGTTGGAAGCCTGCCCGAATTGCCAGCAAGCGTACGGCCTCTTGATCATGCTCGACCACAGCCCGCCTAGGGAAACGGCCAAACCCACTCCACCTTCCATCAAACGCCTGGGAAGCGACGAGTCTCAGGGTCTTCTAGAAGAGCCCCGGATCTTCTTCGGGTGGGCTGGAAGGTTCCTCAGAGCCGTCATTTCCCGTGAATTTTTGCCACGCCGCAGAGCCTCCACCCTTTCCCGGTACTCGCTCAATCTGCTTAGCCTCAGCAAGACGATAGAAGATCCGCTTCACTTCATTTTCGGATCCAATGCCAGTCAACTCGCGAACCCGCTTGTTGGTGATCTCCTCATGCGAGTCAAGCCACTCCATGATGAGCTCTTCCGGCGTCCCGAGCTTCTGATGCCGAATCTCGACGATTACCGAGTTCTCCGCCTGTCGAATTACCGGGTCGCGTAGCTTCAATTTCTTCATTGCGCTGAACGCAGTGTTCAATCCTTCACCCACATCTTTGTTGGGTGGGTCTGGGAATTTATTGATAAGGCGGACGATTGTCCCGTTTCGCGCGAAGCGCTCATCAAGGATATTCTTTTCCGTGATGTGGGCAGGGAGTCTTCCCGGGCTCTCTACTTCAACGCGATTATCGAAAACTCTGACATGTACGTCGTCTGCAATCCCGTAGTCTCGGTGCAGCACGGCATTTGTGATGATCTCATGTAGGGTGACATGCGGATAGGTGATCGACTCCAGGCCTTCAGGGCCGAGCACTCTTACCTGCTCGATAATGTCCGATGTGCGCTGGACGGATGCCCGGATCTGATCATAAAGGCACCCCTCGACGGTCACCGGATCAAAGTCCAGAGTCTCCCGGGTGCCCTGCGACTCCGCGGTTTTATAGCGGTAAATCTTGATTGCCGATCGCTTGGGCAACGCCGCTTGAGGCTCATCTGAAAATAGGAGCAGGGCGGCTACCGTAGGTTTCCCGTCATGGATTAGTAGTTGCTTTTTCAGCCAGGGCAAGGGTTCAGCGCTGGGGGTCACCGCCAACATGAATCCAATTATGGTTTCCGAGTTCGAGACGGCTTCAAGGGGCGCCAAGACTGTTTGAGCTTCGAAAGATGTAATCCCCTTGTTTCGGGACAGGCGATCAAGATCAGATGGCAACACGTAAGGAATGCTTTGCGCGCCCCGGCGCACGTACACTTTTCCATCAGACGCCTGAACCACTGCTCGCGTCTTTTGGACAGTGACATGCAGCACCAGTCCGGGGGAGGACTCCGGAGCCTGCAAGAACTCGTAGGAGAAATCTTGCCCCAGGGGGAAGAGCCCCTCAAAAGCCTGAATATGCCCGTTGGCCTCTTCAACCCCAGGGAAGCCCCTCCACCTTCTTAGCCGCTTCCCTTTGTCGATCTCGTCAATCCCGATATACAGCTCGCCACCGTCCGCGTTGGCGAAAGCCGCAATGGTTTTCGTCAGCTTACCGGGTGCAATGTCAACCGACTTCAGATCAGAGAAATGCGCCTCGTCAAGGTCGAGGATCTTGGCGACATCGTTCGCTGTGACGTGAACCACCTGGATCGACATCCCGTGATGATGTCACAAGACGGTGCGTCCAGGGCGGAGTTGGGTACCCAACTCTGTCAGCCCAGCCGGGCGCAAGCGTGCGCCCCCAAGCAACCGTCTCGGACCGTCGTGCACCAATTCGCGCGGCCGTGCGCCTTCCGCTGTCGGCATACGCCAACGACCCTGGTTCGGTCTACAGGACAGTCGAGGCTCAGGGGTGGGAATCGTGGCTCGTGTGCAGTCGAGGTGTGGGGCACTAACGCAGAGTGGGAGTCGTTGCCGCAGGCTTGCCATGGTGGGCGCATCAAGGTGCAACCTTCACCGTGGCGACTGGTCCGTGTACACCATCGAGAGGCGCAAGGAAGCCGAGCGCAAAGCGAAGGCGCGTGGGCGTCGCAAGTGAGCCTGCGGTGTGGTCACATCCCCGGCTGACATCAACGGCAGCGATCAACGGCGGCGCCAAGCGGTCTGATGCAGCCGCAATGGCAGCGGACCGACTGTGCGCTGAGGCCGTCCGGTCGAGCTCCTAACACGGTGGTCGGCGCACCGTGGTCAACCGTGGTCCAGCGCCTTCTCGGTTACCCGAGGGCTTGGTAGCACCTGGCGGCTCCTCTGTGCCTGCTCTCGGACCAGCGCGCTGAGTTCAGCCGGCGTGGGCCACGGGGCGGCCCGGTGGATCATCCGGTGACAGTTGGAGCAGATGAGAGCCAAGTCGGAGAGCTTTGTCGTGCCCTCGCCGGCCTCGTGGAGCGGTACGACGTGATGGCACTCGATGTAGCCCTCGCCGCGTTCGCCGTAGACCGCGGCGAAGTCGAAGCCGCACGCCTCGCATGCGAGGGAACCGCCCGCCTTCAAGACAGAAGCGATCTTCTTCTTCCGCAGGCCCTTGTTGCGCTCTCTCGTCCGGTGGCGGCGGTAGAGAACCTTGCCCTCGGGGGCGCTGGCATCGTCTTCGGCGTCGTCCTCATCGTCGTCCGCGAGGACGGTCTCCAAGGATCCGTGCGCCAGGCCCTCGCGCAGCAGCTTCGCTGCACGGGCCATCTCCTCCGGCCGGTCCAGGAAGTCACGCAGGACTTCGCGGTCCAGTTGCCCGCCCTTGGTCGGCTTCTTGTCGTAGTCAGGGTGGTGTGTGGCGATATCAAAGGTCTTGCGTGCCGCTCCGTTGTGGTTGCGGTACGTCGGGGCGCGCTCTTCGGGCGGGTAGGCGCCCAGGAGCTGCAGGTAGTGGGACAGCTCGGCAATGCGGGGGTCGTCAGCGTCGAGACCCTTCCAGTCGTTACGCGCCACTACGTCGCAGGCCAGGATGATCTCGTCACGTGTCCACTTAGGGCTCCGGGACACCCCGATGGTGAAGCCCTCGCGCTTCAGCCACTCCACTGCGTGACCGCGGCCGACGCCCCCGATGAGCTCTCCATGCGCCAGGGGCCTGCCGTGCTGGTGTTTGTGTGCCACGCCGGCCACTGCTTTGGAGTCGTACTCCTTGCCGTCATGGAGGAGCAGGTACGTGCTCGCCTTGCCGTACTTGTACCGGTCCAGGAACGCCTCCTGTCCCAAGTCGTCGTACTCGGCAAGTGTCTTGAGGATGTCGTCCCGCGAGATCGCTCCCTTTTCCATGGTCGGGAGTGTAGGTGCGGGGTCTGACACGGACCCGCGAGTCTGCCTGGCGTGCACGATCCTGGGCCGTCCCTGGGCCGTCTGTGGGCCGTCGAGCGACGGCCCAGGACGACCAGGGACGCCCGTCAACGACCGCGGCGGCCCCGGCGCAACCACGCGCCGGGACCACCGTCGTGCCTGCTAGACCCAGGTGTCCAGCCACATCCGCGCCCGCCAGTCGTCCATCGGGATCGGTTCGCCCGTGAACAGCGGCCAGAAGTAGATGAAGTTCCAGATGACGAGCAGCACCAGCACGCCCGCCGTCACCGCGCCCAGCATCCTGCGGCGCTCTCCGGGAGCCAGCCCCGGCTCCGGGGGGACCGCCGGTCCCCGTGGGCGGTGGGCCGGGCCGATGATCGCGCCGAGGAGCATCGCGACGGCCAGGCACAGGAACGGGACGAAGACGACCGCGTAGAAGATGAAGATCGTGCGTTCCTGGTACAGGAACCACGGCAGCCAGCCGGCCGCGATCCCGCACGCGATCGCGCCCGCGCGCCAGTCGCGGCGGAAGGCCCAGCGCCACAGGGTGTAGACGACGGCGAAGCACGCGATCCACCACAGCACGGGAGTGCCGATCGCCAGGACCTCGCGGGCGCACTTTTCGGCGGCCGTGACCGGGCAGCCCGCGGTGCCGGCCGCCGGGTCCTCGTAGAAGTAGGAGACGGGACGGCCCAGGACGATCCAGCTCCACGGGTTGGACTCGTACGTGTGACCGGACGTCAGATTGACGTGGAAGTTGTAGACCTCGGTCTCGTAGTGCCAGAAGCTGCGCCACCAGTCGGGGAACACCACGCTCCAGGGGCTGTCCTTGCCCTCGGTCGCCGCCCAGTCCCGGAAGTAGCCCTTGTCCGTGAAGAACCAGCCGGACCAGGAGGCGATGTACGTGGCGATCGCCACCGGCAGGCCGGTGAGGGCCGGCAGGAGGTCCCGCTTCAGCACCGACGCGTAGGGGCGGACCGCGCCTGCCGTCTTCCGCGCGCCCACGTCCCACAGCAGCGTCATCAGCCCGAACGCGGCCAGGAAGTAAAGGCCGTTCCACTTCGTGCCGATCGCCAGGCCCAGCATCACCGCGGCCGCGATCCGCCAGGGCCGCAGGCCCAGCCGCAGGGTCTCGGCGATCCGCGGGTCCGGGCGCAGCACACCCTCCTCGTCCACCGGGAGCGCGTCCGCGAACCGCCGTCTCGCCCGGTCGCGGTCGACGAGCAGACAGCCGAAGGACGCCAGCACGAAGAACATCAGCACCTGGTCGAGCAGCGCCGTGCGGCTCATCACGAAATGCAGCCCGTCCACGGCCATCAGCGCGCCCGCGAGGCACCCGAGGAACGTCGACCGGAACAGCCGTCTGCCGATCCGGCACAGCATCAGGACCGACAGCGTGCCGAGCACGAACACCATGAAGCGCCAGCCGAACGGGGTGAACCCGAACATCTGCTCGCCGATCCCGATGATCCACTTGCCCACCGGCGGGTGCACCACATAGCCGGGGTCCGACGGGATCGGGACCGCGTCCGGGTTCGCCAGGATCGCCTTGTCGACGTCCTTCGGCCAGGAGCCCTCGTAGCCCTGGTTGACCAGCGCCCACGCGTCCTTCGCGTAGTACGTCTCGTCGAATATCACCGCCTTGGGGCTGCCCAGCTGCCAGAACCGCAGCAGCCCGGCGACCAGCGTCACCAGCAGCGGGCCGCCCCACGCCGAGAAGCGCTCCACCCGGCGGGCCGCCCCCGGCGGCACGCCGAGCAGGGACCACAACCGGTCGGAGGGCCGGGTGTACGGCGGCACCAGCCGCTCGCGCAACCCGATGCCGGGCCTGGGCACATGGCCGAATCTGCGCAGGCGCTGCTGCCAGGACGGTGGCTGTTCCGCGACGTCCTGACCGTGCTCGGCCCGTGGGGCGGTACTGGTCACCGCGCCATCGTAGGGAACGCGTCTGTGCGAGGGGCGTGGCCCGCCCTGCGAGGATTGCTCCTGTGACTGGATCGGTGACTGGAACACTCGTACTGGCAGGGACTCCCATCGGCGATGTGGCGGACGCGCCGCCGCGCCTCGCGGCCGAGCTGGAGAACGCCGACGTGGTCGCCGCGGAGGACACGCGGCGGCTGCGCCGCCTCACCCAGGCGCTGGGTGTGCACACCCGCGGCCGGGTCGTGTCCTACTTCGAGGGCAACGAGTCCGCCCGTACGCCGGAGCTCGTGGAGGCGCTGGAGGGTGGCGCCCGGGTGCTGCTCGTCACCGACGCCGGGATGCCGTCCGTGTCCGACCCCGGCTACCGGCTGGTCGCCGCGGCCGTCGAGAAGGACATCAGGGTCACCGCCGTGCCCGGCCCGTCCGCCGTGCTGACCGCGCTCGCCCTGTCGGGGCTGCCGGTGGACCGGTTCTGCTTCGAGGGCTTCCTGCCCCGCAAGGCGGGCGAGCGTCTCGGCCGGCTGCGCGAGGTCGCGGACGAGCGCCGCACCCTCGTCTACTTCGAGGCCCCGCACCGCCTCGACGACACGCTCGGTGCGATGGCCGAGGTGTTCGGCGCGGACCGCCGGGCGGCGGTCTGCCGCGAGCTGACGAAGACGTACGAGGAGGTCAGGCGCGGCGGCCTCGGCGAGCTGGCCGCCTGGGCCGCGGAGGGGGTGCGCGGGGAGATCACCGTCGTCGTGGAGGGCGCCCCGGCCCCGGGCCCGTCCGAACTGGACGCGGACGAACTCGTGCGGCGGGTGCGGGTGCGCGAGGAGGCGGGGGAGCGGCGCAAGGAGGCCATCGCGGCGGTCGCCGCCGAGGCGGGCCTGCCCAAGCGGGAGGTGTTCGACGCGGTCGTCGCGGCAAAGAACGCGGCAGGAACAGGACCGTCGAACGGTAAAGGTCTATCGTGAAAAGCAAAGCTCGGACCGTGCGATCGGGCCTTCCGGAATGCGCCGGCCAAATCCTCGCCAATTAGCCGGAAGGCCTGATGCCATCACGCGGCGACAGGAGTCCACTGGTAACGGACACACCCCCGCCGATCAGGGGGGCAGTGGATCAGGAGGAGCTGGCATGAGTGACACAGCGGGCACCCCGAGCGGCGCGGGACCCCTCCCGGTCGGCGCACCCGAGACGGTGCAGGAGTCCTACGCCTTCGCCTGTATGCGGTGCGGCTACGGCTGGGAGCAGACCTACGACATCGAGCACCACATCGACGGCACGGGCCGGCCCTTCTTCACGTACCGCGTGCAGGGACAGCTCGTTCCCTCCCCGCTGAACCGGCTGACCTGCCTCAACTGCGGTGGGCAGAAGGTCCGCATCATGCGTGCGGGGCAGGTGTCCGGTCTGGCCGAGTCGCTGCGCCGGCAGCACTTCGCGCCGCCGAACTTCGCCACCGCCGGGCCGGTACCGGCGTCCGAACCGGAGCCGAGAGCGCCCAGGCGCCGCCACGGGGCCCGCACGGCCGACGGCCCCGCGCCGGAGGGCGTGGCGACCGAGGGTGCCGCGGCCGAGGCCGCTCTGCCCGAGGGCGAGCCGCGCCGGGGCCTCGGCGGGATGTTCCGCGGCATCCACCGCCGCAGCAAGTGAGCTCATGACGGCCCCACCGGTCCGTGGCCGACATCCGACCCTGTGGCGCCCGCGCCGTTTCCTGGTGGAACATCCGACCCTGTGGCGCCCGCGCCGTTTCCTGGTGGAACATCCGACCCTGCGGCGCCCGCGCCGTTTCGTGGTGGACCGGTGGGCCCGGGTCGCCCGCCCGGGCCCGTTGCGGACGGGTGGGTGCGTCGCGGCCGGGTGAGCCCGAGGTGCCGCGCGTGGGTGCGTGGCCGGGCGTGGCCGTGCGTGACCCGCGGCCGCGCATGCCCCGCTCGCGGTCCGGGCCGCCGTGAGTGAGGCCGTGGCCATGGTCCTCGTACGATCGTGGTCATGAGTGCCAAGTCCAACGACACCCCTCCGCCGCTGCCCGCACCGCTGGCGGTGCCGGTCGCCGACTCGCACACCCATCTGGACATGCAGAGCGGCACCGTGGAGGAGGCGCTGGAGAAGGCGGCGAAGGCCGGTGTGACGACCGTCGTCCAGGTGGGGTGCGACATCGACGGCTCGCGCTGGGCGGCCGAAACGGCCGCCCGCCACGGGAACGTCCACGCGGCGGTGGCCCTTCACCCGAACGAGGCGCCGCGGATCGTCCACGGCGACCCTGTGGAAGGGACCTCTCGGCGACGGGCTGAGGCGCGACCGGGCGGCGGGGACGCCGCCCTCGACGAGGCGCTCGCCGAGATCGACCGGCTGGCCGGACTCGACCAGGTGCGGGCCGTCGGCGAGACCGGGCTCGACCACTTCCGCACGGGCCCGGAGGGCGTGGCCGCCCAGGAGCGGTCCTTCCGCGCGCACATCGAGATCGCCAAGCGGCACGGCAAGGCCCTCGTCATCCACGACCGGGACGCACACGCCGACGTCCTGCGGATCCTGGCCGAGGAGGGCGCCCCGGAGCGCACGGTCTTCCACTGCTACTCGGGCGACGCGGAGATGGCGCGGATCTGCGCCGACGCGGGGTACTTCATGTCCTTCGCCGGCAACGTCACCTTCAAGAACGCCCAGCCGCTGCGCGACGCGCTCGCCGTCGCCCCGCTGGAACTCGTCCTGGTCGAGACCGACGCGCCGTTCCTGACGCCCGCGCCCTACCGCGGTCGGCCCAACGCGCCGTATCTCATTCCGGTCACGGTCCGCGCGATGGCCGCGGTGCGGGGGATCGACGAGGACGCCATGTCGGAGGCGATTGCTTCGAACACGGCTCGTGCATTCGATTACTGAAAGATAACGAACCGTCACATTCCGGGACCTGTCTGGCATGGTGTCGCGACACCGCGTAGTCGGCCTGCTTTGGAGAGTGACGAGGAGCGGCTAGGGTCCCGGCCTCGTGAGCACTTCGCAGGGCAGTCACCGTGCCGCACGCGGCGGTCGCCGCGCCGCCAGGCTCATGGAGCCCCCGCCGCCGCCCGTGCCGCCGGCGCCCGTCAGGGTGCCGCCGCACGGCCCGGCAGCAGCAGTGTCGCCGTACGCGCCGACGGTCACGGCGTTCCGGCCCGGGACGCCCGGGGGCCCTCCCGGCGGCGCCCCCCGGGGACCCGACGGCTCCGGCCCGGCCGGGCGGCCTCCGGGCCCGGACGCACCGGAGCGGCCCCCGGGCCCCGAGGCCGTCACGGCCCGTTGGCCCGCGGCGGGCGCCACCCCCGCCGGAGCCCGTCCCGCCGCGCCCGCCACCCGGGTCGAGGCCGGCCCGGCGACCACCCCCGCCCAGGCCCGCCCCGCGGCCACCCGGGGGGCGGCCCGCCGCGCGGCCCCCGCACCCGCCACCTCCGCTGCCACCGGGGCGGAGCCCGCCCCCACCGGCAGCCGCGCCGCCACCCGGGCCGAAGCCCGGCGCGCCGCGCGCCGCCGGAAGAGCCGGACGTTCCCGCTCGGCGGCCCCGACGGGCTGCGCCGCCTCATCCCGCAGGCCCTCGTCGTCGCCTTCCTCGCGGGCGGCACCACCGCCTTCGTCGCCGCGGACAAGGCCGTCCGCCTCAGCGTCGACGGGGTGCCCCGCACCCTGCACACGTTCGCCGACGACGTGGACGAGCTTCTCGCCGAGGAGGGGCTGACGGTCGGCGAGCACGATCTCGTCGCCCCTGCGCCCGGCACGGACCTCGCCCACGGCGACGAGGTCGTCGTCCGCTTCGGCCGCCCCGTCACCCTCACCATCGACGGCCGCAGCCGCCAGGTGTGGACGACCGCCCGCACGGTCGAGGAGGCGCTGCGCCAGGTCGGGGTGCGGGCGAACGGCGCGCACATGTCCGTCTCGCGCTCCAGGTCCATCTCGCGCACGGGCCTCGACGTCGACGTGCTGACCGAGCGGACCGTCACGCTCATGGCGGACGGCCGGGCCCGCACCATCCGCACGAACGCTGCGACCGCCCGGGAGGCCGTCGAGGCGGCCGGCATCACCCTCGGCGACCTGGACACCACCTCCGTGCCTCCGGACAGCTTCCCGCGCGACGGCCAGACGATCACCGTCATGCGCATCAGCGACACCGAGGAGGTCCGCGACGAGCCCATTCCGTACGACACCGTCCGGACCGACGACCCCGAGCTGCACAGGGGCACCGAGGTCGTCGCACGGGCCGGCCGCGCGGGCGCGCGGCGGGTCACCTACTCGGTCCGGACGGTGAACGGCGTCCGGCAGAAGCCCCGGAAGGTCTCCGAGGCGGTGGTCCGGGAGCCGGTCGCGCAGCAGGTGAAAACCGGCACCAAGCGGCTGCCCGACTCGGTGCGGGGCGCCGACGGGCTCAACTGGGAGGCGCTCGCGCGGTGCGAGTCCGGCGGCAGGCCGGACGCGGTGGACCCGTCGGGCACCTACGGCGGGCTCTACCAGTTCGACACCCGCACCTGGCAGTCGCTCGGCGGGCGCGGCAGACCTCAGGACGCCTCACCCGAGGAACAGACGTACCGGGCGAAGAAGCTCTACGTGCAACGGGGGGCGAGTCCGTGGCCGCACTGCGGCCGTAGGCTGTACCGGTGAGCACCACCGATCCCGATGCCCTCCTCGGCCCCGCCGACATCCGAGAACTGGCCGCAGCGCTTGGCGTACGCCCCACCAAGCAGCGCGGCCAGAACTTCGTCATCGACGCCAACACCGTCCGCCGGATCGTCCGCACCGCCGAGGTGCGCCCCGACGACGTGGTCGTGGAGGTCGGTCCCGGGCTCGGCTCCCTCACCCTCGCGCTGCTGGAGGCCGCGGACCGGGTGACGGCCGTCGAGATCGACGACGTGCTCGCCGCCGCCCTGCCCACCACGATCGCGGCACGCATGCCGGAGCGGAAGGACCGCTTCGCGCTGGTCCACTCCGACGCGATGCAGGTGCGGGAACTGCCGGGCCCGGCGCCCACCGCGCTCGTCGCGAACCTCCCGTACAACGTGGCCGTGCCGGTCCTGCTGCACATGCTGGAGCGCTTCCCGACCATCGAGCGGACGCTGGTCATGGTGCAGTCCGAGGTCGCCGACCGGCTCGCGGCCCGGCCCGGCAACAAGGTCTACGGCGTGCCGTCGGTCAAGGCGAACTGGTACGCCGAGGTCAAGCGGGCCGGGGCGATCGGGCGGAACGTCTTCTGGCCCGCGCCGAACGTCGACTCCGGGCTCGTCTCCCTGGTCCGGCGCACCGAGCCGCTGAAGACGACGGCGAGCAGGGCGGAGGTCTTCGCGGTCGTCGACGCGGCCTTCGCGCAGCGCCGCAAGACGCTGCGGGCCGCGCTCGCCGGCTGGGCGGGCTCCCCGGCGGCCGCGGAGGCGGCGCTGGTCGCGGCCGGGATCTCGCCGCAGGCGAGGGGCGAGTCGCTGACGGTGGAAGAATTCGCGCGTATCGCGGAGCACAAGGGAGCCGGGGAAACCACGTGAGCGTCACCGTACGGGTACCTGCCAAGGTCAATGTCCAGCTGGCCGTCGGCGGGGTCCGGGACGACGGGTACCACGACCTGGCCAATGTGTTCCTGGCCGTCGGGCTGTACGACGAGATCACCGTCACCCCCGCCGAGTCGCTGACCGTGACCTGCACGGGCCCCGGCGCCGACCAGGTGCCGCTGGACCGGACGAACCTCGCCGCGCGGGCGGCCGAACTGCTCGCCGCGCGGTACGGCATCGACCCGGCCGTGCACGTCCACATCGACAAGGACATCCCCGTCGCGGGCGGCATGGCGGGCGGCAGCGCCGACGGCGCGGGCGCGCTCCTCGCCTGCGACGCGCTGTGGTCCACCGGGGCGTCGCGGGAGGAACTGCTCGGCATCTGCGCGGAGCTCGGCAGCGATGTGCCGTTCAGCCTGGTCGGGGGCGCCGCCCTCGGCACGGGCCGGGGCGAGCGGCTCACGGAGCTGCCCGTCGGCGGGGCGTTCCACTGGGTCTTCGCCGTCGCCGAGGGAGGGCTGTCCACCCCGGCGGTCTACCGGGAGTTCGACCGGCTCAACGAGGGCGTCGACGTCCCCGTCCCGGTGGCGTCCCCGCTGCTGCTGGACGCCCTGCGCACCGGCGACGCGGGCGCGCTGGCCGGCGCACTCGTCAACGACCTCCAGCCCGCGGCCCTCTCGCTGCGCCCGTCGCTCGCGGACACCCTGCGCACCGGCACCGACGCGGGCGCGCTGGCCGCGCTCGTCTCGGGCTCCGGACCGACGACCGCGTTCCTCGCGAAGGACGCGGAGTCTGCGGCGCGGATCTCCGAGGTCCTGATCGCCTCAAGCACCTGCCGCACGGCCCGCGTCGCCGAGGCCCCGGCGCGGGGCGCCACGATCCTGTAGCCGAGCCGAGCCGAGCCGAGCCGAGCCGAGCCGAGCCGAGCCGAGCCGAGCCGAGCCGAGCCGAGCCGAGCCGAGCCGAGCGCGGCCGGTTCGGCGGCCGCTGGCACGTACTCAGGCCGGGAGTTGAGTACGAACGCCCTGACCGCCACGCGCCCCCGGACGGGACCGTGGGCGCATGGGATCACGCGTACGAACGCTCGCCGAGGCGACACCGGACACCCGGGACCGTTACGTCGACCTGCTGAGGGTCGTCTCGCTCGGGACCGTCGTGCTCGGGCACTGGCTGATGGCCGCCGTCACCGCCGACGGCGTCGGCAATCTGCTCGCCGTCGTGCCGGAGCTCCAACTCCTCACCTGGGCACTGCAGATCATGCCGGTGTTCTTCTTCGTCGGCGGCTTCTCGCACGCGCTCTCCTACCGCTCCCTGCGCCGCAGGCACCCCGCGGACGACGGAGTCTCGCTCTACGCGGCGTTCCTGCGGGCACGGCTGCGCCGACTGCTGCGGCCCACGATGGTCTTCGTCCTCGTCTGGGGAGTGGCGGCGCTGCTCGTGCAACTGCTCGGCGGTGGCGGCGGACTGACCGGTGTCTCCCTGCGGCTCGTCACCCAGCCGCTGTGGTTCATCGGGATCTATCTGGCGATGGTCGCCTTCACCCCGCCGCTGCTCAGGCTGCACGAGCGGTACGGCTGGGGCGCGTTCGGGGCGCTCGTCGCCGGCGCGGTCCTCGTGGACGTGCTCCGGTTCGCGCTGGGGGTCCCCTTCGTGGAGTTCCTGAACTTCGCCTTCGTCTGGCTGGCCGTGCACCAGCTCGGCTTCCTGCGGGCCGACGGACGCCTCCGGCTGCCGTCGGCGCTGGCGGCGACGGGGCTGGCCGGGGCCGCGCTGCTCGTGGCGGCCGGGCCGTACCCGCTGTCCATGGTCGGCATGCCGGGGGAGAAGGTCTCCAACATGGCCCCGCCGACCCTGGCGCTGCTCTGCCACGGCCTGTGGCTGGTCGGCGCGGTGGAGCTGCTGCGCGCGCCCGGCGCCCGGCTGGTGGCGCGTCCCCGGGTCTGGCGCACCGTCGTCGCCGCGAACGGCGTGGCCATGACCGCGTTCCTGTGGCATCTGACCGCGATGCTCGGCGTCTACGGCGCGCTCCTCGCCGCCGGTGTCACCCTGCCGGAACCGGCCTCGGCCGCCTGGTGGGCGCAGACTCCGCTGAGGATCGCCGCCGCGGCGCTGCTGACGGCGGTCCTGGTCGCCGTGTTCCGCGGCTTCGAACAGCCCTCACCCGCTCCGGTCCGCCCCGGCTCGGGTCCGCTCGCCGCGCTCGGCATCACCCTGTGCCTGTTCGGCGTCCTCGGCCTGTCCATGGTCGGCTTCGCCGGTCTGCTGGACGGCCGCACCGCGACCCTGGTCGCGGTCCCGGTCAGCGCCCCGGCCGCGGTCGCGATGGCGCTGGCGGGCTGGTGGCTGGTGGAACGGTCAGGCTTCGCCGTACGCCGAGACGAAGGCTGACCAGGCCGCGGCGGGGACGGCGAGCCGGGGGCCGTCGGGGACCTTGGAGTCGCGGACGTGGACGGTGCCGGGGCACGCGGCGACCTCGACGCAGTTGTCGCCCTGGGCGCTGCTGTAGCTGGACTTGTGCCAGGGCAGGGCGACTTCGACGCAGCTGTCGCCTTCGGTGCCGCTGTAGCTGGACTTGAACCAGGCGAGTTCGGCGGTGCTCATAACACTCCTCGGATCCGCTCCAGCAGACCCCGGGACTCACCAGGGGTCAGAGCCTGTGAGCGCAGTGTGTCATAGCGCTGTTGGAGCGGGACCACCTCTTTCGGGTCGCCGATCAGCCGGCCGTTCTTCTGTCCCTCGGAGTAGGCGTAACGCCTTCCGTCCGGTCCCTCCAGCAACTGCAACGGGCCGTCAAGGCAGGCGTGGAACTCGCAGCCCAGCGGCATGACTTGCAGCGTCACGTTCCTCGGCTCCGTACTCGCCAGCACATGGTCCAGCATCCCCCGCGTCACCTGCGGACCGCCGAGCCGCTCGCGGAAGACGGCTTCCGCCACGATGAAGCTGAAGGGGACGTTGAGGCGCGTACGCAGCAGCTGTTGGCGCTCCATCCGGGCGGCGAGCTGTTCCTCCACCTGCGCGTCGCTCAACGGCGGTACCGCGTTCTCGAACAGGGTCCGCGCGTACCCCTCCGACTGCAGCAGCCCCGGCACCATCCTGCACTCGTACGTGCACAGGCTCACCGCCGTCCTCTCCCGCCGCGCCCACTCCCTGAACCACGACGCCAGCCCCGGCTGCCGCGTCAGATGCCCGAACGCCCGCCGGAGCGCGCCCGTGTTCCCCAGCGCCGCCTCCGCCAGCTCGACGAACTGCGTGTCCGGCATCCGGCGGCCCAGCTCGATCGAGGCCACCGTGTGCCGGGAGAAGCGCACCATCGGTGCGAACGCCTCCCGCGACAGCCCCGCGTGCTCCCGCAGCCCCTGCACGAACGCCCCGAACGTCCTCAGACTGTCCGACGACACCGGCTCGTCGTCCACCCCGGCCAAATCCGCCACCTCCAGGTGCGTTTCCCAGGCCCCAGGCCCCCAGGCTCCTGGCCTCTGGCTCCCGGCCCCACGCCGACGGCCACCCACGGCCGTCCAGAGCTCACACGGTCAACTGGGGCGACCCACCCAGCGTCGCGACCCGGTCGCGTACTGTCCACTCTCCGTGGGTGTACGGTCGCGCACCGTACGCGCGGACTGCGGACGGTGCGCCCCGACTACCCTGGTAGGTCGATCGATCCCCCTGTCAGGAGAGAAATGGCCGTCAATCTGGTCAATGTCGAGGCAGTCAGCAAGGTGTACGGCACCCGTGCCCTGCTCGACGGAGTGTCGCTCGGCGTCTCCGAGGGGGACCGCATCGGAGTCGTCGGGCGCAACGGAGACGGCAAGACCACGCTGATCCGCATGCTCGCCGGGCTGGAGGAGCCCGACACCGGCCGGGTCACCCACAGCGGCGGGCTGCACATCGGGGTGCTCACCCAGCACGACTCGCTCGACCCCGCCGCCACGATCCGCCACGAGGTCATCGGCGATCTCGCCGACCACGAGTGGGCCGGCAACGCCAAGATCCGCGATGTGCTCACCGGTCTCTTCGGGGGGCTCGACCTGCCCGGCTTCCCGCAGGGCCTGGACACCGTCATCGCCCCGCTGTCCGGCGGTGAGCGGCGCCGGATCGCGCTCGCCAAGCTGCTGATCGCCGAGCAGGACCTGATCGTCCTCGACGAGCCCACGAACCACCTGGACGTCGAGGGCATCGCCTGGCTCGCCCAGCACCTCCGGGCGCGCCGCTCGGCCCTCGTCTGCGTCACCCACGACCGCTGGTTCCTCGACCAGGTCTGCACCCGCATGTGGGACGTCCAGCGCGGGACGGTGTACGAGTACGAGGGCGGCTACTCCGACTACGTCTTCGCGCGCGCCGAGCGCGAGCGCATCGCCGCGACCGAGGAGACCAAGCGGCAGAACCTCGTCCGCAAGGAGCTCGCCTGGCTGCGCCGCGGCGCACCGGCCCGTACGTCGAAGCCGCGCTTCCGCGTCGAGGCCGCCAACGAGCTGATCAAGGACGTGCCGCCGCCGCGCGACACCTCCGAGCTGATGAAGTTCGCCACCACCCGGCTCGGCAAGACCGTCTTCGACCTCGAGGACGTCACCGTCCAGGCCGGGCCGAAGGTCCTCCTCAAGCATCTGACGTGGCAGCTCGGCCCCGGCGACCGGATCGGCCTGGTCGGCGTGAACGGCGCCGGCAAGACCTCCCTGCTGCGTGCCATGGCCGACGCCGCGGTCGGCGACGGCGAACGGCAGCCCGCCGCCGGGCGGATCGTCACCGGCAAGACCGTGCGGCTCGCCTACCTCTCGCAGGACGTCACCGAACTCGACCCCGAACTCCGGGTGCTGGAGGCCGTCCAGCAGATCCGCGACCGCGTCGACCTCGGCAAGGGCCGGGAGATGACCGCGGGGCAGCTGTGCGAGCAGTTCGGCTTCGCGAAGGAGAAGCAGTGGACCCCGGTCGGCGACCTGTCCGGCGGTGAGCGGCGCCGGCTCCAGCTGCTGCGGCTGCTGATGGACGAGCCGAACGTCCTGTTCCTCGACGAGCCCACCAATGACCTCGACATCGAGACGCTCACGCAGCTGGAGGACCTCCTCGACGGCTGGCCGGGCTCGATGGTCGTGATCTCCCACGACCGCTTCTTCGTCGAGCGCACCACCGACCGGGTGCTCGCGCTCCTCGGCGACGCGACGCTGCGGATGCTCCCGCGCGGCATCGACGAGTACCTGGAGCGCCGGGCGAGGGTCGTGCAGGCCGCGGCGCCGGTGCCGGCCGCGCCCGCGAAGCCCGCCGGAGCGGAGAAGTCCGCCGCGGACCAGCGGGCCGCGAAGAAGGAACTACAGAAAATCGAGCGGCAGCTGGACAAGATCTCCGAAAAGGAATCCACGCTGCACTCGCAAATCGCCGAAAACGCCACCGATTTCGAGAAAGTGGCGGAACTCGACGCGCGGCTCCGCGAACTCTCGGTTGAGCGCGAGGAGTTGGAAATGCGCTGGCTCGAACTCGCCGAGGACGCGTAGCGGCGGCGCGCGCCGGTCGCGTAACAACGGCATCACGGCCCGGTTCTCCCTTGGGTACAGGGGCGGACCGGGCCGCCTCTTGACATGGCCCGGGTGATAGAAAGAAGCCCCGCTCGACTGAAGTGACGTTGCGGAATCCATGTCCGATTCGCTCCATTCCAAAGGCACATGCCCGAGGAAAACGCGGGGGAGGCCGGTCGGGCAGCGGGCCGCACGAAGGGGGAAGAGCTGATGACTCAGCCGCCCAGCCAGCAACCGCCGCAGGGAGGCTCCGGGTCTCCGCAGGAGCCTCAGCAGGGCACTCCCCAGCAGCCCGCGCAGCCGCCGCAGATGCCGCCCACGCCGCCGCAGGCACCGCCGGTACCGCCGCAGACCCCTCCGGCGCAGCCCGCCGGCCCGCCGCAGGACGCGCAGCCCGGGTACGGCTACCCGCAGACGGCTCCGCAGCCGGGGTACGGCTACCCGCAGCAGGCTCCCGGTCAGCCGGGCCCGTACGGCCAGCCCGGTCCGTACGCCCAGCAGCCCGGCCCGTACGGCCAGCCCGGTCCCTACGCCCAGCAGCCCGGCCCGTACGGCGCCCACCCCACCCAGCCTCAGTACCCGGGCGCGCCCGTCCCGCCCCCTCCGGGCGGTGGCAGCGGCAACTTCTTCAAGGGCAAGCCCGCCGCGATCATCGGCGCGGCCGTGGCGGCGCTCCTCGTCATCGGCGGCGGCACCTGGTTCGCGCTCAGCGGTGGTGAGGACGACCCCAGGCCCGACGCCACGCAGACCAGCGGCCCGCAGCCGACCGGCTCCGAGTCGGTGGACCAGGGCGACGGCAGCGGCACCGGACGCAAGGAGGTGGACGACCTCAACGCCGGCCGCAAGGACGGCGAGTCCAAGGTGCTCTGGCTGGCCAAGAACGACGTCGACCTGCCGCGCAACGGCGCCGAGGTGTACGGCCCGTGGTTCGCCGGCGACATCGTCGTCAAGGGCATGTACAAGGAGGTCGCGGGCTACTCGGCCGGGGACGGCAGCAAGAAGTGGAGCCTGCCGCTGCCCGCCGAGCTGTGCGCGGCGCCCGTCCGCGGCACCGACGACGGCAAGCTCGTCATCGCCTACAAGGACGGGACGAGCAACAAGGCCAACTGCACCCAGCTGCAGCTCGTCGACCTCAAGACCGGCAAGGCCGGCTGGAAGAAGACGATCACCAAGAAGGGCGCCTTCGACCTGCTGTCCAGCCTCACCCTGGCGATCAGCGGCAACACCGTGACCGCCGCCCGCACGGGCAACGGCGAGGCGTTCCGGATCAGCGACGGCTCACCGCTCTTCGGCAAGCTGCCGGGGAACTGCCAGCCGCAGGCGTTCGCCGGCGGCCCGAAGCTGATCGCCGCCGAGACGTGCCGGACCGGCGACTACGACAAGACCCAGGAGCAGCTCCAGGAGCTCGACCCGACCACCGGCAAGGCCAGGTGGACGTACAAGCTCCCGGTCAACTGGCAGGTGGACAAGGTCTATTCGGTCAGCCCCCTGGTCGTCTCGATGTCGCAGCCCGACCAGAAGAAGTGGAGCGTCGTCGCGCTCAACGCCAACGGCACGCTGCGCTCGCAGATCGACGGCGGCACGGACCGCTACCAGCCGCGCTGCGGTGGCGGCTTCGTCGTCTTCGGTGAGATCCTCGAGGGCTGTGTCGGCGTCGCCGCCGACGCCAACACCTTCTACATGGCGACGGAGCCCAAGGAAGGCGGCACGGCCCGTACCAACGCCGTCGTGGCGTTCGACCTCAACACCGGCAAGCGCAAGTGGCGTGCGGACGCCCCCGCCGAGCAGATGATGATCCCCCTCCGCATGGAGGGCTCGAACGTCCTGCTGTACCTGGAGCCGAAGTACGACTCGGGCGGCGCCGTCGCGACACTCGCGCCGACCGGCGGCAAGCCCACCGTGCTGCTGCAGAACCCCGCGTCGACGTCCTCGATCGAGCGCACCTTCTGGAGCCCCAAGCTCGCCTACCACGACGGCCGGTTCGTCATCGCGAGCGGCCGGGTCAGCGCGAGCAACGACGAGGAGGAGAAGGAGACCAAGACGATGATGGCCTTCGGGAAGTGACCGCGTCCGGCCGGACGCCCCGAACCGGACCACCGGAACGACTCGTTTCCTTCTCACATCCCCCCAGAGGTATGCAGGCATGACGCAACCACCCCAGCCCCCGAACCAGCCTGGCGAGCAGCCGCAACCGCAGCCGCAGCAGCCGAACCAGCCTGGTGAGCAGCCGCCGCAGCAGCAGCCGGGTCAGTCCCCGAACCAGCCGCCGCAGCAGCCGAACCAGTCGCCGGGCCAGCCCCCGCAGGGCGGCTTCGGCGCGCCGCAGGATCCTCCCGGCGTCGCCGGGGGGACCCCCGCTCCGGGCGGCTTCGGTGCGCCCACCCCGCCGCCGCAGCAGCCCGGCTACGGCTATCCGCAGACCCCGCCGGGCCAGCAGCCCGGCTACGGCTATCCGCAGACCCCGCCCGGCCAGCCCGCAGGTTACGGCTACCCCCAGACCCCGCCCGGCCAGCCGACGCAGCCGATGGGCCAGCAGCCCTACGGCTACGGCTACCCGGGGCAGCCCGTGCCGCCGCAGTACGGTCAGCAGCCCGGCGGCCCGGGCGGCGGCAAGAAGCTGAGCACCCAGGCCCAGATCATCATCGCCGCGGTCGTCGCCGTGGTGCTGATCATCGGTGCGGGCGTCTGGTTCGCCGCCACCAAGGGCGACGACGGCAAGGACGACAACGCCAAGGGCTCCAGCCAGGGCGCGGACGGCGGCAAGGAGAAGGCCCTCGGCGGCGGCAAGGAGAAGGCGCCCTCCAACCCGGCGGCCAAGGTGGCCTTCCAGCTGCCGCAGCCGAAGGTCACCGACGTCACCGACGTGAGCGGTTCGTGGGTCACGGACTCGCTGTACGTCAAGACCGGCATCAACTCCGTCGTCGGCTACGACCTCGCCACGGGCACGGTGAAGTGGACCCTTCCGCTTCCCGGTCAGGTGTGCGCCGCGTCCCGCCACGCGACGGCGGACCACAAGACGGCCATCGCCTTCGAGCCCGCCAAGCGCAAGCCCCCGCGGAACTACGAGAAGTGCAGCGAGGTCGGCGCGATCGACCTCAGCACCGGCAAGCTGCTGTGGAGCAAGTCGGCCACGGGATCGGGCGACGAGAAGGCCCGCTTCAACGAGGTCACCCTCAGCGGCGGCACCGTCGCCGCGGGCGGCACCGACGGCGGTGCGGCCTTCGACCTCGCCACCGGTGCGGTCCGGTGGAAGCCCCAGGTCAACGCCGAGAACTGCTACGACATGGGCTACGGCGGCGGTCCCGCCCTCGTCGCCGCCCGCAAGTGCGGCGCCTACGGAAGCCAGTACGTCGTCATCCAGTCCCTGAACGCGCAGACCGGCGCGCCGGTCTCCTCGTTCAAGATGCCCACGGGCGTGGAGTACGCGAGCATCGTGTCCACCAAGCCCCTCGTGGTCGCCGCCGACGTGGGCGACACGGCCGGGGACGGCAGCGGCATCTCGGACTTCTTCGTCGTCGACGAGAAGACCGGCAAGCTGAAGGTCAAGATCTCGGCCGACGCGGACCGGTTCGCCGCGCGCTGCGGCTCCACCGAGGTCGAGACCTGCCGGCACGTCGCCGTCGGCGACAACCGCCTCTATCTGCCCACCGAGGAGCACGAGGGCGCCGGGGAGTACGGCGACACCAACGAGATCGTGTCGTTCGACCTGACCACGGGCAAGCCGACCGCCGAGAAGGCGGAGGCCGGAGACCGGTACACGATCTCGCCGCTGCGCATGGACGGCGGCAACATCATCGCGTACAAGCGGCCTCCGTACGACAAGGGCGGCCAGATCGTCAGCATCGACGGCGGAACCTTCAAGCAGACGGTGCTGCTGGAGATCCCGTCCGACGAGGCGGTGCGCGAGGCGGAGTCCGGCTTCAGCGAGGACTACTCGGAGATCCTTTACACCAACGGACGGCTGTTCATGTCCGAGACGATGCTCAGCAAGCGGAGCGGATCGACTTCGCGACAGGAGTACCTGGTGCTCTCCCTGAGCACGAACTGAACCACCGGGACTCGAGTGACGAGGTCCCCCGCCGGCACCGGGCGGGGGACCTCCGTCGTTCGCCAACTTGCCCCGAACAGCGCGCATTTCGCCGATCCGAGGGATTTCTGATGCGTAGGGCAGCGCGACGTCGAACAAGCGTGTAGCTTGCCGGGTCAGTAGTGCTGGGGGCGGGGGGCCGACTCCAGGGGTATGGGGGGTTGCTCGATGGGTGTGCGGCTCATGGTGGTCGACGACCACCGATTGCTGGCGGAAGCGCTGGCTTCCGCGCTGAAACTCCGCGGGCACCGGGTGCTCGCGGCGGCGGCGCCGACGGCAGGCGCGGCCGATCTGGTGGTGAGCAGGGCGCCCGAAGTGTGCCTGCTCGGGACGGCGGCACCGGCGGAGCCCGGCGCGTTCGATCCCATCGTGCGGATCAAGCGGGAGCGGCCGCAGGTCGCCGTGGTGGTCCTCGGCCCCGTGCCGTCGCCGCGCGGGATAGCGGCGGCCTTCGCGGCCGGCGCGTCTGGCTATGTGCGCCACGACGAACGGATCGAGGGCGTCGAGCGGGCGATGGCCAAGGCGCGGGCGGGCGAGGCGGCGGTGGCGCCGCAGCTGTTGCAGGGCGCGTTCACCGACCTCCTCAACCCGGCGGCGCAGCCGGACGACGAGGGCAGGCGCCTGTTGCGCATGCTCACACCCCGCGAGGTGGAGGTGCTCGTCCGTGTCGCCGAAGGCGAGGACACCCGGCTCATCGCGGCGGGCATGGGCATCGCCCCCAGTACCGCCCGCACACACGTCCAGCGGGTGCTGATGAAACTGGGCGTCGGCTCCAGGCTGGAGGCCGCGGCCCTCGCGGCGCGCACGGGCCTCCTCGACCACGCGGCGAACCACCCGCCACTCCCGGCTCCGGACCGCGACGCCGACTGAGAGCGCACGGCACTCGCGCCGGGCGCCGCACGGCACTCGCGCGCCGCGCGGCGTTCGGGCCGGCGGCGCTTCGGGCCGCGCGCCGCTTCGGGTTGCAGGTGTTCGTGTGCCGCGCCTGTGTGGCGTTCGGGTCGCGCGGCCTTGGGCAAGGCGCGCGATTCGCCCCCGGGGTCCTCCGGACCTTCCACCCCCACGGGCCGGGCCTGCCGGGAGACGTCCGGCAGGCCCAGCCCGCTTCTGGCTTGCCCGCGCAGGGCCACCACGTCAGTCCAACGAAACCGCTCACCTCGCTGTTGACGGCCCTGTTGGCTCATGATTTGTTGTGTGCGGTTATGTTTGGTGTGGGTGGGAGTCACGGAGGCGCTCCGCGTGAAGAAGACGGTCACCAGGCTCGCCGACGGCCGGGAGCTGCTCTACTACGACTCCCGCGACGACGTCGTCCGCGACGCCGTCGACCGCAGGCCGCTGGAGGCGACCGCCACCACGTCGGAGATCCGGCACGACCCGCTCCTCGGTGACGCCGTCGCCGTCGCCTCGCACCGACAGGGCCGGACCTACCACCCGCCCGTCGGCGAATGCCCCCTCTGCCCGTCCCGCGAGGGGCGACTCAGCGAGATCCCGGACAGCGACTACGACGTCGTCGTGTTCGAGAACCGCTTCCCCTCCCTCACGGGCGACAACGGCCGCTGCGAGGTCGTCTGCTTCACCCCCGACCACGACGCCTCCTTCGCCGCGCTCACCGAGGAGCAGGCCGCGCTCGTGCTGGACGCCTGGACCGACCGCACCGCCGAGCTGGCCGAGCGTCCGCAGGTCAAGCAAGTGTTCTGCTTCGAGAACCGCGGCACGGAGATCGGCGTCACGCTCGGACATCCGCACGGCCAGATCTACGCGTATCCCTTCGTTACCCCCCGGACCGCCCTGATGCAGCGCTCCGTCGCCGCACACCGCGCCGCCACCGGCCGCAACCTCTTCGACGACATCGTCGCGAGCGAGCTGGAGTCCGCTCGGGTCGTCCTGGCCGGCGAGCACTGGGTCGCCTTCGTGCCGTACGCGGCGCACTGGCCCTACGAGGTGCACCTCTACCCGCGCCGCCGGGTGCCCGACCTGCGGGCGCTCGACGAGGAGGCGCGCACAGAGTTCCCACAGGTCTACCTGGAACTCTTGAGACGCTTCGACCGGATCTTCGGTGCGGATCAGCCGCCGACGCCGTACATCGCCGCCTGGCACCAGGCACCGTTCAACGGCGGCGCGCACGACGGCGGCACGCGTGACGAGCGTGGCGAGCGTGGCGAGCGCGAGGACTTCGCGCTGCACCTCGAGCTTTTCACCATTCGCCGGACTTCCGGAAAGCTGAAGTTCCTCGCCGGTTCCGAGTCCGGCATGAGCGTGTTCATCAACGATGTGCCGCCGGAGGAGGCGGCCCGGCGACTGCGAGAGGTGGCGAGCGAGTGAGCAAGTACCTGGTGACGGGCGGAGCCGGCTATGTCGGCAGCGTGGTTGCCGCGCACCTGCTGGAGGCGGGGCACGAGGTCACCGTCCTCGACGATCTGTCCACGGGCTTCCGCGAGGCCGTGCCGGAAGGCGCCGCCTTCGTCGAGGGCCGGGTCCAGGACGCCGCCCGCCATGTGGTGCCCTCGTACGACGGCGTCCTGCACTTCGCCGCGTTCTCGCAGGTCGGCGAATCGGTCGCACAGCCCGGCAGGTACTGGGAGAACAACGTCGGCGGGACGATGGCGCTGCTCGCCGCGATGCGCTCCGCGGGGGTCGGCCGGCTGGTCTTCTCCTCCACGGCGGCCGCCTACGGCGAGCCGGTCTCCACACCGATCACCGAGTCCGACCCGACCGCGCCGACCAGCCCGTACGGTGCGACGAAACTCGCCGTCGACCACATGATCGGCGGCGAGTGCGCCGCGCACGGGCTGGCCGCGGCGTCCCTGCGGTACTTCAACGTCGCCGGCGCGTACGGCGACTGCGGCGAGCGGCACGACCCCGAGTCGCACCTCATCCCGCTGGTCCTCCAGGTGGCGCTCGGCACCCGCGAGACGATCTCCGTCTTCGGCGACGACTACCCGACACCGGACGGCACCTGCGTGCGGGACTACATCCATGTCGCCGACCTCGCCGAGGCCCATCTGCTCGCCATGGACGCGATCACCCCAGGAGAGCATCTGATCTGCAACCTCGGCAACGGCAACGGCTTCTCGGTCCGCGAGGTCGTCGAGACCGTCCGCAAGGTCACGGGCCATCCGGTCCCGGAGACCGTGGCCGCGCGCCGCGCCGGCGACCCGGCCGTGCTCGTGGCCTCCGCCGCCACCGCACAGGAACGGCTCGGCTGGGCCCCGTCGCGGCCGGACCTCGCCGGGATCGTCGCCGACGCCTGGGACTTCGCCCGCGCCCGGCGGGCCGGCGCATGAGCGTCGCCGAGCGGTTCCGGGAGCTGTACGGATACGAGCCGGAGGGCGTCTGGGCCGCCCCGGGCAGGGTCAACCTGATCGGCGAGTACACGGACTTCAACGACGGCTTCGTCATGCCGCTCGCGCTGCCGCACACCGCGGTCGCGGCGGTGGCGCGCCGCACCGACGGGGTGCTGCGGGTCCACTCGGCCGACACCGGCCAGGGGGTGTTCGAGCTGGCCGTGGACTCGCTCGCGCCCCGCTCGGGCGCCGGCTGGGCGGCGTACCCGGCGGGCGTCGTCTGGGCGTTGCGGGACGCGGGGCACCCCGTCACCGGCGTGGACCTCCATCTCTCCTCGACCGTGCCGACCGGCGCCGGGCTGTCGTCCTCGGCGGCCCTGGAAGTGGTCACGGCACTGGCGCTGAGCGAGCTGTACGGACTCGGTCTGCCGCGCGAGGAACTGGCGCGGCTGGCGCAGCGTGCCGAGAACGCCTTCGTCGGGGTGCCGTGCGGGATCATGGACCAGATGGCGTCGGCCTGCTGCGTCGAGGGCCATGCGCTGCACCTCGACACCCGTGACCTCGGGCGCCGGCAGGTCCCGTTCGACCTCGCCGCCCAGGGCCTGCGGCTGCTCGTCGTCGACACGCGCGTGAAGCACGCACTCGGGGACGGCGCGTACGCGGAGCGGCGCGCCGGGTGCGAGGCGGGTGCGCGGGCGCTGGGGGTGCGCACGCTGCGCGAAGTGGAGTACGCGCAACTGCCCGATGCCCTCGGGCGTTTGGCCGCCGGAGCCGCCGGAGCCGCCGGAGCCGCCGGAGCCGCCGGAGCCGCCGGAGCCGCCGGAGCCGCCGGAGCCGCGTCCGGCGGCACTCCGTACGACCGGATCCGCCGCTACGTCCGCCACGTCGTGACCGACAACCATCGCGTGGAGCGGACGATCGCGCTGCTCGACGCGGGCGACGTCCGCGGGGTCGGCCCGGTGCTCACCGAGGGCCACGTCTCGCTCCGCGACGATCTGCGCGTCTCCTGCCCGGAGTTGGACCTCGTGGTCTCGTCCGCGAACGCCGCGGGTGCCCTGGGCGCCCGGATGACCGGCGGCGGCTTCGGCGGCTCGGCGATCGTCCTCGTCGAGTCCGCGGACGGGGACACGGTGGCCAAAGCGGTCCTGGACGCCTTCGCGGCCCAGGGCCGCACGGCGCCCCGGCTCTTCCCCGCCGTCCCCTCCGCCGGCGCCCGCCGGCTCAGCCGAGATGCTTCGCCAGGAGGTACTCCGTGACGCCCGGCGGGTAGTCGGGCACCCGGCCGACGATCTCGTATCCGTGCTTCCGGTAGAAGCCGGGTGCCTGGAAGTCCCACGTCTCCAGGCGGGACCAGGAGCAGCCGCGGCCGAGGCGGGCCTCGCGTTCGGCCGCGGCCAGGAGCTGGGAGCCGAGGCCCGCGCCGCGGTGCCGGGCGTCGACCCAGAGCAGGTCGACATGGAGCCAACGCGCCCAGGTGCGGCCCGTCAGGCCCGCGGCCAGTTCGCCGGTCGACTCGTCCACCACCCAGACCTGCAGGGGGACTTCGTCCTTGTGCGTGCTCACCGCCAGGGCGCGCATCGCCGGTGAGCGCTGGGCGTTGGCGGCCTCGAGCCTCTCACCGAGCAGGCCGAGGCGTTCTTTGTCGACTTCTGTCTCAAAACGAAACATGCGGCACACCCTAAACACGGCGTCCAACCAGTTCTGCAAATGCCCTTCCCCTCACGGCCGCCGGCCGTACTCTGATGCACGTGCACCGGTGGGGGCCGGTGCTGATCAGGGGGCGAGACAGTCGGGTACGACGCCCGGGGCGGGGTAGCGGTCAATCGCGGCGGCGGCCGTGACGGCCCACTCTCTTATACCGGGCGCCGTACCCGTCGATGCATGACCTCCGCCGGAAAACGCAGCCTGGGGGTGTCTGTGGTTCGTATCCGGGTCCTCGTCGTGGACGACCACCGAATCTTCGCCGAGTCCCTCGCCGCGGCACTCGCCGCCGAGCCGGACGTCGAGGTCGCCGCGGCGGGCAGTGGCCCGGCCGCTCTGCGCTGCCTCGAGCGCGCGGCGGCCGAGGGGCGCAGATTCGACGTGATGCTGGTCGACGCAGATCTGGGGATCGCGACGGCACCGGGCGGCCCCGTGGTCGCGCGTGCCGTCCCCGACTACGGCGACGGCTTCGTCGACGGGATCTCCCTGGTCGCCGCGGTCCGTACGGCACGGCCCGCCGTCCGCACGGTCGTGCTCGCCGAGAAGGACGACCCGCGCCGGGCCGCGCTCGCGCTCCAGGCCGGTGCCTCGGGCTGGGTGGCCAAGGACTGCTCGCTGCAGCGGCTGCTCACCGTGATCCGTGGCGTGCTGCGCGACGAGACGCATCTGCCTCCCGCGCTGCTCACCGGCGTGCTGCGGGAGCTCACGGCCGCGCGCAAGCACCGCACCGAGAGCGAGCGGCTCGTGGAGTCCCTCACCCCGCGCGAGCGGGAGGTGCTGCGGTGCATGGTGGCCGGCCTGGGTCGCAAGGCGGTCGCGGAGCGGCTCTTCCTGTCCCCGCACACCGTGCGCACCCATATGCAGAACGTACTGGGGAAGCTCGGCGTCCACTCGACCCTCGCGGCGGTCGCGCTGGCCCGTCGAGCCGGGGTGGGCCCCGCGGAACTCGCTTCCTCAGCCGGGGATGTTGTCGAACGGGGCGGTCAACTGGCGTAGCAGCCCGGCGAGTTCGCCGCGCTGCGTACGGGACAGCTCGGCCAGGATCGCGCGTTCCTGGGCGAGCAGTCCGGCGAGTGCCTGGTCGGCGCGGTCCCGCCCCTCGGCGGTGAGCCGCACCAGCACGCCGCGGCGGTCGCTTGGGTCGGGGAGCCGCTCGACCAGGCCCTTCTTGGCGAGCCGGTCGATGCGGTTGGTCATCGTGCCCGAGGTGACCAGGGTCTGGGTGAGCAGCTGGCCGGGGGAGAGCTGATAGGGCGCGCCCGCGCGCCGCAGCGACGTCAGGACGTCGAACTCCCAGGGCTCCAGATTGTGCTCGGCGAAGGCGATCCTGCGCGCGCGGTCGAGATGGCGCGCGAGTCTGGAGACGCGGCTGAGCACCTCGAGCGGCTCCACGTCGAGGTCGGGGCGCTCGCGGCGCCAGGCAGCGACCAGTCGGTCGACCTCGTCCTCCATGACGATCAGTGTAGAGGGTCTGTCGACGTGAAGTCTCTTGACGTCAAGATATATTTGGATGGACTATTGGGCATGGTCGGGCCGGAGCCCTGTTCCGGTTCCGGCGAACGTTCCAGCAAGGGGGATCGAACATGCATTCCGTTCCAACCTGGGATCCACAGCAGTACCTCCGTCACTCGGGCCACCGAACCCGCCCATTCCTTGATCTTCTCGGCCGCATACCCGAACTGCCCCACGGAAGCCGCCCGCCCCGCATCGCCGACCTCGGCTGCGGCCCCGGCAACGTCACCGTGCTCCTCGCCGACCGCTGGCCGGACGCACGGATCACCGGATTCGACCTCTCACCCGAGATGCTCGCCCGCGCCGAGAAGGAGTACGCGGGCACCACCGCCGGCGGGGGCTGGATCGACTTCCGCCCCGCCGACGCCGCGCACTGGACCCCCGACGAGCCCTACGACCTCATCGTCTCCAACGCCGCGCTCCAGTGGGTGCCGAACCACCCCGAATCCTTCGCCACCTGGATCGACGGCCTCACACCCGGCGGCACCCTCGCCTTCCAGGTGCCCGGCAACTTCACCTCGCCCAGCCACGCGCTGCTCGGCGAACTCTGCGACACCCCGCAGTGGCGCGACCGCCTCGCCGACCAGGGCCGCCGCTTCGTCCACGTACTGGACCCGGCCGACTACCTGCTCCGGCTCGCCGACCTCGGCTGCGCCGCGGACACCTGGGAGACGACCTACCTCCAGCTGCTCACCGGCGAGGACCCCGTCCTGGACTGGGTCAAAGGCACCGCGCTGCGCCCGGTCCTCACCACGCTCGAAGGGGACGAGGAGGCCGCCGACGAGTTCCTCTCGCAGTACCGCGATCTTCTCCGCAAGGCCTATCCACCCGGACCGCACGGAACGGTCTTCCCGTTCCGCCGCATCTTCGCCGTGGCCCGCAAGCCGCTGTAGGGCCGGCGGGAGAGGACGAATCCGCATGCTGACCGCTCTCGATCACGTGCAGCTCGCCGTGCCCGCCGGTTCCGAAGAGGCGCTGCGGGCGTACTACGCGGGTGCCCTGGGGATGACCGAGATCGCCAAGCCGCCGTCGCTCGCCGTCCGCGGCGGCTGCTGGTTCCGGGCCGGCGATGTTCAGCTGCACCTCGGCGTCGACCCCGGATTCCGGCCCGCGCGCAAGGCGCACCCCGGGCTGCGGGTGACCGGCATCGAGGCGTTCGCCGAGCGCCTGCGGGCCCACGGCGCCGAGGTCGTCTGGGACGAGGACCTGCCCGGGCACCGCCGCTTCTTCTCGAGAGATCCGGTGGGCAACCGGCTGGAGTTCCTGGAACCGGCGGGATGACCGGCCCGGCCGTCCGGCCGGCGTCCCTCCCGCGACGAGCGGGCGACCGGACGCCGGCCGGACGCGGTACGTGCTCGTGCCCCCTGCGGCACCCGGGCCGTGTGCCGTGTGCGCCGTTCCGCGTGTGCCCGCCGGCCTGCCGCCGGCCGGACGCGGCACCCGCTCAGCTCTTGCGGTGCCCTATCAGCCGCGGCTTCTGCTCCAGCCCGTCCAGCCCGTGCCAGGCCAGATTCACCAGATGCGCCGCGACCTCCGCCTTCTTCGGCTTGCGGACGTCCAGCCACCACTGACCGGTCAGCGCCACCATCCCCACCAGCGCCTGCGCGTACAGCGGCGCCAGTTTCGGGTCGAAACCGCGGGCCTTGAACTCCAGCCCCAGGATGTCCTCGACCTGCGTCGCGATGTCGCTGATCAGCGACGCGAACGTGCCCGTGGACTGCGCGACCGGCGAATCACGGACCAGGATGCGGAAACCGTCCGTGTACGACTCGATGTAGTCCAGCAGCGCGAACGCCGCCTGCTCCAGCAGCTCCCTCGGATGCCCCGCGGTCAGCGCCCCCGTGACCATGTCCAGGAGCTGGCGCATCTCCCGGTCCACGACGACCGCGTACAGGCCCTCCTTGCCGCCGAAGTGCTCGTACACCACCGGCTTGGACACCCCGGCCTTCGCCGCGATCTCCTCCACCGACGTACCCTCGAAGCCCTTCGCCGCGAAAAGCGTGCGACCGATGTCGAGCAGCTGCTGGCGGCGCTCCGCCCCGGTCATCCGGACCCTGCGCCCGCGCCGGGGCTTGTCACTGCTGCTGGTACTGCTGCCGTCGATCGCCACGCCCTCAATCATGCCGCCTCCGCGGCTTCCTCCCGGCGCCGGGCGGCAATCCGGTCCGCACTCGGCCAGCGCACGTCGTACGCCCAGCCCGCCTTCTCGAACCAGCGGATCAGCCGCGCGCTGGAGTCGATCTGGCCGCGCTCGACGCCGTGCCGGGCGCTCGTCGGATCGGCGTGGTGCAGGTTGTGCCACGACTCACCGCAGGACAGCACCGCGAGCCACCACACGTTGCCCGAGCGGTCGCGCGACTTGAACGGGCGCTTGCCGACCGCGTGGCAGATCGAGTTGATCGACCACGTCACGTGGTGCAGCAGCGCGACCCGGACCAGCGAGCCCCAGAAGAACGCGGTGAACGCGCCCCACCACGACATCGTCACCAGACCGCCGACCAGCGGCGGAATCGCCAGCGACACGATCGTCCAGAACACGAACTGGCGGGAGATCGCCCGGATCGCCGGATCCTTGATCAGGTCCGGTGCGTACTTCTGCTGCGGGGTCTGCTCCTCGTCGAACATCCAGCCGATGTGGGCCCACCACAGGCCCTTCATCAGCGCCGGGAGCGTCTCGCCGAAACGCCACGGCGAATGCGGGTCGCCCTCGGCATCGGAGAACTTGTGGTGCTTGCGGTGGTCGGCCACCCAGCGCACCAGAGGACCCTCCACGGCCAGCGACCCCATGACCGCGAGCGCGATCCGCAGCGGCCGCTTGGCCTTGAAGGAGCCGTGCGTGAAGTAGCGGTGGAAGCCGATCGTGATGCCGTGGCAGCCGATGTAGTACATCGCCACCAGCAGACCGAGGTCGAGCCAGCTCACGCCCCAGCCCCACGCCAGCGGGATCGCCGCCAGGAGCGCGAGGAAGGGCACCGTGATGAACAGCAGCAGCGCGATCTGCTCGATCGAACGCTTGCTGTCGCCGCCCAGCGTGGCGGACCGGGGATCGGGTGCGGACGAATTCCGGGCGTCGTCGATCACATCGGGACTTGTGGTCATGGGGGTCCCCTGGGGGGTGAGGGTGCGGCTGAACCGTCCGGCTACGGATCCGTAACCTACGGGGTCGTAAGTATGGCAGCGCGAAGCCTCGCGGCAAGAGGGCGGTGGACAACGGCGCGTGAACGGACACCTATCCTTGGAGACGTCGGACAGCGCGGTCCGCAAAGCCTCCGGAAAACCTCCAGACGTGCTCAAACACTGCAAGGAGCCGCACCTGTGAGCAGTGCCGACCAGACCTCATCCGCCAGCGCGGAGCTGCGTTCCGACATCCGCCGACTGGGCGATCTGCTGGGCGAGACCCTCGTACGGCAGGAAGGCCCCGAACTCCTCGACCTCGTCGAACGCGTACGCGCCCTGACCCGGTCCGACGGCGACGCCGCCGCGGAGCTGCTCGGGGACACCGACCTGGAGACCGCCGCGAAGCTGGTGCGTGCGTTCTCCACGTACTTCCATCTTGCCAACGTCACCGAGCAGGTGCACCGCGGCCGCGAGATGCGCGAGCGCCGCGCCGCCGAGGGCGGGCTGCTCTCCCGGACCGCCGACATGCTCAAGGAGGCGGACCCCGAGCACCTGCGCGAGACCGTGCGCAACCTCAACGTGCGGCCGGTCTTCACCGCCCACCCCACCGAGGCGGCCCGCCGGTCCGTGCTGAACAAGCTCCGGCGCATCGCCGAGCTGCTGGAGTCCCCGGTCAACCCCGCCGACCGCCGCCGGCACGACCTGCGGCTCGCCGAGAGCATCGACCTGATCTGGCAGACCGACGAGCTCCGCGTCGTGCGCCCCGAGCCCGCCGACGAGGCCCGCAACGCCATCTACTACCTCGACGAGCTCCACGCGGGCGCCGTCGGGGACGTCCTGGAGGACCTCGCCGCCGAGCTGGAGCGCGCCGGCGTCGAGCTGCCGCCCGGCACCCGGCCCCTCACCTTCGGCACCTGGATCGGCGGCGACCGCGACGGCAACCCCAACGTCACCCCCGAGGTCACCCGCGAGGTCCTGATCCTCCAGCACGAGCACGGCATCACCGACGCCCTTGAGGCCGTCGACTCGCTGCGCGCGCTGCTCTCCAACTCGATCCGCTACGCCGGCGCCACCGAGGAACTGCTGGAGTCCCTCCAGTCCGACCTGGAACGCCTCCCCGAGATCAGCCCCCGCTACAAGCGGCTGAACGCGGAGGAGCCCTACCGGCTCAAGGCCACCTGCATCCGCCAGAAGCTCGTCAACACCCGGGAGCGGCTCGCCAAGGGCACCGCCCACGAGAAGGGCCGCGACTACCTCGGCACCGCCGAGCTGCTGCAGGACCTCACCCTCATCCAGACGTCGCTGCGCGAGCACCGCGGCGGGCTGTTCGCCGACGGCCGCCTCGACCGCACCATCCGCACCCTCGCGGCCTTCGGGCTCCAGCTCGCCACCATGGACGTGCGTGAGCACGCCGACGCCCACCACCACGCCCTCGGCCAGCTCTTCGACCGGCTCGGCGAGGAGACCTGGCGCTACGCCGACATGCCGCGCGAGTACCGGCAGAGGCTGCTCGCCAAGGAGCTCCGCTCCCGCCGGCCGCTCGCCCCGACCCCGGCGCCGCTCGACGCCGCCGGCGCCAAGACCCTCGGCGTCTTCCACACGGTCAAGGAAGCCTTCGAACGCTTCGGCCCCGAGGTCATCGAGTCCTACATCATCTCGATGTGCCAGGGCGCGGACGACGTCTTCGCGGCGGCCGTACTGGCCCGCGAGGCAGGGCTGGTCGACCTGCACGCCGGCTGGGCCAGGATCGGCATCGTGCCCCTGCTGGAGACCACCGACGAACTCCGGGCCGCCGACGTCATCCTCGACGAGATGCTCGCCGACCCCTCCTACCGCCGGCTCGTCGCCCTGCGCGGCGACGTCCAGGAGGTCATGCTCGGCTACTCCGACTCCTCCAAGTTCGGCGGCATCACCACCTCGCAGTGGGAGATCCACCGCGCCCAGCGGAGGCTGCGCGACGTCGCCCACCGCTACGGGGTCCGGCTGCGGCTCTTCCACGGCCGCGGCGGCACCGTCGGCCGCGGCGGCGGCCCCACCCACGAGGCCATCCTCGCCCAGCCCTGGGGCACGCTGGAGGGCGAGATCAAGGTGACCGAGCAGGGCGAGGTCATCTCCGACAAGTACCTCATCCCCTCCCTGGCCAGGGAGAACCTGGAGCTCACGGTCGCCGCGACCCTCCAGGCTTCCGCCCTGCACACCGCGCCCCGGCAGAGCGACGAAGCGCTCGCCCGCTGGGACGCCGCCATGGACATCGTCTCCGACGCCGCCCACGCCGCCTACCGCAAGCTCGTCGAGGACCCGGACCTGCCGGCGTACTTCTTCGCCTCCACCCCGGTCGACCAGCTCGCCGAGCTGCACCTGGGCTCCCGGCCCTCCCGCCGCCCCGACAGCGGCGCCGGCCTGGACGGGCTGCGGGCCATCCCCTGGGTGTTCGGCTGGACCCAGTCCCGGCAGATCGTGCCCGGCTGGTTCGGCGTCGGCTCCGGACTGCGGGCCCTGCGCGAGGCGGGTTCGGACTCGGTCCTGGAAGAGATGTACGAGAAGTGGCACTTCTTCCGGAACTTCGTCTCCAACGTCGAGATGACCCTCGCCAAGACCGACCTGCGGATCGCCCGCCACTACGTGGACACCCTCGTGCCGGACGAGCTCAAGCACGTGTTCACCGGCATCGAGACCGAACACGAGCTGACGGTACGGGAGGTGCTGCGCATCACCGGCGGCCGGCGACTGCTCGACTCCAACCCGGGCCTCCAGCAGACCTTCGCGATCAGGGACGCCTACCTCGACCCGATCTCCTACCTCCAGGTCTCGCTGCTCGCCCGGCAGCGAGCCGCCGCCGAACGCGGCGAACCGGCGGACCCGCTGCTGTCGCGGGCACTGCTGCTCACGGTGAACGGCGTCGCGGCCGGACTGCGCAACACGGGCTGACGCCCGCTCCACCACATCGGCCGGGGCCCGGGAGACCTTCCCGGGCCCCGGCCCGTGTGCCGCTGCGGAGGAACCGCCCCTCAGAGCGCGAAGAACGCGCCCACGAGCAGCGCCCCGCCCGCGGCGGCCGTCCCCCACGCCGTCCGCGTCATCCGCAGTCCGCCGCCGACCACACAGGCGGCGAGCAGCAGCGCACCGCCGAGAGGCAGCCAGGCGTGCAGCGCTCCGGGCCGGCCGGCCCGCACGACCTCGTCCGTGCCCGGCTTCACCACCACATCGAGCTTCGCGCCCTCGGCCACCGCCACCGACCGCTCGATGACCATGCCCGTACGCGCACCGCCCGGGCCCTCGGGGTCGTACGGGCCCGTACACGTCGTCTCACCGCAGTCGGCGACGGTGAGCGTCCCGTGCTCGCGGCCCTTGGAGAGCAGCACGTGCTGGGCCGTGCCCCAGGACGACCAGAAGCCGGCGACGATCAGCAGCAGCGCCACCGCGGCCATGGACACACGGCGGCCGTGGTCGAGCATCCGGCCGGAGGAGTTCCGCTTCATGGGGCGCGATCCTTCGGCACCCGACCGCGCTCGGTCAACTTCTGGCCAGCGCTATGGGGTGCTTGTCAGGAGTTGTACGCACTCTGCGCGCGCTCCAGCCCATCCGTCACCAGACACTCCACCGAATCCGCACCCCGGTCCACGAAATAGTCCAACTCCTTGCGCTCCGCACCGGAGAAGTCCTTCAGCACGAAATCGGCGACCTGCATCCGCCCCGGCGGACGCCCGATACCGAACCGCACCCGGTGATAGTCCGAACCCATCGCCTTCGTCATCGACTTCAGACCGTTGTGCCCGTTGTCACCACCGCCCAGCTTCAGCCGCAGCACCCCGAAATCGATGTCCAGCTCGTCGTGCACCGCCACCACATGCGCCGTCGGAACCTTGTAGAAGTCCCGCAGCGCCACCACAGGGCCACCCGAAAGGTTCATGTACGACATCGGCTTCGCCAGAATCACCCGCCGGCTCCCCGGACCCGCCGGACCGATCCGGCCCTCCACCACCTGAGCCTGCGCCTTGGCCGCCCGCTTGAACTTCCCGCCCATCCGCTCCGCCAGCAGATCCGCGACCATGAACCCCACGTTGTGGCGGTTCCCCGCATACCCCGGCCCCGGATTGCCCAGCCCCACCACCAGCCACGGCGCGCCGGCGTCGTCCGTCGTCATGAACGTCTCCTCGAATCCGCAAAGAGTCCGAAAACAGCCGACGGGGTGGCGGGCCGCGCGGCCCGCCACCCCGTCAAGCAGAGCGTACGGCTCAGGCCTCCGCGCCCTCGGCGGCCGCCGGGGCCTCGGCCTCCTCGGCCTCGGCCGCCGGCTCCTCGGCCTGCGCGGCCAGAACCTGCAGCACGACCGCGTCCTCGTCCACGGCCAGCGTGACGCCCTTCGGCAGCTCGATGTCCTTGGCGTGGACGGAGGCACCGGCCTCCAGGCCCTCGACGGACACCGCGAAGGACTCGGGGATGTGGGTGGCCTCGGCCTCGACCGGCAGCGCGTTCAGGACGTGCTCCAGCAGGTTGCCACCGGGGGCCAGCTCACCCTCGGCCTGAACCGGAACCTCGACCGTGACCTTCTCGCCGCGCTTCACCAGCAGCAGGTCGACGTGCTCCAGGAAGCCCTTCAGCGGGTCGCGCTGCGCCGCCTTCGGGATCGCCAGCTCCTTCTTGCCCTCGATGTCCAGCGCCAGCAGGACGTTCGGGGTACGCAGCGCCATCAGCAGGTCGTGACCCGGCAGCGTCACGTGGATCGGGTCCGAGCCGTGACCGTACAGAACGCCGGGAACCTTGTTGTCGCGACGGATGCGCCGGGCGGCGCCCTTGCCGAACTCGCTGCGGAGCTCCGCGGAAATCTTCACCTCGGACATGTGCACTCCTCGTATGCGGTGACGAACATGAACAGTCACCCGGCCACGACTGGCCTGCTACGAAGAGCGCGTCGATAACGGACCGCCGTACACCGAAACGCGTACGGCCTCCCTCGCCGAGCAACCCGATGAGTCTACCCGGAGGGAGGCCGCAGCCTAAATCGATCTATCGACCGTGCAGAACTACTGCTCCTCGAACAGGCTCGTCACCGAGCCGTCCTCGAAGACCTCACGCACCGCACGCGCGATCGTCGGGGCGATCGACAGGACCGTGATCTTGTCCAGCTCCAGATTGTTCGGGTCCGGCAGCGTGTTCGTGAACACGAACTCGCTCACCTTCGAGTTCTTCAGCCGGTCAGCGGCAGGACCCGACAGCACACCGTGCGTGGCCGTCACGATCACGTCCTCCGCACCGTGCGCGAACAGCGCGTCCGCCGCCGCGCAGATCGTGCCGCCCGTGTCGATCATGTCGTCGACCAGGACACACACCCGGCCCTCGACATTGCCCACGACCTCGTGGACCGTCACCTGGTTCGCCACGTCCTTGTCACGGCGCTTGTGCACGATCGCCAGCGGCGCGTCCAGACGGTCGCACCAGCGGTCCGCCACCCGCACCCGGCCGGCGTCCGGGGACACCACCGTCAGCTTCGAACGGTCCACCTTCGCACCGACATAGTCCGCCAGCAGCGGCAGCGCGAACAGATGGTCCACCGGACCGTCGAAGAAGCCCTGGATCTGATCCGTGTGCAGATCCACCGTGAGGAGCCGGTCCGCACCGGCCGTCTTCATCAGATCCGCCACCAGGCGCGCCGAGATCGGCTCACGGCCACGGTGCTTCTTGTCCTGACGCGCATAACCGTAGAACGGCAGGATCACCGTGATGCTCCGCGCGGAAGCCCGCTTCAGAGCATCGATCATGATCAACTGCTCCATGATCCACTTGTTGATGGGAGCCGTGTGGCTCTGCATCAGGAAGCAGTCCGCGCCGCGCGCGGACTCCTGGAAACGGACGTAGATCTCACCATTGGCGAAATCAAAGGCCTTCGTCGGCACAATGCCGACACCCAACTGATGGGCGACCTCCTCGGCCAGCTCGGGGTGGGCGCGGCCGGAGAAGAGCATGAGCTTCTTCTCGCCGGTCGTCTTGATCCCGGTCACAGCACTGTCTCCTCAGACGTGTTTCTCTGCTGCTGATCCGCCCGTCCCTTGTGCGGCGAGCCAGCCGAATCATGTGCACGTATCACGGTACGCCGAGATTGACGCACCCGTTTTCGGTCAGCCTTCGCGCTCCGCGGCCTCACCCGCGGCCTGAGCCGCCTGCGCCGCCGCACTGCCCGGACGCTTGCGCGCCACCCAACCCTCGATATTCCGCTGCTGGCCGCGGGCCACGGCCAGCGAACCCGGAGGCACATCCTTCGTGATCACCGAGCCCGCCGCGGTGTACGCACCGTCCCCGACTGTGACAGGAGCGACAAACATGTTGTCCGACCCCGTCCGGCAATGAGACCCGATCGTCGTGTGGTGCTTCGCCTCACCGTCGTAGTTCACGAATACCGAAGCCGCACCGATGTTCGTGTACTCACCGATCGTCGCGTCACCCACGTACGACAGATGCGGCACCTTCGTACCCTCACCCAGCGAGGCGTTCTTCATCTCCACATACGTACCCGCCTTGGCCTTCGCACCAAGCCTCGTCCCCGGACGCAGATACGCGTACGGACCCACCGACGCCGACTCGCCGATCACCGCACCGTCGGCCACCGTGTTGTCCACCCGAGCCCCCCGGCCCACCACCGTGTCCCGCAGCCGCGTGTTCGGACCCACCTCGGCGTCCTCCGCCACATGCGTCGCACCCAGCAACTGCGTACCCGGATGGACCACCGCGTCCCGCTCGAACGTCACCGTCACGTCCACCAGCACCGACACCGGATCCACCACCGTCACACCGGCCGTCATCGCCCGCTCCAGCAACCGCTGGTTCAGCAGCCGGCGCGCCTCCGCCAGCTGCACCCGGTTGTTGATCCCCAGGATCTCCCGGTGGTCACCCGCCACCGACGCACCCACCCGGTGCCCCGCCTCACGCAGGATCCCGAGCACGTCCGTCAGATACTCCTCACCCTGGCTGTTGTCCGTGCGCACCTTGCCGAGCGCGTCCGCCAGCAGCCGGCCGTCGAACGCGAAGACACCCGAGTTGATCTCCCTGATCGCCCGCTCGGCGTCGGAAGCGTCCTTGTGCTCCACGATCGCGGTCACCGCACCCGTGGCGGCGTCCCGCACGATCCGCCCGTACCCCGTCGAGTCCGGAACCTCCGCCGTCAGCACCGTCACGGCATTGCCGTCCGCGCCGTGCGTCCCCACGAGCGCCGACAGCGTCTCGCCGGAAAGAAGAGGAGTGTCACCGCACACGACCACGACCGTGCCGTCCGGCGCCTGACCCAGCTCCTCCAGAGCCATCCGCACGGCATGACCCGTGCCGTTCTGCTCCGCCTGGAACGCGGTGCGGGTCCCTTCGTAGTGAGCGGCGAGATGACCCTTGACCTGCTCGCTCGCATGTCCCACGACCACGACGAGCTGCTCGGGCTCGAGCTCACGGGCGGCGGACACGACGTGCCCGACGAGCGAGCGTCCGGCGATCTCGTGCAGGACCTTGGGGGTCTTCGACTTCATGCGGGTGCCTTCACCCGCTGCAAGGACGACGATGGCGGCCGGGCGGTTGGCGCTCACGGGAATGCCCTTCGGCTTTCGGGTGGTGGACACCCGAAGGATACCGGGGGCATACAGACGTGAAATAAGTGCGGGTCCTGACCGTGAGGTCAGGACCCGTGTGCCGGTGGCTCCCCCATCAGGATTCGAACCTGAACAGACGGGACCAAAACCCGTAGTGCTGCCTGATTACACCATGGGGGATTAATTCCGAGCGAACCGGACATAAGGTCAGGTCGCCGGACCGGCACCCAACACTATGCCGTACCAAGCGCCTTCCGTGCGACGGTAGAGATCGGCGCTGCCTCTTACATAGATCGCGACGCAGCCCCGACAGGTGTCGCCCGTGTTCTTGCGGCCCGTCCGAGGGTTGTGGCGTTTCACCACGGGCTTGTTGAACTGGGTGCGCGCCACGCCGGTGAGATCGGACCAGTACTGCTGGGCGGCTTCGAGGTCGGCGCTCTCGTGGATGCTGATCTGAAGTCGCAGGCGGTCGCGAGAGACGCCCAGCAGTTCGAGCCACCGCAGGTGCAGCGTGACCACGTCAGGGTCGCTGTTGATGAGCTTGAGGTACTCCATGCGGTCCCAGGCCTTGTCCTTGCTGCCCTCCGCCCAGTAGAGCGCCACCCCGACGAGGAAGAGCTCCCGGTCGGTGAGCGTGCCGACCGCGTCCCTGGCCGCCGCCTTCGTGTGCCGGCGCTCCGCATCCCGCACGGCGAGTTCGTGCTCCCAGCGCTTTCGCCCCGGCCAGGCGGGCCTGCTCGGCCGGGTCGCGCCGGGGCGGCTTCGGCAGGTCCCGCACCCACAGTGAGATCGAACTCTTCGAGCACCCCAGCTCGACCTGGATCCGGTCGCAGGTCATGCCCTGCAGTCGGAGCTCCCCGGCCCTCGCCCGCAGGTCGTCCTTCGCCCTCGGGCGCCTGGTCCAGTCGGGTGGCGGCTCGCCCTTCACGCGTCGGTTGAGGATGTCGTTGTTGCCGATGTGGAGTCGGTCGCGGATCTGGCGGAGGCTGAGGCCCTCGCGGCGCAGCGCGACCGCCTGGCGGCGGAGGTCCTCGAAGTCGGCGTGTCCGCCGGTCGTGGAGGTCATGTGCCCAGGCTGGTCCGGAATGCGGACGTCCGGGTCGAAGGTGTGGTCGATTCGCCGGTTCGAGCGATCGTCGCGGGTTGTGACCTTGTTCGATCACGTTCCGTGCTGTGGAAGCCGCCGGAAAATCGCTCGACCGCTTTCGTAGGCTGGGAGCCATGACCACAACGGGGGCACACCGGGACTCTGCGGACGACACGTCGCCGCGGAGCCTGCTGTGGTGGGGGCGGCGGCGGAGTGCGGTGCTGGACGTGGGGCTCGGCCTCGTGTCCGCGGCGGAGTGTGCGCTGGAGGGGGTGCGGTTCTCGGAGACGGCCGCGCTGCCCGTGCCGGTGGGGGTGGTCTTCGGGCTGCTCGCCGGGTCGGTGCTGGTGCTGCGCCGGCGCTGGCCGGTCGCCGTGGTGCTGGTGTCGATCGCGATCACGCCGGCCGAGATGGGCTTCCTGATGGGGATCGTCGGGTTGTACACGCTCGCCGCCTCGGAGGCGCCGCGGCGGGTGATCGCGGCGCTGGCGGGGATGTCGTTGCTGGGGACGCTGATCGTGACGTTCGTCAGGACGCGGCAGGACGTGGCGACGGCCGATTTCGATCCGGGGCTCTGGTACGTGCCGTTGGTGTCGACCGTGATGTCGATGGGGCTGACGGCTCCGCCGTTGCTGCTGGGGCTGTACGTGGGGGCGCGGCGGCGGTTGATGGAGAGCCTGCGGGAGCGTGCGGTCAGTCTGGAGCAGGAGCTGTCGCTGCTGGCGGATCGTGCGGAGCAGCAGGCGCAGTGGGCGCGTACGGAGGAGCGGACGCGGATCGCGCGGGAGATGCACGACGTGGTGGCGCACCGGGTGAGTCTGATGGTGGTGCATGCGGCGGCGTTGCAGGCGGTGGCGTTGAAGGATCCGCAGAAGGCGGTGAGGAACGCGGCGCTGGTGGGGGACATGGGCCGGCAGGCGTTGACGGAGTTGCGGGAGATGCTGGGGGTGCTGCGGTCGGGCGAGGAGGTCGTGGCGCGGGCGGCCGTGGAGCCGGTGCCGTTGGCGGCGGTGGGGGCGGCGGCCGCTGCGGCTGCGGAGGCTGCCGAGGCGGAGGTGGCGGGGGAGGGTCCGTCGCTGGCGGATCTCGGGTCGCTGGTGGAGCAGTCGCGGCTGGCGGGGATGGTGGTGGAGTTCTCGGTGCAGGGCGAGTCGCGTCCGTACCGGCCGGAGGTGGAGCAGACGGCGTTCCGGGTCGTGCAGGAGGCGCTGACGAACGTGCACAAGCACGCGGCGGGTGCGAGGGCGTGGGTGCGTGTCGCTCATCGTGATGCGGAGATCGCGATGCAGGTGGAGAACGGTCCGTCGGAGCGGGGCGCGGCGGACGCGGGTCTGCCGAGTGGCGGGAACGGTCTGGTGGGCATGCGGGAGCGGGTGTCGGCGCTGGGTGGGGTGTTCGTGTCGGGACCGACGGACGGGGGCGGTTTCCGGGTGTCGGCGGTGCTGCCGATGGGGTCGCCGGCGGAGTCGCCGGCGGTGTGACCGGCCGCGGGGGACGCCTTCGGCCGGGCGCCCTGCGGAGGGTCCCGTGTGGTGCCGGTGCCGGTGCCGGTGCCGGTGCCGGGGTCAGGACGTGGTGAGCCGGGCGGGCTGGTTGCCGTTGACGAGGGTGATGAGGGCCTGGTCGAGGTCGGGTCCGAGGTACCAGTCGCCGGTGTGGTCGACGCTGTAGACGCGGCCTTCGGTGTCGATGGCGAGGACGGCCTGTGCCTCGCCTTCTTCTCCGAGGGGGGCGATCTCGGTGTCGAGGGCGCGGCCGAGGTCGCTGAGCGTGCGGGCGAGGTGGAGTCCCGCGAGGGGGTCGAGGCGGAGGGCCGTGGGTGCGGTCTGGCGGCCGGGGCCGGGCGGGGTGATGTGGAGGGCGCCGAATTCGGCCCAGGCTTCGACGGCGGCGGGGAAGACGGCGTGGCGGTGGCCGCCGGGGGAGACGTGGGCGCGGAGGGTGTCGGCCCAGCGTTCGGCGAGCCTCATGTCCCAGCGGCCCGGTTGCCATCCCGCGTCGCGGAGTGCTGCGTCGACCGCGACGGGGAAGCGGGTGGTGCTGAGGGGGTGGTCGGGCATGTGTGTGCGTTCAGCCGTTCTGGTTCTGGGTGGGGTCGACGGTGCGTACGCCGAAGTGGGCGAGCATCGCCGTGCAGGAGCGGCAGGGGGCGGCGTAGCTGCCGTGGAGGGGGTCGCCGTCCTCGCGGATGCGCCGGGTGGTGAGTTTTGCGTGCTTGAGGGAGCGGCGGGCCTCGCCGGGTGTGAGGGGTTTGCGCTGGGCGCGCTTGGAGCGTGCCGCGTCGGTGGCGCCGATGTGCCGGGACAGCAGGATGGCTTCGGGGCATCGGCCGGTGAAGCGTTCGCGCTGGCCGCTGGTGAGGGTGTCGAGGAAGTCCTGGACGAGCGGGTGGAGGGTGGGGGCCTGGTCGCCCTTGGCCGCGGTGCAGGTGACGGTTGCGCCGCGCACGGAGAGTGCGGCGGCGACGGTGGGCAGGATTCCGTCGCGGCGGAAGCGGAGTACGGGCGGGCGTGCTGCGGCCTCCGCCCCGCTCCAGCTGAGCCTGGGGTCGCCTGCTGTGGCTGTCGGCGACGGTTGCGCTGCCGTGTGCATGGTGCTGTTGTCCCTCCCTGCAATCCCCCGAGTTGCTGGGACAGCCTGCCAAATGGGGCGGGTGGTGCGGAAGCGGGGTGACTGAAACGTGTAGCTGTGTCGTGCTGTGTTGGGCTGAGGGTCACGCGGGGGTGACGGTTCGTTACGGGAGCGGAGGGGCGGTGTCCGCTGTCGCCCCACCGCATAGGCTGTGGTGAACCAGCCGGACGCAGCAGGGGGCATACCGCCATGACGACAGGTCGGATCGGGCTGGGGGCACCTCCCGGCCCCCAGGGCCGGGGGAACGCAGCGCCGCCGAACGCGGCCTACTCCGGGCAGGTCGTTCATTTCCCGGATCCGGTGAGGGCTGCTCGGCATCCTATGGGTGTTCGGGTGGACGAGCACGGTTTTCCGGATTTCTCGCCGTATGCGCGGGCTGCGGCGGAGATCGCCGAGCCTCCGGAGGGCTTCGGCGTCGACGAACTGCGGTTGACGGACTACGTGTCGGCGAACGCCGCGCTGGCCGCGGCCGGTCATGAGCTGTGGGACACGATTCCGCCGGTGGCGACGCCGCACGGCTGGACGTGGCACCACGTGGCGGGGAGCCGTCGGCTGGAGCTGGTGCCGGTCGAGGTGAAGGCGCTGCTGAGGCATCACGGCGGGGTGGCGACGGCGGCGGTGGACCACGGCAAGCGCGGGACGCGTCCGCTGCAGGAGACCCGGCCGGCGCACTTCGGTCTGCCGAAGGGCGCGGTGTCGGTGTCGGAGCAGCAACTTCTGGGTGTGGAGGAGGATTTGGGGTATCGCCTGCCGGGCGCGTACCGCTCCTTCCTGAAGGCGGCCGGGGGGTGCGCTCCGGTGGGTGCCGCGCTCGACCCGGAGTTGGGGCTGCTGGTGGACCAGCCGTTCTTCACGGTGCGTGAGGAGGCGGCGGTCAATGATCTGGTGTACGTGAACAAGTGTCTTCGGGACCATCTGACGAAGGACTATCTGGCCGTCGGTTTCGTCCAGGGCGGGCTGCTGGCGGTCAAGGTCCGTGGTGCGGACGTGGGTTCGGTGTGGTTCTGCGCGTACGACGATGCCCGGGACCGGGACGGCCTGACGGTGACGGAGCGGGTGGAGCGCCTGCTGCTGCCGTGCGGTGAGGACTTCGACGCGTTCCTGACCGGGCTGGCGGGGAATCCGCCGGAGCTGGAGACCGTGGCGAACCTGATGGTGGACGGCGGCTTCGCGCGTGCCGTTCCGGTGGGGGAGTGAGCTTCTCGATGGTGACGTTCGCACAGGCGCAGGAGCGCGCCGAGGAGTGGATCAACGGCGATGTGCCCTCCTACCAGCACCGTGACGTGCGGGTGCGGGAGTTCGAGCTGGGCTTCGTGGTCTGGGCGGAGGACCGTCCGGAGGGGCCGACGTCGGACGGTGGCCGGCAGCGGATGGTGATCGCCCGGGACAGCGGGGAGGCCACGCTGTGGCCGGGCCTTCCGGTGGGCGAGGTGATCCGCCGCTACGAGGAGGAGTACGGCGTTTCCGGAGCGGGTGCGGCTCCGGCCGCGGCGCCGCCGGAGCGGGTCGATCTGAATCAGACGTCGTTCCTGCTGAGTCCGCCGGAGTGGTTGCAGGACGCGGCGGACAGGCTGGGCATTCCGGATCAGCGGGCTTCGCGCGGTGACGCGGGCGCCTCCGCGGACGCCGGGCAGGATGCGGGTTCGCAGCCGGCGCAGGGTGCGGGCGCTTCCCAGGGCGGGACCGGTGGCGGCGCCGTGACGAACGGCCGTGGTTCGCACGTGGGCGGCAGCGCGTGGCCGGGTTCGGCGGCGGCTTCCGCTGCGGGTTCGCCGCAGACGCCTGCCGCCGGGGTGGCCGGTGCTTCCGCGGCGGCCGCGCCCGCGCCCGCCGCGGTGCCGCCGGGCGGTACCAGCGGTGGCGGTTCGCACGTGGGCGGCAGCGCGTGGCCGGGTTCGGCGGCGGCTTCCGCTGCGGGTTCGCCGCAGACGCCTGCCGCCGGGGTGGCCGGTGCTTCCGCGGCGGCCGCGCCCGGCGCCGGTGGCGGGGATCACGAGCCGACCGCTTCCGACGGGGTGCCGGCCGCGCCCGCGGGTGCGACGCCGTGGGCCGGGACGGACACGAACGCCGGTTCGGAGGACGGGTCCGTCCCGCTGCCGGCGACGGTGTTCGCGCCGCCGCTTGCCGGTGCGGACGACGAGGACACCCCGCCGCCTTCGGTGGGCGCGGACGCGCCGACGGCACTCATGTCGGGCGGGAGCCAGTTGCCGCGTACGGCGGTGTCGCCCGCCCTCGACCCGATCGGCCCGCAGGAGCCCGGCCCCGGTGCGGCCGCCACGCCTCCTCCCGGCACTTCGGTACCGCATTCGGCGGGTGACATCGCCGACGCCGCGACCAGCAAGGCCACGGCTCCGCCGCGCGGTGCGCGCGGCACGGGCCCGACGACCCCTCCGCCGCCGGGTGTGCCCGGTGTTCCGGGCGGGCGGGCCGGTGCGACGCCGCCTCCGTCGGGGCCGGGTGCGCCGGGTGCTCCGGCGGGCGGGTACGTACCCACGCAGATGGTCTCCCAGCTCGGTCCGGACGGACCGCAGCCGCCGAACGCCCCGCAGCCTCCTGGTGCGCCCGGTGCGCCCGGTGCGCCGGGTACTCCGCCGGGCGGGGTGCACCATGCGGCGACGATGCTGGCGAATCCGAGTCCGAATGCGGGTCCGTCGGGTCCCGGGGTGCCGCAGCCTCCTGGTGCGCCCGGTGCGCCCGGTGCGCCCGGTGCGCCCGGTGCGCCCGGTGCGCCGGGTACTCCGCCGGGCGGGGTGCACCATGCGGCGACGATGCTGGCGAATCCGAGTCCGAGTGCGGGTCCGTCGGGTCCCGGGGTGCCGCAGCCTCCTGGTGCGCCCGGTGCGCCCGGTGCGCCCGGTGCGCCTGGTACTCCGCCGGGCGGGGTGCACCACGCGGCCACGATGCTCGCCAACCCGAGCCCGGTCGGCCCCGGAGCTCCGCAGCCCCCGCAGCCGCCCGGGCCTCCGGGGCCGCTGCCGCACGCGCCGCAGCCCGGTCCGCAGCCCGCGTACGGCTATCCGCAGCAGCCGCCGGCCGGAGTGCCGACCGTCGGCCCGGGCTACCAGGCCGTGCTGCGCTACCGCGCGCCCGACGGCTCCGAGCAGCAGCTCATCCGCCGATCGGCGCCGGGCACCCCGCACCCCGAGTGGCAGATCTTCCACGAGCTGCGCGCGATGAACGTCCCCAGCGACCAGGTGCTCGAACTCCACACCGAGCTGGAGTCCTGCGAGCTGCCCGGTGGCTACTGCGCCCGGATGATCCGGGAGACGTGGCCGCAGGCCCGGATCACGAGCATCGCCCCGTACGGGAAGGACCACGCCAGCAGGCAGGGCGGCATGCAGCAGCTGCTGACCCACCAGGGCGAGCTGCACCAGGTCGCGGACGGCCCTGCGCGCTCCGCTCCGGTGCGGGCCCCGCTGCCGCAGGTGCAGCCGGCTCCGCCCGTTCCCCCGGAGGGCGTCGCGCAGGAGCTGGTGGGGTCGTTCGGGCCGCAGGGCATCTGCAGGTTCGACCAGCGGGCGGTGTCCCGTCAGGGCGTGCCGGAGATCGTCGCGCGGACGCTGGTGTGGGCGGGCCTTCCGGCGGACTTCGGGCCGTTCTTCTGGGCCCAGCCGGCCCAGCCGGTGGTGCCGACACTGGCGGAGCTGGCCGCGCAGCGGCAGGTGCAGCCGGCGTCGGACGCGGGCTCCTACCTGGTCGTGGGCAGTGACTTCGGCCGGGCGATCTGTGTCCAGTACGGAACCGCGCACATCGTGGCGGTGCCTGTGGAGGGCGGTCCGGGCGGGCAGCCGATGGCGCCTCAGTTCGTCAACAGCGGTCTGCCGGAGTTCACTCGCTCACTGGCGCTGCTCGGCCGGATGTGGCGGCTGCGGTTCGGGCTCAACCCGGAGCAGGCGGGGCGCTGGACGGTCGACTTCCAGGCGCAGCTCGCCGCGCTGGACCCGGCGGCGCTGTCGTCGCCGGAGAGCTGGTGGTCGGTCCTGCTGGAGCAGATGTGGGACGGACTCATCTGATCCACTGACTGCCGCCGACCGCCTTCGGCAGCCGTCGCGTCGACGGCGCGGGCACGTTCCGTGCGCCGGAGCGTGCGCCGTCCGGGCGTCCGATCTGTCGTTCAGGTCGGGCGCCCGCTGCTGTGTGGCGGAGTGTCGCGTTATGGGTGCTTCACCACGATCCAGCACGATGTCCCTGCGTCGACCGCTCCGAGAGGAGTCCAGGGATGAATGCGGGATCGACTCGTGGTGGGTTCGTCACCGTACGCGGCCGCGGCTACCGGCTGGATCAGGTCGACCGGTACGTCGCCGCGCTCGCCCGGGAGCGGGACGAGGCGTGGCAGCGGGCGGCGCGGCTGACCAGGGTGGTGGAGGAGGTCGCGGCCGAGGCCGCGTCGCTGCGGGAGTTCGCCGAGGCGCTGGGCCCGCCGACGTACGAACCGCTCGGTCCGCGGGCCCAGGAGGTCCTCGACCTGGCGGAGAAGGAGGCGGCCGCGGTGCTGTCCACCGCGCGGGACGAGGCTCGGGCCGCGTGCGAGGCGGCCGAGGCCGAGGCGCGCCGGGTGCGTGAACTGGCGGCGGTGCAGGCGGGGCAGATCTGCGAGGAGGCGGACTCCCGGGCTCGGCGGATGGTGCTGTCGGCGCGGGCCACGGCGGAGGAACTGCGCGACGCCGCCCGGGTGGAGGCCGCGGCGGAGCGCGGCGAGGCGATGGCCGTCCTGGAGGCGTCCAGGTGCCGGGCTGCGGGGATGCTCAAGGAGCTCGACCGGATGCGGGTGTCCCGCCGTTACGAGGCGGAGCGGGAACTGTCGGCGCGGGACGCGGAGTCGGCGCAGCGGTACGGGGAACTCACCGCGCGGGCGCAGGCCCGGCTGTCGGAGGCGCTGTGCGCGTTCGCGGACGCCGAGGAGTCTGCCCGCCGCGGCCAGGAGGAGGCGCAGGCGACGGCGGCCCGTCTGGTGGAGGAGGCCGGCGTGCGGGCGGCGGGCATCTCCCGGGAGACGGACCGGGTGCTGCGTGAGCACGTGCAGCGCGCCGAGGAGATCCACGCGCATCTGGACCACATCCGCGAGGGGCTGGCGAGCCTCACGGAACGACCGCCCTCGCGGGACTGACCGCCCGCCGGACCGTCCGCGCTTCTCCTCCGGACCGCCCGCGCCTCCCCGCCCAACCGCCGGACCGTCCGCCCCTCCCCTCGGGAGCGGCGGACGGTCCGGGTCCGGTCGGGCGGGTTTCAGCCGTTGTCGCGGCCCGTCCCCGCCCCGGCGAGGATCGCCGGCTCGATCTCGGCGTACCGCTCGCGCTGGGCGGACGCCTCGCGCGGGGAGCGGATGCTGCCGTACCAGCCGGCCAGGAAGCCGGCGGGTACCGACACCAGACCGGTCGTGGTGTACGGGAACCAGTTGAAGTCGTGGTCGGGGAACACGGACTGCGGCGAGCCGGAGACCAGATTGCTGCCGGTCATCAGCAGGATCGCGGTCCCGGCGCCGACGATCAGGGTCCACAGCAGCCCCTGGCGGGTGTAGCGGCGCCAGAACATGCTGAAGACGAGCGCGGGGGCGACCGCTGACGCGCCGATGCAGAACGACAGCGTCACCAGGGCCTGGAGGTTCCAGTCCTGGACGAAGGCGGCGAGCGCGATGGCGAGGAGGCCCACGCCGCCCGCGGCGCCGCGGGCGATGGCCATCTCGGCGGTGTGCGAGACGTTGGCTCGGCGCATCCCGTGGGCGATGAGGTCGTGCGCCAGGGTGTTGGCGCAGGCGAGGGTGATCCCGGCGACCGAGGCCAGCAGGGTCAGGAAGATCGCCGTCGCCACGGTGGTGAACACGAGGGACTCGAACATGTTCGCGTCCGCGCCGAGCACGGCCTGACTGACCAGCAGGAACGCGGTCTTGCCCTGCGGGTCGGCGAGGACGAGGTTCTTGTGGCCGACGATCGCGGCCGCACCGAAGCCGATCACGACGAGGAGCAGACAGGTCACGACCACGGTGGACACGGCCCAGGACATCGAGCGCCGCACGGCGGTGGCGCTGCGCGCGGTGAACATGCGCATCGTGATGTGCGGGAGTACCGCCGCGCCGAGCACGACCGTGAGCTGGGCGCTGATCATGTCGATCTCGTCGCCGCCGAACTGGAGCCCGGACGTGAGGTAGAGGTCGCCGGCCCCGCTGCCCATCTTGGCGGCGTCGAGCAGCCCGGGGAGGCTGAAGTCGAAGCGGTCCAGGACGAGTACGGCGATGATCGTGGCGGAGCCGAGCAGCACGACGGTCTTGACGATCTGGATGAAGGCGGTGCCCTTCATTCCGCCGATGGCCGCGTACGAGATCATCAGCACGCCGAGGAAGACGATCGCGCCGGTCTTGAACCCCTCGGCGTCGAAGCCGAGGACGAAGGCGAGCAGATCGCCGGCGCCGGCGAGCTGGAAGACCACCAGGGGCAGCAGCGCGGCGAGCGTGACCGCGCAGGCGGCGATGCGCACGGCGGGGCCGGGCGTGCGGCGTGTGAGGATGTCGCCCATTGTGAACCGGCCCGCGTTCCGCAGGGGCTCGGCGAGCAGGAACATCATCAGCACCAGGGAGAGCACGGTGCTCAGGGCGAGCGTGAGGCCGTCGTAGCCGACGAGGGCGATGACGCCGATGGTGGCGAGCACGGTCGACGCGGAGATGTAGTCGCCCGCGATGGCGAGGCCGCTCTGCATGGGGGACAGCGAGCGGTAGCCGGTGTAGAACTCGCCCAGGTCGTCGCGGTCGGGTCCGGTCATCACGCACAGCAGCAGCGTCACGGTGATGACGGCGATGAACGCGACGAAGGACATCGTCTGGGCGTCGGAGTTGAAGCCGGTCATATGCGCATGCCTCCCGTGGGTCGGTCCCAGGCGGAGCCGCCGGGACGGTTCCGGCCGGCCTGCCGGTCCGCGGACGTCGGGGCGTGCCCTTCGTCGTGGGCGGTCCTGATGGCCGCGGCGAGCGGGTCGACCCGCCGGCGGGCGATGTGCTCGTAGACCGCGATGGCGACCAGGGTCACGGGCAGCGTGAGGAGGCCGAGCAGCACCCCGGTGGTGAGGCCGCCGCTGATGCCGCCCGTCATCAGGCCGGGCGCGTAGCCGGACAGGATGAGGAAGAGGACGAAGTAGCCGAGCGCGGTGAGGGTCGCGACGCGGCGGAGCCGGCGGTAGCCGGAGCGCAGCCGGGGGAGCTCGTGGGCCGGGGTGCGGCCGGGTTCGGTGTACGGATCCGGGTCCGGGTACGGAGCGGGGGGCGCTTCGCCGAACGGGTCGCCGAACGGGTCGACGTATCCCCGGTCGGGCGGCGGTTGCGGCGCGTGCCAGGGCTGCCGCGACGGGCCGGGTGGATCGGGGAAGTAGGGGTCGTACGACATCGTGCTGCTCCTTGCGGCGACCCGAGGAAGGCCGGGCTCCCCCGTGAGCGCGGGCGCGCGGGGGCGAGGGTGTCAGGGGCGTGGAGCGCGAACGTTACTTGCCGGTACCGGGTTGGCGTAAGGGGGTTACCGACCAGGAGGTATGTAGGTTTGGCAACGGTCGTGTCACGCCCCGCACACGGCACATCCCCAGGTCAGCCGTCCGGCTGCGGTTCCTTGATCACCGGGAATCTCCGGGGTGCGAGGCAGAGCAGGACCAGCACCGCAAGCCCCGCCGCGGCCGCGGAGCCCACGAAGACGTGGTCGACGGCCGCCGCCACGGCGCGGCGGAGGCCGTCGTCCGGCGACCCGTTCGCCAGGGCGTGGGAGACGGAGTCCAGATCGCCCGAGCCGCCCAGCCGCGCGGCGAGGACCGTGTTGGCGAGGGCGCCGAAGAGCGCCGCGCCGACGCTCTGTCCGACCTGACGGCAGAACAGCACGGACGCGGTCGTCGTGCCGCGCTCGGCCCACGGCACGGTCGACTGCACACCGACGAGCAGCGGCAGCTGGAAGAAGCCGAGGGCCGCCCCCAGCAGCAGCATGATCAGTGCCGGCTGCCACGGCTCGCCCGGGTACGGCAGCAGCGGGAAGGCCAGCAGGACCGCCAGCGCGGCGCCGATGCCGGTGAGGGCCGTGTTGCGGAAGCCGATGCGGTTGTAGAGGCGGTTCGAGTACGCCGCGCTGACCGGCCAGCTCAGGGTCATCACGGACAGCACGAACCCGGCGGCGATCGGGCCGAGTCCGAGGACCGACTGGGCGTAGGTGGGCAGGAAGACCGTGGGGGCGATCATCAGCAGACCGAGTGCGCCGAGGGCGAGGTTCACCGAGGCGATCGTGCGGCGTCGCCACACCCAGCCCGGGATGACCGGTTCCGCCGCCCGGCGTTCGATGAGCACGGTCATGGCCGCGGCGGCCGCGCTGCCCGCGAAGAGGCCGAGTGAGGGCGCGGACAGCCAGGGCCAGGCCACTCCGCCCTGGACGAGCGCGGTGAGCAGCAGCGTCCCGGTGAGGAAGATCGCGAGAGCGCCCGGCCAGTCGACCTTCGGGCGCGGCCCCCGCTCCCGTGGCGGCTCGACGAGATGACGGGCGATCAGCCAGAGTGCGACGGCGCCGACCGGCAGGTTGATCAGGAAGATCCAGCGCCAGTCGGCGTACGCGGCGAGCAGTCCGCCCACCGCCGGGCCCGCGACCGCCGAGACCGCCCACACCGTGGACAGCTTCGAGACGATCCTGGGCCGCTCCTTCAGTGGGTACATATCGGCGGCGATCGTCTGGATCGTGCCCTGGAGCGCCCCGCCGCCCAGTCCCTGGACGACGCGGAACGCGATGAGCGAGGCCATGTTCCACGCGGCGGCGCACAGCAGCGAACCGGCCAGGAACAGCACGATGCCCACGATCAGCACGGGCTTGCGGCCGAAGGTGTCGGAGAGCTTTCCGTAGACGGGGAGCGTGACGGTGACGGCGAGCAGATAGCCGGAGAAGAGCCAGGAGAAGACGGAGAACCCGCCCAGATCGCCGACGATCTGGGGGACGGCGGTCGACACGACCGTGCCGTCGAGGGCGGCGAGGGCCATGCCGAGCATCAGTGCGGCGACCACCGGCCCGCGGCGGCGAGTCGTCCCGGCCGGCGCCGTGTCCGTGCGGTCGGTGCCCCCGTTGCCGGTGCTCCGTACAAGTGGTGGACCGTCCGTGCGCGCTCGTGCCGGGGCGCTCGCAAGGCCGTCGCCGCCGCCCGAACGGTGCCTGCCGGGCCCGCTGCCGGGCCCGGTATTCGCGCCCGCGTCGGGGCCGGGGCCATCCGCGTCCGTCCGGTCCGTGCCGGTCGCGTCCCCGCCCCCGTCCATCGAGATCCCTTCCCTATGCACGTATCTCTGCGGGGCCAGCCTCTCACCTCACGCTCCCCCGGGGGGAGAGGTGCGCGTTCAGGGGCGGGTGTCCGTTCGAGGTCGCAGACCCCTAGGGGGACCTCCTTACTTCCGGCCGGGGACCGTTCGTCCCCCTGGAGGACGAGCAGGCCACGGGGCCCTCCTTACCGTGGACTTGCGTCGGCGGCACGGTCCCGGGCCGCCGGAGGGTGGGGAAAACCCCCGCCGGGAACTGCGCTGCGCACCAGCGCGCCGGGACCGTTCCACCCCGCACACTCGTACCGCACGCGGCGCGCTCAACTCTTGCCATTGACCGACATAGGAGACTTACCGTGACAACGGCTGTGACCATTCCCAGGCACGGGGGTACTGGAGGGCGTACGGCCGTCGCGGCTCGAGCGCGACAGGTCGTGAAGGCGTACGGATCCGGCGAGACGCGGGTCGTCGCGCTCGACCACGTCGACGTGGACATCATGCGGGGTCAGTTCACCGCGATCATGGGCCCCTCGGGCTCCGGCAAGTCCACGCTGATGCACTGCCTGGCCGGACTCGACACCGTCACCTCGGGTGAGATCCACCTCGACGACACCGAGATCACCCGGCTCAAGGACAAGAAGCTCACCCGGCTCCGCCGTGACCGGATCGGCTTCATCTTCCAGGCGTTCAACCTGCTGCCCACACTCAGCGCCCTGGAGAACATCACGCTCCCCATGGACATCGCGGGCCGCAAGCCGGACGCCGCGTGGCTCAACCGGATCGTGGAGACCGTCGGCCTCGCGGACCGGCTGGGGCACCGGCCCACCCAGCTGTCGGGCGGCCAGCAGCAGCGCGTCGCGGTGGCCCGCGCCCTGGCCGCCCGGCCGGACATCATCTTCGGCGACGAGCCGACCGGGAACCTGGACTCCCGCGCCGGGGCCGAGATCCTGGGTTTCCTCCGCCGGTCCGTCGACGAGCTCGGCCAGACCATCGTCATGGTCACCCACGACCCCGTCGCCGCCTCCTACGCCGACCGTGTGCTCTACCTGGCCGACGGCCGGATCGTCGACGAGATGCTCGACCCCACCGCCGAGCAGGTCCTCGACCGCATGAAGGACTTCGACGCCCGGGGACGGACGTCGTGACCGTACTCAAGACCTCCCTGCGCAACTTCCTGGCGCACAAGGGGCGCATGGCTCTCTCCGCCGTCGCCGTCCTGCTGTCCGTCGCTTTCGTTTCCGGCACGCTCGTGTTCACCGACACGATGAACACCACCTTCGACAAGCTGTTCGCGGCGACCGCGGCCGACGTCACCGTCAGCCCCGAGAGCGCCGAGGCCGAGGACGAGACGCCGCAGAGCGGCCGGCCCGAGACCCTGCCCGCCTCCCTCCTGACGAAGGTCGAGAAGGCGCGGGGGGTGAAGTCCGCCGAGGGCGGCGTCGTCTCGATGAGCGTGACAGTCGTCGACGCCGACAACAAGAACATGGGCTCCAGCAACGGCGCTCCGACGATCGCCGGCAACTGGACCCGGGGCGAGCTGCGCACCATGGAGATCACCTCCGGGCACGCCCCGCGCGGCCCCACCGACGTGATGGTCGACGCGGACACCGCCGAGAAGCACAAGCTCCGGATCGGCGACGAGCTGCGCACCATCGCGGTCACCGGGGACTTCACGGCGAGGATCTCCGGCATCGCCTCCTTCAAGGTCACCAACCCGGGCGCGGCCGTCGTCTACTTCGACACCGCCACCGCGCAGCGCGAACTCCTCGGCAGGACCGGCGAGTTCACCCACATCGCCGTGACCGCCGCCGCCGGCGTCAGCCATGAGCAGCTGAAGACGAACGTGGCCGCGGTCGCCGCGGGCCCGTACAAGTTCCAGACCCAGGCGGAAGCGGCGGACGCGGGCCGCGAGGACGTGGGCGGCTTCCTCGACGTCATGAAGTACGCGATGCTCGGCTTCGCCGGCATCGCCGTCCTGGTCGGCATCTTCCTCATCGTCAACACCTTCTCCATGCTGGTCGCCCAGCGCACCCGCGAGATCGGTCTGATGCGGGCGATCGGGTCGAGCCGCCGCCAGGTCAACCGCTCGGTCCTCATCGAGGCCCTGTTCCTCGGCCTGGTCGGTTCCGTCGCGGGCGTCGGCGCCGGTGTGGGACTCGCCGTCGGCCTGATGGAGCTCATGTCCTCGATGGGCATGAACCTCTCCACCTCGGATCTGACCGTGAAGTGGACGACGCCCGTCATCGGTCTCGTGCTCGGCGTCGTCGTGACCGTCCTCGCCGCCTACATCCCGGCCAGGCGGGCCGGGAAGGTCTCGCCGATGGCAGCGCTGCGCGACGCCGGCACCCCCGCGGACGGCAGGGCCGGACTCGTCCGCGGCGTCATCGGCCTGGTGCTCACCGGCGCAGGTGGCGCGGCTCTGTGGACGGCGACGCGGGCCGACGAGGCGACCGAGGGCTCGATGTGGCTCGGCCTCGGCGTCGTCCTCAGCCTCATCGGCTTCATCGTCGTCGGCCCGCTGCTCGCGGGCGGCGTGGTGCGGGTCCTCAGTGCGGTCGTCCTGCGGGTGTTCGGGCCGGTGGGGAAGCTGGCCGAGCTCAACGCCCTGCGCAATCCGCGCCGCACCGGCGCGACCGGCGCCGCGCTGATGATCGGCCTCGCCCTCGTCGCCTGCCTGTCCGTCGTCGGCTCGTCGATGGTCGCCTCGGCGACCGAGGAGCTGGACAAGTCCGTCGGCGCCGACTTCATCGTCCAGTCCACCAACGGCCCGATCGTGCCGCAGGCCCAGCAGGCCCTGGAGAAGGCGCCCGGCATCGCCCATGTCACCGAGTACAAGGGCGTCAAGGCGACCCTCACCGCCCCCGACGGGACGTCCACGGACGACGAGTGGCTGGTCGCGGCCGACCCGACGTACGCGCAGGACCTGCGCCGCGAGACGGTCGCCGGTGAACTGGCGGCCGCGTACGGCAAGGACGCCATGTCCGTCGGCGAGACCTACGCCGACAAGCACGGGGTGAAGGTCGGCGACACGATGACCGTGGCGTTCCGGGGCGGCGGGACGGCGAAGCTGAGGGTCGCGGCCGTCACCTCCGACGACACGAACGTCGACAAGGGCGCGATGTACATGGCCATCGGCACCGCCGAGCGGTACTTCACGCCCGAGCGGATGCCGAAGAACATGATGATGTTCGCCGAGGCCGAGGAGGGCAAGGAGAAGGAGGCCTACCAGGACCTCAAGGACGCCCTCGCCGCCTACCCGCAGTACCGGGTGCTGGACCAGACCGACTTCAAGCAGGACCTCAAGGACCAGGTCGGTCAGCTGCTGAACATCGTCTACGGCCTGCTCGCGCTCGCCATCATCGTCGCGGTCCTCGGGGTCGTGAACACCCTTGCCCTGTCGGTGGTCGAGCGGACCCGGGAGATCGGCCTGATGCGGGCCATCGGTCTCTCCCGCCGCCAGCTGCGCCGGATGATCCGTCTGGAGTCGGTCGTCATCGCGCTCTTCGGCGCCCTGCTCGGGCTCGGCCTGGGCATGGGCTGGGGCACCGCGGCACAGCAACTGCTCGCCCTGGAGGGCCTCGGCGTCCTCGACATCCCCTGGCCGACGATCCTGTACGTCTTCGTCGGATCGGCGTTCGTGGGACTGGTCGCCGCGCTGGTGCCGGCGTTCCGCGCGGGCCGGATGAACGTCCTCAACGCCATCGCCACCGAGTAGCCGCGGCGGTCCGTAGGATGAGTGTTCCGGCCCGGTGAGCGTCCTCCACGCTCACCGGGCCGGAGCCGTCGCCGTTGCCGTCCCCTGCCCGGGCAGCCCCTCCGCCCGCCCCGGCAGCCTCTTCAGCAGTACGTGCCCCGCGGCCGCCGCCACGAGCCGGTAGCGGGCCCGCGGATGCAGGCCGGCCGCGTACGCGACCGGGGCGCGGACCCAGCCGGAGCGGATGTCCAGGGCGATGTACTCCGGCGCGGGATTGCGCGGATCGCCGATCCAGTAGACCGTGCAGCGCGAGGTGAGCCGGCTCACCGGGCCGACGTTCGCCTCAACCGTCGCGCCGTCGGGCACACGGGCCAGCAGCCGTTCGGCGGCGACGGCCCCCGGCCCTTTCCGGTACGCGGCCGGGTCCGTGAGCGCGGACAGCGGCTCGGCGGTGGTGAGGGCCAGGGCCGCCGCGGCGGCGCAGGCCGGCGCGTGCCGCGCGTACCTCCGCGGCCACGGGCGGCCGGAGCCGCGGCGGACGCGGTCCACGGCGTCGGCGAACGCCAGGAACAGCACCGGCATCAGTACGGCGTTGTAGTGCCAGTCCGTGCCCCAGTAGTGGTCGTCGGACGACAGGAACCGCCAGCCGGCGGTGGGCAGCGCGACGAGGACGAGCGGTGAGCGCAGTGCGAGCAGCCCGGTCGTCGGCACCAGGAGCCAGGCCGCGGTGTTGAGTTTGGTTCCGGCCCCCGCGGTGAGCGGATCGGCGCCGCCCACCTTGCTCCAGTAGTCGTAGTCGCCGGCGGAGTTGAACCCCGGGATCACGAGCAGCAGCGTCGCCAGGGCGGCCACCACACCGAAGGCGGCGACGGCGAGCGCGTACGCCCGGTTCCGCGGCTGCCCGCGGGCCCGCCAGGCCACGACCAGCCCGATCGCGCACACGGTGACGCCCAGGTCCTCCTTCACCAGCAGCAGTGGCAGGGACCACAGCAGCGACGCCCGCAGGCGCCCGGCGAGCAGGGCCTCCAGGGAGAAGGCGATCAGCGGCACGGCGAAGGCGATCTCGTGGAAGTCGAAGTCGACGGCCCGCTGCACCCCCCACGAAAGCCCGTACGCGACCCCGACCGCGAGACCCGCGCCGTGACCCAGCAGCCGGCTCGCGCACCGCGTGACCGGCACCGCCGACAGTGCGAACAGAGCAGCCTGCGCCACCAGAAGCGTCACGGGCGTCGGGAAGACCCGGTACGCGGGCGCGAGCAGCGCCGTCACCGGGCTGAAGTGGTCGCCGAGCGCGAGCGTCCCGGGGCCCTTGAGGTCGACGACGGGTGCGGACAGCCGCGCGTACGCCCGTACCGCCTGCTCGAGGATGCCGAGGTCCCAGGACCGGCTCTCCAGCCGGTGGTACCGGGAGACCGACACGGTGGCGTACGCGGCGAAGAGCACCCCGGCGAGCAGCCACGGCGCGGCCGCCCGCCCGCGGAGCGGCGGCCGCCGGCCGGGGGAGGGGTGCGCGCGGACCGCGTGGGGCGGGCGGCCCGCGCGTCCGGGAGCGGTGCGGTGCGGGCGGTCGGCGCGTGCGCGGTGGGGGCACGCCGTGGCTCCGCCCGCGGTCCGGCCGGGCGGGGGAGCGGCGCCGGCGGCCCGCCCCCGGCGCGCGGCGGCGCCCGGCCGCGGGGCGGTCCGTTCCGAGGGCACGCCGCTCAGCGGTCGCCGGGGGAGGGGCTGCCGGAGCCCGTGGACTCCGGCGGGCCGCTCGGGGTCGCGGACGCGCCCGGGCCGGGCGTCGCACCGTCCCTGGCCGTGGGGGGTGTGCTCGGCGTGGGGCTGCCGGCCGGGCCGGTCGGGGGCACGGAAGTCGGGGGCACGGAAGGGGACGGGGAGCCGGGGGCGGTCGGCGTCCAGGGCGGCACCGACGTCGGCGGCGTGGCCGGCGATGTGCCGGGGGAGGGCGGGGTCGGCGTCGCCGAGTTGCCGTTGCCCGAGTCCACGGGCGTCGGCGGCGCGGCCGGCGCCGTGGAGCCCCGCGGGGTCAGCTGCAGCGCGGCCACGGTCGCGCCGCCCGCGAGCACGCAGACCGCGCAGGCCGCGGCGACCGCCACCCGGCGCGCCCGGCGGCGGGCGCCCAGCGCCGACACCCGGCCGGGCGGCACGGGCGCGGACAGCGCCCCGCCCGTCGCGGCGGCCCGCTTGAGCGCCTCCGCCAGCGGGGCTTCCTGCTCGTCGAAGTCAGACACCGTGCTCCTCCGCCATGGTCGCGCCGACCCGGTCGGCCGCGTCGTCGAGATGGGGTGCGAGTGCGGCCCTCGCGCGGAACAGGTGCGACTTCACGGTCCCGGAGGCCATGCCGGTCTCCGCCGCCACCTGGTCCACGGACAGATCGCACACGTAGTGCAGGACGGCCACCCGCCGCTGCCGTTCGGACAGCCGCCGCAGCGCGGCCACCAGCGCGACCGTGCCGGGGTCCGGCTCCGCCGCGGCCGGAGTCCGGCCTTCCTGGTGGTGCCGCCGCCAGGCGGCCGCGGCCCGTACCCCGCGCCGCCACCGGCTGACCGCGAGGCGCCGGGCGACCGTCCGTATCCAGGCCTCCGGTCCGGCGTCCGCCCGCAGCTCCGACCGGCGGCCCCAGGCGCGGACGAAGGCCTCCTGGACGACGTCCTGGGCTTCGTGGAGATCGCCGGTCATCAGGTACACCTGGCCGACCAGCTGTTTCACGGAGCGTGCGTAGAACTCCTCGAACTCGTCGTCGGTCACATGCGGCTCCGTGGTGCTGGTCGGGTGGTGAGATCTCAGGCGGTATACGCACCGGGGGCGGGCCCCGGTTTACCCGCCCCGCGAGATTTCCGGCGGGCGTACCCTGGAGATCCCCGGCCCGGCCCTGGTCCTCGACACAGGGAACCCCAGACGTGTCGGGCTGTTCGCGTTGCCCACCCTCTTACGGACCCCGGACGGATACCCCTTCATGAGCCTGCACGGTCTGCTCGACGCCGTCGTCAAGGACCCCGCCCTCGTCGAAGCGGTGAAAGCCGCGGGCGACGGTCACCGGCCCCACGTCGACCTGGTCGGACCGCCGGCCGCCCGGCCCTTCGTCGTGGCCGGCCTGGCCCGCGAGGCATCCCGGCCCGTGCTGGCGGTGACCGCGACCGGCCGTGAGGCGGAGGACCTGGCCGCGGCGCTGCGGTCGCTGCTCGACCCGGACACGGTCGTGGACTACCCCTCGTGGGAGACCCTGCCGCACGAGCGGCTCTCCCCCCGATCCGACACCGTCGGCCGGCGGCTCGCGGTGCTGCGCCGGCTCGCGCACCCCAGCACTGACGACCCGGCCGCCGGGCCCGTCAGCGTCGTCGTCGCCCCCGTTCGGTCGGTGCTGCAGCCCCAGGTCAAGGGCCTGGGGGACCTGGAGCCGGTGGCCCTGCGCACGGGGCAGACCGCCGACCTGGAAGGCGTCGTCGCGGGACTCGCGGCCGCGGCGTACTCGCGGGTGGAGCTGGTGGAGAAGCGCGGCGAGTTCGCCGTGCGCGGCGGCATCCTCGACGTGTTCCCGCCCACCGAGGAGCATCCGCTCCGCATCGAGTTCTGGGGCGACGACGTCGAGGAGATCCGCTACTTCAAGGTCGCGGACCAGCGTTCCCTGGAGGTCGCCGAGCACGGGCTGTGGGCGCCGCCGTGCCGTGAGCTGCTGCTCACCGACGAGGTGCGGCAGCGGGCCGCGGCCCTCGCCGAGGCCCACCCGGAACTCGGCGAGCTGCTGGGGAAGATCGCCGAGGGGATCGCCGTCGAGGGCATGGAGTCCCTCGCCCCCGTCCTCGTCGACGACATGGAGCTGCTGCTCGACGTCATGCCCGAGGGGTCGATGGCCGTGGTGTGCGACCCCGAGCGGGTCCGCACCCGCGCCGCCGACCTGGTGGCCACCTCGCAGGAGTTCCTGCAGGCGTCGTGGGCCGCGTCGGCAGGCGGCGGCGAGGCGCCGATCGACGTCGGCGCGGCCTCCCTGTGGGGGATCGCGGACGTGCGGGACCGGGCGCGCGAGCTCGGCATGATGTGGTGGTCGGTGTCGCCGTTCGCCGTGGACGAGGAGCTGACGGACGACTCCCTGACGCTCGGGATGCACGCGCCGGAGACGTACCGCGGCGACACCGCCCGCGCGCTCGCCGACACCAAGGGCTGGCTCGCCGACGGCTGGCGCACGGTCTTCGTGACCGAGGGCCACGGCACGGCGTCCCGCACCGTCGAGGTGCTGGGCAGTGAGGGCATCGCCGCCCGCCTGGAGGCGGACCTCGGCGAGATCTCCCCGTCCGTCGTCCATGTCGCCTGCGGCTCGGTCGACCACGGCTTCGTCGACCCGGGTCTGAAGCTCGCCGTGCTGACGGAGACCGATCTGTCCGGGCAGAAGGCCGCGGGCAAGGACGGCGCGCGGATGCCGACCCGCCGCCGCAAGCAGGTCGACCCGCTCACCCTGGAGGCGGGCGACTACATCGTCCACGAGCAGCACGGCGTCGGCCGCTACCTGGAGATGGTGCAGCGCACCGTCCAGGGCGCGACGCGCGAGTACCTGCTCGTCGAGTACGCCCCCGCCAAGCGAGGCCAGCCCGGCGACCGCCTCTACATCCCCACCGACCAGCTGGAGCAGGTCACCAAGTACGTCGGCGGCGAGGCGCCCACGCTGCACCGGCTCGGCGGCGCGGACTGGACGAAGACGAAGGCGCGCGCGAAGAAGGCGGTCAAGGAGATCGCCGCCGATCTGATCAAGCTCTACAGCGCGCGGATGGCGGCGCCCGGGCACACTTTCGGCCCGGACACGCCCTGGCAGCGGGAGCTGGAGGACGCGTTCCCGTACGCGGAGACCCCCGACCAGCTGACCACCATCGCCGAGGTCAAGGAGGACATGGAGAAGTCGGTTCCGATGGATCGGCTGATCTGCGGCGACGTCGGCTACGGCAAGACGGAGATCGCGGTGCGCGCCGCCTTCAAGGCCGTCCAGGACGGCAAGCAGGTGGCGGTGCTCGTCCCGACGACGCTGCTGGTGCAGCAGCACTTCGGGACGTTCTCGGAGCGCTACTCCCAGTTCCCCGTCGTCACCCGCGCCCTGTCCCGCTTCCAGTCGGACACGGAGGCGAAGGCGACCCTGGAGGGCCTGCGGGACGGCTCGGTCGACATCGTCATCGGCACGCACCGTCTGTTCTCGTCCGAGACCAAGTTCAAGGACCTGGGCCTGGTCATCGTCGACGAGGAGCAGCGGTTCGGCGTCGAGCACAAGGAGCAGCTGAAGAAGCTCCGCGCGAACGTCGACGTGCTGACGATGTCCGCGACCCCCATCCCCCGGACCCTGGAGATGGCGGTCACCGGCATCCGCGAGATGTCGACGATCACCACCCCGCCCGAGGAGCGCCACCCGGTCCTGACGTTCGTCGGCCCGTACGAGGAGAAGCAGATCGGGGCCGCGATCCGGCGCGAGCTGCTCCGCGAGGGCCAGGTGTTCTACATCCACAACCGGGTCGAGTCGATCGACCGGGCGGCGGCGCGGCTGCGGGAGATCGTCCCCGAGGCGCGGATCGCCACCGCCCACGGCCAGATGGGCGAGAGCGCGCTGGAGCAGGTCGTCGTCGACTTCTGGGAGAAGAAGTTCGACGTGCTCGTCTCGACGACGATCGTCGAGTCCGGCATCGACATCTCCAACGCCAACACGCTCATCGTCGAGCGCGGCGACAACTTCGGCCTCTCGCAGCTGCACCAGCTGCGCGGCCGGGTCGGCCGCGGCCGGGAACGCGGCTACGCGTACTTCCTCTACCCGCCGGAGAAGCCGCTGACGGAGACCGCGCACGAGCGGCTCGCGACCATCGCCCAGCACACCGAGATGGGCGCGGGCATGTACGTGGCGATGAAGGACCTGGAGATCCGCGGGGCGGGCAACCTCCTCGGCGGTGAGCAGTCCGGGCACATCGCGGGAGTCGGCTTCGACCTGTACGTCCGCATGGTGGGCGAGGCGGTCGCCGACTACCGGGCCTCCCTGGAGGGCGGGGCGGAGGAGGAGCCCCCGCTGGAGGTCAAGATCGAGCTGCCGGTCGACGCGCACGTCCCGCACGACTACGCGCCGGGCGAGCGGCTGCGTCTCCAGGCGTACCGGGCCATCGCCGCCGCGAACTCGGAGGAGGACGTCAAGGCGGTGCGCGAGGAGCTCGTCGACCGCTACGGCAAGCTGCCCGAGCCCGTGGAGAACCTGCTGCTCGTCGCCGGGCTGCGGATGCTCGCCCGGGCCTGCGGCGTCGGCGAGATCGTGCTCCAGGGCCCGAACATCCGCTTCGCACCGGTGGAGCTGCGCGAATCGCAGGAGCTGCGGCTGAAGCGGCTCTACCCGCGCACGGTGATCAAGCCGGCGGCCCAGCAGGTCCTGGTGCCCCGGCCGACGACGGGCAAGATCGGCGGCAAGCCGGTGGTCGGACGTGAACTGCTCGCGTGGACGGGCGAGTTCCTGACGTCGATCCTCGGCTCGTAGCGCTCCCGAGCGGCCGACGCAGTTCGCAGCGGCCCCGGCCGGTGGTGGTTCACGGCCGGGGCGGTACGGCGCCGGCCGGCTGTCCGGGTAAGGGGGCCGGCCACTCGTCGGTGAGGGTGCGGTCGCGCCCGGCGGGAGCGTTCCGCCCCGGCGGCCGGCGCGGGTGCGCTGGGCGGCGCTGTGCGGCGTGGAGATGCGGTGGTGCGGCGCGGGGTGTCGTGATGCGCGGCGCGGCGCGGTGCCGGGGTGGTTGCGGCGGGAGGCCGACGGTCGGCGGGGTGCGCTGTGCGGCGCGGTGCCGGGGCGCGCTGTGCGGCGTGGGGTGGTGCCGTGGTGAGGGGAGTGACCGTGGCGGCCCGGGCCCGGGATGCGCGCCGCCGCAGACGCCCACTCGGGGTCCCCTTCTTCGACGCGCCGTCAGAATCCGCACCGGGCCGGACCGTCGGGCCACGGGGGGTACGTCCCGGGGTCGGTGGAACGCTTCCCGTGGCGAAACTCGGTGTGGCCCGTTCGGGGCACGGCTCGCCCGGACGGATCAGGCCGGGGCGACGACGGGAACGGGACGTGTTCGGCTTGGCTCGCGAGGGCTGGGTCCCGCGTGGCCGGCCGTACCGCCCCAGTAGTGAGGAGCCTTTGATGTCTCGTCAGCACGTTCCGGCCGTCGTCGGTCTCGTGGCGGGCGCTCTGGTCACGGTCCCCGTCACTGCCGCCGGTGCCGCTCCGTCGCCTCCGCCGCCGCAGCAGAGGCCCCCGGCGTCCGCGCCCGTGGCCCCCGCTGTTCCTGCCGCTCCCGCTGCTCCGGCTTCCCCCGCCGTGGGAACCGGCCCGTCGGCTCCCGCCGCTCCGGTCCCGGCTCCCGCCGCTCCGGGCCCGGGCGCCGCCCCACCGGTTCCCCTCGCGCCTCCTCTTCTCCTGTCACCGCCCGCGGCCGCGCCGTCCCCCGTCGCACCCGGGGGTGCCGTCACGGGTCCCAAGCCGCCGGGACCCGCGAAGCCGCCCGGGCCCGTCAAGCCGGCAGTCCCCGCCAAGCCCGCGGCGCCGGCCAAGCCCGGCGCGCCGCCGAAGCCGCCCGTGGTCCCCGGCATCGTGGACGTACCGTGCTCCGTCCCGCACCTCCTCACCGCGATCCGCGCGGCCAACGGCACGGCCGCCCCGGAGACGCTGCGACTTGCGCCGGGCTGCACCTACCGGCTCGCGGCCGGGGCCAACCCCTTCCACCCCGTCAACGGCCTGCCGGTGATCACCGGTGCGATGACCGTCGACGGCCAGGGCGCGACGATCACCCGCGTCGCCACCGCGCCGAGGTTCCGCATCCTGCTCGTCGGCAAGACCGGGCGGCTGAGGATGCACGACACCACGATCAGCGGCGGCAGCGCGACCGACTGCCCTGCCTACCCGGACGTCCCCGGCATGGCGTGCGGCGGTGGGATCGCCAACCTCGGCCAGATGGTCCTGACGCGCAGCAGGGTGACCGGCAACCGGGCCGAGTCGAAGCTGTACGCACAGGGCGCCGGCATCGACAATCCCGGCAACGCCACCGTCCGCAGCTCGGTCGTCAGCGGCAACACCGTCGTCTACGCCGGATCAGACAACGGCGGCGCGGCCGCGGGCGGCGGTATCGCGAACGACGGGCCGCTGACCGTCGAGGGTGCCCAGGTGATCAACAACCTGGCGCGGGTCAGGGAGGGCACCCGCAGCTTCGCCTTCGGCTCCGGCCTCGCCGGCATGGCCCAGAGCACGGTCAAGAACTCCGTGATCAGGAACAACCGTTCGTCCGCCCCGGGCGGCTTCGCCCGCGCGGCGATCACCAACACCGCACCGGCCGCGGCCGGCCGGATGACCGTCACCGGCAGCTTCGTGCGCGGCAATGTCGCGGACGCCCCGGACGGTGCGGCGCAGGGCGGCGGAATCACCAACTCCGCCCTCATGACGGTCGACAACACCCACGTCAGCGGCAACACGGTGACGGCGCAGGGCGGCACGGCACGCGGCGGCGGCATCCGGCTCGGGCCCAGGAGCGAGCTGAAACTGCTGCGCAGCTCCGTCGCCGGCAACGTCGTCGACGCGGCCGGGGGAGTGGCTCAGGGCGGCGGCCTGGACAACCCGGAGGGCGGCACGCTGACGACCACCCGGTCGAGGATCACCGGCAACACCGTCACCGCGCAGGACGGGACGGCGCTGGGCGGCGGCCTCTACCACGCGGTCGGCACGTCCACGCTGGACCGGACCGTCATCAACGGCACCCGTGCCATCGACGGCGGCGGCATCTTCCGGCAGTCCGGGACCGTCCGGCTCCTCGGCTCCCAGGTCATGTTCAACACCCCGAACAACTGCCGGCCGACCGACTCCGTGCGCGGCTGCGTCGGCTGACGCTCCGCCGGGTCGCCCCGAGGCCCCGTCCGGCGCACCCCGCGAGGCGCCGTCCGGCGTCCCGGGCGCGGCGGACGGGGTGCGTCCCCCGATCCGCATCTGACCATTGACAAGTTCCAGCTGCCGGGCCAATCCAGTCACTGTCAAGATGGTCGGGAGCGCGATCGGGGAGAGGGACGCCATGGCCGACGAGAACGGACGCACACGGCAGATGTGGCACCTGCTGGAGCCGCTGCACGCGGTCCTCTACTACGCGCCCGAGGTCTTCGCGGAGGCCGGCGCGCTCGGCTACGACACCGCCGAACGGTGGCCGAGCTACTTCGCGTGGCGTGCCGCGCCGCTCGGCACGCCCGACGCCGCCGAGGTGACCGCCGCGTTCCACGGTTTCAGCCCGCGCATGGTCGCCGAGCACGTCCCGGTCGGCTGGGACGTGGCCGGTCCGGACAAGCTGCTGGAGGCCCGTGTCCGCGCGGTCGGCGAGGCGTACCGGGCCGTACTCGGGGGCGAGACGGCGAACGGCCCCGAACTCGCCCAGGCCGCCGCCCTCGCCCGGCGGGCCGCCGAGGCCGCGGACACCGAGGGCCGTCCGCTCGCCGCCGCCAACGCGGCGCTGCCCTGGCCCGAGGAGCCCCACTGCACGCTCTGGCACGCGGCGACGGTCCTGCGCGAACACCGGGGCGACGGCATCTGTTCGCGCTCGCAGACGCCGGTCTCGACCCGGTGGAGTCCCTCGTGACGTTCGCCGCGATCGGCGCGGCGCCGGTGGAGGTGTTCTCGAGTCGAGGCTGGAGCGACGCCGAGTGGGCCGCCGCCAGGGAACGGCTCGCGGAGCGCGGCCTGCTGGCAGCCGACGGCACCGCGACAGAGGCGGGCCGTGCGCTGCGCGCCCGGGTGGAGCGCCGCACGGACGAACTGGCCGCCGCACCCCGGCGCGCGCTGGGCGAGCCGGACACCGCCCGGCTCGCCGAACTCCTCGGCCCGCTCTGGGTGGCGGTCCTCGGCTCCGGACTGCTGCCGCGAGACGACCCTGGGCATCGGCAGGGTCTGAGGCCCGGCCCGGCTCCGAGAGGCGGGCGTTCCCCGGGATCCGGCCCTCGCGCGGGCCGTTGTTCCCTAGGATCCCTGCGTGCCCGACTCCCCGCGCAAGCCGCAACCGGCGCTGTTCGCCCTCGTCCTGTCCGCCGCCGTCCTCGCGGGCTGCGTCCCCGGTTCCGGCCCGCCCGGTGCAGGGGGCTCCGCCTCCGGCCCGTCGGCGGGCAGCGTGGCCGGCCCGCTCGGCAACCCGGACGGTACGAGGCCCGGTCTCGCGCCCTTGACGGCGGAGCGGGACCGTGCGGAGGCCCGCAAGGTCGTGGAGGGACTGACGGTCAAGGGCCGTGGACCGAAGACGGGCTACGACCGGGACGAGTTCGGCCGGGCCTGGACGGACACCGCCGACGGCGTTCCACTCGCCCGGAACGGGTGCGACACGCGCAATGATTTGCTGCGGCGCGACGGCCTGGACCTGCGCTTCCGCGACGGCTCCGACTGCGTGGTCGTCTCCATGACCCTGCACGACCCGTACACCGGGAAGACCATCGAGTGGCGCAAGCGCGACGCCGCCGAGGTGCAGATCGACCATGTGGTGCCGCTTTCGTACAGCTGGCAGATGGGCTCGTCCCGCTGGCCGGAGAGCAGGCGCAGGCAGTTCGCCAACGACGTGCTCAACCTCCTGCCCGTCGAGGGCCGTGCCAACTCGGCCAAGCGGGACTCGGGCCCGGCCTCCTGGCTTCCGCCGGACCGCCGGATACGGTGCGCGTACGCGGTCCGCTTCGCCCAGGTGGCACTCAAGTACGAGCTGCCGGTCACGGCGGCGGACAAGCGGATGATGCTGAGTCAGTGCGGAGGCTGAGAGACGCCGGAGGGTGAGGCCCTTGCTGTACGAACACCGCGGGCGGCGTCCCGTGGTCCCCGAGTCGGCGTACGTCGCCCCCTCCGCCGTCCTGTGCGGGGCCGTCGTCCTGGGCGAGAGGGCCCGCGTCCTGCACGGGGCCGTGCTCACCGCCGAGGACGGCGAGGTGCGGACCGGCGCCGACGTCGTGGTCATGGAGAACGCACTCGTCCGCGGCCGGGCGGGGCATCCTGCCGTCATCGGGGACGCCGTGCTGGTCGGGCCGCACGCCCACGTCAACGGCGCGACCGCCGAGGACGAGGTGTTCGTGGCGACCGGCGCGGCGCTGTTCCCCGGCGCCGTCGCCGGGGCGGGATCGGAGCTGCGGATCCACAGCGTGCTGCACGTCAACTCGCGGCTGGAGCCGGGGACGGTCGTGCCCATCGGCTGGGTCGCCGCCGGCGACCCCGCGGAGCTCTTCGCGCCGGACCGGCACGACGAGCTCTGGGAGAAGCAGCGAGGACTGGACTTCCCCGGCACGGTCCACGGCGTCCCGCGCGGCACCTCGATGCGGACGATCATGGCGCGCCAGTCCGTGTACTACGGAGCCCACCGGGACGACCGCCGCCTCGACGGCTGACCCGCCGGGACCGCACGGGCCCCGGAAGAGCCGCACCGGGCCGGCCGCGGTGCGGCGGGGCCCGGTGCGGTGCGGCGCCCGAGGGCCGCGACGCCGGTGCCCGACGGCACCGGCGGTACGGGTCAGCAGTACTTCGAGGAGCCCGTCGAGCCCCACTTGCAGGAGTCGACGAGCGTACCCGTGGACTTGCGCAGGTACGCCGTGTCCCCGGTGTTGTTCCAGACGTACCAGGAGCGTCCCCAGTAGCGGTATCCGGCCGTGTTGGAGCCCTTGCCGGTGTGCACCTTGAGGTAGGACCTCGCGCCGATCTTGCCGCTGAAGGTGTACGTGTAGCCGGTGACGTCACGCAGCTTCCAGCCCTGGATGGAGATCGCGGACGAGCTGGAGTTGTAGAGCTGGACCCACTCGCCGTTCAGCGAGGTGTTCGAACCGGTGTCGGAACCGGGCGAGTTGTAGGACACGCGGTAGATGCTCACTCCACCGGCGGCGTGGGCCGGCGTGGCGGTCAGCAGACCGGCGGCGGTGGCGGCGGCGACGGCGGCGGCCGAGGCGGCGTAACGGAGCTTCAAGGACCCTCCCCATGTTGGTGCAGCGCTCGAGCGGCAGCGCTCGAGCTTGCGGAGAGATTACCTCCGACTGTGAAGGGCATGTGAGGGAACTCTGAAGGAAAGTGAAGGGCCGTCGATCGCGCCGCGCCGTCCGCCGAGGGCGGGGCCGTGCCCGGCCCGGGGCACCGGGAGGCCGCGCCCCGTCGCCCGTCCACGCAGATGCCGGGAAGGCCGCCCCCCTCCGTGCGGCCTTCCCGGCTGTCCCCCGCTCCTCGCGGATCCCGTCAGCCGAGGTCCACGATGTCCTTCTCGGCCGGCTTCTTCACGGGTACCGGCTTGTCGAACTCCGAGAAGGTCATGTCGATCGGTTCGGCGCCTCCCGTCACCTGGAACCGGAGCAGGTACGGAGTGCCCTTCGCGGCCACGTGGGCGGTGGCCTTCTCGCCCCGGTAGGACTCCGTGAGGACGACCGTCGGAGTGCCGTTGACCGCCGAGCCGCCGGCCCGCTTCGCCTCGGTGTCGTCGGCCTTGAACCCCTCGAGGTAGCTGTCGAGGTCGCAGAACTGCGCGAGGTCCTTGGCGTCCTCGGCATCGGCCTTCTCCTGCACCCACTTGCCCAGCAGCGCGTCCAGGGCGGCCTGGGTCTCCGCCTCGGAGCTGCCCTCGGTCTGGGAGCGCAGCATCTTCTCGTCGAAGCGCAGATAGACCGTGTCGCCGGTCTTGATGAGCTCCGTGGTGCCCTCCGTGCCCATGTGGAGGGTTCCCGCGCAGTCCCCCTTGGTGTCCACCGCGAGGTCTCCGCGAACCGGGCCGTCCGCGGTCTTCATGCTGACCTTGAGTCTGAGCGCGGTCGCCTTCTTCGTCGTGGTGATGGCCTTGTTGAGGACTTCGGGGCCCGAGAGGCCGGGGTACGGGCCGGACTCGGCAGTCGGCTTGTTCCCCTCCTCGGCCGCCTGGTCGACGGGTCCGCACGCGGTCAGGGCGAGGGCGGAGGCGGCGCAGAGCGAGGCGAGGGCGAGGTGCTTGAGGCGGGTCGGGGGGACGGCGGGCATGGCGGTTTCTCCGTGGGGCGATTGCGGGTGGGACGGGACGGGGTCTGCGGGGGGTGGGGGTGACCGGTCGGGACCGGAGGCTCAGAGCTTCAGGTCCCAGACGCTGGCGTTGTACTCGAAGCCGGGGCTGACCTCGACGGTCAGGTTCTCGGCGTCGGCGGGGGCGTCGAAGGCCCAGACGGCGGTGACCTTCTTGCCGGGCAGGATCGTGCCGGTGAACGGCTCGCCGACCTTGCCGTCGTAGATCGCCTCGGCCTTCACGCCCTCCTTGCCGGCGCGGGCCTCCGCGGTCACGAGCGCGGCCTCGAACTTCTCCTTGCCGGCGTTCTCGATGACGACGGTGACCTTGTAGGCCTTGTGGCCCTTGGTGTGGCCGATGGCGTACTCGCCGGGCGTCCAGGCCGCGGGCCCGGACACGGTGATGGTCAGGTCGTCGTCGTAGGCGGCGGAGTCGCCGGCGGCCAGGGCCTTGCCGGTCGCGTCCTCGCCGTCCTTCGCCTTCTCCAGCGGCTTGTCGCTCCCGGCCGGCTTCCTGGTGGCGGACGAACCGGACGTGACCTTGTTGATCTCGTCGACCGCCTCGTCCACGGCCTTGAAGGTGAGGACCGCGCCGACCACCGACAGGACCAGGGACACCAGTCCGAGCACGATGCCGGCGACGGCGACTCCCTTGTTGGTGGCCTCGCCGCGCTTCACCCGGCCCTTCGCCGAGAGGCCGAGGATCAGCCCGATCAGGCCGAGGATGCCGGCCAGCCAGAAGAAGAGCGGGATCAGGCCGGACAGGGCGCCGATGATCCCCAGGATCAGCGCGGCGGTACCGAGGCCGTTGCGCGCCGGAGCGGCCGGTACGGGCGCCTGCGGGAACTGGGGCTGCTGCGTGTACTGGGACATGGGTGTCCTCCAGGGACGTGTCATCGGCGCCTGTTGTGGCGATCAACGCGACGCCGCGTGGTCCGGGCCGTCAGACGGCCTGGCGGTGCGACGGGTCAATGAGACCAGAGCCTGTGAACCGAGTCAACAAGGTTCACGCGATTCGGGTTCCCTCACGCTGTGAAGTGATCGGTCTTGCGGTCATCGCTATGCTCGGTGTCACATCAGCGCCGGCGAGGTCGCCGACGGAGAACAGGAGCAGCCCGTGCCGGAGAACGCAGCAGAGGTGACCGCTGCCGGGATCGCCCGGCTGGCGGGCGTCGGGCGCGCCGCGGTCAGCAACTGGCGTCGCCGGCACGCCGACTTCCCCAAGCCCGTCGGCGGCACGGAGACCAGCCCGTCCTTCGCGCTCCGGGACGTCGAGCAGTGGCTGCGCGTCCAGGGCAAGCTGGCGGAAGTACCGCTGCGGGAAAGGGTCTGGCAGGAGCTCTCCGGCCATCCGGCCGGTGCCGTCACCGCGTTGGGGCACGCGGGCCGCGTCCTGCTGCTCGTGCGTGACCGGCCCACGGGCTGGCTGGAGTTGGCCGCCGTGTCGGACAAGCGGCTGCCGGCCGTGCTCCCCATGGCCCTGGACAACGTGCTCAAGGCCCGGTTCGGGGCGCAGCGCGCGGCCGTGCCGACCCCGGCCCCCGCCGAACTGGAGCCGTCCGTCCCCCTTCTGCGGGGCGCCGCCGAGCTCGCCGCCGAGATCGGCGCCCGCCAGGCGTTCGAGTTCCTGCTCGGCCGGTACCTGGACGCCAACCCCCGCCAGTACACGCTCACCCCGACCGGTCCGGCCGAGCTCATGGCCGCCCTCGCCGGGGCGGACACCCCGGGCCGGACCGTCCTCGACCCCGCCTCCGGAACCGGCGAACTCCTGCGCGCCGTCCGGCAGCCCGCCGCCCTGTACGCCCAGGACGCCGACCCCGAGCTGGCCACGCTCACGGCGCTGCGCCTCGCCCTGCACGGCGATGCCGACGTCCGGGCGGCCGCCGGCGACACCCTCCGCGCCGACGCCTTCCCCGGACTCGCCGCGGACGCCGTGCTCTGCCACCCGCCGTTCAACGAACGCAACTGGGGCCACGACGAGCTCGCGTACGACCCCCGCTGGGAGTACGGCTTCCCGGCGCGCACCGAGTCCGAGCTGGCCTGGGTGCAGCACGCGCTCGCCCGGCTGCGCCCGGGTGCCGCGGCGGTGCTGCTGATGCCGCCGGCCGTGGCGTCCCGCAAGTCGGGCCGCCGGGTGCGCGCGGATCTGCTGCGGCGCGGTGCGCTGCGCGCCGTCGTCGCCCTGCCCGCCGGGGCGGCGCCGCCGTACGGCATTCCGCTGCACCTCTGGGTGCTGCGCCGGCCCGTCGCCGGTGAACGCCCCGGACAGGAGCTGCTCCTGGTCGACACCGCCGAGCTCGCCGAGCCGGGCGGCGGGCGCGACAAACTCGACTGGCAGGGCGTGCACCGCACGGTCCTCGAAGCCTGGCAGCCCTTCGACCGCGACGGCGGTGTGGAGGAACGGCCCGGGAGGAGCCGGTCCGTACCGGTCATCGAACTCCTCGACGACGACGTGGACCTGGCTCCGGCCCGCCATCTGCCGCCACCCGCGGCCGGGGGAGGTGCCGCTGAACTCGCCGACGTGCGCGAGCGGCTGGACGACACGCTGAGGCTCACCCGCGAACTCGCGCCGGGCGCCGCCGAGCCGGCGGCGGGCGGCGCGGCGGTCCGTCCCGGCACCACCGTCGGCGAACTGGTCCGCGCGGGAGCCCTCGAACTGCGGTCCGGAGGTACGGGGACCGGCCCGGTGCCCGTCCTCACCGAACAGGACGTGCTCGACGGCACCGCACCCTCGGGGGCGCTCCCCGAAGGCCCCGCACCCGGCGAGGAGCCCGTCGAGCCGGTGCTGGTCAGGGCCGGTGACGTCGTCGTGCCCGTACTCGGCGCCGGCCCGTCGGCCCGTGTCGTCGACGAGGCGACTGCCGGAGCCGCGCTCGGCCGCAACCTCCAGCTGCTGCGCCCCGATCCGGCGGCGCTGGACCCCTGGTTCCTCGCCGGATTCCTGCGCGGCACCGCGAACAACCGCCAGGCGAGCAGCTACGCCTCCACCGCGACCCGGCTCGACGTGCGCCGCCTCCAGCTGCCCCGCCTGCCGCTCGCCGAACAGCGGCGCTACGGGGACCGCTTCCGGGCACTCGCCGAGTTCGAGTCGGCGCTGCGTCTCGCGGGGCGGCTGGGCGAACAGCTCGTGCAGGGGCTCTACGACGGGCTGACCGACGGCACGGTCGAGGCGTGAACCCGGCGGGACGGGTCCGGGCGGCCGGGCCGTTCCCGGCGTGATCGGTTCGACAACGGTTCGGTACAACCCACGGCCGGATGTCGGTGTCGATGTATACGCTCGGACCTCGTCCCACCAGCAGTCCGTGAACTCACACCAGTGAACGCACCAGTCCCAGGAGCAGCCATGCAGGGCCACGGCCACGGCTACCCGCCCCGACCCGCCGGGCGGCCCTCCGACAGCACGTTGGTCACCCTGCGCGTGATCTTCATCGCGCTCGCCGTGCTCAGCTGCAGCCTGCTCGCCTGGGTGCCGATGCTGCGCCTGGCGATCGTCACCCGCAAGCGGGTGGACTGGATCCTCTTCTGCGCCACCGTCGCGGCCAACGTGGGCCTGCTCGTCTTCGCCGGTGTCGCCTCCCCGGAGAACGAGGAGATGACCGACGGCGTGGCGTTCACCATCCTCGGCTGGGTCACGCTCGTGATGGTCGGGTCCATCACCTACTACGTGATGGCGGAGACCCGGCACTACGAACGGCTCACGGCCGGCGCCGGCCCGGTCGGCTACGGACTGCCGCCGCAACCGCCCGTGTCGGGGTACGGCTATCCGCCGGCCGGCCCGCAGGGCACCGGGGCGGCGATGCCGAACCCGTACGCCCGGCCGGTGCAGCCCCCTCCCCTGCCGCGGCAGTCGCCCTCGCAGTCCGGGCCGCAGCCGCAGCCGCAGCCGCCGGCCTCGGGTTCCGTCCCCGGCCGGTCCTCGGGCCTCGAGCCGAACCGTCGCATCGACCAGGTCCGCGCGGAACTCGACGAACTCAGCGACCTCCTCCGCAAGGAACCCCGCCCCGACGGCGGTGACCGGTGAACGGACGCGTCATCGCCGGACGCTACGAACTCTCCACGGTCATAGGCCAGGGCGGCATGGGCCAGGTCTGGACCGGCTACGACCAGCGGCTCGACCGCCGCGTGGCGGTGAAGCTGCTCCGCCCCGACCATATGGCGCCCGCCACCGCGGCCGACGAGATGCGGCGCCGCTTCGTCCGCGAGTGCCGCGTCACCGCGCAGGTGACCCACCCCGGCCTGGTCACCGTGCACGACGCCGGCAGCGACGGCGACGACCTGTACCTCGTCATGCAGTACGTCGAGGGCGCGGACCTCGCCGACCACCTCGCCGAGCACGACCCGTACCCCTGGGAGTGGGCCGTCTCCGTGGCCGCCCAGCTGTGCTCCGTCCTCGGCGCCGTGCACGCCGTCCCGATCGTCCACCGGGACCTCAAGCCGCGGAACGTGATGGTGAAGCCGGACGGCACGGTCACCGTCCTCGACCTCGGTGTGGCGTCCGTCATCGACACGGACACCACCCGCCTGACCCACACCGGATCGCCCATCGGCAGCCCGGCGTACATGGCGCCCGAGCAGGCCATGGGCGGGGCCGTCGGGCCGTACACGGACCTGTACGCCCTCGGTGTGCTGCTCCACGAACTGCTCAGCGGCAACGTGCCGTTCGCGGGCTCCACCGCGCTGGGTGTGCTCCACCGTCACCTCTACGAGCCCCCGCTGCCGGTGCGGCAGCTCCGGCCCGAGGTCCCCGAGCCGCTGGAGGCCCTGGTGCTGCGGCTGCTCTCCAAGGACCCGCAGCACCGGCCCTCGGGCGCCCAGGAGGTGTACGAGGCGCTGACGCCGCTGCTGCCCACACGGCACGGTGCGCCCGGCGGGCCGCTCGACCCGGCCCGCCCCTTCCTGCGGCCGCACGCGCCCTGGCCGGATCGGGCGACTGCTCCGTCGCCGCCCGATCCGCGCGTGGTGGCCGCGGCGGCGCCGGCCGCCGACCGCCCCGATGTCGCCGCCGCCGTCGACGAGGTCAAGCGCCTCCTCGGCGAAGGCAGCATCACGCGGGCCGTGGACATCCTCGGAGGCATCCTCCCGGCGGCCGCCGCGGAGCACGGGGAGCAGTCCCCGGTCGTCCGCATCCTGCGGAAGCAGTACGCGACGACGCTGATGGACGACGGCCAGTACCGCCGCGCCCTGCCCGAGCTGCGCCGTCTCGCGGACGACCGGGCCGCGGAGGCGGGGCCGGGCGACCCGCAGACGCTCCAGTTCCGCTACGACGCGGCGCAGTGCCTGGAGCAGTTGGGGGAGACGGCCGCGGCCCTCGCCGAGTACCGGGCGCTGCTGCCCTTCTACGAGAGCCACCACAGGACCGGGGGAGACCCCTCACGGGCCTTCGACATCCGGCACCGGATGGGCCATCTGCTGCTGGCGATGGGCGACCACACCGCGGGCCATCAGCAGCTGCAGAACCTGCTGTTCGACACGGAACGCGTCTACGGCCCAGGCCACCCGCTCGCCGTCGAACTGCGTCGCTCGCTTGACCGTCAGCGCCAGTTCCGCACCGGCTGAGGCGCCGGTCCGCACCGGCTGAGGCGCCGGTTCCGTAACGGCCGAGGCCGGTCCCGTACTGGCCGAGGGGCCGGTTCGTACCGGCCGAAGGCGCGGGTTTGCACCGGCTGAAGGCGCCCGAGCGCGGCCGGTGATGGCCCCGGCCCGCCGCCCTGATGCGCACGCGGCACCGCCCGGGTGTCACACGGCCCGGAAGAACGCCGTTCCCGCGACCACGCCCAGCAGCCTCAGCCGGGAGCCGTCGGCGAGTCGCTTGGCGAGGGCTTCGGCGACGCCGGGACGGGTGCCGTCGCCGTGTCCGTCGAGGACGACGACCGCGCCGTCCGCGGCGAGTTCCTCCGTGAGGTCCAGATCCGCGAGCACGCCCTCGACGGACGGGTCACCGGCCAGGACGACCACCCCGTAGCGCCGGTCGGACACCTCGGAGCGCACGCCCGGGTCGGCGGAGGCGCCGCGCAGGAGCCGGGCCTCCGTGCCCGAACGGCTGCCGCAGAGCGTCAGGTTGGCCCGGACGACGTCCTCCCGGACCGGTGCGGGCGCGGTGCCCGTCGGCACGAGGGCACCGGCCAGCGGGTCGACGACCGTCAGCCGCGGCTCGACACCCGCGCGGTGCAGCATGCGCATCAGGGCGGCCGCGAACAGTCCGTGCTGGGTGCCGATCTCCAGCACCTCCTCGTTCGGCGGGGCCAGCAGCGGTACGGTCGCCAGCTTCCCGCAGACGTCCGAGGTCGAGCCCGCGAGCCGGCCGACGCCCAGCGCCTCCAGGGCCACCACGGTGCGGTACGCCACCGTCAGGTCGCGGCGCGCGTGCTCGCCCGACGCGCCCGTCACCGTGGTCACCTCCCGGACCAGCCTGTCCAGTTGGGTCGCGGTCGGCATCCGGTGGCCGTCCCGGCCGGCGTGGTCGAGCAGCAGCCCGAGACCGTAGCTCTGCCGCCGCAGGTCGGCCACTTCGTGGTGGAGGGCGTCCAGGTCGGCCTGGAGCGCGGTGGTGGCACGCTCCAGGCGCTGTTCCACCAGTGAGAACGCCGGACGCAGCATCCGCTTCGCCAGCCGGTTGCTCAGGAGGGAGGGCATGGCCGGGAGGTTACGCCGCGATTTCCGCTCAAGGGGCCACCAACGGGGGCCATTCGGGTGAAGTCTCGGTGTCCTTCCGTTGACGCGCCCGTACAGCGGGTAGCGGCCGGCGGCCGCGCGCCGTGTGGCAACGGGCCGGCGGCCGCTGCACGGGGGCGGCCCTCACGCCCCGTAGACCACCGTGACCTTGCTGAATCCGAGCGAGCGCAGAAGCCCCTCGAGCATCCTCGTCGTGTTCCGCTCCGCCCGCGCCGTCAGACGGCTCTCCTTCGCGGCGGTGGCGATGTGCCGCACCGCGAGCTGCTGGACCGCCTGTTCGCTGTTCGGGTTGTCGGAGAAGAGGTCGCCGAGCCGGTCGAGCAGTCCGCGCTGCTTCGAGACGGCGTAGGAGCGGTCGGGATCCAGCGCGGGCCGGTCGAGCACGGCGTGCGGGAGCCGGATCGTCGCGGCCGTGCGCTCCTCGTTCACGGTGACGTCCTGCTTCCCGAGCGCCCCCATGTCGACGTACGCGTCCACGGTGCCCGCCCCGACGTACAGCACCCTGGTTCCCCGTACGGCGTCCGGCAGGTACCTGGCGTCCTTCTCCAGGTCCACCACGACCTGGAAGTTGCCCGTGGCCGCCTGGTAGCGGCTCATGTCCCGTACGGACTCCAGCACCGCGGGCCCCGTCCGGTCGCGCGTCTCCTCGCCGAACAGGCCGCCGAGGCCCGGCAGCCCCCGCAGTTGCGTGCCCACCAGCAGCAGCGCGGCCACCAGCAGGACGCCGACCGACACCTTCACCCACCACGACACAGCCCTGAGCGCACCCATAGCCCGGCCCTCCCTCGCCCTACGGATGCCCCGGCATTCGCCGCTCAGACCTGCCCGTACGGAACCGGTGCGCCGCGCCGCACCCCAACCGCCTCCCGAATCGTTGGCCGAATCAGTGGCGGCGAAGTAGTGGCCTGCGCCACGCCGACTGCCTACCATCGATCTCCGCAAGGTCTTTGTGCACCGCGTCACAAACGCTCCGCGTCACGATCACCACCGCACGCCAGGAGGCCCCTTTGCACCGCCGCCGTCGCACCGCGCTCGCCCTCTCCGCCGCGTTCGTCGTGGCGGCGCCCCTGCTCGCCGCCTGCGGGAACGAGGCGCACCCCGGCGCCGCGGCCGTCGTGGGCGGCGACCGGATCGAGGTGTCCGCGCTCCAGGCGGAGGTCGAGGACGTGCGGTCGGCCCAGGAGGCGTCGCCGGAGGCCGCTCAGCTGATCAAGAACACCGGGCAGCTGAACCGGGCCAAGCTGCACGGGATGATCTTCGGTCGGATCCTGGAGCACGCCGCCGAGAAGGAGGGCGTGACCGTCTCCCGCAAGGAGGTGCAGGACGCCCGGGTCGCCGCGGCCCAGCAGTCCGGCGGTGAGGAGCAGCTCGCCGCGATGTTCCTCCAGCAGCGCGGGGTCGCCCCGGACCAGATCGACGAGGCGGTGCGCGAGCAGGTCCTGCTGACCGGGCTGGCCCGGGCGCTGGGCGCCGATCTTGGTACTCCGGAGGGCCAGCAGAAGGTCGGTGCCGCGCTGACGGCCGCGTCCAAGGAGCTCGACATCGACGTGAACCCGAGGTATGGAGCCTGGGACGACACGAAGATCCAGCTCGGCGACTACAAGGCGCCGTGGATCACCCAGGTCACCAAGCAGCCGGAGGCGATCCAGGCCGGTGCCTAGACGGCGGAGCCGGGAGACCGGCACCCGCCGCGGACCGGGCCCCGCGGAACCGTGAGGCCCGGTGACCGAGTCCCGGCCGATGCGCGAGGCCCGGTACCCGATACCCGGCCCCGGCGCCCGACCGCCCCGACGTAGGGTCGAGGGGTGAACGCTGAAGCGCCCGTCGAGCCCGGCCGTATCGTCCTGCTCACCGCCAGCCATCGTGTCGCGCCCGGACTGCTGTCCTGGCCTGCGTGGCGGACACTGCACGCCGCCGACCGCGTGCTGTGCGCGGACGCGGAGCACCCGCAGCTGCCGTATCTGAGGGAGGCGGGTGTGGGCGTGGAGATCGCCGCTCCCACCGCGCAGGAGCTCGTGGACGGCTGCGCGGGAGGCCGGACCGCCGTGGTCCTCGCGGCCGGAGAGGGTGACCAGGCCCTCACCGACGGCCTGGCCCGCATGGCCGGCTCGGGCCGGGTGCAGATGCCCGACCTGGAGCTGCTGCCCGGCTCGTACGACCTCCCGGGCGCCCGGCTCCTCGACCTCGTCCAGGTCATGGACCGGATCCGCCGCGAGTGCCCGTGGTCCTCGCAGCAGACCCACAAGGGCCTCGCCAAGTACGGCATCGAGGAGGCGTACGAACTCGTCGAGGCCATCGAGGACGGCGACCGCGACGAACTGCGCGAGGAACTCGGCGACGTGCTCCTCCAGGTCGTCTTCCACGCGCGCATCGCACAGGAGGCGAGCGGGGAGGAGGGCGACGAGCCGTTCTCGATCGACGACGTCGCCGGGACCATCGTCGACAAGCTCGTCCACCGCCACCCGCACGTCTTCGGGGACGCCCGCGCCGAGACCCCCGAGGACGTCAAGGAGCACTGGCTGCGCACCAAGGCGATCGAGAAGCAGCGGGATTCGGTGACCGACGGAGTACCGCTCGGCCAGCCGGGCCTCGCGCTCGCCGCGAAACTCGCGAGCCGGGTGCGTACGGCCGGACTGGACGTGGAGCTGCCGACGGAGGAGGACGGCGACCGCGCCGTCGGGTACGAACTGCTCGCCATGGCCGTGCGCGCCGAGGCCGAGGGGCACGACCCGGAAGCCGCCCTCCGCGCCGCCGCCCGCGCCTACCGCGACGCGATCCGCGCGGCGGAGGCCACGGCCCGGGACTGACCTCGAAGACCCCGGCCGTGAACGGCTTCGCGTCAGCCCTGCTGTCCGCGCCGCCGGTCCACGGCGGTGAGGTCGACCTCGACGGGGTACGGGACGTCCACCTTGAGCCGGTTGTGGTGGATGCCGGTGACGGCGTAGGCGTTCGTGGCGGGGTCGAGCTCGTAGACGTAGACGACCGGCAGGTCGTCGCTCTTCTCGACCCGCCAGAAGTGCCGGATGCCGGCCGCCGCGTACTTGCGCGGTTTGAGCTCGCGGTCGCGCTGTACGGACTCGTCGGAGACGATCTCGACCGCGAGCAGGATGTCGTCTGGGGCGTACCAGGTCTGCTCCGGTCCCGTGCGGGCGCTCCACGGAACCACCATGAGATCGGGCTCCGGCCGGTCGCGTACGCCCAGTTTGGTGGTCATCTCCCGGACGACATAGAGATCGTCCGGTGCCTGCTGCACCAGCGCGTTCTCCAGCAGCCGCAGTGCGGCCATGTGGAAATCGGTCTGCGGAGTCACGAAGAACAGTCCCCCGTCGATCAGCTCGGTGTGCGGCGGGAGACCCTTGATCCGGTCGAGGTCGTCCGCCGTCCACCCGCCGGGAGGCGGTACCGGGAACACGTACTGCTCCTCCCGGCCGTCCTGGTCTTCCCTCCGGTCTTCGGCTGCGGCACTCATCAGCGCTCCCATGCGACGGAGTCCGGCGTATGCGGTCAGCCTACCCAGGGGGTATGCGGAGAGGTCCGTCGAACGGGTGACCGGCCCCGCGCGGGTTAACGTCGACCCATGCACGACCAGCCGTCCCGCGTCCCCGACGCCCCCGAACTCTTCACCTGGGAGTTCGCCACCGACCCGTACCCGGCCTACGCCTGGCTGCGCGAGCACGCGCCCGTGCACCGGACGCGGCTGCCCAGCGGGGTGGAGGCGTGGCTGGTGACCCGGTACGCGGACGCCCGGCAGGCCCTCGCGGACCAGCGGCTGAGCAAGAACCCGGCGCATCACGACGAGCCCGCGCACGCGAAGGGGAAGACGGGGATCCCGGGGGAGCGCAAGGCGGAGCTGATGACACATCTGCTGAACATCGACCCGCCCGACCACACCCGGCTGCGGAGGCTCGTGTCGAAGGCGTTCACCCCTCGCCGGGTGGCCGAATTCGCACCGAGGGTCCAGGAGTTGACGGACCGGCTCATCGACGGCTTCGCCCGGCGGGGGAGTGCGGACCTCATCCACGAGTTCGCCTTCCCCCTCCCCATCCACGCGATCTGCGACATGCTCGGCGTCCCGCGCGAGGACCAGGACGACTTCCGGGACTGGGCGGGGATGATGATCCGTCACGGCGGGGGCCCGCGCGGCGGTGTCGCCCGGTCCGTGAAGAAGATGCGCGGCTATCTCGCCGACCTGATCCACCGCAAGCGCGAAGCCCCCGGCGACGACCTCATCTCGGGACTCATCAAGGCGTCCGACCACGGGGAGCACCTCACCGAGAACGAGGCCGCGGCGATGGCCTTCATCCTTCTCTTCGCCGGGTTCGAGACCACGGTGAACCTCATCGGGAACGGGACGTACGCGCTGCTGCGCAATCCGGAGCAGCGGGGGCGGCTCCAGGACTCGCTGGCCGCGGACGAGACCGGCCTGCTCGCCACCGGTGTCGAGGAACTGCTCCGCTACGACGGGCCGGTGGAACTGGCCACCTGGCGGTTCGCGACCGAGCCGCTGACGCTCGGCGGCCGGGACATCGCCGCCGGCGACCCGGTCCTCGTCGTGCTCGCCGCCGCGGACCGCGACCCTGCGCGGTTCGCCGAGCCCGACACCCTCGATCTCGCCCGGCGGGACAACCAGCACCTCGGCTACGGGCACGGCATCCACTACTGCCTGGGGGCGCCGCTCGCGCGGCTGGAGGGGCAGACGGCCCTCGCGACCCTCCTCACCCGGCTGCCCGACTTGCGGCTTGCGGTCGATCCGTCGGAATTGCGGTGGCGTGGGGGTCTCATCATGCGCGGATTGCGCACTCTGCCCGTTGAATTCACCCCCCGCTGAATCTGACGGACAGTCAAGACTGTGACTTTTACGTGATCTCCGCTGCACCGACTTGTGACTGAGGTTGGAGTGCGGCTACGTTCACCCCGACTCCGGGTCATCGAGGTTTCAACCGCCACGACGGCCTCGGGAGTTTTCTGTAGTCACACGGAAGGCACACCGCATGCTGTCCGGGAACGGCCGACACCGCCGACCTCGTCAGGCCCCCGCTCTCATCGTCGCGGCAGGGGTGACCGGATCGGCCATCGCCATCCCGCTGCTCGGCGCGGGTTCCGCCTCGGCCGCCGACACCACCACCTGGAACCGCGTCGCCGACTGCGAGAGCGGCGGCGACTGGAGTGCCAACCTCGGCAACGGTTTCTACGGCGGTCTCCAGATGTCACAGGAGACCTGGGAGGCGTACGGCGGCACCGCCTACGCGCCGCGCGCCGACCTCGCCAGCCGCTCCCAGCAGATTTCCGTCGCCGAGATGGTGCTCGCAGCACAGGGTGCTTCCGCCTGGCAGAGCTGCGGCGCGATCACGGGCCTGACGGCCGGCGACTCCGAGCCCGCCGGCACTCCGTCGGCCGACCCGCTGGGCGACCTCGTGAAGAGCCCCTCGTTCGGGGACGGCGCGGACGCCACGCCCGCGCCGGACGCCGGGACCTCCGCGCCCGCCGGGTCCGAGCCGGGCGCGGGCGAGTCCCCGTCCGAACCGTCCGGTCCGTCGGCCGAGCCGGCCGCCCCCTCGGAACCCGCCGGCTCCGCCGAGGGTTCCGGTGAGAGCGCGGAGGCGTCCGGCGGCGACGCCCCGGAGGCGGGCACCGGCAAGCACCGGGGCACGCCCGCCACGGAGGGGAATGAGTCGGGCAATTCGGGCGATGAGCGCGAATCCGGCCGTCATGCCTCACGAGGTGACGGATCGGCACGAGACGACGCCGCCACGGGAGATGAGTACGTCGTCCGTAACGGCGACAACCTCTCGTCGATCGCCGACGCGAACGAGGTGCCCGGCGGCTGGCCCGCCCTCTACGAGGCGAACCAGGATGTCGTCGGCTCCGACGCGGACCTCATCCTGCCTGGCCAGAGCCTCGATCTGACTACGGGCAAGGGCCAGTTGAAGGAGTAGTTCGAGCGCTTATGTCCGTTTCCGTGCGAGTGAGACAAGAGTCTCTTCCGGTCAACTGGCGCCGCTCGGCGGTCAACTCCGGCCATCACGGCTCTCACCTGCGAAAACGGACATGTCGCCCCATCAGTTTTGGGTGATTTCTCCCCGATGTTCGTCTTTGAACATCGGGGAGACGTGTGTCTACGGTCTGAACCGCTCGCAACGCGGGCCCCGTCGACCGCACGCCGAATCCTGCCGGCGGCCGCCGGGAACAGTCGTCGCGCAAGCGCCGAAGGCAGGAGCGGGGGACCCAAGGTAAGCGCCGGACAGGCCCGATGAGGGCTGCCCGGCTAGGGGTGGAGCCGTGCGCTCGTCGCACGGCCGGGCACCACATCGGCCCGAACCCGACAGCTCACCTCGCAGGCGTCGGTGAGGAGAACTTCGATGCTGCTTTCCGGCAAGGGCAAGCACCGTCGCCCGACGGTCTTCCAGCGGTCCACCCGTGTCGCCACGCTCGCCGGCGTGGCCGGCGCCGCCATCGCCGCCCCGCTGATGGCCTCGGGCACCGCGTCCGCCGCCACCGCCTCCGAATGGGACGCCGTCGCCCAGTGCGAGTCCGGCGGCAACTGGTCGATCAACACCGGCAACGGCTACTACGGCGGGCTGCAGTTCTCGGCCTCCACCTGGGCCGCCTACGGGGGCACCGCGTTCGCCTCCACCGCCGACCGGGCGAGCAAGTCGCAGCAGATCCAGATCGCCGAGAAGGTCCTGGCCGGCCAGGGCAAGGGTGCCTGGCCGAACTGCGGCACCGGCCTGTCGAACGCCGCGTACGACGGCGCCGCCCCGGCCGCCCCCAAGGCCGAGCCCAAGGCCAAGCCCGCCGCCCCGAAGCGCGCCGAGGCCCCGACCAGCCGCTCCGAGCGCGCGGCCGCCCCGGTCAAGAAGGGCGACGGCGAGTACACGGTCAAGGCCGGCGACACCCTCAGCAGGATCGCCGAGGTCGAGAAGGTCAAGGGCGGCTGGAAGAAGCTGTTCGAGCTCAACAAGGACATCGTCGACGACGCGAACGTCATCCACCCCGGCCAGAAGCTCCACCTGAGCTGATGCCCGGCCCCGGGAACCCCGGCGGTTCCCGGGGGGACCGTCGTCCGGTGGGCCCGGCGGACCACCTGGCGGCGCACCCCCGTCCCCGGCCCCGGCCCGGTGCGGCGTCTCCCGTACTCCCCGCAGTCCCGCGGGCACGGGAGGCGCCCCCGGGCCGGGGTCTTTGTCTGTTCGGTCCGCTTTTTCGTCCCACGGGGCGGGCATCTGCCGGACGATGCCACCCCTGCGGTTAGGCTCTTGCCGCAAGGCCAAAGCGACCCTGCACCGACACGGCCCCGCTTGTGTCACCTCACGCGTCACATCCCAGAAGGAGATGCTCGTGCCGTCCATCGACGTCGTCGTAGCCCGGGAAATCCTGGACTCCCGAGGCAACCCCACGGTCGAGGTCGAGGTCGGCCTCGACGACGGCAGCACCGGCCGTGCTGCCGTTCCGTCCGGTGCGTCCACCGGCGCCTTCGAGGCCCTCGAGCTCCGCGACGGCGACCCGAACCGCTACCTGGGCAAGGGTGTCGAGAAGGCCGTCCTCGCCGTCATCGAGCAGATCGGCCCCGAGCTCGTCGGCTACGACGCCACCGAGCAGCGCCTGATTGACCAGGCGATGTTCGACCTCGACGCCACCCCGGACAAGTCCTCCCTCGGTGCCAACGCGATCCTCGGCGTCTCGCTCGCCGTCGCGCACGCCGCCTCCGAGGCGTCCGACCTGCCCCTGTTCCGCTACCTCGGCGGCCCGAACGCGCACCTGCTGCCCGTTCCGATGATGAACATCCTGAACGGCGGCTCGCACGCCGACTCCAACGTGGACATCCAGGAGTTCATGATCGCGCCCATCGGCGCGGAGTCCTTCTCCGAGGCCCTGCGCTGGGGCACCGAGGTGTACCACACCCTCAAGAAGGTCCTGAAGGAGAAGGGGCTCTCCACCGGCCTCGGCGACGAGGGCGGTTTCGCCCCGAACCTGGGCTCCAACCGCGAGGCCCTCGACCTCATCCTCGAGGCGATCAAGAAGGCCGGCTACACGCCCGGCAAGGACATCGCGCTCGCGCTCGACGTCGCCGCGTCCGAGTTCTACAAGGACGGCGCCTACGAGTTCGAGGGCAAGGCCCGCTCGGCCGCCGAGATGACCGAGTACTACGAGGAGCTCGTCTCCGACTACCCGCTGGTCTCGATCGAGGACCCGCTGTTCGAGGACGACTGGGACGGCTGGAAGACGATCACCGAGAAGCTCGGTGCCAAGGTCCAGCTGGTCGGCGACGACCTGTTCGTGACCAACCCCGAGCGCCTCGCCCGCGGCATCGACGAGAGCGCCGCCAACGCCCTCCTGGTCAAGGTCAACCAGATCGGCTCGCTGACCGAGACCCTCGACGCGGTCGAGCTGGCCCAGCGCAACGGCTTCAAGTGCATGATGTCCCACCGCTCCGGCGAGACCGAGGACGTCACCATCGCCGACCTGGCCGTCGCCACCAACTGCGGCCAGATCAAGACCGGCGCCCCGGCCCGCTCCGAGCGCGTCGCCAAGTACAACCAGCTCCTGCGCATCGAGGAGATCCTCGACGACGCCGCGGTGTACGCCGGCCGCAGCGCGTTCCCGCGCTTCAAGGGCTGAGCCCGGTCCCGGGGCCGCTGCCCCGGCCGGGCGCCCGCCGGGCCGACGAGCCGGGCGGGAGCCGGAGGTTGCGTACGTCCCCGCACACGGTCCCGTACCGTGTGCGGGGACGTACGCACGTGAAGGGGAGGCGCACTGAATGGCCCGGGACCGGTTCTCCACCGCGACCAGGCTGCGGCTGCTCGGCGAGCAGACCGCCGCCCGCGTCTACCGTTCGCAGACCCGCCGCCAGGCCCGGCGCTCCCGGCTCACCGGCCGGGCCGCCTTCCTCGCCCTCGTCGTATGCTCGATGATCGTCGCGCTCGCGTATCCGATGCGGGCGTACGTGTCGCAGCAGAACGAGATCGCCGAGCAGCAGCGGCTCGCCGCCGCGGCCCGGGAGCGGGTGGAGCGGCTGCGCGACGAGAAGGCCCGCCTCCAGGACGACGCGTACGTCATGCGGCTGGCCCGTGAGCACCTGCACATGGTCCGGCCCGGTGAGACCGGGTACATCGTGGTCGACCCGCGCGCGGCCCGTAAGCCCCGTGCCGACGAGGCCGGCGTCGGCCGTCCCTGGTACTCGAACGTCTGGGACGGCGTCGACCGCGCCGACGCGCGACGCTAGTCAAGACACAGAACCGACGAAGAGACATACACATCCCATGGACACGCCACCGCCGAGCACCGCGCCCACCCCGCCGACCGCGGAGGACATCGCCGCGTTCAAGGAGCAGCTCGGCCGCCCGCCGCGCGGTCTGCGGGCCATCGCCCACCGCTGCCCCTGCGGCCGGCCCGACGTCGTCGAGACGGCACCGCGGCTGGAGGACGGCACCCCCTTCCCGACGCTGTACTACCTGACCTGCCCGCGTGCGGCCTCGGCCATCGGCACGCTCGAGGCGAACGGCGTCATGAAGGAGATGACCGAGCGCCTGCAGGACGATCCCGACCTGGCGGCGGCGTACCGGGCGGCGCACGAGGACTACATCCGGCGCCGGGACCGGATCGAGGAGCTGAAGAACTTCCCGAGCGCCGGCGGCATGCCGGACCGGGTGAAGTGCCTGCACGTCCTGGTGGCCCACTCCCTCGCGGCCGGCCCCGGGGTGAACCCTCTGGGCGACGAGGCCATCGCGATGCTTCCGGAGTGGTGGGCCAAGGGCCCGTGCGTGGCCGCGGGAGCGGGTGACTGCGCGAGCGCGGGCACGGAGGACGGCGCGTGACCCGCGTCGCCGCGATCGACTGCGGTACGAACTCGATCCGTCTGCTCATCGCCGACGTGGACGCCTCGACCGGTGAACTGCACGAGCTGGACCGGCGGATGACCATCGTCCGGCTGGGCCAGGGAGTCGACCGCACCGGTCGGCTGGCCCCCGAGGCCCTGGAACGCACCTTCGCGGCCTGCCGGGAGTACGCGGGGATCATCAAGGAGCACGGGGCGGAGCGGATCCGCTTCGTGGCGACCTCCGCCTCCCGTGACGCGGAGAACCGCGACGAGTTCGTGAACGGCGTGGTCGGCATCCTCGGGGTCGAGCCCGAGGTGATCAGCGGCGACCGGGAGGCCGAGTTCTCCTTCACCGGCGCCACCGCGGAACTGCCGGGCCACGAGGAGCGGCTGGTCGTGGACATCGGCGGCGGCTCGACCGAGTTCGTGATCGGCCGCGGGCACGTCGAGGCGGCCCGCTCGGTCGACATCGGCTGCGTCCGGCTGACCGAGCGTCATGTGCGCAGCGACCCGCCGGCGCCCGAGGAGATCGCCGCGGTCCGGGCGGACATCGAGGCTGCGCTGGACCTGGCCGAGGAGGCCGTGCCCGTCCGCGAGGCGAGCACCCTGGTCGGCCTGGCCGGATCGGTGACGACCGTCGCCGGGATCGCGCTGGGCCTCGACGCGTACGACTCCGAGGCGATCCACCACTCGCGGGTCTCCCGGGAACGGGTCGCGGAGATCACCGAGCGGCTGGCCCGATCCACCCACGACGAGCGCGCCGCGATCCCGGTGATGCACCCGGGGCGGGTGGACGTGATCATCGCGGGTGCGCTGGTGCTGCTGGCGATCATGGATCGCGCCGGAGTGCCGGAGGTCGTCGTCTCGGAGCACGACATCCTCGACGGCATCGCGTGGTCGTTGACCGACCCGCGCTGAGCGGCGGACGGGACGTCGGAGGTGACGGGGCGGGCGCCGTGGTGAACCGGCAGGCGTACTTCACGCCGCCTCGCCGTCCCGATCCGCGAACAGGTCCGCCGGCGGTTCGGCCATCGTCACGGTGGGACCGTTCTCGCCCAGGACCGCGTCGCGCGCCGGCATCACGTCGGCCGCTTCTTCCGGCTCGTTCCGGGAGGAGGGGGCGAGGGCTCCGGAGCGGGCTCCGCACGGGGTTGCGGGGGTCTCTTCCGGCCTTCGTGACGCCCTCCGCGAGAAAGTTCGTGAAGTTCTTCACAAGGAAATGGGCCCGGTCGGCCGTCGAAAGTGCCCCCAGAGGGCCCGCCGGGCCTGTTTTTGTGCCCAACTCGGCCCGCCCGCCCGCGCTCCGGCAGGTGGCCGTCGTGTTGCGTACACATGAAAAGGGGCACCGGTTCACCTTGCGGAGGGAGCGTGGGGCCAGCTCAGCGGCCCTTGGCAACGTCTCCCGTTACACCGGGGTTCCCGGCACGTGCCATGACCTCGGTCACGTGGGCGGCGGAGTGTAGCAGAGGGTCCACCGGTGCTTGTGAAGGGGCTCACGAGCACCCCCTCCGAGGGGGGTGGATACTCGATGGCATGAGCACCACGGAGCGTCCCAGGATCCTCGTAGTAGGCGGTGGGTACGTAGGCCTGTACGCAGCTCGTCGCATTCTGAAGAAGATGCGGTACGGGGAGGCGACCGTCACGGTCGTCGACCCGCGGTCGTACATGACGTACCAGCCCTTCCTCCCCGAAGCCGCCGCCGGCAGCATCTCGCCTCGGCACGTCGTCGTCCCGCTGCGACGCGTGCTGCCCAAGGCCGAGGTACTCACCGGCCGGGTCACCACCATCGATCAGGACCGCAAGGTCGCCACGGTCGCGCCGCTCGTCGGCGAGGCCTACGAGCTTCCCTTCGACTACCTGGTCATCGCGCTCGGCGCGGTCTCCCGTACCTTCCCGATCCCCGGCCTCGCCGAGCAGGGCATCGGCATGAAGGGCATCGAGGAGGCCATCGGCCTGCGCAACCACGTCCTCGAGCAGCTGGACAAGGCCGACTCCACCACCGACGAGGAGGTCCGCCGCAAGGCCCTGACCTTCGTCTTCGTCGGCGGCGGCTTCGCCGGCGCCGAGACCATAGGCGAGGTCGAGGACCTGGCCCGCGACGCGGTCAAGTACTACAAGAGCATCAAGCGCGAGGACATGCGCTTCGTGCTCGTCGACGCCGCGGACAAGATCCTTCCCGAGGTCGGCCCCAAGCTGGGCAAGTACGGCAAGGAGCACCTCGAGGCCCGCGGCATCGAGATCTACCTGAACACGTCCATGGACTCCTGCGTGGACGGCCACGTGGTGCTGAAGAACGGCCTCGAGGTCGACTCCAACACCATCGTCTGGACCGCAGGCGTGAAGCCGAACCCGGCCCTGGCCCGCTACGGCCTGCCGCTCGGCCCGCGCGGCCACGTGGACACCCAGCCGACGCTCCAGGTGCAGGGCACCGACTACATCTGGGCCGCGGGCGACAACGCCCAGGTCCCGGACGTCGCGGCCCGCAAGGCCGGTGTCGAGAACGCCTGGTGCCCGCCGAACGCCCAGCACGCGCTGCGTCAGGCGAAGGTCCTCGGCGACAACGTGATCTCCGGTATGCGGGGCTTCCCGCAGAAGGAGTACAGCCACGCCAACAAGGGTGCGGTCGCCGGTCTCGGCCTGCACAAGGGCGTCGCGATGATCGTCATGGGCAAGGTCAAGATCAAGCTCAAGGGCCGGCTGGCCTGGTACATGCACCGTGGCTACCACGGCATGGCGATGCCGACCTGGAACCGCAAGATCCGCGTCTTCGCCGACTGGACCCTCGCGATGTTCCTCAAGCGCGAGGTCGTCTCGCTCGGCGCGATCGAGTCGCCGCGCGAGGAGTTCTACGAGGCCGCCAAGCCGGCCCCGGCGGTGTCCCAGCCCGCCCCGGAGAAGGCCAAGGCCTCCTGATCTCCCCGCTGTAGTACCCCCGAAGGGGCCGTCCGCCATCCGTGGTGCGGACGGCCCCTTCGGCGTACTTTGGGCACACTCCGTACGGGGAAGTTGTCTGTTTTGCCGTCCATTTGCCCACCGGGGGGACTGCGTCCGCACGCCGAGGGTGTTTACGTGGTGTTGGGCATTTCCGTCACACAGCGATCACGGAGGTGTGCGCCATGGCCGATGCCGCTTCGCGGCTCACCGCTCTCGCCGAGGAACTGCTGGGGGCACCGCCCCCGATCCGCATCCGGGCCTGGGACGAGAGCGAGTCGGGTCCCGCCGACGGCCCCGTCCTCGTCATCGGGCACCCGCGCGCCCTGCGCAGGCTGCTGTGGAAGCCCGGCGAACTCGGCCTGGCCCGCGGCTGGGTGGCCGGCGAGATCGACGTCGAGGGCGATCTGTACGAGGCCCTGGAGGCGCTCGCGGGGCTGATCTGGGAGCGTTCCGAGCCCGGCCCGGGGCTGCGCTCGCTGGGCGACCCGCGGCTCCGCTCGGCCGTCCGGGAGCTGCTCGCCCTGGCCGGGCCCCGCTTCTGGCTGCCCGTGCCGCCACCCGCCGAGGAGGTCGCCGCACGCCGCGGCCCACTGCACACGAAGGCCCGCGACCGGCAGGCGATCAGCCACCACTACGACGTCGGCAACGCGTTCTACGAGCAGGTGCTCGGCCCCTCGATGGTCTATTCGTGCGCCTACTGGCGGGACGGGGGTTCGCTCGAGGACGCCCAGCGCGACAAGCTCGACCTGGTCTGCCGCAAGCTCGCCCTGCGCGAGGGCGACCGGCTGCTGGACGTCGGCTGCGGCTGGGGCTCGATGGCGATCCACGCGGCCAGGGAGTACGGCGCTCAGGTCACCGGAGTCACCCTGTCGCGGGAGCAGGCCGCGTACGCCCGCAAACGGATCGCCGAGGAGGGGCTGACCGACCGCATCGAGGTCCGGGTCCAGGACTACCGGGACGTCAAGGACGGTCCGTTCGACGCGATTTCGTCCATCGGCATGGCCGAGCACGTCGGCTCCGTCCGGTACCGGGAGTACGCCGATGTGCTGTACGGGCTGCTGAAGCCCGGGGGCAGGCTCCTCAACCACCAGATCGCGCGCCGGCCCGAGCAGGACGAAGCCGCCTACCGCGTGGACGACTTCATCGACGCCTACGTCTTCCCCGACGGGGAGCTGGCGCCGCTCGGAAGGACGCTGTCGATCCTGGAGGAGGCCGGCTTCGAGGCCCGCGACGTCGAGTCGCTGCGCGAGCACTACGCCCGTACGCTGCGCGCCTGGGTGGCCAACCTCGAGTCCGACCGGCGGCGGGCGGTACGCCACTCCTCGCCGGGCCGAGCGCGGATCTGGCGGCTCTACATGGCGGCGTCGGCCGTCGCCTTCGAGCGCAACAGGATCGGGGTCAACCAGATCCTCGCGGTGAAGAGCCGGGACGGCGGGGGCTCGGGCATGCCGCTGAGGGCGCGCAACTGGAACGACGCCGACGGCCGCTGAGGCCCCGGGGCCGGGCGGTGACCCGGCCCCGTACGTGCCCCGGGCCGGGCCCCCGTGTTGGGGGCCCGGCCCGGGGCCTGTCCGTACCGTCGCCGGTGCCGCTACTCGGTCTTGATCGCCGTCAGCATGTTCAGCCGGGCGGCGCTGCGGGCGGGCCACATCGCGGCCAGCACGCCCACCAGTCCCGCGAGCACCAGGAAGAGGCCGATGCGGTCCCACGGCAGGACCAGGGCGTAACCCGGGACCTTGTCCCGGAAGGTCTCGCCGATCGCCCAGCCGAGGAACGAGCCGAGGCCGATGCCGACGACCGCGCCGAACACGGAGATGACGACGGCCTCCAGCCGGACCATCCGCTTCACCCGGCGCCGGTCCAGGCCGATCGCGCGCAGCATGCCGATCTCCTGCTGCCGCTCGAACACGGACATCGCCAGGGTGTTGACCACTCCGAGCACCGCGATGATCAGGGCCATCGCGAGCAGGCCGTACATGATGTTCAGCAGAGTGTTGATCATGCCGCCGAACTGGTCGCGGATGTCCTGCCGGTCCATCACCGCGATGGCGGGGTTGTCGCCCAGCGCGTCGACCAGGGCCTTCTCGTTCGCTTCGCTCTGGCCGCCGTCCGTCTTCACGAAGATCTCCGGGATGTACGGCTTGACCTCGTGCGGGTTGGCGACCTCGGTGCTCACCAGGACCGGCGACAAGAACTCGCTGTCCTTGAAGACCGCGCCGACCTCCAGGCTGCCCTTCTTCTTGTCGTTGAAGGTGACGGGGAGGGTGTCGCCGACCTTCCAGCCCTTCTTCGTGGCCGTCTTCTCCGCGACCGCGATGCCCCCCTTCGCGAGGGTGTCCAGGCTGCCCTTCACGACCTCGACGTTCAGGACCTTCCCGATGTCTCCGGGCGTGACCGCCGACGCGGACGCGAAGTCGCCCTTCACCTCGAAGTACACGGCCTGCTGCGGGGAGACCGCCGATACGCCCGGGGCCTTCTCCAGCGCGGCCAGCGCCGACTGGTCGAGGTGCCCGCCGTTGGCCATCGTGACCATGTAGTCGGCCTTGATGTTGTCCGTCGTCATCTTGTCGACGGCCCTGCCGACGGTGACGCCGAGGACGGAGAGACCGGTGACCAGCGTCAGGCCGATCGCGAGCGCGGAGGCCGTGGCACCGGTGCGCCGCGGGTTGCGGACGGCGTTGCGCCCGGCGAGCTTGCCCGCGACCGAGAAGACGCCGACCAGCAGCGGCCGCAGGAGCGCGATGACGGGCCGCGAGAGCTGCGGGATCAGCACGATCACGCCGATCAGCGCGAGGAAGGCGCCCGCCGCGATCAGCATCCGCCCGGTGTCGCCGGCGGCGGAGGCGCCCCAGACGATGCCGCCTGCGCCGAGGCCGGTCAGGACGGTTCCGATGGAGTTGCGCAGCACCAGCGACTTGGCGCTGGCCGCCGCGTGGACGCTGCCCATGGCCGCGACCGGCGGGATCTTCGCGGCCCGGCGGCCCGGCAGCCACGCCGCGAACATGGTGACGAGGACACCGACGGCGAACGCGGCGATCACCGGCGTCGCGGAGATCACGAGCGGTCCGTCCGGCACCTTCATGCCGAAGGCGGCCATTCCGGAGCGCAGACCCATCGTCAGCCCGATGCCGAGGACGAAGCCGACGGCCGAGGCCACGGCACCGACGATCGCCGCCTCGATGAGCACCGAGCGGGTGATCTGCCGGCGGGACGCCCCGACGGCCCGCATCAGAGCGAGTTCCCTGGTGCGCTGGGCGACCAGCATCGTGAAGGTGTTGGAGATCAGGAAGACGCCGACGAAGAGGGCGATGGCGGCGAAGCCGAGCAGGACCTGCTTGAGGGCGCCGAGACCCTCCTCGATGTCCGCGGCCTGCTTGTCGGCGAGGGCCTGTCCGGTCTGCGCCTCGGCGTTCTCCGGAAGCAGCGGCTCCACCGCGTCGAGGATCCGCGCGTCGTCGGCGCCGGGGGCGGCGGTGACGGTGATGTCCCGGTAGTAGCCGGGCTTCAGGTAGAGCTTCTGGGCCACGTCGGTGTCGAAGAGGACCAGGCTGCCGCCGGCGTTCACGGCGCCGTCCCTGGTGGTGAAGACACCGCTGAGGGTGTACTCCTTCACCGGCCCGTTGGTGGCGACGCGGACCCGGTCCCCGACCGCGTACTTGCCCTTGGCGGCGCTGTCGGCGTCCAGGGCGATCTGGTCGTCCTGTGCGGGGCCGGCGCCCTCGGTGAAGGTGTAGGCGGGGTCCTTGCCGTCCTTGCCGGGGGCGAAGTTGGAGCCCTTGTTCGACCAGCCGACGCCGATGAGCTTGCCGTCGGGGTCGGCGACCCCGGCGAAGCCGTCGACACGGCCGCGGGCGGCGGCGACGCCGTCCAGCGCGGCGACCTTGCCGAGGGTCTTCTCGGAGATGCCGGGCTCCTGCTCGGCGTCGTTCTCGTCGGCGTACGAGGTGACGGCCACGGCGACGTCGTCGTAGCTCTTGGCCGACTGGTTGCGGAAGGCGTTGGAGAGGGTGTCGGCGAAGACCAGGGTGCCGGAGACGAACGCCACGCCGAGCATCACGGCGAGCACGGTCATCAGCAGCCTGGCCTTGTGCGCGAGCACATTGCGCAAGGCGGTACGGAACATGGTGTGAGTCAGTCCTGAGGTGAGGGCCGGAAGTCTGCGGTGGAGCCGTGGGTCAGCTGGTCCGGCCCTTGGCGTCGAACTCCTTCATGCGGTCCAGCACGCCGTCGGCGGTCGGGGCGATCATCTCGTCCACGATCCGGCCGTCCGCCAGGAACACGACGCGGTCGGCGTACGAGGCGGCCACCGGGTCGTGCGTCACCATCACGACGGTCTGGCCGAGCTCCCGCACCGAGTTGCGCAGGAAGCCCAGCACCTCGGCGCCGGAGCGGGAGTCGAGGTTTCCGGTCGGCTCGTCACCGAAGATGATCTCGGGGCGGGAGGCGAGCGCGCGGGCGACGGCGACGCGCTGCTGCTGGCCTCCGGAGAGCTGGGTCGGCCGGTGGCCGAGCCGCCCGGAGAGTCCCACCATGTCGATGACGAGCTGCAGCCACTGCTGGTCGGGCTTGCGGCCGGCGATGTCCATCGGGAGCGTGATGTTCTCCAGCGCCGTGAGCGTGGGCAGCAGGTTGAAGGCCTGGAAGATGAAACCGATCTTGTCGCGGCGCAGCTGGGTCAGCTGCTTGTCCTTGAGCGAACCGAGTTCCGTCTCGCCGATCCGCACCGAACCGCCGCTGAAGGTGTCGAGTCCGGCGACGCAGTGCATCAGCGTCGACTTGCCGGAGCCGGACGGGCCCATGATCGCGGTGAACTCCCCCTGCCGGAAGTCCACGGTGACCCGGTCGAGGGCGACCACCTGGGTCTCGCCCTCCCCGTAGACCTTGGACAGATCCATGGCGCGGGCGGCCACCGCGGTGGCGCGGGCGGCGGTGGGTGTGGTGGTCACGAGTCGGCTCTCCTGTCGCGGCGTTCGTGGGGACCGCACCATCGTGCTGCCCGGAACCCCGCCGGATCGTCCGTCCCGGTGCCCGTTCCCGTGGCCCTCTCGGGTCTGACGGGGCGGCACTCCCGTCCTCCTTTGGTATGACGGCGTCCCCGGGGGAGCCTCCGGGGCGGGCGTGCCCTTCCGGGCCGCCGCCTGCGGGTTGTCCGGGGCGTGCCCGGGCGGCGACTTTCCGTCATTCCCACGGGTGGCGCCGGGTCCGGGGAGACCGCGCCTCGGCAGGTGCAAACAGCCGCCCAGAAGGGCTGACGCACCCTCAGGCATCAATAAAATAAGACAACATCGGGTCGGTGTTCCGCTGTTGGGGTGAGCCGTACGGATAGGCTCATGTGCGAACGCAGAGCCGCGTAAGCAGGACCGCGCAACCAGCCCGGATGGTGGAATGCAGACACGGCGAGCTTAAACCTCGCTGGCCTTCGGGCCGTGCCGGTTCAAGTCCGGCTCCGGGCACGTTCACGCGTCCGCGGCGCGAGCGGAATCGTTGAATTCTTGAACGCTTACTCGCGCCCGCGCGGCCGCCGGCGTTGCCGTACCGAAGCCGGCCCGGTCTCGCCGTACCGCCTCCCCGCCTGCCCCGACCCCTGCCCGGCCCCTCCGCGGGCCGCTGCCGGCACCACGTCCGGCGTGAACCTCGCCGAGCCGGGAATGAGAAAGTCCATTCACTGGCTGTAGTGGCAGGAGAGAGAGTACGGCGGGGCCCGGAGCGACCGGTCAGTCACGATCGAGGAAAGATCCTCCTTCAGCACTAGGCCGAGGTCTTTGCCCCCGCATTACTCTTGTGTCAAGGCCGCGCAGGGCGGCCATGGAGGAGTGAGATGAGGAGCAGCAACCCGGTCTTCTCGCGACGGGGGTTCAGCCGCGACAACGGCTACGCGGGCTTCAACACCGCGCCGCAGGCCGGGGGCCCCGCAGTCGGCGGCAACCCGTACGCCCAGGGCGCGGGCAACCCGTACGCCACCAACCCCTACGCGCCGGCGGACGCCCAGCTGGGTGCCCCGCCGCAGGCGCCCGCCCGCACCAATGTGATGACGATGGACGACGTCGTGGCGCGCACCGCCATGACGCTCGGTACCGTCGTGCTCACGGCGATCCTGTCGTGGGTGCTCCTGCCCGTCGACCCCGCCAACATCGGCAAGTCGTACGGCATCGCCATCGGCGCCGCCCTGGTGGCCCTGGTGCTCGGGCTCGTCCAGTCCTTCAAGCGCAAGCCGTCGCCCGCGCTGATCCTCGCCTACGCGGCGTTCGAGGGTGTCTTCCTCGGTGTGATCTCCAGCGCGGTCTCCACGTACATCGCGGACGGTGTGGTCGCCCAGGCCGTGCTCGGCACGATGGCGGTCTTCGCCGGTGTGCTGTTCGCGTACAAGATGCGCTGGATCCGCGTCACCCGCCGTTTCTACGGCTTCGTGATGGCGGCCGCGATGGGCTTCCTGCTGCTGATGGCCGTCAACCTGCTCTTCGCCGTCTTCGGCGGCGGTGACGGTCTCGGCTTCCGCAGCGGCGGCCTCGGCATCCTGTTCGGTGTCATCGGCATCATCCTCGGTGCCTGCTTCCTCGCCCTGGACTTCAAGCAGGTCGAGGACGGCATCAACTACGGCGCTCCCCGCGAGGAGTCCTGGCTGGCCGCCTTCGGCCTCACCATGACCCTGGTGTGGATTTACCTGGAGATGCTGCGTCTGCTGTCGATCCTGCAGGGCGACGACTGACGCACGGGCGGCCGCACGGCCGCCCGGTGAACCGACGAAGGGCCCGCCCCGGCATCATCCGCCGGGCGGGCCCTTCGCTCGTCCTCGAGCCGGTTTCCGCTAGAGCAGCTTGCGGGCCGCCCTCCTCAGGTCGTACTCATGGATGATCGCCTTCGCATGGCCGTACGCGAGATTGTGTTCGCTCCGGAGCCAGCTGACCTTCTCCTCGAAACGGAACAGGGACGGTCCTTCTTCGACGGTGCGCAGCCAGTCGGCGACTTCACGACCGGTGCAGTGGGGGATGCGGGAGAGCAGGTTGCGATGGGTCTCTTCGGAGAAGACTTGGGACATCGGCGCCTCCGGACGCATTGCGCGTGTGGTCCTTCACGTCACCGTGCCTGAGTGTTCGCGTATTGGCAACAGTCCCGCACCGGCGCATAGGGTCGCGTCGTGCTTGATACGACACCTCTGACGGCGGCCGTGGAGCGGTTCGCCGACCGGCTGCGGGCGGCCCCGCAGAGCCGGCTCCAGCGCGGGGCGGCGGCCGAAGGCCTGGCACTGGCCAGGGAGTTGGCCGTGCGCGCCCAGCGCATCGAGTCGCCTGGGCGACAGCCGTGGATCATGCCCGACGCGGGTGTCTTCACGGTCGCGGACCAATTGCTCGTCGCCGGGACGGATTTGGCCGAAGCCGTACGCACGGGAACGGCCCCGCCGGAGGAACTGGACGAGGCCGTGCAACTGGTCGAGGAGGCGGCGCGGCGGGCGGGGCTCTGAGGACGCCGCCCGGGGCCGCTGGGGGCCGGGGCGCGGGGCCCTGGCCGGTCGCGGTTCAGAGCGAGGCGATGACGCGGTCCGCGAGGATGTAGACGTTCTCCTCGCCGCCGCAGGAGAACGTCAGGGCGTAGGCACCGGAGACGCCCGAGCCGCCGAGCAGGACCGGCGTCTGCCCGGCCCGCAGCGCCTCCCCGAGACGCTCCGCGGTCTCGCGGTGCCCCGGGGTCATGCAGAGGGTCGTGCCGTCGGCGAACACGTACACGTCGAGGGTCCCCAGCGGACCCGGCCGTACGTCGGTGAGGGCGGTCGCGGTCTCCGCGAGCTCCTCCAGGCGCGCCACGGTGCGCTCGTGGTCGGTCACGACCGGTGTCTGCACCGGTACGAAGTCGGGGTGCGAGGGGTGGCGCCGGCGGGCCGCTGCGAGCTCGGGGGAGTCCTCGGCGAACTCGGCCGGCGGCTCGGTGAGCTCCGCGGGCTCCACGAGGTCGTCGAGGGCCTCCACGGCCTCCAGGTCCATGGCCTCCAGCCCGGCGAAGTCGGCCTGCCGGGGTACGTAGAGCGGGCCGTCCTCGCCGAGATCCGCCAGTCCGCCCAGCATCGACAGCGGCGACTCACCGGCGAAGTGCGGTGCGTCGGCCGCCTCGCGGGCCTCCTGCGCCGCCCAGAAGGCGCGCGCCTCGGCCAGCTCCCGCTCGCGCTCCTCGGCCAGTGCCTCGGCGACGGCGGCGCGTATCTCGGCGGCGGGTGCGGTGCGTGCCTGCGGGACGGAGCCGAAGGGGCCGCTGCCGTGACGGCTCACGGCGGCCAGCTCCGAACGCAGGGCGGTGACCTGCTTGCGCAGCCCGAGAGTGGTGTGCAGGGCAGCGGCGCCCACGGCCGTGGCGGCGGCGGTGGTCAGCAGCAGGGCGAGGGACATGGCGCTCACTGACGTACTCCCGGTTCTGTGGATTCCCCGACTTACTACATCAGCTTGTCGCGAGCCCACACCTGGTGTCAGTGCAATACGTCACGAAAGGGACAGGACTTTGGGCCGGATGTTTACCTGCGTGACACTTGTGACCTGGGGAAACGCGCATCGGCGCGAGATAGGTCACATCCTGGGGGAGATTAGGTCACGGCTGGGCGACGGCGGGGTTGGGCAAGCGGTTGCCGAGGGACGGGGAGGGGTTTCGCGATTCCTTCCCCGGGGCCTCGCGCCGCGCCTGCGGGATGGGCGCGGTCCGCGGCCCGGTCGCCGGACGGGCGGGGCGTCGCGTACAGGCGCGACGCCCCCCCGAGCGGCGCTCAGGTGCGCCGCCGTCTCAGCTGAGGCGCTCGATGACCATCGCCATGCCCTGGCCGCCGCCGACGCACATCGTCTCCAGACCGAACTGCTTGTCGTGGAACTGGAGCGAGTTGATCAGCGTGCCGGTGATGCGTGCGCCGGTCATGCCGAAGGGGTGGCCGACCGCGATCGCGCCGCCGTTGACGTTCAGCTTCTCGAGCGGGATGCCGAGGTCCCGGTAGGACGGGATGACCTGCGCCGCGAACGCCTCGTTGATCTCGACCAGGTCGATGTCGCCGATGGTGAGCCCGGCCCGCCGCAGCGCCTGGTTGCTCGCCTCGACCGGTCCGTAGCCCATGATCTCGGGGGAGAGGCCGGAGACGCCGGTGGAGACGATCCGGGCCAGCGGGGTCAGGCCCAGCTCCCGTGCCTTGGTGTCGGACATGATCACGAGGGCGGCCGCGCCGTCGTTGAGCGGGCAGCAGTTGCCCGCGGTGACCAGGCCGTCGGGACGGAAGACCGGCTTCAGGCCCTGAACGCCCTCCACCGTGACGCCGGCGCGCGGGCCGTCGTCCTTGCCGACGACCGTGCCGTCCGGCAGCGTCACGGGCGTGATCTCGCGCTCCCAGAACCCGTTCTTGATGGCTTCCTCGGCGAGGTTCTGCGAGCGCACGCCGAACTCGTCCATGTCCTGGCGGGTGACGCCCTTGAGCCGGGCCAGGTTCTCGGCGGTCTGTCCCATGGCGATGTAGGCGTCCGGGACCAGGCCGTCCTCGCGCGGGTCGTGCCAGCCCGCGCCCTCGCTGGCCGCGACGGCCGCGGTGCGGGCCTCGGCCTCGGCGAAGAACGGGTTGTGGGTGTCGGGCAGCCCGTCGGACGTGCCCTTCACGGAGCGGGAGACCATCTCGACGCCCGCCGATATGAAGACGTCGCCCTCGCCGGCCTTGATGGCGTGGAGCGCCATGCGGGAGGTCTGCAGCGAGGACGAGCAGTAGCGGGTGATGGTGCAGCCGGGGAGGTGGTCCATCCCCATCTGCACGGCCACGATCCGGCCCAGGTTGTGGCCCTGCTCGCCGCCGGGCAGGCCGCAGCCGAGCATCAGGTCGTCGATGTCCTTCGGGTCCAGCTCGGGGACCTTGGCCAGGGCGGCCTGGACGATCGTCGCGGTCAGGTCGTCCGGCCGCAGGTCCTTCAGCGAGCCCTTGAAGGCCCGACCGATGGGGGAGCGGGCGGCAGAGACGATCACGGCTTCGGGCATCACGGCTCCAGTGAGGTGCTTGGGGGCGACTGTCTGGAAGTTACCCCTACGTATCGCGCGGGTCACGGTACGGACCGTGTGATGCGGGCCTCTTTTCTAAGCGCTCGCTTACGGGCAGGGGTGCTGCGCTGCCCGCCGGACGGTGGGCCCCGGCGGATCACCGCGGGCCCGGCACGGCCGTCGGCCGTTCGCGCCCGCGGGGAACCCGGGCGGGCGGCAGGGCCGGGCTCCGGGCCCGCGGCTGCTCGGTGGGCGGGGGCTCGGCGCGACCCGGGCCGCGGTGCCCGGGCCCGGCGCGGGCCGCGCGCTCACTCGGCTGCCCGCCCCCGCACCTCCGCGGCCCGGGGCTCCGAAGGCGCGGGCTCCGTGGGGACCGGCAGACGGCGGCGCCTGCGGTGCTTCAGCAGCGCCCACGGGGCGCGGGCGCCCGTGACCTCGGTTCCGGCCTCGCTCGCCGCCTCCGCCGCCGCCTTGGCGACCGGCAGCATGCCCTCGCGGCGGTCGGCGTCCAGCCTGTCCGTCTCCGGCCACAGGCCCAGCGCCGCGCACAGCGTCGGCAGCACCGCCATCGCCGCCGTCGCGTACCCCTCCGCCGAGGGGTGGTAGTTGTCCGGGCCGAACAGCTCGCGAGGGTTCGCCGCGAACTCCGGGCCCAGCAGGTCGCCCAGCGAGACCGTGCGGCCGCCCTGCTCCACCGCGCCGATCGTCTGGGCGGCCGCGAGCTGCCGGGAGACCCGGCGGGCGAGCCAGCGCAGCGGCTGGTACACCGGCTCGATGGTGCCGAGATCCGGGCAGGTGCCCACCACCACCTCCGCACCGGCCGTCCGCAGCCGGCGCACCGCCGCGGACAGGTACCGCACCGACTGCGTCGGGGGCATCCGGTGCGTCACGTCGTTCGCCCCGATCATGATCACGCAGACGTCGGGGACCCGGGACGGGTCCCGCAGGGCCAGGCCCACCTGGCGTTCCAGGTCGTCGGAGCGCGCACCGGGCTGGGCCACGTTCATCAGCTCCACCGGGCGCTCGGCCACGGCCGCGAGGCCCGAGGCCAGCAGCGCCCCCGGTGTCTGCCCCGCCCGGCGCACACCCTGCCCGGCGGCCGTCGAGTCGCCCAGCAGGGCCAGCCGCAGCGGATCGGAGAGCCCGAAGGCCGTGCCGTAGACGCCGTCCGCCCCGGGGGGAAAGGGTGCCGTGCCGCCCCCCACCGATCTTTTTGCCAGCTGCACCTCGGCCAGCAGGAGAGTCACCGCCGCAGCTCCGAGCAGACCGATCCCGCCGCCGCCGTATGCCGCGCCCGCCGCGATGCGCCGCGCCACCCTCGCCCTCGACACAGTCCCAGCCACCTCCTCGTAGCCGTGCAGTCGTCCAAGAGCTAACTGCCCCGTAACGGCCGTAGCCCAATCTCGCGCCGAATGCGCATACGCTGACGGAACCACTACGGAGATCCCGGAGACTTACGGTGCAATTCCACGACTCGATGATCAGTCTGGTTGGCAATACCCCGCTGCTGAAGCTGAACAGCGTGACCGCGGGCATTCAGGCGACGGTCCTCGCCAAGGTCGAGTACTTCAACCCCGGCGGTTCGGTGAAGGACCGCATCGCCCTGCGCATGATCGAGGCCGCCGAGCAGAGCGGAGAGCTCAAGCCGGGCGGCACGATCGTCGAGCCGACGAGCGGCAACACCGGCGTCGGGCTTGCGATCGTGGCCCAGCAGAAGGGCTACAAGTGCATCTTCGTCTGCCCGGACAAGGTGTCCACGGACAAGATCAATGTGCTGCGTGCGTACGGCGCCGAGGTCGTCGTCTGCCCCACCGCGGTCGACCCGGAGCACCCGGACTCGTACTACAACGTCTCGGACCGGCTGGTGCGCGAGACGCCCGGCGCCTGGAAGCCGGACCAGTACTCCAACCCGAACAACCCGCGTTCGCACTACGAGACGACCGGTCCCGAACTGTGGGAACAGACTGAGGGGAAAATCACCCATTTCGTGGCGGGTGTGGGCACCGGAGGCACCATTTCCGGAACCGGCCGCTATCTCAAGGAGGTCAGCGAGGGCAAGGTCCGCATCGTCGGCGCCGACCCCGAGGGCTCCGTGTACTCGGGCGGCTCGGGCCGTCCGTACCTGATCGAGGGCGTCGGTGAGGACTTCTGGCCCACCGCCTATGACCCGAACGTCACCGACGAGATCGTCGCCGTGTCCGACAAGGACGCCTTCCAGATGACCCGCCGCCTCGCCAAGGAGGAGGGCCTGCTGGTCGGCGGCTCCTGCGGCATGGCGGTCGTCGCCGCGCTGCGCGTGGCCGAGGGCCTCGGCCCGGACGACGTCGTGGTCGTGCTGCTGCCGGACAGCGGGCGCGGCTACCTGTCGAAGATCTTCAACGACGAGTGGATGAACGACTACGGCTTCCTGGAGCAGGCCGGCGACCAGCCGCGGGTCGGCGACGTGCTGAAGCACAAGGAGGGCGCGCTGCCCTCGCTCGTGCACATGCACCCCGAGGAGACGGTCGGCCAGGCCATCGACGTGCTGCGCGAGTACGGCGTCTCCCAGATGCCGATCGTGAAGCCGGGCGCCGGGCACCCGGACGTCATGGCCGCCGAGGTCATCGGCTCCGTGGTGGAGCGGGAGCTGCTGGACGCGCTGTTCACCCAGCGCGCCTCGCTGAACGACCCGCTGGAGAAGCACATGAGCGACCCGCTCCCGCAGGTCGGTTCGGGCGAACCCGTCGGCGACCTGATGTCGGTGCTCGGTTCCGCCGACGCGGCGATCGTGCTGGTCGAGGGCAAGCCCACCGGAGTGGTGAGCCGCCAGGACCTGCTGTCGTTCCTGGCGCTGTCCGGGAAGTAGCCCGAACGGGGCCGGGGTCCCCGCGCGAGGGGATGCGCGGGGACCGCCGCACCCCCGTGACCGGGGGGCGGGACGACGGCGGTCCCCGCGAGGGACGCGGTCCGGGTCAGGGCCGGGCTCGCGTCCGGGCGTCCGTGGAGGTCCGGGAGCCGCTCCGGAGGTCCTTGACGCCGACACCCCTCAATGTGCCCGACGCGTGTTAAGCGAGTGCTGCGCCGACGTGTCGCGCTCGTACCGGTTCCGCGAAGCTCCGTCCCCGGCCCGGCCGGGAGCGCCGGGACGGCGGCCGCCTCAGTCCTCCCAGTCGGATCCCGCTCCCGCCGCGGACTTCTCCCGGCGGCCGAACGGGCTCCTGCCGCGGAAGGCGTGCACGGCGTTGACGCCCACGATGCCGCCCCAGGTCACGAACAGGCCCTCGATACCGGCGTGCACCACGCTGATCGCCGAGAGCGGGACGGCGAGGACGAGCGTGATGATCGCGAGGCCGTGGCGCTCGCCGAAGTTCTCCCCGGAGCGTTCCGGGCGCGTGCCACCGCGGGCCGCCGTCATCTGCCGCTCGGCCAGATGGCGCCGGACCCGGCGGTCGACGGCCGCGTCCATGCGCTGCTCGACCTTCTCCAGGAACGACTCGACGAGTGCCGACTCGTACTCCGTGCCCAGCTCGTGGCGGGCGCGGAGGGTGGCGTCGAGCTCCTTCGTGAGCTCGTGGTCACGGGCTTCCATGGGCACAGGGTAGGGAGACGGCGAGGGCGTGTCGGTGGGGCAGGCCCCCCTCTTCCGGTTCGGGTTCCCCCGTCCTCGGGCAGGGCCGCGGCGGCGCCGCTTGCCCGGTCTGTATATGGTCATGCAGAGTTAAAGGTGACTGAATAGCCGGTGTGCCGAAGTTCTCGGTGATCTTCGTGTCCGTTCCGCCTCCCCGCGCCGCGCCCTCGCGGTACTGTCCCGGGCGTCCGGGAGCGGGCCGGCGCCTCCGGCGCGCCGGGCGAGACGAACTGGGGGACGGGACGGCATGAACGACACCAGCCCTGCCGCGCGTTTGCAGCAGCTGTTCGAAGGCCACCGGCTCACCCCCACCCAGCGCCGTATCGCCCACTGCATGGTGCGCAGGGCGGCCGACGTGCCCTTCCTGTCCAGCGTCGAACTGGCCGAACTCGCCGGAGTCAGCCAGCCCTCCGTCACCCGCTTCGCCGTCGCGCTCGGCTTCGACGGCTATCCGGCGCTGCGCAGGCATCTGCGCGAGGTGGCGCCCGCCGAACCGGCGGAGGGGAAGCAGGAGTTCACCGAGTACCAGCAGGCCGTCCACGCCGAGATCGAGAACCTGCGCCATCTCGCCGAACTGCTCGCCGACCCGGGCCCCGTGGAGCGGGCCGCCCGGCTGCTCGCGGCCTCCCGCCCGCTGCCGGTGCTCGGGCTGCGCGCGGCCTCCTCGCAGGCTCGTGGCTTCTCGTACTTCGCGGCCAAGGTCCACCCGGACGTCCGTCTGCTCGACGAGGGCGGCTCGATGCTGGCCGACCGGATCGACGCCGCACGGCGGGCGGGCGCGACCGCGCTGCTCTGCTTCGCCCTGCCCCGCCATCCCCGGGAGGTCGTGGAGGCGCTCGCCTACGCGCGAGGGGCCGGGCTGACCGTCGTCACGGTCGCGGACTCGGCGTTCGCGCCCGTCGCCGCCCACAGTGACGTGCTGATCCCGGCCGCCGTCGGCACCGGCCTTGCCTTCGACACGGCGTGCGCGCCCATGCTGCTGGGCCGGGTGCTGCTCGAGGCGATGTGCGACGACCTGCCGGACGCGCAGGCGCGGCTGGAGGAGTTCGACGTCCGTGCCGCGGAGCGCGGACTCTTCGCGGACTGAGGCGCCGCCGCCCGGCCCGCGTACGTCCCGCTCCGGGGCCGTCCCTTCTCAGCCGTTCCTCAGAAAACCCGGCTAACCTCCCCGCCCTGGACGGCATGTCGGGCGAAGGGAGCGGCGTCGTGGGTCGCGGTGGAAGCCACGCACTGGCGCGCGTGGCGGTGATCGTACGGGCCGGGGCGGCCCCGATGGTGTGGCTCGGGGTGCTCGCCGCGGCCGTCGGGCTGGCGCCGGAGGGACTCACCGGGCGCAGGATCGGACTGTACGGCGGCGCCGTGCTGTTCCTGGTCGCGGCGGCCGTCGTGGCGGTCGGCCGCACGGGCCGTTACCGGGAGTTGGAGCGCACGGCCACCCGGGCCGCCCGCAGTGACATCCTGCAGGACCGGGCCGTGACCGTCCGCAACCGGCGCCGTGACCACCGCTGGTGGCTGCTCGCGGCGTTCGCCGCGGCCGTGGGTCTTTCCTTCGCCGTGCCGGCGGCCGGCGGAATGCTGCTGGCGGGCGCCGGCACCGGCCTCTGGCTCAAGGCGCGCGCCCTCGGGCGGCGCGAGATCGCGGCCGAGAAACTGCTGTGGGTGCGCACCGACTGGGTCGAGGGCGGCCGGCCCGCCGGAGCGCGGGTGAAGGGCTACCGGACGACCGGCCCCGCCGCCGGGGACGCCGCCCCGGGCGGGGCTCGGCGTCGCTGAACGGTCGGCGGGGCGCCGGTCGGGTGTCAGACCTCCAGCTCGGCCTCGATCTTGCGCAGCTGGTGGCGGGCCATCGCCAGATTGGCGCGCTGGTTGTCCAGGGCCAGGTACAGGAACAGCCCGTTGCCGCCGCGCGCCTTGAGCAGCCGGATCAGGTGGTACTGCCCGCCCAGGGTGATGAGGATGTCCTCGATCTCGTCCTGGAGGCCCAGCATCTCCATCGCGCGCAGCTTCGCCCGCACCACGTCGGTGTTGCCCGCGGCCGCGACGTTCAGGTCGAGGTGCTTGCCGCCGCCGAGGGTGCCCAGGGCCATGCCGCTGGTGTAGTCGACGAGTGCGACGCCGACCGCGCCCTCGATCACGGCCATCGCTTCCTTGAGGGCCGTCTCGGTGTTCGCCATGGTGGTGCCTCTCCTTGTTGTGGAACTGTTCGGTTCGGGTGGGGTGTTCGTCTGCCGGAGTGCCGGAGGCCGGTCTCCGTACGGGGTGTCCGGCCGGGGGGTGCCCGGCCGTCGGTCCGGGTCAGGGGCGTTCGAGTGCTCCGTCCACGAGTTCGCCGATGCGCGCCCCCGCCCTGCGGGCCTCGAGGTGCAACCGGCCGACGTTGACCCGGGGTTCGGCGGTCACGGTGAGCACGGCGGCCGCGCCCGCCGCGTAGGTCGCCACGTAGCCGTTCTCGCCGCGCACGAGCAGTTCGCGGAAGCGGCCCTGCCCGGTCGCCTCGGTGAGCCGCACGGCCACGCCGAGCGCCGCGGCGGTCAGCGCGGCGACCGTCTCCGCCTCCGCTTCCGGGGTGTCCCTGGCCAGCACGAGGCCGTCCACGCTGGCCGCGAGGGCGCCGGTGAGCTGCGGTAACCGGGTCCTCAACCGGTGCAGTTCGTCGAGGACTCCGGTGCTCGCGGTCATCAGCTGTCTCCTCTCGGCGCGCTGCCTCATCGCGCGCATCACAGCGTTGCCTCCAGGGCGTCACGGAGCCGGCGGAGCAGGGCGATGTCCGGGTCCGCGGACATCTCCATCACGCGCGCGACATCGGGTGGCGGGGCGGACGCGGTGGCGCCCGGGCGCGGGGTCTCGACGAGCCCGGCGGCGGCCAGCCGGCGGACGTCGATGAGGGTGTGGAACGCGGGGCGGCCCAGTGCCCGGGCGATGTCGGCGGGCGTGCGCACGCCGTCGGCCAGGTCGAGCACGGCGCGCTGCCGCGGGGCGGCCCGCACGGGGGCGGGGCGGGGGGAGGGCACCACGGGCGCGGTGTCCGTCTCGGGGTGCGCCCAGAGACGGTCCAGCAGGGCCCGGCGCCGCAGGGTCTCGCGCTCGACCGCTTCGGCGGCCACGGGCCGTACCGGGCCTATCCAGTGGGCCACGCCGTAGCGGAAGCGAGTGGGGCCGCTGCTCGGGGCGAGAGCGAAGAACGCCGCGTCGAAGAGCGCCCCGAGATGGCATATCTCCAGCTCGCCGCCGGACACCAGGCCGCTGTCGACGAGATAGCGGCCGACCGCGCCGGTCGCTCCGGCCTCGCGGAGGGCCTCCGTCCAGCCGTCGGAACGCAGCCGGCCGGTGGCGGCGAGCAGGACGTCGATGCCCGGCGCGGCGGGGCTCTCGGCGTGCACGACCTGGCCCTCGACGAGGTACAGCGTGCCCCGATCCCGTAAGAGGGCGCCGGTGGCCCGCTCCGAGGCGAGCCGCAACAGCATCGGTGAGACGGTCACTCCAGCACCAGCCGCTCGGTCAGCTCGCGCATTCTGAGCCGGGCGAGGGCGAGATTGCCTTCCGCGCGGTCGAGCCACAGATGGAGCAGGACGCTGCTGTCGAAGCTCGTCTCGACGAAGCGCAGAACGTGATAACACGTACGGGTGGTGACGACGAGGTCCTCCACCGGAGGGTTCTTGCCGGGGTTCGCGTCCGGGCCGTCGGCGGTGCCCACCGGGGTGAAGGTGGGATGCTCCGCCGCCATGCGCGCCAGTTCCGCGGTCTCGGTCGCCGCCGTCTCGTGGTCGTTGCCGGCCGCGTCCCCGACGGTGCCGAGGGCGAGTCCGCTGGTCCAGTCGACGAGGGCGGCGCCGCGCACTCCGGGCAGCCGCATGGCGTGGAGAAGACACTCGTCGATCCCGGGCACGCGGAAATCCCCCTCCAGCACGTGTGCGAACGGCTCGGACGTATGTCCGTAGCCGTAAGGTTACGCACCGCAGTGGTGGCTGGTGGAAGTTCTGGCAATTTCCATCGGAACATGCGCGCGGTCCGCTAGGGTCCGCCCGCCCGATTCGCTCCGCAGCCGCCCGGACCGTCGCCGCGCCCTCGGCCCGCGGACCTCCGGCCTGCCGTGCAGTCGGTCCGCGGGACCTCGGATCGCCCCGTCTCAGCCCGCGGATCCCCAGGTCGCGGTCTCCTCGTGCCGGAACCTCATCCACAGCTTGTTGACGCCCCAGAGCACGATGCCGATGGCGATCAGCACCCCGGCCCGGATGTACACGTCCGAACCGCGCTCCGAGAGCGGGCTGGCGAGGATGACCGAGGTGATCGCGCCCAGTACCGGAAGGACCGTCGGGGTGCGGAAGTGGGCGTGCCCGACGCGGTCCTTGCGCAGCACCAGCACCGCCACGTTGACCACCGCGAAGACGCACAGGAGCAGGAAGGCGGTGGTGTCGCCGAGCCCCTCGATCTCTCCGGTCGAGACGAGGCCGATGGCGAGGACGGTGACGAAGACGATTCCGGTGATCGGGGTGCGGCGGTGGGGGAGCACCCGGGCCATGCCGCGCGGCAGCACCTTCTCGTTGGCCAGGCCGTAGCAGAGGCGCGAGGCCATCATGATGTTGATCAGGGCGGAGTTGGTGACCGCGAAGAGCGCGATGGCCGCGAACAGCTTCGGCGGGAAGTCGACCCCGCCGGCCTTCACGACCTCCAGCAGCGGGCCGTCGGACTCCGCCAGTACCCGGTAGTCGACGAGCAGCGACGACACCAGGGCCACGAGGACGTAGATCGTGCCCGTCACCCCGACGCCGATGAAGATGGCGCGGGGGAACGTCCGGACCGGATCCTTGGTCTCCTCGGCCATGTTGACGGAGTCCTCGAAGCCGACGAAGGCGAAGAAGCCGAGCGCGGTGGCGCCGAGCACGCTGGTCAGCAGCGCGTACCCGGTGCCGCTCGACTGGAACTCGCCGAGCCGGGACGGCTCCCCGCCGCCGCTCAGCACGGCCCACGCCCCGATGCCGAGGACCACCGCGAGCCCCGACAGCTCGACCAGCGTCAGCACCATGTTCGTCTTCACCGACTCCGCGACACCGCGCAGCGCGATGGCGGCGAGACCGAGGATGAAGGCGATCGCGATCGCGGTCGGCGGGACCGCGTCGGTGAACTCCTGGAAGTAGTCACCGCTGAACGCGCGGGCCGCCGCGCTCGCCGAGGACAGGCCGGAGCACATGACCATGAAGGCGATGATGAAGGTCAGGAAGGGGAGCCGGAACGCCTTCTGGGTGTAGAGCGCGGCTCCCGCCGCCTTCGGGTACTTGCCGACGAGCTCCACGTACGACGCCGCCGTGAGCAGTGCGACGGCGAAGCCGATCAGGAACGGCAGCCACAGCGCCCCGCCGACTTTCCCCGCGACCTTCCCGGTCGTGGCGTAGATCCCGGTGCCGAGGATGTCGCCGATGACGAAGAGGATCATCAGTCTCGGGCCGATGACGCGTTTCAGCGACGAGTCGTGTTCCTGCGGTCCCGTGGACGTGGACGTGGCCATGGATCCTCTCCCGTTCCCGTTGACGGCTGGGAAAGTCTCTGCCCGACCATGGGTCCTTGATGCCTGCGGCGCGCCGGGCGGCTGGTCCGTCCGGGGTGCGGGCCGGTGCCCGGCGGGTCGCGGGGGGAGGTGTCCGCCGAGGGCCTGCGCCCTTCGGCCGCGGCGGTGTCCGGCGCCCGCCGTCAGTTGCCGCGCGCCTCCACCGCGGCTGCGACGTCGGCGAGGTCCTTGGCGACGGCCTTGGCCACCGCCCGCTCGCCCAGCGGGCCGAGCACCTTGGCGAGCAGCCCGGTGACGCCTCCGGGTGTGCTGCCGGAGAACGTCATCCTGACCGTCGTCGTCTCCGGGCCGTCGGCGCGCAGCGCGAACTCCGACACGTAGTGCGTGCCGTGGCTGTCGGCCTCGACGACGAAGCGCTCGGTCGGCTCACTGGCCGTCACCCGCATCTCCTCGGTTGCCTCCTTGCCGAACATCCGCCGGGTCTCGCGCCAGCGGGTGCCGACGCCGAAGGGGCCCTCCGTCAGCTTCTCGATGCGCTCCACGCCGCTCAGCACCCGCTGGGAGCCCTCGACATCGGTCAGCGCGCCCCAGACGCGGGCTGCGGGCGCGGCGATGCGCCGCTCTACGACGACACTTCTGCTGGTCATGGCTCCATGGAACCACCGGGGTACGACAGTCGCCCGCTACAGCAGCGCGTCCGGCCGGTCACCGCCCGACTCGGCCACGATCCCGGCGATCGTCTGCGGCGCCCGCACGGTCGAGAACCGGACGCCGCCGGGATCCGCGTGGAAGCCGTGGATGCCCGGCCGGGCCAGGCTGTTGTAGGCGTAGTGGCTGCTGAAGTAGTACGCCCCGGTGTCGAGCGCGGCGATCACGTCGCCCGGCTCCAGCAGGGGCAGCGCCCGCGCCTCCGCCAGCAGGTCGCCGGCGAAGCAGGCCGGGCCCGCGACGTCCTGGACCACGTCGTCACCGGTCCTCGGCGCGCCCTTCGCGTCGTACGCGACGATCCGCAGCGGCCAGGAGGCCGGGTCGTAGACGGTGCGGGTGGCGACCTGGACGCCCGCATGGGTGACGGCGATGGGCCGGCCGCCGGTGGTCTTGGTGTACTCGACGCGGGTGAGGACCGTGCCGTGCTTGGCGAGCAGCGACCGGCCGAACTCCGTGACCAGCCCGTAGCGGCCGTCGAACAGTCCGGGGACCGTGTCCCGCAGTGCCCGGGCGTAGTCGGCGAAGGTCGGAGTCTCCTCGTCGGAGGCGAAGTTGACCGGCAGCCCGCCGCCGATGTCCACGGTGTCGATCTGCTGCCGCCCGGCGGCCGCGTTGATCTCCTCGGCCAGCTCGTACACGGCCCGCACGCCCTGCGTCATGAGCTCCAGCCCCAGCCCCTGCGAGCCGGAGTGGGTGTGCAGCCGGGTGAGCCAGGGCCGGTCGAGGTACGCCCGCACGACGCGCTCGCGGGCGCCCTCGTCGCGCAGGGCGACGCCGAACTTCGAGGTCGCGGTGGCCGTGGACAGCGCACCGATCGCGCCGGCGCCGATCTGGGCGTTGACGCGCAGTCCGAGCTGCGAGCCGCCGGGCCCGGACGCGCGCCCGGCCCCGGAGCCGGCCAGGGCGTCGATGCGGTCGAGCTCCTGGAGGTTGTCGGCGTTGACGGCGATCCCGAGGTCCAGGGCCTCGGTCAGCTCGGCCCGGGTCTTGGCGGGCGAGTCCAGCACGATCCGCTCCGGCCGCACTCCGGCGGCGAGTGCCAGCGCGAGCTCACCGGGGCTCGCGACCTCCGCGCCGACGCCCTCGGAGTCCAGCAGCCGCAGCACCGGCACCAGCGGGGCGGCCTTCACGGCGAAGGCGTGCAGGACGGGGGCGTCGGTGATCTCCTCGAAGGCGGTCCGCAGCGCGGCGGCCGAGGCCCGTACCCCGGCGATGTCGAGAAGCGCGACGACGGGGTCGGTCTCCGTGAGCAGGCCCTGTTCCAGGGCTGCTCGTACGGCCTGGTCACGACGGTCTGAAGCCAGATAAGCCATGTTCGCCAGTCAATCATCCGTCCGCGGGGGACGAACCACCCGTACCGGGGTACCGCCCTCGGCCCGGTGGCTGCCGTGCACCGCCCGGGCCGCGGGGCACAGTCCCGGTTCCGGCCGCCGCGCCTCCGGTGGATTCGGGCCCTGTCCGGCGCGTGCCCGCACGGTCCGGCCGCGCCGGGCCGGCTTCCCGGCAGCGCCCTGTTGACTGGATTTATTCAGAGGGCCAGGATGTGAATAGATGAATCAACGCCGCGAGGAGGCATCGGCATGTCTGGACCCCGCCCGGTACGGGCACCGCGTGGTACGGAACTGAGCGCCCTTGGGTGGCAGCAGGAAGCCGCGCTGCGCATGCTCCAGAACAACCTCGACCCGGAGGTCGCCGAGCACCCCGACAAGCTCGTCGTCTACGGCGGCACCGGCAAGGCCGCCCGCGACTGGCGCTCCTTCGACGCGATGGTCCGCACGCTGAGGACGCTGAAGCAGGACGAGACGATGCTCGTCCAGTCCGGCCGCCCGGTCGGCGTGATGCAGACCCACGAGTGGGCGCCGCGCGTGCTGATCGCCAACTCCAACCTCGTCGGCGACTGGGCGAACTGGGAGGAGTTCCGGCGCCTGGAGGCCCTCGGACTCACCATGTACGGCCAGATGACCGCCGGCTCCTGGATCTACATCGGCACCCAGGGCATCCTCCAGGGCACGTACGAGACCTTCGCGGCCGTGGCGGCCAAGAAGTTCGGCGGCACACTGGCCGGCACCATCACGCTGACCGCCGGACTCGGCGGCATGGGCGGCGCCCAGCCGCTCGCCGTCACCATGAACGACGGCGTGGCCGTCTGCATCGACTGCGACCCGCGCGCGATCGAGCGCCGTATCGAGCACCGCTACCTCGATGTGAAGGCCGACAGCCCGGAGCACGCCCTCCGGCTGGCCACCGAGGCCCGCGACGCCCGCCGGCCCCTCTCCATCGGCCTGCTGGGCAACGCCGCCGAGCTGCTGCCGCGGATGCTCGCCGAGGGCGCGCCCGTCGACGTCGTCACCGACCAGACCTCCGCGCACGACCCGCTGGCGTACCTGCCCGTCGGCGTCGACTTCGACGACATGGCCTCGTACGCGGCGAAGGACCCGGCCGGGTTCACCACCCGCGCCCGCGAGTCCATGGCCCGGCACGTCGAGGCCATGGTCGGCTTCATGGACGCGGGCGCCGAGGTCTTCGACTACGGCAACTCGATCCGCGGTGAGGCACAGCTGGCCGGCTACGACCGGGCGTTCGCGTTCCCCGGCTTCGTCCCCGCCTACATCCGGCCGCTCTTCTGCGAGGGCAAGGGGCCGTTCCGCTGGGCCGCGCTGTCCGGCGACCCCGCCGACATCGCCAGGACCGACAAGGCGATCCTCGAGCTCTTCCCGGAGAACGAGTCCCTGGCCCGCTGGATCAAGATGGCCGGGGAGCGCGTCCACTTCCAGGGCCTTCCGGCCCGCATCTGCTGGCTCGGCTACGGCGAGCGGGACCGCGCGGGCGAGCGCTTCAACGACATGGTCGCGAGCGGAGAGCTCCAGGCGCCGCTGGCCATCGGCCGCGACCACCTCGACTGCGGCTCCGTGGCCTCCCCGTATCGCGAGACCGAGGCGATGCTCGACGGCTCGGACGCCATCGCCGACTGGCCGCTGCTGAACGCCATGGTCAACGTGGCCTCCGGCGCCTCCTGGGTGTCGATCCACCACGGCGGCGGTGTCGGCATGGGCCGCTCCATCCACGCCGGCCAGGTCACCGTCGCGGACGGGACCAGGCTCGGCGGCGAGAAGATCCGCCGGGTGCTGACGAACGACCCCGGGATGGGCGTCATCCGGCACGTCGACGCCGGCTACGACATCGCCGAGTCCGTCTCCGAGGAGAAGGGCGTACGCGTCCCGATGCGGGAGGGTGATTCCCGGTGACCGTGCACGACCCGCGGGCGGGCGGCCACCTCGCGGACGCCCCTCCCGCGGGCGGCCCGCCGGCTGCGCGGCCCCGCTCGTTCCAGGAGATGTGGGCCGATCTGCGGCGCATCGGCCGGGACGCGGACAGCGGCGGATACCGCAGGTACGCCTGGACCGGCGCCGACGCCGAGTGCCGCGCCTGGTTCCGGGAGCAGGCCGAGGCCCGCGGACTCGCCCACGAGACCGACCGCAACGGCAACCAGTGGGCCTGGCTGGGCGACCCCACCGCCGGGGACGCCGTCGTCACCGGCTCCCACCTCGACTCCGTACCCGACGGCGGGGCCTTCGACGGCCCCCTCGGCGTCGTGTCCTCCTTCGCGGCGCTCGACGAACTCCGCCGCAGGGGAGCCGTGTTCACCCGGCCGTTCGCGATCACCAACTTCGGCGACGAGGAGGGCGCCCGCTTCGGTCTGGCCTGCGTCGGCTCCCGCCTCGCGGCCGGGCAGCTGACCAAGGAGCAGGCGTACGCGCTGCGCGACGCCGACGGCGTGAGCCTGCCCGCCGCCATGGAGGCCGCCGGCCACGACCCGGAGACCATCGGCGCGGACCCCGAACGCCTCGCCCGCGTCGGCGCGTTCGTGGAACTCCACGTCGAGCAGGGCCGGGCCCTGGACATCTCCGGCGACCCCGTCGGCATCGCCAGCGCCATCTGGCCGCACGGCCGCTGGCGCTTCGACTTCCGGGGCGAGGCCAACCACGCCGGCACCACCCGCCTCGCCGACCGCCGCGATCCGATGCTGACGTACGCGGAGACCGTCCTCGCGGCCCGCCGCGAGGCCGAACTGGCCGGAGCGGTGGCCACGTTCGGCAAGGTCTCCGTCGAGCCGAACGGCGTCAACGCCATCCCGTCCCTCGTGCGCGGCTGGCTCGACTCGCGCGCCGCCGACCAGGCCACCCTCGACACGGTCGTCGCCGCGATCGAGCAGGCCGCCAAGGACCGCGCCCAGCGCGACGGCGTCGACCTCGCCGTCGTACGGGAGTCGTTCACCCCGGTCGTCGAGTTCGGGCACGCGCTGCGCGACGAGATCGGCGCACTGCTGGGCGGACGGGTCCCGCTGCTCGGGACCGGCGCGGGACACGACGCGGGAATCCTCTCCGCGGCGGTGCCGACCGCCATGCTGTTCGTACGGAACCCGACGGGCGTCTCCCACTCCCCGGCCGAGTACGCGGCCGAGGAAGACTGCGTCGCCGGGGTCCTCGCACTCGCCGACGTACTGGAGGGCCTCGCGTGCAGGTGACGACGTACTGGCTGGAGCACGCCTGGCTGGGCACGCACGTCGAGCCGGGAGTCGCCCTCGACGTCGCGGACGGCCGGATCACGGCCGTCCGCACCGGGGCGGACGCCCCGGAACCGGGTGCCGAGGTGCTGCGCGGCCTGACGGTCCCCGGCCTCGCCAACGCCCACTCGCACGCCTTCCACCGGGCGCTGCGCGGCCTGGTGCAGGTGGGCTCCGGGACCTTCTGGACCTGGCGCGAGTTCATGTACCAGGTCGCCTCCCGGCTCACCCCGGAGAACTACCACGCACTGGCCCGCGCCGTGTACGCCGAGATGGCGCTGGCGGGGATCACCGCCGTCGGCGAGTTCCACTACGTGCACCATGCGCCGGGCGGCAAACCGTACGCCGACCCCAACGCGATGGGCGAGGCGATGATCGCCGCCGCGGCGGACGCGGGCATCCGCATCACGCTGCTCGACACGGCGTACCTGTCCTCGGGGATCTCGAACAAGCCCGGCGGGGAGCCCCCGAACCCGCATCAGCTCCGTTTCTCCGACGGCACGGCCGAGGCGTGGGCCGAGCGGGTGTCCCTCCTCAAGGGCGGTGAGCTGGCCCGGATCGGCGCGGCGGTCCACTCCGTGCGCGCGGTCCCGGCGGCCCAACTCCCCGTGGTGGCCGCCTGGGCGGCGGAGCGCGGCGCGCCCCTGCACGTCCATCTCTCCGAGCAGACGGCCGAGAACGACGCCTGCCTCGAGGCGCACGGCTGTACGCCGGCGCGGCTGCTCGCCGACCACGGCGTGCTCGGCCGGCACACGACGGGCGTCCACAACACCCATCTCACGGACGAGGACATCCGCCTCCTCGGCGACAGCGGGACCGGCACCTGCATGTGCCCCACCACCGAGCGGGACCTCGCCGACGGCATCGGCCCCGCGAAGGACCTCCAGCGGGCGGGCTCACCGCTGTCGCTCGGCAGCGACAGCCATGCGGTGATCGACCTCCTGGAGGAAGCCCGCGCGATGGAGATGGACGAGCGGCTGCGCACCCGCACCCGAGGCCACTGGACGGCCGCTTCCCTGCTGCGCGCCGCCACGGCGGACGGGCACGCGGCGCTCGGCTGGAGCGACGCAGGAGCGCTGGAGCCGGGCGCGCTCGCCGACTTCACCACCGTCGCGCTGGACTCGGTGCGCACGGCCGGCCCGCTGCCGCGGCTGGGCGCGGAGACCGCGGTCTTCGCGGCCACCTCGGCGGACGTCCGCCACACGGTCGTGGCCGGGCGTCACGTCGTACGCGACGGGGTCCACACCCTGGTGCCGGACGTGCCGTCGGCGCTGTCGCAGGCGATCGCGGCGCTGCGCGGCTGATCGGGCGGGTGCGGGGTGCGGCACCGTGCCGCGGGCCGGGGCCGTGGCCCCGCACACCGGGCGCACCGGGGCGTCCGGGACGGCGCAGGGGTGTGAGGGCCGAGGCAGGGTGCCCGGGACGGGCCGGGGTCACTCGTAACGGGGCGGGTTCCCGGTGGAGATGGTCCAGCCGGCGGCGGAAGTCCACCGCTGAGCCGTCGCGCAGCGACTGGATGTGGACGGCGAGCCCGATCGCCAGGCAGGAGAGGCCCCGGTGCTGGGCGAGGTGATTGCCGACGACGGTGAATCCGGACGTGTGTGCCTCGGTCATCTGACGGACGCCGCGGCGCGATCGGTGAACCGGGTCCTGGGCGCGTCGGCGCGCGTTGAGCCGCGTGACAGCCATCGGGAAGCCCTACTTCCTGGGTGGTGAGGCCCTCGTTCGGGATGCCAGTCCCGGCCGGGGCCGTTGCATGTGCCATGGCATACGCGGGAGTTGTCGTGCCGACCTTGCCCTGGGGACGTCGGCGGAATCCAGCGCTCCGGGGCAGGAACACCCGCGTGAGTGACGCGCGGGGAGAGGTCACCGCGGTGGGGTGTGGTGGGTCGTTTCCCCTGGTGATGGGGTGGTTGACCGCCTGCGCCACAGGCGTCCGGACGTGCGGTTCCCGGGTTTCCGGCGCACGGCTTTCCGGGCTTCGGGCGGTCGCTCGGGCCGTACGGCGCCGGCCCGGGACTCTGCATGAACCGGCGGGAGCACCGGAGGTGGGCAACTCGGTCAGGGGCCGGCGGCGCGTCGGGCGGAGGCGGTGCCGGGCGGCCGGACACCCCGGGAATGGCCCGGGCCGGGCCGGGGTTGCACCGGACATGAACGCCACCCCGTTCGACCCGCGCACACTGCTCGCGGAGAGCCGTCTCGGCGTCCTGGCCACCATCAAGTCGGACGGGCGCCCCCAGCTCTCCCCGGTCATGCCCTACTACGACCGGGACGCCGACGTCCTCTACGTCTCGATGACCGAGGGGCGGGCCAAGACGGCGAACCTCCGCCGGGACCCGCGCGCCGCGCTCGAGGTGACCAGCCCCGACGGCTGGGCCTGGGCGACGGCCGAGGGCACGGTGACCCTCACCGGGCCGGGCACCGACCCCCACGGTCCCGAGGTGGAGGCGCTGGTGGCGTACTACCGCCGCGCCGCCGGTGAGCACCCGGACTGGGACGAGTACCGGTCGGTGATGGTGTCCGACCGCAGGGTGCTCATGACGATGCCGGTCGACCACGTGTACGGATCGAAGATCGTCTGACATGCGCCGGCCCGGCCCGGCCCCGGCAGCCAGGGCGGCCCGGCGCCCCGGGCCGCTGAGGCGTGTTCAGCCCGCTCGGGGCTCCGGTGCCGGGAACCTCACCGCGTCGCCCGCCTGCGCTTCGCGCCGCCCCCGGAAGCGGCGCACCGCCGCCGGGACCCAGGGGAGGACCGCGACCACGGCCAGCAGCGTGAGCAGTGGCAGCCGCCACCACCACGACAGGGCCGGCGGTGGCGGGGAGGGTGAGTCCGTCACCCAGGGGCGCGCGGTCTTCGACCACGCCACGAAGGCGTCACCGATCGGGAGAAGGCCGAACGCGTACCGCTTGGTCCACGGGGTGTCGACGGGTACGCCCAGCAGTTCGCCGTGGTTCGCCAGGCCCTCGGCGAGCGCGGTGTCGCCGTGGACCTGGGCCGCGCCCGCGGTGACCACCGACGCCGACAGGCTCACCCCCAGCGGCAGCGGGCCGGAGTCGACGTCGGCCGGGCCGTCGGTGCCTGCGGGGTACTCCCGGACGGCGGGACCGAGACCGAGTGGCGTGGCGACGTACCGGTCGCGGAAGCGCAGGTACTGCTCGCGCGCGAAGTCGGGGTCGATGTCCACCAGGAAGCGGTGGATCACGCTCTGCGAGGTCCCCCTCGCCACCTCGGCCGGGGCTCCGGTGGCCGGGTCGACCCGGTGCGGCAGGAGCCCGGTCCGGGGATCGAGCCGCTCGCGCACCCCGCGGAGCCAGCGGTCGGCCGTCCCCGCGTACCGGGGCGGCAGCAGCGTGTCGTGGAGCCGCAGCGAGGCCATCGCCACGGTGGAGTCCACCGGCCACGCCTGCCCCGGGTAGGCCTCCAGATACGGGAACTCCGAAGCGTCGAACGCGGCCGCGAGTGCTGCGGAGTCCGCGGCGAAGCGGCGCACCTCCGCCGGGTCGCGGTCCGCCGCCGGCTGCAGGGCCAGCACCCCGCCGCGCAGCCAGTTGGTCCAGCCGCGGTGGAAGACGCCGTACGACGGGACGAGCTCCGCGCTGAAGGGCGCCCGCCCGGCCGGCGAGTCCAGCCGCCCCAGCGCCCAGCGCGCCTCCCGCAGTCCGTCCGCCCGCTCACCGGCCGGTTCGCGCATCCCGAGCTCGACCTCGGCCAGGCCGTACAGCGCGTGGAGGAAGAAGTACCCCTCGGGGAAGAGGCCCTGCGCCTCGTCGCCGGCACCCTCGTCCAGGGCCGAGCGTATGAACGCCAACTGGCGTGCCACGCCGGGTGGTTCATCGTCCGGCCCCGCGGTGGCGGGGGCGACGAGCCGCACCGTGCCGGCCAGCGCGCAGAGGCTCACCAGCGCGGCGAGCAGCCGGCCGGACCGGCGCAGCAGGCTGCGTCCTCGCGAGGCCGATCGGGGTCCGTGCATGGCCAGTGACCCTACCCGGGCCTCCGGGGGCCGGCCGGGGCCGCGGTGACGGGCGGCTGTGGAAGCATGGGGCCCGTCACGGTGTGCCCCTCTCCGTAGGGGGACGAAAGGCCACGGAGAGGAACCATGAGCAGCACTCTCATCACCCGCATCGGCACCCTCGTCACCAACGACCCCGCCCTCGGTGACGGCCCCCTCGGTCTGATCGAGGACGCGGCCCTCGTCCTCGACGGCGGCACCGTCGCCTGGGCCGGCCGCGCCGCCGACGCCCCGGACGCCGACGAGCGCCATGACGCGGGCGGTCGCGCCGTGATCCCGGGATTCGTGGACTCGCACTCGCATCTCGTGTTCGCGGGTGACCGCACCGCCGAGTTCAACGCACGCATGTCCGGCCGCGCCTACTCGGCGGGCGGGATCAGGACCACCGTCGCCGCGACCCGCGCCGCCACGGACGAGGAACTCGAGGCCAACCTCACGCACTACCTCGACGAGGCGCTGCGCCAGGGGACCACCACCTTCGAGACCAAGTCCGGGTACGGGCTCACCGTGGCGGACGAGGCGCGTGCCCTGCGCATCGCCGCGCGGCACACCGAGGAGGTGACCTACCTCGGTGCCCACATCGTGTCCCCGGACTTCGCCGAAGACCCGGCCGCGTACGTCGAGCTCGTCACCGGCGAGATGCTCGACGCGTGCGCCCCGCACGCCCGCTGGGTCGACGTGTTCTGCGAGAAGGGCGCGTTCGACGGGGACCAGGCCCGTGCGGTCCTCACCGCGGGCATGGCGAAGGGCCTCGTTCCGCGCGTGCACGCCAACCAGCTCACCTACGGCCCCGGCGTGCAGCTCGCCGTCGAGCTGGACGCGGCGTCCGCCGACCACTGCACCCACCTCACCCAGGCGGACGTCGACGCCCTCGCGAGCGGCAGCACCGTCGCGACCCTGCTGCCCGGCGCCGAGTTCTCCACCCGCGCCGAGTGGCCCGACGCCCGCCGGCTGCTCGACGCGGGCGTGACCGTCGCGCTGTCGACCGACTGCAACCCCGGCTCGTCGTTCACCTCCTCCGTGCCGTTCTGCATCGCCCTGGCGGTCAGGGACATGGGGATGACGCCGGACGAGGCCGTCTGGTCCGCCACGGCGGGCGGTGCCGCGGCGCTGCGCCGCACCGACATCGGCCGTCTCTCACCGGGCGCCCGCGCCGACCTCGCCGTCCTCGACGCGCCGAGCCACGTCCATCTCGCCTACCGCCCGGGTGTCCCGCTGGTCCGCGAGGTGTGGCGACGGGGGACGCGAGCGGTCTGAGCCCGCCCCTGAGGGGACGAGTCCCTCCGGTCGCCGTCGCGGTCTGGGCGATGGCGGCCCCGTCGTCGCGGGCGGGCCGAGGACGGTCGGGTCCGCGTGCGACGGTGAACCGGTCCCGGGGCGGGAGCACCCCCGAGCGGCGTCCCCGCTTCGCCCCATTGGCACCGCCTTTCACAGGACTTCACACCTCTTACCGTGTTGGTCACGGCTTGACCTTCACTCCCTGTTGCGGGGCGATTTCGGCCGGTACCGTCCTGTCCGGGGAAGCTCAAGGGGGAGACCGGGGGTCGAGTTGAGCGGTGTGCACATTCGTGTCGTCAGGCCCGGGGAACTGGACGAGGGGGAGGCCGAGTCCTGGCGTGAACTGCGCGCCAAGTCCGGTGCGCCCGCCAGTCCTTTCATGGAACCGGAATTCACCCTGGCCGTCGCCGGGGTGCGGCCGCGCGCCAGGGTCGCGGTCGTCGAGGACGACGGGGTCCCGGCCGGTTTCTTCCCCTACGAGAAGGGCCCGTTCGGACACGGCCGGGCCATCGGGCTCGGCGTCTCCGACTGCCAGGGGGCCGTGCTGCGGCCCGGGCTGCGCCTCTCCGCGCGTGAGCTGCTGAGGGCCTGCTCGCTCTCCGTCTGGGAGTTCGACAACCTGGAGGCGGGGCAGGGCCTGTTCGAGCCGGGCAGCGCCGAGGAGTTCGCCTCACCGGTGATCGACGTGGGCGAGGGGTACGCGGCCTACGAGGAGCGGCTGCGGGACCGGTCGCCCAAGTTCTTCAGGACCACCACGGCCAAGGAGCGCAAGCTGGGCCGCCAGGCCGGCGAGGTGCGGTTCGTCTTCGACGAGCGGGACCCCTCGGCGCTGCGCACGCTCATGGCCTGGAAGTCCGCCCAGTACCGGAGGACCGGACGCAGGGACCGCTTCGCCCAGGAGTGGATCAGCACGCTCGTGCGACGGCTGCACGACACCCGCACACCGGGCTGCTCCGGCGTGCTGTCCGTGCTGTACGCGGGGGAGCGTCCCGTCGCGGCGCACTTCGGGCTGCGCTCGCGCACGGTGCTGTCCTGCTGGTTCCCGGCCTACGACACCGAGTACGCCAAGTACTCGCCGGGGCTGGTCCTGCACCTGCGGATGGCCGAGGCCGCAGCGGCGGCGGGCATCGGGATGCTCGACCTCGGCCGCGGCGCCGCCGAGTACAAGGACGCCCTGAAGACCGGTGAACTGCGGGTCCGTGAGGGCTCGTCCGTCCTGCCCGGCCCGGGGGCGGCCCTCCACCGGCTGAGCCGTGAGCCGGGGCGGCGCGCCCACAGCTTCGTGCGCAGCCGGCCCCGGCTCGCCGGGTACGCCCAGCGGACGCTCGGCCGGATAGGCCGGCTGCGGGGCGACTGACCGGCCGCGGCGCACCGCACCGGGCCGCACGGCGCCCGTACCGCACCGCCAAGGGTCCGACGACACCACCCGGGGAGACCTCGATGCCGCACACCCCACCCGCCCCGCCGCGACCGCGCGCGATGCAGGTCGCCGAGCTCGACCTCGACTCGCTCGAACCTCCGCCGCACGCGGGGCCCCACGGGGTCCGGGGCGCCCCCGCCCCCGGTGTGCTCGCCCTGCGCCCCGGACCGGGCGGTGCCCCGGTCGGACCGGGGGAGGTGTTCGTACTCGTACGGCACCGGGGCCGCCCCGTCGGCACGCTCACCGCGACCGTGCCGGATGGGGCGGACCCGGCGGAGGTCCTGGCCGCAGCGGCCCGGGACCGCCTGGCTCCGCCCCCCGCGCGGCGCCCGTCGCCCGGAGACGCCGCCCGCCATCGCGTCGCGCAGGACCCGGGAAGCCCCGGGGCCGCCAGGGCGTCCAGGCGCCCCGAGGCCCCCGCGGCTCCCGGGAGGGAAGGGTGCCGGGCCGGTCCGACCCGGACCAGCGTCGTCGTCGCCACCCGTGAGCGCCCCGGCCGGCTCGCCCGCGCCCTGGACTCGCTGCTCGCCCAGGACCATCCGGACTTCGAGGTCGTCGTCGTCGACAACGCGCCCCTGACCGGCGCCACCCGGGAGCTGATCGAGCGCAAGTACGGCGAGCGGGTGCGGTACGTGCTCGAGCCCGTGCCCGGCCTCGCCGTCGCCCACAACCGCGGTGTCGCCGCCGCCGACGGCACCGTGCTGGCCTTCACCGACGACGACGTCGTGGCCGATCCGCACTGGCTGACCGCGCTCACGGCGCCGTTCGCGGAGGACCCCCGCATCGGCTGCGTCACGGGACTGATCCTCCCGGCGCGGCTCACCACGCCCGCCCAGATCCTGCTGGAGAGCCACGGCGGCTTCGCCAAGGGCTTCGCTCCCCGCACCTACGACCCGGCGCGGCCGCCCGCCGACGAGCCGCTGTTCCCGTTCACCGCGGGCCGCTTCGGCTCCGGCGCCAACATGGCCTTCCGCGCCAGGGCGCTCAGGGCGGCGGGTGGATTCGACCCGGCGACCGGCACCGGCACCGCGGCCCGGGGCGGTGACGACCTCTACGCGTTCGTGCGGATCCTCGCCGACGGCCACCGGCTGCGGTACACGCCGGACGCGCTGGTCTGGCACCACCACCGGGAGACCGAACGAGACCTGCGGAACCAGGCGTTCGGCTACGGCGCCGGCCTCACCGCGTACCTCACCGCGCTCGTCGCCCGCCGGCCCGGCCTGCTTCCGACACTGCTCGCGCGGCTGCCCCGCGGCCTCGCCCACGCCCGGACGATGACGGCGCACCGCGACGGCGCCCGGGGCGTGCCCGGGGAGCACGGGACCGCGAGCCACCCCTGGCCGCGCAGCCTCTCCCGGCTGGAGCGGCGCGGGATGCTTGCCGGACCCCTCGGATACGTCAGGGCCCGCCGCCGGGTCCGCGGACTGCCGCTCCCCTGGGAGGAGAGATGACGGCACCACACGCACGACACGGAGCCGACGCACCGCACGAGACCCGCGCGGCCCCGGATCCCGGCGAGCGCCGGGAAGGCCGCATTCCCGTGCTGCTCTACCACGCCGTCATGGACGACCCGCCGGACTGGATCGCCGAGTTCACCGTCAGCCCCCGGAAGTTCGCCGCCCAGCTCGACGCCGTCGTCGCCGCCGGCCGTACGCCGATCAGGATCAGCGCCCTCGCCGACCATCTCGCCGGACGCGGCGCGCCCCTGCCGCCCCGGCCCGTCGTCCTCACCTTCGACGACGGCTTCGCCGACCTGCCGGGACCCACCGCCGAGGCGCTCGCCGCCCGCGGTCTGCCCGCCACCGCGTACCTCACCACCGGCGCCATCACCCCGGGGCTCCGCAGCCTGCTGCCGCCGGCGCCGATGATGACGCTCGCCCAGGCGCCGCTGCTGGAGCAGTACGGCATGGAGGTCGGCGGCCACACCGTCACCCATGCCCAGCTCGACACGCTCGGCGCCCGGCGGCTGCGGTATGAACTGCGCCACTCCAAGGCCGTCCTGGAGGACACCCTGGGCCACGAGGTGCGCCATCTCGCCTATCCGCACGGCTACAACAGCCCGGCCGTGCGCCGGGCCGCCCGGGCGGCCGGGTACGAGTCCGCCGTCGCCGTGCGCCACGCGCTCAGCTCGGAGACCGACGAGGCGTACCGGATCGCCCGGCTCATCCTGCGCCGCGGCCACACCGCCGCCGACGTCGAGGCGTGGATGGACGGCACGGGGGCGCGGGTCGCCCCCTACCCGGACTCGCTGCCCACCATGGGCTGGCGGCTCTACCGAAGGATGCGGGCTGCCGTGAAGGGCCCCGCATTCGCCGGGTGACGGGCGAAGATGGTCGAGAGCCGCCCAAAACCGAACCAGGTTCCTATACTTCGCTGAAGGGGACAGCGGCCTGACAGCCGCGCCCACATCCGTGGGGGGAGTCGCACGGTGCAGCAGCAGAGCGTGCCCACACCGGTCACCGGGAGCAGCACGCTGCCGCCCGCGAAAGGGACCGGGGACGACCACCGGCCGCCCCCCGAAGCCGGGGCCCGCCCGCGGAGGCGGCCGCCCCTGCCCGGCCTCGCCTCGCTCCCGCTGTTCCTGGGCGTCGGCCTGTGGGTGTACGCACTGCCGCGCATCGGCTTCCGGACGATGGGGGAGTACGGGCTCCTCGACCGGCTGCCGGTCGTGTTCTTCGTCGCGCTCCTGGTGCTCACCGGCGGTTTCCTGCTCGCGCTGCGGCGCGCGGGAACCTCGCCCTGGTGGCCCGCCGCGTACTGCGCGGCGATGCTGTTCGCACTCAAGGCCCCGCCCGCGGTGCTGTACGACTCGGTGCGCTACCCGTGGGCCTCCAAGCACGACGCCGTCGTCGACGCCCTCCTCGCCAACGGCGAACTGCGGCCCTACGCGGCACTGTCCGGGAACATGTCGGCCTACGACCAGTGGCCCGGCTTCTTCGGCCTCAACGCCGCCCTGGTGCGCGCCTTCGGCGTCGAGAGCGCCGCCGTGTACCTCAACTGGGCGCCGGTGCTGCTGGGGCTGCTGCTCATGCCCGTGCTCGTGCTGCTCTACCGGACCTTCACCGAGGACTGGCGGCTGGTGTGGGCCGGCGTCTGGATCTTCCAGCTCGCCAACTGGGTCGGTCAGGACTACCTCGCCCCGCAGGGCTTCGCGTACATCCTGCATCTGACCGTACTGGCCGTGGTACTGCGCCACTTCGTGCTGCCGGGGTCGGCGGGACGGCTGCGCGACCGGACGTTTCTCGACCCCGCCGCGGCCGCCGTGCCGCCGCCGACCGGCCGGCGCCAGCGCGCCGTCTGCGTGCTGATCCTCGCCCCGCTGATCGTGGCGATCAACGCCTCGCACCAGCTGACCCCGGTGATGCTGTGCGTTTCGCTGTTCGCCCTCCTCTTCACCCGCCGCTACCGCAACTACGGGCTCCTCGCGGTCGCGGGGGCGCTGATGCTGGCCTGGGACCTGACCATGGGCCGGCCGCTGTTCACCGAGACGCTCGGCACCCTGCGCGAGTCCCTCGGCGAACTGACCCGCAACTCCCGTGCCGGATACGCCGGCCGGCTCACCGGCCCCGGACCCGAACTCGCCGGGCAGGCCAACGTCCTGATGGTGCTCGCGATCGCCGCGCTCGCCGCCGTCGCCGTCCTCGCGCGCCGCAGGCTGGCCCGCAGCGCGCTGCCGCTGCTGCTGGTGTCCGCGGCGCCGCTCCCGCTGTTCGCCGTGAACGACTACGGCGGCGAAATGCTCTTCCGCGTCTATCTGTTCGGACTGCCGGGCGCCGCGTTCTTCGCCGCCGCGGCCCTCGTCCCGGCCGCCGGCGCCGCACGGGGCGCCTCGGCCCGGGCCAGGGCCGTGCGCCGGCGTCTCGCCGCCGTCGCGCTGCCCGTGACGCTGGTCGTGCTCGCCGCCGGATTCCTGCCGTCGTACTACGGCAAGGAGACGATGAACTACACCCCGCCCGCCGAGACGGCACTGGTCACCCGGGCCGTCGACCGGGCCCCCGAGGGAAGCCTCATCCTCGCGGCCACCGGGTCCTTCCCGAAGGCGCTCCACCGCTACGACCGGCTGGAGCACTGGTTCTTCGCCGAGCAGGAGCTCCCCGAGAACGAGCGGATGCTCGCCGACCCGGCCCGCCATCTGGCCGACGGCATCCCCCCGGGGACGCGGGCGTACGTCATCCTCACCCGCACCCAGGACGTCTACACGGCCGGCGAGGGGCTGCTTCCTCCCGGCGGCTTCGCGACGCTGCGAAGCGAGCTGGCCGCGTCCCCGCTCTTCACCGTCGTCGAGGAACACCCTTACGGCGTCGTACTCGAATACCGATCACCAGCGAGGTGAAGCCCGATGCCGAAAGAGATCCCGCTCAGAGCGGCCGTGGCGCTGTCCGGCTGGGTGGCGCTCGCCGCGACCCTGCTGCCCGGCGGTTCGCCGATGAGATGGATCCCGGTGCTCCTGTTCGTCTGCTTCGGTCCGGGCATCGCGCTGCTGCACCCGCAGCCCGGGGGCCTGCGGCCCGGCGCCCGTCTGGAGGCGTTCGCTCTGGCCGCGCCGGTGAGCCTGTCGCTCGGAGTGCTGACCGCCACCTCGCTGTTCCTGGCCGGGGGATTCACGGTCACGGCGTTCCTGCTGCCCCTGGCGGCCTTCGCGACGGTCGTCGCCGCTCTGCCGGGGCTCCCGCTCCCCGCGGCCACGCGCGGCGCCGCCGGAGGCGCTCGCGTGCCGTCCCGCGGGGCCGCCCCGGGACCGGCCGGTGAGCACGACTCCGCCGCCGGACGTGCTCAACCCGGCGGCGGTGGCCGATGAGCGGACGTCATTCGGGATCCCGCCCGCGCGCGGGCGCGGTGGTCGTCCTCGTCACGGTCGCCGCCTTCCTCGCCGGGATCGGGATCTGGGCCACCGCCGACGACGGCACCGCGGACGAGGACTTACCGGGGAGCGCGGTCTCCGGCGAACCCCTCAGCGGCCCGTGCGCCCCCGACCGCGTGCTCGCTCCGCGCTGCGGCGCCTGGTGGGGCGCGTACATCCCGTACGACGAGAACGGCTCGCTCACCGCACCGGTGTACGCCTTCGAGAAGAAGATCGGACGCCGGCTCGACCTCGTGTACACGTACCACGACATGTCGGGCAACGAGCTCGACGGGCAGCTGCTCACCCCGGACGAACAGGAACTGGGACGCGACCGGCTCCTGATGCTCGCCTGGGAGTCCACGGTGTGGAAGGAACCGCACCACGCCAACTGGACCGAGACGCAACTCGGCTGGAAGAACATCGCGTCGGGCCGGTACGACGCCGAGATCGTCGACCCGCAGATCCGCCGCGTCAAGGCGTACGGGAAGCGGGTCTTCCTCTCCTTCGACCAGGAGGTCGACGCCCGGATCAAGGAGGGCGCCGGGACTCCCGAGGAGTACGTCGCCGCCTACCGGCACCTGCGGGACCGCTTCGAGAAGCTCGGCGCGCGCAACGTGGTGTGGGTGTGGACGGTCTCCGGCTATCTCGGCAGCGCCGACCTGATGAAGCGGCTCTACCCCGGGGACGACTACGTCGACTGGCTGGCCATGGACCAGTACAACTACTTCACCTGCCACAAGACCACGGACTGGAAGGACTTCGAGCGAAGTCAGCGTCCCGGCCACGACTGGCTGATCGCCAACATCTCCGACAGAAAGCCGCTGATGCTCGCCGAGTTCGCGACCGTCCCCGATCCGGCCGACCCCGACCGGCAGCGCGAGTGGTACGCGGCCATCCCGGACGTGGCCAGGGCCATGCCCAAGGTGAAGGCGATGGTGCACTGGAACCGCGCGGTGCCCGGCGAGGGCTGCGATCTGACGGTCGACGACGGACCGGGCCTGGAGGGCTACCGGCTCGCCGGCCGGGACGGCTGGTTCAGACAGCCGGTCCCGAGCCGCTGAGGGACTTCCGCCGGGCGGTGCCGCGGGCCGTCCGGCGGTGGACGAGCGCCGCCACCGCGGCCGCCAGGAACCCTGCCGACACCGGCAGCGCCGCGGCTGCGAAGGCCTCCTGGGCCGCCCAGCCCGCCACCGTCAGGACCCACACCGTCCCGGCGGTGACCCGGCCCGGCACGCCCAGGGCCCGCAGGGCGGTGGCGGCCAGGGCCAGGCACAGCAACTGCAGTACGGGCGGCAGCACCGCGAGCACGAACGCCGGGCCGCCGGGCTCCGCCGGCCCGGCGAGCAGGTCGGCCAGCGCCTCGTGACCCGGCCCCGCGGCGGGAGCGGGCCGTACGCCCAGCAGCGCGGGGGCGGTGTGCAACGCGGCCGCGGTGGCGAGCAGGGCGGCGGCGAGCAGGACCGGCCGCAGTCTGCCCAGGGCCGCGGCCCCGCAGTACACGACGACCAGCAGCACGCCCGCCGTCACCGTCAGCGGCGGCAGCGCGTGCAGCAACTCCCGCCCCGACAGCGGTCCCGGCGGGACGTCCCGGGCCCGTACCAGCGGGAACCAGAACAGACCGGCGGCCAGGCCGAGCAGCAGCCACAGCCAGACGGCCGTCCCGGCCTCCTCGCGCCCGGTGGCCGCGGGCCGCTCCGGAGGCGCGTACACGGATATCCCGAACGCCGGGGTCGCCGCCTCGTGGACACCCCGCAGATACCCGGTCTCCCGGGTCCAGTCCGGGTCCTGCCCGGCGGAGGCCCGCCGCTCGGCCGCCCGGCGCGCCCAGGTCGTGCCGTAGCCGTCCCCGGCCGGGCGCCGCCGCCGTACGAACAGCCCCGCCCCGCGCGGCGGCCGGGGCTCGCGCCCGCTGAGGGCCGCCCGCACGCCCGGCGCGGAGACCAGCGCCATCAGCGACATGGACAGCAGCATCGCCAGGCCCGCGCCGGAGATGCCGGCCGGGCCCATCAGCACCGCCGCGCTGCCCAGCACCATCGCGCACATCGCGCCCTGGAGCGCCGCGAGCACTCCCGTACGGCCCTGGACGCGCAGGACGCCGATGTACAGCTCCACGACGACCCGGGGCAGCGCCGCGGCGGCCAGCAGCCGCAGCACGGTCGTGCCGTGCTCGGCGTAGTCGGGGCCGAACGGCGCGAGGATCAGCGGCGCGAGGACGACCAGCACGGCGACGACCGGCACGAGCAGTACCGCCATGCGGCGCAGTGCGCCGCGCACCCCCTCGGCGAGGCTGCCGGGGCTGTGCGAGGCGTGCGCGGTGAGCGAGGAGGCCATGTTGATGGCCATGAACTCCATCGTGCCGCCGACGGTGTAGGCGATGTAGAAGAAGCCGTTGTGGGCGGCGTCGAACCGGACGGCGACCATCACCGGCAGCAGGTTGATCATCGCCAGGGAGAAGAGCGCGCCGACGGAGTCCCCGGCGAGGAAGCGTCCGATGTCCCGCATCCGCGGCGGTTCGCGGTCGCGGTCGGCGGCGGCCTGGCGGGGTATCAGCCGGCGGAACACCAGCCAGCCGAGCGGCAGTACGGAGAGGGCGATCGCCGCCGCCCACGACACGAAGACGCCGAGGACGGGAACGGCGCCCGCGAACACGACGAGGAGCAGGAGCTTGCCGATGGAGAACACCGCGTTGCCGACCGGCACCCAGACGGCCTTGCGGAGCCCGGTCAGCACCCCGTCCTGCAGGGTGAGCAGCGCCCAGGCGACACAGGCCGCGGTGAAGACCGCGCCGGCGACGGGGCCGCGCAGCGGGGCGTACGAAGGGCCCCACAGGTCGAGGGTGACCAGGAACGCCGCGCAGGCGGCGCACACGACGGCCGAGCTGACCGCGTACGCCCGCCACACCAGCGGGCCGGTCGACCGCCCGGCCCTCGGGACGTACCGCACCACCGCGCCGATCATGGTGGTCGCGGTGATGGAGGCGAGCAGCCGCATCGCGGCGATCGCGGCCGACCCCTGCCCCACGGCCTCCTCGGTGTAGTAGCGGGCGGCCACCAGCCAGAAGCCCAGCCCGAGCGCGGCGGACACACCGGTGGAGAGCATCAGGGCATAGGCGTTGCGGAACATGGAGTCGCCGCCGGCCGACCCGCCGGCGGTCCCGTCGGCGGGCGCCGTTCCGCCGGTCGCGGTGTCGGGCGCCCGCACCCGGGTCGTCTCAGCCACCGGCCCCGTCCTCGGGGCCGCCGGCCGGACCCGCCCCCGGTAGCGGCGGGGCCTGCGCCGGGCGCACCCCCGCCGCGTCGAGGACGGCGACGATCCGGTCCGCCCGGAGCGGGTCGGCCGGGAGGGCGTGGCGGGCGAACCAGCGGGCCGGTTCCGGAGCGGGCGACGGGTCGGTGAAGAGCCCGGTGGCGTAGTCGTCGAGCGGCGGGTCGTAGAGGTAGCCGGTGGTGATGCGGTGCCGGGCCAGTGCGGCGACGGCCGCGTCCCGGTCGGCCACCAGGATCGGGACCCGGAAGAGCGGCTGGACCGGGCCGGGGCCGGGCGCCCCCCAGGGGCTGGCCAGCAGCCGCCGGGTGCCCTCGAGATGGGCCGCGAGCCGGTCGTCCAGGCGGTCGAGCAGCCGCGCGGTGCGGCGGAGCCGGGCGCGTCCCGGGGCGATCCGGTAGTCGTGCATGTCGACCCGCACCCAGGAGTGGAACGGCGGGAGCGCGGGGGCCTCGGCGACCGCCTGTTTCAGCTCGCCGGGCCGCAGCGGCATCCGGATGTCCTCGCGCTCCTCCATGCCGAGGAGCCGCATCACGGCCCGCGCCGCGCGGACGAGCCGCAGCCCGCGCACGCCCGCCTCCGCGTACGGCCGTAAGACGTAGGCGAGTTCGGCGGAGAGCCGGGAGGGGGTGAGGAGGGCGTCGCGGGCGTCTCGCAGCTCGCTGCGGAGCCGCGGGTCGGCGATCGCGAGGAAGCCCCCGGTCTTGGCGGCGGTGTGCTTGGAGAGGCTGAACACGGAGGCGTCCCCGTACGAACCGACCGGCCGGCCGCCGACCCGGGACCCGATGGCGTGCGCCGCGTCCTCCAGCAGCGGGATGCCGAGCGAGTCGCAGCGGGCACGCAGCCCGGGCGCGGGGTCGGGGTTGCCGTACAGATTGGTCGTGACGACCGCGTCCACGCTCCGCCAGGTCGCCTCGGGGACGGCTGACTCGTCGATCGAGCCGTCCCTCGGGTCGAGCGGTGCCTGCACGGGGCGCAGGCCCGCCGCCAGCACCACGAAGAAGATGACGTCGTCGTTGACGGGCGACATCAGCACCCGTCCGCCGGGCCGGCACCAGTGGCGCAGGGCCACGTAGAGCCCGAGCCGGCACGACGGCACGTAAAGGCACTCCCTGCCGAGGCGGTCGCGCATCCGCGCTTCCAGCGCCTCCCCCATGGCCCCCACCATCCCCCCTGAACCCCCGGCTCAATGTGGCCCATACCGGACCCCACCGTCAATAAGGCGGAAGGGCCCATCCCTTGACGGAATGGACCCTTCAGGCGGGGCCGTGCGGGCGGGGAGTCACTCCTCGACCGTGAGGCCCTTTCTGAGCCGGTTCAGCGTGCGGGCCAGCAGACGCGACACGTGCATCTGCGAGATGCCGAGCTCGTCGCCGATCTCGGACTGGGTCATGCCCGCGACGAAGCGGAGGGAGAGGATCTTGCGGTCGCGCGGCGGCAGCGAGGCGATGAGCGGCTTCAGGGACTCGATGTACTCGATGCCCTCGAGGCCGTGGTCCTCGTAGCCGATGCGGTCCGCCAGCGTGCCCTCGGTCTCGTCCTCGTCGGGCTGCGCGTCCAGGGAGCTCGCCGTGTAGGCGTTGCTCGCGGCCATGCCCTCGACGACCTCGTCCCTGGTGATGCCGAGGCGCTCGGCGAGTTCGCCGATCGTGGGGGCGCGGTCGAGCTGCTGGGCGAGTTCGTCGCCAGCCTTCGCGAGGTCAAGCCGCAACTCCTGCAGCCGCCGCGGGACGCGCACGGACCAGGAGGTGTCGCGGAAGAAGCGCTTGATCTCGCCGATGATGGTCGGCATCGCGAACGTGGGGAACTCCACGCCCCGGCTGAGCTCGAAGCGGTCGATCGCCTTGATCAGGCCGATCGTGCCCACCTGGATGATGTCCTCCATCGGCTCGCTGCGGGAGCGGAACCGGGAGGCGGCGAACTTGACCAGCGCGAGGTTGAGTTCGACGAGGGTGTTGCGCACGTAGGAGTACTCGTGCGTGCCCTCTTCGAGGGCTTCGAGGCGGGCGAACAGCGTCTTCGACAGGGCGCGCGCGTCCACGGCGCCGACCTCGTCGAACGGCGGGAGCGCCGGGAGGTCGACGTCCTCGGACTGCTCGGCGTGTCCGTACCGCCCGTGCGGGGGGTGCTCGTCGTACGCGTCGAGCGCGTGGCGCCCGGCGTGCTCGGGGGACTCGAGGTGATCGTGCTTGCGTGTCGACGGCGCGTTCGGGGTACGCGTTTCGTCGAGCCGGGGTGACATGGTCTCCTCCATCGTTCTCGGCATATGGCTGCCGATGCCCATACGTGGTGCTGCGGTGTGCGGCGCCTCCAAAGCCGGCCGTGTCGGTGGTGTCTATCTAGCCCTACCCGCTCCTTGCCGGAGGTTGCAAGTGTTGTAAGTCATGTATGTCCGATTTGTGGGGGAGTTCGGCTACCGATCGGCGTACGGAAGGCGTAATGTTCTGCGGACGTCAACGTCATCGGCGAAGAGGACGGGCATGGACCGCGGGACGGTCGGCAGTGCAAATCGAGGCCGCCTTCAGGTCGGGGTGAGGACCGAAGGCCCGAGCGAAGTGGTGACTCCGGCGGGTGAGCTCGATCACCACACCGCCGAATTGTTGCGTGCGCCACTCGAGGAGGCGCTCGATCAAGGTCGGGCACGCTTGGTGGTCGACTGCTCACACCTCGAGTTCTGTGACTCCACGGGACTGAACGTCCTGCTCGGGGCCCGCCTCAGGGCCGAGGCCGCCGGAGGCGGGGTCCATCTGGCCGGGATGCTTCCCGTCGTGGCCCGGGTCTTCGAGATCACCGGCGCCGAGGCGGTCTTCACCGTCCACGACTCGGTCGAGGCGGCCCTGGCGGAGTGACTCGCGCCGCATGACCGGACCGGGGGGTGTTGTCCGGATGCGGCCGGGCAGAAGACCCCCGCAAGGATCCCTCCGGGACCCCTCGCAAAAGAGTGCGGAGACCCGCACGCTCCGTATCGACCCACACGCGAACTGGTGAATCGGTGAGGTGAAGCGCTGATGAGCACCACCCGGCAGCATCCGCCGGGCGACCTCGGCCCCGAGCCGGACGGCGCCCCTGCCGCCCCCGGCGGCGGACACGGCACCGTCGTGCCCGACGGCAGGGTGCGCACCCTGGCGCTGGGGAACGCCAGCGGCATCGTCCCGCTCGCTCGCGACTTCACCCGGCAGGCCCTTTACGACTGGGGCTGGCTGCCCGCTGCCAACGCCGACCGCCGCGCCGCCGCCGAGGACGTCCTCCTCGTCGTCTCGGAGCTGGTCACCAACGCCTGCCTGCACGCGGAGGGCCCCGACCGGCTGCGCGTCTCCAGCGACGCCAAGGTGCTCCGGCTGGAGGTCACCGACCTCGGCGCCGGCCAGCCCGCGCCGCGCACCCCGCACCGCGCCGGCCGCCCCGGCGGCCACGGCATGTTCATCGTCCAGCGGCTGTGCCTGGACTGGGGCGTCGTCAGGACGCCGGGGATGACCGGCAAGACGGTGTGGGCGGAGCTCGCGGCACCCTCCTAGCCGGAGCCCGGCGCCCCGGGATTTGAAGCTGTTGTGGAGCACGGCGATCCGCCGTGCTCTTTGTCTTCCCTCCACAAGGGCCCCGGCGTACCTTGAGCGCCCGATCTGATGTGTCGTCAGTTACATGCGGCGACTTCCGGCATGAGGGGAACTCGAGGTGTCGTACCAGAAGCGGACAGCTCTCGCGCTGGCAGCGGCCGCGGCGGGCTCGGTGGTGCTGACGGCCGCGCCCACCGCCCATGCCGCCGTCGTGGACGTCGACTACCAGTGCCAGACGCCCATCGGGCCCAAGGGGGCGGTGTCGCCGATCGACATCAAGGCCGTCAGGAGCGGCGCTGGCTACAAGCTCACGATGTCGTTCCGGAAGGGCGTCTCGTCCAGCCCGGTGGAGCTCGGCAAGGGGGCGATGAACCCGAGCGCGGTCATCGAGCTCGGCGGTGCGGAGAAGGGCAAGGTCCCGGTCTCGGGGCCGCCGAACGCCGAGGCGATCCCGGCCAACACCCCCATCAAGATCAACGACTTGACCGGGACGTACACCCCCGGCAAGAGCGGCAAGGTCACCTTCACAGCCGGGGTGCTCACCATCAAGGCACTCGGTACGACGACCACGTGCACCCCCAGGAACAACCCGGGGCCGTCGCTCGAACTGGACGTCCAGGGCGCGGGCGGCGGGGGTTCGCAGTCCGGCGGCGGGTCCGGCTCCGGCGCCGGTGCCGGCGAGCTGCCGAAGACCGGTCCCCTCGACTCCGCGCTCGCGCTCGGCACGCTCGGCGGCACGGTGCTCCTCACCGGGGCCGCCGGGGTGCTGTGGCTGACCCGGCGCGGACCGCGGTCCGCGGGCTGACCGTGCCGGCCCGCGCCGGACTCGCCGCCGCGGCCGGCGCCCTGCTGCCCGTGCTCTGGGCGGCCGCGCCAGCGGCGGCCGGGCAGGACTGGACGGCCGAGCCCGCGACGGGCGGCAGACCGTACGTCTATCTGGAGGGCCCGCCGGGCACGGTCATGGAGGACGGCGTCTCCGTGACCAACCCGGGGGCGGAACCGCTCACGGTCCGGCTGCGGGCGGCCGGCACGGCCTGGGTGGCGTTCGCCGAGGACCGGGTGACCGTGCCCGCCCGTACCCGGGCCGATGTGCCCTTCGCCGTCACGGTCCCGGACTCCGCGTCCCCCGGCGACCGGTCCGCGCGAGTCGTGGCGTCGGCCGGCGCCCGTGAGGCGGTGGTACGCGTCCATGTGCGTGTCACGGGTCCCGAGCTGGCCGCGCTCACGGTGGAGGACGTCCGTGTCGACGGCCGCGTCATCCGCTACACGCTCGTCAACCGGGGCAACACCGTGCTCGCGCCCCGCCTCGCCGTGCGCGCCGACGGGCTCACCGGCGAGCTGCTGCGGCGCCCCGCCCGCACCCTGCCGGTCGAGCTGGGTCCCGGCCGCAGCCTGGAGCTGACCGAACCCTGGCCCGATCCGCCCGCCCTCGACTCCGTCGACGTCACCCTCCGTGTCACGGCCCCGGGCGCGGCACCCGCCGAGGCGACGGCCTCCGCCCGGTACGTGCCGTGGGCCGCGGCGACGGGGACGGTGCTGGCGCTCGGGACGGCGGCGGGCGGCATCGCACTGTGGCGCGGCCGCAGACCGCCCCCCGGCCGACCCGACGGACCCGAACGGACCCTGGCACAGGCGGGAGCCCGACCGTGAACGGCGAAACACCTGACCCGGCCCTCCCCGCCCGCGGCCGAGGGCGCCCGGAAGCCCCGCGCCGGTGGTTCCGGCAGCTCCTCCGTCGGACACGCCGGCCGCGGCACCCGTCCGGCGTGCGGCGCGTCCCCGCGGGCCGGACGGACCTCGTCCGGCTGCCGGCCGTGCTCCTCGTCGCGGTCGTCGCGGTCGCCGCCGCCGGAGCCGCCCCGTACGCCGCCGCGGACACGAAGCCCGTCGTCCGTCTCTCCGACGAACAGGCCGGCAAGGGCGGGGACATCACGGTCAGCGGCTCCGGCTGGCGGCCCGAGGCGCTGCTGATGCTCCTGATCTGCGGACAGTCATCGCCCGGCAGAGGGGTGATCGGCGGCACCAACTCCTGCGCCAACGCCGAGGGCCGGGCCGTCACCACCGACACCAGGGGCGGTTTCAGCAGGAAGATGCCGGTAGCCGAGCCGCCGGAACCGTGTCCGTGCGTGGTGCACGTCGCCACGGTCACCGGTGAACGGACCGTCGTGGACACGCCGTTCACCGTCGCCGGCCATCCCACGGCCCCGCTGCCACGGCGGACGGACGGCGGCAGGCTCGCCGTGCTCGCCACCGCCGAACTGCGGGGGTCGAGCGGCCTCCTCGTCTGGTTCGGCGCTCCGCCGGGCCGTGAACTCGTCTTCACCGTCGGCAATCTCGGCACCGCGCCGGTCGAGGACCCGGTTTTCCAGGTCGGCACCGCCCATGGCGTCTTCGCGCCCCAGTGGGAGGAGCGGCAGTGGCGGGGCACCGTGCAGCCGGGCCGGAAGGCGCAGATCAGGCTGCCCGTCCAGCTGTCGGCGGGCGCCCACGGCGACTACCAGGTCTCCGTGAAGTACGGCTCGAAGGTGCTCGTCGAGCATCCCTGGGGCGTGGGCAGGCCCTGGGGCGTGACGCTCTTCTGGGTGCTGCTGGCCGTCGTCGTTCCGGCGGCGCTGTTCCGGACCGGGATGGCCGTCGTCGACCGCGTAGGGCCGCGGCACCCCGGCCGGCACCGCACCGCGCACCGCGTCGCCCCGCCCAGGGACCGGGCGGCCCCCTCCGCGGAGGACGGCCGTCCCGTCCCCGCCACCACGGCCCTGCCGTGGTTCACCCCGGACTCCGCACCGTCAGAGAACCGACCCACGACGAAGGGACACACGTGAGCACGCAACGGAGGATGGGCGCGGCAGGGGTCGCGCTGATGCTCGGCGGCGCGGGGATACTGCTGGCCGCGTCTCCCGCCCAGGCCGCCGAGGTCTCGTACGCGACGGAGTGCATTCCGCCGGCCATCTCCGGCCTGCCGCCCGTCCAGGGCACCACCAGGGTGCAGATCACGGCGCCGGCGGAGGCCAAGGTCGGGGACGAGATCGAGGTGGTCTGGAAGACGGTCGAGGCCGCGTCGAAGAACCCCGACGTCCTGGATCTGCAGAAGGACACGGTCAAGCCGACGGGCACCCTGAAGGTGGCCGGGGCGCAGACCGCCGACCTGGCGATGGAAGGGCCGCGGCAGAATCCGCCGATCCCCAAGAACAGCCCCATGGTGCTGCCCGACATGAAGGCCAAGCTGAAGCTCACCGCACCAGGGGAGATCACGCTGACTCCGGGCGCGTACGACATCAACGTCTCCAAGCCGATCTCGACCGACACCAGGTGCGCCCCGAAGGAGGCGGTCCAGCCGGGGGCGACCGTCAAGGTCGCCGAGGGCGGGGGCGGTTCGGGCGGCACGACGGGAGGCGACACCGGTGGTTCGTCGACGGGCGGTTCGTCGAGCGGTGGTTCGTCGACGGGTGGGGACACCGGTGGTTCCTCGACCGGCGGTTCGTCGAGCGGTGGTTCGTCGAGCGGTGGTTCGTCGACCGGCGGCGACTCCGGAGGGTCCACGGGCGGGAGCGCTTCCGGGGGCACGACGGGCGGTGGCGGCGGCCAGACCGACTTCGAGGGCAAGGAGGTGCAGGTCGCCTACTCCTGCAAGACGCCCATCGGCGACAAGGAGGCCGTCTCCCCGGTCAGGATCAACGCCAAGAAGAACGGCGGGGACTTCGACCTCACCGTGAAGTTCTCCAAGTCGGTCATGGACAGCCCCGCGGACATCCCGGCCGACTCCGTGAAACCTTCGATGGAGGTCGCACTGGGCGGGGCCGACAAGGGCTTCGTGCACGTCGAGGGCCCCACGAACAAGGAGCCCATCAAGGCCGGCGACCCGATCGAGATCCCCGATCTGACCGGCACCTACAAGCCGGGCGCCAGCGGCAGGTCGACGCTCAGCCCGGGCGTCCTCACGGTCGAGGCGCTGGGCACGACGACGACCTGCACCCCGCCCGCCGATGTGGCCGTGTCGCTGGAGCTCGACACCTCCGCCCAGCCGGGCGGTGCGAGCGGTGGTTCCGGCGGTGGCTCCGCGTCCGGCTCGACGGGCGGCGGTGACGCCTCGGGCGGCGGGCTCGCCGACACCGGCGCCGGGGACGACGGCGCCCTGCGCGCCCTCGCCCTCGTGGCCGGCACGGTGATCCTGATCGGCGGCGCGGTCTTCACGTTCACGCCGTGGGGGAGGCTGCGCGGCGCCCGGTGAGCGGCCACGGGCGCGGCGGGCCGGTCGGGCTCCTCCCGCCGGCAGGACGCCGGCCCGAAGAGGCCGCCACACGAACGGGCCGGCCCGGCACGCGGAGTGCGTGCCGGGCCGGCCCGTGTGCGGTGGGCGCCGGCGCCCAGGAAGACGCCGGCGGGACCCGCGTGACGTCAGCGGACGTCGCCCATGAGGGCGCGGATCTTCCTGCCCGCCATCATGAACGTCAGACCCGCGACGATCGCGACGACCGCCCACATCGAGTAGTACGCGGCGTCGCCGAGCGGCTCGTTGAGCTTGGTGGTCCAGCCGTTCAGGGCGTTGCCCGTCGCGGTGGCCAGGAACCACAGGCCCATGATCTGGCCGACGAACTGCTTCGGTGCCAGCTTCGTGGACAGCGACAGGCCCACCGGGGACAGGCACATCTCGCCGAGGGTCTGGACGAGGTAGACGCTCAGCAGCCAGAAGACGGTGACCTTGCCGGTCTCGCTGTTGGCGGCCGCGGCGCCTGCCAGGCCCATGATGGCGAACGAGCCGCCGATGAGGAGCATCGCCAGGGCGAACTTCATCGGGGTGCTGGGCTCGCGGTTGCGCTTGGCGAGCCTGACCCAGAGAGCGGCGAAGAGCGGGGCCAGGACGATGACCATGGCCGGGTTCACCGACTGGTACCAGGACGCCGGGAACTCCCAGCCCCCGATCATGCGGTCGGTCTTGCCGTCCGCGAACAGCGTCAGCAGCGAGCCCGACTGGTCGTAGATCATCCAGAACAGCACGGCCGTGGCGAAGAACCAGGCGAACGCCTGGATCTTGGGCTTGTCGGTCGCGGTCAGCGCCGGGTTCCGGTACATCGCGACGAAGTAGACGACCGGCACGACGATGCCGAGGACGGCCAGGAAGTTGACGATGTGCTCGATGTCGTAGGTGCCGAGCAGCACGTCGGCGGCGAGCGCGGCGACGGCCAGGCCGCCCCACAGCAGGACCTTGCGCAGCGCGGTCCGCTTCTCCTCCGGCGTCGCCGGGGTGCCGGGCTCCTTGCCGACGTCGCCGAGGTGGCGGCTGCCGAGCACGTACTGGACGACCGCCAGCGTCATGCCGATACCGGCGACTGCGAAGCCGAGGTGCCAGTTGACGTTCTCGCCGAGGTAGCCGACGACCAGCGGGGCGGCCATGCCGCCGATGTTGATCGCCATGTAGAAGAGCGTGAAGCCGGCGTCGCGGCGGGCGCTGGACTGGCCCTCGTAGAGCCCGCCGACCATGGCCGAGATGTTCGGCTTCAGCAGGCCCGTACCGGCGGCGATGAGCACCAGGCCGGCGAAGAAGGCGGTGTCCGAGGGGACGGCCAGGGTGTAGTGGCCCAGGGCGATGACGATGCCGCCGATGAGGACGGCCTTGCGCGCGCCCCACAGGCGGTCGGCGATCCAGCCGCCCGGCATGGCGGCCATGTAGACGACGGCGTTGTAGACGCCGTAGATCGAGGCGGCCAGCGCCTCCCTGCCCTGGAGCGGTCCGTCGAGGACGCCCGCGACCAGATAGAGGACGAGGATGCCGCGCATTCCGTACCAGGAAAAGCGCTCCCACATCTCCGTCATGAAGAGCGTGGCCATACCGCGGGGGTGGCCGAGGAAGGTCTTCTCGCCAGGGGTGCTGGACGAGTCCTTCGTCAGGCTGGACGCCATGTCGATCCTTGCTGCTCGGGACGCGCCGCGACGTGAGCGGTTTCCGCGCCCGGTGGGGGGCGGCCGGCACCGGCGGGGGATCGGTCCCGCCCCCACGCCCGAGGGGCCCGTCCCCCAGGCGGGGGACGAGGGACAGTCCTCACCGGGATCCACGCCCCGCGTGCGTCGTCGCGCGCGGGGCCCGGCCCAGGTCATTCACGGTCGCGGAGGGGACTTGCGCCCGACTCCGCGCAGAAAAGAGACCTTTGGCGGCAAAAGCAGCCAAAGGTCCCCGAGTAGTGCTGTAGGCGCCTTGACACCATAAGGCATGACAGCAACATGTTTAGACCACTTGAGAGGAGGATCACAGGCGTTGGCGGAACCGTCTGCCCACATTCGAAGGCGCCAACCAGGATCGCACCACCGACCTCCGGGGCCTGCCCAGGCCCCCCCGGAGCGTCACCGCTGCGGACTACCATCACCCCATGACCCGTGTACTGCTCGCCGAGGACGACGCATCCATCTCCGAGCCGCTGGCGCGCGCCCTGCGCCGGGAGGGGTACGAGGTCGAGGTCCGCGAGGACGGCCCGACCGCGCTCGACGCCGGGCTCCAGGGCGGGGTCGACCTGGTGGTGCTGGATCTCGGGCTGCCCGGCATGGACGGCCTCGAAGTGGCGAGGCGGCTGCGCGCCGACGGCCACAGCGTGCCGATCCTGGTGCTGACAGCCCGCGCCGACGAGGTCGACACGGTGGTCGGCCTGGACGCCGGCGCCGACGACTACGTCACCAAGCCCTTCCGGCTCGCCGAACTGCTCGCCCGGGTCCGGGCGTTGCTTCGGCGCGGTGCCACCGAGCCCGTCGTGGCTCCCGCGACGCACGGTGTGCGGATCGACGTCGAGTCCCACCGGGCCTGGATGGGCGACGAGGAGCTGCAGCTCACGGCGAAGGAGTTCGACCTGCTGCGCGTGCTGGTGCGGGACGCCGGCCGGGTCGTCACCCGCGACCAGCTGATGCGCGAGGTCTGGGACACCACGTGGTGGTCCTCCACGAAGACCCTCGACATGCACATCTCCTGGCTGCGCAAGAAGCTGGGGGACGACGCGGCGAACCCGAGGTACATCGCGACGGTCCGAGGCGTCGGCTTCCGCTTCGAGAAGAGCTGAGCGCGCCGGGCGGAGCCCGGACGGCGTGGCGCCCGGGACGGCCCGGGCCGTGTCCGCCCGGCCCGGTACGGCCGCCCCGGGTGCGAGCCGCTCGCGGCCGGGCGCCCCGCGCAACGACGAATGGCAACCGGGCGGCCCGAGGCCGGGTGGCCCGGAGGCAGCAAGGACCGCGGGGGTCCCGACCCCCGCACGACCGCAAGACCCGCCCGGAGGGCACCGTGCGCCGCCGACTCATCAACTCCACCCTGGCCGTGGTGCTCGTCGTGATCGCCGTCTTCGGCGTGTCGCTCGTCATCGTCGAGACGCGGACCATCAGCAACAGCGCGCAGGAGAGCGTCGACTCCGAGGCACTGCGGCTGGTCAGTGTCATCGAGGCCAAGGTGCTGGAGCACGAGCGGGTCGACGACGGCGTGCTGGCCGACCAGATCGGACCGGACCGCTTCGCCAGGATCGAGATTCCCGGCAGCCCGCAGGTCGAGGTGGGGCAGCGGCCTTCCGGCAGCGTGATCCGCGGCACCGCCACCGGTGAGCAGGGGGAGCGGGTCACCGTCGAGGAGTCGCGCGCCACCGTGACCCGCGAGGTCGGCCGCTCCCTGATGATCATCGGGGCGGTGGCGCTGCTCGCCGTCGTCGCCGCCGTGCTGCTCGCCGTGCGGCAGGCCAACCGGCTCGCCTCGCCGCTGACCGATCTCGCCGAGACCGCCGAGCGGCTGGGTTCAGGCGATCCCCGGCCCCGTCACAAGCGGTACGGGGTTCCCGAACTCGACCGGGTCGCCGATGTCCTGGACGCCAGTGCCGAGCGGATCGCCCGGATGCTCACCGCCGAGCGCCGGCTCGCCGCGGACGCCTCCCATCAGCTCCGTACGCCCCTGACCGCCCTGTCCATGCGGCTGGAGGAGATCTCCGCCACCGACGACCCGGAGACCGTCAAGGAGGAGGCGAACGTCGCGCTCACCCAGGTGGAACGGCTCACCGACGTGGTGGAGCGGCTGCTCACCAACGCCCGCGACCCGCGGACCGGGTCCGCCGTCGCCTTCGACCTCGACGAGGTCGTCAAGCAGCAGATCGAGGAGTGGCGACCGGCGTACCGCAGCGCGGGACGCGCCGTCGTCTGCTCCGGCAAGCAGGGGATGCGGGCCGTCGGCACGCCGGGCGCCGTCGCCCAGGTCCTGGCGGCCCTGATCGAGAACTCGCTGATGCACGGGGGCGGCACGGTCGCCCTGCGTACGCGCGTCACCGGCAACCAGGCCGTCATCGAGGTGACCGACGAGGGCCCCGGTGTCCCCGCCGACCTGGGTGCGCGGATCTTCGAGCGCACCATCAGCGGGCGGAACTCCACGGGCATCGGACTCGCCGTGGCCAGGGACCTCGCGGAGGCGGACGGCGGCCGGCTGGAGCTGCTGCAGCAGCAGCCCGCGGTGTTCGCCCTGTTCCTGAGCCGGGAGACGCGGCCGCGCACGGAGGAGTCGGAGCGCACGGTGCGCTGAGACGCCGTCGGGGCGTGACGAGCGGGCGGGGTCAGCTGCCGACGCGGTCGGGCTGCTCGGTGCGCCGCTGCTCCAGGAACGACTCCGCGGTCTGTACGGCCTCGCGGGCCGGCAGGGCGCGGAACACCCAGGTCCGGTACGACCAGAAGCGGAACAGAGTCGCGACGGCGATCCCGAAGAACTTGAAGAAGTTGCTCTGCAGCGGGCCGTCCCAGCCGAACCCGTAGGTCGCGACGTACAGCACGCCGTTCTCGATCACCATGCCGACCGCGCTGAACAGCAGGAACAGCGTGAGTTCCTTGGTGCGGCCGCTCTTGTCGCGGTCCCTGTACGTGAAGTACCGGAAGCCCACGTAGTTGAACAGGATCGCGATGACGGTGGCGAGGAGACTGGCCCGCACCACCGGGATCTCGGTGGTGTGCCGCAGCAGGTTGAAGACCGCCATGTTGACCAGCAGGCCCAGGCCGCCGACCGCGCCGAACTTGGCGACCTCGCGCGCGAGCCGGTTCAGTCGCACACGCAGTGCGCCCCGTTCGCTCATGGTGTTCGCTGGTCCCGTCCGGTCGACTACGTCAACCAGACCACTCTAACCAGCACCTCCCCCGCGTGCCCGATGGACGGCCACTAAGGAGTGCACGCCCTTGTGGGATCGCACGAAGCGAAGGGGTGGGCGGGACCGTACGGAGCTCCGGATACCCTGGGAGGGTGACGTTCCCCGTAGTCGGCATGGTCGGCGGCGGACAGCTCGCCCGTATGACACACGAGGCAGGCATCCCCCTCGGCATCAGGTTCAAGCTCCTCAGTGACACCCCCCAGGACTCGGCGGCCCAGGTGGCCGGCGAGGTCGTCGTCGGCGACTACCGAGACCTGGACACGCTCCGCGAATTCGCCCGCGGCTGCGACGTGATCACCTTCGACCACGAGCACGTGCCCACCGAGCACCTGCGGGCTCTGGAGGCGGAGGGCATTCCCGTCCGCCCGGGCCCGGACGCGCTCGTGCACGCCCAGGACAAGGGCGTGATGCGCGCACGGCTCGACTCGATCGGCGTGCCCAGCCCGCGTCACCGCATCGTCGCCGACCCGGCGGACGCGGCTGCCTTCGCGGCGGAGGTCGGGGGCTTCCCCGTGATCCTCAAGACCGTGCGCGGCGGCTACGACGGCAAGGGCGTGTGGTTCGTCCGGAGCGAGGAGGACGCCGAGTCGCCGTTCCGCGCCGGTGTGCCCGTCCTCGCCGAGGAGAAGGTCGACTACCGCCGCGAGCTCGCCGCCAACGTCGTCCGCTCCCCGCACGGCCAGGCGGTCGCGTACCCCGTCGTGGAGTCGCGGCAGGTCGACGGCGTCTGCGACACCGTCATCGCCCCCGCGCCGGACCTCGACGAGGAGCTGGCCGGGCAGGCCCAGGAGCTCGCGCTGCGCATCGCCCAGGAGCTCGGCGTCGTCGGCCACCTGGCGGTCGAGCTCTTCGAGTCCACCGACGGCCGCATCCTCGTCAACGAGCTGGCGATGCGCCCGCACAACTCCGGGCACTGGACCCAGGACGGCGCCATCACGTCCCAGTTCGCCAACCATGTCCGGGCGGTGCTCGACCTGCCGCTGGGCGACCCCCGCCCCCGCGCGGAGTGGACGGTCATGGCGAACGTCCTCGGCGGCGACTACCCGGACATGTACCAGGGCTATCTGCACTGCATGGCCCGGGACCCGCAGCTGAAGATCCACATGTACGGCAAGGACGTGAAGCCCGGCCGCAAGGTCGGACACGTCAACACCTACGGCGACGACCTGGACGACGTGCTCGCGCGCGCCCGTCACGCGGCCGACTACCTCAGAGGAACGATCACCGAATGACCACCGCTCCCGGTTCGGCCCCCCTCGTCGGCATCGTGATGGGCTCGGACTCCGACTGGCCCGTCATGGAGAACGCCGCCCAGGCCCTGGACGAGTTCGAGATCCCGTACGAGGTGGACGTCGTCTCCGCGCACCGGATGCCGCGCGAGATGATCGCGTACGGGGAGCAGGCGGCGGAGCGAGGGCTGAAGGCGATCATCGCGGGCGCGGGCGGAGCCGCCCATCTGCCCGGCATGCTCGCCTCCGTCACCCCGCTGCCCGTGATCGGCGTGCCCGTGCCGCTGAAGTACCTCGACGGCATGGACTCGCTGCTCTCGATCGTGCAGATGCCCGCCGGCGTGCCGGTCGCGACCGTGTCGGTGGCCGGGGCCCGGAACGCCGGTCTGCTCGCGGCCCGGATCCTCGCCACCCAGGACGCCGACCTGCTGGCCCGGATGCGGGAGTTCCAGCAGGAGCTGAACGACCAGGCGACGGAGAAGGGCAAGCGGCTGCGCGCGAAGGTGGAGGGGTCCGCGGCGTTCGGCTTCGGCAAGTAGGCTGCGACCGTGGATTTTCTCGCCGAAGCCCGTTCGCTGCTCACATCCTTTCCCGTCGTCGACGGCCACAACGATCTTCCTTGGGCCCTGCGGGAACAGGTCCGCTACGACCTGGACCGCCGCGACATCGCGACCGACCAGACGGGAAGCCTGCACACCGACATCCCGCGGCTGAGGGCCGGCGGGGTCGGAGCGCAGTTCTGGTCGGTGTACGTGCGCAGCGACATGGCCGGTGACGAGGCGGTCAGCGCCACGCTGGAGCAGATCGACGTGGTGGACCGGCTGCTGGCCCGCTACCCGGCGGACCTGGCGCGCGCCCTGACCGCCGACGACATGGAGTCGGCGCGCAAGGAGGGCCGGATCGCCTCCCTGATGGGGGCGGAGGGCGGCCACTCCATCAACAACTCCCTGGCCACCCTGCGGGCGCTGCACACGCTGGGCGTCCGCTACATGACGCTGACGCACAACGACAACAACGACTGGGCGGACTCGGCGACGGACGAGCCGCGCTTCGGCGGGCTGTCGGCGTTCGGCCACGAGGTCGTACGGGAGATGAACCGCACGGGCATGCTCGTGGACCTCTCGCACGTCGCCCCGACGACGATGCGGGACGCGCTGGACACCTCCGTCGCCCCGGTGATCTTCTCCCACTCGTCCGCCCGGGCGGTCTGCGACCACCCGCGCAACATCCCCGACGACGTGCTGGAACGGCTGCCCGCGAACGGCGGGGTGGCGATGGCCACGTTCGTTCCGAAGTTCGTCCTGCCGGAGGCGGTCGCCTGGACCCGTGCGGCGGACGAGAACATGCGGGAGCACGGCCTCCACCCCCTCGACACGACCGAGGCGGGCATGAAGGTCCAGCGGGCGTACGAGGCCGCGAACCCGCGTCCGATGGCGACGGCGGCCACGGTCGCGGACCATCTGGACCACATGCGCGAGGTGGCCGGGATCGACCACATCGGCATCGGCGGCGACTACGACGGCACCGCGTTCACCCCGGCCGGCCTGGAGGACGTCGCCGGCTACCCCAACCTGATCGCGGAGCTCCTGCGCCGCGGCTGGTCCCGGCCGGACCTGGCCAAGCTCACCTGGCAGAACGCGGTCCGCGCGCTGGGCGACGCGGAATCCGTCGCCCGCGACCTCCAGTCCCGCCGCGCCCCCTCGAACGCGACGCTCCGGTCGACGGCGGCGACCCCCAAGCCGTAGGCAGCCGATCACCGAGCCCCCGCCGCGGTCGCGCGGCGGGGCGTCTGCGACCCTGCCCCCGGCACGGGCGGGCCGCCCGCGCTCGTGAGGGCGCGGGAGGGCGCGGCAGCGCTGCGTCCCCGCCCCGCCTGCGCCCGTAGCCCCCATCCGCTCGGATCGTCCGGCGAGGCGCCGCGCGGCGGTGCCGCACGGGCCCGCTCCGTTATCCGCCCCGGCGCGCGCGGTAGGCGCGCATCTTCGCCCGGCTGCCGCAGACCGCCATGGAGCACCAGCGGCTGCGTCCGGCCGGGCTGCGGTCGTAGTACGCCCAGAGGCAGTCCTCCGCCTCGCACGCCTTCAGCCGGAGCCAGGTCCCGTCGGCCGTCGCCTCCGCGATGGCCGCGGCGACCCGGGAGAGCAGGGAGGCCGGGTCGGCCGCGGGGCGGAGCGCCGCTGTGCCCGCGTCGTCGACGGTGACGCGCAGCGGCGCGCCGGTCAGGATCCGGTCCAGGTCCGCGGCACGGCGGCCGGGTGAGGAGTGGCCGGCGTGCGCCAGACACGCGGCCCGCAGCGCCTCGCGCAGTTCCCTCGCGGCCGGCACCTCCGTCTCCGTGAGGCCGAAGGCCGCGCGCCCGTCCTCGGTGTCCAGCGCGTCGGCGCCCGTGTCGACGCTCAGCGTGTTGACCAGCGACTCGATCAGCTCGAGCCCTCCGGGTGCCGGGGCTCTGTCATTCATGGTTGCGACGTTACCTCCACTGCGGGACCATGTGGTTACGCGTTACCGGTGGAGGCCGCTTACCGGTAACAGTCCGTCCGTACGAGAGGAAGCACCATGGCCATCGCCGCACTGGGAACCGTCGTCCTGGACTGCGCAGACCCCCGCGCACTCGCCGCCTTCTACGCCGAGATCCTGGGCGGACGGGTGGAGTCGGACGGCGACGACTGGGTCACCCTCACCGGATACCAGGGCACGCCCCTCGCCTTCCAGGCCGCCCCGGGGCACACGGCTCCCGAGTGGCCGTCACCTGACTCCTCGCAGCAGTTCCACCTCGACCTGACCGTCGAGGACCTGGACACCGCCGAGTCGCGGGTGCTGGCGCTCGGCGCCAAGCCGCTGGACGCCGACGACCGCTCACGGAGCTTCCGCGTCTACGCGGACCCGGCCGGGCACCCGTTCTGTCTCTGCGCCTGCTGACGCTGTCTCCGCGCCTGCTGACGCCGGCGCGCCTCAGGCGCGGGGCCGGCCCATCGCGCGGTACGTCCAGCCGGCCTCGCGCCACTTCGTCCCGTCCAGCGCGTTCCGCCCGTCGAGCAGGATCCGCCGGGACGCCACCTCGCCCAGCACGGCGGGGTCGAGCTCGCGGAACTCGCGCCACTCCGTCAGGTGCAGCACGACGTCCGCGCCGCGCACGGCCTCCAGCGCGGTGTCCGCGTAGCCGAGCGTCGGGAACACCAGGCGGGCGTTGGCCATGCCCTTGGGGTCGTAGACCGTGACCTGGCCGCCCTGGAGATGGATCTGGCCGGCGACGTTCAGCGCGGGCGAGTCGCGGACGTCGTCGGAGTCCGGCTTGAACGTCGCGCCCAGGACCGCCACCCGCGTGCCCAGGAACGACCCGCCGCCCACGGCCTCCCGGGCGAGCTCCACCATGTGCCCGCGCCGCCGCATGTTGATCGAGTCGACCTCGCGCAGGAACGTCAGCGCCTGGTCCGCGCCGAGCTCGCCGGCGCGCGCCATGAACGCCCGGATGTCCTTCGGCAGACAGCCGCCGCCGAAGCCGATCCCGGCGCGCAGGAACTTGTTGCCGATCCGCTCGTCGTGGCCGATCGCCTCGGCCAGCTTCACCACGTCGCCGCCGGCCGCCTCGCACACCTCCGCCATGGCGTTGATGAACGAGATCTTCGTCGCGAGGAACGAGTTCGCGGAGGTCTTCACCAGCTCGGCGGTCGGGAAGTCGGTCACCACGAACGGCGAGCCCTCGGCGATCGGCGTGGCGTAGACCTCGCGCAGCACCTTCTCGGCGCGCTCGCAGTCCACACCCACCACGATGCGGTCCGGGTGCAGGGTGTCCCGCACGGCGAAGCCCTCGCGCAGGAACTCAGGATTCCAGGCAAGGTCCACTCCTTCGGGCGCATGCTCGGCGAGCAGACGGGCGAGCCGGTCCGCCGAGCCCACCGGCACGGTGGACTTGCCGACGACCAGCGCGCCGCCCTTCACACGCGGCGCGAGCGAGGCGAAGGCGGCGTCCACGTACGACATGTCGCAGGCGTACTCGCCGTGCTTCTGCGGGGTGTTCACACAGACGAAGTGGACGTCGCCGCCGAACTCCTCCAGCTCGTCCCACGAGGTGGTGAAGCGCAGCCGCCCGCTGGATCCCTCGATCCCGGTCACATGGCGGGTGAGCAGCTCCTCCAGGCCGGGCTCGTACATCGGGACGCGGCCCGCGGCCAGCATGCCGACCTTCTCCGGGACGACATCGAGGCCCAGGACCTCGAACCCCAGCTCCGCCATGGCCGCGGCGTGGGTGGCGCCGAGGTACCCGGTGCCGATCACGGTGATCTTGAGGGCCATGGGATTGCTCCTGGGGTGGACGGAGGGAGTGCGGGCCCGAGCATAACCGGGAGCGCGCAAGGGCATTTTTCCGCTGTCAGCAAGCTCACGTATGCCTGGTCGGGGCGCGCCCACTAAAATTTGTGTTACTTAACGGTAGTTAGCAGTTGCTCAGGGGAGTGAGAGACCTTGGCGGGAACGCCTGACTTCGATCTGTACCGTCCGTCCGAAGAGCACGACATGCTCAGGGAGACGGTCCGCTCGCTCGCCGAGGCGAAGATCGCGCCGTTCGCGGCCGCAGTCGACGAAGAGGCCCGATTCCCCCAGGAGGCGCTGGACGCGCTGGTCGCCTCGGACCTGCACGCCGTGCACGTCCCGGAGGAGTACGGCGGCGCCGGCGCCGACGCGCTCGCGACCGTGCTCGTCATCGAGGAGGTCGCCCGCGTCTGCGCCTCGTCCTCCCTGATCCCCGCGGTCAACAAGCTGGGCTCGCTGCCGGTGATCCTCTCCGGATCCGAGGAGCTGAAGAAGAAGTACCTGGGCCCGCTCGCCAAGGGCGACGCGATGTTCTCGTACTGCCTCTCCGAGCCGGACGCGGGCTCCGACGCCGCCGGCATGAAGACCAGGGCCGTGCGCGACGGCGACTTCTACGTCCTCAACGGCGTGAAGCGCTGGATCACCAACGCCGGTGTGTCCGACTACTACACGGTGATGGCCGTCACCGATCCGGAGAAACGCTCCAAGGGCATCTCGGCCTTCGTCGTCGAGAAGTCCGACGAGGGCGTCTCCTTCGGTGCCCCGGAGAAGAAGCTGGGCATCAAGGGCTCCCCGACCCGCGAGGTCTACCTCGACAACGTCCGCATCCCGGCCGACCGCATGATCGGCGCGGAGGGCACGGGCTTCGCCACCGCCATGAAGACCCTGGACCACACCCGCATCACCATCGCGGCGCAGGCCCTCGGCATCGCGCAGGGCGCCCTCGACTACGCCAAGGGCTACGTCCAGGAGCGCAAGCAGTTCGGCAAGCCGATCGCCGACTTCCAGGGCGTCCAGTTCATGCTCGCCGACATGGCGATGAAGATCGAGGCCGCCCGCCAGCTCACGTACGCGGCCGCGGCCAAGTCCGAGCGCAACGACAGCGACCTCACCTTCCAGGGCGCGGCCGCCAAGTGCTTCGCCTCGGACGTGGCCATGGAGGTCACCACCGACGCCGTCCAGCTCCTCGGCGGCTACGGCTACACCCGTGACTACCCGGTCGAGCGCATGATGCGCGATGCCAAGATCACCCAGATCTACGAGGGCACGAACCAGGTCCAGCGGATCGTCATGGCCCGCAACCTGCCGTAGCAGGTTTTTGCAGGTCAGGGGGCGTTCTGAGGTTCCTCAGAGCCGTTCTCGGCTTACTGCCCCTTGTGGCCTGACCAAGGCCGCTTCCGGGCGTGTCGTGCTGGGGAGATCCTGGGGAGCGAGCGCCCCGGAAACGGGCGCTGACCAGCACAAACAGCACAGCCCCCGGCCGTGATGCCGGGGGCTGTGTCGTAGGCGGATCAGGCGACCGCGCTGACGCCTCCGTGGGGTCATCGGCACCGGGCGCCGGCATGGTTGCGATGGCTGCCCGGCCGCGCTGATCGGCCCCCCTCTGCACAGGGGCCGCCACGCGCCTGGTGCGGTGCAGGTCAACCGGAATCCGCCCAACGGGGTCAGGGCGGTGCTGCGGGTGATCGGCGATCCACGGCCGGCCCCGGGGCACGTCATCCGCCCGCGGCATCCTCGGCCTCCCAGCGCAGCAGGTCGCCCGGCTGGCATTTGAACACCTCGCAGAGCGCGGCGAGCGTCGCGAAGCGCACCGCCTTGGCGCGGCCGTTCTTCAGTACCGCCAGATTGGCGGGCGTGATCCCTACGCGGTCCGCGAGCTCGCCCACGGACATCTTCCGCCTGGCCAGCATCACGTCGATGTCGACGACGATCGGCATCAGATCACCTCGTCCAACTCGGCCTGCATCTGCGCCGCTTCGACGTCGCGCGCGACGGCCTGGGCGAGCAGAATCCGCAGCACGAGCACGATGAGCGCGACCCCCAGGATGGCCACGCCGACCCCGCCCATGATGACGGTGACGCCCGGGTCGTCCCGCTGGCCCGGCGCATTGAGGACCGTGACCGCGAACCACAACAGGGCAGCCGCCACGATCGCGCCGATCACGCCGTCCACGTACCGGAAGGCGGCATGGGAGAACACGGTTCCGCGTCGCACCATCGTCACCAGCCGCCATACGCAGACCAGGGCGACCTGGGCCGACACCATGCCCAGGATCGTGATCACGCGCAGCGGGGCCAGCGGGAGCGACCCGTCCTCCGGGTCGTTCCCGCTGACCAACACCCACACCGTCCCTGCCTGTACGAAAACGGTGCCGGCGAGTACCACCACGAGCACGGCGCGAAGCGCGTGCACTGCCAGCTTTCCCATGACCCACCCTTCCATCGAGTTGCGATGGAAATCTATCGAATCTCGATAGATAGAGCAAGGGTTGGGACGGGGGCGGGCGGCGGTTTCGCACGGCGGCGGGACGCCGCCCCCTCCCGTGGCATGACATTCGCGCGAACCGTCCCGATCTTGTCGAAGCCGGCTTGCCGACCTTCTTGGTGGCCCGCGAGGATCGGTCCCCGGACCGGCGAGGGGCCGTCGCCCGTGCATGGCGACGGCCCTTCGGCACCGGTCCGTGAGCGACCGCGGCCCGCGTCGGTCGCCGGTCGCGTCCGCCCGTGTCAGTCGGCGGTGACGGTGACCTTCTCGTCGTTCTTGATCTGGTTCACCAGCTGGCGCACCTTCTCCTTGTCCCAGACCAGGTTCCCGCCGCGGCTGCCGGAGATCGGTATGTTCATCGACTTGCCGTCGCCGCCGCTGATGCCCTTCATCGCGAAGAACATCTGCCCGAGGTCGAACAGGGACATGTCCTTGTCGACGATCAGGGTGTCCAGGCCCGAGCCCAGGGTCGGGTAGAGCTTGAACGGATTGAGGATCGTGCCGGGGGTCGCGGCCTGGTTGGCCAGCGCGGCGAGGAACTTCTGCTGGTTCTTGGTGCGGTCCAGGTCGCTGCCGGCGAAGGCGTAACGGGTCCGGACGAAGGCGAGCGCCTGCTCGCCGTTCAGGGTCTGCTTGCCCGCCTGGAAGTCGGCGCCGGACTTCTTGTCCTTGAAGGCCTTGGGGATGTCCATCTCGACGCCGCCGAGGGAGTCCACGATGTTCGCGAAGCCGGCGAAGCCGATCTCCGCGTAGTGGTCGATCCGCAGGCCGGTGTTGTGCTCGACGGTGCGGACCAGCAGCTCGGGGCCGTCCTCCGCGTACGCCGCGTTGAGCTTCACCCGGCGGCCCTCGCCCGGGAAGGTCTTGCCGGACTCGGAACCCACGAAGGACGGGATCTCCACGTCCGAGTCGCGGGGGAGCGAGATCATGGTGTTCCCGCTGCCGCAGGCGGCGAGGATCATCATCGAGTCGGTGCGCTTGCCGTCGGCGGAGCCGGTGTGCAGGCGCTTCTTGTCCTCCGACGACATGCCCTCACGGCTGTCGGAGCCGACGATCAGGTACGTCGTGCAGTCGCCCTCCGCGGGCCGCTCTATGACCTTGGAGAGGTCGACCTCGCGGCGCACCTTGGAGTCGGCCCAGAAGTACGTGCCTATGGAGACCCCGAGGGCCAGCACGAGCACGGTGACCGAGCCGACCTTGAGGCGCCGGCGCCAGTCGGGAGCCGGGCGGCCGTAGGCGGGCGGCGCGCCGTAGCCGTCGTCCCCGCCGTTCCCCCCGTGTCCCCGGCCGGACGGCGAACCGTAGACCTGGCCCGTGTTGTACCCGCTGTCGTACGGGGCGTCGTACCTGTCGTCGTACCCCTGCGGCTGCTGCGGGATCGGGCGTCGCTGCACATGGCGCATCACACGCGGACCCTCGGGTTCCGCGCCCCGGCTGCCGTGTCCGTATCCATCGGGCCAGTCATTCATGCGGAACAGTGTGCAGGCCGTGGCCGAAGGCCCGACAGGGCGGGTGACAAATCGCACCGGGGCTGTTGCGAACCTGATGCAATGCGGCGGTGCGCAGGTGCCCGCATAGGGTGGAGGGCATGACAGACCAGGCCCAGCGCTCGGAGAGCGATATTCCGGGTAAGCCGACATCGGCTTCGCGTACGACCCTCAGCCACATCATGACGCACAGTGACACCAATCTCCTCGGGACCGTGCACGGCGGAGTGATCATGAAATTGGTGGACGACGCGGCGGGCGCCGTCGCCGGCCGGCACTCCGGCGGACCGGCGGTCACGGCCTCCATGGACGAGATGGTCTTCCTGGAGCCGGTCAGGGTGGGGGACCTCGTGCATGTGAAGGCCCAGGTCAATTGGACCGGCCGGTCCTCGATGGAGGTCGGCGTCCGGGTGCTCGCCGAGCGGTGGAACGAGTCCACCCCCGCGACCCAGGTCGGCTCCGCCTATCTGGTCTTCGCCGCCGTCGACGCGGACGGCAAGCCCCGTCCCGTCCCGCCGGTGGTCCCCGAGACCGAGCGCGACAAGAGGCGGTACCAGGAGGCGCAGATCCGCCGCACCCACCGGCTGGCCCGCCGCCGCGCGATCAAGGAACTGCGCGAGCGCCGCGCGGCCGAGGGATACGAGGACTGACGCCCTCCCCGGCGCCCGCGCCCGGGTGCACCGGAACCGACTGCCGACGGCCCCGGTGCACCGCCGCCCCGCGTCAGCGGCAGAGGACCTCGTCGCCGGTGATGGCACCGAAGACGCCCCTGGCCCGCGGGGTGTCCGCCCGGACGGGGGTCACCGACGTGAAGCCGGAGCCCGCCGTCACCTTCAGCGTCGGGCCCTGGCCTTTCACGGGCCGCAACTCGGCGCCGGGCAGCGCCACGGCCAGGGACCTGGCCGAGCGGTCCCAGCGCGGGTCGTAGGTGATGAAGGTCCGCTTCACGCTGCGGTCGCTGCCGTTCAGCGGGGCCCGCGTCGTGTCGAAACCGGTCGCCTTCAGTGCGGCGTCCACCCGGGAGCCGAGCCCGTCCAGCTGCGTCCCGTTGTAGACCTGCACCCGGATCTGCTTCGGCGGGACGTCGACGATCCTGGCGGTGCGGGCGGAGGCCGCCGACCGCGGACGCTCCGGAGCGAGCGGCCTGTCCTCGCGCAGGGCACTGAAGAGCCGCTCCGCCTTGACCCGGTCCCACTTCACCGTCGAGCCGACGCCCTTCACCGGGAAGCTCGGGTCCTTGACGGGGACGGAGACGAACTCCGTCGACGCCGGCGTGAAGCTCCGCATCGCCTTGCCCAGAGTGAGCAGCTGGTCGGTGCCGAACCCCCGGTCGGCCCGCACGGAGTCCAGCGCGGCCGTGCTGACCTGGCGGAACTTCACCGGGTTCAGCAGCACCCCGCTGCCGGTGGCCTGCTGCACCAGCGCCGCCACGAACCGCTGCTGGCGCTGCATCCGCCCCAGGTCCGCCGCCCCGTCGACATGGCGGGCCCGCACGTACTGCAGTGCCTTCGCGCCGTCGAGCCGGTGCGTCCCGGCCTTGAGGTCGAGGCCGGAGTGGGTGTCCTTCATCGGCCGTACCGTGCAGACCTCGACCCCGCCCACCGCGTCGACGGTCTTCATGAAGCTGCGGAAGTCGACCTCGAGGTAGTGGTCGACCTTCACCCTCGTCAGATCCTCGACGGTCTTCACGGTCAGCGCGGGGCCGCCCTCCGCGTACGCCGCGTTCAGCTTCACGGCGTGCAGGCCGTGCTTCTTGCCGGTGGTCAGGTCCGTGTGGGCGGGGATCTCCGCGTACGAGTCACGGGGGAGGCTCACGATGCTCGCCCGCTCCCGGTCCTCGGAGATGTGCACCAGCATGATCGTGTCGGTGCAGCGGCAGGGGGCGCCGCCGAGCCGGTACTTGTGGCGCTCCTCCTTGGTGACCGTGTCCCGGCCGTCGGTGCCGACGAGCAGGATGTTCATCCCGTTCCCGTCCTCCGGTCGGTTCTTCATGTCCCTGAAGGGGTCGACCCGGCCGATGCCGCTGTCCAGCCCGGTCACCAGGGCGTGACCGATGCCACCCACGCCGAGCACGAGCACCGAGAGGGTCGTCACCACCCGCATCGCCCAGCGGGGCCGCTCCTCCTGCCCCCGGCCGCGCGGGCGCGGAGCCGCCCCCCGTCCGCTCCTCCCCGCCGACCCCTGTCGCTGTGCCGCGCCTCCCCGGCGCTGTGCCGCCGGTCTCGGGCGGCCCGCCGTCGGCCCGGGAACCGGCCTCGGACGGGCCGCCGCCGGTCGCGGACGGGGCGAGCGGGGCGGTGTGGGCACGAGGGGCACCTCCGCGGGGCAGCAGACCGGTGATCCTGAGCACCGTAGGCCCATACGATCTGCGGCACGGGGAGGCCGAGGGGAGGCGCGCATCGCTGTCCCCCGTTCGCGGTAACGTGGCGGGCGACGCCGCTGTCTCCCCGAGGCCGTTGTCTCCCGGGGGACGACCCCCGGACCCCGAGGAACCCATGCCAGCCGCCCCGCCCGCCGTCTCCGTGATCATGCCGGTCCTCAACGAGGAACGACATCTGCGCGACGCCGTCCGCCACATCCTGCAGCAGGACTACGCAGGTGAGATGGAGGTGGTGATCGCGCTCGGCCCGTCGACGGACCGCACCGACGAGATCGCCGCCGAGCTGGTGCGCGAGACGGCGTCGAACCCCTGGGGCCGGGTGCACACGGTTCCCAATCCCACCGGCCGTACGCCCGCGGCGCTCAACGCCGCGATCAAGGCGTCCCGCCATCCGATCGTCGTCCGCGTCGACGGGCACGGGATGCTGTCGCCGAACTACATCGCGACCGCCGTGCGGCTCCTGGAGGAGACCGGCGCGCAGAACGTCGGCGGCGTCATGCACGCCGAGGGCGAGAACGACTGGGAGCACGCCGTCGCCGCGGCGATGACCTCGAAGATCGGCGTGGGCAACGCCGCCTTCCACACCGGCGGTGACGCGGGCCCCGCCGAGACCGTGTACCTGGGCGTGTTCCGCCGTGAGGCGCTGGAGCAGCAGGGCGGCTACAACGAGGAGTTCATCCGCGCCCAGGACTGGGAGCTGAACTTCCGCATCCGCGAGGCCGGCGGCCTGATCTGGTTCTCCCCGGAGCTCAGGGTCCAGTACCGGCCGCGCCCCTCCGTGAAGGCGCTCGCCAAGCAGTACAAGGACTACGGCCGCTGGCGCCACGTCGTCGCGCGCTACCACTCCGGCTCGATCAACCTCCGCTATCTCGCCCCGCCGACCGCCGTCTGCGCGATCGCCGCCGGCCTGGTGGTGGGCGTGACACTGACCCCGCTCGGCTTCGTGATCCCCGGCGGCTACCTCGCGGCGATCACCGCGGGCTCGCTCCCGGCGGGCAGGGGCCTGCCGTGGAAGGCCCGCGTCCGGATCCCGGTGGCGCTGGCGACGATGCACATGTCGTGGGGCTTCGGCTTCCTGACGAGCCCGCGCTCGCTGGCGAAGAAGGTCATCGAGAGCCGCCGGCCGGCGGTGACGGCACCGACGCAGGCCTGATTCCGCGGGCCGACGACGCAGTACACGGGGCCGTCCGGCGCGCTGTGCGCCGGACGGCCCCGTCACATCGAGGCTCTTCCGCGGTGCGGAGCCCTGCGGAACGGGACGCCGCGGACTACCAGGTGAACCCGGGCTGCACGGGCATGCAGGCCTTGGTGTTGCCGGCGCTGAGCGGGTTCGCCGACGACGGGGCCTTGCCCTCGTCCTTGGCCGCGGACTTCGGGTACGCGGCGCCCTCGCGCCAGTCCGCGCCCACCACCAGCGTCACGCCCGAGACGTCCGTGGACTTCTTCACCGAGGAGGCGGGCAGCCCGACGGCCTTGGCGACGGCCAGCGCGTCACCCGCGAGCTCGGCGCTCGGATAGAACACCACCGTCCGGTCCTGCGGATTGGTCTGCTTGTCCGCCGTCGTCCTGGTGAAGCCCTTGCCCGTCAGCACGCCCGCGATCTCCGTCGCGCGCCCCCTCGCCGCCCCCAACTCATCGGTGTACGTGCCGTTCTGCACGCTCACCCCGATCTCGCCGGGTGCCGCGGCGGGATCCCTGGGCTCGGCCGGCGCCTTGCGCTTGGACGCCTTCCCGTCGAGCGGGATGTCCTCCCGCACCATGCGGAACACCTGCTCGGCGTCCGGCTGCAGCGGTTCGACCTTGCCCGCGAAATTGGGCCGCTGGGTGTAGAAGTTCGGCATCGTCGTCATCGTGATGCGCTCGGTCGGCACCTGCTGGAACTCCTCGGCCAGGGCGTACAGCTTGGCCACCGTGTCCAGACCCGCGTCGACCGTCAGAGCGGACGTCGCCGCCTCGGCCAGGTTCCGCAGCTTGGCGGGGTCGGTGAGCTTGGTGCTCTTGCGCAGCTCACGGACCATCGAGTTCATGTACATGTGCTGGGCTTCCGTACGGGCCAGGTCGGTGCCGTCCTTGAAGCCGTAACGGGTGCGCAGCCACTGCAGCGCCTGCTCGCCCTTGACCGAGGTCGTCCCCGCCTTCAGCTTGAGACCGGACCCCTGCCCAGCGCTGTTGCGGGAGTGGACGTTCTGCCGGACGCAGACGGGTACGCCGCCGATCGCGTCGGCCATGGACACGACGCCGGCGAAGTCGACCTGCATGAAGTGGTCGATGGTGATGCCGGTCAGCTTGTACCAGGTGGCCACCGTGCAGCCGGGCCCGCCGCGTTGGAGGGACTCGTTGGTGAGCGTCCAGCCGGTCGCCTTGAAGGCCTTGCCGTTGCGGTCCGTGCACTCCGGGATCTTCAGCACGGTGTCGCGCGGCATGCTGATCACCGACATGTTGCTGCGGTCGGCGGACAGATGGACCAGCATCTGCACATCCGCCAGCGGGGGCCCGTCGAAGGTGTCCCGGGCGCCGCCGAGTGCCTTGTTCGCCGCCGAGTCGCGTGCGTCCGAGCCGATCAGCAGGATGTTCAGCGGTGTCTGGCCGGCGGCGTTCGCCTTGTGGTCGGCCATCCCGTTCTTGCCGAGGTTCAGGTCGTCCGTCTTGATGTTGGCGTTCAGGTGCTCGTAGTAGAGGTATCCGGCCCCGGCCGTCCCGAGTATGAGCAGCGAGAGCACGGAGGCGACCCACCGTAGTGTCCGGCGTCTGCCGCGCTTTCCCGGGCGCCGCGGGTTGCCGCGAGGCCGGGCCCGTCCGCCGCCTCTGCCGGCGGAGGCCGCTGGGGATCCCTCACCGCCGTCGTCCGAGCCGGCGGAGCCGCCGTGCTCCTGCACGCCGCTGCCGCCGGACCGGCCCTGCTCTCCGGCGTGCCGGACACGATCCCGGGTGTCCTCCCCTTGCACGCTGCTCCGTCCCACCCCTGGTCCCCCCTGTCCTCAGGCGCGCCGCGTGACCCGGTGCTCCGGGGTCACTGGGCGCACACCTGCTTGTCTGCTTCGACCTTGTCCACCGGCGGCTTCGCCGGTGCGGTGATGGGCACCCCCGCGCCCTTGAAATCGGCACCGAGCGTGAGGACCATCGCCTCCGTGCCCTCGGCGTCCTCCGTACCGGGCTTCAGCGCCGTGGCCGGCAACCCCATCAGATCCGCGAGCTTGCGGGCCTGGTCGGCCTGGTTGGGCGCGTACTCCAGTGTCGTCTTCGCCGTCTTCTCCGGGGCGTTGCTCTTGTTGGTGGACTTGAGCACGCCCTTCTCGACCTGTAGCCAGTTGAGCGTCTTCTGCGCCGCGCCCGGGGTGTCGCTGCCGTTGTAGACGTCGACCCGGACCGCGGAGGCGGCGGCCCGCGGGCCCTTGAGCAGGGCGGCCTGCTTGCTCTTGGCCGCCGACTCCTTCTTCTTGACCTCGGTGAAGGAGATGTCGTTCTGGAGCATGCTGAACACCTGCGGCGCCTTGACCTCGTCGAGGAGGACGGTGGCGCCGTCGGTGTTGTCGACCACCGGCACGGTCGCGAAGCTGATGTGCTTGACGTCTATCTTGCCGAGTTCCTGGGCCATGGCCGTCAGTTTGGGGATGTCCCCGATCGCGCTGTCGACGGTGAGCGCCTCGGTCGCGGCCTCCGCGACCGCGAACATCTTCTTCGGGTTGCCGAGCGTGTCTTCCTTCATCTGCCGGATCATCGACGCCACGAACTGCTGCTGCTGCTTGATGCGGTCGAGGTCGCTCTCGTTGCCGAGGCCGTGCCGGTTGCGGACGAAGGCGAGGGCGTCCTCGCCCGCCACCTTCTGCTCGCCGGCCGGCAGATCCAGCTTGGACTCCTTGTCCTTGATGGGCTTGGCCAGGCAGATCTCCACACCGCCGACGGCGGTCGAGAGCGTCTTCACCGCGTTGAAGTCGGCCATCATGAAGTGGTCGACCTGAACGCCCGTGATCTGCTTGATCGTGCGCATCGTGCAGCCCGGGTCGCGGCCCGCGACGCCGAAGCTCTCGTTGAAACGGACTCCCTGGGAACCCTTGATTACCTTGGTCGAGCCGTCGGGCTGCTTCGTGGGGCAGTCCGGAATGTCCGTGATGAGGTCGCGCGGAATGCTGAGCGCGGTCGCGTTGGTGCGGTCCTCGGAGACGTGGAACAGGAACGTCGTGTCGGCGTGGCCGCTGCTGCCCTTGTCGCCGTACCCCTCGTTGCCCGCGCCGGTGCGCTTGTCGGTGCCGAGGAGAAGGATGTTGACGGGGCCGTCCTTGGTGATGCCCTTCGAGCCGGCGTCACCGATGTCCACCGTGTTGAGGTTCCCGTTGAGCCGGTCGTACAGGTAGTACGCGAAGGCTGAGCCGGCGACGAGGGTGCAGGCGAGCACGCCGCCCGTCCACAGCATCGCCTTCTTCTTCCTGCTCTTCTGCGGCTTGCGCTTCCGGCGTCCCACGGCGGTCTGTTGCGCACCGCGCCCGCCGCCGTCGCCCGGAGGGTTGCCGCCGCGGGCCGAGCGCCGCGTGCGCTGCCCCGGAACCTCGGCGGTCGCGGGAGCGGCACCGGAAGCGCCGCGGCGGGCGGCAGTTCTGGAGGAGGCGGCGCCGGCGGAGCGGGAGGAGGCCGGCTTCGGAGCGGAACGATCCAGTCGCAGTTCGTAATTACCCGTCTGCGGGTTCAGTACCCACTGGTCGGCGGGGTCGATCTCGTCCGCCTGCCCACGGCTCTGCGCATCCACGGTTGCTTGAGTCCTCCGTCGGTGCCACGCACGGCGTCCCTCCCCCCGGGAGACGCTCGATTCGTCGGTCCGGTTGTGTATGACCGCGGCCTGGCCGGCCGGATGTACCGGATCGCGTCACACTATCCGCCCAGTTCAGCGCCGGGCGACGTCCGTGACAAATTCCACGCCCCTTACAACCGGGCAATCCACTCAAACTTCATGGACTGCCGGTGACTCTTTGGGCAGGGCTTTACTTGCACCTGGCCGACGTCGCGTTGGTGCCGGAGAACGTGGGCGTCGCCGACGGGTTCTGCGACCCCGTCCCGCTGTCACGGTCCGTGTCCCTGCCGGTGCTCGCCGTCGTCTCCTTGGGCACCACGCGCACCGGGGCGTCCTTGCGGAGCCGCTCGAAGAGTCTGCTCGCCGCGGGCTGCGCGAGGACGTCGCGGTTGGGGTCGTACGGGTACGACCGGCGCGGCACGGTGAGGAACTGCACGCGCTCCGTCGGCACCCCGCGCAGGGAGCGGGCGAGGTCGAAGAGGTCCCTCAGCGAGTCCAGACCGGGGTCGGTGGTGAGCGAGCTGGTCGCCGCGTCGAGCACCGGGTAGAGACGGGCCGGGTTGAGGAGGACCCCGTTGCTCTGCACCTTGTTGAAGAGGGCGCCGAGGAACTGCTGCTGCCGGTCCATGCGTTCCGTGTCGCTGCCGTTGCCGAGGGACTTGCGGGCGCGGACGTAGCCGAGGGCCTGCTCGCCGTTCAGGGTCTGCTTGCCGGCCTTCAGCCTCAGATGCGCGTCCGCGTCGTCGATGGACGCCGGCAGGCAGACCGTCACACCGCCCACGGCGTCGACCATGCTCTTGAAGCCGTGGAAGTCGACGACCATGTGGTGGTCGATCCGGACACCCGTGAGCCGCTCCACCGTGCGGATCGTGCACGCCGCACCGCCGAGGGCGAAGGCCGAGTTGAACTGTGCGTACCGGGGCAGGCTGCGGGTGCCCTGAGCGGTACGGCAGCTCGGAATGCCGACCAGGAGGTCGCGCGGGACGGACACCGCCGTCACACTGCGGCGGTCGCCCGCGATGTGCAGCAGGATCGTGGTGTCGGAGCGCTGGACGCCCTTGTCTCGGCCGTACTTGCCGTTGTCGGCGCCGGCCCGGCTGTCGGAGCCGATCAGCAGGATGTTCTGCGCGCCGTGCGGGGCCGGCAGGGGGCGCTCCCTGTCGTAGCGCTCCAGTTCCTCCACCGCCGTCAGGTCCGTGGTGATGTTGCCCTCGAGCTTCCGGTAGAGCCACCAGCCGATGCCCGAGACCAGCACCACGAGGAGCGAGACGCCCAGCGCGACCCACCGCATGCTCCGGCGCCGCCGCCTCTTCCGGCCACCGCCCCCGCGCCCTCCGCCGCCCGCGCCGGAGCCGTCACCGGCGGCGTGCTCCGCGGTGTCGTCCGGTTCGGCGGGCGTGCCGGCGCTGTCGGTCACGTGGCGTCCGTCCTCGCGGTGGTGTGTCGCAGTACCCACCGCCGATGATCCACCGGACCCGCCGCCGTGGCCTGCGGGCCCGGGACGCACTGGGCCGAACGGGTGAACTCGCGGGCGCCGGCCGTACGACGTCGCTGGTCAGGACGGTACGGGCGGCGACGGCCGCGATGCCCCGGGCCCGGAGGGGCGGATCCCCAGGGCCCCGGACCTTCGGACTGCCGGGATCGCCGGGCCTCCGGCAATCGCCGCGCCGTCGGCGCCGGGCCGGCGGCCCGGTCAGACCGCCGTGCCGGTCACCCGCTCGTTCTCGATCCGCTTCTCCAGGTCCTGCGCCGGCAGCCGGTCCAGGTTCCGGCACAGCACGACGGAGCCGCCGGACGCGAGCGGTGCGTACAGTCCGGCCGACAGCCCGTCCCAGCTCGCGTACGAGCGCCCCGACAGCAGCCGCGACCCGGGCGCCAGTCCCAGCTCGGCCGCGTCCGCGCGGGCGCGCTCCACGAGCTCGGCGCCGGTGAACTCCTTGCCGCCGACGGCGAGCGCGGGAGCGTCCGCGTCGACCGGTACGTACGGGGCGAAGCGGTCGCCCTGGCCCGGGACCTCGACCGCGTAGTCGACGAAGCCCTCGGGCGCCTGCGGGAACCGGCCGCCGAGCGGGCGCAGTGCCAGCGCGATCCGCTCACCGGAACAGGCGCGGGCCGCGTCGAGCGTGTCCGGGCCGCTCACGACGAGGTCCGCTGCCGCCGGGTCGCCGCCGACGTCCGCGACGACCCCCACCGATGAGCAGGCGAGCAGCCACGCCGCCGTCTGCCAGTGCGCGGGCAGCAGCAGGGCGACCCGGTCGCCAGGCTCGGCGGAGAGGCCGTCCTGGAGGAGGTTCGATGTCTTGGCCACCCAATTGGCGAAGGTGGCGACGGACAATTCCACGCGCTCACCGGTGGCATCGTCGTAGAAGGTGACCAACGGGCGTGCGGGGTCCGCGGCGAGCGCGGATCGCAGCAGGTCGGCCGGGGTGCGGTCGCTGGCGTTCATCCGCGCAAGGGTACGCCGCGGGCGCCGCACCGGTGCCGCCGTCCCGGTGACACCGTCCCCCGGACGGACCGGCGGTGCGTCGGTTTCCCGGTGGGCGGATCACCGGCCGCCGCCCAAGGATCGAGCCATGCGTGCCTACCTTGCATCCTCCATCGGTGTCGCCTGTACAGCCGCACTCGTTCTTCCCGCGTTCACTCCCGTGGCCGCCGCCGCGCCGCAGGTGCCGGATCTGCCGGGCTCGACGCAGTCGTTGCCCCTGGTCCCGCTGCCCGGTTACGAGCGCTCGGCCGGCGGGGCGGCCGCCCAAGGTCTGCCGCAGCGCGAGACCCGCCCGTTCTCCCTCGTCGGCGTCGTCTGGGAGGACCCGGACAGCGAGCTCCACGGCTCGGTCCAGGTCCGCACCCGCGCCACCGGCTCGGGCCGGTGGTCCGAGTGGCAGGACGTGGAGACCCACGACTTCGAGCACGCCCCGGACCCAGGCTCCGAGGAGCGGGCCGAGGGCACGGTGCGCGGTGCGACCGCCCCGCTGTGGGTCGGCGACTCGGACGCCGTGGCGGTCCGGGTCCGGCCCGAGCCCGCGCCCGGTGCGAACCGCTCCGCCACGCCGCCCCTTCCCGAGGGCCTGCGGCTGGAACTCGTCGACCCGGGCGAAGAGCCGCAGAGCCCGCAGCCCGGCAGCCCGCAGCCGGGCAGCCCGGAGTACCCCGAGCCCGGCAGCCAGGAGAACGCGGCTCCGCTGGCCCCCCGCCCGGAGCGGCCCGAGATCCCCGTGCCCGGCGAGGGCGTGTACGAGGAACTGCCGGGAATCACGAGCGATCCGGCCCTCACCGCGTCGCTCACCCCCGAGTCCGCGGCGGCCTCCGCCGTCAACGCGGACCTCGCGCCCCTCGGCTCCGACGCGATCCTCCCGCTGACCAAGGTGGAAACGGAGGCGGAGGCCACGGCGTACGGGGTCGCGAAGCCCTACATCGGGCCCCGGCCGGGCATCGTCACGCGCAAGGGCTGGGGTGCCAACGAGGCGCTGCGCGAGAAGCAGTTCGTCTACACGAAGACGGTCCATGCCGCCTTCGTCCACCACACCGCCACGGGCAACCGGTTCACCTGCCAGCAGTCGGGCTCCGTCCTGCGCAGTATCTACCGCTACCACGTGGAGAGCAGCGGCTGGCGAGACATCGGCTACAACTTCGCCGTCGACAAGTGCGGAAACATCTACGAAGGAAGGGCAGGAGGCGTGGCCAAACCGGTCCTCGGCGCACATACGCGCGGTTTCAACACGAACAGCATGGGCATCGCCGTGCTCGGAACGTACAGTTCGACCACTCCGCCCAAGGCCGCGGTTGACGCCATCGCCAAACTCACCGCATGGAAGCTCGGCCTTTTCGGGGCCAACCCGAAGTCCACGACATATCTCACGTCAGGTGGCGGCAACAGATACGCGAAGGGTACGAAGGCCAAGCTCAACGTCATCTCCGGGCACAGGGACGGGTTCTCCACCGATTGCCCGGGCACCCGCCTCTACGGCCAACTCGGCACGGCCCGCGCGGTCGCGGCCAAACTGCAGGGCCGCTGAGACCCCACCCGTCGTCACACCGGGCATCCGCCGGACCGATTGGTCCGGCGGTGCCGCATACGTACGTACAGGCTGCATACACTGGCCGGTCATACGCGCGAATTGCCCGGCCCCAGAAGGAAGCAGAGAAGGCATTGACCCAGGCCCAAGAAGCGATCCTCCTGGTCGGCGGCAAAGGCACACGACTCCGCCCGCTCACCGTGAACACGCCGAAGCCCATGGTCCCGGCCGCGGGGGTGCCGTTCCTCACGCACCAGCTGGCGCGGGCGCGTGCCGCGGGCGTCGAGCACGTCGTGCTGGCGACGTCGTACCTGGCGGAGGTCTTCGAGCCGTACTTCGGGGACGGTTCGTCGCTCGGGCTGCATCTGGAGTACGTCACCGAGGTGGAGCCGCTCGGCACGGGCGGGGCGATCCGGAACGTCGCCTCCCGGCTCCGGTCCGGCCCGGACGATCCGGTGCTCATCTTCAACGGGGACATCCTCACGGGACTGGACATCCCCGCCCTCGTCGGCACCCACCGGTCCTCGGGCGCCGATGTGTCGCTCCATCTGACCCGGGTCGAGGACCCCCGGGCCTTCGGTCTGGTGCCCACGGACGCCACCGGCAGGGTCACGGCGTTCCTGGAGAAGCCGCAGACGCCCGAGGAGATCGTCACCGACCAGATCAACGCGGGCGCCTACGTCTTCCGCCGCTCCGTCATCGACCGCATCCCCGCGGGCCGGCCGGTGTCCGTCGAGCGCGAGACCTTCCCCGAGCTGCTGAGCTCCGGAGCCCACCTCCAGGGCATGGTCGACTCCACGTACTGGCTGGACCTCGGCACCCCGCAGGCGTTCGTCCGCGGCTCCGCCGACCTCGTCCTCGGCCGGGCCCCGTCCCCGGCCGTGCCCGGCCGCTGCGGGGACCGCCTCGTGCTGCCGACCGCGACCGTCGCCGCCGACGCCAAGCTGACCGGTGGAACGGTCGTCGGCGAGGGCGCCGTCGTGGGCGAGGGCGCCAGGATCAGCGGCAGCACCCTCCTGGACGGCGCGGTGGTCGAGGCCGGCGCCGTGGTCACCGACTCGCTCGTCGGCGCGGGCGCGCGCGTGGGTGCCCGTACCGTCCTCACGGACGCGGTCGTCGGCGACGGCGCGGTCATCGGGGCCGACAACGAACTCCGCGACGGCGTCCGGGTCTGGTGCGACGCCACGCTCCCGGCGGGCGCGATCCGCTTCTCCTCGGACCAGTAGCCGCGCGCCGGTCCGCCGGCTCCGGGCGGGCGGTCGGCGGACCGGCGGTTCCCGCGTCGGGCCTGCGGTCCCGTTCGGACCGGCCTCCCCGTGCAGGCGCGACGCGGGCCCGAGCGTAGGGACGGGCCTGGGAACACGGTTTCCCAGGCCCGTCCGCGTATCCGGCGCGCGGTCGCGGGGTCCCGCTGCGAAGCCGCGGTGCGACCGCCTAGGCTCGGTACCGACCCCGGCACACCTCGGCACACCCGCACTCAGGATCCTCTCCGTGGCAGGACGCTTCACCCCCCGGCCCGCCGTCACCCGCACCACGGTGCGCGGCGGCGAGGTCGCCGTGCCCGCGCCCAGGCCGGGGACGGCGACGACTGCCGGGGCTCGGGAGCGGACCTATGTGCCGCCGGGCCCGCTGGACCTCGGACTGGTGCTGGGACCGCTGCGGCGCGGTCCGGGCGACCCGATGTTCCGCACGACCCCCGACGGCTCCGTCTGGCGCGCCACCCGTACCCCCGCCGGCCCGGGCACGCTGCGGGTGACGGCGAAGGGCACGGCGGTGCACGGCGAGGCATGGGGTCCCGGAGCCGACTGGCTGCTCGAACAACTTCCCGCGATGCTGGGGGACTTGGACGACCCGGACCTGTTCGAGCCGCGCCACCGCCTCGTCGCGGCCAGCCACCGCCGCCGCCCCGGGCTGCGCCTCACCCGTACCGGACTGGTCCTCGAGAGCCTGATCCCGTCGATCCTCGAACAGAAGGTCACCACGGACGAGGCGTACCGTGCCTGGCGTCTCCTCGTACGCAAGTACGGCGAGCCCGCCCCCGGCCCGTGCTCCGACCGGATGCACGTCATGCCGGACGCCCGCACCTGGGCCATGATCCCCTCCTGGGAGTGGCACCGCGCGGGCGTCGACGACAAGCGTGCGGCCACGATCCTGCGCGCGGTCCGTGTCGCGCGCAGGATGGAGGAGGCCGCGGCGATGGAGCCCGAGGCGGCCATGGCCCGCCTGGAACTGATCCCCGGTATCGGCCCCTGGACCTCCGCCGAGACCGTCCAGCGCAGCAACGGCGCCCCGGACGCGATCACCGTCGGCGACCTCCACCTGCCGCGGATCGTCGGCTACGCGCTCGCCGGAGACCGCGACGCGGACGACGCGGCGATGCTCGAACTCCTCGCCCCCTACGCCGGCCAGCGCCACCGCGCGGCCCGCTTCATCCTCCTCGGCGGCCGGACCCCGCCCCGCCGCCGGCCGAAGATGCCGCGCTGGGACATCGGCGGACTCTGACCGGAAGAACCGGCGGGACCGGCGGACCCCGAGCGCGGACGACGGCCGGGGCGCTGCTGCCGCGCGCCGCGCCCCTGGTCCGACCGCGCCGGGGGCGACGTCCTCGCGGGCTCGGCGTCCTTCCCGGCTCGGCGTCCTCCCGAGGTCACCGCACCTCGATGAAGTCCCCCGCGGCCCGCCCGGGCCGCTCCCTCGGCGCCTCCGCCGCATGGCCGATCGCGACCGCGCCCATCGGCTCCCACCCGGGCGGAAGCTCCAGCACCTCGCGCACCACGTCCCGGCAGAACATCGTGGACGACACCCACGCCGACCCGAGGCGCTCACCGGCCAGTGCGACCAGGAAGTTCTGGACGCCCGCGCCCGTCGCGACGACGAACATCTCGCGCTCGGCCGCGTCGCGGCGCTCGTGGCCGTAGTGGTGCGAACCGTCCATGACCATGCACGGCACCGCGAGATAGGGCGCGTTGCGCAGCACGTCGCCGCGCCGGACGCGCTTGGCGATCGACTCCTCGGACTTGCCGTCGCGGCGCAGGTCCGCGATCCAGGCGTCGCGCATCGCGTCGAGGAGCCGCAGCCGTGACGACTCCGACTCCAGGAGCACGAAGCGCCAGGGCGTCGTGTGGTGCGGGGCCGGCGCGGTCACGGCGGCCGCGACCGCCCGGCGGACGGCGCCGGGGTCCACCGGCTCGCCGGTGAAGGCGCGCACCGTGCGGCGCTGGGTCACCGCCTCCCGTACCGCCTCGGAGGTGCCGAGCCGGAACATGTCGTCCGCCGCTGGTCGCACCAGCGCGCGGGCACCGTCGGCCCCGTCCGCGACGACATGGCCGAGCCCTCGCACCACCGCCACCGGCAGCCCGTCCGCCTTGCCCTTGACCAGGTCGCCGGCCGCGGCGAGTTCGTCGGCGGTGGCGACGACCGTCGCGTCGAGCCGGTTGCCGTGCGCGTCGGCGCCGCCGCGCAGATCGTCCAGTACCCGCACGCCGGCCGCGCCGATGGCGACGTCGGTGAGCCCGGCCCGCCAGGGCCTGCCGAAGGTGTCCGTGATCACCACGCCCACCTCGACGCCGAGCGCGTCCCGCAGCCCCTCGCGGATGCGCGAGGCCGAGGCGTCCGGGTCCTCGGGCAGCAACAGCACCGTCCCGGCAGGGGTGTTGGAGGCGTCCACCCCGGCCGCGGCCATCACCAGGCCCTGCCGGTTCTCGACGATGCGCAGGGCGCCCCGGCGGGCCACCACCCGTACCGTCTCCGCGTCGATGGCCGCCTCGCGGTCACCGGCCTCGACGATCCGGCCCTCCGCCTTGCTGACGATCTTCGAGGTGACGAGCAGGACGTCGCCGTCCACCAGCCCGGGTTCACCGGCCGCGATCAGCTTCGCGACGTCGTCACCGGGTCGTACCTCGGGCAGACCCGGCAGCGCCCACACCCGGTAGGACGGTGCGGTCATCCGCGGACCTCCTCGGCGAGCGCCAGCGCCTCGCGCGCCATCGCGGCCGTGGCGTCGAGGTCGGTCATCATCAGGGGCACCGCCCGGCAGCGGATCCCCGCCTGCTCGACCTCGTCCACGGAGGCCGCGTCCACGGTGTCCACGAGCCAGCCGTCGAGCAGCCCCGATCCGTAGTGCCGTGCCACGGCGGCGGCGGTCGACTCGACCCCGACGGCCGCCAGCACCTTGTCGGCCATGCCGCGCACGGGGGCGTCCCCGACGATGGGGGAGAGGCCCACGACCGGTACGCCCGCGTCGGCGATCGCCTCGCGGATGCCGGGCACCGCCAGGATCGTCCCCACGCTGACCACCGGGTTCGACGGCGGGAAGAGGATGACGTCGGCCTCGGCGATCGCCTCCAGCACCCCCGACGCGGGCTTGGCCTGGTCGGCCCCGACGGGCACGACGGCCTGTGCGTCCACCGACGCGCGCAGCCTGACCCAGTACTCCTGGAAGTGGACGGCCCTGCGTTCGCCGTCGATGTCGACGGCGACATGGGTCTCCACGCGGTCGTCGGACATCGGCAGCAGCCGCACCCCGGGCTGCCACCGTGCGCACAGCGCCTCGGTGACGGCGCTCAGCGGGTAGCCCGCGCCGAGCATCTGGGTACGGACGATGTGCGTGGCGAAGTCGCGGTCGCCGAGCCCGAACCACTCGGGCCCCACCCCGTACGCCGCGAGTTCGCTCTTTACCTGGAAGGTCTCCTCGGAACGCCCCCAGCCCTGCTCCTCGTTGATGCCGCCGCCGAGCGTGTACATCACCGTGTCGAGGTCCGGGCAGACCTTCAGCCCGAACAGATGGATGTCGTCACCGGTGTTGCCGATGACCGTGATGTCGGCTTCGGGGGCGGCCGCCTTGAGGCCACGCAGGAAACGAGCACCGCCGATGCCACCGGCCAGAACCACAATGCGCATGCCCAGAGTGTGTCAGGCTGCGGCGCCCCGGATGAGGCGCGGTCCGCCCGGACGGCGCGCGGTCCGGCCTGCCACCGGTCCGGAGTGCCGGGGACCGGGCGGTGCCGGCGGGCCCAGGTCAGGCGACGACGACGTCCTGCCGGGCGGCCGGCGAGCAGTGGGCCGTGTGCATCGGCATCTCGGTCAGGCCCGGGAAGTACACGTGCAGGCTCACGGCCGGTTCGAGCGAGTCGTTGACCACCTCGTGCACATATCCGGGGGCGAAGACGCGCTGCGCCCCGGCCGTCAGGGTGCGGTCGGCCCGGGCGGTGCGTTCCGTCAACTCGCCGTCCAGGACGGTCAGTACACCGGAGGACGGGCCGTGGTCGTGCAGTCCGCTGCCCTGGCCCGGTACCCAGGACAGCAGCCAGACCTCGTAGCCGGGGCCGGTGCGCAGCCGGTGGTACCACCGCGTCGTGGCGTCGTACCGGACGAGCGGGGCCCACTGGGCGCGGTCCTCGGCGATGGAGCGGGCGAGTCCGGCGAACTCGGCCACCGTCGCGGGGTGCTCCCTGGCGGGCTGGAGGAGGTGCGGGACCTCGAGGATGTCGCCGGCGATCTGGAGGTCGCTGTCGCTGTTCATAGGGGTGCGGTGGTTCCTCGGCAGAAACGGAAGGTCAGTGCTGGGGTGTCGCGAAGCCCGCCGGGGAACGGCGGACCGGAGAGAGCTGGAGCGCTACGGCATCAACAGCTGGAACAGCAACAGCGCGCCTGGACAGCGCTGCGGAACCCACGGATCGCGTGGGTCGCGGAGGGCGCTGTGGTCGCTGGCATGCATTCCAAGGTGACGACCACGGCCCCGGATGTCAACTCAATGACCGATTTGGCGGCAATGTTTCACCTCATCCGGTTACTCCGCTCGGAGAAAGGTTTGTGCGTCGATGAGGCCGGAGACATGGCGCTGCAACTGCGCTCTCAAACGCCGTTGCGCTCTCGTGATCGGACTGTGATCCGGGTCGCTTGTGTGGCTGGATCGCAACAAGATCGAAGCGCGAGACGTCCTTCCTCGTGAGGACCGGTGAAGACCGGTGCAGCAGCGCGGGAGGGAGAGGGTGCGGTCAGGCCAGTGGCAAGTGTCATGGTTTTTGGTGATTTGAACACTTTCCGCATACGCTTGGTTCCGCAGAGTGAATACGGGGCTCAATAGCAGATCTCGGCTTGACTGGCCCGGATCCACACACTTGTAATTTCACTCGTGTCGTTCGGCCGAAATCGGTACGGCTCAGGGCCGGATCACGGGGACGCAAAAACAGACGAGGGGCGCACATGACCGAGCTGTTCCAGCAACTGCTGGTCGAGGACGCGGACGAGGAACTCGGCTGGCAGGAGCGCGCGTTGTGCGCCCAGACCGACCCCGAGTCCTTCTTCCCCGAGAAGGGCGGATCCACCCGCGAGGCCAAGAAGGTCTGTCTCGCCTGCGAAGTCCGTTCCGAGTGCCTCGAGTACGCCCTCGCCAACGACGAGCGGTTCGGCATCTGGGGCGGCTTGTCCGAGCGCGAGCGCCGCCGGCTGAAGAAGGCCGCCGTCTGACCGAGGCCGCTGCCCGGCCCGTCGCCCGCCCGCCGGCCGTCGCTCGCGTCCGGCGCCGCAAACGAGGCCGGACCGGCACCCCGCCCCGTCGCGCTGCGGCACCCACCACCACCTGCGGCGTCACTCGGCCCGGAGCGTACGGCTCACCGACCGGTTCGCACGCCACTCGGCCCGGAGCGTACGGTCCGATGGGCCCGGCCCTCGGCCGCCCCGACGCGAACCCCTCTGCACCTCCGATCGACGGCTCATCCCGCGCGTCATCCTTCGCGTTCGGACAACCCGCACATCCGCACACCGCCCAACCCGCGCATCCGTGCCGCCCGCATCCGTGCAACCTGCGTCCGCGCATCCGCAGACCGCTCAACCCGCGCGTCCGCGCGTCCGCACAAGAACGGTCCGTCGCCCCGGCTGTACTCCCCGGCGGCGGTCCGTTTCGTCCGTCCGCCCGCCCGGCAGCCGCCGCGAACCGTTCGAAGTCCTTGACCCGGCCGCCTCGGACCGGCGCCCGCCGGGCTGCCGGGGAGCGGCCCGCCCCGGCCGCCGGCCCCGCGTGGGCGGCCCGCGCCACGGCACTTCGCCGGACCGTTAGTGTGGGGCCCCGTCCCAGACGCTCCAGCGCCCCCTCGCGGGGGCGAACCGGCCGGAGGGCCCGTACCTCAATGTCCGCCACCCCTGCGGAGTTTGTTCCCGCCACCCCGCCCGAGTTCCCGCGGCACGTCGTCACCGCCGTACTCGTCTCCCACGACGGTGCCCGGTGGCTTCCCGACGCGCTCGCCGGGCTGCTCGGCCAGGAGCGACCCGTACAGAACGTCGTCGCCGCCGACACCGGCAGCGCCGACGACTCGGCGCGGCTGGTCACCGAGGCGCTCGGTGCCGACCGGGTCCTGCACCTCGCCCGCCGCACCGGCTTCGGCGGCGCCGTCGAGGAGGCCGCCCGCACCGCCCCGGTGCTCACCCCGGACGACCTGCCCTATCTGAAGCGGCCCGGCGGCTGGGACCCCGTGACCAGGACCTGGCGCGACGAGGCGTACGACATGCCGGAGCTGCCGTACGGCGAACCGGTCCAGTGGCTCTGGCTGCTGCACGACGACTGCGCACCCGCCCCCGACGCCCTCGCCGAACTCCTCCGCGTCGCCGACTCCGACGAGTACGCCGCGGTCATCGGCCCCAAGCTGCGCGGCTGGTACGACCGCAAGCAGCTCCTCGAGGCCGGCGTCTCCATCGCCAACAGCGGCCGCCGCTGGACCGGCCTCGACCGCCGGGAGCAGGACCAGGGCCAGCACGATCAGGTCCGCTCCGTGCTGTCCGTCTCCTCCGCCGGCATGCTCGTGCGCCGCGACGTCTGGGAGGAGCTCGGCGGCTTCGACCGGCGGCTGCCCCTGATGCGTGACGACGTCGACTTCTGCTGGCGCGCCCACGCCGCCGGCCACAGCGTGTTCGTCGCCCCCGGGGCCGTCCTGCGGCACGCCGAGGCCGCCGCCCGCGAGCGCCGCACCGTCGACTGCGCGGGCCGCTCGGTCGCCAGCCCGCACCGCGTCGACAAGGCGGGCGCCGTCTACACCCTGCTCGTCAACGCGCGCGGCAGGGCGCTCCCCTTCGTCCTGCTCCGCCTCGTCCTCGGCACCCTTGTGCGAACCCTCGCCTATCTCGTCGGCAAGGTGCCAGGCCAGGCGGTCGACGAGGTCATGGGCCTCCTCGGCACCCTGCTGCGGCCGGAGCGGATCCTCGCCGCCCGACGAAGGCGGGGCAAGGCCCTCGTCGACCCGGGCGAGCTGCGACCGCTCTTCCCGCCGCCCGGCGCCACCGTTCGCGCCACCTTCGAACAGGTCGCAGGCAGCCTCGGCAGCGGCCGCGACTCCGACTCCGGGGGCTCCCGGCACGGAGCCGTCGAATCCGGTCCCGGCGGCGACGAGGCCGACTTCCTCGAGGTCGAGCAGTTCGCCCGGCTCAAGAAGATCGCCCGCAAACCGGGACCCGTCCTCTTCGCGGTCCTCCTGCTCGTCTCCCTCGTGGCCTGCCGCGGCCTCCTCGGCGGCGGCGCGCTCGCGGGCGGCGCCCTCCTGCCCGCGCCGGGCGACCTCTCCGAGCTGTGGAGCCGCTACGCCGACGCCTGGCACCCCCTCGGCACGGGCGGGACCCAGACGGCACCGCCGTACCTCGCGATCCTGAGCATCCTCTCCGGGCTCTTCCTCGGCTCCACCGGCTTCGCGATCACGCTGCTGCTCGTCTGCTCGGTGCCGCTCGCGGGCGTCACGGCGTACTTCGCGTCCCGTCCGCTGATCGAGTCCCGGCTGCTGCGGGCCTGGGCGAGCGTGGCGTACGCGTTCCTGCCCGCCGCCACCGGCGCACTCGCCACCGGGCGGCTCGGCACCGCCGTCCTCGCGATCGTGCTCCCGCTGATCGCCCGCGCCGCGGTCGCCGCCTACGGACTTGCCCGCACCGACGGCACTCGCGGCAGCTGGCGGGCCACGTGGGCGTACGCGCTGCTGCTGACGTTCGCGATGGCCTTCACCCCCGTGGTCTGGCCGCTCGCCGTCGTCCTCGGCCTGTTCGCGCTCGTACTGCGCCGCGGTGACATCACCGCCTACGGACTGCGCTTCCTCGCGGTGGCCGGCACCCCGCTGCTGGTCCTCGCGCCCTGGTCGCTGTCGCTGCTGACCGAGCCGTCCCGCTTCCTGCGCGAGGCGGGGCTGGAGTTCGGCACCGGCGCCGCGACCCCGCTGGACCTGCTCGGCATCAGCCCCGGCGGCCCCAAGACCGTCGGCGGACTGCTCCTCGTCGGCGTGGTGCTCGCCGCCCTCGCCGCCCTGCTGCGCGGCGAGCGGCAGTTCGCGGTCCGCGCCGCCTGGGCCGTGGCGGTCGGCGCGCTGGCCTTCGCGGCGCTGGCCAACGGCTCGGGCTGGGCCGGACCCGCCACCCTCGTCTACGGCATCGCGCTGATCGCCGCCGCCGTCGTCGGAGCGGAGGGCGCCCGGGAGCGGGTGGCCGCCCAGAGCTTCGGCTGGCGCCAGCCCGTGGCCGCGCTCATCGCCCTGGCGGCCGTGGCCGCCCCGCTGTTCGCCGCCCTCAACTGGATGATCAGCGGCGCTGCGGGCCCGCTGGAGCGCCGCGACCCGGTGCAGGTGCCGGCCTTCGTCGCCGAGGAGAGCAGCACCCGCGACCAGCCCCGCACACTCGTCCTCGGCGGTTCGTCGCCGGCGAAGGTGGCGTACACACTGGTCCGCGGCTCCGGCGGGCGCCTCGGCGACGCCGAGCTCAGCGAGGCCGCCGGCAGCGACCCGCGCCTCGACAAGGTCGTCGCCAACCTCGTCGCGGGCTCCGGTGCCGACCAGACCAGCCAGCTCAGCGGCTTCGCCATCCGGTACGTCCTGGTCCGCGACGGGGCGCCGCGCCAGATGGGCCGCGTACTCGACGCCACCCCCGGCCTGTCCCGGCTCAGCCAGCTCGACGGCAGCGCGCTGTGGCGCGTCGACAGCCAGATCGCCCGCGCGGTCATCGTCAACGGCGAGGCGGAGCCGCTGCCGGTCGCCTCCGGGCCGGTCGAGGCACACACGGACATCCCCAAGGGCCCCGACGGCCGGGTGCTGCGCCTCGCGGACCGCGCCGACGACGGCTGGCAGGCCACGCTCGACGGCCGTCCGCTGGAGCGCACCACCGTGGACGGCTGGGCCCAGGGCTTCGAGCTGCCCGCCGAGGGCGGCCGGCTCGACCTCACCCACGAGGCCCCGGCCACCCACACCGCCTGGATCTGGACGCAGGGCGCGCTCGCCGTCGTCCTCGTGGTGCTGGCCCTGCCGGGCCGGCGCCGTGAGATCGACGACGACCTGCCCGACGAGGAGCCCGAGATCCCGGCCCAGCCGGTCGAGGGCGAGGGCCGCCGGGCCCGCCGGCTCCGCGCGGCGCAGGCCGAGGCGGCGGCCGAGGCGGAGTCGGACCCCGCGGCCGAGGTCGGGCCGGAGGCCGGAGCCACCGACCCCTACGCCTCGGTGCCCCGACAGCCGCAGTACGGCGCCGACTGGGACGAGCAGGCCCACGCGGACGAGCGCGCCCCGGCCGGCACCGGCCACGACCCGTACGGGAACGGCCAGTACGCCGACCCCTACCCGTACCAGGGCGCCGGGCAGCAGTACGCCTACCCGGAGACCGGGCAGTACGGCGGCGGGCAGGGCGGGCGGTACGAGCCCGGGCAGTACGACCCGCAGCAGTACGAGCCGCAGCAGTACGACCCGCAGTACGGCCGGCAGGAGTACGACTCCCAGCAGTACGACCCCCAGCAGTACGACTCCTACCGGACGGGTACGGGGACGGGGTCGGAAACGGGCCCGTACGACCCCTACGGCTACGAGAACGAGCAGCGTCCCGACGGGAGCAGCAACCAGTGAACCGCACGACCCTCTCGCTCCTCGCCGCCGCGACGTCCCTCGCCGCCGTGACCGGGTTCGCCGCGCTCACCGCGCCGGACGGCAGGGCGGAGACGGGGGCGACGGCACCGGCCCGGCTGCCGGTGGAGCGCTCCACCCTGCTCTGCCCGGCCCCGGCGACGTCGGACATCGCCGAGACCGTGTACACGTCCTTCACCCCGCAGTCCGGCGCCGGCGGCTCCGCCGCCCCCTCCTCCGGCGGCTCGACGGCCGAACTCCGGCCCTCCGTCGCGACGTTGAGGGGCCCGGCCGACGACGCGGGCAAGGCCGCCGAGGAGAAGCAGGACGAGGAGGGCGAGGCGGAGAAGGACGGCAGCGCCAAGAAGCCCCCCTCCGACAAGCCCGTCGTCTCCCTCAAGCAGCCCGGAAAGCCCGTCGGCGCCAAGGCGAGCGGCAGCGCCGCCCCCGCGCTCGTCGGCACCGCCACCGGCAGCCTCGCCCCCGGCTGGACCACCCAGCAGACCACCACGGTCAGCGCGGGAAGCGGACGCGGTGTGCTCGGCGTCAACTGCACAGCGCCCGACACGGACCTCTGGTTCCCGGGCGCGAGCCTCGCCAAGGACCGGCAGGACTACGTCCACCTCACCAACCCGGACGACACCGGCGCCCTCGTCGACATCGAGCTCTACGGCAAGGACGGCGCACTCAAGTCCCAGCTGAGCGACGGCATCCAGGTGCCCGCGGGCGCGAGCGTCCCCGTACTGCTCTCGACCCTGACGACCGATCCCGCCGAGGACGTGACCGTGCACGTCACCACCCGCACCGGCCGGGTCGGCGCGGCGGTGCGGGGCGCCGGGGAGGAGACCGGCAGCGACTGGCTCCCGGCCTCCGCCGACCCGTCCGGCACGCTCGTGCTGCCGGGCATCCCGGCGGACGCGACCGCCGTGCGGCTGGTGGCGTTCGCCCCCGGTGACGACGACGCGGAACTGAAGGTGCGGCTCGCGAGCGCGACCGGCACGATCAGCCCCGCCGGTGCGGAGAGCCTGCGGGTGAAGTCCGGCATGACGGCCTCGCTCGACATGAAGGACGTCACCAAGGGCGAGGCGGGCTCCCTCCTCCTGTCCCCGGCCGAGGGCGCCCCGGCGTCGCCGGTCGTCGCGGCCCTCCAGGTCACCCGGGGCAACGGCGACAAGCAGGAGATCGCCTACATCCCGGCCACCGCGCCCGTCACGGAGCGGGCCACCGCCGCCGACAACCGGGCCAAGGGCTCGGTGCTCTCCCTCACCGCGCCCGGCGAGACCGCCCAGGTCAAGGTGACGGCGTCGGCGGGCACCGAGGGCGGCGCCCAGGCCGTCAGGACGTACACGGTCAAGGCAGGCACGACGCTCGCGGTCAGCCCGCCCGTCCCGGCCGGGCTGAAGGGCTCCTACGCGCTGACCGTGGAGCCGCAGTCCGGCGGGCCGGTCCACGCGGCCCGAACGCTGCTGCTCCCGGAGGACGGCATCCAGATGTTCACCGTCCAGACCCTGCCGGACGACCGCGGTCTGGTCGCGGTCCCGGCGGCCGAGCAGGACCTCTCCATCCTCGGCGACTGACGAGCCCCCGGCCCCGTCCGACCGCGTCCGGCCCGAGCCGGTGCGCGGCGGACGCGGCGGTACGCCACAACCGCCCCGTCGGGGCGCCGGCGGGCCGTGCCGCGCTTGGCGGGGGCTCGGTGCCGCTCTTGGCGCGGGCTCGGTGCCACCGGCGTTGTCGCGACCCCGGCCGCACCGCTGCCGGCCACGCCCACCCGGGGCTTGGCCCGGCCGCGCGCGAGCCCGTCCGTCCGTGACCCGGCCCGTCCGCACCCGGACGCGGGCCCGTCCGTCCGTACCCGGCCGGCTAGTCCTGGCCGTAGCGAGGGTCGACCGACTCCGGCGAGAGACCGAGCAGGTCCGCGACCTGCTCCACCACCACCTCGTGCACCAGCAGTGCCCGCTCGTCGCGGTTCTTCGTGCGGATCTCCACCGGCCGCCGGTAGACCACGATCTGCGCGGGCCTGCCCTTCCCCGCCGCCAGCGAGCTGCCCAGCGGCACGCTCTCGTCTGCAGGCCCCGGCACGTCCAGCACGAGGAACTCCACCTCGGCCAGCTGGGGCCAGCGCCGCTCCAGCCGCTCCACCGAGTCCTGCACGAGATCGCGGAACGACTCGGCCCGGCTGGCGGAGAGCGGTACCTGCGGCGGGGCGACGGGCCCGCGCATCCCCCGGCCGTGACGGTCGCGACGGCGCGGCCTGGGCTCGGAGGGGCGGGGCGGTACGGAACTGTCCATCACTGACGCAGGGTAGCTCTCCCGGACCCGGCCGCACGGGGGCCTTGCCCCTCGCGAACCCCGGGGCATCGCCCTCGTGGGTGACGGGCCACCACCCGGAGGCGTGAACGCTTCGTCGGCCAGCGCATGACGTCCCCCGGGCGCCCCGGGCGCCGCCTCCCGGCCCTCTCCCGGCGAACCGCGCCGGCTTGTCGCTTATTGAACATTCAGGCCAAGGTTGGGCTCGATTCGGCACCTCCCCGCGATCGCCTCACTCGCCGTGAATGACGCAATTTGTATGTAGTGGTGACTGGATCGCATGGGGTCCCGGATCGGGTGCCGTTCCTCCCGTGCAGGTCAGTACAGTTGGCCGGAACGCGGCGGTGCGGGACCTCACAACGCGACACGGTGGAGTGACGTGGTGGAGAGTCGTCGCGGCCCGCTCAAGAGTGCGGTACCGTCCAACGTCGTGAGCCCTGTACGTCGCTGTTCGCGCACCGCGTGCGGCCGTCCTGCCGTCGCGACACTGACGTACGTCTATGCCGACTCGACCGCGGTCCTCGGCCCCCTCGCAACCTACGCCGAGCCCCACTGCTACGACCTGTGCGCCGAGCACAGCGAGCGGCTCACCGCGCCCCGCGGCTGGGAGGTCGTCCGGCTCTCCGACGCCTCCGGCCCGGCCCGGCCCAGCGGCGACGATCTCGAGGCGCTGGCGAACGCGGTGCGGGAGGCGGCCCGCCCCCAGGAGCGCGCGGCTCAGGCCGGCGGCGGCCCCGCTGCCCGCAGGTCCGACCCGATGGAGGTCGCCCGGCGGGGGCACCTCCGGGTACTGCGCTCACCCGACTCCTGACGCGCCCGGATCCGCGGCGGCGTCCCGGATCCGACTCCGACGCGGTCCAGCTCCGAGATGGCGTCCTCGTCCCGCTCCGACGCGGTCCAGCTCCGAGGTGAGGTCCTCGTCCCGCTCCGGCGCTGTGACCGGTCCGGCCACCCGCCGGCGCCGATCCGCCCCGAATTTCGGGCCTGACCTCGGCCGGCCATGCCCCGGCGGGTAGTTTGTTGCGACCACAGGGAATTCGGGAAGGTTGGGCCGTGGCTGCATCCTCTGCTGCTGATCTGTCACAGATCGTGAAGGCGTACGACGTGCGCGGGGTGGTGCCGGATCAGTGGGACGAGTCGCTGGCCGAGCTGTTCGGATCCGCCTTCGTTCAGGTCACCGACGCTGACGCCATCGTCGTCGGCCACGACATGCGGGCCTCGTCGCCGGGTCTCTCGGCCGCCTTCGCCCGGGGAGCCGCCGCCCGGGGCGCCGATGTCACCATGATCGGTCTCTGCTCGACGGACCAGCTGTACTCGGCGTCCGGGCAGCTCATGCTGCCGGGCGCGATGTTCACGGCCTCCCACAACCCCGCCCGGTACAACGGCATCAAGATGTGCCGCGCGGGAGCGAAGCCGGTGGGCCGGGACACGGGCCTGAAGGAGATCCGCGAGCTGGTCGAGTCCTGGCTCGCGTCCGGTGCCCCCGAGCCCGTGGACGTCCTGGGGTCGGTCACCGAGCGGGACACCCTCGACGACTACTCCTCCCACCTTCTGTCGCTCGTGGACCTGGCGACGATCCGCCCGCTGAAGGTGGTCGTGGACGCGGGCAACGGCATGGGCGGCCACACCGTCCCCAAGGTCTTCGCGTCCCTGCCGGTCGAGCTCGTCCCGATGTACTTCGAGCTGGACGGAACCTTCCCGAACCACGAGGCCAACCCGCTCGACCCCGAGAACCTGGTGGACCTCCAGAAGCGGGTGCGCGCGGAGGGCGCGGACATCGGCCTCGCCTTCGACGGCGACGCCGACCGCTGCTTCGTCGTCGACGAGCGCGGCGAGGGGGTGTCCCCGTCGGCGATCACGGCCCTGGTCGCGGCCCGCGAGCTGGCCAAGAACGGCGGCGGCGTCATCATCCACAACCTGATCACCTCGTGGTCGGTGCCCGAGATCGTGCGCGAACACGGCGGCACACCCGTGTGCACGCGCGTGGGGCACTCCTTCATCAAGGAGGAGATGGCCCGCAGCGGCGCCATCTTCGGCGGCGAGCACTCCGCGCACTACTACTTCCGCGACTTCTGGAACGCCGACACGGGCATGCTCGCCGCCCTCCACGTCCTGGCGGCGCTCGGAACCCACGACGGTCCGCTGTCCGATCTGGTCGGCCGCTACGACCGTTACGCCGCCTCCGGCGAGATCAACTCCACGGTCGAGGACCAGGTCGGCCGCACGGCCGCCGTGCGCGAGGCCTTCGCGGCCCGCGAGGGCGTCACCTTCGACACCCTCGACGGTCTGACCGTCGCCACCGCGGACTGGTGGTTCAACCTCCGCCCCTCCAACACCGAGCCCCTCCTCCGCCTCAACGTCGAGGCCCGCGACGAGGCCACGATGTCGGCCCTGCGGGACGAGGTCCTGACGCTGGTCCGGAACGGCTGAGGCGGGCCCGGAGCGGCGGCTGAGGGCTCCGGGAGTGCTGATGGCGGTCGGGAGCGGCTGAGACGGACCGGGGCGTGCGGTCCTCGGGAACGTGCGGCGGCCCGGATCGTACGGGACCCGCACCGGCTCCCACGGTCCCGCCCGGACCGTACGGGACCCGCACCGGCCTCCTCCCGCGGACCGGACCGCACGGGACGGACCGCACCCTCCACCGGACCGCACCGGCCTTCCCTTCCGCGGACCGCACCGGCCTTCCCTTCCGCGGACCGGACCGCGGTACGGACGAGGCCGTACCCGTCCCACGCGTGGTTGCGCACTCGTCCCACGCGTGCGGGCGCACCCCCTCCCACCCGCACGCCGAGCCGCGCGGGCCGCCCCCCGGCGGTAGGCTGACGTGGCCCAATCCGCATGTTCGAAAGGACAACCCCATGCCGCTCGAAGCCGGCCTTCTGGAGATCCTCGCCTGTCCGGCCTGCCACGCTCCGCTCGACGACGCGACGGCTGCCGAAACCCCCGAGCTGATCTGCACCGGCAAGGACTGCGGCCTGGCGTACCCCGTACGGGACGGCATCCCCGTACTGCTCGTGGACGAGGCCCGCCGCCCCGGGTAAGCGACAAGCCCCCACCTGTCCGGCTGTTCGGCGATACGGAGGCCCACCCCATGCTCGACGAGTCACTCCTCGACGCCCCGGAAGCCCTCGCCCGCGCCGATCGCCGCGGTCTGCTCCGCGGCGCCGCGGAGGCCGGGGCACGCGTACGTACCGCCGCCCGGCACGCCGCCGAGGCGGGCATCGCCGAGCTGACTCCGGAGGGCCGCCCGCGGGCAGTCCTGATCGCGGGGCCCGGCACCGCGGCCACGGGCGTCGCAGACCTCCTCGCCGAGCTGGCCGGACCCACCGCGCCGGTCACCCGCCTCCACCCCGGCGGTGTCGCTCCGGCGGCCGGCGCGCTGCGCTGGGCGCTCCCCGGCTGGGCCGGCTCCGTCGACCTCCTCCTCATCGCCACGGCCGACGGCAGCGAACCGGGACTGGCCCTGCTCGCCGAGCAGGCGTACCGGCGGGGCTGCACCGTCGTCGCCGTCGCCCCGCAGCGTTCCCCGCTCTCCGAGGCCGTCGACGGTGTCCACGGCCTGGTCGTCCCCATGGCGGGGGCGCCGTACGAGCTGTACGAGGAGACCCGGAGCGCGGCGAGCCCCGGCGCCTTCTGGGCCCTGTTCACCCCACTCCTCGCGCTGCTCGACCGCGTCGGCCTGATCGCGGCCGCCCCGGACGTGATGCAGAGCGTCGCCGACCGCCTCGACCGCATCGCCGAGCGCTGCGGCCCGGCGATCGCGACGTACAGCAACCCCGCCAAGACCCTCGCGGCCGAATTCGCGGACACGCTCCCGCTGATCTGGACGGAGGGCGCGGCAGGGCCCGTCGGCCGCCGGTTCGCCGCCGTACTGGCCGAGCTCGCCGGCCGGCCCGCCCTCTCAGCGGAGCTTCCCGAGGCACTGCCCGCCCACGGCATGCTCCTCGCGGGCACCTTCGCGGCCGGGGCCGACCCGGACGACTTCTTCCGCGACCGGGTCGAGGAGCCGCAGGCCGTCAGGGCCCGGGTCCTGCTGCTGAGGGACAGTCCGGACGACGGGTTCACCGCGGCCCCGGCCGCGCGCGAACTCGCGCTCAGCCACGACACCGCCGTCAGCGAACTGGAGCCGGAGGACGGCAGCACGCTGGAGACCCTCGCGGAGCTCCTCGCCGTGACGGACTTCGCCGCCGGGTACCTGGCTCTCGCGAGCAACGGCCACGCCTGACGGCCCACCGGCCGGGGCCCCGGACCGAGGGCCCGCCAACCGCCATCCCGCATCCGCCATCCGCATCGGGACCACGATTCGCATCCGGACCAAGGCCCCGGTATCCGGACCGGACCCCCCTGGCCCCGGACTCCAACGCCCGCACCCCGGATCCGACCATGGGGCCGGCGCCGGGCCCGCACCCGGAGACAACCGGTCCCGGGCCGGGCGCTCCGGACGCCAGGCCCGACGCACGCCCTGCCCGATGCTCCGGACGCCCGGCCCGGCGGGACGGACGGACACCGCACCGGTCACACTGCAGACACGCACCAGCCACGCATCCGCCACGTATCGAGTCGAGGATCACCCCTCATGGACCGCCTCTCCAACACCGTGCGCCCCTACGCCTGGGGGTCCACCACGCTCATCCCGGAACTCCTCGGCGCCGCACCGACCGGTGAGCCGCAGGCGGAGATGTGGATGGGCGCCCACCCCGGTGCGCCGTCGCGGACGGGCCGCGGCTCACTGCACGACATCATCGGGGCCGATCCGGTGCGCGAGCTCGGCCGCCCGGCCCTCGAGGCCTTCGGCCCCCGGCTCCCCTTCCTCCTCAAACTGCTCGCCGCCGGCGCCCCCCTGTCCCTGCAGGTCCACCCGGACCGCGCCCAGGCGCAGGAGGGGTTCGCCGCCGAGGAGAAGGCGGGCATTCCCCTCGACGCGCCCCACCGCAACTACAAGGACGACAACCACAAGCCGGAGCTGGTCTGCGCGCTCACCCCGTTCGACGGCCTGTGCGGCTTCCGCCCGCCCGCCGAGGCGGCCGACCTCATCGCGGGGCTCGACGTCGACTCCCTCAAGCCGTACGTCGACCTCCTCCACGCCCACCCCGAGGAGGCCGCGCTGCGCGAGGTGCTGACGGCGGTCCTCTCCGCCGACCCTGAGGAGATGGCCCACACCGTCGCCGAGGCCGCGGCAGCCGCGGAACGGCTCGGCGGGCCGTACGCCCCCTTCGCCGCCATCGCCCACCACTTCCCGGGCGACCCCGGCGTCATCGCCGCCATGCTCCTCAACCACGTACGACTGCAGCCCGGGGAGGCGCTGTTCCTCGGCGCCGGGGTCCCGCACGCATACCTCGGCGGACTCGCCGTGGAGATCATGGCGAACTCCGACAACGTGCTGCGGTGCGGGCTGACCCCGAAGCACGTCGACGTCCCCGAACTCCTGCGCGTCGTGTGCTTCGAGGCGGGCGATCCCGGCGTCCTGCGGCCGGAGGCCTCGCCGTCCGGGGAGGAGCTGTACGACACCCCGATCGACGAGTTCCGGCTCTCCCGCTTCGTCCGGCCGGAAGGCGCCGCCCCGGTGGACCTCACCCTGCCCACCCCCCAGATCCTGCTGGCGACGGCGGGACGGCCGAAGGCCGGGAAACTCACCCTCGCCCCGGGGGAGTCCGTGTTCGTTCCAGCGGGCGAAAAAGCCGAACTGTCCGGTACGGGTACCGTCTTCCGGGCCACCGTGGCGGTCTGACTCGGCCTCCGTCGGAGCTGCTGCAACAATGTCCCGCCGTAACGCAGGAGCTCCACCCCGGAACCGCGGCCCCCGAACCGCGGGAACCCCCCGGGAGCCCACGGAAACCAGGAACGAAGGGACACCACGCACCCATGAGCGCGTCAGGCGGAACCAAGGCGATCGTCGCGGCCCTCGCCGCGAACCTCGCGATCGCAGTAGCCAAGTTCGTGGCGTTCCTCTTCAGCGGCTCCTCGTCGATGCTGGCGGAGAGCGTCCACTCGGTCGCCGACTCCGGCAACCAGGGACTGCTGCTCCTCGGCGGCAAGAAGGCCAAGCGCGCGGCCACCCCGGAGCACCCCTTCGGCTACGGCCGCGAGCGCTACATCTACGCCTTCCTCGTCTCGATCGTGCTCTTCTCGGTCGGCGGCATGTTCGCGATCTACGAGGGATACGAGAAGATCGCGCACCCGCACGCCATCGAGGACTGGTACTGGCCGATCGGCGTGCTCGTCTTCGCGATCATCGCGGAGACCTTCTCGTTCCGTACGGCCATCAAGGAGTCCAACGTCCTGCGCGGCAAGCGCTCCTGGAAGGAGTTCGTCCGCCACGCCAAGGCCCCCGAGCTCCCGGTCGTCCTCCTCGAGGACCTCGGCGCGCTCGTCGGTCTGGTCCTCGCCCTCTTCGGCGTCGGTCTCGCCCTGATCACCGGCAACGGCGTGTGGGACGGCATCGGCACCCTCTGCATCGGCATCCTCCTCATCCTGATCGCTCTGGTGCTCGCGGCCGAGACGAAGTCCCTGCTGCTCGGTGAGGCGGCCGGCCTGGAGGACGTCGAGAAGATCAAGGCGGCGACCGTCGACGGCGACACGGTCACCGGCATCATCCACATGCGCACCCTCCACATCGGCCCCGAGGAACTGCTGGTGGCGGCCAAGATCGCGGTCCGGCACGACAACACGGCGGAGCAGGTGGCCACGGCGATCAACGCCGCCGAGGACCGCATCCGCACCGCGGTCCCGATCGCGCGTGTCATCTACCTGGAGCCCGACATCTACAGCGAGGCGGCCGCGGCGGCGGGCGCGGACCCGGCCAAGACCCCGGGCGGCACCGGCCCCGAGACAGCTCACTGACGACGGCATCTCGGCCCGTCCGTACGACGCGAGGGCCCCCGTACCGCGACGGCGGTACGGGGGCCCTCGCGTGTGCCCGGGAGCCCCGAGACCGGTTACGCGATCTCCGCCAGCACCCGCAGGACGGACGTCTCGTCCGGCGCCGCGAGCAGCCGCTCACGGAACCCCGCGTTCGTCAGCTTGCGCGACAGGAGCGACAGGATCCGCAGGTGCTCGTCGCCCGCGGCCGCCTCCGGAACCGTGATCATGAAGATCAGCCGGGCCTTCGTGCCGTCCGGCGAGCCCCACTCCACACCCTCGGGCGCACGCGCGAAGCCGACGACCGGAGCGGTGACCGCGTCGGTCTTGGCATGCGGGACGGCGATCTCCTCACCGAGGCCGGTCGTGCCCTGCTCCTCGCGGGCGAATGCCGCCCGCACCAGCTCTTCGACGTCGGTGACCTTGCCCGTCGTCGCGAGCATCGCCGCCATCTCGCGGATGGCGGCGTCCTTGCTCGTGGCCTCGAGACGGATCTTCACGGTCCGGGCGGTGAGATGGCCGGACAGCACCTCGGATTCCGGGCCCGGCTCGGTCCCGGGTCCGGCCTCCCACACGGCTTCCGTGCCGGCTCCGGCGCCTTGGCCCTCGCTGCCCCCGCCGGCGGCCGCCTCGGCATCCCCGGTACCCGTCCCGCCGGTCGGTGCCCCTCCGCCCGGCGCCCCTCCCTTCGGCGCACCGGCCGGTGCCGGCTCCACGAGCGCCGCTCCCCCGACGCGCGCCGCTCCCTCCACCACCTGCGCGTGCACGGCGAACCGCGCGTCCACCGGTGCACCCGCCTGCGCCGGAACCGGGACGGTGCGCCCCGCCCCCCGCTCCTTGATGCCGATCAGCGCATTCGTGGTCAGCGCCGTCACGAGCGTGCCGGCGAGGATCGCCAGGAAGAACACCGGCACGCCCCCGACCGCGCCCAGCACCGCGACGATCGGCCCACCGTGCGGCACCGCGTCCTTCACGCCCGCGAGCCCGGCCAGGGCACCCGCGACGGCGCCGCCGAGCATGTTCGCCGGGATGACCTGGGCGGGCCTCGCCGCGGCGAACGGGATCGCACCCTCCGAGATGCCGAAGAAGCCCATGAACAGCGCCGCCATACCGGTCTCGCGCTCCTGCTCCGAGTAGAGCCGGCGCCGGATCAGCGTGGCGAGGCCCTGCCCGAGGGGCATGACCGGGATCGCGGCCGCGCACATGCCCATGACCGTCTGGTTGCCGGAGGCGATGAGGCCGGCGCCGAAGAGGAACGCCGTCTTGTTGACCGGCCCGCCCATGTCGAACGCGATCATGAGGCCGAGGATCGCGCCCAGCAGGACGGCGCTGGTGCCGGTCATCTCGCTCAGCCGGCTGGTCAGATGCTCGAAGACCCAGGCGATCGGCTTCCCGATGACGTAGATGAAGAACAAGCCGAGCGCCGACGTCGCCACGATCGGGATCACGATGATCGGCATGATCGGCTGCGCGAACCTGGGGACCTTGACCTTCTTGATCCACAACACCAGGTATCCGGCCAGGAAGCCGGTCACGATCGCGCCGATGAACCCGGCGCCCGCCTCGGAGTCGTACAGCGCCCCGGTGTTCGCGATCCAGCCGCCGATCATGCCCGGAACCAGCGCCGGCCGGTCGGCGATGGCGTAGGCGATGTAGCCGGACAGGATCGGCACCATCAGCTGGAACCCGATCTCACCGATCTTGAAAACGCTCTCCCAGAAGGAGCCCTCCGGGATCGCGTAGCCCTCCGGGGTCGCATGGCCGCCCAGAGCGAGGGAGATCGCGATCAGCAGACCGCCGACCACGACGAACGGGATCATGTACGAGACACCGTTCATCAGCGCCTTGTACGCGACGCTCCGCTCCCTGCCGCCCGCACCGCTACCGCTACCGGTGCCGGCGCCCGCCCCGGAGGCGCCGGGGGCCGCCGGGGTCGAGTCCGCGCCCGCGCCCGCGCCCCCGTGGATCGGCGCACCGCCCACCCGCTCGATCAGCCGCTCGGGGTGGCGGATTCCCTCGGCCACCCCGACCTTCAGTACCCGCTTGCCGGTGAAGCGGCTGAGGTCGACGTCCTTGTCGGCCGCGACGATGATCCCGTCCGCCTCTCTGACATCGTTGTCGGAGAGTACGTTTTCAGCCCCGATGGATCCCTGCGTCTCCACCTTCATGTCGACGCCGAGAGCGTCCGCGGCCTGCACGAGCTTCTCCGCGGCCATATAGGTGTGGGCGATGCCTGTGGGGCAGGCGGTCACGGCGAGCAGCCTCGTCCTCCGCTGCTCGTTCCCTGGGCTGGTCACGGGATCTCCTCACGCTCGGGGGTGCGGATCGCGCCGTCTTCCCGATCCGCGACGAGCATGGTGCACCACATGACCACCGGGCCAAAAGTCCCCGAACACGTGCCTCGGTCCGGCCGGCCGCCCCGGTATCCGGCCGGAAAACGGGCATGGGCGGGCTGTGGGCCTCGACGGCGATCGGTGTAGATTCGTGACCAGAGCCAGACGTCGCTGCTGATGGCGGTCGGGCGGTCCGCGAGTGGACCGACCGAGGGAGAGAGGGCCTCCGACGGACTGCGCTGCGGACGTCCACGGCGTCCGGACACGCACGAGCGGCACCGTGTGTGCTTGTGCGCGTGTCCGTTTTCGCCGTAGCGACCGCAGAGCCATCCCGCCCGAACACCCTCGACCCTTTCTGAGGAGCAGCTCGCAATGACGACTGTCGCCGCCGGTCAGGACTTCAAGGTCGCCGACCTCTCCCTGGCTGACTTCGGCCGCAAGGAGATCACCCTCGCCGAGCACGAGATGCCCGGCCTGATGGCCATCCGCAAGGAGTACGCGGAGTCGCAGCCCCTCGCCGGTGCCCGGATCACCGGTTCGCTGCACATGACGGTGCAGACCGCCGTCCTGATCGAGACCCTGGTGGCGCTGGGCGCCGAGGTCCGCTGGGCTTCGTGCAACATCTTCTCCACCCAGGACCACGCCGCGGCCGCGATCGCGGTCGGCCCGAACGGCACCGTGGACAACCCCCGAGGCGTCCCGGTCTTCGCCTGGAAGGGCGAGACGCTGGAGGAGTACTGGTGGTGCACGGAGCAGGCCCTGACCTGGCCGAACTCGCCCACTGGCGGCCCGAACATGATCCTGGACGACGGTGGTGACGCCACCCTCCTCGTCCACAAGGGCGTCGAGTTCGAGAAGGCCGGTGAGGCCCCGGACCCGTCCACCGCGGACAGCGAGGAGTACGGCCACATCCTCCGTCTGCTGAACCGCACCCTCGGCGAGAACCCGCAGAAGTGGACTCTCCTGGCGTCCGAGATCCGCGGCGTCACCGAGGAGACCACGACCGGTGTCCACCGCCTGTACGAGATGCAGCGCGACGGCGCCCTCCTCTTCCCGGCGATCAACGTCAACGACGCCGTCACCAAGTCCAAGTTCGACAACAAGTACGGCTGCCGCCACTCGCTGATCGACGGCATCAACCGGGCCACCGATGTCCTGATCGGCGGCAAGGTCGCAGTCGTCTGCGGTTACGGCGACGTCGGCAAGGGCTGCGCCGAGTCCCTGCGCGGCCAGGGTGCACGCGTGGTCATCACGGAGATCGACCCGATCTGCGCGCTGCAGGCGGCGATGGACGGCTACCAGGTCACGACCCTCGACGAGGTCATCGACAAGGCCGACATCTTCGTCACCACCACCGGCAACAAGGACATCATCATGGCCGCGGACATGGCCAAGATGAAGCACCAGGCCATCGTCGGGAACATCGGCCACTTCGACAACGAGATCGACATGGCCGGCCTCGCCAACATCCCGGGCATCGTCAAGGACGAGGTCAAGCCCCAGGTCCACACCTGGACCTTCCCGGACGGCAAGGTGATCATCGTGCTGTCCGAGGGCCGCCTGCTCAACCTGGGCAACGCGACCGGCCACCCGTCCTTCGTGATGTCCAACTCCTTCGCGGACCAGACGCTGGCGCAGATCGAGCTGTTCACCAAGCCGGAGGAGTACCCGACCGACGTCTACGTGCTGCCCAAGCACCTCGACGAGAAGGTCGCCCGCCTCCACCTCGACGCGCTCGGCGTGAAGCTCACGACGCTCCGCCCCGAGCAGGCCGAGTACATCGGCGTACAGGTCGACGGCCCGTACAAGCCGGACCACTACCGCTACTGATCCACCGCCGGGTAAGCCCTCCGGTCAATCCGACCGGCTGGCGTACCCGCCGGCAGTGGCACCAGCGCACCAGGCAGGCCCCCGCACCCCCGTGCCGGGGGCCTGCCCCGTACATCCGGAGAAGTCAGGCACCCCCATGCCCCGCGGCCGCTATTCGCTCCATGATCCGCACGATCACACCCCCCTTGGTGAAGAGCACTTCCACTGCGCCCCCGGCCCCTCCGGCTGGCGTTACGTCTCGCAGCTGACCACCCCCTCCGGGGACCACGCGGGCTCCGTCGATCTGGCGCTCGACGAACTCGGCCGCCCCATCCGGCTCGAGCTCCACGCCGCGGGATGGCAGGTCCGCGGCGCGGCGATCGACGGCGTCACCTGGGTGCGCACCGACCCCACCGGAACCGACGCCTCAGAAGGCAATGTCCGCGCCCACGCCTTCACCGGAACCTCCCCCGCCTTCCTCGTCGCGACCGCACGGTTGCTCGGGCTCGCACCCGGTGCCCCCGCGACCCGCGTCCGCCTCGTCGCCTTCACGGACCCGGTGCTCGCCCCCCGAACCGTCGACCAGTCCTGGGCCCTGGTGAAGAGTGAAGCGCACACCACTGACAACGGCCCTCTGACAGTGGACGAGTACCAGGTCGGCGCCCTGGACACCGGCGAGCAGCACACGGTCCACATCGCGGGCGACGTGGTGCTCGCCGCCCCCGGCATCGAACTCGAGGACCTGGAGACCCCGCCCTCCGTCTTTCCCTGAACGGCCCTGCGGTCCCACGGACCTGCGGCCTGAACGGCCCTGCGGTCCCACGGACCTGCGGCCTGAAGGGCCCGAGGCTCCTGCGGACTCTCGCGCTCATCGGGCTTCGGCCCGACCGGCGTCCGGCGCAGGCCCCGCCGCAGCAGGCGGCCCCGAGCCGGTACCTGCGAACCGGTACCTGAGGAGGCTTCCCCGAGGGAGGCTTCCCGAGCCGGCTCTCAGGCGGGCGGAGCGAACCCTGTCGCCGCCGCCCTGCCCGGTCCCGTTCCCTCGGCACCGTCACCGATCCGGCCGGCCGGCGCGGACGCGGCATGACCGGATCCGGCGTCCGCTGCAGCGGCTCCGGCTGTGGACACAGAGGGGGAACCCGGCGCGGCGAAGCCCGCGGCAGTGGGAGCGGAGGCGGCCGGCGTGCCGTGCAATCCGGGCGCTCCCGGCGCGTAGTGGGCCGTCGGCGCCGGGTGGGCCGAGTGGGCCTGCTGTGGCGCCGGACCTCCGCGGTGTCCGGGAGCCGCGGGGTTCACCGACAGCGCCGCGTACGCCCGCCGCGTGTCCCGGGTCTGCCGCTCGTTCACGACAGCCGCCAGATAGGCACCCGCCGGCACCCCGGCCGGGGCCGGCGTCCCGGTGCACGTGGCCAGATCACCGGCCAGCCGCTCGGCCAACGACCGGCCGACCTCCGCGTCCAGCTGGTTCATCCGCGTCAGGTACTGGCGTATCGCAAGCCACAGATCGTCCGGCACACCGGACAGGTCGAGCTCCGTGAACCTCCCGACCAGCCAGGGCGGCGGCGGGGGCACGTACACGGACCGGGCGGTGGGCACCCGCTCGCGGACGACGAGCGTCCCGGCGAACACATCGCCGATGCGCCGCCCGCGTGCCGACACCAGAGAGGCGATACAGGCGATGGCTCCGAAGGTCATCAGGATCTCCACCACCCCGATGGCTCCCCGCACCAGCGCGTGGCGGAACCGGATCGGGCCCCCGTCGTCCCGGACCACCCGCAGCCCGCAGGCGAGCTTGCCCAGGGAACGCCCGTGGCTGAGCGTCTCCACGGCGATCGGCGCACCGACGAGAACGAGGACGAACGTCGCGATGGACACCGCCATGCCGGCCGCCTCGTCCAGCGACGCCGTCGCCATCGCGAGCACGACGGATATGAGGAGGTACGCGGCCCACACGAGCGCAAGATCGATCAACAGCGCCAGGGCGCGGCTCGGTAGCCTCGCCGGACGAAGCCCGAGTACGACGGCATCCCCGGTCACAACCCCGCTCACGGCGCCCACCCTCTCCACAGCTCTTGAGGCGTTCCTCGACCTTCGCGACCCCTCAGTACGCAAGTCTGCCAAGCTGACCCGCAAGCGCGCCGCAGTAGTACGAGCAGTTGTACGAGTCGTTGTACGCACCGCCCCCGTGGCGGGCCGGATCAGTGCCTGGAGCAGCAGCCGACCATGGACCTCGACGTATTCGTCATGACCCACCGGGCGGAGTGGGACCGTCTGGACCACCTCCTCGGCCGCGGCCGCCGCCTCACCGGCGCCGAGGCGGACGAGCTCGTCGCGCTCTACCAGCGCACGGCCACCCATCTCTCCCTGATCCAGTCCAGCGCCCCGGATCCCATGATCACGGCTCGGCTGACCCAGCTCGTCGCCCGCGCCCGTGCCGTCGTCACCGGTACCCGCCGCGCGTCATGGCGGGATGCCGTCAGCTTCCTGACCGCGGGTTTCCCGGCGGCGGTCTACCGCTCCCGGCACTGGTGGATCCCCACCGCCGTGCTCTCCACGCTCCTCGCCGCCGTCATCGGCTGGTGGATCGGCACGCACCCCGAGGTCCAGGGAGTCATCGCCGCCCCCGACCAGCTTCGCGAGCTCACCCGCCCCGGCGGGCAGTACGAGACGTACTACTCGAGCAATCCCGCGGCGTCGTTCGCCGCCCAGGTCTGGACGAACAACGCCCAGGCGGCCGCGATGTGCCTGGTGTTCGGGGCCTTCCTCTGCGTGCCGGTGCTCTGGATCCTCTTCCTCAACATGGCGAACCTCGGCATCGGCATCGGCCTGATGTCGTCTGCCGGCCGACTCGACACATTCCTGGGCCTCGTCCTCCCGCACGGTCTGCTCGAACTCACCGCGGTCTTCGTCGCAGCCGGCACCGGTCTCCGCCTCGGCTGGACGCTCATCGACCCGGGCCCGATGTCGAGGCGGGCCGCACTCGCCCAGCAGGGGCGTGCCGCCATCGGCATGGCCATCGGTCTCGCCCTGGTCCTCTTCGTCTCCGGTGTCATCGAGGGCTTCGTGACCCCCTCGGGCCTGCCGACCTGGGCCCGGATCACCATCGGAGTCGTCGCTGAGCTGGCGTTCCTGGCGTACGTGTACGTACTCGGGGGCCGAGCGGCCCGAGCAGGGCAGACAGGTGACCTCGACGCTTCGGAGCGCAGCGCCGAGGTGCCGACTGCTGCCTGATGTGCGAGCACGGTGTCTGAGCTGCTAGTCTCCTCTTCGCCCACCAGAACCGTTGACACGGACCGCGTGGGGAGGTAGATTCAAACGGTTGCCTCGGAGTGGACAACTTCGAGCGCCACCATCTAGAGTCTCTCTCGCTCTCATCGGAAATAACATTTCCGTGGAGCCACTCTCGAATCCTTATCCGGATCGCCAAGCCGATTAGCTCGGCTGCGGAAGATTCTGATAGCGTCGGGAACGTCGAAAGACAAAAGGCCCTCCAGCGGCCACCGGAAATGAATTCCGAACCGGGAACGGAACGGAAAACGGATCTGGTAAGGTTGGAAACACCGAAGGGAAGCGCCCGGAGGAAAGCCCCAGAGAATGTTCTGCGGGTGAGTACGAAGGAAGCGTCCGTTCCTTGAGAACTCAACAGCGTGCCAAAAGTCAACGCCAGATATGTTGATAACCCCGTCCATCCGCACGGATGGTCGTGGTTCCTTTGAAAAAACACAGCGAGGACGCTGTGAACCGGGAAGACTATTCCTCTTCCTGGTTCCGCTCTCGTGATGTGTTCGCCCCGATCACGGGGAAGCATTCACGGAGAGTTTGATCCTGGCTCAGGACG
>NZ_FNHI01000025.1 GCF_900103455.1 Streptomyces wuyuanensis | reverse complement strand
GGGGGTCGGTGCCGGCGGGTGTGTCGGTGTGGGTGGGTGTGTCGGTGTGGGGTGGGTGGGTGTTGCGCAGGAGGGATTCGACGAGTGCGGTGACGTGCCGGCGGTCGGCCGCGGTCAGTTTCTGGACGCTGGCGATGAGGGTGGCGACTTCGGGGTCGGCGGCGGTGCCGGGTGTCTCCTCGAAGTAGAGGTGGATGCCGCAGGCTTCGGCGGCTGCCCTGCGTACGGCGTCCAGGGGCAGTTCCAGGCCCCTGGCCAGTCCCTCCAGCGTGGCCTGCTGCGGCATGCGGGTGACCCGCTCGGCGGTGGCCAGGTGGTGCACGGTGGAACGCGGGATGCCGCCGCGCCGGGCCACGTCGCCGTAGGACCAGCCCTGCTGCTCCAGCCGGCTCTTCACCAATTCCTGCAGTGCGTTGGCCACGCCGTGGATTCTCCCTGCCGAGTCGCCGGTTGGCCAAACTCCCGCCGAGGCCTCACGGGAGCCTCGAACGGAGAGGCGTCCAACCCCGTCGGACGCCTCGTCCATGAACATCGGACGGCGCTCCACGCGGCGCCTCCGCCGCGACATCGACCGGAGCCCGGACGCCGTCGGCATCGCGCCCGGACCCACGGCGATTCGCCGCACGGCCCACCCGGTACAACGCCTCACGCCACGTCGGGTCACGCCGGCACCGCGCCCCACCGCCAGGCCGGCCCGGCCGGAGCGGCACCCCGGCCGGAACGACCCGCGCGATCCCGGACAGTGCGCCACCCGGAGGCTCCGGATCCCCTTGCGATCACGCCCCCGCTCCGAGACCCTGTCCTGAGAGTCCGCGGCCCCAAGGGGTCCGCGGGCTCAAACAGTTGCGACTTGGGGTGATTCGAGGGAATTCTCCCGTCGCAGTCCGCCCGGGGTGGGGGTCCCGTTCACGAACGAACGCGGAGACGGGCATCATGCAACCGGAAGACCATCGTCTTATGTCTACGGATACGGTGGCCTGCCACTGATGCATCCGGTACCGGCCGGCCTAGGGGAGCCCCGGTCCGGAGACGACCGAACGATCACGCAGCCAGCAGGCATGCGGGGGGATGAAAGATGACGTCGACGCCGAACGGCGCCCGGCAGCAGGACGACGACCCTTCCCGGACCACGCAGCTTCGGGTTCCCCCGCAGCTCAGGACGGGAGGCCACCGGCTGCGCCCCAAGAAGGCGCTGCCGCGGTACGACTACGAGCACTACAGCCGGCTGGCCGGTCCCCTGACCCAGCCGGACCCGTCGAAACCGTACAAGGTGCAGTACCGCTCGCTGCTGTCGCAGGAGCCGCACCGTGTCCGGGCGGCCCTGCTCCTCGGCGCCGCGCCGCTGGTGTCCCTGGGCCTGTTCGCCTGGTTGATGCAGCCGCAGCACTGGACCGAGCGCGACCCCAATCTGAACAACGAGCTGCTGCTCTGGCTCGACGTCGTCATGCTCGTCTCGATCGGTCTGATCGAGCTCTTCCGCACGATGAACGTCCTGTCGAACGCACACGCGACGCTCGTCGCCCGGGACCCGATCCCCGTCGTGCCGGAGTCCGGCACCCGAGTCGCCTTCCTCACCTCCTTCGTGCCGGGCAAGGAGCCCCTGGAGATGGTGACCAAGACGCTCGAGGCGGCCGTGAAGATCCGCCACCGCGGGCTGATGCACGTGTGGCTGCTCGACGAGGGCGACGACCCGGACGTCAAGGAGGTCTGCGCACGGCTCGGCGTCCACCACTTCTCCCGCAAGGGCATAGCCAAGTGGAACCAGGAGAAGGGCGCCCACCGGGCCAAGACCAAGCACGGCAACTACAACGCCTGGCTCGAGGCGCACGGCGGCGACTACGACTTCTTCGCGTCCGTCGACACCGACCACGTGCCGCTGCCCAACTACCTGGAGCGGATGCTCGGCTACTTCCGCGACCCGGACGTCGGATTCGTCATCGGCCCACAGGTCTACGGCAACTACGACACCTTCGTCACCAAGGCCGCAGAGTCCCAGCAGTTCCTCTTCCACGCCCTGATCCAGCGCGCCGGCAACCGCTACGGCGCCCCCATGTTCGTCGGCACCTCCAACGCCGTGCGCATCAGCGCCATCAAGCAGATCGGCGGCCTGTACGACTCGATCACCGAGGACATGGCCACCGGCTTCGAGATGCACCGGGCCAAGAACCCGGCCTCCGGCAACAAGTGGCGGTCCGTCTACACCCCGGACGTGCTGGCCGTCGGTGAGGGCCCGACCGCCTGGACCGACTTCTTCACCCAGCAGCTGCGCTGGTCCCGCGGCACGTACGAGACGATCCTCAAGCAGTACTGGAGGGGCTTCGGCACACTGCCGGCCGGCAAGCTCTTCAACTACACGATGATGATCATCTTCTACCCGATGTCGGCCCTCAACTGGATCCTGGCGGCGCTCAGCTGCGCGCTGTTCCTGGGCATGGGCGCCTCGGGCGTGCAGATCGACCCGGCCATCTGGATGATGCTCTACGGCAACGCCTCGGCCCTGCAGATCGGCCTCTACATCTGGAACCGCCGCCACAACGTGTCGCCCCACGAGCCGGAGGGCTCGGGCGGGCTGGCCGGAATGGTGATGTCGGCCCTCTCCGCACCGATCTACGCACGCTCCCTGATGGACGCCGCGCTGCGCCGGAAGAGCAAGTTCGTGGTGACGCCCAAGGGCGACTCCTCAAGCCCGGACACGCTCTTCGGCACGTTCCGCATCCACCTCTTCTTCATCCTGATCTTCGGCGGCTCGCTCGCCTCCTCGTTCTGGTTCGGGCACGACCACCCGGCGATGATCACCTGGGCCGGGCTGGCCCTGCTGATCACGGCGGCGCCCATCTTCGCCTGGCGGTACTCCATCCGCGAGGAGAAGAAGAAGCGAAGGGGGCGGCGCCGCGCGAAGCCGGGGACGGGTGGCGGGGCCTCCGAGGCCGTGCCGCCGGCCGCCCATGAGCAGCACCCGCACGAGTGGGCCCCCGCGGACCAGACCATGCAGATCGCCCTTGGGGGACGTAAGAAATGAGTGCACTTCCCGTCCGGCCGAACCACCGCAAGAACCGGGCCCGGCGGATCCTGATCGGCGTGGCGGTCGTGGCGGCGATCGCCGGGTTCAACGGGCCGGCGATGTACCGGTACGGCTCGGAGCAGTACCACGAGTACAAGATCAACCGGCCCGAGTACAAAGCGGCGAACGGCCACTGGGACTTCCTCGACGTCCCCGCCAAGTACAAGATCAACACGATCCACGCGGCCCTGCTGCACACCGGCAAGGTGCTGCTGATCGCGGGCTCCGGCAACAACCAGAAGAACTTCGACGCCAAGAAGTTCGAGTCGGTGCTGTGGGATCCGAAGACGAACGACTTCAAGCACATACCCACGCCCAAGGACATGTTCTGCGCCGGGCACACCCAGCTGCCCGACGGCAAGCTGCTGGTCGCGGGCGGCACCAAGCGGTACGAGAAGCTCCAGGGCGATGTCACCAAGGCAGGCGGCCTGATGATCGTCCACAACGAGGACCCGGACAAGCCGATCACCCTCCCCGCCGGCACCAAGTTCACCGGCAAGAAGAACGGCAAGACGTTCGTCTCCAAGGACCCCGTCCTCGTCGAGAAGGCGAAGAAGGTCTTCGACAAGGAGACCGGGCGCTTCCTGCGCACCGAGGCGGGACTCGGCCGCATCTACGTCGAGGCCTCGAAGTCCGGGAAGTCGTACGAGACCGGCACCGAGGACAACTACCGGGTGCACGGCCTCAAGGGCTCGGACAACCGGAACGTCTACGGCATCGCGCAGAAGCTCGCCCTCGACAAGAAGGATTTCCAGGGCATCAAGGAGGCCTACGAGTTCGATCCGGTCGCGGAGAAGTACATCACCGTCGACCCGATGAACGAGGCCCGCTGGTACCCCACGCTCACCACGCTCGAGGACGGCAAGGTCCTGTCCCTGTCCGGCCTGGACGAGATCGGCCAGATAGTCCCGGGCAAGGACGAGATCTACGACCCCAAGACGAAGAAGTGGGAGTACACCGGCTTCGAGCGGCGCTTCCCCACCTATCCCGCGATCTTCCTGATGGACAACGGGAAGCTCTTCTACTCCGGCTCCAACGCCGGATACGGCCCCGCCGACGTCGGCCGAGACCCCGGGGTCTGGGACCTGGACACCAACAAGTTCACCAAGGTCCCCGGACTGAGCGACCCGGACCTGATGGAGACCTCGGCGACCGTCATGCTCCCGCCCGCCCAGGACCAGCGGTTCATGGTCATCGGCGGCGGCGGGGTGGGCGAGTCCGAGAAGTCCAGCGAGAAGTCCCGGCTGGTCGATCTGAAGGACCCGAAGCCGCGGTTCAAGGACGGCGCCTCGCTCGACAAGGGCACGCGCTACCCGAGCGCCTCGCTGCTGCCGGACGACAGCGTGCTGGTCACCGGCGGCTCGGAGGACTACCGGGGCCGCAGCGGCTCCAACGTCCTGGAGGCACGCACGTACGACCCGAAGACGGGTGAGTACACACGGGTCGCCGACCCCCGGGTCGGGCGCAACTACCACTCGGGGTCGGTGCTGCTGCCCGACGGGCGAGTGATGATCTTCGGCTCGGACTCGCTCTTCGGCGACGACGCCAACACCAAGCCCGGCGTCTTCGAGCAGCGGATCGAGATCTACACGCCGCCCTACCTCTTCCGGGACTCCCGGCCGGAGATCGGCGCCGGTCCGAAGAAGATCAAGCGGGGCGGGTCCGCGACCTTCAAGAGCCCGGACGCGGCGAAGCTCAAGTCGGCGAAGCTGATGAGGCCCAGCGCCGTGACGCATGTGACCGACGTCGACCAGCGCACCGTCGCCCTGGAGATGACCGGGACGGCGGACGGATTCCGCGTCACCGTGCCGAAGAACCGCTCCCTGGTCCCGTCCGGCTGGTACATGCTGTTCGTGACGGACGACAAGGGGACCCCGTCGGAGGGCGTCTGGGTCGAGGTCCCGTAGAGCGGGACGGCCGGACACGACGGCGAAAGGGGGCTCCCGCCGTGGGAGCCCCCTTTCGCCGTCGCGTCTGCGGACTACTTGGTGTTGCGGGCCAGTTCGAGCGCGTACTCCGGGTACCAGTCGCCGGCCTTGGGGCCGCCCTTGCAGTCGCCGTCGGACTCGCCCGGCCGCTTCACCCACAGATAGGCGTCCACGAGCGGATCGCCGGTCTTCGTCGTGGGCGCCTCGCCGAGGGCGCGGCCCGGCGGGTTGCACCAGTTCTCCTTCGGATCGCCCTGCGTGTACGGCCCGTTGCCGTTGCGGCTGGTGTCGATCACGAAGTGCTTCCCGCCCACCTTGGCGGAGAGCTTGTGCCCGAAGTCCTTGCTGGCCTGCGTCGTCTGGAAGTTGGAGACGTTGACCGCGAAACCGTCGGCCTGTTCGATCCCGGCCCGCCGCAGGGGATCGGGGAGGGAGTCCGGGTCCGCCCAGCCGGCGTTGCCCGCGTCCAGGTAGACCTTGGTCGCGGGGAGCTGCCCGAGCCGTTCGATGGCGCCCTTCAGCAGGTCGTACCGCTCCTGGTGGTACTCCTGCGGAGTGCAGCCGTCGACGAGGTGCAGCACGGCGTCCGGTTCGAGGACGACGGTGGCCCGGCGGTCGCCGATGCCCTTGGCGACCTTGTCGACCCAGGCGCGGTAGGCGTCGCCGTCCGACGCACCGCCCTTGGAGAACTGCCCGCAGTCCCGGTGCGGGATGTTGTAGAGGACGAGCAGGGAGTCCCGGTCCGCCTTCGCGGCGGCCTCCGTGTAGCGCCTCGCGTCGCCCTCCGGATCGTCGGGGCCGATCCACTCGCCCACCGGCTGGGCCGCGATCTTCTTGATCAGTTCGGCGTTGGCGCTGTCGCCGTCGTCGAGGTACGAGGCCACCTGCTTCGCCGCGTTGCCCTCGGGGTTGACCCAGTACGGATCCGTCGCCTTGGGCTGCTGGGCCGTGGGTTTGTCGCCGTCGCCGTCCGAGGAGGAACACCCCGCGACCAGCAGGACGGCCCCCATCGCGGCCGCCGTCCATCGGGCGCGCCCGACTCGACTGCCGTACATCCACTCCCCCTTGGTGCACTGTGGTACATGCCGGGCCACCCCCCAGGCGCCCCGCTGCCGGAACGAGCCCGGCCGGATCCATCCTGACACACGGCGTCCGCCGACCACGAGGCACCGAGGCTCCGGCCCGGACGCCGCCGGACGCCGCAGGGGACGACGCGAGTGATCATTGCGGTGGCTCGGCGGGCCCGGACGGCATCAGCGGATCCGGACGCCGGTCCCCCCTCGGCCGGCCGGCACACCGCGTCGGGGCGTCAGATGCCGCGCGCGTCCGTGAGGTACGCGGACACGACGACGTTCGCCGAGTACGAGGCGGTCTTCTTGTCGTAGGTGCCGCCGCAGGTGATGAGCCGGAGTTCGGCCCGGCCCGGCCGGTGCGCCCCGTAGACCTTCCGGGCGTCGAACCGCTCCCGGCTGACGACCTGCACGTCGTCGATGGTGAAGACGGCGACCGAACCGTCGGTCCGCGTCACCCTGACCGTCTGGCCGGGGCGGGCCGCGCTGAGGCCGTAGAAGACCGCCGGCTCGGTCCTGGTGTCGACGTGGCCGACGAACAGTGCCGCGCCCGGTGCGCCGGGCCGGGTGCCGGTGCCGAACCAGCCGACGGTGTCCGGCGTCGCGTACGGCGGCGGTTCCACCGCGCCCGTCGGGTCCAGACCGCGGGCGACGACGGGGGCCGAGACCCCTATCGAGGGAATGTCCACCTTGGTGGGTCCCGCCGGCGCCAGCGGCTCGCGGGCGGGCGGCAGCGGTACGCCGAGCGGACGGCCCACCGCGGCCACGTCACCGGTCGTGGGCGCCGAGGATCCCCCGGCACCGTCACTGGCCTCACGCCCCCAGAGCCAAAGGCCCATCAGCAGGATCGCCCAGGCCACTCCCGTGAGCAGCCGGCCGCCGCCCGAGGGCGCCTCGTCGTCGTTCGGCACGGCGGGTCAGTCCCGGTCCGGCGTGCCGGCGCGGCGGCGGCGGGCACTGCGGAAGGCGACCGCGACGGCCGCCGCTCCGGCCAGGAGCAGCCCGACCACCGTGTGCGGGGTGCCCGGGCCCTGGGTGTCGGCGGTCTTGGCACCCTGCGAGGCCAGTCGGTCGGCGGCGCCGCCGCCACCGGCGCGGACGGGGGCGACGGGACTCTCCGCCGGGTCCGGGTCCTCGAGCAGGTCCTCCGGGCTGTCGCCCTCATCGGAGCCGTCATCGGAGCCGTCGTCCGAGCCGTCCCCGCGGTCCTGGTTCCCGTCGTCCTTCTTCCCGTCCTGGGACCCGGTGTCCTTCTTCCCGTCCTGGCTCTCCCGGTCCTTCTTGCCGTCCTGGCTCTCCCGGTCCTTCTTGCCGTCCTGGGACCCGGTGTCCTTCTTGCCGTCCTGAGAGCCGGTGTCCTTCTTGCCGTCCTGGGACCCGGTGTCCTTCTTGCCATCCTGGGACCCGGTGTCCTTCTTGCCGTCCTGGGACCCGTCGTCCTTCTTGCCATCCTGGGACCCGGTGTCCTTCTTCCCGTCCTGGCCCTCCCGGTCCTTCCTGGCGTTCTCCTCCTCGCCCTGCTTGTCATCGGGCTCGGAGCTGGAGGGCGGCGTGAGCGTGACGATCTGGAGCCGGTCCACGACGCCGCTCTCTTGGCCGTCGCGCACCTCGTTCCCGGGTTCCGCTCTGACCGGGTGGACCGTGTCCGTGAGCCGGGCGCCTTCCTCCGCGTGGGCGGTCCCGGGGACGGGCGCCAGAATCAGGAAGCCGGCGGCCGCCCCCACGACACGGAGAGCAATCGGAACTGAACGCATTGTGAACCTCCTGGTGTAAAGAGATTCACGCGTTCCGCCCAGTTCCGCATCTCCAGGAGACCCGGACGGGTCAGTGCGCCGGGAGTGCCGGGCACTCCGACCGGGTCAGTGCGCCGGGAGTGCCGGGCACTCCGACCGGGTCAGATCCGGTCCACGAGGTCCGCGATGGAGTCGACCACCTTGGAGGGACGGAAGGGGTAGCGGTCGATGTCCGCGGGTGTGGTCAGACCGGTCAGGACGAGGAAGGTCTTCATGCCCGCCTCGAGACCCGCCAGCACGTCGGTGTCCATCCGGTCGCCGATCATCGCGCTGGACTCCGAGTGGGCGCCGATGGCGTTCAGCCCGGCCCGCATCATCAGCGGGTTCGGCTTGCCCACGAAGTACGGGTCCTTGCCCGTCGCCTTCGTGATCAGCGCGGCGACCGACCCTGTGGCGGGCAGGGGGCCCTCGGCGGACGGCCCGGTCTCGTCCGGGTTGGTGCTGATGAACCTGGCACCGCCGAGGATCAGCCGGATCGCCTTCGTCAGCGCCTCGAAGCTGTACGTACGGGTCTCGCCGAGGACCACGTAGTCGGGGTCCTGGTCGGTGAGGACGTACCCGATCTCGTGCAGGGCGGTGGTCAGGCCCGCCTCGCCGATGGCGTACGCCGTACCGCCCGGGCGCTGGTCGTCCAGGAACTTGGCGGTGGCCAGCGCGGACGTCCAGATGTTCTCCATCGGCACGTCCAGCCCCATCCGGGCCAGCCGGGCGTGCAGGTCACGCGGGGTGTAGATGGAGTTGTTGGTGAGAACGAGGAAGGGCTTGTCGCTCTCGCGGAGCTTCTTGATGAAGGAGTCGGCGCCCGGGATCGGGACGCCCTCATGGATGAGGACACCGTCCATGTCGGTGAGCCAGGATTCGATCGGCTTGCGCTCTGCCATGAAGCGGACTCCTGCCGTACGCGTAGTGCGATGTGCGGTGTGCTGACGGGGCGCCGCCACGACGATGTACCGGCGCCCTCCAGCCTAAGCAGGAAGCCGTGACCCTGACCCCGTCGATCACCCAGTACCAGTTGTTGGCCCCGGTGTAGCGGAAGCGGAAGCTCACGCTGGAGGCCCCGGCCGGGACGGGGACGGACACGGACTGCGGCTGCGACACCACGTCCGAGGTGTAGCTCCTGACCACGGCGGGCGTTCCGCCGTTGAAGGAGGCCAGGATCCGGGCGGTCTGGCCGCCCTCCTGGCGGTAGTGGGTCGTGAAGTCGAGCCGCACGCTGCTGCGGCCGCTCACGTCGTACGCGGGGGTGACGAGCGTGGAGTCGTAACCGCCCGAGTTCGCCTTGTCGTCCCACTCGTCGGAGTCCGCGACCGCGAAGACGCCTCGCGACCGCACGTTCAGCTCCCGCCACTGGTCGCGGTGCGTACGGGACCAGAACTCGTCGGTCGCGAAGGACCAGCCCCGCCATTCGCCGACGCCGCCGGTGCCCATCGCGTTGTTGATCACGGACCAGCCGCCGGGGGCGGTGTGCGTGAAGCCCAGGACGGAGGCCGGGATGCCCGTCTCGTCGACGCGGCCGGTGAGCGAGGGCCGGAGCGTGTCGAAAGGATCGTCGGTGCGTTCCTGGACGGGCTTGCCGTCGAGACCCCAGGCCGGGTCGGGGGTGATGCCGAGCTGTTCGAAGACGGTGGCTGCGACGTCGACGAGCCGGGTGTCGATGGGCCGGGCGCCGGCGGCGATCCCCGGGCCCTGGGCCAGGATGAAGGTCCGCCGCTCCTCGATGGAGCTGCCGCCGTGACCGCCCGCGTCGACGTGCCCGTGGTCGGTGGCGACGATGACCGTCCACCGCTCGGCCGGGTACGTGGGCCGGGACCTGATCGCGGCGAGGAGCCTGCCGAGGTGCGCGTCCTGGACGGCGATGGCGTCGAGGTACCTCCGGCCGGTGCCGGAGCCGTGCGCGACGACGTCGGTGTTGCCGAAGTAGACGAAGAGGACGTCCGGATTCTGGTGGCGCAGGATCGACTCGGTTTCGTTCGCGATGGTGGCGTCGTGGCCGGGGTAGCCGTCCGCGTCGCCGTCGAGCACCAGCTTCGCGTCGGCGCCCGCGGTGACGGTGCCCTGGGAGTCCAGGGGCTTCCAGTCGACGGCGGCGTACGTGGACAGCTCGGGCCGCACCTGCGCCAGGCGGGCCAGGAACCCCGGGTACCTGCCGTAGTTCTTGCCGATGAAGGTGTTGTCCCTGACGCCGTGCTTGTCGGGCCAGACGCCGGTGGCGATCGTGGACCAGCCGGGGCCCGAGGAGGTCGCCGCCATGGGTCCGGAGTAGAGCAGGGACGTCCCGTAGGTCCCGTTCGCCATCATCGACCTGAGGTGCGGGGCGTCGGCCGCGTCGATCCGGTCGTGGCGGAGCCCGTCCATCCCGACGACGAGGACCTTGTCCTTGCTCGTGCCGTTCGGGAGGGTGGGGGCGGCCGCCAGGGCCGCGGGGGCGTTGGTCAGCGCGGTGGCGGTCGCGGCGGTCGCGGCGCCGGCCGCGAGCACGGACCGGCGGGTGACTGCGGATCGGCAGGTGGCTGTGGATCGGCGGGGCATGCCGTGGGTCGGCATCGGGTCCTCCGTCGGAGTGTGGGGACGAGATGGAAGTCGCGCCCAGGCCAACGCCCCTGCCGCAGCAGGGGCGTTGGTCCGTACGCGTCATCCTTCCGCGACCGTTCACGGGGCGCCAGGGCCACTGGCCCCCGTGACGACGGTTCCCCGTCCCTGACGTCGCGACCTGCCTGCCATGAGGAGGTCGCGCAGAGCCAGGCGCGCCGCGTTCGTCTCCGGAAGCCGGGGCCCGGGGAGGGCGCTACCGGGACCGGCGCCTCATCATGAGCAGCACCACCGCTCCGACGAGGAGCACGCCACCGGCCGTGGCGAGGCCCACCGAGTGCCAGGGGCGGGTACCGGTCGCGGCGAGTTCGTGCGCGTCCTGCCAGGCCGAGCCGTCCTTGCCGTTCCCGTCACCGGGGGCTCGGGACCCGCTCGGCTCGCCGACGGGCTCCGAGGGACGGTCGGTGGGCTCAGGGCCGAGGATGTCGAAGCGGTAGTCGTTGGACTCCCCCACCCAGTCCCCGTCCGCCCCACGGCGCTGGACCACGGCGGCGTTCGCCACGACGGCGTCCGGGGCCGTGGTGCGGTCGGGAAAGGCGAGCCGTACCCGTACGGAGAACGCGCCGCCGGCCGGCAGCGACAGGCCCGCGAACCCGCCCGAGCCGGCTCCGAAGGCACCGACGGCCTCCCCCTGGTCCGTCTTCTCGATGGTGACGGGCCGCCAGATCCGCGCGGCTCCGTCGAAGAACTCCAGCCGGACCCGGTCCGGCGGGATGGCCCGGCTCTGGCCGGCGAGCACGACCACGGGGTGGATGTTCAGACACGGCTGGGCCGTGGTGTTCGACAGCTCGACCGAGAACTCATGGGCGTCGCCGCCGGCCCGGTACTCCTCGGGGCCCCGCACGATGCGGGTGGCGATCGGGAACTCGACCGCGTTCAGATCGCCGCAGGACGGCTGCTGTTCGACGGGCCCGGCGCCGGGTGCCGCGGGCGAAGCGGCGTTCGGCGTCATGGTGTGCGGGGCGGTGGGGTTCGGCGCGATGGGGTTTGGCGCGGTGGGGTTTGGCGCGGTGGGCTGCGGAACCACCGGCAGGGGAACCGCCGGCAGCGGAAGCGCGGGTCGGGGAGCCGAGGGCTGGGGCGCGAACGGCTGCGGCACGGCGGACGCGGGCGGAACGGGCCGGGGGGAGATGCGCCGCGGTGGGGTCTGCCGGATGGCGGGAGCGGACTGCGGCGCGGCGGGCTGCTGCCGGCCGGTGCGGGGCGGCGTGGCCCGAGGGGATTCCGTGCTGGGCGGGGCGGGGTGCGGTGGGGCCGAACTCGACGCCGCCGGGGCGGGCTGCGGGGTCTGCACGGCGTGCGCGGGAACCGGTCCCGCCAGGGCGACGGGGGCGAGGGCGGCGGCGACGGCTCCGGCGGCGAGGGCGGTGCGCAGGCGCATGGGGAACCTCAGCAGATCGCGGGCGTGGGCGGCGTCGGCAGCGACGCTGCCACGCGCCGGCGCACCGGCCGCGTACCGACACCGCACCGCGGCCCGAAAATCACACAATTACGCCCGGTTGGCGGAGCCCGTCGCCTCCATGCGACCGAACAGCGGGGCCAGGACGAGCTGTGCCGCGCCCTCCGCGACGGGGTACGCACCGGTCTCGGCCAGCGCGACGTGCACGGCATCGTCGCCGATCACGGCGCGGACGCCGCGGACGAACGTCTCCGCGTCGGCGAGGACCGTACGCCCGCCGAGCAGCACCTGGTCGACGTCGAGCAGCCGTACGAGGTTGGCCGCCCCGGTGCCCAGGACCCGGGCCGCTTCATCGATCTCTCCGCGGGAGACGGCCGCGAGGCACAGCGCCTCGATGCAGCCGCGGTTGCCGCAGGGGCAGACGGGGCCGTCGAGTTGCACGACCTGGTGCCCGAACTCCCCCGCACCCGTACGCGCCCCCCGGTGCACCGCCCCGCCGATCACGAGGCCGGCGCCCAGTCCCGTACCGAGGTGGAGATACGCGAACGACCCGGGGGCGTCGGAGGCGGGGACGGATGAGAAGGCGGGGGCGGCCCCGTCGACCGCCCCGGCCGTGTGACGGGCGGCGAGGGCCTCGGCAGCAGCCGCGCCCCCGCGGCCGGAGTCGCCCAGCCCGGACGGGGCAGCGAGGGCCGCTCCCGGACCACCGGAGCCTCCGGATCCCGGAGCGACCTCCGCCGCTTCCGGCCCCTGAGCTCCCGCGGCCGCCTCCGGGCCGCCCGGATCCCCGGGGGGCCCGGCTCCCGGACCACCCGCGACCCCGGCTTTCGGGCCGCCCGCGACCCCGGATTCCGAACCGCCCGCCGCTTCCGCCCCCGTTCCGCGCGCCTGACCATCCGGGCGCCCCCGGAGCGCGAGCGCCAGGGCCGCCGCGTTGGTGTCCTTGTCCAGGACGACCGGCAGGCCGAGCCGTTCCGCGAGTTCGTCGCGGAGCGGGACGCCCGCCCAGCCCGGCGCGCCGGTCACCCGGCCCGGCACCCCGCTCCAGTGGTCCAGCGGTCCCGGCATGCCGACCCCGACCCCGAGCACCCGTTCCGGTCCGTCCGCCAGCAGCGCGCGAACCTCGTCGGTCGCCGCCGCGATGACGCCCGGTACCGCCCCGTCGAGCTCCAGTGCCCGGGAGCGGGAGGCGACGACCGTGCCGGCGAGGTCGACGAGGACGGCCGTGAGCTCGTCACGGTCCAGATGGAGCCCCACGGCGTGCGCGGCCGACGGCACGAGGCGCAGCACGGTCCGGGGCTTGCCCCCGGTGGACGCACGACGGCCCGCCTCGGTCGCCAGACCGTCCCCTCGCAGCCTCGCCGTGATCTTGCTGACTGCCTGGGGCGTGAGTCCGGTGCGCTCGGCCAGCTCCAGCCGGCTGATCCCGTCCTCGTCGGCAGCCCTCAGCAGATCCAGTACCAGCGCTGCATTGTGACCGCGCAGAACCGGAAGATTCGCACCCGCGTTGCTCCACTTCACCCCGCCATTGTGCGGTGCGCTTGCGCTTTGGCAACAGCGTTGCTTAAGTGGGGCCCATGACTGGCAGCACTGGCACCGGCGCCGCGTCCGGGAACCGAGCCCCGGCCGGGCCCCCCTTCCGCGTCGGACTCGTCGGCTACGGCCTGGCGGGTTCGGTCTTCCACGCCCCGCTCATCGCGGCCACCGAGGGCCTCGTCCTCGACACGATCGTGACCTCGAGCGAGGAGCGCCGGGAGCAGGCCCGTGCCGAGTTCCCCGACGTGCGCTTCGCCACCACGCCGGACGAGCTGTGGGAGCGCGCGGACGAGCTCGATCTGATCGTCATCGCCTCGCCGAACAAGACGCACGTCCCGGTCGCCACCGCCGCCCTCGAGGCCGGGCTCCCCGTCGTCGTGGACAAGCCGATCGCCGGGACCGCCGCCGAGGCCCGCGGGCTCGCCGACCTCGCCGAGAAGCGCGGCCTGCTGCTCTCCGTCTTCCAGAACCGTCGCTGGGACAACGACTTCCTCACCCTCCGCCGTCTGATCGAGGACGGCGAGCTCGGCGAGGTCCAGCGCTTCGAGTCGCGTTTCGAGCGCTGGCGCCCCCAGCTCAAGGGCGGCTGGCGCGAGTCGGGCGCCCCGGAGGAGATCGGCGGCCTGCTGTACGACCTGGGCAGCCATGTCGTCGACCAGGCCCTCGTCCTCTTCGGACCGGCGGTGCGGGTGTACGCGGAGTCCGACGCGCGCCGCCCCGGTGCCGAGACCGACGACGACACGTTCATCGCCGTCACGCACGCCGGAGGCGTCCGCTCGCACCTGTACGTGAGCGCGACGACCGCCCAGCTCGGCCCGCGCTTCCGGGTCCTGGGCTCGGCCGCCGGCTATGTGAAGTACGGCCTCGACCCGCAGGAGGCCGCGCTGCGGGACGGCGACCGTCCGGACCCGGACCGGCCGTGGGGCGAGGAGCCGCAGGAGCTGTGGGGCCGCGTGGGCTCGGGCGAGTCACCGCTGACGGGCGGCGGACACCCCGTGGAGACGCTGCCCGGTGACTACCCGGCGTACTACGCCGGGATCGCCGCCGCGCTGCGCGACGGCACCGCCCCGCCGGTCACCGCGTACGAGGCGGCCGACGCCCTCGGCGTCCTGGAGGCGGCCCGCCGCTCCGCCCGCGAGGGCGTCACGGTGGAGCTCGGCGCATGAGCGGCAGCGGCACCCGGCCCGGTTTCCCCGACATAGCCGTACTCGAGGCGCAGGAGGAGCGTCTGACGCTTCGCCGGTTCACGTACGAGGACGCCTGGGCCCTCGGCTCGGCACTGGTGGAGCTGGCACGCGAGCGGCAGGCGCCGGTCGCGATCGACATCCGGCGCGGCGGGCAGCAGCTCTTCCACTGCGCCCTCGCCGGGTCGTCAGCGGACAACGACGCCTGGATCGACCGCAAGCGGCGGGTCGTCGAGCGCCACGGCGAGAGCTCGCTCCTCGTCGGCAGCCGGTTCCGCGCCAAGGGGACGACGTTCGAGGAGTCGTCCCGACTCGACCCCGACCGGTACGCGGCGCACGGCGGATCGTTCCCGATCCGCGTCGAGGGCGCCGGTGTCATCGGCACGATCACGGTCTCCGGCCTTCCACAGGTCGAGGACCACGCGATGGTGGTCGAGGCGCTGGAGCGCCTCCTCGCCACCTGAGGACCCGCGGAGGGGGTGAATCCCCCGCACCCCCTCCGCGACCCTCCCCTCTTCTCCTCCTCTTCGCCCCCGTCCTCCTCCTCTTCGCCTCTGCTCGTGTGGCACGTGTTCGCCCCTGTCGGGTGGTACGTGCCGCGCCCCGGGCGCGAGCGGCGCCCGGGGGCGCGTACGGCGCCTGCCGGTGCGGCCGCACCTGCGCCGGCCCCTTGCGCGGCGCCGGCGGACGGCCGCCTGGCCGTGCGGCCCTACGCGTCCTTCAGCAACTGGCGCTGGCGTCCGAGCCCTTCGATCTCCAGCTCGACGACGTCACCGGCCCGCAGGAACGGCTTGGGCTCCGGCTGCCCCAGCGCCACACCCGCCGGCGTACCGGTGTTGATGACGTCCCCCGGGTACAGGGTCATGAACTGGCTGACGTACCGGACCACTTCGGCGACCGGGAAGATCTGGTCGGCGGTGGAGCCGTCCTGCCTCAGCTCGCCGTTGACCCAGAGCCTCAGGGGCAGCGCCTGCGGGTCCGGCACCTCGTCGCGCGTCACCAGCCAGGGTCCCAGCGGGTTGAACGTCTCGCAGTTCTTGCCCTTGTCCCAGGTGCCGCCGCGCTCGATCTGGAACTCCCGCTCCGAGACGTCGTGCGCGACCGCGTAGCCTGCGATGTGCGCCAAAGCCTCCTCATGCGACCCCAGATAGCGTGCGGTGCGCCCGACGACCACGGCCAACTCGACCTCCCAGTCCGTCTTCTCGCTGTTGCGGGGCACGAGGACAGTGTCGTCCGGGCCGACGACCGTGTCGGCCGCCTTGAGGAACACGACGGGCTCGGCGGGGGTGGCCGCACCCGTCTCGGCCGCATGGTCGTGGTAGTTCAGCCCGATGCACACGACCTTGCCGATACGGGCGACCGGCGGTCCGATCCGCTCCCCGGCCGCGTCGAGGACCGGGAGTTCGCCCGCCTCGGCGGCCGACCGGATCCGCCCGAGCGCTTCCTCGTCGGCGAGCAGCGCCCCGTCGATGTCCGGCACCAGCCCGGACAGGTCCCGCAGCGTCGTCCCGTCCCGGTCGAGCAGCGCAGGCCGTTCCGAACCCGCCGTACCGACACGCAGCAGCTTCATCTCTGTTCTCCCTGTGGTCCCTGTTGTCGAGGTGGCCCCGCTTGAGGAGTCCCCGCGTGCGGCGGAGGGGAATGTGCGGCTCATCAGAGGTTTGGCCGATCCTCCAAGACAGGCGAACAGCCCGCAAGACCCCGTTCACAACCTGGACCATTACCCAGCAGTAGCGAGCGCCCCCGCAGCCGGGGCGTCCCGGTACAGGAACACCCTCTCCACCGCACTCCACGTCGTGCTCGTCACCACGTAGAGCGCGGCCGCCAGCGGCACCACGGCGACGGTGATCAGCGTCGCGAACGACATCAGCGGCAGCAGCTTCGTCATCGCACCCATCCCCGGCAGCGCCTGCTCCGGCCGGTCAGGCCCGGCGGCCGCGAGCTGCCGCCTGGTCCGCAGATACGTGAACGTGGCCACGACGGCGACGACCCCGAACAGGGCGAGGTACACGGTGCCGGCCGGCCCGAACACCCCGCCCTCCCCCAGCGCGTCCGCCCACCGGCCGCCGAGCTCGGCACCGAGCAGGCTGTGCCCGAGCAGCTCGTTCGCCTCGCCGCCGATCCGGGAGCTCGAGAACAGGTGGTACATGAGGAAGAACGCGGGCAGCTGCAGCAGGCCGGGCAGGCAGCCCGCCAGCGGCGAGACCTTCTCCTTCGCGTGCAGCTCCAGGACAGCGCGCTGCAGCCGCTCCGGGTTCTTGCCGTACTTCCCGCGCAGCTCGGCCATCTGCGGCGCGAGCCGGGCCCGCTCCTTCTGCCCCCGCGCCGCCGCGCGGGACAACGGGTGGACGGCCAGCCGTACCAGCGCGGTGAACAGGACGATCGCGGCGGCGGTGGCGGAAGTGTGGAACAGCGGCTGGACCAGCTCGGCCAGCCGGCCGACCAGGGAAGCGAACAGGGACGTGAGTGCGGACATGGAGGCCCTCCGGGTCTCGTCGTGCCGGGAAAAAATCGACATGTCGGCATGACGGCCCGCGAAGGGACGCATGACCCCGCCATGGGGTATGCGCGAGAAAGGTCGGGGAGGTGGCGCCCCTACGCGGCCGTCGTCGAGGGACGGCCGGGAGCCCTGGGGCGGCAGCGGCCCGCCGCGTCGGGATCGCGCTGCGGCAGGAACGCCGTGCGCTGCTCACGATCACGGAGAGCGGTGCGTATTCGTGTGGGCGGCACCCGCGGCACGGACCGCGAGAGGATCAGCGCACAGGCGACGAGCGCGGCACCGGCCGCCGCGGTGGCGGCGAGGGCCACAGCCGTGGAGAGCCCGATGCCCTCGGCGACGAAGACTTCGACGAGGATGAAGAGCAGCAGCGCGAGCGGTCGCAGCACACGCCAGGTCTGACCGGCCATGCGTGCTCCTCCCCGCTCCCGTGCACCGCCCCGCGCCGTGCGCGATGGACGTGCAGCTCCTCCAGTGATACGAACCTCCATTCGTTATACACGAGCGGAATGACCTCCGGGTTCCCTGTGGAAAACCTCGGCGACGCACCTCACATCCGGCTCTCGGGCGCTGCCTGCCTCCGGCGCCGTCCCCGGTCTCCGCACGTGCCGGGCCGGCCGGTCCGGGCTCCAGGAACGCAACCCCCCGGGGATCACCGCGGCCGCATCGCGGCGAGCTTCCCCCACACCACGAGCCGGTACCTGGACGTGTACTCGGGCGTGCACGTCGTCAGCGTCACGTAGTGGCCCGGCTCGTCGTACCCGTACCCGGGTCTGACCCCGCTCCGCGGCACGGCCGCGATCACCCCGCCGTCGCGCGCGGACGTCTGCGCCAACTGCTTGTCCACGACATAGGTGAAGACGCCGGTGCGGGTCTCCACCTCGATCCGGTCGCCCCTGCGCAGCCGGTTGATGTACCGGAACGGCTCGCCATGGGTGTTGCGGTGGCCCGCGACCGCGAAATTGCCGGCCTGCCCGGGCTGCGCGGTCCGCGGGTAGTGCCCGACGTACCCCCTGTCCAGCACACCCCGCTTGGCGACGCCCTGGGCGACGGGTGCGACGACACCGAGCCGGGGGATGCGCAGCACGGCGTACGCCCGGTCCCAGCGCGGCGCGGCCTCCCGGGAGTCCGGGCCGCCGCCGGACTGTGCGCCCCGGCCCGGCGTGCCCTCCACCGCACCGCCCGCCGCGCCCGTTCCACCGCCGCCCGCACCCGCCCCGGCATCGGGTTCGGGCGCCCGCACCCACTCCCGCTCCAGTGCCTCCACCTGCCGCGCGGCACCCTCCTTGGCCTGCCGGTTGGTCCACCAGAGCTGGTGCACGACGAGCAGCAGCACCACCACACCCAGGGTCACGGTCATCTCGGCGCCGGCCCAGAGCGCGCGGGCGAGCCCGACCCGGACGCCCGCCCCTCCGGCCCGCGTCCGGCGCCTCTGCACGACCACAGGTATCCGCCCGGCTCCCCGCCGGGGCATCCGCTCCCGCACGGGCGGCACGATAGGGGCAGCCCCTCCAAGTCACCAGGCCCCTGCGGAGCCCCGTACAGCAGTACGGTGTGCTGCATGCGCCCCGACACGCCTGCCGACCACACCGCCGAAGCCGAGCGTCTGCTGCGCACAGCGGAGCAGTACCCGGAGGACCGTGAACCGCTGCTTCTCCAGGCCGCGGCCCATCTGGAGCTCTCGGGCGACCGGGCCCGCGCGAGCGGCCTGTACGACAGCCTCCTCGCCGACGCCCCGGACAACACCCATCTGATCAAGGCACTCCAGGCGGCCAATCTGTGGGAGTACGGCCACGAGGCGGAGGCCCGCACGCTGATCGACGGCATCCGCACGGCGGCTCCGGACGACGCGGCGCCGTGGGAGATCATCGCCGAGACGCTGGAGGCCCACGACGAACTCGACGCGGCCCACTCCACCTTCACCGAGGCCGTCACCCGGCTGATCGCCCCGGACGAGGAGACCTCCCACTCGACCCAGTCCCTCCTCTCGGGCCGCCACCGCGTACGCCGCCTCCTGGCGCTGCCGCACGACGACTGGGACACCCTCGCCGACCGCCTCCACCCGGCCGCGGTCCCGCTGGACGAGCTCCACGACCCCAAACGCCTGTGGGCCCTCGGCTCCTCGGATCCCATCGAACTGCGCGCCGAGATCGACCGTCTCCGCTCCGAACTGGGCACCTACCGCGCGGCCCTGTCGCGCCCCTTCCCGGTCGCGGTCCTGCACTGGCCGTCACCCGAACTCACCGAACTCCTGGGCACCTACCCCTCGCTGACCGCGGAGTACCCGACCCACGAAGCCCACCTGACCGCCATCGAGTCCGCCCTGCGCGACCTCGCGGCGACGGGCACGGGCAACCTCGGCATCGTCACGGGCACGGTCCCCTCCTACGAGGCCTTCGCCGCCTCGGAGGCCACCTCCCCCGCGGACGCGTCCCTCCTCCCCCAGTACGCGACCACGCTGGCGGCCCGCGGCAAGGCAACACCGTGGCCCCCGACGAAGGGAGCACTGTGCTGGTGCGGGTCGCGGGTGGCGTACGGGGAGTGCCACGGGGTGGGACGGGGCTGATCTCTGTCGGTGGTCGCTGATATTCCTTGGAAGGGAGCAACAGGGGAGGGGAACAGGTGACGGGGTCTGCCAACGCAGAGCAGCCGGTTGCTGGGCTCTACGAGCAGTTGATCACCTTGCGGCTGGAGAGTCGGCTCAAGGACCTGAGTGCTGATGGCCAGTGGCACGCGATCGACGGCGTCGTGGGACCCGAATCATCGCCCCACGTCATCGCCCGTCACGTGGCGGAGACGACGAGGCTGGTGCTTGAACGGCTGCCTGCGGCAGACCGGGTGCACGCGGCGAACCACATCCTCGAGTCGATGAGCACCGTCGAAGGGGCTCGCGAGTGGGTGGACCTCGTCGCTGAGGGGCCACGACAGTTGCTCGCCGTCGCCGAGAAGGAAGCCGAGGGCGTGTACGCCATCCGCCCTGCGACGCCGCTGTCCGACACGGCACTCATCACCAACTCTCCGGAAGACCCGAGCCTCGGTTTTGAACTGCGTGCCGAACTTGCGACGGCTGACCGCGTCGATCTGCTCTGCGCCTTCGTGAAGTGGCACGGTCTCCGCGTCATCGAGCAGTCCCTCGAGGCCGCTCACGCTCGCGGTGTGCCCATTCGCGTCCTCACGACCACGTACATCGGTGCCACCGAGCGGCGGGCCCTGGACAAGCTGGTCCAGAAGTTCGACGCACAGGTCAAGGTCAACTACGAGCTGCGCTCCACACGTCTCCATGCCAAGGCCTGGCTCTTCCGCCGAAACAGCGGCTACGACACGGCATACGTCGGGAGTTCCAACCTGTCGAAGGCCGCGCTCCTCGACGGACTGGAGTGGAACGTCCGGCTCTCGTCGGTTGCCACGCCGGACGTGCTGCGCAAGTTCGAGGCGACCTTCGACTCCTACTGGAGCGACTCGGCGTTCGAACTGTACGACCCGGACCGCGACGCCACACGTCTCGATGACGCACTCCTGCAATCGGGCCGCGGGACCCGCAGCGCCGAGGAACGTCATATCACCCTCTCCGGACTGGAGGTACGTCCCTACCCCCACCAACGGGACATGCTGGAACGCCTCGAGGTGGAGCGCGAGCTCCACGGACGCAGCCGGAACCTCCTGGTCGCTGCGACCGGCACCGGCAAGACGGTCATGGCAGCCTTGGACTTCAAGCACCTGCGAGAGAAGCACGGACGAGACCTGCGGCTCCTCTTCGTTGCCCATCGTCAGGAGATCCTCAGGCAATCACTCCGCACCTACCAAGACGTGCTCGTCGAAGCGAACTTCGGGGAGGAGTTGCATAGCAGTCTCGTTCCCCGCGAGTGGAATCACGTCTTTGCGAGCGTTCAGTCACTCAACTCCCAGATTCTTGACCGCTTCACCCCGAACCACTTCGACGTCATCGTCATCGACGAGTTCCACCATGGAGTCTCACCCACCTATCGGAAGATCATCGATCATTTCACTCCTCGTGAGCTGCTCGGCCTGACCGCGACGCCGGAGCGGATGGACGGGCGCAACGTCCAGGACGAGTTCTTCGAAGGACGCATCGCAGCGGAGATGCGACTGTGGGAAGCGCTGGAGAACGAACTCCTAAGCCCCTTCCACTACTTCGGCGTGACCGACAATACCGACATGAGCGCCGTTTCGTGGAAGCGCGGCTCGTACGACGCATCGGAGTTGAGCAATCTCTTCACCGGCAATGATGCTCGAGCACGCCTCGTGGTACAGGCCGTCATGGACAAGGTTTCCGACCCAGCCTCCATGAGGGCTCTGGGTTTCTGCGTGTCGGTGGCACACGCCCGTTTTATGGCCGACTTCTTCTCTCGTGCCGGCCTGGAAGCTGTTGCACTATCGGGTGACACCCCCCGGAATGATCGAAAGGCCGCGCTGGACGCACTGAAGTCCGGCGAATTGCAAGTCATCTTTTCGGTCGACCTCTTCAATGAGGGTCTCGACCTTCCGGATGTCGACACGCTTCTTCTCCTGCGCCCCACATCAAGCGCAACAGTGTTCCTCCAGCAGCTCGGCCGAGGGCTCCGCCGAACCACGAGCAAGGCCGTGCTGACCGTTCTAGACTTCATCGGTCAGCACCGCAAGGAATTCCGCTTCGAAGAGCAGTTCCAGGCCCTGACCAATCTGACGCGAAATCGCCTGCTGAGCAACATCGAGCGGGATTTCCCACTACTTCCCTCTGGGTGCCAGATCATCCTTGAGCCCAAGGCCAAGGAATCGATCATCAATAACATCCGCAGCCAGATCGGCATCAACGTCACACAACTGGCACGGGAGGTGAGGCAGTACGCGGAGCCTCGCCTCTCCCCGTACCTGAAGGAGAGCGGCCGCAACATCAACGAGCTCTACAGAGGCAGCGGGAACTCCTGGACGGGCCTTCTGCGCCGCGCCGATCTGCTCACCTCCACCCCAGCGGAGGGGGAGGACGCACTCCTCAAAAGGGTTTCCGCGTTCCTTCACGTAGACGACCCTCAACGTGTGGCCGCCTACACGAGACTCCTAGAAGACGACGCCCCGTCCTACGACGAGCTCGATGACCTCGACCAGGCATACGCACGCATGCTCTTCTTCTCGCTCTGGCCACTCGGCGGCTTCCGCACCTACCAGGCAGCCTTCGACTCACTGCAGACCTTCCGAAATTTCCGGAGCGAACTCCGACAGGTGCTGGTCCACGTCCTCGACCAGGCGGACCACGTCCCCCGCGCCCTGCTCGGCGGGCTCCCCCTCAAGGTGCACGCCTCATACAGCCGCGAGGAAATCCTCCCCGCCCTTGGGCAGTCTCACATCGGGGGCTTCATGCCCGGCCACTTCCGCGAGGGTGTCAAGTGGTGCGAGAGCGCACAGATCGACGCGCTACTGATCACGCTGGAGAAGGACGAGAAGGACTTCTCCCCGCAGACCCGCTACCGGGACTACGCCCTGAGCGACTCCCTTTTCCACTGGGAGTCGCAGAACCAGACATCGAACACCTCCCCCACCGGCATCCGCTACCAGACGCACAAGGAGCTGGGCAGCCACGTCCTCCTCTTCGTCCGCCGCTACAAGAAGACGGACATCGGCGGCCCTCAGCCCTGGATGCTGCTCGGCCCTGCGGACTACGTGCAGCACGAGGGGAGCAAGCCGATGGGGATCACCTGGAGGCTTCGGCACCAGATGCCGGCGGATGTCTGGACCTACTCAGCGGTCGCCGCCAACTGACAGCGGCGGGTGCTCGCGGCTCGGATGGGATGGCGGAACAGCTCACGAGATCCATCCGGACCTGGTGTCACCCCCTCGACCAGCCGAGAGAGGCGGGGCCCGCGTACCGCCCGGTGAAGTTGTTACCTCTGTAAGTGGTGGGTCCCCCGGTGCGGTCGTAGCGTCGATACAGGAGCAACCGTTCGAAGGAGGTCGCGAGCGCCTGTCCGGATGCGGTGTGGGGTGTGGGGGCGCGCCGGGTGGTAGGGGTGCGGGGACGGTGGGCCTGGTGGCTCGGGGAGAGACGGCTGGAGCAGACATGCAGAGACACAAGCTGAGGACCGCGGCCATGATCCTCGCCGCGACGTCGCTCGCAGTGGGCCTTGTACCGGCCACCGCCTCGGCGTCCCCCTCCGTGGCGGCACAGCCCGGTGACCAGGTCGTGGTCGTGGACTGCTTCATGAAGGCGCAGGTGCGCCCGAGCGAGTTCCTGATCGCCTGCGGGGACGGCAACAGCGGGCTGACCGAGCTCAAGTGGTCGTCATGGGGGCGGACGTCCGCCGTGGCCACCGGGCTGAACGTGGTCAACGACTGCAAGCCCTACTGCGCCGCGGGCAAGTTCCACTCGTACCCCGTGAACGTCAGGTTCGAGCGCCCGGAGGCGTGGGAGAAGAACCCCGATCAGCAGCGGTACGGGCAGCTCCACCTCAGCTTCCCCGGCAGCAGGCCCGAGCACCTGCCGCCCGAGGTGACGTACAAGCTGTGGGACTGAGGGACACCGGGGCCCGTTCCTGACTCGGGACCGGTACGCCTCCCGGCTCGGGGCCGACCGGCTTCCCGGCTCGGGGCCGGTCCGTGCCGATGTTTCCGCGCCGCGGTGAGCGCCGCGCCGCCGCCGGGCCCGGCCCTCCTGCTCTTACGATCCGGAGGCATGGTGCGCAAGCGCGTAGTGGTCTCCGGGACGGTCCAGGGCGTGTTCTACCGGGACACATGTCGGCGGGTCGCCGAGGAGCATGCGGTGACCGGGTGGGTCCGGAACCTGACCGACGGCCGGGTCGAGGCCGTGTTCGAAGGTGGGCCCGACGCAGTGGAGACGCTCGTCCGGTGGGCGCGGCTGGGCCCGCCGTCCGCCGATGTGCGGGCGGCGGAGGTGTGGGACGAGGAGCCCGAGGGGCTTGTGAGGTTCGAGGTACGGCACAGCTCCGGCGGCGGCTGACCGCCGCACGGGATCTTCGCGGCCTCGGCCGGGATCCGCGGTGGCCCGGGCGGTCGCGCCGCGCACGCGCCGGCGGCCGGGGATGTCCGTCCCCGGGCCGCCGGTGCGCGGTGCCGGTCGCCGCCGGCGGCCGCGGTGCCGGTTCGGATCACATGCCGATGTCCGCCGGCCGGTGGGTGTGGCTCTCGACGTCTGCCGCCGCGCGGCCGACGAGTTCATGGGCCAGCTCGGAACAGGCGCGGGCCGCTGCCAGTTCCTCGCCTATCTTCGCGTCCGGGGTGTCGCCCGGATTGCGTCGCGCTATGCCCTTGCCCTCGACGCCGGGAGCGTTGGGACCGGTGAGGGAGGCCTTGCAGGCCGTCCGCGTTCCGTCCTCCTCGAACGACAAGTCGATGTTCCAGTGCTGCGTCGTCATGACGGGTCACCTTCGCCGTACGGTTCCGTCGGCCCCGTCTCACGCGGGGCACTGTGTGGTCAGGTGAGGGGGTGCGTCCGTTCCACCAGGTCCTTGAACTGGTGGAGGTCCGCCCGGACGGTCCTTTCGATGGCGGACGACTGGGCGAATCCCCTGGGGCCTCCGAAGGCGTCGTGCGCCTCCGCGGGGTCGTACTCCATGCGCAGCTGCATCCTCGTGTGGGTTGCGTCGATCGGGAGGAGCGACACGGAGCCGCTGAGGTGCGGGGTCTCCGTGGTCCTCCAGGTCATCGTCCGGTTCGGACGGAGATCGTCCGTGGCGGCGTCGAGCCCGAAGGCCCGCCCCGCCGCGGTCTCCACGTCCACGTGCACGCCGGAGGTCCCCTCGCGCCGGGCATCCCGTACGCCTCCGACGAACTGCGGATAGTCCTCGACCTGGTGCAGGTGGTTCCAGACCACGTCACCGGGCGCCGTGATGTCGATCTGTTCCTCGAGAGTGGGCATGACGGTCTCCCTGCCTCTCCTTCCAGGGTGCGTTCCGCGGCGCCGCACCGCAACGGATCCGGGCGGTGGGCCGCCCGGCCGGGGGCGCTCCCACGTCGGCCCGCGGGCGGCCAACCGGCCGGTCGGGCACGGGGTCTTCGACGTCGGCGGACGGCGCCTCCGCCGGTCCGCGCGCCCGTCCGTCCGGCACGACCCCGGCGCAAGGTGGCGAAACCGCTCGTTTAGGCTCGAATGCCGATCGAATGGATCGACGGGCGCACCGGCCGCCGACGCGAGACGGTCCCACGGACCGGTCCACGGGCGGTGCCGGTCCGACCGTGCAGTGCGATGAAGCAGCGAACGAAGGGCGGCACCCATGGCCAGGATTCCCGCAGCGGCAGTCGCGGCGAGCGGCCTCGTCGGCGGTTACGGAGTGGCCCGGTGGACCGGGAAGCGGCCGCTCGGCGGGGCCGCGCTCGCCGCGGCCGGAGTCGCCGCGGCGCGCCAGTGGCAGCAGGAGGCGGGCGGGAAGGCCGCGGCCGGGCTGAGCGCGGCGTACGTGGCCGCCTTCGCCGGATCGCACCCGCTGGCCAAGAAGGTGGGCGCCTGGCCCGCCGTGTTCGCCGTGGCCGGCGGCATGGCGCTGGCGTCCTGGGCCGTCACCCGCCGGGCCGGCTGAGCGGTCGTTCGGGACCCGGCCGCTCGACGACCGAGGACGGGCCGAAAGCGGCCGGGAAGCATGGCCGAAAGGCGCCCGAAGGGCATTGAACGGGGGCGGCGGCCCGTCCGTACTCAAGGGCAACTCCCCCATGGTGGCTGGGTGCGTAACCGGAAGACAGGTTCCGGTTACGCACCCAGCGCTTTCCCACGGCCCTCGACCACGACGCGTCCGCGCGGCCTGCCACGCGGCTACCGAGCGGGGGCCGCGCTCCACGCTCCTCGCCCCGTCACCGCGTCAGCCGCCGATCGCGTGCGCCACCGTGTAGATCAGGAGGCCGGCGAGCGCACCGACGACCGTGCCGTTGATACGGATGAACTGCAGGTCACGGCCGATGTGCGCCTCGATCTTGCGGGAGGTGTGTTCGGCGTCCCAGCTCGCGACCGTGTCGCTGATCAAGGACGTGATCTCCTCGCGGTAGGTCGTCACCACGTACACGGCCGTGTTCTCGATCCAGCCCTCCAGCTTGCGCTGCAGCCTGCCGTCCGTCGCCAGTCGGGCCCCGAGCGACATCAGGGATGCCCGGGCCCTCAGCCGCAGTTCGCTGCGCTCGTCCTCGGCCGCGGAGATGATCATGGCGCGTACGGACGACCAGGCCGACGCGATGATGTCCTGCACCTCGGGGCGGGAGAGCATGTCGGACTTCATGCGCTCCACCCGCGTCCGGGTGTCCGTGTCGGCCTGGAGGTCGGAGGCGAAGTCGGCGAGGAAGCGGTCGATCGCGGTGCGCGCCGGGTGGTTGGGGGCGTCGCGCATCTCGGTGACGAAGCGGATCAGTTCCTTGTAGACCCGCTCGCCGACCTTCCGGTCGACGAAACGAGGCGTCCAGCCGGGAGCTCCGCCCTGGATGGCGTCCATGACCGAATCGCCGTGCGTGACGAGCCAGTTGTGGGCACGGGCGCAGATCAGGTCGACGGCTCGGTGGTGGGCGCCGTCGGCGACGATCTTGTCGAGCGTCTTGCCGATGCCCGGCGCGATCTCGGCGGTCTCCGCGCGACGGGTGATGGCCTCGCCGACGACGGCCTGGACGTCCGAGTCCCGCAGGACGGCGAGCGCACCGCGCAGGGCGGTGGACAGTTCGGCGGTGACACGGTCGGCGTGGGCGGGTTCGGCAAGCCAGGCACCGAGCCGGCCGCCGAGGGAGAGCCCGCGCAGCCGGGCCCGTACGACGTCCTCCGAGAGGAAGTTCTCCCCCACGAAGTTCCCGAGCGATGCGCCGAGCTGGTCCTTCTTGTTGGGAATGATCGCGGTGTGCGGGATGGGGATGCCGAGGGGGTGGCGGAACAGTGCGGTGACCGCGAACCAGTCGGCCAGGGCGCCCACCATGCCGGCCTCGGCGGCCGCGGCCACATAGCCGGGCCAGCCCTCGATGCCGGAGTTCCTGGCCCATGTGGCGAGCGTGAAGATCAGCGCCACGAGGAGGAGCAGACCGGTGGCCGTGGCCTTCATCCGGCGCACGCCTCGGCGCTTCTCCTCGTCGGCCTCGGTGTACGCGAAGGAGGCGAGCGGCGCCGGGCGCGGCGGCCGGGCGCGCCCGGCCTCGGCTCCGGGGCCGCCCGGCCCTGACCGGGGCCCGTCACCGGTGCCCTTGCCACCCGCTGCGCCGGACCCCCCGGACTGCCCGGGCCGGCGACCCGTGCCCTTGCCGCCTTCGGTGCCCGGCGCGGCCTCCGCGGCGCCGGGCACGGACCCGTCAGCCGCGCCGGGGCCAGCGGCTCCTGGCCCGTCGCCCGCGCTCCCGCCGACGGACCCGGACCCGGCGCCGGCGCCGGACCCCGGGCGGTCTCCCCCGGCCGCCCCGGCGGCCGCGGGCCGGTGCTCCCCACCTCCGGCGCCGTCCCCGTCGCCTTCGCCGCGCCGGTCCTGCGCGTCGCGACCGCCGTCCCCGCCGTGACCCGTTCGGCCCAACGCCCCCTCACGCCCGGAGCCGCCGTCCTCCGGGCCACCGGGACCGTGTCCCCATCCCTGCGCGTCGCCGTCCACACCACTGCCTCTCGCCCCTGCCGCCGGCCGGTCGCCGGCGCTCACCGCGCCGGCCGACGGCACCGCCGAGGCACGCGTGGCCTGGCCGTTCTCGGCCGGCGCACCCGGAGCGCGGCCCGGGCCGCCGTCGGCCGGATCCTCGCGCCCAGGTCGTTCAGTTCGCTTCATCGACTCCACCCGTCCGCGTACGCGAGGCTCCTACCCAACGGCCGTACGCCTTCTCCCTACCTGTGGTACTCCCGGGGCGCACGTCGAGTTCCCACGGCCATATCGGATGATGTGCTCATGAAAACCCAGCGGGCCGGATACGGCCTGTTCGCCGCACTCGTCGCCCTGACCCTGCTGATCTGCGGCGCGATCATCACCACATTCACCCTCCTCGGGCCGGACGACCGGCGGCAAGCGGCCCCAGGGGCCGGAACCGGCGGCCGGCCCGGCAACACGACGGCGCAGGCCGTGGGAACGGGAGGCTGGGCCGGGACGTGGTCCGCCGCACCCGGCAAGGCCGGGGTCGCCCCCGCCGGCGGGCACTCCGTACGGAACGTCGTCCACACCAGCCTCGGCGGCAGCGAGGCCAGGATCACCCTGTCGAACCTCTACGGGACCGAGCCGCTGCACATAGGCCGTGCGTCCATCGCCGTGGCCGCCGGAGGCGCCGCCGCCGTGCCCGGCAGTCTGCGCCCGGTGCTCTTCGACGGGCGCCGGTCCGTCACGGTGCCGCCGGGCGGCCACATCGTCGGTGACCCCGCCCCCCTCGCCGTTCCCGAGGACGGGCATCTGCTCGTCACCGTCTTCGTCCCGGCGCCCGGCGGCGGCACGGTCACCCTGCACGCCCGGGCACGCCAGACCTCGTACCTTGCCGAGGGCGACCGGACGCGCGACGCGGCCGCGGCCGCCTACACCCTGCCCACGTCCTCCTGGCACTACCTGACGGCCGTGGACGTCCGCAATCCGGCCGCGCGCGGCACGGTGGTCGCGCTCGGCGACTCGCTGACCGACGGCGCGGGCTCCACTCCCGACACCGACCGCCGCTGGACCGACCATCTGGCCGACCGGCTGCGTGCGGGCCGCTGGGGGTACGGCGTCGTCAACCAGGGCATCAGCGGCAACCGGCTCCTCAAGGACGGCATCGGCCCGAGCGGGCTGTCCCGCCTCGACCGCGACGTGGCCGAGCGGCCGGGTGCGCGGGTCGTCGTGATCGCCCTCGGCATCAACGACCTCCTGCGCCCGGCCGGTACGGCGGATCCGGCGGCGGTCACGGCCGGGCTGCGGAGTCTCGCCGAGCGGTCGCGGGCCCGTGGGCTGCGCGTGGTCGGAGCGACGCTCATGCCGTTCGAGGGGCACCCCCGCTACAGCCCGGCGCTCGACGCCGCCCGTCACGAGATCAACACGGCCATCCGCGCGGGAACGGTCTTCGACGCGGTCGTCGACTTCGACCGGGCCCTGCGCGACCCGTACGCCCCCGAGCGGCTCCACCCGGCGTACGACTCCGGGGACCATCTGCACCCGAACGACGCGGGGTACGAGCGGATGGCGCGCAGTGTGGACCTCTCCGTGCTGATAGGCGAACGGGCGGCGGCCCGCCTCTGAGACGGGCGGGGCCCCGGACCGGGCCCTGCCAGGTGCCGGAAACGGCCGGCAGGGCCGGGCGAGGGCCGGGCGGTTCGGCGCGCCCGTCCGCGCGCCGTACGCGGACCGCGGCGCCCCCGTCCGGGGGGAACGCCGGCCGGGTCCCGGCCGCTGAGGGACTCCGGCCGGCCGCGGTGCGTCAGAGGCCCAGATCCTTGATGATCTTCGCGACGTGGCCGGTGGCCTTCACGTTGTACAGGGCCCGCTCGACCTTGCCGTCCTCGTCCACGACGACCGTGGAGCGGATGACGCCCGTCACCGTCTTGCCGTAGAGCTTCTTCTCGCCGAACGCGCCGTACGACTCGAGGACCGCCTTCGACGGGTCGCCGACGAGCGTGACCCTGAGGTCCTCCTTCTCGCGGAACTTCGCGAGCTTCTCGGGCTTGTCCGGGGACACGCCGATGACGTCGTAGCCGGCGCCCGCCAGCAGGTCCAGGTTGTCGGTGAAGTCGCAGGCCTGCTTGGTGCAGCCCGGGGTCAGGGCCGCCGGGTAGAAGTAGACGATGACCTTGCGGCCCCTGTGGTCGGAGAGCGAGACCTCCTTGCCGTCCGCGTCGGGCAGGGTGAAGTCCGGGGCGGTGTCACCGGGCTGGAGTCGCTCGCTCATTCTCGGTTCTCCTCAGGGATGTGGACGTACGGCACCGAGCGTAATAGGGGTGCCGTGGGGTGCGGTCCGCGTCGAGCTGACAGACTGTCGAGGAAGGTTTACCGGATACGACGACGGAGGCGGCGCGGTGTCGGACGCCAGGACCCCTGCGCAGATCGAGGCGGACATCGTCCGCCGGCGCGAGCAGCTCGCCGAGACGCTCGACGAGATCGGGGTGCGGATGCACCCGAAGACGATCATCGGGGACGCGAAGGCCAGGGTCGCCTCGACCGTGGACCAGACCGCCGGGCGGGCGTTCGTGGCCGCCAATCGCGTGGTGACCGATGTGAAGAACCGGTTCGTGCACCCGGACGGAGCGCCCCGGCTGGAGCGCGCCGTACCGGTGGCGCTGGCCGTCGTGGGCATGGCCGGGCTGCTGGTCCTGGCCGTCAGGAAGCGGAAGGCGTGACCCCGCTCCACCCCGGCGGCGGCCGGAGCGGCGTTCGGCAGGTAAGTTCGATGTCGTGAGCGACAACACCCTCGGCAAGCACGACAAGCTGCCCATCAAGATGCTGCACGACCGGGTCCTGGTCCGGTCGGACGCCCCCGAGGGCGAGCGGCGGTCCGGTGGCGGCATTCTGATTCCGGCGACCGCGGCGGTCGGCCGGCGTCTGGCCTGGGCGGAAGTGGTCGCCGTCGGTCAGAACGTCCGTACGGTCGAGGCCGGTGACCGCGTGCTGTACGACCCGGAGGACCGCGCCGAGGTCGAGGTGCGCGGCGTGGCGTACGTGCTGATGCGCGAGCGCGATCTGCACGCCGTCGCGGCGGACCGCTTCGAGGGCGCCGAGGACTCGACGGGGCTGTACCTGTAGCGGGCCGGCCGGGAGCCGGCCGCACCGGGACCGGTCCCGGTGCGCGCGGTCCGGCGCCCGCCCGAGTTCCCGGACGAACCGCGCGGCCCGGCGGCGGCAGCGGCCTCACGGCAGGAAAAGGCCTGGTGAAACCGATCACCAGGCCTTCCTCATGCCTTTGCTACGGTGGGGCCCACCCGACGAGACGCGCCGTACCGGGCAGGCAAAGACGACGCACCCCGCATCGAAGTCCGCGTCTCGGAGGTGCCTGTCATGGCCTGGGTCCTGCTCGTTCTCGCCGGTCTGCTCGAGGTCGGCTGGTCGATCGGCATGAAGTTCACGGAGGGGTTCACCCGGCTCTGGCCGAGCGTGTTCACCGCCGCCGGAATCGTCGCCAGCATGCTGCTGCTGTCCCACGCGGCGAGGACGCTGCCCATCGGCACCGCTTACGGAGTCTGGGTCGGCATCGGGGCGGCCGGAGCCGCGATCGTGGGGATGGCCGTCCTCGGCGAGCCCGCGACCGCCGCCCGGATCTTCTTCGTGGTCCTGCTCCTGGTCGCCGTGGTCGGCCTGAAGGCGACCTCCGGCCACTGAAGCCCGCCGCTCGCCGCACGCTCGGCGACGGGCGCCACCGCCCCGGGACGGTGGCGCGGTCGCGGACGGGCGACACGACCCCGGACGGGCCGCGCGGTCATGGACCGTCGGGGAACACCCCCCAGCCGTCCGTGCCGCCCGTTCCGCCCATCCCCTGCGGGCCGCTCTCGTCCACTCCGCCGCCGGTGGCGCCCCGGGTACCGCCGCCCTGTGCCCCGCCGCCCCGGTCGGCGCCACCGACCGGCCCGCCCGTCGCCGAGCCGCCGGTCCGACCTGCCGCGGGCGGCCGGCTACCGGTGGTTCCGCCCGCCGGCGGAGTGCCGCCGTCGGACGGAATCCCGCCGTTCGTCGGGCGACCGGTGCCCGCCCCGTTCGACGGCGGCGCCGAGCCTCCGGCGGAACGGCCCTCGTCGATACGGCCGTCGCCCGTACCGCCCTCGCCCCCGCCCGGCCCGGCGAGGTCGTCGCCGGGCCCGCCCGGCTCGTCGGCCGGGTAGAACTCCTCCTCCGCGCCGTCGGCGATCGTCAGGTCGAAGTCCTCCGCCTCCCTGCCGGCCAGCGCGGCCGCCGTGAACTCGCCCCAGATCGCCGCGGGCACCCCGCCGCCGTTGATCCTCGGCAGGCCCAGGGCCCCGTAGAGCGACTTCTGCACACCGGTGTCGGGGTCCTGGCCCATGACGGCGACGACGGTCGCCAGATCGGGCGTGTAGCCGGCGAACCAGGCGGCCTTGTCTCCCTCCGCCGTGCCCGTCTTCCCCGCCGCGGGCCGCCCGGCGGACAGCGCCGCCATGCCCGACCCCTGCCGCACCACGCCCATCAGCACGGACGTGGTGGTGTCCGCGGCCTCGCGGCTGATGACCTGTCTGGCCGGCGTCTCGGACAGCTCCAGTTCCATGCCGTCCTTGGTGATGCGCTCGACCAGCGTGTACGTGCCGTGCCGGCCGTGGTTGGCGAGCGTCGCGTACGCCTCGGCCATGTCCAGCACGCTCGCGGTCGCCACGCCGAGGGCGATGGACGGAGTCGCCGTCAGATCCGGGGTGCCCTCCGGGACTCCGAGGGCGATGGCCGTCTCCCGCACCCGGCGCGGGCCGACGTCCTGTGCGAGCTGCGCGTACACCGAGTTGACCGAGTGGTCCGTGGCCAGGCGCACGCTCACCGGACCGTAGGAGACGTTGTCCTCGTTCTCCGGCGCGTAGCCGGTCGGGCCGTACCTGCCCTGCACCTGGCGGCGGTCCGTGCCGTCGTAGAGCGTGTTGGGGGTGATCCGGCGGCCGTCCTGGGTCAGCGAGCCGTTCTCGACGGCCGCGGCCAGCACGAACGGCTTGAACGTCGAACCGACCTGGTAGTCACGCCGGGTGGCGTTGTTGACGTACTGCTTGGTGTAGTCGATCCCCCCGTACATGGCGACGACCCTGCCGCTCGCCGGGTCGATCGACGCTCCCCCGACGCGGACGTTGCGGTCGGCGGCACGGCCGGGATCGCGCCGCGACATCACGTGCCGGTCGACGGCGGCGGCGAAGGCGTCCTGCTTCTTCCGGTCCAGGGTGGTGGTGATCCGGTAGCCGCCGCGTGCCAGGGTCTTCTCGTCGACGATCCCGTTGCTCGTGATCCAGTCCTCGACTGCCTGGACGATGTAGCCGCGCTGTCCGGACAGCCCCGACGCGGGACCCGCCGTCTGCGGCATCGGGAAGATCATGGTGGCCCGCTCGGAGAGGGGCAGCCAGCGCTCCGTCACCATGCCGTCGAGCGTGTAGTTCCAGCGGGCGAGCGCCCTGGGCCGGTTCTCGGGGTGGGCGGCGACGTCGTAGGCGCTGGGAGCGTTGAGCAGCGAGGCCAGGTAGGCGCCCTCGGCGGTGTCGACCGCGCTGACGTCCTTGCCGTAGTAGGCGTGGGCGGCGGCCTGGATGCCGTACGCGTTGCGGCCGAAGTAGCTGGTGTTGAGGTAGCCCTCCAGGATGCCGGACTTGGTCTCCTCCCGGTCGAGCTTGATCGCGATGAAGAACTCCTTCACCTTGCGGGTGACCGTCTGCTCCTGGCCCAGGTAATAGTTCTTGACGTACTGCTGGGTGATGGTGGAGCCGGACTGCTTCCCCTTGCCGGTGACGGTGTTCCACGCCGCGCGGACCATCGCCTGTGGATCGACGGCCCGTTCGGAGTAGAAGTCGCGGTCCTCGGCGGCGAGCACCGCGTGCTGGACGGACAGGGGGATCTGGGAGAGCCGGACGCTCTGCCTGTTGACCTCGCCGTCACGGGCGATCTGCGTGCCGTCCTTGTAGAGGTACACGTTCGACTGGGCCGTCGCCGCCGAGTTGGCCGGCGGAATGTCGACCAGCAGGTAGCCGGCGACGAACCCGCCCAGCAGTACGAGGACGAACAGCACGGACGCACCGAGCACCGTCCGCCAGGTGGGGACGACGCGCCGCAGGCCGGTACGCCGGGAGCGGGTGCGGCCGGGGCGGGACTTCGCGGCCCGCTCCCCTCCCCGGCTCCCCCCGGTGCCGTCCCCTCCGTCCCGGTCCGCGAGCCCGTGCCCCTCCCGGTCCGTGCCCGTGTCCCGGCTCCCCCGGCCGGTCCCGCCGTGCCGCGCCTCCACGCCCTCCTCGCGCGGCGGGCCGGGCACCGGGCCGACGGCCGTCGGTTCCCTCGGGCCCCGGCGCTGCTGCTGTGGATCGTGACTCATGTCCGTGGAGACTCCTCGGCCCCAGCCCGGAGGAACACCCCGGCCTCAAGGTGACAATTCGGGCGATTCGCTTGGTGTGCCCATACTGCACTTCCCACCCCCTCGCCCCCCGGACCCCCGCCCGAAATACGGTCGCGGCGGCCGGTCCCCTGAGCTAGGGTCATGCGCTTTGGCGCGTCCGCCCCGGACGCGGACATCCAGCGACGATTCCTGCCGAAGGAGGCTGTGGTGCGGCTCTACGCAGTCGTCGCGGCAGGTGGATTCCGGCGCTATGCGACGTACCGGGTGGCGACGGCGGCGGGCGTCTTCACCAACACCGTCTTCGGCTTCATCATGGCCTACACCTATATCGCCCTCTGGGACGAACGCCCGCAGCTCGGCGGCTACGACCTCTCCCAGGCGGTCACCTATGTATGGCTCGGCCAGGCCCTGCTGATGACCTGCGCCATGATGGGCGGCGGCTTCGAGGACGAACTCATCGAACGCATCCGCACCGGCGACATCGCCATCGACCTCTACCGCCCCGCCGACCTCCAACTGTGGTGGCTCGCAGGCGACCTGGGCCGCGCCGCCTTCCACCTCCTCGGCCGCGGCGTCGTCCCCCTGCTGCTCGGCGCGCTCGCCTTCGACCTCGCGCTGCCCGCCTCACCCCTCCCCTGGCTGGCCTTCCTCACCGCCGTGCTCCTGGGAGTCGTCGTCAGCTTCGCCCTCCGCTACCTCGCCGCCCTGTCGGCGTTCTGGCTGATGGACGGCGCCGGCGTCCTCCAGATCACCTGGCTGGCCGGGCTGTTCTTCTCCGGCATGCTGCTGCCGCTCACCCTCTTCCCCGGCGCCCTCGGCGAACTCGCCCGGCTCCTGCCGTGGTCCTCGCTCCTCCAGATCCCCGCCGACGTACTCCTCGGCAAACGCACCGGCTGGGGGCTCGTCCACGCCTACGCCTTCCAGGTGGGCTGGGCCGCCGCGCTCCTCGGCGCCGGCCGGCTCGTGCAGTCGGCCGCGACGCGGAGGGTGGTGGTCCAGGGTGGATGAACGACCGCGGACCGGCGGCAGCCCCGACCCCGGCACCCCGCCGCGAACGGCCGGCGGACGCCCGTACGCCGACGGCCCCGGCACGGCCGGACCACCCCCGCCCACCGGACACCTCCGACAGGCCGACGGCCCGCGCCCCGCCGAACACCAGCGGCCCACCGAGCACCCGCGCCCCGCCGACCGCCTGCGCACCCTTCGGTCCGGGCTGCGCGTCTACGGACTCATCGCCGCCATGTGGATGCGCTCCACCATGACCTACCGCGCGTCCTTCGCCATAACCGCCCTCGGGAACCTCGCCGCCACGTCCTTCGACTTCGTCGTCATCCTGCTGATGTTCACGCACGTCGACAGCCTCGCCGGATACAGCCTGCCGGAGATCGCCCTCCTCTACGGAGCGGCCGGAACCGCCTTCGGCCTCGCCGACCTCGCCATGGGCTCCATGGACAGGCTCGGACGACGCGTACGCGACGGAACGCTCGACACCCTCCTCGTGCGGCCCGCCCCCGTACTCGCCCAGGTCGCCGCCGACCGCTTCGCCCTCCGCCGCCTCGGCCGCATCACCCAGGGCCTGCTGGTCCTCGGCTACGCCCTCCTCACCCTCGACATCGCATGGACCCCGCTGAAGGCCGCCATGGTGCCGATGATGCTGCTCAGCGGGGCGGCGATCTTCGCATCCATGTTCGTCGCCGGAGCGGCCTTCCAGTTCGTCGCACAGGACGCCGCCGAAGTGCAGAACTCCTTCACCTACGGCGGCAACACCCTGCTCCAGTACCCGCCCACGGTCTTCGCGAAGGACCTCGTGCGGGGCGTCACCTTCGTCGTACCGCTCGCCTTCGTCAACTGGCTGCCCGCGCTCCACGTCCTCGGCCGCCCCTATCCGCTCGACCTGCCCCACTGGCTCGCCTTCACGCCCCCGCTCGTCGCCGCCCTGTGCTGCGCGCTCGCCGGAGCGGCGTGGCGGGCCGGTCTCCGTACGTACCGCAGCACCGGGAGCTGAACCGTGACCGAGGAAGCCACCGACACCGCAGAGCCCGTCCGGACCGCGGACCTGATCGAGCTGGAAGGCGTGGAGAAGGTCTTCGACGTACGCCGCAGAACGGGCCTGGTGCGCCGCGAGAAGACACGGGTACGGGCCGTCGACGGCATCAGCTTCACCGTGCCGCGCGGCGAGATGGTCGGCTACATCGGCCCCAACGGCGCCGGGAAGTCCACCACCATCAAGATGCTGACGGGCATTCTGACCCCCAGCGGAGGACGGCTGCGCGTCGCCGGGATCGACCCCTCACGCGAACGCACCCGCCTCGCCCGGCGCATCGGCGTCGTCTTCGGACAGCGCACGACACTCTGGTGGGACCTGCCGCTCATCGACTCGTACCGGCTCGTGCACCGCATGTACCGGATCCCGGACGCCCGCTACCGGCAGAACCTGGAACGCTGCGTCGAACTGCTGGACCTCGGCGCCCTGCTGGACGTCCCCGTGCGGCAACTCTCCCTCGGGCAGCGCATGCGCGGCGACATCGCCGCGGCCCTCCTGCACGACCCCGAGGTGCTCTACCTCGACGAACCCACCATCGGTCTCGACGTCGTCTCCAAGGCCAAGGTGCGCGAGTTCCTGCGCGACCTCAACACCGAACGCGCGACGACCGTCCTGCTCACCACCCACGACCTCACCGACATCGAGCAACTCTGCAAGCGCGTCATGGTCATCGACCACGGACGGCTCGTCTACGACGGCACCCTCGCCGGACTCCACGAGGTCGCGCCGGGCGAACGCACCCTCGTCGTCGACCTCGATCGCCGGCTCCCGCCCATCGAGGTCGCGGGCGCGCGGCCGGTACGGGTCGAGGGCCCGCGCCAGTGGCTCGCGTTCCCCGCCTCCGCGTCGGCGGCACCGATCGTCGCCGCCCTCGCCGCCGACTACCCGCTGGTGGACCTGTCGGTGCGGGAGCCCGACATCGAGTCCGTGATCGCGAAGATGTACGCGGAGCGTCCGACGGCGCCGTGAGCGCCCCGATTGACTAGGCTGATCGTATGACGAGCGACCTTCCGGACATGCGGGCCTCCGACGCCGAGCGGGAGCGGATCGCCGAACGGCTGCGGGACGCCGTCGCCGAGGGCCGCCTCGACATGGAAGAGTTCGAGGAACGGCTCGACGCCGCCTACCGGGCCCGTACGCACGGGGAACTGGAACCTCTCGTACGCGATCTCCCGGTACCCGGCGGCAGCCCGGCACCACTCGCCGCCCCGCCGGCCACCGCCGCGGCCGGCACCGTCGACTACACCCGGCGCACCGGCCAACCTCCCACCTCGAAGGGCGCGTTCGCGTTCTGGAGCGGCTTCGGCCGCAAGGGCACCTGGACCGTGGCCCGCAGGTTCACCGCCGTCGTCCTGCAAGGCGGCGGCGAGATCGACCTGCGGGACGCCAACTTCGAGGACCGCGACATCGTCATCCGCTGCTTCACCGTCATGGGCGGCATCCAGGTCACCGTGCCCCCGGACATGCACGTCGACGTCAGGGGCTTCGGCTTCATGGGCGGCTTCGGCGAGGCGGGCTCCGGCGGCGACCCGGACGACATCGCCCCCGGCTCCCCCCGCGTGACCGTCACCGGCTTCGCCCTCATGGGCGGCGTCGGCGTCGAACGCAAGCTCCGCAAGGCCGACAAGCAGCGCCTGAAGGAGGCCCGGCGCCGGGAGCGCCTGGAGAAGCGCGAGAGCGGTGGGACGAAGGACGAGCTGGAGTAGCCGTCCACTCCCTGGAGGCGAACACCCGCGTGACCGTCCGATCGCCGGTTCGTTACTCCGTACGAGGCAACGAACACACGGCCGGTACGGAGGGGGCGCTGCGCATGCCGGTGAGCCCGTACACACGAGAACGCCTGTCGGAGGCGGCAAGGACGTCGCGGACGCTGTCGGAGGCGCTGGGGAAGCTGGGGGTGGAGGCGAGGGGGGCTTCGCGGTCGTACATCCGAGCCCGTATGAAGCGGATGGGCGTGGACACCTCGCACTTCGAGCGGGAGGGAGTGCGGTGGACGAAGGACGTCCTCGAACCCGTGGTCCGGGCGTCGACCAGCGTGACCGAAGTCCTGCGCCGGCTCGGCCTGGACGTGGTCGGCGGCCACCACACGAACATCGGTCGGCGCATCCGCGCCTACGGCATAGACACCTCGCACTTCGGGGCGCCGTCGAGGGCGGGCGCGGGCCGGGGCCCGGCGGCGCCCGGAGGGCTTCTCGTGGAGCAGCCTCCAGAGCATTCCCGGCGGACGGCCGGCCGCCGTCTGCGTCGAGCCCTGGTCGAGTCGGGCGTGCCTGAGCGGTGCGCGCTATGCGGGACCGGACCCGAGTGGTGCGGCCGCCCGCTGCCGCTGGAGGTCGACCACATGGACGGCAACTGGCGCGACAACCGACCCCATAACCTGCGACTGCTCTGCCCCAACTGCCACTCGGTGACGGACACCTACCGGGGACGCGGCAAAGCCCGGCGCCCGGTGCCCTCATGAATCGGGAAGCCCGCGGCATCGGCGTGCCGGATCCACCGCGACGCGCCTACCGCAGGGCGGACGACCGGCCCACGGCGGCGGACCTGGCCACAGCTGTCAGCGCCTCGTGCTCGATGGCCGCGGTGCTGCGCCGCCTGTCGCGGCCCGACAACACCAGTCAGCGCACGAACCTGAAGCGGTGGATCGCCGACGACGGTCTCAGTACCGCCCACTTCCTCGGCCAGGCGCACATGAAGGGCAGACCCGGAACCGTCCCCGCACGACGTGCCGCGGACGTCCTGGTGAAGAGGGAAACGGGGCGGCGCACCAGAACCGCGCACCTGCGGCGCGCGCTCCGGGAGATCGGGGTACCCGACGAGTGCGCCGGGTGCGGCTCCGGCCCCGAATGGCTCGGCCGGCCCTTGACCCTCGAGGTCGATCACATCAACGGCGACCGGCTGGACGATCGCGCCGACAACCTGCGGCTGCTGTGCCCCAACTGCCACGCGACCACCGCCACATGGTGCCGGGGCGGCCGACGCCCCGGCCTCTGAAGGGCCTCTCCGCACCGGATACCGACTGTGCCCAGTACAGTGGGCGCGGAGACGGGCGCCCGTACGCCAAGGGCTGAGCGGCGATCTTTAGGTGGTCGTGTTTGTCGGTTCGAATCCGACCGGGCGCACCTCGACCGAGGGCCCGGCTCGCACCCCGCGAGTCGGGCCTTCGTCCTTGCGGAGCTCAGGCCAGCAGCTCCCGGACCACCGGCACCAGGGCCCGGAACGCCTTCCCGCGGTGGCTGATCGCGTTCTTCTCCTCCGGGCTCAGCTGCGCGCACGTCCGCGTCTCGCCGTCCGGCTGGAGGATCGGGTCGTAGCCGAAGCCGTTCGTGCCGGCCGGGGCGTGGCGCAGGGTGCCTCGCAGGCGCCCCTCGACGACGCGTTCCGTGCCGTCGGGGAGGGCCAGGGCTGCCGCGCAGGCGAAGTGCGCGGCGCGGTGTTCCTCGGCGATGTCGGAGAGCTGGGCGAGGAGCAGTTCGAGGTTGGCCGTGTCGTCGCCGTGGGTGCCGGACCAGCGGGCGGAGAAGATGCCCGGGGCGCCTCCCAGGACGTCGACGCAGAGGCCGGAGTCGTCGGCGACGGCCGGGAGGCCGGTGGCCTGGGCCAGGGCGTGTGCCTTGAGCAGGGCGTTCTCGGCGAAGGTGACGCCGGTTTCCTTGACGTCGGGGATGTCGGGGTAGGCGTCGGCGCCGACGAGTTCGTGGCTGAGGCCTGCGTCGGCGAGGATCGCGTGGAGCTCGGTGATCTTCCCGGGATTGCGGGTGGCGAGGATCAGGCGGGTCATGCGCCCAGTATCGCCGCGCCGGTGAGGGCGAGGGCGCCGTGGGTGGTGTCCACGGCGCCCGGTGGGGGCTCGGCGCCCGCTGGGGAGGTGCGGACCTCGCCGGTTCGGCGCCCGGTGGAGGGTTCGGCCCCCGATGGGGGTTCGGCGCCCGCTCGGGAAGTGCGGAGGCCGCCCGCGTCGGTCGCGGCCCGGGGTGGGCGGAGGCCGCCCGGGTCGGTCGCCCGGGGTGGGCGGAGACCGCCGGATCGGCGTCGGCTCAGGAGGTGCAGACCTTGCCGAGTTCGGTGGCGGCGTCGGTGACCGGCTTGATGTCCGGGGTGGCGTCGCCGTTCTCGACGGACGTGCGGACGTTCTCGACTCCCTTGGAGAGGTCGTCGACGGCCTTGGAGAGGTCGGCGTTGTCCGTGGTGTCCTTGAGGTTGCCGAGTTCCTTGTCGATGTCGTTGAGGGCTTCGGTCAGCTGTGTGGGGTCATCGGAGGCGGTGCCGACGGCCTGGGAGAGCCTGTCGACGCTGGTGGCTATGGCGTCGGCGGTCTTGACGCAGTCCAGAGCCTTGTCGACGGCACCGCAGCCGACGGCTCCGGTGAGCGCGACGGCGGTGACGACGGCGAGTGCGATACGGCGGCTGCGCATGGAGCAGTCCCTCCCCTGTTCTCGGACGGGCGTACGGTTCGGCCCGTACGCCCGTACCTGCTGTGACGCCGGCAGTGGCGTTCTTGGTTGCTTCTTTACCTTCGGAGGACGGCGACGCCCCGGGCCCCTCGCCGAGGGTGCGTCTCTCGGCGGGGGTCGCGGCTCACTCGCCGGCGCTGGTGGCGAGGGCGGCGGTCTGGAGAGCGGCGAGGTCGGCGCAGCCGCCGGTGGCGAGGTCGAGGAGGGCGTTGAGTTCCTTGCGGTCGAAGGGCTCGGCCTCGGCGGTGCCCTGGACCTCGACGAAGCGGCCGTCGCCGGTGCAGACGACGTTCATGTCGGTCTCGGCGCGGACGTCCTCCTCGTAGCAGAGGTCGAGGAGGGGGGTGCCGTCGACGATGCCGACGGAGACGGCGGCGACGGTGCCGGTGAGGGGCTTGCGGCCGGCCTTGACGAGCTTGTTCGCCTGGGCCCATGCGACGGCGTCGGCGAGGGCGACGTAGGCGCCGGTGATGGCGGCGGTGCGGGTGCCGCCGTCGGCCTGGAGGACGTCGCAGTCGAGGACGATGGTGTTCTCGCCGAGGGCCTTGTAGTCGATGACGGCTCGCAGGGACCGGCCGATGAGGCGGGAGATCTCGTGGGTGCGGCCGCCGATCTTGCCGCGGACGGATTCGCGGTCGCCGCGGGTGTTGGTGGAGCGGGGCAGCATGGAGTACTCGGCGGTGACCCAGCCTTCGCCGCTGCCCTTGCGCCAGCGCGGGACGCCTTCGGTGACCGAGGCGGTGCAGAAGACCTTGGTGTCGCCGAAGGAGATGAGGACGGAGCCCTCTGCGTGCTTGCTCCATCCGCGTTCGATGGTGACGGGGCGGAGCTGTTCGGGGGTGCGGCCGTCGATACGAGACATGTGGGGAGCCTATCCGTACGCGCGTGAGGGGCCCGTTCCGGTGTGGAAAGGGCCCCTCACGGGTGAGACCTTCCGGGGTGGACCGGGGTCCGCCGTCAGTGGTGCGGTCTCTCGCGGGTGAGCGGGGAGGCGGCTCGCGCGGGGGTCACATCATGTCTTCGATGTCGGCGGCGATGGGGTCGGCGTCGGTGCCGATGACGACCTGGATGGCGGTGCCCATCTTGACGACGCCGTGGGCGCCGGCGGCCTTCAGCGCGGCCTCGTCGACCTTGCTCGGGTCCACGACCTCGGTGCGGAGGCGGGTGATGCAGCCCTCGACTTCTTCGATGTTGTCGATACCGCCGAGCCCGGCGACGATCTTCTCAGCCTTGCTGGCCATGTCCTTCTCCCTGCTTTCGAGAGGCCCGTTCGGGGCGCTCAGCGCTGCCTCGGCCCACCATCGGTCCGTTTCGTCACGGTAATGCACGGTTGGCCCATCTTCATGGGCGAGTGACCGCCACCTGTCGAATGATGACGATCACCGGCGACCCGCTTCCACGACGGACCTCGGTCGGACCACGGGGGGAAATCCGGGTCGACCCGAGCCGTACGAAAACTGGTCTACACCAGTCTGCAACACCTGCCAAACCAGGCGACTTCCGGGAGGACGCCGATGAGCACCGAGAGCGCGGCCGTACCGCGGCCGTCATGGCGGCACAGGTCGTTCCAGGGGCTCCAGAAGATGGGGCGCAGCCTGCAGCTCCCCATCGCCGTGCTGCCCGCGGCCGGCATCCTCAACCGGCTCGGCCAGCCGGACGTCTTCGGTGACCAGGGGCTCGGCTGGACGAACCTCGCCAAGGTGATGGACGGCGCCGGCGGCGCGTTGCTGGACTCCGGCCTCGGGCTGCCGATGCTCTTCTGCGTGGGTGTCGCGATCGGCATGGCGAAGAAGGCGGACGGCTCGACGGCGCTCGCCGCGGTGGCGGGTTTCCTCGTGTACTACGGCGTGATCCGGGAGTTCCCGGAGGAGTGCATCGACCCCACGACCCCCGTGGCCACCGGCTGCCAGGCGGTGGACGGTTCGATCACGGCCTTCACGTACCAGAATCCCGGGGTCTTCGGCGGGATCGTGATGGGTCTGATGACCGCCTACATCTGGCAGCGCTACCACCGCACGAAGCTGGTGGACTGGCTCGGCTTCTTCAACGGCCGCCGGCTGGTCCCGATCATCATGTCGTTCGTCGCGATCGCGTTCGCGGCGATCTGCCTGTGGGTCTGGCCGCCGATCGGCGGGGCGCTGGAGAGCTTCAGCAACTGGCTGCAGGACCTGGGGTCGTGGGGCGCCGGCATCTTCGGGGTGGCGAACCGTGCGCTGCTGGTGGTGGGGCTGCACCAGTTCCTGAACGTGCCGCTGTGGTTCCAGTTCGGCTCGTACACCAAGCCGGACGGCACGGTGGTGCACGGTGACATCAACATGTTCCTGAACGGGGACCCGAACGCGGGCCTGTTCACCACGGGCTTCTTCCCCATCATGATGTTCGCGCTGCCGGCCGCGGCGCTGGCGATCACGCACTGTGCGAAGCCGCACCGGCGCGCCGAGGTGGGCGGTCTCATGATGTCGGCGGCGCTGACGTCGTTCGTCACGGGCATCACGGAGCCGCTGGAGTACTCGTTCATGTTCGTCGCCCCCGTGCTGTACGCGATCCACGCGGTGCTCACGGGCGTCTCGATGGCCGTGACCTGGACGCTGGGCGTGAAGGACGGCTTCTCGTTCTCGGCGGGCTTCATCGACTACGTGATCAACTGGGGTCTGGCGACGAAACCGTGGCTGATCGTCCCGATCGGCCTGGGCTTCGCGGCGGTGTACTACGCGATCTTCCGCTTCGCGATCACCAAGTTCGACATCAGGACGCCGGGGCGCGAGCCGGACGAGATCGGAGACGAGCTGGAGCGCGAGGTCACCAAGTAGCGGGCGCGGGGCGGAGCGCCGCCCCGCCCACGACCTCGCCCACCGCGGCCGGAGCCGCCGACCGCACGGCGGGCGACGCGCGGCGGGCGAAGGCAGCCGCCCACGGACGCCGGGGGACCGGCGGCGGCACACGGACACGGCGCACCGGCCGGCGGGCGCCCGAGGGGCCGGGGCCGGGCGGCGGCCGCCCGCGGGGGCCCGGACCGGGCGGCGCGCGTCGGGCGGCGGGGGCTTCCGGGCGGCGCCGACGGGGCTCCGACCGGGGCTCCTACGGGGGCTCCGGCAGGGGTGACACGGAGGGCTCTCGGCCCATGACCGAGACCTCGAGAATCGCAGGTTCCTTATCTTTCCCTCACGTGCTACAACTGGTCTACACCTCTGACTGGTGTAGACCATGCGGTCCATACCACCGCATCCCCTGAGACGCCGCCGTCCCCCTCTTCCCCCGGCCGGGCGGCGCCTTGCCCACTGGAGGAAGTTGTGACCACGGCCACCGTCGACACGGCGCCACCCGCCAAGAAATGGGGCTCCGGCCTGTTCCAGGGCCTGCAGAAGGTGGGCCGCAGCCTGCAGCTGCCCATCGCCGTGCTGCCGGCGGCGGGCATCCTGCTGCGCCTCGGCCAGCCCGATGTCTTCGGCAAGGACGGCCTCGGCTGGGACAAGGTCGCCTCGGTGTTCGCCACCGCCGGTGACGCCGTCTTCGCCAACCTGCCCCTGCTGTTCTGCATAGGCGTCGCGATCGGCTTCGCCAAGAAGTCGGACGGGTCCACCGCGCTGGCGGCCCTCGTCGGCTTCCTCGTCTACAAGAACGTCCTCACCGCGTTCCCGGTGACCGAGGCCGTGGTCAACACCACCGCCAACAAGGGCGTCGACGTCGCCGCGACCTACAACAACCCCGGCGTCCTCGGCGGCATCATCATGGGTCTGCTCTCCGCGGTCCTGTGGCAGCGCTACCACCGCACGAAGCTGGTGGACTGGCTCGGCTTCTTCAACGGCCGGCGCCTCGTGCCGATCATCATGGCCTTCGTCGGCGTCATCGTCGGCGTGTTCTTCGGCCTCGTCTGGGAGCCGATCGGCAACGTCATCTCCGACTTCGGCGCGTGGATGACCGGCCTGGGCGCCGGCGGCGCCGGACTGTTCGGCCTCATCAACCGCGCGCTGATCCCGATCGGCATGCACCAGTTCGTGAACACCGTCGCCTGGTTCCAGATCGGCGACTTCACGAACGCCGCCGGCGAGGTCGTCCACGGCGACCTGCACCGCTTCTTCGCCGGTGACCCGGAGGCCGGTCTGTTCATGACGGGCTTCTTCCCGATCATGATGTTCGGTCTCCCGGCCGCCGCTCTGGCCATCGCACACACGGCACGCCCGGAGCGCCGCAAGGCCGTCACCGGCATGATGCTCTCGCTCGCCCTGACGTCGTTCGTCACCGGTGTGACCGAGCCGATCGAGTTCTCGTTCATGTTCATCGCGCCGCTGCTGTACGCGATCCACGCTCTTCTCACCGCCATCTCGATGGCCGTGACCTGGGCGTTCGGCGTCCACGCGGGCTTCACCTTCTCCGCCGGCCTGATCGACCTGGGCCTGGGCTGGAACAAGGCGACGAGTCCATGGCTGATCATCCCGATCGGCCTGTGCTTCGCGGTCGTCTACTACGTGGTCTTCCGCTTCGCGATCACCAAGTTCAACCTGCCGACGCCGGGCCGCGAGTCCGACGAGGAGCTGGCCGAACTCGAGAAGGCCGAGGCGAAGTAGCCCGCCGCGGCCGATGCGCCCGCAGGCCCCCGCTCTCCCGTCCGGAGCGCGGGGGCCTGCGGCCGTTCACCGGCCCGCCGCTCAGCCGTCCTCCGCCGGCACGCACAGCACCGGGACCCGCGAGATGTGCAGCAGCTTGTGCGGGGTCGAGCCCAGGAGGGCGCCGCGCAGCGGGCTCTCGCCGTAACTGCCGACGACGATGACGCGGGCGTCGTGGCGGTCGGCCGCGTCGAGCAGTGCCTCCGCCGGCTTCCGGTCGAGGATCTCCACCGCCGTGGGTACGCCCGCGTCGTCGGCCGCAGCGACCGCGTGCGCGAGGGCGGCCCTGCCGGACTGGCGGATGGCCTCCAGATGCGTGCGGTACTCCTCGCCGAGCGCGCCCGGGGGCGCCGCGCCGAAGACCAGGACGAGCGGCTCGCCGAAGGCGGCGGCCACCTCGATGGCCACCCGCAGCGCCCGCACCGAGCCGGGTGACTCGTCGTATCCGAGGACGACGGCCATCTCACGGCCCTCCGGATCCGTTCCGGTCGGCGCCCGCGCCGGTGCCGGGACCGGTGCCCGAGCGTGAGCCGGTGCCGCGCGCGAGGTCGGGGTCGCAGACGCCGGGGCGCTCGTGCCAGAAGCCGTCGCTCGTCAGCCGGCGCGCGAACATGATCAGCAGTCCCACCACGACGATGAAGATGCCGATGACGAGCGGCGGGCCGAGCCCGAACCACGAGACGCCGCTGTACGAGTTGGCCGGGTCGGACATGTCGATGACGGATTCGACCAGCAGCCACAGCAGCAGCACCGCACCGATCACCGGTCCGACGCCGATGAGCAGGAAGTTGCGCACGCTCTCGGTGAGATGGCGGCGGTAGTAGACGGCGCAGGCGATGCCGGTGAGCGCGTAGTAGAACGCGATGAGCAGTGAGAGCGCGGTGAGCGAGTCGAGCAGGGCGTTCTCGCTGATCTGGCTGACGACGAGGTACCAGACGATGGCGACGATCGCGACGGCCCAGGTGCTGACGTGCGGCGTGTGGAAGCGGGGGTGGATGCGGGCCAGGGCGGCGGGCAGCGCTCCGCGCCTGGCCATGGAGAGCCCGGTGCGGGATGCCGGGATGATCGTCGTCTGGGTCGAGGCGAGCGCGGACGTGGAAACGGCCAGCAGGACGAGCCAGTCCCAGCCCCCGAGGACCTGCCCGGCGAGGGAGGCGAAGATGAACTCCTCCTCGGAGGCGTTCTCTGCGAGGTAGGCGGGCCCGGCGAAGGCGACGACGGCGATGGTGACCGAGAGGTACGTGCCGAGCAGGATGACCGTCGACCAGATGCCGGCCCGTCCGGGGGCGCTGGCGGAGTTCTTGACCTCTTCGGTGAGGTTGACCGCCGACTCCCAGCCCCAGTACATGAAGACGCCCAGCAGCAGGCCCGCGGTCAGTGCGCCGCCGCCCGCCCCGAGGGGATTCAGCCAGCCGATCTGCGGTTCGACGCCGCCGAGCGAGCTGGTGCCCGCGTACACGCGGTGGACCGCCACGACGGCGAACGCGAGGAGCGATGCGACCTGGGCGAGGATGAGCACGTTCTGGACGTGTGCCGAGGCCTCGGTGCCGATGACGCAGATGGCGGTCATGACGAGGATGACCAGCACGGCGAGCAGCTGGCGTACGAAGTCGTTGGACGCCCAGCTGTCGAGGCCCACGGTGAGCAGCCCGAAGCCGACGGCCACGTCGGCGAGGGAGCCGACGACGAGCACACCGGTCATCATGATCGCCCAGCCGCCGAACCAGCCGGCCCAGGGGCCCATGGCGCGGGTCACCCAGGAGAAGGTCGTGCCGCAGTCCTGGTCGACCCGGTTGAGGTAGAAGAAGGCCGATGCGATGAGCAGCATCGGCACGAAGGAGGCGAGGACGACGCCGGGAGCGTAGACGCCGACGAGTGCCACGACCGAGCCGATGACCGCGGCCAGCGAGTACGCGGGTGAGGTCGAGTTGATGCCGATGACGAGCGCGTCGAGGAATCCGATCGCGTTGTGCTTCAGCTCTCCGGGCCCTTCGCGGCTGTGCGAACTGGGCGGCGGAGGGAGCGTGTCCTTGACGTCATCGGCCATGTTTCCTCGCAGATCAGGACGATGTGTCGCTTTTAGGCGAGTTTAGCGGTGTGCGCCGTTCCCGGCCTGCGGAGTGGATCTCCCGCGTCGCGGCGAGATCGCGGTACGGGGCCGAGCCGGCCCCGGCCGGGTCCCCGCCGACCGGGCCAACCGCGGCGGGAAAGGCCGGGTCGGTGCCGGCCGGGGCGAAGGGGGCTGTGCGCGCGGGTGCCGCGACCGCCGCCCCGTGCCGGGCCGGTACCGCACGGCCGTGAAACGGGTCCGGGGCTACGGCCCGAAGCGCCTCACAGCTCGTAGACCGCGCCCGGGGCCGCCAGTTCGACGGGCCCGTCGAAGACCTCCCGCGCGTCCGCAAGATTGCGCTCGGCGTCCGTCCACGGCGGGATGTGGGTCAGCACCAGACGGCCGACCCGTGCGCGGGCGGCGTGTGCGCCGGCCTCGCGGCCGTTGAGGTGGAGGTCCGGGATGTCCTCTTTGCCGTGGGTGAAGGCCGCCTCGCAGAGGAAGAGGTCGGTGCCGTCGGCGAGGTCGACCAGGGGGTCGCAGACGCCGGTGTCCCCGGAGTAGGTCAGGGAGCGGCCGCCGTGCTCGACCCGGATGCCGAAGGTGTCGACGGGATGCGCGACCTTCTCGGCGCGCACGGAGAACGGCCCGATCTCGAAGGCGCCCGGCTTGAGGGTGTGGAAGTCGAAGACCTCGCTCATCGACTTGTCGGACGGGGTGTCGGCGTATGCGGTGGTGAGCCGCTGCTCCGCGCCTTCCGGCGCGTACACCGGGATGGCGTCGCAGCGACCGCCGTCGTGGCGGTAGTAGCGGGCCACGAAGTATCCGCACATGTCGATGCAGTGGTCCGCATGCAGATGACTGAGGAAGATGGCGTCGAGGTCGTAGAGACCGATGTGGCGCTGCAGCTCGCCGAGGGCGCCGTTGCCCATGTCGAGGAGCAGCCGGAAGCCGTCGGCCTCTACGAGATAGCTCGAGCAGGCCGATTCCGCGGACGGGAACGACCCCGAGCAGCCGACGACGGTGAGCTTCATGGAGCTTGAACCTCCGTGGACGGTCGTCCGGTGGACGGGAACGTGGGCGGGTGGCAGGAGTGCCGAGGCGTGCGCAGGGGAGGTCGTGCGGTGCGTCGAGCGTAAGGCGCGAAAGGGTAGAGCGCTCCTTCGCACGTACCCGTTGTGGGGGAACTCACCTGCCCTGTCACCGGATAGGACGACGCGTGACCGGCGAGGGCCCGGCGCGCGCGGCCCGGGATGCGCGCCGGTACCGTCTGGGGTATGGACACGTCGTGGTGGCTCGCGCTCGGCGCAGTGGTGGCGGTCGCGCTGCTGGCGGCCGTGACACGGGTGCGGCCGGGTGCCCGTACCGGGAGGCCCGGCGGGAGACCGCCGCGCAGGGTGCCGACGCGGCCGCGGGGCCGTGCCCCGGGCGGCCGGCCCGGCGGGCCGGCGGAGGGCGCGGCGCGTCCCGGGCCGGCGCGGAGGCCGCAGCCGGGCGAGATCTGGTGGGCGGACGTTCCGTTCGAGGACGGGCCCGGTTCGAAGGACCGTCCGTGCCTGGTCCTGGCCGTGCACGGCGGCGCTGCGCGCGTCGCCAAGATCACCAGCCGCTATCACGACGAGCGTCCGGGCGTGATCCCGCTTCCGCCGGGCACCGTCGGCGACGCACACGGGCGCCCGAGCTTCCTGGAGACGGACGAACTGCGCGATGTCCGGGTCCGGGACTTCCGCCGGCGGGTGGGTGCGGTGGACCCGCTGCTGTGGGACCAGTTGCGTCATCTGTGAGGCGTGTTCGGGACCGCTCCGCCCTGTCGTGTCCCGAGTCGAATGGTCGCCTCACCGTCCCGGGTGCCGCCCGCGCCAGGGTTCCTCGCCCGTCCCGGCGCCGGTACGTCCTCGGCGCCCGGAGTCCGGAGCGGTGCCACCCGGGATCCGGGCGCACCCTGCTCCGGCACCCTGCTCCGGGTTGATCCGCCCGGCCCGGTCCGACCGGATCGGGCTCCGGACCCGTCCCGCGCACGAAGCGCGCCGCGGTCCCGGCGGCCGGCGGCGGCCGTCCTCTCCGGCCCGTGGCCGGCGCCGGCCGCTCGGGGAGTCAGGCCCAGAGCTGGCCCTGGAGGGTTTCGATCGCCGCCTCGGTCGTGGGAGCCGTGTACACGCCGGTGGACAGGTACTTCCAGCCGCCGTCGGCCACGATGAAGACGATGTCCGCCGATTCCCCGGCCTTCAGCGCCTTCTTGCCCACGCCGATCGCCGCGTGCAGGGACGCGCCGGTGGAGACGCCCGCGAAGATGCCCTCCTGCTGGAGGAGCTCCCGGGTGCGGGTGACGGCGTCGGCCGAGCCGACCGAGAAGCGGGTGGTGAGGACGGACGCGTCGTACAGCTCGGGGACGAAGCCCTCGTCGAGGTTGCGCAGTCCGTAGACGAGGTCGTCGTACCGGGGCTCCGCGGCGACGATCTTCACGTCGGGCTTGTGCTCGCGCAGGAAGCGTCCGACGCCCATGAGGGTGCCGGTCGTGCCGAGGCCCGCCACGAAGTGGGTGATCGAGGGCAGGTCGGCAAGGACCTCCGGGCCGGTGGTGGCGTAGTGGGCGCCCGCGTTGTCCGGGTTGCCGTACTGGTAGAGCATCACCCACGACGGATTCTGCGCGGCGAGTTCCTTCGCCACCCGCACGGCCGTGTTGGAGCCGCCCGCCGCGGGCGACGAGATGATCTCGGCGCCCCACATGGCCAGGAGCTGCCGCCGCTCGTGGCTTGTGTTCTCCGGCATCACGCAGACGATCCGGTAGCCCTTGAGCCTGGCCGCCATGGCCAGCGAGATGCCGGTGTTGCCGCTGGTCGGCTCGAGGATCGTGCAGCCGGGCGTGAGGCGCCCGTCCTTCTCCGCCTGCTCGATCATGAAGAGCGCGGGGCGGTCCTTGATCGAGCCGGTCGGGTTGCGGTCCTCCAGCTTGGCCCAGATGCGGACGTCCTCGGAGGGGGACAGCCGGGGCAGCCGGACGAGCGGGGTATTGCCGACCGCGGCGAGCGGGGAGTCGTAGCGCATGGGTTGTCCGGCCGATCAGGCCATACCGCCGGCCACGGCCGGCAGGATCGTCACGCTGTCACCGTCGGACAGCTTGGTGGAGATGCCGTCGAGGAAGCGGACGTCCTCGTCGTTCAGGTAGACGTTCACGAAGCGGCGCAGCTGCTCGCCGTTCGCCTCGTCCACGATCCGGGCCAGGATTCCGGGGTGCCGGGTCTCGAGGTCGGTGAACAGCTCGGCGAGCGTGTCCCCGCTGCCCTCGACGGCCTTGGCGCCGTCGGTGTAGGTGCGGAGGATGGTCGGGATGCGGACCTCGATGGCCATGGCGTGGGCTCCTGTCGGGAGGGACGTAAGTGCGTTGCGTACGGGCGCGCGGCTCGGCCCCCGCGCAGGGGCTTGTGCAGGCTGCCGTGTTCGTCGGCCGTGGGCTCAGGCCGTGCGGCCGGCCGCGCAGCGCGTACAGATGGCGCTGGCCAGGCGGCACAGGTCGACGTGCAGCCGCGCCACGAGCAGCGGCGTGCCCGGCGTCTTCTCGCTCACGTCGTGGGGAACCATGCGGTCATCGTAACGATTCCCGATCCGGCCCCAGGTATGTGATCTCGCATCGTGGACCTGATCCGTTCGCCTGGTGGACGAAATGCCTCAGTACGCCTCGACGACCTCGACGTCCTCCTCGGTGACCTCGCCGTCGACGATCCGGAAGGAGCGGAACTGGAACGGCCCTGCGTCGTCGGTGTCCGCGGTGGAAACGAGCACGTAGTGGGCGCCGGGCTCGTTGGCGTACGAGATGTCGGTGCGGGACGGGTACGCCTCGGTCGCCGTGTGGGAGTGGTAGATGACCACCGGCTCCTCGTCCCGGTCGTCCATCTCCCGGTAGAGCTTGAGCAGGTCCGACGAGTCGAACTCGTAGAACGTGGGCGAGCGGGCGGCGTTGAGCATGGGGATGAAGCGCTCGGGACGCCCCTCGCCGGCGGGCCCCGCGACCACGCCGCACGCCTCGTCGGGGTGGTCCTCGCGGGCGTGGGCGACGATCTGCTCGTACAGGGCCTGGGTGATGGTCAGCATGAGGACGAGAATAGGCGGACGTTCCCCGGATCTGAGATCCGGGGACCATTGCGTGAGATCAGCGGGCCGGAGGCGGTGCGGGGGCGCCGGCCGGCGGCGATGACGGGCCGTCGCCCGCCGCCCGGCCGGCCGGGTCCGGCGCGGGCGCCCGGTCGGTCACGGCGAGCAGCGCGTGCACCGTGGCCTCCATCGTGCGGCGGGCGGCGTCCTGGTCGAGGCCGCTGCTGCGCCAGTGGTACCAGGCACCCCATGTGGTCACCGCGTCCAGGCCGTTGAGCAGGTCCGCACGGCGTTCCCCGGGCAGCCGGTCCAGCTCCTCGGCGAAGACCTCGGCGAGCCGTCGGCGGGCGAAGTCGAGCACCTGACGGGTGGCGAACTCGACCCTCTCGGTCGGGTTCTCCAGCCGCATCATCGTCAGTCGCGCGGGGGTGATCCATTCCAGGATCCGCGCCCGCTGCTCGACGAGCGCGGCCACCCTCGTCTCCCTCGACCCCTCGGCGGGCAGGGGCCCGATGCGCGCGGCCAGCTGGTCGAGCCGCCGGGCGATGGCGGTGTCCTGGAGCTGCCCCATGTCGGCGAAGTGGTGGAACACCAGGCGGCGCGACACCCCGGCCCGCTCGGCCACCCGGTCCGCGGGGAACTGCGTCTCCCCGTCGTCGAGCAGCGAGAGCATCGCGTCGGCGATCTTCTCCCGGGTCCGGCGTCCGCGCTCGGTGCGGCCGTCCCGCGGCGGTCCGCCGCCGGTGCCGGGTTGTGCGTCCGCGGTCTCCGGGGCGCGATCCGGCGCCCGCCGGTCCGACTGGTTCACGTCGGTTCCTCCCATCCCTGCGTTGACATTGTTGCACTCGTGATGCAACCGTGCCGCTTGCACACGGAGTGCAATAACTTCGAGCCCGTTCCGGGCCGCCGCACGAGAGGGCCCACCCCGGCCCGCCGCACGAGAGGGACGGGTTCCTCATGCTCCTGGCCGCAGGGCGCTGGTGCGCCCGCAGACCGAAACGGACCGTGGCCGCCTGGCTGCTGCTGCTCATCTCCCTGGCCGCGGCGGTCGGGGCCTTCGGCAGGGTCACCAGCGAGGCCGTGACCATCCCGGGCAGCGACAGCCAGGCGGCGCGCGACACGGCAGGGGCCTTCGCCGACGCGGCCTCGGGCCGGCAGCCCGTCGTCCTGTACGCACCGGCCGACGCCGCACCGCTCACCTCTTCCGGGCAGCGCAGGGCCGTCGAGGAGGCGGCGCGGGCCATCGAGGGCGTCGACCACGTCGTGGCCGTCACCACCCCGTACGAACCCGCCGGCGGCGGCCTCGGCGCGGACGGCCGCACGGGCCGGCTGACGGTCGAACTCGACGTCGGCGGACGGGACATCACCCCGGAGACCACCCGCGCCATCACGGACGCGGCCGCCCCGGCCGCCCGTGCGGGGATCGAGGTGACGGCCGGCGGGGACCTCGCCGCCGCGGAGGACAAGGGTTCCACCGGGCACAGCGAGGTCATCGGCCTCGCGGCCGCGTTCGTCGTCCTCGCCCTCGGGTTCGGGAGTCTGGTCGCGGCCGGGGTGCCGCTGCTCACGGGAGCGGTCGGGCTGGGCGTGTCCCTGTGCCTGATCGGCCTGGCGGGCCATCTGATGGACATGCCCTCCTCCGGTGCGACCATCGCGGCGATGATCGGCCTCGGCGTCGGCATCGACTACACGCTCTTCTGTCTGACCCGGTTCCGTGAGCTGCTGACGGCCGGGGTGGACGTCGAGGAAGCGGCCGCACGCACCACGGCCGGGTCCGGCAAGGCGGTCGTGTTCGCGGGCAGCGCGGTCGTCGCCGCCCTCGCCGGGCTCGCGTTCGGCGGCCTCCCGCTGCTGCACGCGCTGGCACTCGCGCCGGGCATCGCCGTGCTGGTCGCCATGGCGGCGACGCTCACCCTGCTGCCCGCCGTGCTCTCACTGCTCGGGCCGCGACTCGCGCCCACGGCGCGGGGCGACCGGAAGGCGCGGAACGAGCGCAAGGCGCGGGAGCGGGTCGTACGGCAGGAGCCGGGCGGACGCCAGGAGCCGGACGACCGGGGCGAGCCGGAGGGGGCGGGCACGGCGGCCTCCGGGGCCGGTCGCGCGGAAGCCGCCACTGGCGTACCCGGCCCGGTGCGTCTCCGAGTCCCCGGCGCCGGTAGCGGCACGGACCGTCGCGAAGAGCCCGCGGCCCGGACCGGAGCGGAACGGCCCGAAACCCTCGCGGCCCGCTCGCGGCCGGTGGACGCGCACCCCGGCGCCGGGCCCGCTCCGGCCGGCTGGGGCCGGATCGCCGCGTTCGTCGCCTCCCGGCCGTGGCGCTGCCTCCTGGCCGCGCTCGCTCTGACCGGTGTACTCGCCGTCCCGGCAACTCAGTTGACGTACGGTCAGCTGGACGCGGGCGACAAGGCCGCCGGTACGGCGAGCCGCACCTCGTACGACCGGCTGGCCGACGCCTTCGGTCCCGGCGCCAACGGTCCGCTCCAGGTCGTGTCCACGCTGCCCGACCCCGCCTCCGGCCCGGACGACGCCCGGATCACGGCCGTCTCCGCCGCTCTGCGAACGACCGGCGGCGTCGCGTCCGTCGGGCCCGCGCAGCTGGACGCGAGCGGCACTCGTGTGCGCTGGCAGGTCACGCCCACCACCGCGCCGTCCGACCCGGACACGGTCGAGCTGGTGCACCGGCTGCGGGACGAGACCCTGCCCCGGGCCGGCGCGGACGCCGGCCTGGTGACCCATGTGGGCGGGGCGACGGCCGCCCAGGCCGATCTGAACGAACGGCTCACCGAGCGGATGCCCCTGGTCGTCGGCTTCGTGCTCGCCGTCGCCGCACTGCTTCTGCTCGTCGCCTTCCGCTCGCCGGTCGTCGCGGTGAAGGCGGCGCTGATGAACCTGGTCTCGGTCGCCGCCTCCTACGGGGTGCTCACCGCGGTCTTCCAGTGGGGGTGGGGCGCGACGCTGATCGGGCTCGAAGGGCCGGTGCCGATCCCGGGTTACGTCCCACTGCTGATGTTCGCCGTGCTGTTCGGTCTCGCGATGGACTACGAGGTCTTCCTGCTCAGTGCCGTGCGTGCGGCGTATCTGCGCGACGGTGACAACCGGGGCGCGGTCATCACCGGCCTGGCCGCAACGGGCCGGATCATCACCTCGGCGGCACTGATCATGGTCAGCGTCTTCCTCGGCTACCTGCTGTCCGACGACCCCGTGGTGAAGATGTTCGGCATCGGCCTGGCCACGGCGGTCGCGCTGGACGCCACCGTCGTCCGCGGCGTCCTCGTGCCGGCCACGATGGTCCTGCTCGGCCGGGCGAACTGGTGGCTGCCCGACGCGCTGGACCGGCTGCTTCCGCGGCTGGCGATCGAGGACGACGGCCACGACGACGCGGAGCCGCCCTCCCCCGCGACCGGCGGCGCGCCCCTGGCCGGCACCCGGAGCGCGTCGTGACGCGGCGCCGGGCGGACTGCCGCCGGCGGCTGCTGTGGACGTCCCTCGTGGCGGCCGTGCCGCTCGTGGCGTTGCCGGCGGTCGACCGCGTCTCCGCGAGCGTCGCCGAGAACCGGCTCGCGGAGCGGATCGCCGCGCGGCAGAAGGCGCTGGTCGGCACTCCGCGCGTGAGCATCGACGGCTTCCCGTTCCTGCTGAGCGCGGCGCGGGGGGCCTTTCCGAGCGTGGACGTACGGGCGGACGCCGTGACCGGGGAAGGCCGGCCGGTGCGGGCGTCGGTCGAGCTGCGCGACGTCGCCGAGGGCGGCGGCGGTTACACGGCCGCGTCCGCGGACGCCCGGTTCACGGCGCCGTTCGACTCCCTGGGCGCGGGTCTCGGGGAGGGCGCCATACTCTCGGCGGACGGGGACGGCCGGCTTCGGATCGACCGTGAGGTCCTGGGCCTGCCCCTGACCGTCGTGGCCGAACCGCGGCTGACCGGGCGCACGATCACCGTCGTGCCGGTCGCGGCGTCGTTCGCGGGCCGGCCGGTCGATCCGTCCGGACCTCGCATCTCGGCGGCCTTCACCGCCGCGGAGGTCGTCGTCCCGGATCTGCCGGGCGGTCTCGCGCCGACCCGGGTGTCGGTCGGTGATGCGGGGGTGACGCTCCACGCCGGGGGCAAGAACGTCCGGCTCGCGTGAACGGCGGCCGGCCGGCGTCCCCGAACGGCATCAGGGCCATGCCGGGCGTTCTCCGCCCGCATGGCCCTGATGACCGGTGAGGAGCGAGCCGCTCGCTACTTGACGGCGTCCGCGTACTCGGGGGTGCGCTCGGTCAGCTGCGGGTTGCGCTTCTTGAGGAGCGCCCAGCCGACGGCCAGGCCGATCCCCCAGACCGCGCCCACGACCAGGGAGATCCTGGAGTCCTTGTCGTAGGCGATCATGCCGGTCACGCCGATCAGGAACAGCAGGGCGACCCAGCTGAACTTGGCTCCGCCGGGGGCCGGGAAGGACGAGGCGGGCAGACTGCCGGCCTCGACCGCGCGGCGGTAGCGGATGTGGCTGACGAGGATCATCATCCACGTCCAGATACCGGCCGCGGTGGCCACCGAGACGACGTAGCCGAACGCCTTCTCCGGGACGACGTAGTTGAGGACGACGCCGATGCCCATGAGCGCGACGGAGACGGCGATGCCCACGGCCGGGGTCTTGCGGGCGTTCAGGCGGCCGAAGGCCTTCGGGGCCTCGCCGTTGGACGCCAGGTCGCGCAGCATGCGGCCGGTGGAGTACATGCCGGAGTTGCACGAGGAGAGCGCGGCGGTCAGCACCACGAAGTTGACGATGCCGGCGGCGAGCGGGATGCCGATCTTGTCGAAGGCGTGGACGAACGGGCTCTCGCCCGCGGAGAACTCGGTCCACTTCACGACGGAGAGGATCACCACGAGGGCGCCGACGTAGAAGATGATGATGCGCCAGGGCAGCGTGTTGATGGCCTTGGGGAGCGTCTTCTCGGGGTTCTCGGACTCGCCGGCGGTGACGCCGACCAGTTCGACGGCGAGATAGGCGAACATCACGCCCTGGAGGGTCATCAGGCTGGAGCCGATGCCGTTCGGGAAGATCCCGTCGTGCGCCCAGAGGTTGGAGACCGCGGCGGTGTCACCGGCGTCGGAGAAGCCGAGCGTGAGCACGCCGAGACCGATCACGATCATGCCGATGATCGCGGTGACCTTGACCATCGAGAACCAGAACTCGACCTCGCCGAAGATCTTCACCGAGATCAGGTTGACGCCGAAGAGCACCACCAGGAAGACCAGGGCGCTGACCCACTGTGGGATCTCCGGGAACCAGAAGTGCATGTAGATGGCCGCGGCGGTGAGTTCCGCCATGCCGGTGACGACCCACATGAGCCAGTACGTCCAGCCGGTGACGAACCCGAAGAACGGGCCGAGGAATTCGCGGGCGTACTCCGCGAAGGAACCCGAGACGGGCCGGTACAGCAGCAGTTCGCCCAGCGCGCGCATGATGAAGAAGATGACCACGCCGGCCAGGGCGTACATCAGGATGATGCTGGGGCCGGCCTTGGCGATGTTCGCTCCGGCGCCCATGAAGAGGCCCACGCCGATGGCGCCGCCGATGGCGATCATCTGGACCTGCCGGCTGCCGAGCCCTCGCTCGTAGCCTTCCTGCGGAGTGCCCCCGGCCTCGCCGGCGTGCTTGTCGACCTGCAACGAGGTCATGGTTGATGCGCCTTTCTCCATGCTGATCCGCGCCGACTGGACTCGGCCGCGGACCAGGTCCTGATCCCCCCGGATACCGATGGAGTGCCGCCGGCGGTCTGCCGGTCGAAGCGCCTCCGGGGACATGGGTGGCGTCCCCGGCAGGTCGTGAAGATCTATCACGGCGGCAGCATTGATCGACCCACGGCAATGTGGCGCACACCACTGAAAGAAGCGGACAATTCACACTTGGCGCGGCAAAGACGGGTGACCAAGTGACGTGATCGTTATCCGGATTTGAGTGTCCGTTGAGCGAACACGCGGTGTCCGGGAGGCGTTCACCGGCTACGGCTCGTGACGCATTCCGCGTCCCCGGCACGCCATCCGCTACGGGACGTGACGACATGGCGTCAGGGCCTCGCCTGATTCACGCCGACGCCCGCACCCCGGCCGCCGAACCCCGGGCACCCGCCCGGAATACGGCCGTTACGGCATCAGCGTCTCGACCAGCGTCTCCTGGAGCGCCCCGAGCCAGAGGTACGCCATGACCATCGGCTTGCGCGGATCGGAGTCCGGCAGCCGGTAGAGGTCGCCGGTCTCGTCGTCGTCGGTGACCTCGAGCCGGGTGCCGATGGTCAGCCGCAGGTCGTTGAGCGCTCCGAGCCAGTGCAGCGAGTCCTCGGCGGTGAGTTTGAGAATCGCCCCGCCCTCGCCCGCCGCGGTCAGCGCGTCGAGGTTGCGGACGACGGCGAGGGCGTCGTCGCGCTTGCGGGCGCGCAGGTCGTTCTCCGTGAAACGGCGGAACTCGGCCGAGAACTCCCGGAGTTCCCCGTCCTCGCCCCGATCGGCCTCGGGCTCCCCGTAGGCGTCCGGGAAGAGCCGCGCGAGCGCGGGGTCGGACGGCGGCTCGCTCGGCCCCTCCGCGAAGAGCGCGGCAAGCGGGTCCGCGCCCTCGGCGGGCTCGTCACCGGGGCCGATGAGCTCCAGCAGCTGGACGGCGAGCGAGCGCAGGATGGAGATCTCGACCTCGTCGAGCGCGACGGCGGCGCCGCCGCCCGGCAGTGCTTCGAACTGTCCCGCCATCACTGACGTTCCTGGGAGAGCGTCGCCCACAGCCCGTAGCCGTGCATCGCCTGCACGTCGCGTTCCATTTCCTCGCGGGTGCCGCTGGAGACGACCGCGCGTCCCTTGTGATGGACGTCGAGCATCAGCTTGTGGGCCTTGTCCTTGGGGTAGCCGAAGTACGCCTGGAAAACGTAGGTGACATAGCTCATCAGATTGACCGGATCGTTGTGGACGATCGTCACCCACGGAACGTCGGGTTCGGGTACGGCGAACGTCTCCTCGGCCGACTGGGTCTGCTCGATCTCTAGGGGCACAGTCACTCCACCCATGCTGCCACCCGAGGGGCCCGGTCGCACAAACGCCCCCGCCCGATCCGACGACATCTCGTCACTCTGACGAAATCTGCGCTAGCATCGCTCGTATGAACACTGCGGATCTGGGTCTGCCGGTCTCCGTGCCGTCGACCGCGCTCTTCACCGACCAGTACGAGTTCACGATGCTGCAGGCCGCCCTCAAGGCGGGCACCGCGGACCGCCGGTCGGTCTTCGAGGTCTTCACCCGCCGGCTGCCCGAGGGCCGCCGCTACGGCGTGGTCGCCGGCACCGGACGCGTCCTGGACGCCGTGGAGAACTTCCGCTTCGACGAGGGCGTGCTCGGGTACCTCCGGGACCGCGGCATCGTGGACGAGCCGACGCTGCGGTGGCTGGCCGGCTACCGCTTCAGCGGCGACATCCACGGCTACCCGGAGGGCGAGGTCTACTTCCCCGGCTCGCCGATCCTGCGCGTGGAGGGTTCCTTCGCGGAGTGCGTGCTGCTGGAGACCGTGATCCTCTCGGTCCTCAACCACGACTCGGCGATCGCGGCCGCGGCCTCGCGGATGTCGGCGGCCGCCGTGGGCCGCCGGCTCATCGAGATGGGCGCCCGGCGCACCCATGAGCTCGCCGCAGTCGCCTCCGCGCGCTCGGCGTACGTCGGAGGCTTCGACTCCACCTCCGATCTCGCCGCCGGCTTCCGCTACGGCATCCCCACGGTGGGCACCAGCGCGCACGCCTTCACCCTTCTGCATGACACGGAGCGGGACGCTTTCCGGGCCCAGGTCGATTCGCTCGGGCGCGGCACGACCCTGCTCGTCGACACCTACGACGTAGGCGAGGCCGTCCGTACGGCCGTGGAGATCGCCGGCACCGATCTGGGGGCCGTGCGCATCGACTCCGGGGACCTGCTGATGGTCGCCCACCGGGTGCGCAGGCAGCTCGACGACCTCGGCGCCCGTGACACGAAGATCGTCGTGACGTCCGACCTGGACGAGTACGCGATCGCGTCGCTGGCCGCCGCGCCCGTGGACGCCTACGGCGTGGGTACGCAGCTGGTCACCGGAAGCGGTCACCCGACCTGTTCCATGGTCTACAAGCTGGTCGCCCGCGCCGGCTCGGCCGACCCGGACGCGCCGCTGGTGCCGGTGGCGAAGAAGTCGACCGGCGGGAAACTGTCCGTGGGCGGGCGCAAGTGGGCCGCCCGCCGGCAGGACGAGTACGGCGTCGCCGAGGCCGAGGTGCTCGGCACCGGCCCGGTGCCCGAGTCCCTGGTGGACCGGCAGCTGCTGACGCAGCTGGTCAAGGGCGGTGAGGTCGTCGCCCGTGAACCGTTGGACGCGGCGCGCGAGCGGCACATCGCGGCGCGCGCCGCGCTGCCGATCTCCGCGACCCAGCTGTCCCGCGGCGAGCCGGTGCTTCCCACGGAGTACCTCATGTGAGCCGTATGGACACCAGGTGACCCGAGAGACGACGGCAGCGCAGTTAGCAGGCAAAGGCCCTCTCCCGCAAGGCGATCGAAGTCTCTACCCTCGAAACGTTGCCGCCCGACCGTTCCCCGCCCGCCGCACCCACCGAAGGACACCCGCCATGCACCGCGCATTGATCGTCGTCGACGTTCAGAACGACTTCTGCGAGGGGGGCAGCCTCGCGGTGTCCGGGGGCGCGGACGTCGCCGCCGCCATCACCGACTACATCGGACAGGCCCAGCCCGGCTACCGCCACGTGGTGGCCACCCGCGACCACCACATCGACCCGGGCGGCCACTTCTCCGAGCAGCCCGACTACGTGGACTCGTGGCCGGCGCACTGCGTCGCCGGGACTGAGGGCGTGGGCTTCCACCCGAACTTCGCGCCCGCGGTTGCCTGCGGCTCGGTCGAGGCGGTCTTCGACAAGGGCGCCTACGAGGCGGCGTACAGCGGCTTCGAGGGCACCGACGAGAACGGTGCGACGCTCGCCGAGTGGCTGCGCTCCAGGGACGTGACCGAGGTCGACGTCGTGGGCATCGCCACCGACCATTGTGTGCGCGCCACCTCGCTGGACGCCGTCCGCGAGGGCTTCCGCACGCATGTGCTACTCGACCTCACCGCCGGGGTCTCCGAGGAGACGACGGACCGGGCCCTCGAGCAGATGCGGCAGGCGGGCGTGGAGCTCTCCGGCAAGCCGGTGGTCTGACGCGCGGCGGTCCGTCGCACGGCCGCGGAACGTGCCCCCGGGAGGCTCGCGGCGCGCGCGGCGGGGCGCCGGGCACCGAGGGGCCCGGCGGCGTTCCCCGCCTCCTCCGGCGGGGCCCGGCGCTACGCCCCGCGTGCCGGGCGCAGCAGGGCGCGGATGGGGTGCCAGAGCTCCTGGGAGAGCGGCTCGTGCGTGCGCCAGAGCAGGCCGTCCGGATGGTGCAGCACCGCCGTGATCTCGTCCGGCGTCGGTGGCTCCGCGTTACCGCGCAGATACACCGCCCGCAGCCCCAGGTTCCGCAGTCGCGTCAGGGCGCGCGCACGGTTCGCCGCGTGCACCAGCACACGCACCGTACGACCGCCGCCTGCCGGGTCGGGCAGGCCTATCGCGACCACGACACTGCCTCCTGGCAGCTTGCAGAAACCTCCGCCGGGCACGCCGCATCACTCCCCCGTGAGCTCGCTGTCAATAAGAACTTCGTCAGACGCACCTAAACACGATCGGCCGCCGCCCGCTAGAGGGCATCGGCCGATCATGCTTTGACCTGCAATTTTATTGATCGACATTCGAGGAGGGGCTCTCCTCGGGCTCCCCTTTGGGACATCTCGCCCGCTCCGGGTCCGGGCGAGCGTCAACAAACGGACACCCCGGCGCAAGCTGCTCTCCGGGCACCGGACACCGTCACCGATCATCGCGGGCTCAGAGGCCCGCCGCGACGAAGCGGGGTGCCCGCGCGACGAGCGCGCGGACACCCCGCTCCTTGTGACGTGCTACGTCCTACTTGGCCGAGCGGCCGACCTGGACCGTGATCGTCTGGCCGTTCTTCGGCTCCTTGACGATCGAGATCTTGGTGTTGGTGTTCGGGACCTGAACACCGGCGGTCGGGTTCTCCTCGAACCAGTAGACGCCCTTGCGGTCGTCGAAGACCGAGTTGCCCTTGTGGGCGGCGATCCTCACGGGGACGTCGGCCTTGTGCAGCGTGAGCGCGTCCGAGCGGAAGGTGCTGAACGTGGAGTCGAACGCCTGGATGCGGTTGCGCATCAGCGTGCCGTCGGCCCACTTGAGGGCCTTGGGGTTGGCGTCGATCGGGAGGATCAGACCCTTGCCCGGGTGCTGGCTGGTGTTGTTGTCCTTCTGCGAGGTGTCCCACAGCCAGACCAGCAGGCCGTTCTGGTAGGGGTAGTGCTCCACCCAGCCGTCCTTCGGCGCCTTGAAGCCGAAGTTGTACGGGCCGACCTTGAGGGTCTGGTCGTACGAGACGTACTGGCGGTTCTCGGCGAGGTAGTACTGCTCGTACTCGTCCGTGAAGGACTCACCGATGCGGGAGAAGCCCTTGGCGGTCCAGCCGGCCGCCTCGGTCTCGGCGTTGTCGCTGAAGACCGGGGCGCCGTCCGCGGAGACCACGATGCCGTCCGCCGCGAAGCCCTTGCCCGCCACGCCGCCGTCCGTCTGGTAGCGGAAGCGGACGTCGACCTTCTTGCCGGCGTACGCGTCGAGCGAGTACACGAGCTTCTTGTGCGCGCCCGACGGACCGGTCAGCGCCGGCTTGTCCGAGGCGTCGCGGGTGATCGGGGCGCCGTCGGCGGTGCCGTCCACGGCGTCCCAGTTGGCGCCGCCGTCCGTCGACACCTCGGTGTAGAGGTAGTCGTAGTCGGCCTCGATGTCCCACCAGCCGGTGAGCTCCAGGGACGCCTTGGACTTGCCCGTGAGGTCGACGGAGCGGGTGAGGGTGTTCTTGAGGTCGTCACCCATGTCGCTCCACCACTGCATCGAGCCCTCGGCGGGCTTCACGATGCTGGTGGTGACCTTCTTCTTCGGCAGCTCGACGACGAGGGCCTGCGGGTTCTTGGTGTTGTACTCCGCCACACCCAGCTTGTGGGTGGACTTCGTCGCCGCCTTGGCCTTCGTGTAGTTGAGCCAGCCGAGCTGCAGCTTGTCCCAGGCGTTCATGTCGCCGGGCAGGTCGCCGATGGAGTCCTGGCCGGTGCCGAGCCAGGAGCCGGAGGACATCAGGGACCAGAAGCCGGTGGAGTTCTCGCCGCCGCCGGAGGTGTCGTACAGGTCCGGCAGACCGAGGTCGTGACCGTACTCGTGGGCGAACACGCCCAGGCCGCCGTTCTCCGGCTGCATGGTGTAGTCGCCGACCCAGATTCCGGTGTTGCCGATCTGGGTGCCGCCGGCCTTGTTGTTCGCCGGGCCGGTCTTGCCGGCGTCGGTGCCGTAGGCGTACCAGCGGTGGGCCCACAGGGCGTTCGGGCCCTCGGCGCCGCCGCCGGCCGACTCGTCCTCGCCCGCGTGGACGATCTGGAAGTGGTCGATGTAGCCGTCGGCCTCGTTGAAGTTGCCGTCGGCGTCGAAGTCGTAGCGGTCCCACTGGTCGTACTGCGCCAGGTCGGCCTTGATCTGGGCGTCGGTACGGCCCTTGGCCTTCTGGTCGGCGGTCCAGGCGGTGACGCCGTCACGGACCGTGTCCCAGACGTTGTTGCAGTTGGACTGGCCGCAGTAGTTGGAGCCGTAGCGGGCCTCGTTCCAGTCGACCTTGACCCAGTCCGAGACGGTTCCCTCGACCGAGTACCGGCCGGAGGAGGTGCGCTCGTAGTAGGTCTTCAGCGAGTGCTTGGGGTTCCCCTTCTTGTCCTTGCCCTCGCCGAAGTACAGGTCCTGGAAGTGCTGCCGGTTGTAGTCCTTCTGCCAGGCGGTCGAGTTGTCCACCTTGCGGTCCGGCTGCGCGATCTTGTTGTGCAGCGGGCCCGGGGTGCCGCCGTACTTCTTGACGGGCGGCTTCGGGCCGTCGCCGTCCGGGTCGAACATCGTGGTGTCGTCGACCTTGTCGCCGAACTCCACCAGGATCGTGAAGATCTTGTCGGTCTTCTCCCGGCCGAGCTCGACGTACTTCTTGTCGTCGAGCTTCACGACCTTGGACGCGCCGCGCTTCTGCACGGTCGCGTCCCCGGATATGACCTGCTCCAGCGCCGCCTGGCGCTGCTGCTCCTGCTGCTTGCTGAACGGACCCTCGAGATCGTGGTCCACGTGGCCCTTCTGGGCCTTGTTGTGGTCGGAGCCGGGCGCCGGATCGTGGCGCTCGACCCCGGGGGCCCCGGAGGGCCGGTTCTCGGCCTGGGCCGTGGTGAGTGCCGCGGCCGTTGCCCCTGTCGTGGCCAGTGCCACGAGCACCGCGGACGCTCTGATCGCCCGTCGCTTGCCTGTCACTTGAAGGTGTCCTCCCCCGCGCGCCGGCGTACCGCGGGTCCAAGGAATGTGGGGTGGATCCGCTCGCGGCAGCGCGTCACAAGTGACGACATTCGACCGGAGTTGACGGAGAAAAAACAGACCTTGACTTGAACAGGCCAACTGCACTATGCAGTAGTGCAGTTCCGGATAACGGACGCGCTACGCGCGTTCACGGCCGGGTCCGCTGCGGCGGCCCTCTCGCGACCTGGCCGTCCGGTCAACAGGCGCATCCGCACGGTCAGTTCCTGAGACACGTGACTCGATGCGCCCCCAGTGCACCGGTACCGTGGGTTAGGTCACGCTTACTGCCGGTTCCTCTCGGGCATCCACCCTCGTAGGGTCCCCGGACAGGGCGACTCGCTGCGACACACCACCGACATCGATGCCTTCGAGGGACGGAAACCGTCATGCCGCGTCCGACTGCCGCACAGCTCGCCTACGGTTCGGCCACCGTCGTCGTCTCGACCGTCGCCATGCTCCTGCTCTCCCGCGCGACGACGGCGCTCGGAGTCGCCGTCGTCGGGGTCACCGCTCTCGCCCTGGGCCTGCTCGTCGCCGTGAGCGTGCCGGTGCCGGACAGGGCGAAGGCGGCGCGCACGGCCGGTCGAAGCCGTGCGGCCGCCATCGAGGACCGCTCCCTCCCTGCGGAGTCCGCCGCCCGGATGCCCGTCGCCCACGCGACGGCGGAGCACCGCGTCGGCCAGCATTCAGGGCGCCGTTGACACCACCACCGTCTTGGCGGCCTTGTCGTGCAGACCCTGTTTGTACGGCTTGTCCACCAGAATCAGGATCAGCAGGATCAGCGGCCACAGGCACGGGCAGCAGATCAGCTGCGGCAGCCAGAGCACCACGGCGCGCGTCAGGGACGAGCCGGTGTCGGGCGTGCTCCCGTCGTTGAGCATCGCCACACGCATCTTCATGAGCTTCTTGCCCAGCGTCTGACCCGACTTGCGCACCATCAGGGTGTCGTAGCCGACGTACGCGATGATCGAGATGAGCTGGAACACCCACTGTCCGCCGGTGTTGCTGTTCGCCACCCAGTCGTCGAAGTCGTCGCCCGAGGCGACCCTGTTGTAGATCCCGAACGGGATGCCGATGATCAGCAGGGGAATGGCGACGATCAGCCAGTCGATGATGCGCGCGAGGATGCGCTTGCCGGAGTCGGCGAGCGGGGGCATCCCGTGCAGCGGATCGCCGCCTCCGTAGGGGTCGCCGCCGTACGCGTGCGGATCGTACGGCGGAGGCGGGGCACCGTAGGGCGAGCCGGACCCGGGCGGCGGAGGACCGCCGGGAGGTGGAGCCCCGTGCGGGCCGCCGCCGGGCGGCGGGGTGCCGTAGGGACCGCCGCCGCCCGGCGGCGGCGCACCGTAGGGCCCCTCACTCGGCGGAGGACCACCGGGAGGAGGCTGCCCGCCCGGCGGTGGACCGCCCGGGGGCACGGGCCCCTGCGGCTCCTGGGGCCTCTTGCGGAACGGGTCGTCCTCGGGCGGCTGGTCGTTGCTCATGGGGGCAGTGCACCCCGCCCCGCCGGGCCCCGCAACGGCTCACGAGCCGTTCGGGGGACGGCAGGGCCAACGGGACGAACGGACCGTCAGCCGGCCACGAACGTGTGCGCCGCCTTGTCGTGCCAGCACTGCCGCCACGGGCGGTCGAAGACGCACCACAGCACGTTGAGGACGCCGACGACGAGCACGCCGAGGACGCCGTGCACCAGCCAGCGCAGCAGGGCCGCGACGAACGACGGCGGCTCGTGCGACTCGATGTCGCGCACCTGGAGCCCCAGCAGCTTCTTGCCGAGGGTGCGTCCCCACCTGGTGGTCGGCAGCGCCTCGTAGAGCGTGCCGAGCACGAGCATCGTGATGAGCGAGAGCCCGAGGTGGAAGGCGGTCGTACCGTCGATCAGCCAGACGGTGACCGTCTCCCCGGACAGCTTCGCCGCCTGGATCTTCTCGTCGATGTGCGCCAGCGCGGCGGACACGAACGGGTACGTCGCGGCGCCGACGAGCGCCCCCAGCACGGCGGTGTCGATCAGCCGGGCCGCGAAGCGCCTGCCGAGCGCGGCGGGCCGGGCCGAGGCCTGGGCCTGGGCGGCCAGCAGGAAGGGATCGCTGACCGGTGGCTTCCAGGGGACGACCGGCGGCTCTTCCTCCGGCGTCTGCGCCAGTCGGTGGACCTGCTGTGCCCAGGAGGCGGACCCGCCGCCCGACCCCGCGGACACGGGCGGCTGCTGCGGCCCCGGCTGCTGCGACTGCCGGGTCGACGGCTGCTGGGGCTGCTGCGCGGGCGACGCCGGCTGCTGGGCGGGAACCTGCGGCTGCGCCGGCGCCTGGACGGGCGCCTGTGCCTGTGCCTGTGCCGCACGCTGCTGGGCGGGCTGCTGCTGGGAAGGCGTCATCGCACGCACCGTCATGGTGCCCTCGGCGGGCGGCGTGCCGGGCTGCGGACGCTGGGCGCGGATCGTGACGGTGCCGTCGGCCACCGGCTGCTCCGGCTCCTCGGCGGGCCCGCCGACGCTGCGCACACCGGGCAGGGCGCCACCGGTCGGGTCCGCCCCGGTGCCCGCCGGCTCCGGGGCGCCGTCGGCGAGGGCGGCCCTGCCGGCCGCCCGGTCGAACCGGACTCCCGAGGGTCCGTTGCCGTCGCCGCGGTCCGCTCCCGCCGAGCCTCCCGTACGCGGGTCCTGTGCCGTGGCGCCCGGCTGGTCCCAGGCCTGCCCGGCGACCGGCGCCGAGGCGTCCGCACCGGAGCCCGGCAGCCCTCCGCCGCGCGGGTCCTGGGCCGCGGAGCCCCAGGAGACGCGGCGGTCGCGGTCGCCGCCGAAGCCCGTCTGGCGCGAGGTGTCGGCCTGCCAGGCGGAGAAAGGCTCCGGGCGGCCGCCGGGGGCCGGGTCCGGGTCCTCGTCCAGGAAGACGGGACCCGTCTCCTCGACCGCGGGTACGGCCGGGGCGGCCGGTACCGCCGCCGGGGGCGCGAAGGTCGCGTGTGCCGAGGGCGGGGACGCCGGCATCGTCTCGCCGTCCTTGGGCGCCGGACGGCTCGTGCCCGGCACCCATGCCGTGCCGTTCCAGTACCGGACGTAACCCGGAATGGACGGATCGGGGTAGTAGCCAGGCGTGGGGCTGCCGTCGCCGGTTGCCGGGGTGGGGGCGCTCATCACCGTGGTCCCGTATCTCCTGGAAGACATCGAGGGTATCGAGGGGGTCGATTCAAGGGTCCACATCTATCAGACCGCCGCACCGCGCCGGGCCCGTCCCGGCGTAAGGCCCACTTTCCGGTAACGCTGTGCCGCACTGCCGGGACCGTGCGCCGGGAGACTGAGAAGTTGGTGGCGGAAGTCGCGTAATAGTCGGCGGGGATGGCGCTCTCCCCCTGTGTGGCCCGCTCCAGGGTCCCGTACCGGGAAAGGAAGTCGCAGTCTCATGCACACCGTGGTGGAACGCGAGCTGGAGCTCAAGCTGGTCCTGTCGCCGGAGCGCAGTGTCCCCGTGCCGGCCAGGCTCACCTACCGGGGAGATGACGCGTATGCCGTGCACATCACCTTTCACATCGGGTCCGAGCATCCCGTGCACTGGACGTTCGCCCGTGAACTCCTGGTGGAGGGGGTCTTCCGGGCCTGCGGCGAGGGCGACGTCAGGGTCTGGCCGACGAAGGACGACGGGCGGAGCGTCATCCACATAGCGCTGAGTTCGCCCGACGGCGAGGCCCTGCTGGAGGCCCCCTTTTCGCAGGTGTCGGCGTGGCTGGAGCGGACGCTGCGGGCCGTGCCGCCGGGGACCGAGTCCGAACACCTCGGGTTCGAGACCGAGCTGGCGGAGCTGCTCGCGCCCGCCCCGGCGGACGGCCTGCACGGACGCGGTCCCTCTGCCGCCCTCGGCGGCGACGGCCCCCGGCCCGTCGAGGAGACGAAGGACGGTGAGGCGTAGCCGGAGTGGCCGCGGGACCGCCGGCCCGGCGGGTTCCGGCACGGACGGGCCCGGCGCGCCCGTTCCGGGGGCCTGGGCGGGCCCGTGGACGCGCGAGAACCACGGGAACGACAAGAACTACGGGGACTGGACGTAGGTGTGGGTGATGAACTCGAGGGAATGGCCGTCGGGATCGTCGATGTAGACCCCGCGGCCGCCGAAGTTGTGGTTGATCCGCTGCGGTTCGGCGTGCGCCGGGTCCGCCCAGTAGGAGAGCTCGCGCTCCTTGATCCGGTCGAAGATCTCGTCGAACTCCTCGTCGGTGACGAGGAAGGCGAGGTGCTGCGAGACGATCGGCGAGCCCGGCTGCCCGTCGAGGTAGTCGAGGGTGACGCCGTTGGCGAGCGGGACGCTCGCGAACGGGCCGAAGGGCTTGGGCTCCGGCGCGTCGAGGAGCTCGGTGAGGAAACGGGCCGCGGCGAAGCGATCGCGGCTGTGGACGATGGTGTGGTCGAGACGTGCGGGCACGACTCCTCCTTCTCCTGCTTCTTCATCCTTCTTCCCGTCCGGTCACGCTATGTGGGGAGCCGTACCTCTTTCATCCGGCTCCGGTCCCGGCCCTTGTGGTCCTTCGGACCTAGTTCCGTATCAGGCACTAGAACAACTTGCCGGGATTGAGGATGCCGAGCGGGTCGAAGGTCTTCTTGATGCCCTGCTGCAACTCCACTCCCACCGGGCCGAGTTCGCGCGCGAGCCACTCCTTCTTCAGGACGCCCACGCCGTGTTCGCCGGTGATCGTGCCGCCGAGCTCGAGCCCGAGGGCCATGATCTCGTCGAACGACTCGCGGGCGCGGGCGGATTCGCCGGGGTCGTGGTGGTCGAAGCAGACGACGGGGTGGGTGTTGCCGTCCCCCGCGTGGGCGCAGACACCGATCGTGAGGTCGTACTTCTCCGCGATGGCCGCGGTGCCGTCGAGCATCGCGGCGAGCTGCGAGCGCGGTACGCAGACGTCGTCGATCATCGTCGCGGTCTTGACGGCCTCCAGGGCGGTCAGCGACAGCCGGCGGGCCTGGAGCAGCAGCTCCGACTCGGCCGCGTCCTCGGCGGGGACGACCTGGGTGGCACCCGCCGCCGCGCACAGTTCCCCGACGGCGGCGAGGTCCGGGCCGGGGTCGGGGGTGTCGAACGCGGCGAGGAGCAGCGCCTCGGTGGTGTCCGGGAGGCCCATCTGCGCCATCTCGTTGACGGCCCGGATGGTCGTACGGTCCATGATCTCCAGCAGCGACGGCGTGTGACCGCGCTCCATGATCGCGCAGACGGCGTCGCACGCCGTGGCGGCCGAGGGGAACTCGGCGGCGAGTACGAGCTGCCGGGGCGGCTTGGGCCGGAGTGCGAGCACGGCTTTGACAACGATGCCCAGGCTCCCCTCCGAGCCGACGAAGAGCCGGGTGAGGTCGTATCCGGCGACTCCCTTGGCCGTGCGGCGGCCGGTGCTGAGGAGCCGGCCGTCTGCCAGGACGACCTCGAGTCCGAGGACGTACTCGGCGGTGACGCCGTACTTCACGCAGCACAGTCCGCCGGACGCGGTGCCGATGTTGCCGCCGATGGTGCACATCTCCCAGCTGGACGGATCCGGCGGGTAGTACAGCCCGTGCTCGCCGACGGCGCGCGACAGCACGGCGTTGACGACACCGGGCTCCACCACGGCGATCCGGTCGACCGGGCTGATCTCCAGGATGCGGTCCATCTTGACCAGGGAGAGGACGATGCAGCCGTCGGAGGCGTTGGCCGCGCCGGACAGGCCGGTGCGGGCTCCTTGCGGCACGACGGGGACGCGCAGCTCGGTCGCGGTGCGCATGACGTGCTGGACCTGTTCGACGGTGCGGGGCAGCACCACGACGGCCGGGGTGCCCGCGTCACAGAAGCTCGCCATGTCGTTGCTGTACGAGACCGTGACGTCGGGGTCGGTGATCAGGGCTTCGGGCGGGAGGTTCTCGCTGAGCCGGGAGAGTAGATCGTCCATGATCCCAGATTCGCACCGGGGGCCATCGGTGTGAACCCGTCTGCGATCCGCGTCGCTCCGCCGGGTGTGCACTTCGTGCGGGAGCGGAGGGTGGCGCACAGTGATCGCCATGAAGAAGCGATACGCGCCACTTGCCAGGAATGCCGTGATCGCCTCGCTGGTCGCCGGGGCGGTCGCCACCGGGATCGTGGTCGTCTGGACGGGCGGGGACGACGGGCCGCCGCCGCCCGCACCGGGCCCCGCGGCCCGCACCGTGCTGGCCGAGGGCCCCGGTGCGGCCCTGTCCGCGGCCGAACTGTCGTCGCTGATCGCAGGGCAGGAGCACCGGCTGGCCGGGAATCCCGGCGACCATCTGTCCTGGGCGGTGCTGGGCTCGGCCTACCTGGCACAAGGGGCCCTCCTCGGTGACCGTACGGATTTCCGCCGGGCGGAGAAGGCGCTGCGGCGATCGCTGGAGGCGCTGCCGGGCGAGAAGGGCAACGCGGACGCCCAGCTGGGAATGGCGGCGCTGGCGAACGCCCGGCGGGACTTCGCCACGGCGAGGCGCTGGGCCGAGAGCGTCCGGGCGCGGTCGCCGGAGCAGTGGACCGCGTACCCGGTGCTGATCGACGCCTACAGCGGGCTCGGCTCGTACGGGGCCGCCGCCAAGGCCCTGCGCACGCTGGAGGAGCTGCGCCCCCGCACCGTGCAGACCCTGATGCGGGGCTCCCGGGTCCACCACGACAACGGGCACCACGAGGACGCCGAGGCGCTGGCGGACGAGGCGTCGTCCCGGTCGGGCGGCAAGGCGGAGCGCGCCGCGGCGCAGTACCGGCTCGGCGAGCTGGCCTGGGATCGGGGCGAGCCGAAGGAGGCGGCGGCGTACTTCGACACGGCGCTGCAACTGGAGCCCGGCCACCATCCGTCCCTGGCGGGGCGCGGACGGGCCGCGGCGGCGCTCGGCCGCACGGACGACGCACTGCGGGACTACAGGGCGGCCATCGAACGGGCGCCGATGCCCGAGTACGCACTGCAGGCCGGAGAGCTGTACGAGTCGCTGGGGATGGCCGGTGAGGCGCGGGCGCACTACGAGAAGGTCCGCCGGCTGGCCGCGAAGGCCCGGAAGTACGGCGTGAGCGAGGAGCTGACGCTCGCGCGGTACGAGGCGGACCACGGCCTGGCGAAGGCCGCGGTGCAGCGTCTCGCGCAGGAGTGGAAGCGGGGGCACCGCAGCGCGCACGTCTCGGACGCGCTGGGGTGGGCGCTGTACCGGGCGGGGCGGGCGCAGGAGGGACTGAAGTATCTGAAGCGCGCGACGACGCCGGGGCTCCGCAGTGCGCTGTCCCTGTACCACCAGGGCGAGATCGAGCGCTCACTCGGCCTGCACGGCCCGGCCCGGCGGCACCTGCGGGAGGCGCTGCGCCTCAACCCGTACTTCTCGCCGCTCCTGGTACCGCGTGCGAAGCGCGCTGTCTCGGTCCTGGGCAACCCTCCTCCGGGCGGTCCCGTCGACGTCGAGGGCGAGCCGTGGACGGACGAGGAGCTGCCGCCGGAGGACGAGTCGGCGGAGGACGAAGAGCCGGTGGAGGACCGCGACGACCCGTCCCGCCGCCCGGACGGGGACGCCTCCCGCCAACCCCGCGACTCCGGGTCCGCCCGGCCCCGCGAGCGGGACTCCCGGGAGGCGCGGGAGTCGGGCGAGGCACGGGAGTCGGGAGGAGCACGGGAAACGGGAGAGCCGCGGCAGTCGGGAGAGGCGCGGCCCGGGGAGTCGTCCACGGCGGGTTCGCGCAGGCCGTCACCGTCCGGAACCTGAGGACCGCTGGACCCGCCGCTTCCTGGCGGCGCGCGGCCGTGGCCGGCCGGAACCGCGCTCCGGGCCGGGGCCTCGCCGGGCCGCGGCCGGTCGGCGCCGGAGGCTCAGAGCACCGCCGTCCCGATCAGGGCGTTGCGCGGGACCAGGCGGGCGAGGGCCGGCTCGTCGAGGTGGGAGGTACCGGACGGACGCATCGGGAGGACCATGTAGCGCGTCTCGGAGGTGGAGTCCCAGACCGTGATGCGGGTGGCGTCCGGGAGGCGGACGCCGAACTCCTCCAGGACCGCGCGGGGTTCGCGGACGACGCGGGAGCGGTACGCCTCGCTCTTGTACCAGCTGGGGGACGGCCCCAGGAGGCGTACGGGGTAGCAGGAGCAGAGCGTGCAGACCACGACGTTGTGCGTGTCGGGCGTGTTCTCGACGACGCGCAGCCGCTGCGGCTGGACCCCGCCGGCGGACAGGCCCAGTTCGGCGACGGCGGAGGTGCCGTCGGCGAGGAGCCGGGTGCGGAAGTCCGCGTCGGTCCAGGCTCGTGCGACGACCCGCGCGCCGTTCGCCGGGGAGGCTCCCGACAGGAAGGCGTCCAGGGTCTCGTCGAGCGCCGCGCCGGCCACGATCCCGCGGTCCTCCAGCAGCGTCTCGAGGCGGCGTACCCGCCGGCTGATGTCGGCGTCGGTGTGCCCGCCGGTCATGGCTTCCCGTCCTTTCCACCGGTCTGCGCCCGGGACGTCCCGGGCGCCGCGGCGGCCTCGGCCCGGTCGCCCGGGTCGTCGTCCTCCAGATAGCTCTCGAACAGGTCCAGGACGACGTCGTGGTCGCCCTCGCCCCACAGTTCGCGGGCCGGGAAGCTCACCGCGTACACCTGCTCCAGCGGCGCGTCCCCACGCCCCTGTGCGTTGCGGTCAGCGAGCAGTGCCCGGCCCTCGGGCTCGACGACGGTGCCGCGCTTGCCCCGGGCGTAGCGCGGCAGCCGGGTGTGGTGCGGCGGGTCGTGGTGCACGGTGCGCACACGGGCCCCGGCGGAGAAGCGGTCAGACATCGAGTTCGCCCGCCTCGATCACGCCCTTGCGCTCCAGGAGCGTACGGATCGCGAAGAACCAGCGTTCGTAGTAGGACGCCGCCAGGTAGTCGGCGGGCGCCATGGACTCGATCGCGTCGCGGAACTCGTCGAGGTTGTAGACCTTGCCCGCGATCAGCGCGGAGTTCAGTGCGAAGACCCGGGCCTCCCAGTCGGCGTGGAAGGGCTCCGTGTCGTCGGCGGTGTCGATGGGCCCGAAGCCCTGCAGACCGCCGACGTCGTTGATCCTGGCCATGAGCCGACCATAGCCCCGCACCGAACGCCGCGCGGCCCCACGGGTCAGGTTCCGTGGGGCCGCGGGGACGGAGCCGGACTCCGTACGGGCTTAGAGGTTTCCGCGCTTTTCCTGCTCGCGCTCGATCGCCTCGAAGAGCGCCTTGAAGTTGCCCTTGCCGAAGCCCATCGAACCGTGTCGTTCGATGAGTTCGAAGAAGACCGTCGGCCGGTCCTGCACGGGCTTGGTGAAGATCTGGAGCAGGTAGCCGTCCTCGTCGCGGTCGGCGAGGATCTTCAGCTCACGCAGGGTCTCGATCGGCACCCGGGTGTCGCCGACCCACTCGCCGAGCGTGTCGTAGTACGAGTCGGGCGAGTCCAGGAACCGCACGCCGGCCGCGCGCATCGCACGCACGGTGGAGACGATGTCGTTCGTGGCGAGCGCGATGTGCTGGACGCCGGCCCCGCCGTAGAACTCGAGGTACTCGTCGATCTGCGACTTCTTCTTCGCGATCGCCGGCTCGTTGATCGGGAACTTCACCTTCAGCGTGCCGTCGGCGACGACCTTGGACATCAGCGCCGAGTACTCGGTCGCGATGTCGTCGCCGACGAACTCCTTCATGTTGGTGAAGCCCATGACCTTGTTGTAGAAGGCCACCCACTCGTTCATCTTGCCGAGTTCGACATTGCCCACACAGTGGTCGACGGCCTGGAAGGTCCGCTTGGCCGGGGGCTCGACGATCGGGTCGGCGGCCGAGAAGCCCGGGAGGTACGGGCCGCTGTAGCCGGACCGGTCCACAAGGGTGTGGCGGGTCTTGCCGTACGTGGCGATGGCCGCGAGGACGACGGTGCCGTGCTCGTCCTTGAGCTCGTAGGGCTCCTGGATGCCGCGCGCGCCGTGCTCGGTGGCGTAGGCGTAGGCGGCCCGGGCGTCCGGCACCTCGATGGCCAGGTCGACGACGCCGTCACCGTGCTCGGCGACGTGCTCGGCGAGGAACCGGCCCCAGTCGGAGGACGCCTTGATGACGGAGGTGAACACGAAGCGGGCGGAGCCGTTGGTCAGGACGTAGGAGGCGGTCTCCCGGCTGCCCGTCTCCGGTCCCGCGTAGGCGACCAGCTTCATGCCGAAGGCCGTGGAGTAGTAGTGCGCGGCCTGCTTGGCGTTGCCGACGGCGAAGACGACCGCGTCCATTCCCTTCACCGGGAAGGGGTCGGCCTGCCTGCCGGTCTCAGGGGTGTGATCCAGGGTCTCAGTCATGGCGGCAGACTCCCGCCGATCCACAAGCTGCGCAATAGTTCGTGTATCCGCTGCGCAATATGCTTAGTCGGCGTCCGGTTTGTTCGGGCGACCTGTACAGGATGACCACTCAGGAGGCTGGTGTGGCGATCGATCATCTGGACGGCAGGCTCATCGTGCTGCTCGCACGGGAACCGAGGATCGGGGTCCTGGAGGCGTCCCGCCGGCTGGGCGTCGCGCGCGGAACCGTCCAGGCACGACTGGACCGGCTCCAGTCTCACGGTGTCATCCGCGGTTTCGGCCCGGACGTCGACCCGTCCGCCCTGGGCTACCCGGTGACCGCGTTCGCGACGCTGGAGATCAAGCAGGGGCAGGGCGCCGACGTGCGGGCGCATCTCGCCACGGTTCCCGAGGTGCTCGAACTGCACACGACGACCGGCCACGGCGACATGCTGTGCCGGCTGGTCGCCCGGTCCAACGCTGACCTGCAGCGGGTGATCGACCGCGTCGTCGGGTTCGAGGGCATCGTGCGGGCGTCCACGGCGATCGTGATGGAGAACCCGGTACCGCTGCGGATCATCCCGCTCGTGGAACAGGCCGCGGAGGACGCCCGCTGACGCCGGGGGGCGGGTGAGGGCTCAGGGCCGGAAGGCTCAGGGGCGCGGGTCGAGGGCTCGGGGGCAGGGGGCGCGGGTCGAGGGCTCCGAACCGGAAAGCTCCGGGGGCGCCGGTCGGGGGCTCGGGGGCACCCGCACCGGCCCGTCAGCACTTCGGGACGTCGCCGCCCTTCTGCAGGGTCTTGAGCGACGACACCGCGTCCGTCAGTTCGGTGACCGGGATCAGCGTCATGCCTTCGGGCAGCTGCTCCTCCGCGATGGCGCACTCGGCCTTCGGGACGAGGAACACGGTCGCGCCGTCGCGCGCCGCGGCCTGCGTCTTCAGGGCGACTCCGCCGACCGCGCCGACCTTTCCGTCGGCGTCGATGGTGCCCGTACCGGCGACGTTCCTGCCGCCGGTGAGATCGCCGCCCGCGCCGTCGCCGGCGAGCTTGTCCACGATGCCGAGGGAGAAGAGGAGCCCGGCGCTCGGGCCGCCGACGTCGGCGAGATCAAGGGTGACCTTCACCTTCGCCGGGTCCTTCTTGAGGTAGCCCAGGGCCGCGTCGACCGCGCTGTTCTGGGACTTCCGCATCTCGGCGGTGTTGTGCTTCTCGACCTCCTCGTCGGACTGCCCGGAGGGGTAGACGGAGTCGTGCGGCAGCACGGCCCGGTCCTTGCGGACCCACGCGTCCGCCACGTCGCCGAGATCCACGTCGACCGAGGGTCCGGTCGCCACGATGGTCGTCATCCGCAACTGGCCCTGCGTCTGGCGCACGGGAGCTCCGGTGATCGTGATCACCGGCTTCCCCCGGTCGTTCCCGAGCACGTTCGTGGTCTGCCCGGGCTGGGCCACGGTGAACGGCAGTGGCGCGAGCGCCGCCACCGCGAGCAGCGCGGCGACGGGCACGGCGCAGACGGCGAGGGCCCGGGGACGGGAGAGGCGCGAGAGGCGAGAGAACACGCTGTCAATGTATCGGTCCGCCCAGGGCCCCCGGACCGGGGCCGGGACCCGCCCGGCAGCACGACCGCTCCCGGTTGGGGCCCGGGGCCCGCAGTTGCGAGCCCGGGCCTGCCAGGCGGTCGCGGGACCGGGTGCTCCCGGCAGCTTCCGGGACCGGGAGGTCCGGGCCCAGGCCCGCCCCGCGGCTCCGGGACCGAGTGCTCCCGGCAGCTTCCGGGACCGGCAGGTCCCGACCCAGGCCCGCCCCGCGGCTCCGGGTACTCCCGGCGGCTCCGGAACCGGCAGTTCCCGGCCGGGCCCGCCCGGCGGCTCCGGGACCGGGCGCTCAGCGCAGCGCGTCCGCGACCTCGCGAGCCGCGTCGACGACACGGGGACCCACACGTTCCGGAACCGCGTCCGCCAGCATGACGACGCCGACGCTGCCCTCTATGCCGGTCACCCCGATGAGCGCCGCGGCGGCACCGCTCGCGCCCGCCTCCAGCTCGCCGTGCGTGAGGGTGTACGCGGGCTCGGTGAGACCTCCCTGGCGGGCGGCGAGGATCGCCTTGCCCGCGGCGCCCCGGTCCAGCGGGTGGCGGAACCCGGCCCGGTACGCCACGTGGTAGTCCGTCCACGTCGGCTCGACGACCGCCACCGCAAGCGCCTCCGCCCCGTCGACCAGCGTGAGATGGGCGGTGGCGCCTATGTCCTCGGCGAGGGAGCGCAGCGCCGGCAGCGCCGCCTCCCGTACCAGCGGATGCACCTGACGGCCGAGGCGGAGGACGCCGAGTCCCACCCGGGCCCGGCCGCCCAGGTCGCGGCGGACCAGGGCGTGCTGTTCGAGTGTCGCGAGCAGACGGTAGACGACGGTCCTGTTGACGCCGAGACGGTTGGACAGCTCGGTCACGGTGAGCCCGTGGTCGGTGTCGGCGAGCAGCTTGAGGACACGCAGTCCTCTGTCGAGCGTCTGGGAGGTCTCCGCGGTCACGACGCCCTCTCCTTCGAGGTGAGTGCGGCGACGCTCTCGCGGCTAGCGGCACCGGTCCCATCGGCGACGCACGGAGAGGCCGCCGGCAGGCCATGGCACACCGGCTGCGCTCCGCGGCGGCGCTGCCACGGGGCGTTTCATTTGCGGGGACAGTAGCGAGCCGGTTCGCTCAGCGGAAGACCTCGTCCAGAATCCGGGCGCCGAAGACCCATGCCGCCCGCTATCGATATGCAAGTCGGGACGACCAGCGACTTCACGGGATACATCCCTCTTCGGCCTCGGCCGAAGAGGGCTCCGCCGACGCACGGCAACACGGCCCGGACGACGGACCGGAGGGGCCGCGGCCGACGAACTCGGTCCGCACGGGACGGACTTACGGGATTCACAGGGCGGATGTGCCGGGTGTGGTGCGCGCCCCCACGGTGGACCGGCGCACCGCGACTCCCGTCCACTGCGGCGGCGCCCACCGCAGCGGCACCGACCGCATTGACGCCGGTCCGCGGCGCTGCGGCGCTGGGGCACCGTCCACCCGGCGCACGGAAGCGCGAAGGGGCCCGGGCCGTCCCGCCCGAGCCCCTCGGCCCCTCCGTACGCTCACCGCATACGCGTGGCCCACTCCTGCACCTTCTTGATCCGCTCCCGGATCTGCCCCGCCGTCGCCTCCGCGCTCGGCGGCCCTCCGCACACCCGCCGCAGCTCGGTGTGGATCACCCCGTGCGGCTTGCCGCTCTGGTGGACGTACGCACCCACCATCGTGTTCAGCTGCTTCCGCAGCTCCAGCAGTTCCTTGTGCGAGACCACCGGACGACGTTCGGCGGGCAGTTCCAGCAGATCCGCCTCCGCGTCCGGCTTCTTGCGGCTGTGCGCGATCTGCCGCGCCTGCCGCTTCTGCAGCAGCAGTTGCACCTGGTCCGGTTCCAGCAGGCCCGGGATGCCCAGGTAGTCCTGCTCCTCCTCGCTGCCCGGGTGGGCCTGCATGCCGAACTCGGCGCCGTTGTACATCACCCGGTCGAAGACGGCGTCGGACTCCAGCGCCTCGAAGGGCAGCATGTCCTGTTCGCCGGTGTCCTCGTCCTGCTGCTTGTTCGCCTCGTCCATCTCCTGCTCGGACTCGGCGTAGGGGTCCTCCTCCCCCTCCTTCTTCGGCCGGTCGAGCGCGTGGTCCCGCTCGACCTCCATCTCGTTCGCGAAGCTCAGCAGCATCGGGATCGTCGGCAGGAACACCGACGCCGTCTCGCCGCGCCGCCGCGAGCGGACGAAACGGCCGACGGCCTGGGCGAAGAAGAGGGGGGTGGAGATGGTCGTGGCGTACACGCCGACAGCGAGCCGCGGGACGTCGACGCCCTCGGACACCATCCGGACGGCGACCATCCAGCGGTCCTGGTTTTCGCTGAACTCGTCGATGCGCTTCGACGCTCCCGCGTCGTCGGACAGCACGACGGTCGCCTTCGTGCCGGTGATCTCCCGGATCAGCTTGGCGTAGGCGCGCGCCGAGTCCTGGTCGGAGGCGATGACGAGACCGCCCGCGTCCGGAATCGCCTTCCTGACCTCGCTCAGCCGCTGGTCGGCCGCGCGGAGCACGTTCGGCATCCAGTCGCCGCGCGGGTCGAGTGCGGTGCGCCACGCCTGCGAGACGGCGTCCTTGGTCATCGGCTCGCCGAGCCTGGCGGCCACCTCGTCACCGGCCTTGGTGCGCCAGCGCATGTTGCCGCTGTAGGACAGGAAGATCACGGGGCGGACGACACCGTCGCCGAGGGCGTTGCCGTAGCCGTACGTGTAGTCGGCGGCCGAGCGGCGGATGCCGTCGTTCCCCTCCTCGTACGTGACGAAGGGAATGGGGTTCGTGTCGGAGCGGAAGGGCGTACCGGTGAGGGCGAGACGGCGGGTGGCCGGTTCGAACGCCTCCAGGCACGCCTCTCCCCACGACTTGGAGTCGCCGGCGTGGTGGATCTCGTCGAGGATGACCAGGGTCTTGCGCTGCTCGCTGCGGTTGCGGTGCAGCATCGGGCGCACGCCGACGCCGGCGTAGGTGACGGCGACCCCGTCGTACTCCTTGCTCAGCGGACCGGCGCTGTAGTCCGGGTCCAGCTTGATGCCTATGCGCGCGGCCGCGGCCGCCCACTGCTTCTTCAGATGCTCGGTCGGCGCGACCACGGTGATCTGCTGCACGACGTGGTGGTGCAGCAGCCAGGAGGCGAGGGTGAGCGCGAACGTCGTCTTGCCGGCGCCGGGCGTCGCCACCGCGAGGAAGTCGCGGGGCTGTTCCTGGATGTACTTCTCCATGGCGCCCTGCTGCCAGGCGCGCAGCTTGTTGGCCGTACCCCAGGGAGCACGGCCGGGAAAGGCGGGTGAGAGGTGGTGGGAGGCGGTAGTAGACACGGTCTCCGGTTCGAGGCAGGGCTACGGCGTTACGTACGACAACCGGGCCACCCTACCGGTGCCGCCGCTCCCGGGCGGGCCTCACCGGGCCGCCCCGGGGCGGGGTGAGACCCGCCTCACAGAGCCGGGCCGCCCCGCCGGGCCGGTCGTCCACCGCGGTTCACAGAGTGCGCAGCACGGCCCCGATCAGGGCCGGATCGGTCATCTCGCCGGCCGCGACGGAGACGACCAGGTCGTACGCCCGGTCCTGGTCGACGTTGACGGGGTCGGCGCCGTTGAGGGCGAGGAAGACCGCCGTCGACAGCCACGCCGTGCGCTTGTTGCCGTCGACGAACGGGTGGTTCGAGGCGATGGCGTGCAGCAGGGCGCCTGCCTGCTCCCACAGGTCCGGGTAGGCGGCCACCCCGTACATCCGGGAGCGGGGCCGGTGCACGGCGGACTCCAGGAGACCGCCGGCGCGCAGTTCCGGCGGGTGGCCGCCGAAGGCGAACCGGGCGATCGCCGTCACCTCGGCGACGGTGAGGTGACGCGTCTGGGTCGTGGTCTGGTGGGTCATTCGCCGAGCCTCCTCAGCAGGCCCGCGTGCTGCTGGGCCAGTCGCCCGGCCAGCGCGGCCAGCCGCTCGCTCTGCACCCGCAGATGGTGGTGCACCGCATCGTGCGCGAGCTCCTCCGGAGTCCGGCCCTGGGCGTCCGCGAGGTCGTGCAGTTCGTCGCGTTCCGCGTCCGTGAGGATGATCGTGAGCTCGTGCATGGCCCGATGCTATGCGCGGCCCGTTCCGGCCGCGCGGTGAATCCGGGCCCCGGGGGCACCCCGAGCGCCGTTCCCGTCCGCCCGTGTTCGTCCGCCCGTTCCCGTCCGTTCGTTCCCGTCCGCCTGCCCGTTCCCGTCCGTTCGTTCACGTGCCGCCCAGGGCGGACGTCCGGGGCGCGGCGGGCGGCGGCTGCCCGGCGCCGACCCGGCCGCCGACCGGGCGACCCGGCCTCAGGCGACCCGGCCTCAGGCGGGGCGGCGCTGGTGCAGGCGGGTGGCGACCCAGGCACCGAGCAGCGCGACCGCCGCCATGGGCAGGAAGACGGCGGCGAAGGCGGCCGGGTGGGCGACGCTCTCCGCCCCCGCAGCCGCGACCGCACCGTGGCCGCCCGCCGCTCCCCCGCCCAGCGCGGCGAAGGCGGCGCCGCCCGCGGCCAGCAGCAGGACGTTCGACAGCCCGTCGGAGATCTGGAGCGCGGCGGAGTTGGTACCGGCTTCCGCGGGGGCGGACAGCTTCAGCAGCAGCACGCTGGTCGAGGAGATGACCAGGCCCATGCCGAAGCAGCCCCAGCCCCAGGCGACCCCGACGACCCACACCGGCACGGACGGGATCAGCACGCTCGGTGCCGCCGCGATCGCCGCCGCCACGAGCACCATGCCCGCCACGGTCAGCCGCTCCCGGTACGGCTCCAGCCGCGGCCGGGACTGGACGAACGAGCCCAGCGCCCACGTCGCCCCGCCCACCGCGAGCGACAGGCCCGCCAGCGTCGGCGACAACCCGCGCTGGGTCACGAGCATCAGCGGTACGAAGGACTCCGCCGCGATGAACGACCCGGCGGCCACGCCGCGGAGCAGCACCACCGACGGCAGCCCGCGCGCCGAGCGGAACGTGCCGCGCGGCAGCAGCCCGAGCGCGGCCGGCACGAGCAGCGCGGCACCCGCGGCGGCCGGGGCGAGGGAGAGCCACCGCAGGTCCTGGGCCGCGTACTGGAGCACTCCCGCGCCGAGGGAGATTCCGAACGCCAGCCGGATCCTGCGCCGGTCCAGCGCAGGGACGGGCGCCTCCGGATCCACCGGACCCGACGCCCGCCGCCGTATCGCGGGAGCGGCGAGGGCGAGCGGGACGACGACGAGGACGGGGATGCCGACGAAGACCCAGCGCCAGCCGAGGTGTTCGGTGACCGTCCCGGCCGCGAGCGGACCGACGACGGAGGGGATCACCCAGCTCGCGGCGAACGCGGCCATGATCGTCGGCCGCAGGTGCTCGGGGTAGGCCCGGCCGACGACGACGTACAGGGCGACGATCACCAGGCCGCCGCCGAGCCCCTGGACCGCCCGGCCGGCGATGAACCACCACATCGTCGCGGCGGTGCCGGACAGCAGGAGACCCACGCCGAAGGCGGCGATCCCGGCGGTCAGCGGCCCGAGCGGGCCTCGGCGGTCGGCCCACTGCCCGGACAGCACCATGCCGAACAGGCTGGTCGTGAAGTACGCGGAGAAGGCGAACGCGTACAGCGGCACCCCGTCCAGCTCCCGCGCCGCAACGGGCATGGCCGTACCGACGGCGGTCGCCTCGAACGCGATCAGCAGGACGACGGAGACGATGCCGACACTGAGGGCGCGGAGGCTGCTCCCGAGCACCCCGCCCGTTCCGGCCTCGTCCGTACCGGCAGCGGTGCCGGTCCCGCCGAGGCCGTCACGGGCCTCCTTGACCGCCGCGTCGCCGGTACCGGCCGCGTCACGAGGTTCGAGCGCTGTCATGCGCTCCAGAGTAAGGGGCATGGTCGGGCATGGCCCCTGTCGTGGGGCGGGGTTCGGATCGGCCGTTGGTCCTAGGCCCCGGAGGGGCGGGCCGGTAGCCGGGCTCGCGGGTCCCCGCCCGTCCCGTTCCGGTCAGGCGGCCGGGCGGTGGGCGATCGGCGCGGACACCGCGTCACGCACCGCCCGGGCCCGACGCCCGGCTCCTCCCGCGGGCCGTTCGTGAACGCCGTGTGGCAGTCGCATTGCAGCCCCCGCCCAGGCCTTGAGCGCCCTCTCCGCCGCCGCCTACGGTCGACGCATCGAGAAACACAGGACCGTGTGCCCGAGTGGTTGAGGGGCTCGCCTGCAAAGCGAGTTACGTGGGTTCGAATCCCGCCACGGTCTCCACGCTGACGCGCGATCACGACCGCGCAGTGCCCCGGGACGGACGGCGACGGTCCGGGAGCGACGAGGGCCGGCCACGGCGCCGTCGTAGCGGGTGGCACATCCGGGTGTACTCGCCGAGCCCCGGATCACTTTCCCGCCGTCCGGGCCACAGCCTCGGATCACGCGGCCGGCAGCCGGGGCAGTTCCTTCGGAAAGGTCCGCGACTCCTGGCAGTCGGCAGCCTCATACGTGTGCCGAGCGAGCTGGTAGGCGAAGTCGATGAGGACCTGCCTCAACTCGTTCCCGTGAACGCGTGTCTCACCAATGGTGCGCGCGTCGACAGTCAGTGCGTAGGCTTCCCGCGCCCCGCCGGGCTTCTTGCCGGGAGGAGTGCAAGGGACGTACAAAAGCGTCTCCCGGTCCACCGCGCCGGAGCAGGGCTTGTCCGGCAGCCGGTCGATCCCCGTGGTGAAGATCTCCAGGTACCCGAAGACCGCGCCGGCCGCCACCAGGCAACCGAGGCCCAGGGTCGTGACGCGCTTCTTCCGACTTGGCCGCATCTGAATGCTCACCTCACCTCTTGGCCACGTGGCCGACCCGGCTCACGGTGGGTGCAGACGAGGCTCTCCCGGTCGGGGCCCTGAGGCCATGCTCTCGCTGTGCTTCTGTTCACTCGCACACGGGGCCGTCCAGCACTCACCGCCCTCCCCCTGCCCCGCCCGTGCCCGGCCCTCCGTCCCCTCAGTAGGCTCCTGTTGATCACACACAGGGGGGATGTGCACGTGGAAAGCCCGGGTCCGTCGCGCCGGTTGGGTCCCTTCGCGCTCATCGCGCGTCTGGATCCCCCGGGTTACCCCGTCCCGCACCGGCGTTTCGTCGCACGCCGGGCCGGCGACGGCGACCGCACCGTGCTGCTCGGGGCGCCGCTGCCGGGTGCGGACGCGGCGCGGTTCGCGGACGAGGCCGGCGGCGCGCGGCGGCTGACCGGTCCGTGGGTGTCGCCGGTGACCGAGATCGCTCCGGCGGGTGCCGTCCGCTGGTACGCGTCGCCGTACCTGCCCGCGTTGCCGCTCCCGGTGGCCCTCGCGGTGCACGGCGGGCCGCTGCCCGAACCGTCGGTGCGGGCGATCGGCGCCGCAGTGGCGGAGACCCTCGTCGCCGCGCACGCCCAAGGGCTCGCCCACGCCGGGCTGTCACCCGCCTCGGTGCTGCTGACGGGGGACGGGCCCCGGCTGACGTGCTTCGGCGCCGTGCGGGCCGCCGGGCCGGACGGCGCATCGCGGTCCGGGATTCCGGGGCTGGAACCGGGCAGCCTCGCCCCGGAGCAGGCGGCGGGCGGCCGCCCTCGGCCGCCCGGGGACCTGTACGCGCTGGGCTCGGTGCTCGCGTACGCCGCCACGGGCCACACCACACCGGAGGGCTCCGAACTCCCCTCCACGCTGCGCCCCTTGGTGGCGATGTGCCTGACGCGCGACCCGGCGAACCGCCCCACCGCGGCCGCCGCCCTCGCCGCCCTCGCACCCCCGACGCCGCACGCGACCGTGCTCTCGACCGCCGGCCCGCTGCTGCTGCCCGGCTGGCTCCCGGGCCGTGTCGTCGCCGCGCTCGCCCGCCAGTCCGCCGAAGTGCTCTCCGCAGAGATCAGGACGCCCTGACCATGCTCTCCCCGCTCACCCACGACGACCCCGAACTCCTCGCCCGGTACCGGCTCCAGGCGCGCCTCGGCAGTGGCGGAATGGGCACGGTCTATCTGGCCCGGACACCCGGCGGCCGCACCGTGGCCCTGAAGACCATGCACCAGGCGATCGCCGCCGACCCCGCCGCACGGACCCGGTTCCGGCTGGAGACCGACGCCGCCCGGATCATCGGGTCGCAGCACGGTGCCGCCGTCGTCGACGCCGATCCGCTGGCCGAGACCCCCTGGCTGGCAACCGAGTACGTCCTCGGCCCGCCGCTGGACGACGCCGTCGAGCTGTGCGGACCGCTGCCCGAGTCCGGGGTCCGCGCCCTGGGCGCGGCACTCGCGGGTGCCCTCGGTCAGCTGCACTCCTCCGATGTGGTGCACCGTGACCTCAAGCCGTCGAATGTCATGATCACGGCGTACGGGCCCAAGATCATCGACTTCGGCATCGCCCGCGCCGACGGGGACGAGCGGCTGACCCGGGTGGGTGTCGCGGCCGGTACCCCCGCGTTCATGTCGCCGGAGCAGGCGACCGGCCAGGACCACACACCCGCGGGCGACGTCTTCGCCCTCGCCGGAGTGCTGGTGTACGCGGCCTCGGGCCACGGCCCCTTCGGCACCGGCCAGGCAGCCGACCTCCTCTACCGCGTCCGCTACGCCGAGCCGGACCTGACCGGGGTCCCCGCGGCGCTCGTCCCCGTCCTGTCCCGCTGCCTGGCCAAGCAGTCCGGCGAGCGGCCCACCACCGCACAGCTCGTCGGGGAACTCCACGACGGGCGGGGCGACTTCGCCGACCACCTCCCGGACACCGTCCTCATGGAGATCGCCCGCCGGGCGACCGAGGTGTGGCAGTACACGCCGTACCGGCTCCCGGCGCCGACAGGCGCACCGCTCCCCCGGACCGTCCCGGACTCCGGATCGCGGTCCCGGACGAGCCGCCGCAGGCTGCTGGGGCTCTCCGGAGCGTCGGCCCTCGCGGTCGCGTGCGCCGGCGCAGGGGCCTGGGCGTGGCTGCGGGATCCCGACGCCGGAACGACCGGCGGGGCCGGCGGCCGCGGTGCGACCCCGCCGCCGGTCACCGGGCCCACAGTCGAGGGCCAGGCGTGGCTCAAGAACGTCATCCCCGCGAAGGCGGACACGGCGGCCCTGCTCGCACCCCTCCCCGTCGGGGAGGTCGCCGTGCTGGCGACCGGTGAGGGGCTGCTGGGGCTCGCGGCCCTCAACGGGGAGCGCCGTTGGCTCGTGCGGGACGTACGGGAGTCCCGGCACGTGCACACGGACGGCAAGCAGATCCACGTCCTGCTCCGCGAGGAGCCCCATCGCTCGCGGGCGGTGCTGCACACCGTCGACCCGCGGGACGGGCGGCTCTCCCCGCCGGTCGTGTTCAAGCCGCTCGTCCGCCGGGTCGCACTGCTGCGGGTCGGCGGCGGCACGGCGTACGTCGCGGCGGAGGAACCGGGCGGCTTCCTCTGGCACCTCAGGGCCCTCGACGCCCGGACGGGCCAGGAGAAGTGGAGCACACCGCTGCGCGCCGCCGACGTCGGCGGCCCCGACGACCTCGTCGTCACCGCCCTCGCCGTTGGCAGGCTGATCCTCCACAGGCCGGCGAGCGGCGGCAGCGGACACGAGGTCAGCGCCCTGGACGTCCGCAACGGCAGGCAACTGTGGCGGACCACCCTGCCCGGCGAGAAGCACGGCATCCCCTCGCTCGCGCCGAACTCGCTCGTCACGGACGACCGGCATGTGTACGTCGGCGGGCAGCGGCTCCAGGCCCTGCGGCTGACCGACGGCAAGGCGGCCTGGACGTTCGGGGCGGGTCGGCCGGCGGGCGCGTACGGCACCCCCGCCCTGCGTGACGGCATCGTCCACGCGGCGGAGCGGGACAAGGGCGTGGTGGCCGTGGCCGCCGCGGACGGCCGGCTGCGGTGGGAGGCGGAGACCGGGGGCCGGCCCGACCTCACGGTACCCGTGGTCGTGAACGACAGGTTCGTGTACGTCATGACCGGCGGCAGCGTGTACTCCGTCGGCCGGGAGTCCAAACGCCAGGAGTGGGTGTTCCGGCGGCGTTCACGGACCATGAGCCTCCACGAACGCGTCCCGCGCCTCGTCCTCACGGACGGCACGGACGTCGCCGCGGTCAATCTCGCCTTCGACTACGGCTGAGCGCCGGGCCGCGTGCGGGCAACCGGGCACCGCCCGCGCGCTCCCACGTGCTCCGCCCCCGCACCCCGACGCACCTCCCCCTGACGCACTCACCCTGACGCACCTCACCCGAACCCCCGCTCCACCGCACCGCACCCGCAGACCAGAGGACGACCACCCCGATGAACCCCCTCGGCCCCGGCGACCCGCTCCGGCTCGGCCCCTACCGTCTCGTCGGCGTGCTCGGCGCCGGCGGCATGGGCAAGGTGTACTTCGGCCACGACGACCAGGGCCGGCCCGCCGCTGTGAAGGTCCTGCTGCCGCAACTCTCCAACGACCGGCACATGGTGCAGCGCTTCCTGCGTGAGGCCGAGGCCGCCAGGACCGTCACCGGCCGTGGTGTCGCCCGGGTCCTCGCCGCCCAGACCGAGGGCGGGCGCCTCTGGATCGCCTCGGAGTTCCTCGCGGGCCCGACCCTGGAAGAGGCAGTCACCGGCCAGGGGCCGCTGCCGGAGCAGGCCGTGCGAGCGCTCGCCGCCTCCCTCGCCGACACCCTCGGGACCATTCACCGGGCCGGCTTGGTCCATCGCGACCTCAAGCCCGCGAACATCGTGCTGACCTCCTCCGGCCCGCGTGTCATCGACTTCGGCATCGCCCGGCCCGAGCACGGGCTCACCCTCACGACCACGGGACAGGTACCGGTCACCCCGGGATACGGCGCGCCCGAGCAGGTGCTGGGCCAGCGGGTCGGCCCGGCCGCCGACGTGTTCTCGCTGGGCGCGGTCCTGGCCTACGCGGCGAGCGGCGTACGGGCGTACACGGGCGGCCATGTGGCGGCGGTCCAGTACGAAGTGGTGCACGGGGAGCCGGATCTGAGCCGGGTGCCCGGGCCGCTGAGCGCACTCATCGGGCCCTGCCTGGCGAAGGACCCGGCCGCCCGGCCCACCCCCGACCTGATCCGCACGGCGTTCGCCGCGCCGCGGCGGGCCGAGCGGATCTGGCGTCAGGGCCCGCTGGCCGAGGACATCCGGGCGCGCGAGACCGGTGCGCAGCAGTGGTCCACCCTGCCCGGCACGGTCGTCGCGTCGCCGCCGGGCCGCCGCCGTCTGCTGGCCGGGCTCGCGGTGGGCGCCGCCGTCCTCGGCGCCGGAGGGGGCACCGCCGCATGGCTGCTGGGCGGCCGGGAAGCGGAGGGCGCATCCGGCCGGAAGGGTGCGAAGGCGGGCGCCCGCACATGGGGCCCGCTCGCGGTCGCCGACCCCTTCAGCCCTCCCGCGGTCGTCGTCGACGGCACCGTCGTCTTCGGGGCCAAGGACGGCGGACTCGTCGCCTACGGGGCCGAGGACGGCAGACAGAAGTGGCGGGCGCCGAACGTCACCGCGTCCGCCGAACTCGTGGCGCTGCCCGGGGGGCTGATCGCGGCCGCGGACGGCGGCGGTACGGTGCACGCCCTCGACGCCGCCTCGGGCAAGGAGAAGTGGGCTGCCGAAATGGAGGCCGCCCTCCTGCTGGCTGGGAACGGCGACTGCCTGTTCGCGGTGACGCACGACGGCGACATCCGCGCCCTCGACACCAGGACCCGCAAGCCGCGCTGGACCGCCCGTACCGAGTTCGGCAGCGGATACGCCCGCGCGAGCGAGGACCATCTGGTCCTTCAGTCCGACGCGGGCGCCATCACCGCACTGGAACTCCGCACCGGGGCGCTCGCCCTGTTCCGGGCCAAGGGGAACCGCTTCGGCTCCATCCCGGCGGTCCACGAGGGCCTCGCCGTCGTGGGCGGTGGCTCGCTGATCGCCATCCGGATCGAGGACGACGAGGACGTGTGGACTCTCGCCCCGGAATCCGGCCAGGACTGGGGTTCGCCCACCGTCGACGGGGGCCATGTGTACGTGGTGGCGGGGACGACGCTGCACTGCCGCCGGCTCAGCGACGGCGCCAAGGTCTGGGCGACCGACATCCAGAGCGTGCCGATCCCCAGTACGCGGCCCCAGGTCCTCGGCGACCTCGTCTGCGACGTCACCGGCAAGGACCCCGATTCCTTCGACGCGATCGCGCTCCGCAAGGACACGGGCAGGCCCGCCTGGAACCACCCGCAGGGCAGTCAGAAGTCACTGAAGCTGACGTCCGACGGAAAGCGCCTGTTCCTGCTGCAGAACGAGACCGCCACGGCGGTGTGGGGCGGCACGGACTGACCGGCTTCGCCCCGGCAGGCCCAGCGGTGCACGTCCTCTTCCCGCTGCACCCCGCTCCTACGGCGTGGCCACCGCCGCCTGCGGCCGGATCGGGAGGCGGTTGACCGGGCGGCCCGTGGCCGCGCGGACCGCCGAGGCGACGGCCGCCGGGGAGGTGACGACCGGGACGGCGCTGGCCGCCTTGGCGCCGAAGGGGGCCACCACGTCGCGTTCCTCGACGAGTTTGACGATGCGGATGTCGGGGGCGTCGAGGGCCGTCGGCAGCGCGTAGCCCGTCAGGTCGGGGTGGCGGACCAGACCGCGGGCCGTGCGGAGGTTCTCGGTGAGCGCCGCACCGATGCCCTGGGTGACGCCCGCCTCGATCCGGGTGGCGAGCTGGGCGGGGTTGAGGATGCGGCCCACGTCCTGGGCGACGGCCATCTCCACGACGCGCACGGAGCCGAGTTCGATGTCGACGTCGACGACCGCGCGGATCGCGCAGAAGGCGAGGCCGACGAAGGCGTCGCCCTGGCCGTGGTCGTCGAGGGGTTCGGTGGGGTGCGGGCGGCACTGGGCGGTGGCCCAGAGCTCCTTGCCGTCCATGGCCTCGGTGACCGTAGTGGACAGCACGCCGTCGTACGAGGTGATCTTGCCGTCGGTGATCTGCAGCAGCTCGGTGGACATGCCGAACTTGTGGGCCAGCGGCTGCAGCAGCTGCGTACGGACCATCTTGGCCGCACGCTCGACCGCGCCGCCGGAGACCCAGGTGTGCCGCCCGTGTGCGGCCGGGCCCGCCGGTGGCTGGTCGGTGTCGACGGAGGCGACGTGCACCTCCTCGATGCCGAGCGTCTCCTGCACGATCTGCCGGGCGAGGGTGGAGAAGCCCTGCCCGGTCTCGACGGCCGCGCAGATGACCGTGGCCACGCCGTCGTGGACCTTCACCGTGGCCGTGGACACCTCGTCGGTGCCTTCCGCGCCGAGCATGTGGACCATGCCCAGCGCGTAGCCCACGCCGCGCCGCACCGCACCGGGCTCGCCCGCTCCCTCGGGTCCGCCGGGCAGCAGCCAGGCCTCCTCTGGGGTGTCCTTGGGCAGCGGCGGGAGCGGGAAGTCGCGGACGGCCTGGAGCAGTTCGGCGACCGGGGCCGGGCAGGTGACGGTCTGGCCGGTGGGCAGGATGTCGCCGGTGGCGAGCACGTTGCGGAGGCGGATGTCGGCCGGGTCCTGGCCCAGCTTCGCGGCCAGCTTGTCCATCTGGGCCTCGTACGCGGCGCAGACCTGCAGCGCGCCCTCTCCGCGGACGTGGCCGGAGGGCGGGTTGTTGGTGCGGACGGCCCAGCCCTCGATGAAGGCGTGCGGCACGACGTACGGGCCGCAGGCGAAGGCGACGGCGGCGGCGAGGGATTCGGAGGAGGCGTCGGCGTACGCGCCGGCGTCCAGCAGGATCTGCGCCTCGACCTTCAGCAGCTTGCCGTCGGCGTCGGCGTGGTGGCGGTAGCGCAGCAGCGTGGGGTGGCGGTGGGCATGGCCGAGGAAGGATTCCTCGCGGGTGGCGGCGAGCTTGACCGGGCAGCCGGTCCGCAGGGCGAGCAGCCCGAGGGGGATCTGGAAGCCCGGGTCCTCCCGGTCGCCGGTCGCGCCGGGCACGCCGGTGACGACGACCTTCACGCGCTCCTTGTCCAGGCCGAAGCAGGCGGCGGCGAGGTCGCGGTCGGTGTGCGGGTCGGTGGAGGCGGTGTAGAGCTCGACGCCGCCGTCGGGGCGCGGCACGGCGAGGCCGGCCTCGGCTCCGATGGGGGCGGGGTCCTGGCGGCCGATGCGGTAGAGCCCCTCGACGACGACCTCCCCGTTGACCTCCGGGTCACCGTAGCTCAGCGGGATGTGGCGGATGAGGTTGCCGTCGGGGTGCAGCGGCTCGGCGGCGAAGGCCTTCTCCGGGTCGGTGACCGGTTCGAGGACCTCGTACTCGACGGTGATCGCCGCGGCGGCGAGCCGGGCCGTGTCGGGGTGGTCCGCGGCGACCGCCGCGATCGCCTCGCCGTGGTGCCGGACGACGTCGGAGGCGAAGACGGGCCGGTCGGCGACCCCGCGTCCGTAGGCGGTGTCGCCGGGCACGTCGGCGTGGGTGACGACGGCCCGTACGCCGGGCATCTCGGCGGCGGCGGAGGTGTCGACGGAGACGATCCGGGCGTGGGGGTGCGGGGAGCGCAGGATCGCCGCCCACAGCAGGCCCTCGGCCCACAGGTCCGAGGCGTACGGGAAGGTGCCCTCGGTCTTGGCGCGGGCGTCCGCCTGCGGGAGGGAGGCTCCGAGGCCGTGAGCGGGGGGTTCCTGCTCGGGATCGTCGACCGCCGGGGCCGCGATGGCCGCGTCGTTGCTCACACCATGCCTCCGTCGTGCGGGTGGGGCTGCACACTACCGCCGCCCGGGGGCGCCTGGTGCGGGATGCGGGCCCCGTCCTGGGTCCCTTCGCGGGCCTCGTCGCCGGCCTCGGCGGCCGCGGCGGCGCTCGCCTCGCGTTCGGCGACGACCTCGCGCACGGCGTCGAGGACGCCCCGGTAGCCGGAGCAGCGGCAGAGGTTGCCGGAGAGGGCCTGGCGGGTCTCGAGCTCCGTGGGGGCGTGGTTGCCCTCCAGCAGGTCGTGCACGGTCATGGCCATGCCGGGGATGCAGAAACCGCACTGGACGGCTCCGCACACGGCGAGGGCTCGCTGGACGTCGGAGGGTTCGCCGTCGGCGGCCAGGCCCTCGACGGTACGGACCTCGGACCCGGCCGCGGTCGCCGCCGGCACCAGGCAGGAGGCCACGAGCCGGCCGTCGACCTGGACGTTGCAGGCGCCGCACTCGCCCTGCGAGCAGCCGTCCTTGGCGCCCGCGAGGCCGAGGCGCTCGCGCAGCACGTAGAGCAGGGACTCGCCGATCCACGCGTCGGTGACGGGCCGGTCGCCGCCGTTCACGCGCAGGACGTACGAGGTGTGCGGGTGTTCGTCGCTCACCGCGGCGGGGGCGTCGGCGAGGGCTTCCTCGGCACCGGACGCGTCCGGGCCGGCTGCGGCTTCGACATCGGGCGTCCCCGCCGGGTCCTGCCGGGCCGTGCCGGCGCCGGTGGCTCCGGGGTCGTCGGAGTCCTCGGCGGGGCCGGTCTCGCGGCCTGCCCGGGGCCCGTCCTGAGGCGCCTCGGCGCTCCGCTCCGGGTCGGCTGCGGCATCGGGAGCGTCGCCCGCGGCTTCCGGGTGCGCCTCGTCCTCCCGCGGGCCGTGCGGCTCGCCGGAAGGCCCTTCGGCGTGGGGCTCGGTGGTGGACCCGGCCTGCTCGTCGTGGGCGGGATACCCCTCGGTCGCCCAGGGGGCGGGAGCGCCGCCGGGGAGGGTGGCGGGGTAGCCGGCTCCGGCCACCGGCGTACCGGCGGCGGGCGTGCCGCCCGCGGGGGTGCCCTCGGCCGGGGTGCCGCCGTCGGGGATCGTGGCCCACGGGGCGGGCGCGCCGCCCGGCAGGGTGGCCGGCGGGGTGCGGCCGCCCCACTGGGACGCGAGCGCGGACGTCGTGAACTCGCCCGATTCCTCCGGGATGTCCCCCTGGGCGACGGGGATGGTCCACTGGCCGGTGAGGTCTCCCGTCGCGGGCGCCTCTGCGCGGCCCGACGACGGTTCGTCCGCCTCCGGGAACGTCCACTGGCCCGTCGCGTGCGGGTCGTGGCCGCCCTGTGGGCCGCGGGGGCCCTCCGCGCCGTGGCCGGTCCGGGGGTCCCCGCCCTGCGGGCCGCGGTCGGGCCGCGCCTCGTGCCCGGCGCGCGGGTCCGGCGGAGCGCCCTGGACGCCCTGCGGGCCGTACGAGTCGTGTGGCTCATGGCCGTCGCGGGGGCCCTGCCCGCCCTGCGGGCCGGGGCCGGCGTACGGCTCGTGGCCGGCGTAGGGCTGGTGGCCCGCGTACGGCTCGTAGGGGTTCTGCGGCTGCTGCGCGCCCGGCGCGGCGCAGTGGTGCGGCCGGTCGGCGTCCGACGCCTGCTGCGGCACGGTCCAGCCGCCCGCGCCCGCCGGGCCGGACGGGTCGTCCGGGTTCACGGGCGGGATCTGCGGGGGCACGTAGCCGTGACCGGGCGCGGCGAGCGGTGCGTCGAGCATGTCCTCGGGCGGCAGCCGGACGAAGGCCGTGGCCTCGGCGTCGTACTCGCCGCCCTGCGGGATCGGCTGCCAGCCGCCGCCGTGCGGGGCGGTGTCCCGGGACTCGTTCTCCTCGGAGCTCACGACAGTGCCCTCCCCAGCGCTCGTCGGGCCAGCGCGGCGACCACGCGCCGCAGGTGCAGGACCGCGGGCGGCAGCTGCTCGTCGCCCTCCTGGTCCGGGATGCAGGCGGCCGCCACGTACTCGCCGAAGGCCGCCAGGGCCTCGGGGGCGAGGCCGCGCTCGCCGTCCCAGTCGATCAGCGAGGCGATCCAGCGCTCCGCCTCCAGCGGGCGCAGTGGCATCGGGGCGATCGCGCCGACCGCGCAGCGCACGCCGCGCCGCGCCGGGTCGAGGACGACGGCGACGGACGCCGTTGCCCGGCCCGGCCCGGTGCGCCCGGTGGCCTTGAGGAACACCTGGGGGGCGTGCAGGAGCGGCACGCGCACGAAACCGATCAGCTCGGCGGGGCCGAGCATTTCGCGGCCGGCCAGCAGATGGGAGACGGGAATCTCGCGGGTCGCCCCGTCCGGTCCGGCGATCACCAGGTCCGCCTCCAGGGCGGCCAGCACCGGGAGGGTGTCGCCGGTGGGGGCGGCGGTGGCGATGTTGCCGCCGAGGGTGCCCGCGTTGCGGATCTGCGGCGGTCCGGCGGCCCGGGCGGAGGCGGCGAGCGCCGGGATGAGCGCGGCGAAGTCGGGCCGGCCCATCCGGGAGTGGGTGAGTCCGGCACCGAGCAGGGCGTGGCCGTCCTGGTACTGCCAGCCGCGGATCTCGTTGATCCGGCCGAGGCCGACGAGGCCGGCGGGCCTGAGCCGGCCCTTGTTGACGGCCGCCATCAGGTCCGTGCCTCCTGCGACCGGCACGGCGGCGGGCATGGCGGTGAGCGCCGCCACGGCCTCGTCGAGCGAGGCCGGCAGCGTCACGGACTGCGCCGCCTGCGGTGCGTGCGTGGTCAACCCAGCTGCCCCTTCCCGGTGTCCCGGCTGTCCGCCTGTGTTGCCGTACCGTACGTGCTCACAGCCCGGACGTGGCAACTCTGGCACATCTTCCGAGCGGTCCGACGCGGGGGTCCACGAAGCACGCATCCGTCCCGGACCTCCCCGGACAGGGGAAATGCCCGAATTGCTACGGCATTGCCGTCACAAGCGGATTGCCGGTTCAAGGCATTCCTTGTACGACTTTTCCCCGTGGACGTCCACGGTCCCAGGGAGCCGTATCCGGAACACCCCGTTGCGGCAGGGCTCACACGTTTGGGGGCGCCCCCTCGATCGGGCGTCCGAGCACACCCGGTCGCCTCTGCCACGGCAACGGGCCCCCTGGCGGCCGGTAGTCGACGCCGAGTGCGTCAAGGCGGGCGTAGTGGACGGACATTCGCCGCTCGAAATCCGCGAAGTCCCGGTCGGCGGGGGCGGGCAGGGCGGACCAGGCGGTCTCCGCGAACGCGGCGAGGCGCGGAAAGACCTGGTAGTCGACGCGGGCGCGGTCCTGCATCACCTCGGTCCAGACGTTTGCCTGGGCGCCGAGGACGCGAGCGGCCTCGGGCGTACCGGCGAGCTGCGGCGGAACGGGCTCGAAGCGGAAGACGTCCTCCAGGGTGCGCACGTACCCGATGGGCATCGGCTCGTCCTCGCCGGCGGCCTGCCGGTGGTCGAGATAGACCTGCTGTTCGGGGCACATGACGACGTCGTGGCCGGCGCGGGCGGCGGCGATCCCGCCCGAGTAGCCGCGCCAGGAGGACACCGCGGCGCCGGGGGTCAGGCCCCGTTCCGCCGTCCCGCCCTCCAGGATCTCGTCCCAGCCGATGAGGCGGCGGCCGCGGTCGGCGAGCCAGCGGTCGAAGTGGCGGATGAACCACGACTGGAGCTCGTCCTCTCCGGTGAGCCCCAGCTCCGCGACACGGGCACGGGCGGCCGGGGACGCCTTCCACTGGTCCTTGGGGCATTCGTCGCCGCCGATGTGGACGAACGGGGAGACCGCGGCGGGGAAGAGCTCCAGGACCTCCTCGAAGACCCCTTCGTAGAAGCGGAGGGTGGTCTCGGTGGGGGCCAGGACGTTCGGGCTGACGCCCCAGCTGTCCCAGACGGAGAGGGCCGTCGTGCCGACCACGTCGGTGTTCCCGAGTTCCGGGTACGCGGCGACGGCGGCCTGCGAGTGGCCGGGGATGTCGACTTCCGGAACGACGGTGATGTGCCGCTCGGCGGCGTACGCGACGATCTCGCGGATGTCGTCCTGCGTGTAGTAGCCGCCGTGCGGGGTCTCGTCCCAGAGCTCCGACGCGCGGTGCCCCCACTTCGTACGCGAACGCCAGGCGCCGACCTCGGTGAGGCGCGGGTGACGCTTGATCTCGATGCGCCAGCCCTGGTCGTCGGTGAGATGGAAGTGGAGCGTGTTGAGCTTGTGGGCCGCGAGCAGGTCCAGCATCCGCAGGACGTCGTCCTTGGGGCGGAAGTGCCGGGCCACGTCGAGCATCAGACCCCGCCAGCGGAAGCGCGGCGCGTCGTGGACGGTGACGGCGGGCACCTCCCACTCGCGCTTCCCGGCCGCGGGAGCACGGCGGAAGGCGTCGGGGCCGAGCAGTTGCCGGAGCGTCTGGGCCCCCCAGAACACCCCCGCCTCGCTCGCCCCGTCGATGGCGACGACGAGGCCGTCTGCCGTGAAGCGGTACGCCTCCGGGCTGCCGAGTTCATCGGCGAGCGAGGGCACGATGCGCAGCAGGACCCGGTTCCCGTTGTCCGTGTGCGGCGGGAAGGGGTAACCGGTGGCCGCGCCGAGGGTCGAGCGCAGCCAGCGCGCGACCCCCTCGGTGCCGGGGTGCGCCTCGATCTCGGTCTCCGCGTCGATGACGTACCCGGTGCCTCCGCCCGGCAGCGAGGCCGAGACGCGTACCGGAGCAGGAATCAGTTCCACCCGGGGATTCGGGAAGTGGGAACGCTCGCTCATGGCCTCAGTCCTTCACCGCGCCGCCCAGTCCGGAGACCAGACGCCGCTGTACGAGTACGAAGAAGACGAGTACCGGGATCGTCATCACGGTCGACGCCGCCATGATGCCGCCCCAGTCGTTCTCGTCCGGTTTGAAGAAGACCAGCAGCGCCATCGGCAGGGTGGACTGCGAGGTGTCGCTGATGATGAAGGACTTCGCGAACAGGAAGTCGTTCCAGGTCGAGATGAACGAGAAGACGCTCGTCGCCACGAGGCCCGGGAAGACCAGCGGGAAGAGGATCTGCCAGAGGAACCGGGTGCGGCTCGCGCCGTCGATGTACGCGGCCTCCTCCAGTGCCTCCGGCACCGCCCTGACGAAGCCGCGCAGCATCCAGATCGCGAACGGCAGCGAGAAGGCGATGTGCGGGAGGATCAGCGCCCCGAGGGTGTTGAGCTGACCGAAGTCCCGCATCAGGAAGAACAGCGGGATGGTCAGCGCCTCGATCGGCACCATCTGCGCCACGAGGAACATGACGAGCAGGGTCGTACGGAACCGGAAGCGGAACCGGGTCACCGCAGTCGCGGCGAGAAACGCGATGAGCGCGGAGGCGATCACGACGGTTCCGGCGACGAAGAGGCTGTTGAGGAAGTAGCGGCCGAATTCCTGCTGTTCGAAGACGCGGCGGAACGAGTCCAGGGACGGGGCGAAGGTCCACGGCCGTGCCTCGGTGGACTGGATCTCACCTGCGGGTTTGAAGGCGGAGAGGACCATCCAGTAGAGCGGGAGGGCGACGGCGGCGGCGACGAGAAGGGCGGTCGCCTCCGCCGCGAGCCGCCACGGCCGGCGAATGCGGATCCGGCGTGCGAGCGGGTGCAGAGGGCTCCGCCGGGCCGCGGGAACGCGCTGGGACTGCGGACTCACAGTTCCTCCCCCTGGCGGCGCAGCAGCCGCAGATAGACGAGTGTGACGGCGAGCAGGATCAACAGCATCACGACGCCGATCGCCGATCCGAGGCCGTACTGCGAGGAGGCGAACGCCTTCTGGTACGCGTAGACGTTGAGGACGAGATTCTGGCCGGCGATTCCGCCGCCGTTCGTCATGACGTAGATCTGGGTGAAGACCTTGAAGTCCCAGATGACGGACTGGATGGTCACCACGACCAGGATCGGGCGGAGCATCGGGGCCGTGACGGAACGCCAGGTGCGCCATTGCGAGGCACCGTCGAGCGAGGCCGCTTCGAGGACCTCCGAGGGGATCGCCCTGATGCCCGCGTACACGGTCACCATCACGAACGGGAACGAGCACCAGACGACTTCGAAGAGGACGAGGGCGAAGGCGCTGTACCGGCCGTAGGTCCAGGAGAAGTCGCCGAGCCCGAGCACCTTGTTGACGGGGCCGAAGTCCGGGTCGAAGAGGAACACCCAGACGGTCGACCCCGTGACCGCGGGCGTCGCCCACGCGCCCAGAGCGGCGAGCATCAGCGCGAGCCGCGGCAGGGCGCGGACGCGCGTGAGCAGCACGGCGAGGGCGCACCCGACGGCGAGGGTGGCGAGGACGCACGTGGCGGCGAAGACGACGGTCGCGAGGAGGACCTGCCAGAACTGGCCGTCGGAGAACAGGGCCGTGTAGTTGGCGAAGCCCTGGAAGGACGTCGGCTCACCACCGCTGACCTGGGCCTGGGTGTACTCCAGGAACGAGATGAGTCCCAGTTGGTAGATCGGGTACACCAGCAGCCCGCCGAGCACGACGAGCGCGGGCGCGAGGTAGATCCACGGGGTCCGTCCCCCGTGGGCCCCCGGGCGACGCGGTGGTTTGCGGCCGGCCGCCCGCCCGGTCTCCGTGCCTGCGTCGAGTCCGGCGCCCGGCCGCGGGGCGGGGACCCGGGCGGTCGCCGATCCGCCGCCCTCGGGGTCGGACGCGGACGGGTCGGGGCAGGACGCGGACGAGGACGCCGGCTCGGCGCCGGCCCGGTCGGCGGCGGGTTCGGGGGTCTGCGGACCGGACGCGGTGCGCTTCACCGGGATCAGCCCGCGGACGCGAAGGCCGCGTCCATCTTCTTCGCGGCGTCGTCCGCGGCGGTGGCCGCGTCCTTCTTGCCGCTGACGATCTCCTGGAACATCGTCGGCAGGACGAGCGAGGCGTCGATCTGCCCCCACCCGGGTGAGGCGGGGACGAACTTGGTTTCGGCGGCAAGGGTGTCGATGAACGGCTTGACGAAGGGCTCCTTCGTCGCCGCACGCGCCCGGACGTCCGTGTACGTCGGCAGGAAGCCCATCGCGTCGAACAGCTTGCCCTGGGTCTCCTTGCCGGCCAGTGACTTCATCAGGTCCACCGCGAGCGTGCGGTGCGAACTGCTCTTCAGCACACCGATGTTGTTTCCTCCGGCGAAGGCCGGGGCGATCGAACCGGCGGTGACGCCGGGCAGGGGAACGACCGCGTACCTGCCCTTCACCTTGCCCGCCTCGACCGCCGCGTGGCTGAAGTCGCCGCCGATCGCCATCGCGGCCTTGCCGGAGGCGAACGCCGTGACGGTGGCGTTGCCGCCCATCGAAGCGCACTTCGCCGCCGGGCAGTTGTCGTCCCCGAACAGCGAGGTGTACGCCTCGATGCCCTCGAGTGCCTGCGGGCTGTTGACGGCCGCCTTGTACGTGCCGCCGCTCTCCGTCGCCAGCTCACCGCCGTTCGCCCAGAGGAACGGCATGGCGCCGTAGGTGTACGCGCCGCCGACGGCGAGCCCGTACAGCCCGGGCCGCGCCTTGCGCACCTTCTTCGCCGTGGAGACGAGTTCGGCCTGGGTCTTGGGCGGCCGGATGCCGAGTTCCTCGAACACGTCCGTGCGGTAGTACAGGGCGCGGACGCCGACGAAGAACGGGGCACCGTACACCTTGCCGTCCACCGTCACCGACTCCCTCGCGGTCGGGTCGGCGTCCTTGGCCTCCGCCCAGGCCCCGAACTCCTCGGTGATGTCGGCGAGTCCGCCGTCCTTGACGTAGCCGGCCGTGTCCGTGTTGCCGTACTCGATCAGGTCCGGCGCGCTCCCGGGGTCGTTGAAGGCCGCCTTGATCCGCTGAGCGCGGGTGTCGACGGGGATGTACTCGACCTTCACGTCGGCCTCCTTGTGCTCGGCCCGGAACGACGCGACGGCCTCCTCGACGACCTGCTCCTTCGGCTTGTTGTTGACCTCCTGGAACAGCCAGACGCGGAGCGTGCCGCTCTTGTCGTCGGTCCGGGCGCCGGTGTCGGACGTCTGTGGGGCACAGCCGGTGGCGGTCAGCCCCGCCAGGGCAAGTGCGGTGACCGGGGCGGCTATTCGGGCAGGAAGCTTCATGACGGGGTCCCCTCCGGCAAGGTGTTGCAACATACGCAACGCACGTTTCGCGGTGCACAACACGCAGGAGGTTAGGGCTGCCCCAACGGAGCGACAAGAGGTCTCAACCACTCTGTGACCGGCCGACGCACTCCGTGCAACGGAACGTCGCGGGAGCGTGTACGAAGGGGCGCCGCACACGCCCCGGAGAACGCGAACGGCCCCCGGTGCGCACAGTGGTGCGCCCCGGGGGCCGTTCCCGAGCCGGAAGGAAGCCCGAAGGCCGGCGGACCGGCCGTCCGGCTACTTCTTGTCCTTGCCGCCCTTGTCCTTGTCCCCGCCGGCACCCATGGACTCGTAGATCTCCTTGCACATCGGGCACACCGGGTACTTCTTGGGGTCGCGCCCCGGCACCCAGACCTTGCCGCACAGTGCCACCACGGGAGTGCCGTCGAGGGCGCTCGCCATGATCTTGTCCTTCTGGACGTAATGGGCGAAGCGCTCGTGGTCGCCGTCGCCGTGCGACACCTGGGGTGTCGGCTCCACGAGGGTGCCCGTACCTGCCCCGCGCTCGGGCTCGAGAGTGCTCATAGGTGCCAAGGGTACTCAAGCCGCAGGGATTCAGTTCAGCGACGGGTCGTCCGGATAGGTGGCCACCATCGCGAGTTCGTTGCGCTGCCGGCGCAGCACGGACCGCCACAGCGCCTCCGGCCGCGGGGAGGACACGTCGCCGGGCTCGGACTCCACGACGTACCAGGCGCCCTCACTCAGCTCCTCCTCCAGCTGGCCCGGGCCCCAGCCCGCATAGCCGGCGAAGATCCGCAGCGAGCCGAGCGAGGCGGCGAGCAGTTCCGGCGGGGCCTCGAGGTCGACGAGGCCGATCGCCCCGTGGACCCTGCGCCAGCCGAGGGGCCCCTCCTCGCCGGGGATGACGGCGAGGCCGAGCGCCGAGTCGAGGGAGACGGGGCCGCCCTGGAAGACCACGCCGGGTTCGCCGGCCAGCCCCGCCCAGGTTTCCAGGATGTCGCCGACGCCGACGGGAGTGGGCCGGTTGAGGACCACGCCGAGGGATCCCTCCTCGTCGTGGTCGAGCAGGAGCACCACCGCGCGGTCGAAGTTCGGGTCCGCGAGGGCCGGAGTGGCGACGAGCAGCCGCCCTGTGAGGGAGGACACCTCGGTCATGGGAGACATGATCCCGCATCTTCGTCCTCCGCGGGGAGCGGAAGTCCCGGTCCGGACCGACGCAGCTCAGGGCGCACCGCGGCAGCGGGAGGGCGCGCCCGCGGGAACAACCGGATGGTGACCCTCCGGAGGCACGCCGAAACAGAACGTATTGTGCCGAATTCATTACACCTGCGGGCCGCCCTTGGCCTTACGAGACAGGGGTAGGAGGGCCTTAACCTTTTCTCTGGCCCCTGCCCGACCTCCTCCCCGGCTCCACTGGGAGGACCCTCCGGAACGCGAGATTCATGACCGGCACAGACGATGTACTGCTTGTCCACGGCGGAACCCCGCTGGAGGGCGAGATCCGCGTCCGCGGCGCCAAGAACCTGGTGCCGAAGGCTATGGTCGCCGCGCTGCTCGGCAGCGAGCCGAGCCGGCTGCGCAATGTGCCCGACATCCGCGACGTGCGGGTGGTACGAGGGCTGCTGCAGCTGCACGGTGTGACGGTGCGGCCCGGGGACGAGCCCGGCGAACTGGTGCTCGACCCGACGCACGTCGAAAGCGCGAACGTCGCGGACATCGACGCCCACGCCGGTTCCTCGCGCATCCCGATCCTGTTCTGCGGCCCGCTGCTGCACCGGCTCGGGCACGCCTTCATCCCCGGTCTGGGCGGCTGCGACATCGGCGGCCGGCCCATCGACTTCCACTTCGACGTGCTCCGGCAGTTCGGCGCCAAGATCGAGAAGCGGGCGGACGGGCAGTACCTGGAGGCCACGCAGCGGCTTCGCGGATGCAGGATCCGCCTGCCGTACCCGTCGGTCGGCTCCACCGAGCAGGTACTGCTGACCGCGGTGCTGGCCGAGGGCGTCACGGAGCTGTCGAACGCGGCGGTCGAGCCGGAGATCGAGGACCTGATCTGCGTCCTGCAGAAAATGGGCGCGATCATTTCCATGGACACCGACCGGACGATCCGGATCACCGGTGTCGACCGCCTCGGCGGCTACACCCACCGGGCGCTCCCGGACCGTCTGGAGGCGGCGTCCTGGGCGTCGGCGGCGCTCGCGACCGAGGGCAACATCTACGTGCGCGGCGCCCAGCAGCGTTCGATGATGACCTTCCTCAACACGTACCGGAAGGTCGGCGGGGCCTTCGAGATCGACGACGAGGGCATCCGCTTCTGGCACCCGGGCGGCTCCCTCAACGCGATCGCCCTGGAGACGGACGTGCACCCCGGCTTCCAGACGGACTGGCAGCAGCCCCTGGTGGTGGCCCTGACGCAGGCGGCGGGCCTGTCGATCGTGCACGAGACGGTCTACGAGTCGCGCCTCGGCTTCACGTCGGCGCTCAACCAGATGGGTGCGCACATCCAGCTGTACCGGGAGTGCCTGGGCGGCTCGGACTGCCGCTTCGGCCAGCGCAACTTCCTGCACTCGGCCGTCGTGTCCGGGCCGACGAAGCTCCAGGGCGCGGATCTGGTGATCCCCGACCTGCGCGGCGGTTTCTCCTACCTGATCGCGGCGCTGGCGGCTCAGGGGACGTCCCGGGTGCACGGGATCGACCTGATCAACCGCGGCTACGAGAACTTCATGGAGAAGCTCGTGGAACTCGGCGCGAAGGTCGAGCTGCCGCGCGGCGCGGTCGTCTGACCCCACCCGCCCCTCCGAGCGCCGGTCCGGCCGCCCTGCGGCCCGGGTCCGGCGCTCGGTGCGTTCCCGCACGCGACGCAAACGTGCGCGGCGTCACGGCGCCGCCGAGGCACCCGCCTCCCGGCATGCCGTTCCCGTACGCGACGGAACGGATCACAGCGTCCCGGTGCGGCCGAGGCACCCGCCTCCCCCACGCGACCGCGGGCACGCACCTCCGTGCGCGGCCTTGGACGCGCCACGGCCGGCGGCGCACCGCCCGGGAGCCCGCGCACGGGCGACACGGCGTGCACGCGTGGCGAAGCCCGCGTGCCTCGGCACGGCGGGCCGCCAGGGGGCCCGTACACCTGCCCGCCGCTCTCCTGCCCGCCGCTTGGCGGGCAACGCACCGTCCCGGCGGACGGGGCCCGGCGCGGGAGGCCGTGGGGGCGCCGGGGACGCCCCGGCCCCGGACAGCACAAGGGCGGCCACCCCCCGACGGGAGGTGGCCGCCCTCGCGCTCTGAGGCTTACTTGCCCTTCGCGGCTTCCTTGAGCTTGGAGCCCGCGGAGACCTTCACGCTGTAGCCGGCCGGGATCTGGATCGGGTCGCCGGTCTGCGGGTTACGAGCGGTGCGAGCGGCACGGTGGGTGCGCTCGAAGGTCAGGAAACCGGGGATGGTGACCTTCTCGTCGCCCTTGGCGACGACCTCGCCGACGACCTCGGCGAAGGCGGCCAGCACAGCGTCGGCGTCCTTGCGGGTCACCTCGGCACGGTCGGCCAGGGCGGCCACCAGCTCACTGCGGTTCATGTTCTTACTCCCGTGTTCTTCTTGCCTGTGAGGCGTGAGATCGAAGCCGATGCTGCCAGGGCCCTCGGACAGTTCCCCGGACCCGGGTCTGCCGTCAGACCCTCGCGCCCAATTGAGCATCCTGCCCCCACCAGCGGCGGGAAAGCCAATCCGGCACCCTCCGGAGTCACACGAAAAGCGCCACTGGCTCGTTCCGGTGACGTTCCGTCGACTCCGTGCGGACTCCACGGAACCGAAACGGCCCGAAGGAGCCCCCGGAGGAAGCATCCTCCGAAGTCGTGCGGCCCGTCGCGGGCTCATGGTCCGCCACCCTAAGGGCGGTTTTCCGGGCCCGCGACTCGCGACGCGCCGGACTCAGGACGGGGTGGGGCCCGTCACAGCCGCACCAGCCGCCCTCGCGGCATCCCGGACGGCCCCCGCGACCGCGCCCGCGACCTTGTCGTTGAAGACGGACGGGATGATGTAGTTCGGGTTGAGTTCGTCCTCGGTGACGACGTCCGCCAGCGCCGTGGCCGCGGCGAGCATCATCTCCGTGTTGACCGTGCGCGACTGCGCGTCCAGGAGTCCGCGGAAGACACCCGGGAAGACCAGCACGTTGTTGATCTGGTTCGGGAAGTCGCTGCGGCCGGTGGCCACAACTGCCGCGGTCTGGCGGGCGATTGCCGGGTCCACCTCGGGGTCGGGGTTCGCGAGCGCGAACACGATCGCGTCGTCCGCCATTCCCGCGACGTCCTGTGCGCCGAGCACGTTCGGGGCGGAGACGCCGATGAACACGTCGGCGCCGCGGACCGCCTCCCTCAGAGTGCCGGTGACGCCCTCGGGGTTGGTGTTGTCGGCGATCCAGCGCAGCGCCGACCCGGGGGCCGCGTCCACGAGGTCCTCGCGGCCCGCGTGCACGACTCCGTGGATGTCGGCGACCACGGCGTGCTTGACGCCCGCCGCGATGAGCAGCTTCAGGATGGCCGTACCGGCCGCGCCGGCGCCGGACATGACGACTCTGACGTCCCCAACCGCCTTGCCCACCACGCGCAGTGCGTTGGTGAGGGCGGCGAGCACGACGATCGCGGTGCCGTGCTGGTCGTCGTGGAACACGGGGATGTCGAGTGCCTCGCGCAGCCGTGCCTCGATCTCGAAGCAACGGGGTGCGGAGATGTCCTCCAGGTTGATGCCGGCGAAGCCGGGGGCGATCGCCTTGACGATCTCGACGATGGCGTCGGTGTCCTGGGTGTCCAGGCAGATCGGCCAGGCGTCGATGCCGGCGAAGCGCTTGAAGAGGGCCGCCTTGCCCTCCATGACGGGCAGGGCTGCCTTCGGGCCGATGTTGCCGAGGCCGAGGACGGCGGAGCCGTCCGTCACGACTGCGACGGAATTGCGCTTGATGGTGAGACGGCGGGCGTCCTCGGGGTTCTCGGCGATGGCCATGCAGACGCGGGCAACACCCGGGGTGTAGACCATGGAGAGGTCGTCACGGTTGCGGATGGGATGCTTGGACTGCATCTCGATCTTGCCGCCGAGGTGCATGAGGAAGGTCCGGTCGGACACCTTGCCGAGGGTGACGCCCTCGATGCCGCGCAGTTTCTCGACGATCTCGTCCGCGTGCGTCGTGGAGGTCGCCGCGATGGTGACGTCGATCCGGAGCTTCTCGTGGCCGGACGCGGTGACGTCGAGACCGGTGACCGATCCGCCGGAGGACTCCACGGCCGTGGTGAGCTGCGAGACTGCGGTTCCGCTCGCGGGCACCTCCAGCCGGACCGTCATCGAGTACGAGACGCTGGGCGCCGTTGCCATGGCCGAGTTCCTCTGCTTTCCCTAGCTTCGTTGCCGCACCGCCCGGTGATGACCGGGCGGGGCCATCCGATGGTCGCACCTACCTGCCAGTAGCAGGTAATACTGGTCGTTTTGATTTCGGAAAACTTTTTCCACCATACGAGAAGTCGTGGAAAAACAGAAGAACGGACCGGGCGAAACGGAAGAAGTCCGCGTCACCGTGGTGACGCGGACCTCTCCGATGCTCTGGTGACACCGACCCGCCATGCTCGCCTCGCGGCAAGTGGTCCCTCTGAGGGACGAAGGTTGGGCCCGGGGGCTTGGATCGAGCCGGTGCCACACACAGGCTAACAAAGAGTCCCAGAAGGTGATTCCCCGCTCGGCGAGTTGACCCCCGTTCGGCCGTCCGACCGCCCCGTCCGGCCCCGCGACGCCCCGGAGATCGCCGGTCGGCGGGTCACCCGCCGACCGCGGCACCTCCGTCACCCGGTCCCTCGGTTCGCCCGGCCCCCTCAGTCCCTCAGCTCCCCAGTTCCTGGGTCTCTCAGTCCCTGAGCAGGTCCGGGACCCCGTCCGCGTCCGGCTCGTCGCGCCGGCCCGAGACCACGGTGAGCTGCTGGGTGGCACGGGTGAGCGCCACGTACAGCACCCGCAGCCCCGCCGGCGACTCGTCGGCGATCTCCGCCGGAGAGACGACCACCGTCGCGTCGTACTCGAGCCCTTTCGCCTCCAGCGAACCGAGGGCGACCGCGCGGTCGCCGAGGCCGTCGAGCCAGCGGGCGGCCTCCTCGCGCCGGTCCATCGCGACCACGACGCCGACGGTGCCGTCGACCTCGTCCAGGAGGCGCTGGGTCTCCTGCCGCACGGTCCGCTCGAGGTCGTCACGGGCCACCGCGAACCGGGGCCGCAGACCCGTCGAGCGGACGGCGCGGGGCGCCACCATCCCCGGCATGGCCAGCGTCAGCACCCGGGCGGCGAGCTCGGCGACCTCGGAGGGGTTGCGGTAGTTCACGGTGAGCTCGAAACGGCGGCGCGGCCGGGTGCCGAGGGCGTCGTCGCGGGCCTCGGCGGCCTCGTCCGGGTCGGACCAGGACGACTGGGCGGGGTCGCCCACGATCGTCCAGGTGGCGTGCCGTCCGCGGCGGCCGACCATCCGCCACTGCATGGGCGTGAGGTCCTGGGCCTCGTCGACGATGACGTGGGCGTACTCGGTGCGCTCCGCCGCCAGCCGCTCGGCCCGCTCGCGCTGGGACTCCTCGCGCTGCGGCATCAGTTCCTCCAGCCCGGTGAGCTGGTCCAGCGGATGGGCCTCGCGCTTCTTCCTCGGGCGTACGGGGACGCCGAGGATCGCCTGAAGCTCGTCGAGGACGGCCACGTCGTGCACGGACAGACCGTCGCGTCTCAGGCTGCGGGCGAGTCTTCGCACCTCGCCGGGGTTGAGGACGCGGCGCGCCCAGCGGCCCAGCCGCCGCTCGTCGGCCATGGCGGCGAGCACCCCCCGCGGGTTCAGCTCGGGCCACCAGGCGTCCAGGAAGTCGATGAACGAGTCCTCCGAGCTGACGTCGTCGTCGAAGGAGGAGCGCAGCTCGGCGGCGAGCTCCGGGTCGGTGTGCCGGCCGGCCGCCCCCGACTTGGCGTACAGGGCGTCCAGGAGCAGTCTGCGGGCGCGCGGCCGCAGCAGGTTGACGGGCGCGGTGCCGCCGAGGACGTTGTGGCGGATGCGTCGGAGCTCGTCGTTCTCCAGCTCCAGCCGGCGGCCGAAGGCCACGACCCGCAGCCGGGCGGGGGTGTCGCCGAGCTCCAGGGCGCCGCGGGCCGCCTTCCGCAGCACCTTCAGCATCCGCAGGGAGCCCTTGACGCGGGCGACGGCCGGATCGTCGTACGTGGTGGCCTCGGCGCCGTCCACCAGGGAGCCGACCGCCCGGATCGCGACCTGCCCCTCCTCGCCCAGCGAGGGCAGCACGCCCTCGGTGTAGGCGACCAGCAGCGGGGTGGGCGAGACGACGAGGATGCCGCCCGCGTACCGGCGCCGGTCCTGGTAGAGCAGGTACGCGGCCCGGTGCAGCGCGACGGCGGTCTTTCCGGTGCCGGGACCGCCGGAGACCTCCGTGACCGAGGCGGCGGGTGCCCTGATCACGAGGTCCTGCTCGGCCTGGATGGAGGACACGATGTCGCGCATGGTGTGGGTGCGGGCCTGGCCGAGCGCGGCCATCAGGGCACCGTCGCCGATCACCGGCAGCATGGCGCCGCCGAGGCGTGCGGTCAGCTCGGGGCGCATCAGGTCGTCCTCGACGCCGAGGACCCGGCGGCCCTTGGAGCGGATGACCCGGCGGCGTACGACACGGCCGGGGTCGACCGGCGTGGAGCGGTAGAAGGGCGCCGCGGCCGGGGCGCGCCAGTCGATGACCAGGGGCGCGTAGTCGGAGTCGAGCACGCCGATTCGGCCGATGTGCAGCGTCTCGGCGATGTCGGCGTACTGCCCCGTCTCGTCCGTCCGTACGGCGTCCTCGGCCGGTTCGACGGAGGTGTAGGCCCCGTCGGGCCCCTTCTTGCCGTCCTTGCCGAGCAGCAGGTCGATCCGGCCGAAGAGGAAGTCCTCGAACTCGCTGTTGAGCCGGTTGAGGTGGATCCCGGCGCGGAACACCTGGGCGTCCCGCTCGGCGAGCGCGCCGGGCGTGCCCACCTGGCCGCGTTTGGCGGCGTCGTCCATCAGGAACTCCGCCTCGTGGATCTTCTCCTCGAGGCGGCGGTACACCTGGTCCAGATGGTCCTGTTCGACAAGGATCTCGCGGTCCCGGACCGAGTCGACAGCGGCTTCCTGCGCGGCCACCGTGGCCCCCTTCTTACGTGCACTGGGCAGCCGTCAACCGTACGCGAAGGGGGGCCGTTGTGTCAGGCGGAAGGTCCGCTGTCGTGGTCCGGGAGTCCGTGACTCAGGCGCCGACCTCCACGAGGCGCTTCCCGTCGAAGGTGCGGACCTCGAAGTGATCGATCTCGTTGCGGTCCATGGCCGCGCCGCCGTGGATGTACAGCGGCTTCTTGGCCTCCTTGTTCGTGCTGTCCTCGATGCCGTACCCCCGCTCGGGGACGGACCAGGAGGTCACGACCTCCTCCTCACCGCTCTTGGAGACGGCGACGAGACTGCACTTCAGCGGACCCTTGACGTTCTTGAGCTCCAGCACCGCGTGGGTGCCCCAGCCCTTCTCCTCCAGGCCGACGGTGGCGGTGACCCTGGTCAGCGCGTCCGTCGCCTCGACCTTCTCGGTCATGCCGTCGAAGAACTCGTTCTCCGCGGGGCTGGTCGGGTGCGGCGCCGCGACGTTGCCCGCCGTGGCGTCGTCCTGGCTGACGACCACCGCGACGGCGGGGCCACCGAGGATCAGCACGGCCGATGCCGCGATCATGTACATGCTGCGGCGGCGCTTCCTGGAGCGCTTCACCGCGACCTCGTCCACGAGCCGGTCGAGCAGCTGCGGGCTCGGCGCCGTCGGGACCGTGACGGCGGCGGGCCGGGGCGGCGGCTGCATGATCCTGCTGTCGAAGGGCAGCGCGGTCGGCTGCTGGGGAACGGCCGGCTGCGCCGGAGCCTCGGCGAGCATCGCCAGCATCGGCTCCATGCCCGCGAACTCCTCGAGGTGGGCGGCACAGATGTCGCAGCCGGCCAGATGCGCCTCGAACGCGGTGGCTTCCGCGTCGTCGAGGATGCCGAGGACGTACGCCCCCACCGTCTCGTGGACCGACCCCTCTTCGGACTGTCCGAACTGCCCGAACTGGTCCTGCCTGTTCATGCCGTGACCCCCCTCTCCTCCAGAGCGAGCTTCATGGAACGCAGTGCATAGAACACACGGGACCGCACGGTCCCGCTGGGTATGCCGAGTGTCTCGGCCGCCTCATTGACCGTACGCCCTTTGAAATACGTCTCGACGAGTACTTCCCTGTGAGCAGGGGTCAAATCATCGAGCGCATCGGATAGCGTCATCAGCCACAACGCCTTGTCGATCTCGTCCTCCGCGGGCATGACCTCCAGCGGCGACGGATCGACCTCCTGCGGCCGGGCCTGCCGGCTGCGGTGACCGTCGATGACGATACGCCGTGCGACCGTCACCAGCCAGGGTCGGACAGAGCCGGTGGCCCGATTGAGCTGACCGGCGTTCTTCCAGGCACGGATGAGCGTCTCCTGTACCACGTCCTCGGCGCGCTGGCGGTCGCCGGCCACGAGTCGGAGCACATAGGCAAGGAGGGGTCCGGCGTGCTCCTGATACAGCACGCGCATCAGCTCCTCGTCAGGGACGGATGTGCTGGTGCGCGACGAGTCGGCGCGATGCCGGGCCCTGCCTGAACGGTCATCGGCCACGGCGGCATCCTTGCGCACCTGAACCTCCCGGTCGAGACCCTGTCTGATGTCTGACTGCTTGTCTGTCGTCCATCACTACGGAGGGGCTCGCCGATCGACTCAACGCGACGGGGAAATTCTTTCAAGATCTTTTGGAGGGCGGCCGGACAGCGCGGCGAACCGGCTCGCAATCCCGGCCATAGCGCCTCGAAATGACCCGCTTTCAGGCGCGCGAGAGAGCGGCCCGCCGCCGGTGGCGGGCGACCCGCTCCCGATTGCCGCACACCTCACTGGAGCACCAGCGGCGACGGCGTCCCCGGGATGTGTCGAGATACACACGGCGGCAGTTGTCGCCCTCGCAGCGACGGAGCCGGGTACGGGCCACGGAATCGGTGAGCAGCTCCACGGCGTCGCGGGCGACGGCGGCGAGCAGCGCGGCGCACTCGGGGCGGGCGAGCGGGGCCCGGACGAGTTCGCCCTCGTCGTCGCGCACGGCGGTGACGGCGGGCGGGGCGGAGGCGGAAGCGAAGGAGTTGAGCCGTGCGAGGGCGAGGTCCGGACCGCCGTGGCGCCCGGGAACGGCGGCGGGGCCGCCTCGGCTTCCCGTACCGGGTGCGGCCCGGTGGCGGTCGATCTCGGCGTCGACCAGACCCTCGACGCAGACGCGGAGTTCGTGGAACGGCACCACCCACCGGGCGGTCACCGCGCCCAACGGGGTGCCCGGAGGCAGCAGTCCGGCCGCCGTGAGCCACCGTCCGAGCCCTTCGGCGCCCTGCGGCGCCGCCGCCACGAGATCCAGGCAGACGCGCCCGGAGTCGAACCGCCCGTCGTACGAGCCGATGCCCATGAACTCAGGGTGCCCCCGCGAGCGCGCGCCGGGAACCCCCCGTGCGCGACCCCTCGTTCCCGTAAAGCGTGACGTCCGGGACACCGTGCCCGGCGCCCGCTCCCTCGGGCCCGCCGGGCCGTCCCCCGCGTCTGTCCGGACAGAGGCGTCTCCCGGGGTACGAACGGTCCGCCGGCCTCCCCGCCCCCGCGATCCGGTCAGGTGTCCGCGTACTTGGTGTCGACCGCCGGGTCGAGTGCCAGCCGGTAGCCGCGCTTCACCACGGTCTGGATGAGGTTGGGGACGCCGAGGGCCGTGCGCAGACGGGCCATCGCCGTCTCCACGGCGTGCTCGTCACGGCCTGCGCCGGGCAGGGCGCGGAGCAGGTCGGCGCGGGAGACGACCCAACCGGGGCGCCGGGCCAGCGTGTTGAGCAGCGACATACCGGCCGGTGGCACGGGGCGGACCTCGCCGTCGACGAGGACGGCATGGCCGCGGATCTCGACCCGGCGGCCGGCCACCGGCAAGGTCCGTGCCCGGGAGGGAAGTTCGACGCAGAGCAGCTGGACGAGCGGACCCAGCCGGAACCGGTCGGGCTGGACCGTGTCCAGCCCGACGGCCTGGAGCGGAAGTGCCGTGACCGGTCCCACGCAGGCCGGCAACACGTCGTGGGCGAGCGCGTCGAGCAGCTCCGGCAGCATCCCGCGGTCCTCGGCCCGGGAGAACAGCGACGCCGCGGCGGGGGCGCTGGTGAACGTCACCGCGTCCAGCGACCGCCCCACCGCCGCGTCGAGCAGGCGGTCCAGCGGAGCGAGGTCCTCCGGCGGCATCCACCGGTAGACGGGGACGACGACGACCTCGGCTCCCCCGACCCGCAACGCCTCCACGAACCCGGGCAGCGGCTCGCCGTGCAGCTGCAGCGCCACCCGGCGGTCCGCCACGCCTTCGCCGAGGAGCCGGTCGAGCACCTCGGCCATCGACTCGGACGTGGGCGACCACTCCTCCGTCAGCCCGGCCGCCCGGATCGCGCCCTTCACCTTCGGCCCGCGGGCCAGGAGTTCGACGCCCCGCAGGCAGGCGAGCAGCTCCTCGCCGAAGCCCCAGCCGTCGGCGGCCTCCACCCAGCCCCGGAAGCCGATCGCGGTGGTGGCGACCACCACGTCCGGGGGGTTGTCGATGAGTTCCTTCGTGGCGGCGAGCAACTCGCCGTCGTCCGCGAGCGGCACGATCCGCAGGGCGGGCGCGTGGAGCACCGCCGCCCCGCGGCGCTGCAGCAGCGCGCCCAGTTCGTCCGCGCGCCGGGCCGCCGTGACTCCGACCGTGAAGCCCGCGAGCGGGGCGACCGCGGGAGCGCCGTGCTGTTCGTGGTACATGCCGGCCGAGCCTGGCAAGAGAGCGTGACAGGCTCGGTTCGGCTGCGTTTCCCCGTGGTTACGAGGCACTCCTGCTCACACCTCGGCGTAGCTGAGCTGCGGCTTCGTCTCGGTCGTGGCGGCCGGCGCGGCGGTGCGGGCGGGCCTGCGAAGGTATACCGCCCAGGTGACCGTGAAGCACACCGCGTAGCAGGCGAGGAAGGCGACGAAGGCGCCCGTCCCCGTCCCGGCCGTGAGGAACGACTGCCGGAAGGCCAGGTTGATCGCGAGCCCGCCGAGCGCGCCCACCGCGCCGATGAGCCCCATCGACGCGCCCGAGAGCCGCCGCCCGTACGCTTCGGCGGCCTCGCCCGTCATGCCCTTCGCCAGGGCCTTGGCCTGGAAGATGCCGGGGATCATCTTGTACGTGGAGCCGTTGCCGAGCCCGCTGAGGACGAACAGGGCGATGAAGCCGACCAGGAAGACCGGCAGCGATTCGGACACGGAGGCGAATACGACGACGCCGGTGGCCGCGGCCATCGCGGCGAAGGTCCACAGGGTGATCCTGGCCCCGCCGAAGCGGTCGGCGAGCGAGCCGCCGACGGGCCGGATGAGGGAGCCGAGCAGCGGTCCGACGAAGGTGAGCGACGCCGCCTGGAGCGGGGTGCGCCCGAACTGGGTCTGGAGCACGAGGCCGAAGGCGAAGCTGTAACCGATGAAGGAGCCGAACGTCCCGATGTAGAGGAACGACATGATCCAGGTGTGCGGGTCCCTGACCGCCTCCTTCGCGGCGCCGGTGTCGTTCTTCACGGGCGCCAGGTTGTCCATGAACAGCGCGGCGCACAGCGCGGAGACCACGATCAGCGGGATGTAGACGCCGAGCACGATCCTGGGATGTGCGGCGCCCGCCAGTCCGATGACCAGCAGGCCGACGAGCTGCACCACGGGCACGCCGATGTTGCCGCCGCCGGCGTTCAGGCCGAGCGCCCAGCCCTTCTTGCGCAGCGGGAAGAAGGAGTTGATGTTGGTCATCGAGGAGGCGAAGTTGCCGCCGCCGACGCCGGTGAGGGCGGCCACCGCGAGGAACGTCCCGTAGGACGTCCCCGGCTCCATGACCAGGAACGCGGCGCCGGTCGGCAGCAGCAGCATCAGTGCGCTGAAGATCGTCCAGTTGCGGCCGCCGAAGCGGGCCACGGCGAACGTGTACGGCACCCTGATCACGGCCCCGACCAGGGTCGCGGTCGCGATCAGGAAGAACTTTCCGGCCGGGTCGACCCCGTACTCGGGCCCCATGAACAGGACCATCACGGACCACAGCGTCCAGATGGAGAAGCCGATGTGCTCGGACAGGACGGAGAAGAGGAGATTCCGCCGGGCGATCCGCTCCCCCTTCTCCCTCCAGAAGGTCTCGTCCTCCGGGTCCCACTGCTCGATCCACCTGCCGGCCATGGCGCGCCTCCACTGATGCTCCGGGTAGTGGATCCGACGCTAGGCATCGCGGGTTTCAGGCCCGTGGCACGAGATGACCGGGATGGAACCTTGCTCTCACCCGGTGCTCAGGCACGGTGTGAGCGCCCCCGTCCGCGCGCTGCCCCCGCCCGCGACGCCTTCTCGCTCGTCGCGCCGTTCGGCCACAGCCGGGGCCGGCGCTTGGCGGCGACGTCCTCCAGCCAGCCGACGGCCATGATCATCAGACCGATCAGCGGGAAGACGACGATCAGCATGAGCACGGGGTACGCCCGCTCCAGGTAGCCCGAGTACGTCGGCCAGACGCCCGGGATCTTCCAGAGCAGGTCGACGACCGGGATCGTCGCCATGATCAGCAGGTTGTGCCAGAGGTAGATCGTCACCGCGCGGTTGTTGGACAGCGTGATCAGGCTGTCGAAGTGCGCGAGCCTCCCCGGGAGCCGCTGCCAGGACGGCGAGTACGCGAGCAGGATCACGCAGAAGCCGAACGACCAGGTGGCCTGGGCGAGCGGGATGTCGTTGAGGTCCCAGCCGTCCGGGCCCAGATGCCACGACGCCCACCACAGGCCGAAGGCCATGATCAGAGAGGACACCGACACGAAGACGTACCGCGGGAGCTTCTCGAACACGCCCTCCTGGTGGGCGAAGCCGAGCACCCAGCAGGATCCGTAGGTGGCGAAGTCGGTGATGACGTTGCCGGTCTCGCCGGGGATCTTGAACAGCCCGGAGCCGACGACCGCCGTGAGCGCGAGCGGGGCGAAGAGCGTCGCCCACGGCAGCCTGCGGAAGGCCCACAGGAGCAGCGGCGAGGCGATGACGAACCACAGATAGGCGCGGATGTACCAGAGCGGACCCGCCGCCTGGACCGCCCAGGTGTCCTCGAGCAGGCCCGAGGCGTCACCGCTGTGCCAGGGGTACGGCGGCGCGCCGACCGGGACGATGTACCAGGCCAGTTTGACGAACCACCAGATCCCCTCCTCCTTCACCGGCTTCCAGCCGAAGTAGAAGATCACGGGCAGGACGAAGGCCGAGAACGCCCACATCGGCGGCAGCAGCCGCCGGACGCGGCCCCGGATGACGCCCCACGCGGGCCGCGCCAGCGAGCGCGCCATCAGCGAGCCGGCGAGCGCGAACATCACGCCCATGGACGGGAAGAGCACCGTCAGCCAGGCCCAGCCGAAGATGTGGTAGACGATGACGCGGAGCAGGGCGATGGAGCGCAGCAGGTCGAGATAGCGGTCCCGGCCGGGCCGCTTCGGCGCGGCGGCGGGAGCCGCCGTCGCCGTCGCCGTGGTGTCGGCACGGTGCCGGGCCCCGGCACGGGGAGCGCCGCCCGTGTCGAGCGAGGGCGAGGTCATCCGACCGGCCTCCGCTCGTCACTGCCCTGGCGCTGGGTGGGTATCGAGCCCGGCGCCTCCACCACTCCGGTGCGCCGCAGCTTCTGCCAGCGGAGGCGGCCGCCGGTGAGGGCGGTGATCCAGGACTGCAGCAGCACGACGTACATGAGCTGCCGGTACAGCAGCTGCTGGAGGGGCAGGGAGATCAGGTGCACCATGCGTTCCTTGTCGAGGCGGAACGCGTACGCGGCGCACACGGCCTGGATGGCGAGGACGCCGAGCCAGGCGACGATCGTCTTCTGCGTGGGGCCGAAGACGAGTCCGTAGAGCAGGAAGACGTCGATCAGCGGGGCGAGCAGCGGGAACAGCACCATGAACAGGGAGACGAGCGGCAGGCCGACCCGGCCGAAGCGGCCGGAGGGACCGCTGTCGATCACGGAGCGGCGGTGCTTCCAGATCGCCTGCATCGTGCCGTACGACCACCGGTAGCGCTGGGACCACAGCTGCTGCACCGACTCCGGGGCCTCGGTCCACGCCCGGGCCCGCTCGGCGTACACCACGCGCCAGCCGTCGCGGTGGATGGCCATGGTGATGTCGGTGTCCTCGGCGAGGGTGTCGTCGCTCATGCCGCCGACCCGCTCCAGGGCCTGGCGGCGGAAGGCGCCGACCGCGCCGGGGATCGTGGGCATGCACCGCAGCACGTCGTACATGCGGCGGTCGAGGTTGAAGCCCATGACGTACTCGATGTGCTGCCAGGCACCGATCAGGCTGTCCCGGTTGCCGACCTTGGCGTTGCCCGCGACGGCGCCGACGCGCGGGTCGCCGAAGGGCTGGACGAGTTCGCGGACGGTGGACGGCTCGAAGACGGTGTCCCCGTCCATCATCACGATGATGTCGTGGCGGGCGTTGCGGATGCCGTTGTTGAGGGCTTCCGGCTTGCCCGCGTTGGCCTGTCGGACGACCCTGACGTTGGGCAGCCACATGTCGTCGACGATGTCGGCGGTGCCGTCCGACGAGCCGTCGTCGATGACGATGACCTCGATCGGGTGGTCGCTCTCCATCAGCGAGCGCACCGTGTTCTCGATGCACTCCTTCTCGTTGTAGGCGGGGACCAGCACCGTCACGGGTTCGGTGACGGCCGGGCCCCAGCGGAAGCGGCGGCGGCGCACCTTGCGGGCATGGCCGAAGGAGAGCAGCAGCATGAGGCCGAAGCGGAGGAAGACCAGGACACCGATGACGGCGAGGCCGACGGTCAGGGCCGAGGTGGTCTTCTCGGAGACGGCGACGGCGCCGACCCACGCCTTGCCCTTCCACAGGTCCGGTCCCGTGACCGGTGTGTGGGCGCTGGGCGCGCCGAGGGCCTCGGTGAGGTTGGCGAACCGGTAGCCGCGCTCCTTCATGTCGGGCAGGAAGCGGCTCAGGGCGGCCACGGTCTGGGAGCGGTCACCGCCGGAGTCGTGCATCAGCACGATGGAGCCCTTGGTGCCCTTGGGGGTGGCGCGCTTGATGATCGCCTCGACGCCCGGGCGCTTCCAGTCCTCGCTGTCGGTGTCGTTGAAGGCGGTGATGTAGCCGCGGCTGCCGATGTACTCGGTGACCGGCCAGGACTTGTCGTCCAGGGCGGCCGAGAACGACGAGTACGGCGGCCGGAACAGCGAGGTGCGGATGCCGGCGGCGCCGGCGAGCGCCAGCTGGTTCTGGGACAGCTCCCAGTCGATCCGGCTCTGCGTCTGGAGGGCCAGGTCCGGGTGGTTGAAGGTGTGCAGGCCGAGCTCGTGGCCCTCCGCGACCATCCGCTGCACCAGCTCCGGGTGGCGGGAGGCCATGGTGCCGGTCACGAAGAACACCGCGTGGGCGTCGTACTGCTTCAGCTTGTCGAGGACCTTCGGCGTCCACACCGGGTCGGGGCCGTCGTCGAAGGTCAGCACCAGGTTCTTGTCCGGGACCCTGAGCGCCTTGGGCGCGCCCGGGGTGCGGGCGTCGATGACCGGACCGCCGTTCAGGACGTCCTTGGGCACCTGGCCGCTGGAGACCGGGGGGCGTACGCGGTGGTCGGCGAGGATCTCGCTGTGCACGTAGCCGCGCAGCATGAGCATCGCGAGGAGCGCGACGAGGAAGAGCGTGGGCAGCAGATAGCGCATGGGCAGCCTGCGCCGAATCGCGGACCGCCTGACGCTCTTCTGGCGTCGGGCCGCCCGCCTGCCGGAGGCGGTCATCTAGCGGGCACCTTCCCCGGCCAGTTGCCGGCCCTGCGCCACCGGCTCGCCGGTGGGTTCCTCCGTCGCGGTCTCGGTGGGGGTCGTCGGATCGACCGGGTCCGGCGGCGGCTCCTCGCCGCCCGTGCCGCCGGCGCCACCGGGCGGCGTGGACACGGTGGGCTTCGGGTCGGCCGTGGCACCGCCGGCGCCACCGGCACCGCCGGTGGTGGTGGCCGCGCCCGTGCCGGAGGCGCCGGCCGGGCTGCTGCTCCGGTCGCCGCCCGGCTCGCCGGCGGACCCGGCGGGCTGCCGCGGCACGGCGGCCGGGCTGCCGGAGGGCGAGGGGACGCCGGCGACGACCTCGGCGCCGGCGGGCGCGGGGGCGGACGGGGCGTCGGAGGGCCCGGGGGTCTCCTCGGCGGTGTCCGCCTTGTCGTCGGCGGGCCCCGGTATGAGAAGCGACGGCGCGTTGGAGTTGCCGCCGATGAGGGCGACCACGAGGGTCACCGCGTAGCCGGCGCAGACCAGCGCCAGCACCCATCCGATACGGCGGAACTTCTTGCTGCGACGGCCGCTCTCGTCGACGAACACCGGTCCGTCGGCGCTTTCCCGAGGGGCCTCAGGGGTCATCTGGGCAGCCTGGAGTCGTCTGAACTCCACGCTGTCGATCTGGATGGTGACCTCGTTGGGGTCATGGGTGTGCCCTATTCGGGACTTTTCTCGCCTGTTTTCCACTGCTGTACGCTCTTCCCCCACTGAACGGAGAGGTGGGAGCGCCGGCGGAACCGGACGCCTGCCGTCGGACCGAGCCCCCTAAACCCGGACCGAGCACCCCCTACCACGTTGCACCCGGACCATGAATGTAGCGCACGGCGGGGACGGCCGGGCCGCGGAGTCAGGTGTTCCGCGCCATAGCGGCCCGGTCCTCGTCCGGCAGCCAGCCGTCAGGCGGCACGTCCAGCCACCCCTCCGACGCGGCGAGTTCGGCCATGACGGAACGCAGGACGCCGAGGCCGGGGTGGCTCAGGCCCCGCCGCCAGACGAGCGAGACCGGGGACAGCGGCACGGGGTCGACGAGCGGCCGGACGACCATGCCCGGCACGGGGATGAACTCGGTGCTCGCCAGCACCGACCAGCCCTGCTTGCGCACCACCCGGACGAACTCCTCCTGCCCGGCGATCTCGGGGAAGGGGGCGGCCATGCGGATTCCGCGGCCGGCGAAGAGCCGGCCGGCGAGGTCGGTCCACTCCGCGGTGGCCGCGTTGCCCGCGCCCGCGTAAAGGGTCTCCCCCGCCAGTGCGTCCAACGGCACCTCGGGGAGCTCCGCGAGGGGATGGCCGTCGCGGAGCAGTACGGCCATCCGCTCGTACCGCACCGGCTCGTGGGCCAGTTCGGAGCGCAGGGCCGGGTCGATCCCGGCGATCCTGCCGGAGGAGACGTCGAGCCGGCCGGCGACGATCTCCGCCGCCGCACCCGTGAGTCCGCTCAGGTAGCGGGCCACGAACTCCAGGCCGGGGGCCGCGCGGCGGGCCTCGTCGAGCATCCGGTAGGCCGTGCCCACCGGGGCGCCCACGTCGACGAGCAGCGGCCGCTCCGTGTCGGCGAGGGCCGAGGCCAGCGCATCGTGGGCGTCCATCACCCGCCGCGCGTACGGCAGCAGCCGCTCGCCCTCGGCGGTGAGCCGCACCTGCCGGGTGGTCCGGACGAACAGCTCCGCCCCCAACGTCCGCTCCAGCCGCCGGATGTCGCGGCTGAGCGCCTGCTGGGCCACGTACAGCCGGGCCGCGGCCCTGGTGAAGTGCAGTTCGGCCGCGACGGCGAGGAAGGCGCGGAGCAGACGGGGTTCGAGGTCCTGGGGCACCCCGAGAACTTACAACAGGAGTGCGTCAATGAGCCTCGAACAGGTGTTGGACCCCCGAGAGCCCCGCCGCGACCCTTGATCCATGCCGCAATCGACTTCTCCCCAGATGACCACGTCCGGCGGGACGCTGGTCCTGGCGCCCCGGGACCGGGAGCCGGGACCCTCCCGTCCGCCGGGCCCCTCCCGTCCGCCGGGCCCCTACCGCCGGCTCTTCGCCGTCCCCGGGGCACGTGCCTTCACCGCGGGGAACCTCCTTGCCCGACTGCCCATGGGCATGTTCAGCGTCAGCGCCGTGATCATGATCGCCGGGCAGCGCGGTTCGTACGCCCTCGCGGGCGCCGTCACGGCGACCGGTCTGGCCGCCACCGCGATCGTCGCCCCGTGGACCGCGAGGCTGGTCGACCGGTACGGCCAGGCCCGCGTCGCCGTACCGGCCACCGCGCTGGCCGTGCTCGGCTCACTCGCCCTGGTGCTGTGCGTCCGTCACGGCACCCCCGACTGGACGCTCTTCGCCGCGTACGCCGCCACCGCCACGACACCCAACACGGGCGGGATGTCACGCGCCCGCTGGGCACATCTGCTGAAGGACGACGCGGCCGCCCGGCACACCGCGAACTCCTTCGAGCAGGCGGTCGACGAGCTGTGCTTCATGCTCGGGCCCGTGCTCGCCGCCTGGCTCTGCGCGGGGTTCTTCCCGGAGGCCGGGACCCTCGTCGGAGCGGGGCTGCTGCTGACGGGCGTGGTCCTGTTCGCGGCCCAGCGGTCCACCGAACCGCCGGTCTCCGGCGGGACCGCGGGGCGCCGCTCCCCGCTGCGCACGCCCGGCATGGTCCCGATGCTCGCCGTCTTCCTCGCCACGGGAGCCGTCTTCGGTGCGATGGAGGTCGTCACGCTCGCTTTCGCGGACGGCCCGGCGGCGGGTGCGGTGCTGGCCCTCCAGGCCGCCGGCTCCTGTCTCGCGGGCCTGGCGTACGGCCGGGCCCGCCGTACCGCCCGGCTGCGGACCTGCCTGGCCGCGATGACGGTCCTCATGGCCCTGCCGCTGCTCGCCGCGGCGGGCACGGGCTCCCTGCTCGCCGTCGCGGGTGGGCTTCTGCTCGCCGGGATGGCGACGGCACCCACGATGGTGACCGGCATGACCGAGATCCAGCGCCTCACCCCGGAGGGGCAGCTGAACGAGGGCATGACCCTGGCCGTGACGGCGCTGCTCGGCGGCATCGCCGCCGGTTCGGCGGCGGGCGGCTGGACGGTGGAGCACGCCGGCGCCTCCCACGGCTACGCGATCCCGGTCACGGCGGCGGCCCTGGCACTGGCGCTGTCGCTGCTGCCGGCACGTACGACGAAGGCCCGGCTGTCATGACAGCCGGGCCTCGCCCACATGGGGTGCGGTGCCTGGGGGCGGTGCCCCCAGATCGTCCACTGGTGGAGATGGCGGGAATCGAACCCGCGTCCAACGGTGCGGAATCAGGGCTTCTCCGTGTGCAGTCCGCTGCGATTTTCTCGGCCCCGGAGATCACGCGGACAAGTCTCCGACGGGCTCAGTCACTGTTTGATTTCCCTCCAGACCCCGTGACCGGGTCTAGAGGTTTAGTCCCCTAGCTGATGCCAGGATCCGGGTCGGGAACAGCCCCGGGCTGACACTTCGCAAGTCGCTACTTAGGCAGCGAGGGCGAAGGAATCGCGCTTGGTGTTGGCGATTATTGGTTGCGACATATGGTTTACGAGATCATTGCCGCTTCCTCGACACGCTTCCCCTGCTTCGACAGCCGCTGTCGAAACCGATCATCCCCATGTTGATTTTTCAAACCTGCCCCCTCGGGGAGGGCAGGAGCCATCGTACGTGACCAACGCACGACCGTGCCAGCGTATTCCGCGCGTCCGGCTCAGGCCCGCTGCCGCCGGCGCGCCGCGGACATGGCACGGTCGGCCTCACGGCGGTCCTGCTTCTCCCGCAGGGTCTGCCGCTTGTCGTACTCCTTCTTGCCCCTCGCGAGGGCGATCTCGACCTTGGCCCGGCCGTCCTTGAAGTACAGGGCGAGCGGCACGATCGTGTGACCCGTCTCCTGGGACTTCGACTCCAGCTTGTCGATCTCCACCCGGTGCAGCAGCAGCTTCCGCTTCCGCCGGGCGCTGTGGTTGGTCCAGGTGCCCTGGCTGTACTCCGGCACGTGGACGTTGTGCAGCCACGCCTCGTGGTCGTCGATCTGGACGAACCCGTCCGCCAGCGAGGCCCGCCCCTGACGCAGCGACTTCACCTCGGTACCCGTCAGCACGAGACCGCACTCGTAGGTGTCGAGGATGTGGTAGTCGTGCCGCGCCTTCTTGTTCTGCGCGATCAGCTTGCGCCCTTTTTCCTTAGCCATAGTGCGGTCATTTTCGCACTACGACCCCGCCCCGAGGCCACTCAATACCGTCTGCGCCCGCTCCTCGGCCCGCTCGCTCACGGCGAGGTCCGGGGTGATGCCCCGGCCGTCGACATCGTGACCGGACGGAGTGCGGTAGTGGCCGACGGTGAGCTCCGCGACGGACCCGTCGGGCAGCCGCTCGGGCATCTGCACCGACCCCTTGCCGAAGGTGCGGGTACCGACGGTAACGGCACGGCCCCGGTCCTTGAGGGCGCCCGTGACCAGCTCCGCCGCGCTCATCGTCCCGCCGTCCACCAGGGCCACGACCGGCCGCGCGGTGTCCCCGCCAGGCTTGGCGTAGAGAGCCTTCTGCTCACCGCGCACGTCGTACGTGGCGACCAGCCCACCGTCGAGGAACGCGGACGCCGCCGACACGGCCTCGGAAACCAGGCCGCCGCTGTTGCCCCGCAGGTCCAGCAGGACTCCGGCGCCCTCGGGCGCGGACTCGACCGCCTGCCGCACCTGCTCGCCCGCGCCCCGGGTGAAGGCCGCCACCTTGATCAACACGGCCTTGCCCTCGAGCCTCCGCACGGTGACCGCCTCGGTGGCGAGCCGGGCCCGCTGCAGCGTCCGGCTCCAGGCGTGGTCGCCGCGCTGGAGGCCCAGCACGACGGACGAGCCGGCCCCGGCGCTCTTGCCGTCACCACGCAGCAGCCGGACGACCTCGCTGACGGGGCGCCCGTCTATACGGGCGCCGTCGACCGTGCGCAGCTGGTCGCCGACGCGGATACCGGCCCTCTCGGCGGGACCGCCGCGCTGGAGGCGGGCGACCTCGACCCGGCCGTCGGCCCCGCGCCTGGCCCACAGGCCGACCCCGGTGTACGAACCGTCGAGGGCACGCGCGAACTCCTCGTACTCGCCCTTGTCGTACACGGCGCCCCAGCGGTCCCCGCTGCGGCTCACGACCTCTTCGGCGGCCTTGGCGCCGGATTTGCCGTCCGCGGCGGCCTCGGCGGCGGCCCGTGCGATCTCGTCGCGGTCGACCGTGGCGGCGGCGGCCCGCACGCGGGGCTCGGGCGGTTCGCCCTCGCCGCTGGGCAGCAGGCCCGTCGTGGAACCGGTGACGAGGGCGCCCGCGAACACCAGCGTCAGGACCGCCCCGTGGCGCAGGCCACGGGGCACCTTGGGTGATTCGGGGCCCAACATGGCGCCCACTCTAGGACAAGCGAAGGGCGCCGTAGGGTCGTTGACCCGTACGGCGCCCGGGGCGCTCGTCACACCTTCAGGTACTTGCGCAACGCGATGAAAGCGGCCATGGAGGGCATCAGCAGCCCGATCACGAGGACGAGCGGGAGTACCGCTATCACGGCGTCCCAGCCGATGAAGTTGACCAGCGGCATCTTCTCGGAGAGCGCCAGACCGCCGTCGATGAGGAAGTACCGGCCCACCAGCAGCATCACACAGGCGACCAGACCGCCCAGCAGACCGGCGAATGCGGCCTCCATGATGAACGGCATCTGGATGTAGAAGCTGGACGCCCCGACGAGCCGCATGATCCCCGTCTCACGCCGACGGCTGAACGCGGACACCCGCACGGTGTTGACGATCAGCATCAGCGCGATGACGAGCATCAGCCCCATGATGAAGAGGGCGGCGACGTTCATGCCCCGCATCATGTTGAAGAGGTTCTCCAGGATGCCGCGCTGGTCCTGGATGGACTGGACCCCGTCCCGGCCGGCGAAGGCGGTCGCCACCACCTTGTACTTCTCCGGGTCCTTCAACTTGACCCGGAACGACTCCTGCATCTGGTCGGGCGTGATGACCGTGGCGATGGCGGTGTCGCTGTACTGCTCGCGGTAGTGCTTGTAGGCCTCGTCCGCGGACTCGTGGTGGACCTTCTCGACGATGTTCATGTCTTCGAGGTCGGATTTGATCTGGTCACGCTGCTCGGCGGTGACGGCACCCTTCGAGCACTTCTCGTCCGTCTCCGCGTCGTTCTTGTTGCAGAGGTAGATGGAGACGTTGACCTTGTCGTACCAGAAGTCCTTCATGGTGCTGACCTGTTCACGCATGAGCAGGGCGCCACCGAAGAGGGCGAGCGACAGGGCCACGGAGACGATCACCGCGAAGGTCATCGTCAGATTGCGGCGGAGACCGACGCCGATCTCCGACAGTACGAACTGGGCGCGCATGGCGAGTGTTTCAGCCTTTCCTCTACCTGCTCAGTGCCGGCTCAGTGCTGGTAGCCGTAGACACCGCGCGCCTGGTCGCGTACGAGCCGGCCCTGTTCGAGCTCGATGACGCGCTTGCGCATCTGGTCGACGATGTTCTGGTCGTGGGTCGCCATCACCACTGTGGTGCCGGTCCTGTTGATCCGGTCCAGCAGCTTCATGATGCCGACGGAGGTCTGGGGGTCGAGGTTTCCGGTCGGCTCGTCCGCGATCAGCAGCATGGGGCGGTTGACGAAGGCGCGGGCGATCGCCACGCGCTGCTGCTCACCACCGGAGAGCTCGCCGGGCATCCGGTCCTCCTTGCCGCCGAGGCCGACGAGGTCGAGGACCTGGGGAACAGCCTTGCGGATCTCGCCGCGGGGCTTGCCGATGACCTCCTGCGCGAAGGCCACGTTCTCGGCGACGGTCTTGTTCGGCAGCAGACGGAAGTCCTGGAAGACGGTGCCGAGCTGCCGGCGCATGTGCGGCACCTTCCAGTTGGACAGGCGCGCCAGGTCCTTGCCGAGGACGTGCACCTGGCCGTGGCTGGTGCGCTCCTCGCGGAGGATCAGCCGCAGGAAGGTCGACTTGCCGGAACCGGACGAGCCCACGAGGAAGACGAACTCCCCCTTCTCGATCTCCAGGGAGACGTCGCGCAGGGCTGGACGGTTCTGCTTGGGATAGCTCTTGGAGACGTTGTCGAATCGGATCACGAGTGCACCACGGTCGGCCGGGAGTATGTGTGCGTGACCATACGCGAACGAGGATGGCGCGTGCAGTCACCGCCCGGAGTTGCGCGATTTGTCGGATTGATACCCCTCTCTTGCCCCTCTCTCCAGCCTCCCGGAACGGGTGTAACCCGACGGGGCGCGCCGAATCGCTCGCGAGCTGGCACAGTGGTACCGGGAACGGATGCGGTTCCCGGAGCGTTGCGCGGAGAGACACGCGGAGAACCACCGAGGAACGCCGAGAGAAGGATCTCCGCGGGCGGCTCCGCCGCGCGGGAGGAGGAGAGCGCATGACCTACGACCGACTGGTGTGCGCCAACTGCGCCGCGCCCGTCGCGGAGGGCCGCTGCCCCGTCTGCCGGGCCAACCGCGAGCGCCTGCAGCAGGAGGGCCCCTTCGCGGGCCTGAACCCCGCGGCGCTGCTGGCGCTGCTGGTGGTCCTCGTGGCCGCGCTGGCACTCCTGGCGCACCAGACCGCCTGACGGGCCGGCCGGAGCCGGACACAGGCGCCCGAAACCCCACGGGATCGCACGGGAACGCACAGGGGCCCGGAGAGCTTCACGGCTCTCCGGGCCCCTGTTGCTTGCTGTGACGGACCGCTACCGCGGGTCACATCCGATCAGGCGGATCGGACGGGACAGGGCGGTCAGGCAGCGGTACGGCCGCTGACGAGGCGGGGCAGCATACGGAAGCCGATGCCACCGGCGATCATCGTCGCGGCACCGACCAGCAGGAACGTGGTCTCGGCGGCGCCGGTCTCGGCCAGCTCCTCCTTGGCCTTGCCCTGCTCGACCGGCTGCGAGCCGGCGGAGTCGGTGTCGGTGTTGTCGGCGCACTCGGCACCCTCGACGTTCACGGTGCAGCCGTCGGAGCCGCCGTCGCCGCCACCGGTCGCGGCGGAACCGCCGGTGGTGGAGGAGCCGCCGGTGGTGGAGGAGCCGCCGGTGGAGCCGCCCTGGTCACCGCCGGTGGCGTTGCCACCGGAGTTGCCGTTGCCGCCGTTGTTGCCATTGCCGCCCGAGTTGCCGTTGCCACCCGAGTTGCCGTTACCGCCGGAGTTGCCGTTGCCGCCCGAGTTGGCCGGGTCACCAGTGGTGGAACCGGTCGTCGCCGGGTCACCGGTCGTCGAACCCGTGGTGGCCGGGTCACCCGTGGTGGAACCGGTCGTCGCCGGGTCGCCGGTCGTCGAACCCGTGGTGGCCGGGTCACCCGTGGTGGAACCGGTCGTCGCCGGGTCGCCGGTGGTGGAACCCGTGGTGGCCGGGTCACCCGTGGTGGAACCGGTCGTCGCCGGGTCGCCGGTGGTGGAACCCGTGGTGGCCGGGTCACCCGTGGTGGAACCGGTCGTCGCCGGGTCACCGGTCGTCGAACCTGTGGTGGCCGGGTCACCGGTCGTGGAGCCGGTCGTCTGACCGAGGCTCGTGTCGCCGGTGGTCTCGCCGTCACGAATACCGAGGCCGATGTCGACACCGTTCTTGTCGACCTCAGCGCTGGCGCTCAGGCCACCGACGCCGACATCGATGCCGACGGCCTGGGCTGCGCCCGCGGCGGTCAGGGAAGCCCCGGCGGCGATCACCGCGCCGGCGGCTATCCGCGCGACGCGGACACGCGTCTTCTTGGTCATCTGCTGCTACCCCCAGTAGCTCATTCGTTTGTAGGGCAGCGTCAGGGGCGGCGACCGCTCGGGGCTGCGCTTCCGCTTCCCCGCTCACACCCGTCCCACATGTACGCATGCCGCGCGCCAGCCTTCCCACTTTCCGCGGACGCGTCAAGTTTCATTGCGCGTGCGATGCCCGAAATAAGGCCAGTTGCCCAAGCCGGGAGCACATAACTGTGACGTAAGAACGGAACTGCCGCCTGATCGACGGCAGTTCCCTTGTCGACAAAGCGAGCCGACCTGGTGCTTTTCGCTTCCCGGCAGCGAATCGCGGCTACGGGCGCCGAGTTCAGGATCGTTCGAGCGAGTGCGCTTTGAGGGCACCGACGAAGGCCGTCCAGGCCGAGGGGCCGAAGACGAGGGCGGGGCCATGGGGGTTCTTGCTGTCCCTGACCGGGACGCGGGCGGCGCCGGACTCACCGACTTCCAGGCAGTCGCCGCTGCTGCCGCCGCTGTAGCTGGACTTGCGCCAGACGGGGGCGGTATCGGGGACGATGTGCTCACTGCTGCGCATGCTCGTACTCCTCCGCAACGGACCTGATCAGAGCCAGGGATTCGCGATGCGAGAGCGCGTCTCCCAGGGCGTGATCGTATGCGACCTGGCAATCGCGCACCGCGGAAGGGACTTCAAGCACGCGGCCCGTCTTCAGCCCCTCCACATACGCGACCGGCGGCAGGTCCTCGAACCACATGAGCGAGACGAAGCCCTCCACCAAGGCGTGGAAGCCGGCCGAGAAGGGGAGTACATGCACGCGGATCCGATGGCTCTCGCCCAAGTCCGCGATGTGCCTGAGCTGTTCGCACATGGCCTCCGGACCGCCGATGGGACGACGTAGCACCGCCTCGTCGAGCAGTGCCCAGAACACCGGAGCGTGGAAGTCGGCCAGGATGCCGGAGCGTTCAAGACGTGTCGCGAGCAGCCGGTCGCGCTCCTCTGCCGTCTTGGCCGGGAAACCGGAGCCGAGGACCTCCCGGGCGTACGCGGCCGTCTGAAGGACGCCCGGGACCAGCTTCGGCGCGTACTCCCGGATCACCTTCGCCCGGCGCTCCAGCTCCAGCGCCTCCGCGAAGTGCTCCGCGACCTTGCCCTCCTTCAGCGACGGCAGGAACCGCTCGAAGAACCCGCCGCTGTCCAGCACGCCGTCCAGCCGTCGCGCGTCCTCCACGTCCGGTCTGCGCCTGCCCGCCTCGATGTGCGCGATGTGGGTCCGCGACATGACCACGCGCCGGCTCAGCTCCTCCTGAGTGAGACCGGCGGCCTCCCGGCGCCGCCTGAGCTCCAGCCCGTACGTCTCACGGGACTGCGGGTTGTCCTCGATCGCCATGCCCAACTCCCCCGGTACGCGGCCGCCGTTGCGGGGCTGCCGCTACCGAGCGTAGCGGACTTGGTATCGGTCCGTGATCAGAACCGGGTGGGAGGGGACACCTGCTCCGGCTCAGGATCCGGGCATGCGTGACGGCGCCGCGCCCTTCGGGGCGCGGCGCCGTCACGGAACTACCGAGTGGTTACTTCTCCTGCTGCTTCCGCCAGCGGATGCCCGCCTCCAGGAAGCCGTCGATCTCGCCGTCGAGCACCGACTGCGGGTTGCCGACCTCGAACTCCGTCCGCAGGTCCTTGACCATCTGGTACGGGTGGAGGACGTACGACCGCATCTGGTTGCCCCAGGAGTTGCCGCCGTCGCCCTTGAGGGCGTCCATCTTGGCCTGCTCCTCCTGGCGGCGGCGCTCGAGGAGCTTCGCCTGGAGGACGTTCATCGCGCTCGCCTTGTTCTGGATCTGGGAGCGCTCGTTCTGGCAGGAGACCACGATGCCGGTCGGGATGTGGGTGATGCGGACCGCGGAGTCGGTCGTGTTGACGCCCTGGCCGCCGGGACCGGAGGCGCGGTAGACGTCGACGCGCAGCTCGGACTCGTCGATCTCGACGTGGTCCGACTGCTCGACGACGGGAAGGACCTCGACGCCCGCGAAGGACGTCTGGCGGCGGCCCTGGTTGTCGAACGGGGAGATGCGGACCAGGCGGTGCGTGCCCTGCTCGACCGACAGCGTGCCGTAGGCGTACGGCGCCTTCACGACGAAGGTGGTCGACTTGATGCCGGCCTCCTCCGCGTACGAGGTCTCGTAGACCTCCGTGCCGTAGCCGTGGCGCTCGGCCCAGCGCATGTACATGCGCTGGAGCTGCTCGGCGAAGTCGGCGGCGTCCACGCCACCGGCCTCGGCCCTGATGTTGACCAGCGCCTCGCGCTCGTCGTACTCGCCGGACAGGAGCGTGCGGACCTCCATCTCGTCCAGCGCCTTGCGGACGGCCTCCAGCTCGGCCTCGGCCTCCGCCCGGGTGTCCGGGTCGTCCTCGGCCTCGGCGAGCTCGAAGAGCACCTCGAGGTCGTCGATCCGCCCGCGGAGCGCCTCCGCCTTGCGGACCTCGGCCTGCAGGTGCGAGAGCTTGCTGGTGATCTTCTGCGCCGCCTCGGGGTCGTCCCAGAGCGACGGCGCCGCCGCCTGCTCCTCGAGCACGGCGATGTCTGCCCTCAGCCTGTCGAGGTCCAGGACGGCCTCGATCGACCCCATGGTCGAGGAGAGGGACTTCAGCTCTTCGGATACATCGACGACTGCCACGCGTCCAAGAGTAACGGCATCGCGCGACACGCCCGCCGCGCCTGTGGACGTCCGGCCGTCCTGAGGGGGCTAGGGCTGGGCCGGGGCCGACTGCTTCGAGTCCTCGGGGGGTGCAGAGCTGTCGTCCCCGCTCGTCGCGAGCCAGCCGCCGACACCGGCCGCCACGGCCAGCACCAGGGCCGCGACGCCCAGTGTGATCCGGCGTCTGCGCACCGCCTCCGCCTTGTGCCGGGCCGAGCCGGGACGGCGCTGGCCGGGTGTGCGCGGGGCGCGGGCCGTACCGCGGGCGCCGCCCGCCAGCTCGTCCGGGCCGGGGACCCGCATGGAGGTGTGGGTGTCGCGGTTGGAGTCCGTGGCCGAGCCGCGGACCAGCGGGACGGCCCCGCGGCGGCGCGGTTCCGCCGGCCGCGCCGCGTACTCGGGCTCCTCGTACGCCTCCGCGGGTTCGGCGTCCGGCTCGTCCACGTCCAGCGGGGGCATCCCCGCCAGCAGCGGCAGCAGGTCGTGCAGCCGCGCCGCCAGCTCGGAGGCGCGCAGCCGGGAGGCGGGCGCCTTGGCCAGGCACTGGACGATCAGCTGCCACAGCTCGTCGGGGATGCCGGGGAGCGGGACGACGGTCTCCGTCACGTGGCGGCGCAGTACGGCCCCGGGGTGCCCGCCGCCGAACGGGGTGAAGCCGGCGAGCAGCTCGTACAGCACGGTCGCGAGGGCGTAGATGTCCACGGCGGCGCGCGGCGGAAGACCCTCGACGATCTCCGGGGCCAGGTAGTCCGGCGTACCGATGATCTTCGTGGCCTTGGTGCGGCGCGGAGTGTCGATCAGCTTGGCGACGCCGAAGTCGGTGAGCAGTGCGGGGTGTGCGCCGCCGGGGCCGAGGGGACCCTCCATGTCCAGCAGGATGTTCTCCGGCTTGACGTCACGGTGGACGACACCGGCCGCGTGGGCCGCGGCCAGGCCCTCGGCGACGTCCGCGACGATCGCGACGGCGGCCGCGGGGGCGAGCCGGCGCTCTCGGTCGAGCCTGGTCCGCAGGTCGGTACCGCGGACGAGGTCCATCACGAGGGCCAGGTCGTTGCCGTCCACGACGAGGTCGCGCACTCCGACGACGCGGGGGTGGTCGAGTCCGAGGAGGGCCGTGCGCTCCTGGACGAAGCGCCCGACCAGTTCCTGGTCCGAGGCGAGGTCCTCGCGCAACAGCTTGACGGCGACGGGGCCCTCGGGCCCTTCGCCGAGCCACACCGTGCCCGCACTGCCCCGGCCGAGAATCTGATGGGCCGTGTACCGGCTGCCGATATTCCGTGCCAAGACTGCTCCCTCAGCGGCTGGCGTTGCCCATCAAAGTACGCGGCTGTCGGGGTGCCTCGTGCCCAGGATGGCGCCAACCGTCACTTCTGCGGGGCTTTTTCCCCCGCAGAAGTCGACATAACGACAGAGTGATCGTGTGCCGGGGCGCTACTGGCCGGCGCCGGCGCCCGTTCCGGTCCCGGTTCCGGGGTCGGGCGTGCTGCCGCCGAGCTCCGAGATCCAGTCCGTCACGCTCGACACCGCGTCGCCGATGGCCTGCCAGTAGCTCTTGCCCTGGGCGATCCAGTCCTGGAGCGGCGTCAGCTCCCAGATCAGCCAGCCCGCCACGAAGAACAGGACCAGCGTGAACAGGCAGCCCTTGAGGCAACCGAGGCCCGGGATGCGCATCGGGCTGGAGCTCCGCTGCCGGGGCGGGCGCGGCTCGCGCGGCGGACGCTGGGCCGGCTGCTGCCGGGGCGGCGGCTGCTGCGGCGGCGCGTTCCGGCGCTGGGGCTGCGGGGCGTACTGCTGCTGCGGGGCGTAGGGCTGCGGCTGCTGCTGTGGGCGGCGGCCCTGCTGCTGGTACGGCTGCTGGTAGGGCTGCGGCTGCGGCGCCGGGCGGCGCTGCGGACGGCGGCGCAGGGGGTCCTGGCTCGGGTCGAGGTACTGGACCTGGGTCTGCTCGTTGCGGTCCCGTGCCGCCTGCAGCTGGGACTGCCAGGGGTGCGGTCCGTCGGACTGCGGCGGGCCGTCGGGGCGCGGGGGCACGGGCGGCATCATCGCCGTCGGGTCCCCCGCCGCGCCGCGCGGCAGCACGCTGGTCGGATCCGCGGCACCGGCGGGGCCGGACTGCGGGAACACGCTGGTCGCGGCGTTCGGGTCGTACGAGCCGTCGCCGCCCTGGTTGTAGGAGGCGGCGTTGCTCGGCAGCACCTGGGTGGGGTCGGCCGCGCCCGGCATGCCGGGGACGGTGGCCGGCGACGGGTCGGGCGCCAGCAGGGCGCCCACGCCCTCCGCCGCCTCGATCTGCGCGGGCGTGGAGTGCACTCCGATGCCGGCGGCGACGGCCCGCAGGCCACGGGCCAGGTTCTCGGCGCTCGGCCGCTCCCCCGGCTCCTTGCGCAGACAGCGCTCGATGACCGTCCACAGCGGGCCGGGGACGGTGGACGGCCGCCGGGGCTCCTCGCTGAGATGGCGGTGGAGCACTTCGAGCGCCGTGCCGCCGGCGAACGGCGGACGGCCGGTGACCAGCTCGTACAGCATGATGCCGGCGCCGTAGACGTCCACCGCGGACGTCTGCGGGCGGCCCTCGGCGGACTCGGGCGCGACGTACGCGGGCGTGCCCACGAACTCGTGCGTACGGGTCAGGCCCGGGGAGTCCGCGAGGCGGGCGATGCCGAAGTCGGTGAGCATCGGGTGCATCTCGCCGTTGCGCTCCGCGAGCAGCACGTTGGCGGGCTTGAGGTCGCGGTGGACCACGCCGTCGTCGTGGCTGGAGGCGAGCGCGTCCGCGATCTGCGCCGTGAGCAGAGCGGCCGCGACCGGGCTGAACGGCCCGTTGTCACGGATGTAGCGGTGCAGGTCCGGGCCGTCGACGAGGTCCATGACCAGGGCCAGGACGTCGCCCTCGACGACCAGGTCGCGGGTGCGCACGATGTTCGGGTGCGTCAGCCGGAGCAGGACGGACCGCTCGCGCAGGAAGCGCATCACGACGTCCGCGTCGTTCGCGAGCTCCTCCTTGAGGACCTTGATCGCGACGGTCTCGCCGGGCTGGCCGGGCACGGCCGCCTCGGCGCCCGCGGTCTCACGCTGGCGGGCTCGCCAGACGGTGCCCGTGGCGCCGCGGCCGAGCGGCTCCTCGAGCAGGTACTTGCTCCCTACCGGCCGCACGTCACTCCCTGCTGATCGTCGGTGGAACGTCGTTCCTCATGGTTCCGCTTCCCCGGTCCATGGTTGGCTCCGTCCGGGTGTCCGACCCACTGTAGTGCCGCCGATCGGGTCACCGGAGTGATCAGCGGATCGGCGGTTAAGACGTCCGGAACGCCCCGTTGGTTGCCGAACGGCACCCCGGTGGGCGGCAGAGGCGATCCCAAGCAGGCACTTTTGGGCCCAGAGCCGACCAATCAAGATCACTTGCGGGTGGGCCCCGGGCGCGGTGTCGGTGGCGGATGCGAGGATGCCCCCAGCACGGAGCCGTGGGGTCGGGAGAGCCCTCCGGCCGTGCCGACCTGCCGGGTGGGGGGAATCACAGGGCGGCTCCCCTGCCGGGCACCCCGCGCAGAAGGGACCGCTGACGGCGATGCAGATCCGGCTGACCGTCCTCGCGCCGCGCAGCGGCCAGTCCTCACAGGGCGCCGCACGCGCGTGCGACGTGCTCGTCACGGCCCCGGCGGGTACCGCGCTGGCGGCGGTCGCCTCGGCACTGGCCGCGGCCGCCTCGGGGGCGGAGGCGCCGCCGTCGGGGACGGTCGTGCTCTACGCGGGCCGGGAGCGGCTCGACGCCCAGCGGTGCGCGCTCGGCGAGCCGCCGCTCGTCGACGGGGCGGTGCTGTCGCTCCAGACGCCCGCCGAGGACGAGGCGGGCGACCACGAGGGCGCGGCGGCGCGGACGCAGCTCCACGTGATCGCGGGCCCGGACGCGGGCGGGGTCCATCTGCTGCACGAGGGCCGCATCCGGATCGGGCGCGCGGCGGAGGCCGACGTACCGCTCGACGACCCGGACGTCTCGCGGCTGCACTGCGAGGTCACGGTCGCGGAGGACGGCGGCGTCACCATCGCGGACCTCGGCTCCACGAACGGCACCACGCTGGACGGCGCGGAGGTCGGACGGCAGGCGGTCCGGCTGGGCCCGGGCGCGCTGCTGCGCATCGGCGAGTCCACGCTCCGGCTGGCGGCTTCCCCGGCGGCTGCGGGTTCCGGTTCTTCCGGCCCGCCGGCTTCCGGTTCTGCGGCCCACGGGGTGGGTCCGGTGACCGCGCCGGACGGCGAGGGCCATCTGCGGGTGCGCCGCCCCGCGCCGGATCCCGCACCCGCCGGCGACCGCGCGGACCGGGTCCCGTCCTGGGCCCGCGAGCGCGAGGCGGACGGGCAGCGGCCGGCGGCTCGCGGTGCGGCCCCGTCACCGGCCCCGTCACCGGACGGCGACGTCCCCTTCCACGGACGGGCGGACGGGCGCGGTCCGGGCTCCACGACCGGAGGACCGGGCGACCGCGCCGGAGCGCACCCGGACGGACCGGGCGCGGACGGGGCCGCACGGACCGGCCTCCCGGGCGCCTCCCCCACCGCGTACGGAAGCGGCATCGCCCACCCCGGCCGACCGGGCCCGGACGCGCCCGGGGCCGCCGGGCGCGGCGCCGGTGCCGGCGACGGGTACACCCGGGACACGCCGGGCCGCCCGGCCCCCGGCCACCCCGGCGCCGCGGCCGGCAGCCCGTACGGCGCGAGTCCCGGCGCGGACCCCGGGAGACACGGCGGGCACGGCCTTGCCCCGGCGGGACACGGCGGAGGCCGCGACGGGGACCCGGCGGGACGCGGCGCCGGTGCCCGTGGCGCGGGTCCGGCGGCAGACGTTCCGCACGGCGCCGGGTCCGGCACCGGCCCGGGGCAGGGCGCCCGGGGCGCGGGCGGCGTGCCGCACGCCCGGGATCACGCGTCCGACGAAGCCCGGCTCGGCGTGCGCCCGCCGGGCGCCGGCGCCCCCGCCCGTACGCCCGCCGTGGACGGCGCCACCACCCACGGCACGGGAGTGGCGGACGGCTTCGGGTCCGCCGTGAGCGGCCCGGAGGGCGGGCGCGGCAGGCGAAGGCGCGGCATAGGCGCCTGGGCCCGGCGGCTCGCCGGGGGCCGGGAGGAGTCCGGCGCCCCGGAGGCAGGCGGCGAGAGCGTGCCCGCCATCGCCGAGTCGACCGCCGACACCTGGCCCGATCCCGCCGCCGTGCTGCTCACCGCCCTCGGTCCCGGACCTCGGCTGTGGGAGCGCGACGCCGGCCATCCCGAGTCCCTCGTCGTCCGCCTCGGCACTGCCGACCGCGCGGACACCCCCGCCGTGCCCGTCACCGTCGGCCTGCGCGAGGCGGGGTCCCTCGGGCTCGCCGGCCCGCGGGCCCGGCTCATGGGGCTGGCCCGTTCCGTCGTCGCCCAGGCCGCCGCGCTCCACTCGCCGGCGGACCTGGAGATCGTGCTGATCAGCACCGACCGCGCCAGACCGCTGGAGGAGCGCAAGGAGGCCTGGAGCTGGCTGGGCTGGCTGCCGCACGTGCGGCCCGGCCACGGGCAGGACTGCAGGCTGCTCCTCGCCTACGACCGCGACCAGGCCACCGCCAGGACCGCCGAGCTGACCCGGCGGCTGGACGAAGGGCCGCTCGGTTCCGGCTGGCCGAGCGCGGACCGCGCCGCCGTCGAACAGGCAGCCGCGCGCCACACGGGACCGCGCACGCTCGTCGTGCTCGACGGAGACCCCGGTTCCGCCGCGCTGCGCGAGACGACGGCACGCCTCGCCGGGGGCGGCGCGGCCGCCGGCATCCATCTCGTCTGCCTCGCCGAGACCCCGCCCGCCTCGCCGCTGTCCCCGGTGGCGGCGACGTACGAGGAGGCCTGCGCGGCGTCGCCGGCCTTCCGGGAGTGCGGCGCCGCCGGACTGCTCAGCGGAGACGTGGCGACGGCGCTGCGCCTGCTGCGTACGGCCGCGGGACACCCGGCGGGCCATGGCACGGTGGCGGCGGTGGACGCGGTGTCGGCGGCGTGGGCCGAGCGGTTCGGCCGCGCGCTGGCACCGCTGCGGGCCGACGGGGACGCCCCGGCGCACGGCCGGGCGGTGGCGGCCCCGCTGCCGCGGTCGGCGCGGCTGCTGGACGAGTTGGGCCTCGCCCGGGCCACCCCCGCCTCGTTGATGACCCGCTGGGCGTCGGCCACCGCCGGCACGGCCGTGCTGGGCGCCGGACCCGGCGGACCGGTCGCCGTCGACCTCACCTCGGAAGACCCGCACCTGATCATCGAGGGCCCCGCGGGGAGCGGCCGTACGGAACTGCTCCGTGCCATCGCGGCCTCGCTGGCGGCCGGCGGCCGGCCGGACCGGCTCGGGCTGCTGCTCGTGGACGGGGCGGGGGGCGAGCGCGGTGAGGGCCTGGCGGCGCTGACCGACCTCCCCCACGTCACCGAGCATCTGGTCGCCTCCGAGCCGCTGCGGATGCGTGAATTCGCCCAGGCACTCGGCGCGGAGCTCAAACGGCGGGCGGAGCTGCTGGGCCGGGAGGCGTTCGAGGAGTGGCACACGCGCCGCGAGGTCTCGGAGCGGCTGGTCGGCCAGCGCCCGCCGAGCGCCGCGGAATCCCGCCCGGAGGCCCGGGCCGACGCCCGGCCGGACGCCCTCGGCGACCTGGACCCGCCGCCCAGCGGCACGCTCCGACTCCGGGCTTCCGGCGGCCGTACGAGGGCGGGGGCAGCGGGCGCGGGAGCGCCCGGGCCGCTGCCGAGGCTCGTCGTCCTCGTCGACGACTACGACGCCCTGGTCGCCCCCGCGCTCGGCAGTCCGGGCCGCCCCGCTGCGGGCTCCGTCGTCAGGGCGCTGGAGGCGGTGGCCCGGGACGGCCGGCGCCTCGGCGTCCATCTGGTCGCGACGTCCGCCCGCCCGGACCGCACTGCCGACACGGAGCTGGCCCGCAGCACCCGGCTGAGGGTCGTTCTGGACACGCCGGTCGTGGCGCCCGGTCCGGAGGACCCGGCACCGGGGCGCGGCAGACTCGGTCATCCGGACGGGAGGGTGACGCCCTTCCAGAGCGGCCGGGTGACGGGCCGTATCCCTCGCACGGCGACCCTGCGGCCCACCGTCGTGGAGCTGGCATGGGAGCGGATGGGCGACCCTCCGGCCCGCAGGCCCGTGCGCGAACTGGGCAACGGGCCCACGGACCTGGCCCTGCTCGCCAGCGCCCTGGACCGTGCCGCGCGTTCCGTCGACGCCGTGCCGGTCCCGCCGCTGACCCCCGCCCGCCCCTGACTCCGGTGATCGCGGCAGCCCGGGGCGCAGGGCCGCCACGACCGCCCTGACGGCACGTCACGAGGCGATCACGATCACCCAGTTGACGGCGGAGGCGGTATTGCCTCGCCCCTCCCCCGGGCGTAGACCTGAGCGCACGGACGGATCGGGCGTGGCCTGCGTCACAGCTGCGCCCCTTCGCAGGCGCGGGAGAGACGGGGCAGTGATGCGCACAACTCGCAAAGCTCGTACGGCTCGGACGACTCGCAGCTCCGCCCTGGTGGCCCTGGCCGCACTGGGCGCACTCACCCTGGCCGGCTGCGGTGGCGACGGCGACGGGGGCGCGGCGGACGCGACCCCGGGCTCCGAGTCCTCGGCGACCGTCGAGCTGCCGAGGCTGGACGGCCAGAAGATCGAGGTGGCTGCGGTCTGGACGGGACCCGAGCAGGAGAACTTCACCAAGGTCCTCGACGAGTTCGAGAAACGCACCGGCGCGACGGTCACCTTCGTGCCCGCGCAGGACCCGATCGTGAACTTCCTCGGCACGAAGATCGCCGGCGGCAGTCCGCCGGATGTCGCGATGCTGCCCCAGGTCGGCGCCGTCAAGCAGGCCGTCGACCAGAAGTGGGCCAAGCCCCTGGGCCCCGAGGCCAAGGCCGAGCTGGCCAAGAACTACGCCAAGGGCTGGCAGGACCTCGGTTCGGTCGACGGCACTCCGTACGGCGTGTACTTCAAGGCCGCCAACAAGTCGCTGATCTGGTACAACAACGCGGTCTTCGAGAACGCCGGCGCGTCGGTGCCGAAGACCTGGAAGGACTTCCTGACGACGGCGGAGACCATCTCCGCGTCCGGCGTCACCCCGGTCTCGGTCGGCGGTGCGGACGGCTGGACGCTCACCGACTGGTTCGAGAACGTCTACCTCTCGCAGGCCGGTCCGGAGAAGTACGACCAGCTGGCCAGGCACGAGATCAAATGGACGGACCCGTCCGTCGCACAGGCCCTGACGACGCTCGGCGAGCTGTTCGGCAAGCCGGAGCTGATCGCGGGCGGGGCGAACGGCGCGCTGCAGACGGAGTTCCCCAAGTCTGTGACGCAGACCTTCACCGGCGGCGACCAGCCCAAGGGCGCGATGGTTTTCGAGGGCGACTTCGTGACCGTCAACATCGCGCAGACCGACGCGAAGATCGGTACGGACGCCAAGGTCTTCCCGTTCCCGGCGGTCGGCGACCGGGCCCCCGTGGTGACGGGCGGGGACGCGGCGGTGGCGCTGAAGGACACCAAGGGCGCCCAGGCGCTGCTGACGTTCCTCGCCTCACCCGACGCGGCCAGGATCTGGGCCGGGTCCGGCGGCTTCATCTCGCCGAACAAGTCCCTGGACGTGGCGGCGTACCCGAACGACGTGCAGCGGGACATCGCCAAGGCGCTCATCGCCGCGGGCGACGACTTCCGCTTCGACATGTCGGACCAGATGCCGCAGTCCTTCGGCGGAACGCCCGGCAAGGGCGAGTGGAAGGCCCTCCAGGACTTCCTGAAGAACCCCAAGGACGTCGCCGGCACGCAGGCGCGGCTGGAGGCCGACGCGGCCAAGGCGTACAAGAACTGACGCCGCGATGACGTCCCCGAAGACGTCCCCCGGAGCAGCGGAGGGCCCCTCGGTGCCCTCCACCGCCGGGGGCGGCGTGCGCAGGAGCGTGACCGGCACCAGGGGTCTCGTCGCGGCCGGCTTTCTGCTGCCCGCGCTGGTGCTCCTCGGCGCGCTCGTGGTCTACCCGATCGGGTACTCGGTGTACCGGTCGTTCTTCGACCGGTCCGGCGACGGCTTCGCCGGTCTGGGCAACTACGTGGAGATCTTCACCGACGACACCATCCTCACCGCCGTGGAGAACAACGCGATCTGGGTGGTCGTGGCGCCGACCGTGGCGACGGCCCTGGGCCTGATGTTCGCGGTGCTGACCGAGCGGGTCCGCTGGGGCACGGCGTTCAAGCTGGTCGTCTTCATGCCGATGGCGATCTCGATGCTGGCCGCGGGCATCATCTTCCGGCTGGTGTACGAGCAGGACCCGGAACGCGGTGTCGCCAACGCGGTCTGGGTGGGCGTGCACGACACCTTCGCCGAGTCGGCCGGCTTCCCCAAGGCCCGTCCGGCACCCGCCCATCCACTGAAGCCGGCGGGCGGCGGGGCGTTCGTCACCGAGCGGCCCGTCCGCGCGGGCAGTCCGGTGCTGCTCCCGCTGGTCGGGGTCCCGGCCGACAAGATGCCGTCCGACGCCCGGCCCGCGAAATCGGCGCCGCCCTCGACCGACGGCCGGATCACCGGAACCGCCTGGCTCGACTTCACCAGGGGCGGCGGCGGCACGGTGAACGCCGTCGACGCCGCGGAACTGGGCCTGAAGGGGCTCGCGATCGAGGCGGTCAAGGACGGCAGGGTCGTCGCCGAGGCCACCGCGGCGGCCGACGGCACGTTCTCGCTGCCGAAGGAGGCCGACGGCGCCGTCCTCCGGCTTCCCGAGAGCAACTTCCGAGAGCCGTACAACGGCGTCGACTGGCTGGGCCCGTCCCTCGTCACCCCGGCCATCATCGGCAGCTACCTCTGGATGTGGGCGGGCTTCGCCATGGTGCTGATCGCGGCGGGACTGGCGGCCGTGCCGCGCGAACTCCTCGAGGCGGCACGGGTGGACGGCGCGAACGAGTGGCAGGTCTTCCGGAGGGTGACCGTGCCGCTGCTCGCACCGGTCCTGGCCGTCGTGCTCGTCACCCTGATGATCAACGTGCTGAAGATCTTCGACCTGGTGTTCATCATCGCGCCGGGCTCGGCGCAGGACGACGCCAACGTACTGGCGCTCCAGCTGTACCGCTCGTCGTTCGGCACGGACGCGCACCTGGGCGTCGGCAGCGCCATCGCCGTACTGCTCCTGCTGCTGGTGATCCCGGTGATGGCCTTCAACATCCGGCGGATGCGAAGGGAGACGCGCCGATGAGCACCGACAGCGCCAACGGCCCCGACAGCACCGCCGGCCGCGCAGGTCCGGCCGGCCCCGACCCGCGGGCCGGCGCCGTGAGCGAAGCCGGATCCGTGAGCGAAGCCGCCGCCAGCGGAGCCGGATCCGTGACCGAACACGGCCCCGTCAGGGCGAGGCCGTCGCTCGCCTCCCGGATCGCCGCCCGCACGGGCGGCGGGGTGATGCGGGTGTTCCTCGTCCTGGTGGGCCTGTTCTGGCTGATGCCGACGGTGGGGCTGCTGCTCTCCTCGCTGCGCTCACCGGCCGACATCAGCGCGAGCGGCTGGTGGGAGGTGTTCACGGCACCGGCGCAGCTCACCACCGAGAACTACGAGCGGCTGCTGCAGAACGAGACCGTCACCGACTCGCTGCTCTCCACGGTCATGATCACCGTGCCCGCGACGGTTCTGGTGGTGGTGATCGGGTCGCTCGCCGGATACGCCTTCGCCTGGATGGAGTTCCCGGGCCGCGACTGGTGGTTCCTGGCCGTGGTCGGGCTGCTCGTCGTACCCGTGCAGGTGGCGCTCGTACCCGTGTCGAAACTGTTCGGCACGATCGGCATCTTCGAGACCACGACGGGCGTCGTGCTCTTCCACGTCGCCTTCGGACTGCCGTTCGCGATCTTCCTGCTGAGGAACTTCTTCGCGGAGATCCCGAGGGAGTTGCTGGAGGCGGCGCGGCTGGACGGTGCCGGTGAGGTCCGGCTGTTCACCCGCGTCGTCCTGCCGCTCGGCGGGCCGGCGATCGCCTCGCTGGGCATCTTCCAGTTCCTCTGGGTGTGGAACGACATGCTGGTCGCGCTGATCTTCGCCGACTCCGAGTCGCCGCCGATCACGGTGGCGCTCCAGCAGCAGGTACGGCAGTTCGGCAACAACATCGACGTCCTGGCGCCTGGGGCGTTCGTGTCGATGCTCATCCCGCTCGCGGTGTTCTTCGCCTTCCAGCGCCAGTTCGTCTCGGGGGTGATGGCGGGCGCGGTGAAGTGACCGCGAGCGCACAGCGCAAAGGGTGCGCACCGGGATCTCCCGCACCGGGCCCGCACACACGGTCGCCGCATCGGCCAGGTGTGCGGGTCCTCTCGCGCGGGCCGTCCGCACCACATCCGCGCCCCACCCGCTCCACATCTGCCGGCAAACACCCCGACACCTTCGGGGACTAGGACCGGGGTGGCAGCCTTCGTCGTTCCGAGAGAGAAGACACTCATGTCGCAGACGAGCGCACAGGTGCAGTTCCCCGACCGGCCCACGACGCCCGCCGGGGACGAGCTGCCCCGGCCCACCCGGCTCGACGACGTGAAGGGGTGGTTTCGGCCGGTCGACCAGCTGCTCTTCGACTGGTTCCTGACGCACCAGCAGGACCGCGAGCAAACGGGCGACCTGCTGGAGCTCGGCGCCTACCTGGGCAAGAGCGCGATCTTCATGGGCTCCTATCTGCGGCCCGGCGAGGAGTTCACGGTCTGCGACCTCTGGGACTCGCCGGCGCCGGACGCGTCCAACAGCGCCGAGATGGACCGCTCCTACGCCACGCTCACCCGCCGGGCCTTCGAGGCCAACTACCTGTCCTTCCACGACCGGCTGCCGCACCTCGTCCAGGCCCCCACCTCGGTCATCACCTCACACGTCCGCCCGGCCGGCTGCCGCTTCGTCCACATCGACGCCTCGCATCTGTACGAGCACGTCCAGGGCGACATCCGGTCCGCCGAACGGCTCCTCACACCCGGGGGCATCGTCGTCTTCGACGACTTCCGGGCCGAGCACTGTCCCGGGGTCGCGGCCGCCGTCTGGGGCGCGGTGGCCACTGCCGGCCTCACGCCGCTCTGCATCACGGGGACCAAGCTGTACGGCACCTGGGGCGATCCGGAGGAGGTACGCGGGGAACTGCTCGGCTGGCTGGAGACCCGGGCGGACCTCTGGCACGGGGTGGAGGACGTCGCCGGCGCCCCGCTGATCCGCATCGACGGCCGCAAGGCCAAGGCCCCGGCGCATCCGCCCTCCCGCCATCGGGCGGAGCCGGTCGCCGACGAGCCTGCGGACGCACCGGCGCCCGCATCGGCCACGGTCCCGGCTCCCGCCTCCCCGGCCCGCCGGAGCGGCTCGCCGCGCGTCCGCGGGCTCGTCCGGGATCTGCTGCCGCCCCTGCTGACCCGCGCGCTGGTACGGACGTTCCGCCGCGACCGGTAGCCGGAGACCGCGGGGGCAGCGAGCGCCTGGCGGCCCTCGCCCGGCAGGTACCGCGCCGGGTCCCGAAGGCCGGAGCGAGACCGAACGGCAGTGCGGAGAGAGCGCTCAGGCGTGCTCGGTCGGGTGAACGGCACGGCGGAGGAGGCCCGGTGGCCGGGAACGTTCGGCGCGACGCGATCCGAAGGGGATCACGGCGACGACGAGTCCACCGGTGCCGTCGGGGCCGACGCCCAGCCGGTACGGGCGCAGCCCCCGCAGGCCGCGGGCCTGCCTCGGCACGGTTCCCGGCGCCACGGCGGCCGCGTGCTCGGTGCCGAGCAGCACGGTGCTCAGCCCGATCCGGGTACGGCCCGGCGGGAACGCCTCGGCGGGGACCCGCACCTCGATCTCCGTACCGTCCCCGTCGGGGGCCGGCCGCAGGAACACGCGGCCGGCCTCCGGACAGCCGGTGAGCCGGACCGGGCCCGCACCGAAAGCCCCGAGGTGGGGCAGCGGGGTACGGGCGGTGACGACGAGGGTGTGACGGGCGGGGCCGGTGCGCCGCCAGTCCGCGGAGACGAGGTCGGTGCGCAGGGGCGGCACGCCGTGCCCCGCCTCGTACCGGAGCACCGACACCAACCCGGCCTCGTCCCCGGCGCGCACGTACGAGAGCCGGAGCCTGAGCCCCGGTCGCAGGGCGGCGAGTACGGCGTCTCCGAGGTGGTCGGCGACCAGCCGGCGAACCCCGGCGAACACCCGGCGGCGCACCGGTTCCGGCGCCTTGAGGAAGGCAGGGCCGGTCAGCACGTCCCCCTCGTGGGCGAAGTGCCGGACGCGGAAGCCGTCGCCGAGCGGTCCGGGCCCGGTGAACCGCGCGGTGACGGCCATCGCCGCGGCCGTCCCGCGCAGCAGGTCCTCCAGGCCGCCCGGCGCCCCGGCGGCGGCCGCCAGCACAGCCGAGGAGTCCCGTGCGGGGCGGGAGCGGCGGCCGGGGCCGGGTCCCGCGTCCCCGGTGAAGCGGTAGTCGTAGTCGGCCAGCACGGCGACACCGCTCGACCGGAAGAGCGCTTCGAGGGTGAAGGCCTGCTCGGCGAGACCGGCCGGCACGTCCTCGGCGAACCGCACTCCGAGACGCAGCAGCGGCTCGCGGCGGAAGAGCTTGGCGGCGGACAGCTCCCACGGCAGCCCCGGCTCGTCGAGGGGGACGCGGTGACGGGTGCGGGCGAAGACTGCCGCGCCCGAGGCCGCGGACTTGGCGTAGACGACGTCGGAGCCCCGGCTGTCGGCCGCGTCGACCAGCCGGGAGAGGGCTTCCCGGCCGAGGAAGTCGCACGCGTCGAGGACGAACAGATAGCGGCCGCGCGCACGGTCGAGGGCCTGGTTCAGCGTGCCGGTGCGCTCGACGGAGAGCGGTTCCGTCAGCGCCCCGGTCCGTGTCCGCGACCGGGCGTCACCGGACGGGGCGAGGGGCGGATCGTCCGGCGGCATCCCGTACGCACCGTCCGGCGACGGTGCGACCGCACCGGCCGGTGAGCGCTCCACCGCGCCCGCGACCAGCACCTCGATCCGGGCCGCGCCGATGGTCTGCCCCGCGAGGGAGTCCAGACACCGTCCGAGACTCCGGTCGTCCTCGCGGACCGCGACGACGACCGTGACGTCCGGTGCGCCCGGACCGTCCGGACCCTCGGGAACGACCGGGATGCCGGCCGTACTCGATGAGCTCATCGCGCGTCCCTCCACACCCGCGGGGCGCCTCACCGCCCGCCCGCCACAGCAACGACCCTTTCCCGGCGGGGGCTACGCGCGGCGGGGCCGATCACCCGCCCGGTGGAGCGCATGCTCCGGCGCGCGGCAGGCGGTGCGGTGCGGCTCACGCGTGGGCCCCGGCCCCGCAGCCGGCGCGTCAGCCGCGAGGAGCCCGTCGGATATACGCCGCCCGGACGCCGGTCGCGGGTGCCGGTCGCCTGGACGCCTGGACGCCTGGACGCCTCACGCGTGGACCCCGGCCGCCGGCGCGTCAGCCGCGGGTCAGCGCCGCGACCACGGATGCGGCGAGATCGTCCAGATACCCCTTGGGCAGATCGCCGCGGACGACCACGAGGCGCCAGTAGAGCGGGCCGAGGATCAGGTCCAGGGCGCGGTCGGGGTCGGCGGTCTCCGCAAGCTCGCCCCGGGTCACGGCGTCCCGGACGACGAGCGCGGCGACGCCCTGCTGGCTGTCGAACAGCGCGGACTTGATCGTGTCGGCGATCTCCGGGTTGCGGGCCGCCTCGACCAGCAGGTCGGGGATGACCTGGGAGGCGACGGGGTGGCGCAGCGCGTGCGACGCCACTTCGAGGAGCGCGCGGACGTCCCCGTACAGCGAGCCCGTGGCGGGGGCGGGCAGGCCCTGGGCGGCGAAGGCCGAGACCAGGTCGAGGACGAGGGAGAGCTTGGACTTCCAGCGCCGGTAGACGGCGGTCTTCCCGACCCCGGCCCGGCGGGCGATGCCCTCGATCGACATCCGGGCGAAGCCGACCGTGGCGAGCTCCTCGAAGACGGCGGCGCGGATCGCCTCGGTCACGTCCTCCCGGAGCACTGCGGCTCCCGCGGGGACGCGTCGGGTGCGGGGGTCCGTGGTCATGGCCAGGAGCATACCCGTGACGACGAGACGGTTGCGTTGCGACGTGGATCGCCCTAGTCTCCCCGTAGCGACGATACGGGTCCGTCCCAACGTTGCCGTTTCGGCCGCACCTCCCCAGGCCCCGGCGAAAGCGAGCGAGTGACCAGCGTGAGCAGCCAGACGACCACCCTGCCGACAGCACCACCGGCGGACTCCCTCAGCCTCGGCGAACTCGCCGCCCGGCACGGGCTGACCGTGAGCGGCGCGCGGCCGCCGCTCGGCACGTACATCACCCAGCTCTGGTCCCGGCGGCACTTCATCACCGCCTTCGCCACCGCGCGGCTGACCGCCCAGTACAGCCAGGCGAAGCTCGGCCAGGTCTGGCAGCTGATGACCCCGCTGCTCAACGCGACCGTCTACTTCTTCATCTTCGGCATCCTCATGGACACCGCGAAGCACGTCCCGGACTTCGTGCCGTTCCTGGTGACGGGCGTGTTCATCTGGACCTTCACGGCCAACTCCATCACAGCCGGCACCCGCGCCGTCTCGGGCAACATCGGGCTCGTACGCGCCCTGCACTTCCCGCGCGCCGCCCTCCCCATCGGTCTAGCCCTGCAGCAGCTCCAGCAGCTGATGTTCTCCATGGGCGCCCTGGCCGTGATCCTCATGTGCTTCGGCGAGTTCCCGAAGCCCTCCTGGCTGCTGGCCGTGCCCGCCCTCGCGCTCCAGGCCGTCTTCAGCACCGGGATCGCGATGGCCGTGGCCCGCCTCGCGGCCCGCACCCCCGACATCGCCCAGCTGACGCCCTTCCTGCTGCGCACCTGGATGTACGTGTCCGGCGTGATGTGGAGCATCCCCGTGGTGCTCAAGCGCATGGAGCTGCCCGAGGCGGTCGTCCTGGCCCTGCGGTGCAATCCCGTGGCCGTCTACATCGACCTCGTGCGCTTCGCGCTCATCGACAGCTACACCAGGGCCCAGTTGCCGCCGCACGTCTGGGCACTCGCCCTCGGCTGGGCCGTGCTCTTCGGAGTGGGCGGCTTCGTGTACTTCTGGAAGGCGGAGGAGCAGTACGGCCGTGGCTGAGACAACGATCGACCGGCCGGCGCGACCGGCGGACCCGACCCGGGCAGGGGACACCGCGGCCGGCAGGACCCCGACCGTCGTGGTGGACGACGTCCACATCACCTACAAGGTCAACGGCGCGAAGACCGGCCGCGGCGCCGCCACCGCCGCGCTGAGCCGCATCCTCTCCCGCCGCCCCCGCAAGGACGGCGGCCGTGAGGTCCACGCCGTCAGGGGCGTCAGTTTCGCCGCCTACAAGGGCGAGGCGATCGGGCTGATCGGCTCCAACGGGTCGGGCAAGTCCACTCTGCTGAAGGCGATCGCCGGTCTGCTGCCGACGGCCCGGGGCCGGATCTACACCCACGGCCAGCCCTCGCTGCTCGGGGTCAACGCGGCGCTGATGGGCGATCTGACCGGCGAGCGCAACGTCGTCCTCGGCGGCCTCGCGATGGGCATGACCCGCGACGAGGTCCACGCCCGCTACGACGAGATCGTGGACTTCTCGGGGATCAACGAGAAGGGCGACTTCATCTCGCTGCCCATGCGGACGTACTCCTCCGGGATGGGCGCCAGGCTGCGCTTCTCCATCGCCGCCGCCAAGAGCCATGACGTGCTGCTGATCGACGAGGCGCTGGCCACGGGCGACGCCGGGTTCCAGCGGCGGAGCCAGGAGCGGATCGCCGAACTGCGCGAGGAGGCCGGCACGGTCTTCCTCGTCAGCCACAGCAACTCCGCGATCACCACCACCTGCGACCGGGCGCTGTGGCTGGAGTCCGGGACGCTGCGGATGGACGGCCCGGCCAAGGAGGTCGTCGCGGCGTACGAGGCCTTCACCAGGAAGAAGTAGCGAGACCCCCGGGCAAACCAAAGAAATCACTACAAAAAGGGCTAGGGTGCGGGTCGATGACGACCCAGCAGGCCCCCTCCCTCGCCCCGGCAGGCCCCCGGGTCGCCGTACTCCCCCTCCTCGCCCTCTGCGGGGTCTGGCTCGCGACCCGGCTCGGGATGGCCGCCCTGCTCGTGACGGACGACATCGGCATCGGGGGCGTCTCCACCGAGGTGTACGTCCTCTACGCACGCTGGTACGGCCAACTCCTCGGCGGCGCCTTCCCCCGGACGATCCGACCTGGCAGTACCCGCCCGGCGCGGGGGCGGTGATCCTGGCCCCCGCCCTCTTCCCGTGGCTGACCTACTTCCAGGCCTTCGCCGCACTGGCGCTGCTCGCCGACGCCGTGGTCACCGCGGCCCTGGCCCGGGCCGGCGGCCCCGGCGGCCCCGGCGTCTGGATGTGGACGGGTGGGCTGCCGCTGCTGATGCACATCCCGCTCGCCCGCTACGACGTCCAGGTCACCGCGCTCGCCGTACCGGCCCTGCTCGCAGTGCACCGCAGGCCCCGGCTCGGCGGGGCGCTCGCCGGGCTCGGCGCGGCGGTCAAACTGTGGCCAGCCCTGACCCTGCTCGGCACACCGCGCGGCAGGACGACCCGACTGGCCTGGGCCTCGGCGGCGGCAGCGGCAATCGGCGCGGTCGCCGCCCTCGCGCTCGGCCTCGCCGGTCCGCTCGGTTTCCTGCGGCAGCAGGGCGACCGGGGCGTCCAGGTCGAGTCGCTCGGCGGCTCCGTGCTCGCGCTGAACAGGCTGCTGGGCGGCGAGGGCCGGATCGAATACCGTTACGGCGCCTTCGAGTTCACCGGCCCGTACGTCACGCCCGTGGCCCGGGCCAGTCTGCTGCTGACGGCCGCCGCCTTCCTCCTGCTGCTGCTCTGGCGGCTGCGGGCGAGGCGCCGGTCGGACGCCACGCCCTTCGACGCAGCGCTGTGCGCCGTCCTCCTCTTCACCGTCACGAGCCGCGTCATCAGCCCGCAGTACCTGATCTGGCTGCTCGGCCTGGCCGCGGTCTGCCTCACCTCCCGGCACACGAGCCAGCGCCCGGTCGCGCTCCTGCTGCTGCCCGCGACCGCGCTGAGCACGCTCGCGTACCCGGTGCTGTACCAGGACGTCATCGACGTCACCCCGGTCGGCGGCGGGGTCGTCCTCGTCCGCAACCTCCTGCTCCTCGCCGCCGCGGTGCTGTCGGCCCGCAGACTGTGGGCGGCCACGGTCTGACGCGGCAGGGGGCGCCCACCACGACGGTGGACGCCCCCTTCACCCGCTCGGGGAGGCCGGTCAGCTGGGCGTACGCAGCAGCTGGCGCATCGTCCGCATGGCGACCGAGAGGTTCGCCAGGTCGAACGTGTCCGATCCCTGGATCTCCTCCAGCGTCATCCGGGCGCGGCCCAGGATCGACGCGTTCTTCTCCTCCCACGCCTTGAAGCGCTGCTCGGGCGTGGAGGCCCCGTTGCCCACGGCGAGGACGTCCGCGGTGAGCGCGGCGTGCGCGGCGTAGAGGTCCTCGCGGATGGAGGCACGGGCCATGGACTGCCAGCGGTCGGCCCGCGGCAGCTCGATGATCCGGTCCATCAGCTCGGTGATCCGCAGCCGGTCGGCCAGGTCGTAGTACACCTCGGCGACGGCGAGCGGGTCCTTGCCCATCCGGTCGGCGATGGCCACGATGTCGAGCGTCGGGAAGGCCGACGAGAATCCGGCGACCCGCGTGGCCAGCTCCTCCGGGACACCCGCGGTCGTGAACTCCTCCAGCAGCCCCTCGTACCACTCGAGGTCGGCGCCGCTGAGCATCTTCGGCAGCTCGGCCCACACCTGCTCGACCCGGGAGGCGAAGAACTCGATCGTCTCCGTCAACTCCAGCGGCTGCGGCCGGTTGCCGAGCAGCCAGCGGGTGCCGCGCTCGACGAGGCGGCGCGAGTGCAGCCGCATCCGGGTCTGGACATCGGCGGCCACCCTGGTGTCGAGCGCCTCGACGGCGTCCCACACCTCACCGAGGCCGAAGATCGCGCGGGCCGCGGTCTGCGCCCGGACGATCTCCTCGATCGACGCCCCGGTCTCCTCGCGGAGCCGGTGCAGGAAGGTCGAACCGCCGGTGTTGACGGTGTCGTTGACCAGGACGGTCGTGACGATCTCGCGGCGCAGCGCGTGACCGTCGACGGCCTCGGCGAACTGCTCCCGCAGCGGCTTCGGGAAGTACGCGTGCAGCAGCCCCCGCAGGTACGGGTCGTCCGGGAGCGAGGTGCCGATCAGCTCCTCCGCCACCGTGATCTTGGTGTAGGCGAGCAGGACGGCGAGCTCGGGCTGGGACAGGCCGTGCCGGTTGTTGAGCAGCTCGCGGATCTGCCGGTCGTTCGGCAGGAACTCCAGCGCCCGGTCCAGCGCGCCCTCCCGGCCCAGCCGGCGCATGAAGCGCTGGTGGGCGTGGAGCAGGCTGGGCGACTGCGCGACGGCGTTGGTCAGGGCGACGTTCTGCGCGTAGTTGTTGCGCAGGACAAGCTTGCCGACCTCGTCCGTCATCTCGGCGAGCAGCTTGTTGCGCTGCTTCACGGTCATGTCGCCCTCGGCGACCAGGCCGTTCAGCAGGATCTTGATGTTCACCTCGTGGTCGGAGGTGTCCACGCCGGCGCTGTTGTCGATGGCGTCGGTGTTGACCCGGCCGCCGCCGCGCGCGAACTCGATGCGGCCGAGCTGGGTCAGGCCCAGGTTGCCGCCCTCGCCGACGACCTTGACCCGCAGGTCCTCCCCGTTGACGCGGATGGCGTCGTTCGCCTTGTCGCCGACGTCGGCGTTGGACTCGCTCGACGCCTTGACGTACGTGCCGATGCCGCCGTTCCACAGCAGGTCCACCGGCGCCTGGAGGATGGCCTTCATCAGCTCGGCCGGCGTCAGCTTCGTGACCCCGGGTTCGATGCCGAGGGCCTCGCGGACATGCGCGTTGACCGGGATCGACTTGGCGGTCCTGGGGTGGATGCCGCCGCCCGGCGACAGCAGCTCGGTGTCGTAGTCGGCCCACGAGGACCGGGGCAGCTCGAACAGCCGGCGGCGCTCGGCGTACGAGACGGCCGCGTCCGGGTCGGGGTCGATGAAGATGTGACGGTGGTCGAAGGCCGCGACCAGCCGGATGTGCTCCGAGAGCAGCATGCCGTTGCCGAACACGTCACCCGACATGTCGCCGACGCCGACCACGGTGAAGTCCTGGGTCTGCGTGTCGTGGCCGAGCTCGCGGAAGTGCCGCTTGACGGACTCCCAGGCTCCGCGGGCGGTGATGCCCATGCCCTTGTGGTCGTAACCGGCCGAGCCACCGGAGGCGAAGGCGTCGCCCAGCCAGAAGTTGTAGGCGATCGCCACCTCGTTGGCGATGTCGGAGAACGTCGCCGTGCCCTTGTCGGCCGCGACGACCAGGTACGTGTCGTCGCCGTCGTGGCGCACCACCTCGTGCGGCGGCACGACCTCGCCGCCCACCATGTTGTCGGTGATGTCGAGCAGCGCCGAGATGAACGTCCGGTAGGAGGCGATGCCCTCCGCCAGCCATGCCTCGCGGTCCACGGACGGGTCGGGGAGCTGCTTGGCGACGAATCCGCCCTTGGCGCCGACCGGCACGATGACGGTGTTCTTCACCATCTGCGCCTTGACCAGGCCGAGGATCTCGGTGCGGAAGTCCTCGCGCCGGTCGGACCAGCGCAGACCGCCGCGGGCGACCTTGCCGTACCGCAGGTGCACGCCCTCGACCCGCGGCGAGTACACCCAGATCTCGTACGCCGGGCGCGGCGCCGGCAGGTCGGGGATGGCCTGCGGGTCGAACTTCATCGACACGTAGCTGTGCCAGGTGCCGCCGCCCGCCTCCTGGAAGAAGTTGGTGCGCAGCGTGGCCTTGATGAGGGTGAGGAAGGAGCGCAGGATGCGGTCCTCGTCGAGCGAGGCGACCTGGTCCAGCGCGGCGTCCAGCTCCTCCAGCAGGGCGTCCGTCAGCTCCGTGCCGGCCCGCTGGCGGTCCGGGGCCATCCGGGCCTCGAACAGGTTGATCAGCAGCCGCGTGGTGTGGACGTTGTTGAGGAGCGTGTCCTCCATGTAGTCCTGGCTGAAGGTGGAGCCGGCCTGCCGCAGGTACTTGGCGTAGGCGCGCAGCACCATCGCCTCGCGCCAGGTGAGCCCGGCGCGCAGCACCAGCGAGTTGAACATGTCGTTCTCGGCGGCCCCGGTCCACACGGCCGAGAAGGCCTCCTGGAACCGCTCGCGGGCGTCGTCGCCCAGGTACTCCCCGCCGTTGCCGGACGCGGTCGGCATCCGCAGCCCGAAGTCGTAGACCCAGCCGTGGGTGCGGTCCGCGCAGCGCAGTTCGTACGGCCGCTCGTCGATGACCTCGACGCCGAGGCGGTTGAGGACCGGCAGCACGGCCGAGAGGGAGACCTGCTCCCCGAAGCGGTAGATCTTGAAGCGGCGCTCGCCGGGCGCGGCGCCGACCGGCTCGTACAGGGACAGCGAGAAGTCCTTGCCGGACCGGGTCAGCTGCTCCAGGTGCACCAGGTCGGAGACCGCGGCGCGCGGCGAGTGGTCGGCCTTGTAGCCCTCCGGGAAGGCGCTGGCGTACTTGCGGGCCAGCTCGGCGGCGCGCTCCTCGCCCAGTTCGGCGTTCAGCGCCTCGGTGAAGCCGTCGGCCCAGGAGCGGGCGGCCTCGGCCAGCCGCGACTCCAGGCGCTCCTTGTCCGCGTCGGTGAGATGGGTCAGCTCGGTGCCGGACGGGACGCGGACGACGAAGTGCAGCCGAGTGAGCACCGACTCGGTGCTCATCAGGGTGAAGTCGACGCTGGTGCCGCCGAGCTCCTCCTTCAGGATCCCGGTCAGCCGCTCGCGGACGGTGGTGTTGAAGCGGTCGCGCGGCAGGTAGACGAGGGCCGAGTAGTAGCGGCCGTACTCCTCCTGGCGCAGGTACAGCCGCAGCCGGCGCCGCTCCTGCAGGTAGAGGACGGACGTGACGATCGAGCGCAGCTCGTCGACGGGCGTCTGGAACAGCTCGTCGCGCGGGTACGTCTCCAGGATCTGCAGCAGATCGCGGCCGTCGTGGCTGTGGGGCGAGAAGCCCGCGCCGTCGAGGACCTCGGTCACCTTGCGGCGGATGACCGGGACCCGGCGCACGGACTCGGTGTACGCGGCAGACGAGAACAGGCCGAGGAAGCGGCGCTCGCCGATGACGTTGCCCTCGGCGTCGAACTTCTTCACCCCGACGTAGTCGAGGTAGCTGGGGCGGTGCACGGTGGCGCGGCTGTTGGCCTTGGTCAGGATCAGCAGCTTGTGCTCGCGGGCCTTGGCCCGGGCGTCGGCGGGCAGCCGGTTGAACGAGGGGCTCACCGGGTGGCCGTGGGCGTCGTCGCCGGTGTGGTGCGGGTCGGAGCGGAGAATGCCGAGACCGGTGCCGGGGACGGCGGACAGGGCGTCGCCGTCGACCAGGTTGTACTCGCGGTAGCCGAGGAACGTGAAGTGGTCGTCGGAGAGCCAGCGCAGCAGCTCCCGTGCCTCGTCGACCTCCTCCTCGCGCAGATCGTCCGCGATGGGCTCCCGCGGCAGCTCCTCGGAGATCCGCAGCGCCGCCTCGCGCATCTTCTCCCAGTCCTCGACGGCCTCGCGCACGTCGGACAGGACGCGCAGCAGGTCGGCGGTGATCTGCTTGAGGTCGGCCCGGTCGGTCTCACGGTCGATCTCGACGTGGATCCAGGACTCGACGAGCGCGTCGTGCGGCATTGCGGCAGCGTTCGGCTCGCCGCTGAGGACCTCGATCATCTTCCCGGTGACGTCGCGGCGGACCACGATCTGCGGGTGGATCACCACGTGGATGCCGCGGCCCTGGCGGGACAGCTCGTTGGTGACCGAGTCGACGAGGAAGGGCATGTCGTCGGTGACGACCTCGACGACCGAGTGGCTGGACGTCCAGCCGTTCTCCTCGACGGTCGGGGTGTGCACCCGGACGTTGGCCGTGCCCTGCGGACGGTTCCCCGCGAGGCGGTAGTGCGAGACGGCTGCTCCGAAGACGTCGACGGGGTCGCGGTCGGTGAGGTCCTCGGGTGCGGTGTGCAGGTAGTAGCGCTGGAGAAACGCGAGGATGTGGTCCCGGTCAGGGCGCTCCCCGCTGTCGGACCCAGTCGGAAGTTGCCCCCCGCCCGGGCTGTGCTCAGCTACCCGGGCCGCCCTGTCGAGCAGCTCGGCCTTGGCTTCGTCCAGCTTGGTCTGCATGTCCTCTGGCTCCTGTCGCGCGCCGTTGCGTGACGTAGGTGGAAAAGATGACACAACGCCACGACGCGGGGTCTCCGCTCGGTATCGACGCTATGCCGGGATGAGAGATGTCCGGACCGAAATCGGCCGATGTGGGCGTCCGGCCCGGGAGGTGACCACGCGGGCCCCGAGCGAACTCGGGTCCGCAGGGAAGATCAGCTCGCACCCGGCCACTGTGGCGTACCGGGCGCGGTCCCCCAGCTGCCGCTGGGCGGTGCCTCCAGGGGGCTTCGCTGCCCCCTCGGCGTATCGCGCTGATCACGCGTCCAAGGCTATCGCCCCTCACCCCGGACCCGTCATGAGCCGTATGTGTACAAAAGCGGGGCCGGAAGTTTGACAGTCTGGACAGCGACACGTGGCCTCTTGGCAAACTGCCGCGCGGGGGGCAGGTTGGCCCTTGAAGGGCCCAAGGCCGACAAATCCATACAGGGGAGCAGTAGCCATGAGCGTGAAGATCCTGATCGTCACCGGCGACGCAGCCGAGTCCCTGGAGGTCCTGTACCCGTACCAGCGGCTGCGCGAGGAGGGCTACGAGGTCCACATCGCGGCCCCCGAACGCAAGAAGCTCCGGTTCGTCGTCCACGACTTCGAACCCGGTTTCGACACGTACACCGAGAAGCCGGGCTACACGTGGCCGGC
>NZ_FNHI01000039.1 GCF_900103455.1 Streptomyces wuyuanensis | reverse complement strand
TCTCCGTGAATGCTTCCCCGTGATCGGGGCGAACACATCACGAGAGCGGAACCGGGAAGAGGAATAGTCTTCCCGGTTCACAGCGTCCTCGCTGTGTTTTTTCAAAGGAACCACGACCATCCGTGCGGATGGACGGGGTTATCAACATATCTGGCGTTGACTTTTGGCACGCTGTTGAGTTCTCAAGGAACGGACGCTTCCTTCGTACTCACCCGCAGAACATTCTCTGGGGCTTTCCTCCGGGCGCTTCCCTTCGGTGTTTCCAACCTTACCAGATCCGTTTTCCGTTCCGTTCCCGGTTCGGAATTCATTTCCGGTGGCCGCTGGAGGGCCTTTTGCCTTTCGGCTGCCTTTCGGCGCGTCCGACTTTATCAGAGATTCTGAGTCGGATTTCCCGACCCGTTGTGGAGACCTTTCGAGCGCACATCGGCGCTTCGGGTTTCCCTCGGGCGGAGACGCCAACGTACTGGAGCGGGGCGGCCCGATGCAAATCGAGGGCCGCCCCGCTCCGTACTCGGTCGACGAGTCGTCAGACCTCAACGACGACCGGCAGGATCATCGGCCGGCGGCGGTAGCTGTCGGAGACCCACTTGCCGATCGTGCGGCGGATCAGCTGCTGCAGCTGGTGGGGTTCGGCGACCCCGTCGGCCCCGGCCTTCTGGATGGCTTCCTCGATCCTGGGCATCACCGCGTCGAAGGCGGCGTCCTCGATGCCGGATCCGCGGGAGTGGATGTTCGGCCCGCCCACCACCTTCCCGGTCGTGGAGTCGACCACCACGAAGACCGAGATGATGCCCTCCTCGCCGAGGATGCGGCGGTCCTTCAGGGAGGCCTCGGTGACGTCGCCGACGGAGAGGCCGTCCACGTACACGTATCCCGCCTGGACCTTGCCGCTGATCCTGGCCCTGCCGTCGACCAGGTCGACGACGACTCCGTCCTCGGCGATCACGATGCGGTCCTTGGGGATGCCCGTCAGGGCTCCGAGCTCGGCGTTGGCGCGGAGGTGGCGCCACTCGCCGTGGACCGGCATGAGGTTCTTCGGCCTGCAGATGTTGTAGAAGTACAGCAGTTCGCCGGCGGAGGCGTGGCCGGAGACGTGGACCTTGGCGTTGCCCTTGTGGACGACGTTCGCGCCCCACCGGCTCAACCCGTTGATCACGCGGTAGACCGCGTTCTCGTTGCCCGGGATCAGCGAGGACGCCAGGATCACCGTGTCGCCCTGGACGATCCGGATCTGGTGGTCCCGGTTGGCCATGCGGGACAGCGCCGCCATCGGCTCGCCCTGCGAACCGGTACAGATCAGCACGACCTTGTCGTCCGGCAGGTCGTCGAGTGTCTTGACGTCCACGACGAGGCCGCCCGGCACCTTGAGGTACCCGAGATCGCGGGCGATGCCCATGTTGCGGACCATGGATCGGCCGACGAAGGCGACCTTGCGGCCGTACTCGTGGGCCGCGTCCAGGATCTGCTGCACACGGTGGATGTGGCTGGCGAAGCTGGCCACGATGATGCGCTTGCCGGCGTTCGCGAAGACTCCGCGCAGCACGTTCGAGATGTCCCGCTCGGCGGGGACGAAGCCGGGGACCTCGGCGTTGGTCGAGTCGGACAGCAGGAGGTCGATGCCCTCCTCGCTCAGGCGCGCGAATGCGTGCAGGTCCGTCAGGCGCCCGTCCATCGGGAGCTGGTCCATCTTGAAGTCGCCCGTGTGCACGACCGTCCCCGCGGGGGTGCGGATGGCGACCGCGAGCGCGTCCGGGATGGAGTGGTTGACCGCGATGAACTCGCAGTCGAAGGGGCCGACTTGCTCGCGCTGCCCCTCCGCGACCTCCAGGGTGTACGGACGGATGCGGTGCTCCTGGAGCTTCGCCTCGATCAGGGCGAGGGTCAGCTTGGAGCCGATCAGCGGGATGTCCGGCTTCAGGCGGAGCAGATACGGCACCCCGCCGATGTGGTCCTCGTGGCCGTGCGTGAGCACGATGCCCTCGACGTCGTCGAGGCGGTCCACGATTGTGGTGAAGTCCGGCAGGATCAGGTCGACGCCGGGCTGCTCCTCCTCGGGGAAGAGTACGCCGCAGTCGACGATCAGGAGGCGGCCGCCGTACTCGAAGACGGTCATGTTGCGGCCGATCTCGCCGAGACCGCCGAGCGGTGTGACGCGCAGGCCACCCTTGGGGAGCTTCGGCGGAGCGCCGAGTTCGGGATGCGGATGACTCAAAAGACTCTCCTCACGACGCGCGCCACGTACCGCTTGGGCACGTGGCGCGCATGACATTCGTGCACTTGCTGTTGTCGTCCGGTCGTTCGTATTCAGTTGGACGTATTCAGTTGTGAAGTCTGTGGTTACAGCTGTACCCCGCCGGCCGCGAGATCGATCTTCAGCTGTGCCGTCTCGGCCTCGCCGAGCTCGACGAGCGGGAGCCGCAGCGGGCCCGCGGGCAGGCCTTGCAGGGTGAGCGCGGCCTTGGTGGTGATGACGCCTTGGGTGCGGAACATGCCGGTGAAGACCGGGAGCAGCTTCTGGTGGATCTCGGTCGCCTTCTGCACGTCTCCCGCCGTGTAGGCGTCGACCAGGGCACGGAGCTCCGGGGTGACGACATGGCCGACCACGGAGACGAAGCCGATGGCACCCACGGACAGCAGCGGCAGGTTGAGCATGTCGTCGCCCGAGTACCAGGCGAGTCCGCTGCGGGCGATGGCCCAGCTGGCGCGGCCGAGGTCGCCCTTGGCGTCCTTGTTCGCGACGATCCGCGGGTGGTCGGCCAGACGCACGATCGTCTCGGTGTCGATCGGGACGCCGCTGCGGCCGGGGATGTCGTACAGCATCACCGGGAGTCCGGTGCTGTCGGCGATGGCCGTGAAGTGCCGGTACAGGCCCTCCTGCGGCGGCTTGTTGTAGTACGGGGTGACGGCCAGCAGGCCGTGCGCGCCTGCGCGCTCGGCGGCACGTGCCAGTTCGATGCTGTGCTGGGTGTCGTTGGTGCCGATCCCGGCGACCACGTGCGCCCGGTCGCCCACGGCTTCGAGGACGGCCCGGACGAGCTGGTCTTTCTCCGCGTTGCTGGTGGTCGGGGACTCACCGGTGGTGCCGTTGATGATCAGGCCGTCGTTGCCTGCGTCCACCAGGTGGGTGGCGAGCCGCTGCGCGCCGTCGAGGTCGAGCGCGCCGTCCGCCGTGAACGGCGTGACCATGGCGGTGAGGACCCGCCCGAAGGGGGTCTGCGGAGTGGAGATCGGTGCCATGGGTAACACGCTACTCGTTGCTCAGCGCGGAGGGTCCCCTTGGGGGACGTGACGTATCCCTGCTCAGTGGAGCCCGGCACTGCCTGCTCGGGGGTTCAAGCAGTGCCGGGTCCGTTTGATCAGCCTAGATGAACTTCTCGAAACGCCGCAATACGGACACCGAGTAAGGCTGACCGTACATCTGTGCCCTACGGGGCCACACGACCGTTGGCATTGAAGGCCGCGTAGGTCAGGGGCATGAGCTTCGCCCAGTGCTCCTCCATGCGCTCGCCGACCATCTCGATCTCCCGTTGCGGGAAGGACGGGACCCTGGCCAGCTCGTGCTGGGTGCGCAGGCCGAGGAAGTGCATCAGCGAGCGGGCGTTGCAGGTCGCGTACATCGACGAGTAGAGGCCGACGGGCAGGACCGAGCGGGCGACCTCGCGGGCCACTCCGGCGTCGAGCATCTCCTGGTAGGCCTCGTACGCCTGGCGGTACGAATCCTCCATCACCCGGCCGGTCAGCTCCTGCTGGGCCTGGGTGCCCTCGACGAAGACGTACTTGCCGGGGCGGCCCTCCTGCACGAGCTTGCGCGACTCGTCCGGCACGTAGAAGACCGGCTGGAGCTCCCGGTACCTGCCGGACTCCTCGTTGTACGACCAGCCGACGCGGTGGCGCATGAACTCGCGGAAGACGAAGATCGGGGCGCTGATGAAGAAGGTCATCGAGTTGTGCTCGAAGGGGCTGCCGTGGCGGTCCCGCATCAGGTAGTTGATCAGCCCTTTCGACCGCTCCGGGTCCTTGGAGAGCTCGTCCAGCGACTGCTCGCCCGCGGTGGAGACCCGAGCCGCCCACAGCACGTCGGAGTCGCCGGCGGTGTGCTTCACCAGCTCGACGGTGACATCGCTGCGGAAGCTGGGCTTGATGTCGTCGGGATTCCGGGTCACCGGCGGGGGTCCTTCCAGTCGCGTCGCTCGGACGGCGCCCATTCTCTACGGTCGCTCGTTCCAACGACGAAGGGGGGCGGACCGTCCCGGTTTCTCCACGTCCGATTCACTGGATTCGGGCACCAAACTCCGGTTATACGCGTCTGTACCAGTAGCCACGTTTCGTCACAGACCCCGAGGGGGGCTCGCTCCATGTTCCGCCGGCGAGAAGCCGTTCCGTTCGCGTTCGTCGCCGAGGCCGACCGCTTCCGCAGCAACGTCACCCCGCCGCCCCGGCGGCGGCCCAGTGCCTCCCAGCTCGTCGGCCGTACGCTGATCGGCCTGACCGTGGTGGCCGGGCTGGTCGGGTCCCTGCTCTTCGGGCTTCCGGCGCTGGAGGCTCCGGTCTCCCCCAAGGCACCCAGCCAGGCCCAGCAGTCCGAGGACCGCTGACGCCCATCCCGGCCGGCTTGCCGGGATGCACCCCCATGGCCCCCCTGGGGTGGCCGGTCGCCGGGCGCCTCGGTAGCCTCACCGGTCACAGCCCCAAAGTGGTGACGAGTGAGGACCAGCCGTGCCCCTGCCCTTTCTGACGGCGGACCGTGCCTTTGACGCTGCGGACGACGATGTCGCTCTGCCGTTCGATGATCACGATCTGTGGCGACGTCCGTACCGTCCGGGCCCATGGCGGGTCGGTGGGGCGGCGCTGCTCCTGCTGCTGGCCTCGTTCGTCCTGCTCGCGGCCATGGTCATCGCGTTCGCCGGTGCGCTGCCCGGAGCGACGGTCTGCATCGGCGTCGCCGCGCTGTTCATCTGCGGGGCGCTGCGGATCCTGCGCATGGGCACCTGGGTGAGCCGGCACGGTCTGCGGCACGTCGCGCTGTTCTCGACCACCACCCTGCCCTGGGCCAAGGTGAAGGCCCTGCGGACCGCGCAGCAGCCGGTCCGGTGGCTCGGTCTGCCGCGGACGGTCCAGGGCCAGGCGCTGGTGCTCGTGCGCGACGGCGACGAGCCGGTCACGCTGCTCACCGACCACAACGGGGACTTCCTGTCGCGCGTGGAGGCGTTCGACCGCGCGGCCGACACGATCGAGGCGTGGGGCGCGGAGTACGGACCGGAGCGCTGAGCCGGTCTCCGCGGTTCTCCACGGCAGCGGCGGTTCTTCACGGCAGCGGCCCGGGGCGCACCCGGGCCGCTGCCGCATCGGGGAACGGGACCGCCTCCTCCGTTCGAGCGAAACCGCCCCACCCGGCGCGGGCCGTACCGGCGCGCTCCCCCCGCATGCCGCTCGGCCTGTGACGGGCGGCGCGGGCCCGGTCCGGCCGGGCGGTGTCCAAGGCGTCGGGTCAGACCCCGAGCTGCCTTCCCTCGTGGAGCGCGATCGCGCGCTGCATCGCCTTGCGGGCCCGCGGGGTGTCCCTCGCGTCGTGGTAGGCCACGGCGAGCCGGAACCAGCAGCGCCAATCGTCCGGCGCGTCCTCGGTCTCCGCGCGGCGCTTGGCGAAGACGGCGTCGGCCGAGTCGCGGTCGATGCGCCCGCCGGCCGTACGGACCAGTTCGTCGACGGGCAGCCCGCCCTCGGCGTCGAGCTCCGCCGCCAGGGCGTTGGCCTTCCTGACGAACTGGGTGTTCTTCCAGAGGAACCAGATGCCGATCAGCGGCAGGATCAGCACCGCGACGCCGAAGGTCACGGTGAGCAGGGTGCCCTGCTCGATGAGCAGCACGCCCCGGCTGCCGACCAGGACGAAGTAGACGACCAGGACGGCAGCCGTGACGAAGTAGGAGATCTTGGCACGCACGGGGATCCTCAGCCGAGGTCGAGGTAGTTCTCGAGGCCGAAGGTCAGCCCGGGCGTGTCGACCACGCGGCGCACACCGAGCAGGATGCCCGGCATGAAGCTGCTGTGGTGCAGGGAGTCGTGGCGGATGGTGAGGGTCTCGCCCTCGCCACCGAGCAGGACCTCCTGGTGGGCGAGCAGGCCGCGCAGCCGTACGGCGTGCACCGGCACCCCGTCGACGTCCGCGCCGCGCGCGCCGTCGAGTGCGGTCACGGTGGCGTCGGGCTGCGGGGCGCAGCCGGCCTCGGCGCGCGCCTCGGCGATCAGCTGGGCCGTGCGCGTCGCGGTGCCGGAGGGGGCGTCCGCCTTGTTCGGGTGGTGCAGCTCCACGACCTCGACCGACTCGAACCAGCGGGCGGCCTGGGCGGCGAACTTCATGGTGAGGACGGCGCCGATGGAGAAGTTGGGCGCGATCAGCACACCGGTCTCCGGTGAGGCGGCGAGCGAGGTCCGCAGATGCGCGAGGCGCTCGTCGGTCCAGCCGGTGGTGCCGACCACGGCGTGGATGCCGTGGCGCACGCAGAAGTCGAGGTTGCCCATGACCGAGGCGGGGGTGGTCAGTTCGACGGCCACCTGGGCGCCGGTGTCGACGAGGGTCTCGAGCTTGTCGCCCCGGCCCAGTGCCGCGACGAGCTCCATGTCGTCGGCGGCTTCGACGGCTCGCACGGCCTCGGATCCGATGCGGCCCTTGGCACCGAGGACGGCCACGCGCAGCTTGCTCATTGCTCTGCTCTCTCTACGGGACGACGGGACAGCGGGACTACGAGACTGATTCGTGCAGGCGGTCCGCCTGCTTGTCCTTCAGCGGGCCGATCACCGACAGCGAGGGGCGCTGTCCCAGGACCTCCCGCGCGACCGCGCGCACGTCGTCGGGTGTGACCGCGGCTATGTTCGCCAGCATGTCGTCGACGGACATCTGGGTGCCCCAGCACAGCTCGCTCTTCCCGATGCGGTTCATCAGCGCGCCGGTGTCCTCCAGGCCGAGGACGGTCGAGCCGGAGAGCTGGCCGATGGCACGGTCGATCTCGTCGTCGGCCAGTCCCTCGCCGGCGACGCGGTCGAGCTCGTTGCGGCAGATCTTCAGCACGTCGTGGACCTGGTTGGGCCGGCAGCCGGCGTAGACGCCGAAGAGTCCGCAGTCGGCGAAGCCCGAGGTGTACGAGTACACGCTGTAGGCCAGGCCGCGCTTCTCGCGGACCTCCTGGAACAGCCGCGAGGACATGCCGCCGCCGAGGGCGGTGTTCAGCACGCCGAGCGCCCAGCGCCGGTCGTCGGTCCTGGCGAGGCCGGGCATCCCGAGGACGACGTGCGCCTGCTCGGTCCGGCGCTCGAGGACCTCGACGCGGCCCGCGGTCCGCAGGTTCCGGCGGCCGTCGCGGGGGGCGACCGGCCGGGCGTCGGTGCGGGTCAGTGCACCGGCCTGTTCGAAGGCCTTGCGGACCTGGCGCACCACGGTCGCGTGGTCGATGTTGCCCGCGGCGGCGACGACCAGATGGGTCGGGTCGTAGTGCTTGCGGTAGAAGCGCGAGATCTGCGCACGGTTGAGCGCGTTGATCGTGTCCACGGTGCCGAGCACGGGGCGGCCGAGGGGGGTGTCGCCGAACATGGTGCGCGCGAACAGGTCGTGCACGACGTCACCGGGGTCGTCCTCGGTCATCGCGATCTCCTCGAGGATGACGCCGCGCTCGGCGTCCACGTCCTCGTCGAGGATCAGCGAACCGGTCAGCATGTCGCAGACGACGTCGATCGCCAGCGGCAGATCCGTGTCGAGCACCCGCGCGTAGTAGCACGTGTACTCCTTCGCCGTGAAGGCGTTCATCTCGCCGCCGACCGCGTCGATGGCGGCGGAGATGTCGAGGGCGGAGCGCTTGTGCGTGCCCTTGAAGAGAAGGTGCTCCAGGTAGTGGGTGGCGCCGTTCAGCGAGGGGGTCTCGTCGCGCGAGCCGACGTGCGCCCAGATGCCGAAGGTGGCGGAGCGTACGGACGGCAGGGTCTCGGTGACGATGCGCAGTCCGCCCGGGAGGGTGGTCTTGCGGACCGTGCCGATGCCGTGCTCGCCCCGGAGAAGCGTTTGGGTACGGGCGACGGCCCGCGCCTCCGAGGAGGTGCGGGCCGTCGTCCTGGCACTACGCGACGTCACTTGTCGGTGTCGTCCTTCTTCTCGCCCTCGTCGGCGCCGTCCTCGCCCTCGATCACGGGGATGAGGGACAGCTTGCCGCGCTGGTCGATCTCGGCGATCTCGACCTGGACCTTCTGGCCAACGCCCACGACGTCCTCGACGTTCTCCACGCGCTTGCCGCCGGCGAGCTTGCGGATCTGCGAGATGTGCAGCAGGCCGTCCTTGCCCGGGAGCAGGGAGACGAACGCACCGAAGGTGGTGGTCTTGACGACCGTGCCCAGGTAGCGCTCGCCGACCTCCGGCATGGTCGGGTTGGCGATGCCGTTGATCGTGGCGCGGGCGGCCTCGGCGGCCGGGCCGTCGGCGGCACCGATGTAGATGGTGCCGTCGTCCTCGATCGTGATCTCGGCGCCGGTGTCCTCCTGGATCTGGTTGATCATCTTGCCCTTGGGGCCGATGACCTCGCCGATCTTGTCCACGGGGATCTTCACGGTGATGATCCGCGGGGCGTTCGGGGACATCTCGTCCGGCGTGTCGATCGCTTCCATCATCACGTCGAGGATGTGGAGGCGGGCGTCGCGGGCCTGCTTGAGGGCCGCGGCCAGGACGGAGGCCGGGATGCCGTCCAGCTTGGTGTCGAGCTGGAGGGCGGTGACGAACTCCTTGGTGCCGGCGACCTTGAAGTCCATGTCACCGAACGCGTCCTCCGCACCGAGGATGTCGGTGAGGGCGACGTAGTGCGTCTGGCCTTCGATCTCCTGGGAGATCAGGCCCATGGCGATACCGGCGACGGGGGCCTTCAGCGGCACACCGGCGTTCAGCAGCGACATGGTGGAGGCGCAGACGGAGCCCATGGACGTCGAGCCGTTGGAGCCGAGGGCCTCGGACACCTGGCGGATCGCGTACGGGAACTCCTCGCGGCTCGGGAGCACCGGCACGATGGCGCGCTCGGCGAGCGCGCCGTGGCCGATCTCGCGGCGCTTCGGCGAACCGACGCGGCCCGTCTCACCGACGGAGTACGGCGGGAAGTTGTAGTTGTGCATGTAGCGCTTGCGGGTCACCGGGGAAAGGGTGTCCAGCTGCTGCTCCATGCGGAGCATGTTCAGGGTGGTGACGCCCAGGATCTGGGTCTCGCCACGCTCGAACAGGGCCGAGCCGTGGACCCGCGGGATGGCCTCGACCTCGGCGGCGAGCGTACGGATGTCCGTCACGCCGCGGCCGTCGATGCGCTTCTTCTCCTTGATGACGCGCTCACGGACCAGCGACTTGGTCAGCGAGCGGTACGCGGCGGAGATCTCCTTCTCGCGGCCCTCGAACTCCGGCAGGAGCTTCTCGGCGGCGAGCGCCTTCACACGGTCCAGCTCGGCCTCGCGCTCCTGCTTGCCGGCGATGGTGAGCGCCTGGGTGAGCTCGCTCTTGACCGCGGCGGTGAGGGCCTCCAGCACGTCGTCCTGGTACTCCAGGAAGACGGGGAACTCACCGGTCGGCTTGGCAGCCTTCGCGGCGAGGTCCGCCTGGGCCTTGCACAGGACCTTGATGAAGGGCTTCGCGGCCTCGAGACCGGCGGCGACGACCTCCTCGGTCGGCGCCTCGGCGCCGCCCTTGACGAGCTCGACCGTCTTCTCGGTGGCCTCGGCCTCGACCATCATGATCGCGACGTCGCCGTCCTCCAGGACGCGTCCCGCGACGACCATGTCGAAGACGGCGTCCTCGAGCTCGGTGTGGGTCGGGAAGGCCACCCACTGGCCGTTGATCAGAGCGACACGGGTGCCGCCGATCGGGCCGGAGAACGGCAGGCCGGCCAGCTGCGTGGAGCAGGAGGCGGCGTTGATCGCGACCACGTCGTACAGGTGGTCGGGGTTGAGCGCCATGATCGTCTCGACGATCTGGATCTCGTTGCGCAGGCCCTTCTTGAAGGAGGGGCGCAGCGGCCGGTCGATCAGGCGGCAGGTCAGGATCGCGTCCTCGGACGGCCGGCCCTCACGGCGGAAGAAGGAGCCGGGGATCTTGCCCGCGGCGTACATCCGCTCCTCGACGTCGACCGTCAGGGGGAAGAAGTCCAGCTGGTCCTTGGGGTTCTTGGACGCGGTGGTGGCCGACAGCACCATGGTGTCGTCGTCCAGGTACGCCACGGCGGAGCCGGCGGCCTGCTTGGCCAGGCGGCCCGTCTCGAAGCGGATCGTACGGGTGCCGAAGGAGCCGTTGTCGATGACGGCTTCGGCGTAGTGGGTCTCGTTCTCCACCAGCGATATCTCCTCGTCTGCGTCCTCCGGCCCGCATGGCGGGAGGACGGTGGCGGAGGAGCGCGCCTTGCGTGCGGGCCGGTCTTCGATCGAAGCACCCGGTCGACATGGCTTCCGGGGGCCACTACCGAGGACCGGCGGCGGGGGGCGCTCCTCCTCGTTCGGTATTCCGTTTCGGCAATGCGTTGTGCGACCAGACTACAAAGCGTCCGTGACACTCCGCACGTACAGCAAAGGGAGCGGTCCCCTGGAAGTGGGAACCGCTCCCTTCACCACGTCTTACTTGGCGCCCGCAGCACCGCGGCGGATGCCGAGCCGGTCGACCAGCGTACGGAAGCGCTGGATGTCCTTCTTGGCCAGGTACTGCAGCAGCCGGCGGCGCTGACCGACCAGGATCAGCAGACCACGGCGGGAGTGGTGGTCGTGCTTGTGGGTCTTGAGGTGCTCGGTCAGGTCCGAGATGCGGCGGGAGAGCAGCGCGACCTGGACCTCGGGGGAGCCGGTGTCGCCCTCCTTGGTGCCGAACTCGGACATGATCTGCTTCTTCGTGGCGGCGTCGAGAGACACTCGGTACTCCTCATGGTGTTCTATGCGCCTGCGAGTGCCCCTGGTCTTGGTCTCAGGGGAGCTTCCGTGACTCGGAGGCGAAGGCACGATGGGCGCTGCTCCCAGATGCTCCGGGTGCGCGTACACAAACGGCCGTCACACAGAGTACCAGCTCCCCGGGCCCCGGCCGGGCGTCCGCCCCGCGGGGCCCCGGTCGCGGGCCCGCGACGGGGCCGGGCCGATCAGGAGGTCAGCGCCCGGATGGAGTGGTAGACGTCGAAGACCGCCAGGCACAGCGGTACGAGCGTGAGCAGCACGAATGTCTCCGCGATCTCCAGGAAGCGGCCCCAGAAGGGGGTGACGCCCTTGCGCGGGACTATCAGCCCGATGGCGACGATCACCGCGCCGACGCCGGCGACCGCGGCGGACAGCCACACCGTGCGGATGTCGAGGCCCGTGCCGTCACCCTTCAGGGCGGCCACGACGAGCTCCGTGGGCGGGTTCAGGGCCAGCCCGAGCCCCAGCAGCACCAGCGAGCCGAGGCCGGCCGCAAGGGCGCAGCCGACCTGCGCCGTGTAGCGGAAGAGGTGGGCGCGCATCAGCATGGCGACGCCGGTGGCGAGGGCGAGCAGCTGGCCCCAGACGCCGCCGGAGAACCCGAGCACGGCGGCCGACCCGACGGCCAGCAGGGCGCAGCCGCCGACGAGGCCGACGAGCAGCTCGTGGCCGCGCCGGGCCTGGGCAGCGACGCGCTCGGCGTCGACCGGACCCTGGGGCGCCGGGTCCGCTCCGTACCCCCCGACCGCGGTGCGCGGCGGTTCGAACCCGACGGGGAGGCGGGCGAAGCGGGTGGACAGGCCCGGCAGGAAGGCCAGGGCGCCGACGGCGAGCGGGGAGCACACCGCGGCGGTCTCGGACGGCTCCATCCCGGTCGCGGTCGCGACGAAGGTGACGATCATGCCGATCGCGGCGGCGAAGGCGAACGCGACGAAAGGCCCGTCCCCGCCCGGCGCGACCATCGTCAGGATCACCGAGACCACCAGGACGGCGGCGCAGGCGAGCAGGAACTGCAGGCGGCCGATGCCCTGGCCGGACGCCACCGGCAGCAGCCCGGCGCCGGCGACGGCGGCGTTCGCCATCGATCCGACGCCGAGGGCGACGGCCGACCCGCGGTCCGCGTACACCCGGGCGCGCACACAGGCGAGGGCCAGCAGCAGCACACCGGCGACGGCGGCCAGAACGCCCGGCAGACCGTGCGTGTCGTGGTGCGGGTCGGCCGACCACAGGACGAAGGCGAGCAGCACGAGGAGCACCGAGCCGCCGAAGAGGCCCGCGCCGCGCATCAGGCCGTCGGTCCACAGCGTGCGGTCGCGGGCGACCGCGGACGCGACGGCGTCCGAGACGTCGTCGAAGACCGCCGGGGGCAGCGAATCGGCGAAGGGCCGCAGCGAGAGCAGTTCGCCGTCGAGGATGCGCTGGGAGAGGAGGGACCGCGCGCTGTCGAGCACCGTGCCGTCACGGCGCACCAGGTGGTACCCGACCGGGGCCCCCTCCGCGGGGCTCTGTCCCGACAGCCGCAGGATCTCGGGGTGGAGATCGGCGAGGGGAATGTCCTCGGGCAACGCCACGTCCACGCGCCCGTCGGGCGCGACGACCGTGATCCGGCAGAAGCCGGTGCCGCCGCCGGACGGAGTCGCGGGAGCCGGCTGGCCCGTTCCGGTGGCCGCCGCTGGGGCCGTCATACTCACCTGCTGCATCCCCTCGTGATTCGCATGGACCGTCGGGCCGGAGCTGCGTTCCGAATGACCCTTTTTTTGCGGTAGTTCATGCGTGCGCAAACTCGTCGGGCCACCCTACCGCCCGCCTCCGCACCCCTGCGCAAGTAGGATCCCTCCCCGCGGATGGAACCCGTCGCCACGGGGGCGCCGATAGGAACATTTCCGTCCGGCAAGGGAATTGGTGAGCTGTGAGTCAGATCGTCGTCAAGCGCCCACCACGGGTCCTGCCGTCCGAAGTGCCCGGTGAGCAGGTGCAGCTGCAACCACCGCCCGAGCTGCCGAGAGGGCAGCAGGAGGGCGCGCTCATGCAGTTGCTGCCGATGCTCGGTATGGGCGGTTCCGTCGTCTTCTTCTTCATGACGCCGAACCCGATCATGCGGATCATGGGCATGGTGATGATCGCGTCCACCGTCGCGATGGCGATCGCCATGCTGGTGCGCTACCGGCGGGGCACCCAGGGAGAACTCGCCGGACTGCGGCGGGACTACCTCAAGTACCTGACGCAGACCCGGCGTACGGTGCTCAGGACCGCCCGGTTGCAGCGGGACGCCCAGTACTACCTGCACCCCTCGCCGGAGCAGTTGTGGGCGCTCGTGGCCGAGGGCAGCCGGGTGTGGGAGCGCCGCGTCGCCGACGACGACTTCGGGCAGGTGCGCATCGGGCTCGGCAGCCAGCAGCTGGCGACTCCCCTGGTGGCGCCCGACACGGCGCCCGTGGACGAGTTGGAGCCGCTGACCGCGGGCGCGATGCAGAAGTTCATCACGACCCACAGCACGCTCGACGGCCTGCCGATGGCGGTGTCCCTGCGGGCCTTCTACCACCTGACGGTGAGCGGGGACCCGGAGTCGGTCCGCTCCGCCGCACGGGCCATGGTGGGTTCGCTCGCCTCACTGCACTCCCCCGAGGACCTGGTCGTCGCCATCGCGGCGGACCCCGCGGCCGCGGGCCACTGGGAGTGGGCGAAGTGGCTGCCGCACGTCCAGGCACAGGGCCCGGGCGACGGCGCGGGCAGCCGGCGGCTCATCACCACCGACGCGCGCGATCTGCAGGACATGCTCGCCGGCCGTCTCGAGGGGCGCCCGCGCTTCCAGGGCCCCCAGAACCCGCTGCTCGACCAGCCGCACCTGGTCGTCGTCCTCGACGGCCGGTCCGTGCCCCCGATGTCGGCGCTCGCCGCCGCCGAGGGTCTGCAGGGCGTGACGCTGATCGAGGTCGTCCCCGGCGACCTGACCTCCCCGCGCGGCGGACTGTCCGTGGTCGTACACCCCGACTCCCTCCGACTGGAGTCGGGGCACGGCCTGGTGTACGACGGCACACCGGACCGGCTGAGCATCGAGGCCGCCGAGGCGCTCGCCCGCCAGCTCGCGCCGCTGCGCGTCGCCATCGGCGGGGACGACGACGAACCGCTGCTGGCCAACCTCGAGTTCACCGACTTGCTCAACCTCGGCGACGCCGCTTCCGTCGACGTCAGCCGCAGCTGGCGGCCCCGTTCGCAGTCCGAGCGGCTGCGGGTGCCGATCGGGGTGGGCGAGGACGGCTCGCCGGTCATGCTCGACCTGAAGGAGGCGGCGCAGGAGGGCATGGGCCCGCACGGCCTGTGCGTCGGCGCGACCGGTTCCGGCAAGTCCGAGCTGCTGCGCACCCTGGTGCTCGGCCTCGCCGTGACCCACTCGTCGGAAACCCTCAACTTCGTCCTCGCGGACTTCAAGGGCGGCGCGACCTTCGCCGGTATGTCGCAGATGCCGCACGTGGCCGCCGTGATCACCAACCTGGCGGACGACCTCACTCTGGTCGACCGCATGGGAGACTCCATCCGCGGCGAGCTCAACCGCAGGCAGGAGCTGCTCAGGGACGCGGGCAACTACGCCAACATCCACGACTACGAGAAGGCTCGCGCGGCGGGTGCCGCGCTGCAGCCCATTCCGTCGCTCGTCCTCGTCATCGACGAGTTCAGCGAACTGCTCACCGCCAAGCCCGACTTCATCGAGATGTTCGTCCAGATCGGCCGCATCGGCCGGTCCCTCGGCGTCCATCTGCTGCTGGCCTCGCAGCGGCTGGAGGAGGGCCGGCTGCGCGGCCTGGAGACGTACCTGTCGTACCGGGTCGGTCTGCGGACGTTCTCGGCGGCCGAGTCGCGTGCGGCGATCGGCGTGCCGGACGCGTACCACCTGCCCAACGTCCCGGGCTCCGGCTATCTGAAGTTCGGCACCGACGAGATGGTGCGCTTCAAGGCGGCGTACGTCTCCGGTGTGTACCGGGTGAACGGGCAGCAGGGGATCGCGCCCGGCGGCCCGCTGCCCGTGGACCGCAGGCCCGTGCCGTTCACGGCCGCGCCGGTGCCGGTCCGCTACGTCGAGTCGGCGACGCAGGCGGCGGTGCCCGACGCTCGGAAGCCCGAGGACGACGCGCTCGCCGACTCGGTGCTCGACGTGATCGTGCGGCGGCTCGAGGGCCGCGGTGCGCAGGCGCACCAGGTGTGGCTGCCTCCGCTGGACAACCCGCCCCCGCTGGACGAGCTCCTGCCCGGTCTCTCGCCGGTGGAGGGCCGGGGGCTGACGCAGCCCGGCTTCGAAGGCGCCGGCAAACTCGTCGTCCCGCTCGGCGTCGTCGACAAGCCGTTCGAGCAGCGTCGTGACGTGCTCTACCGGGACTTCTCCGGTGCGGCGGGCCACATGCAGATCATCGGCGGTCCGCAGTCCGGCAAGTCGACGCTGCTGCGGACGCTCATCGCGGGCTTCGCGCTGACGCACACCCCGCACGAAGTGCAGTTCTACGGCCTCGACTTCGGCGGCGGCGGTCTGTCGTCGGTGGCCGGACTGCCGCACGTGGGCGGTGTCGCCTCGCGTCTCGACCCGGAGAAGGTCCGGCGGACGGTGGCCGAGGTGTACGGCATCATGACGCGCCGCGAGGAGTACTTCCGCAACGCGGGCGTCGACTCCATCGCCACCTATCGCAGGCTCCGGGCGCGGGGCGACATCTCCGTGGCGGAGCAGCCGTGGGGCGACGTGTTCCTGGTCATCGACGGCTGGGGCAATTTCCGCACGGACTACGAGGGGCTGGAGTCGGCGGTCGTCGACATGGCGGTGCGCGGGCTGGGCTACGGGATCCACGTGATCCTCACGGCGTCCCGTTCGATGGATGTCCGCTCCAACATCAAGGACCAGCTCGGGAACCGCCTGGAGCTCCGTCTGGGCGACGCCATGGACTCCGAGGTGGACCGCAAGATCGCCATGAACGTGCCGCCGGGCGTGCCCGGCCGCGGTCTGGTGCCCGAGAAACTGCACTTTATGGCGTCGGTGCCGCGTATCGACGGCATTCACTCCGACAGCGATCTGTCCGAGGCGACCACCGCGATGGTGCAGGAGGTCGGCCGCCACTGGGCCGGCGCCTCCGCCCCGAAGGTGCGTCTGCTCCCGCGCGAGCTCCCCGGCCACCAGCTCCCCGCAGGATTCGCCGACCCCCGGCGCGGTGTGTCGTTCGCGATCGACGAGAACAACCTGGAGCCGGTGTTCGCCGACTTCGGCCGCGACCCGTTCTTCCTGGTGTTCGGTGAGAGCGAGTCCGGCAAGTCGAACCTGCTGCGGCTGCTCATCAAGCAGCTGACGGAACGGTACGACGGCGACGCCGCCAAGTTCTTCGTGATCGACAACCGGCGCGCCCTGCTCGACGTCACCCCCGCCACGCACTTGGCCGAATACGTGCCGATGTCCAACAACATGGACCACCACGTCGACGCCCTGGCGGACCTGATGCAGCGCCGTGCACCGTCCGCCGAGGTCACGGCACAGCAGCTGCGCGACCGCAGCTGGTGGCAGGGCCCTGACGTCTTCGTGGTCGTCGACGACTACGACCTCGTGTCCACGTCGAGCGGCAACCCGCTGGCCAAGCTCACCGAGCAGCTGCCCTTCGCGCGCGACGTCGGCGTCCGCTTCATCATCGCGCGCAACTCGGCAGGAGCGAGCCGCGCGGCGTACGAGCCTTTCCTGCAAAGGATGATGGAACTCGGCGCCCAGGGCCTGCTGCTCTCCGGCGACCCGACGGAGGGCGAGGTGCTCGGTGCCCGTATGCGGCCCATGCCTCCGGGACGCGGCATCTTCGTGTCGCGGCAGCGGGGGAAGCCGCTGGTGCAGACGGGGTGGCTGGGGGATCCGCACGGGGAGGGGCAGGGGTGACCGCCATGGCGGTCTTCATAGGCCTGTTCGCGCTCGCCTGCTTCACGTTGGCGGTGGTGAACCCGCGCAGGACGTGGGCGCGGCCCAGAGGCCCGGAGGCACGCGAACCATCGGCCGCGGTGGTCATCACACTCCGGGTGGCACTGCTGGGGATGGCGGTCCCGTCGGCGTGGTCGGCCGCCGACGGGTTCCGCCTGGCGACACTCGCCTCGGGTCCGGATCACGACGACATCGTGGAGCGGATGGAGACCGCGGCTGAGGAATTGGCGTCGGGTGAGCCGCGGAAGAAATACCCGTCGGGTGACGGCGCCTGGGCCGAGTACATCGTCGACGAAATCCGGCGTCCCGGGGAGGACGTGGTGCTGCGGTTGACGTCGGCATCGGCGAACACGGAACGCTATGAAGCGGACGGGATCTGCCTGACGGTTGTCGCGTCGGTGGCTCCGGGCGAGGCCGAGCCGGAGTACGCGCATATCGACGACCGGCACTACAACCTGGAAGCGGACGTCAAGGACCGCCCTTGCCCATAACCTGAGCACATTTGTAGGTGGATACGGATTGCAAACATCCATAAGTTCGCACGGGGGAAAGGAACCACGGTATGGCGTGGGATGAGTGGGAGCAGTTGAAGGCCGAGGCTGGGGAGCGTTCCACGCAGATGCAACTCAATCAGCTGCCGGCGGAACCAGGCGGGGGCGGAGAGAAGGGCGGGGACCTCAAGGTCAGCCAGAAGGACCTTGCGGCGGTGGGCGACAGCGCGTTCAAGCTCTTCGAGGACTTGGGGCGTTTCGGCCGTGATGCGTGGTCCAGCAGCCAGACCGCAGCCAAGGACCTCACGACACAGGGGTTCACTCTCGGCGGTGGCCTCCACCACGTGCAGAAGCGGTGGGAGGAGCAACTGCAGTCCCTTTTGGACGCCTGCGCCCATATATCGAATCACATGGACTTCACCAAGAACGCCCATGCCGGCGACGAGTACTACATCACCACCACCGTCAGCAGCATCGCCACGCTCGACAAGGGCTTCGACGAGAGGACTCAGCGCTGATGGATCTGGAGACTCTCCGCCAAGGCAACTTCGCTCTGCTGGGTGAGGCCATCAACGACTGGTCCGACGTGGTCAAGAACCTCAAGACGATGGAGACGACCGCTCGGGATGACCTGAAGGCGAAGGCGGACAAGGCCAACTGGGCGGGTGTGAACGCCACCGTCTCCCGTGAGTTCATCACGAAAACCGCCGGTGAGTTCGCTGACGCCCACACCCAGGCCACCACCATCCACAACATCCTCAAGGACACCCGCGACGAACTGGTCAGCTACAAGCAGCAGTTGGACCAGGCCCTGGAGCGAGGGCGCAAGAAGAACCTCACCGTCACGTCCACCGGCGACGGGGGCTTCACGGTGACGATGATCATTCATCCGGACCGGGCGGCCAAGGGCCACGGAGTGCCGGACCACTCGCCTCAGGATGCCGAGCACCTGCGGGATGACATCCAGCGCATCCTGAACAGGGCGACCGAGAGCGACACGACCGCCGCCCAGGTCCTCGAGGCCATCGCAGACCAGGCCGAGGTCGGCTTCTCCGGTGCCGCATACGGCGACCGCGACTCCGCGCTGGATGCGGTGCGGAAGGCCGAGGAGGCCGCCAAGCTCCTCAAGGAGAAGGGCGACGAGATGTCGCCCGAGGAGTTCCAGAAGCTGAACGGGCTGCTTGCCTCTTACAAGAACGACCCGCTCTTCCAGGAGAAGTTCGCGACGCAGGTGGGCCCGAAGGGCATGCTGGAGTTCTGGGCGGACCTGTCCAGCCCTGACAACCCGAACGAGCTGACCCGGACGCAGCTCAACCAGCTCGGCGAGTTCCAGAAGAACCTCGGCGTCGTCCTGGGCGGCGCCACCCAGTCGGACAGCCCCGCCATGCGGCAGTGGGAGAACGACATGGTGCGGCTCTCCGGCGAGCGCTACAAGACGCGCGGCGCGGAGATCTGGGGCTACCAGATCATGAGCAACCTCATGCGCACGGGTGACTACGACGACCAGTTCCTCAACAAGTACGGCAATTCACTGGTCGCCACCGAGGAGAAGATGAAGCTGCCGGGCAACTACTGGCAGGGAATGGGCCAGATGATGCCCAAGATGAACTTCATCGGCGACGCCGAGTTCGGCCGCGACCCGATGACGGGCTTCATGACGGCGCTCGCCAACAGCCCGGACGCTGCGACGGAGTTCTTCAACACGAAGGATCCGCAGGACAACGCGCAGTGGGTGCTGAAGGACCGCCCGTCGTTCGACGACTCGCCGTTGAAGGACGGGCCGAACGAGGCCTTGGACGCGACGGGCAAGGCCATGTACGCGGCGGTGTCCGGGGTCACAGACCCGACGGCCCCCGACGTACAGTTCGAGGAGCACACTCCGGAGCAACGGGAGGCCATGAAGCGGTCCCTGGCAATTATGGCTAGCGCAGGCAACGACTTCCCTCCGGAGATGCGCGACAGCATGGCGTACGCGGTGGGCAATCACGGCGACTTGGTGCACAAGGCCATGAGCAGCCCACTCGTCAAACAAGAATTCGACGCCGGCCAGCTCATGGAGGTCAGCAAGCAGATCTCCAGGAACAAAGACGCCTACAGCATCCTCACGGAGGCAATGCATCAGCCGATCGTTGCCGATATTCTTACCGAGAAGGCTCACCCCGAAGACAGCCTCGACCGAGCCGGTCGCACGCTCGGCTTCCTTGAGGAAGCCCGCTACCAGGCAACCAACACGGACAAGGGTGAAAGTCTCGCCGACGCCTCGTGGGACAAGGCATGGAGATACCACATTGTGGGTGGCATCGTCGGCCCGTGGGCCCCGCCCCTGGACGCCGTTCAGCGCGGCGTGGACCTCGTCACGGCGAAGATGCTTGAGGATGAGCAGAACAGAATCAACGCCGAGGCCACCGCCGATCACACCTTGACTTACGAAAAGCGGAGAACGGAACTCCAGTCACTCGCGGACCTCTGGTACCAGGAGAACAAAGACTGGGCGGAGGATCCCGCACACGAGGGTTACTCCAAGAGCCACGGCACTTACAAGCAGATCGAGGAAGCCGCGAACGACGGCAACAAGAAGGCCGAGGGGGTCGCTGGTATCCAATGACGAGGAAAGTACTGTCGGGAGCAACCACATCCGTCATCATCGCTTGCTTCGCCCTGTCCCTGGCCGCCTGCGGCGGCGGACAGGACTACACCGTTCCCCAAGAGGCGTGCGGGATCCCGCTCAGCGAGGAGAAACTCAAGCCTTTCCTCTTCGACGGTGAAAGACTCGAGATCACGCGTGGTTCTCTGATTGAGACCGGCTCGAGCAGTCAAGGCGCATGCGAGATCCGAGTGGACGGAAAGATGGTGGCCCACCTCCGGGTAGACAAGGTCGACAAGCTCTACGACCCGATGGACCCGTCGGAGGAGTTCCGGTTCACCAACAGGCAGAAGATGAGCAATCTGCCGTTCGACGGGGTGGGAGCCCTGGGCGACAGCAGGGCAATGGTCAGCACGGGCTGCTCCGGGCCCAAGGCGGCCTACCTCATCGCATACGTCACCGTCGACGGCCAGACCGGTGGGGACGTCACCGAACGCCGCAAGAACATCGAAGCCCTCACCCTCGACCTCGTACCGAAGGTCAAGAAGGAACTCGGCTGCACGGCCTGACACCCCACGCCCACGGCCTGCTCCTCTGCGAGACGGCCGTGGGCGTGGCCCTTCGCCAGCCGTTGCGCCGCGTCATACCGGTCAGCCGGTCGATGCCGACAAACCGGCATGCTTCCCGACCACTCTCCCCGGTCCATGAGCGGAAGTATCCCTCCCGATCTCGGGCCAGGACCCGACGAAGCCCCTGCGGACCTCGGATCCCTTCGGGATCTCGAACGTCGCCGCACCCCCTTGAGCTGGAGTGTTGCAACGACCACTACGTGAGGGCCGGGGGGCTTCTTCGTCTCTCTTACGTTCCTGGACAGGCGCCTGATCCGATCTGCGACCACCAGTGTCAGAGGCCCTCACAGATCCGGCGAGCTTCGGCCAGCTCCTTCTTCACGTCGTCGTTGAAGGTGAAGGCCTGGGCATGACGGTCCTGAGAGCGGCCTATCGTCTGCGCGAGCGCCTTGTACCGCGCGTCGCCTGCAGCCGCTGCGGCGGACAACGCGCCTGCTGCGCCCCAGTGATTGAGAGCGATGTCGCCTTCTGGGCCTTCGACGTCGTACTTGGACTCGTCGAAGCCGTCGAGGGCGTCACACGCCGCACGTGCATCGGCCGCCGGACCGGAGGCCGTGGGGCCGGTTCCACTCGAACCGTCGCTGAGCGCCCACACGGCGCCCACGCCCCCACCGCCGACAACCAACCCGATCACCAGCGCGACGGCCAGCGAGCGACGGTGTCCCGCCGGGGGACTTGCAGTTGTGGCAGGCGCAATAGAGGTGTCAGGGGACTGCTGGGGCTCCATGGCACTGAATATATAGTGCTGCCGGCTGATGATCCTCATGCCAAGTCGGGTACTCGCACCCGGCTTCTGTGCCGGAGCCTGAACAAGGCCCGCGGAGCGGGCAGGCCTGAATCAGGCACGCCATGGCCGACACCCGGACGTTCACAGGTTCTCAGGGGCCACCAGCCCGGTCCCTCCATGCTGGGGCCGGTCTGTTCGGTGCTCACCGACTGGACAAGGGCCACTCGGTATGGGGAGCTCAACCTGCGAAGGACCGGCCCGGCGTAGGCGTTCTCTGCGCAAAGTCTCCTGAACCACGCTGAGCTGCAGTGATCACACGGTACGGCGAAAAGGACAAAGATCAGGGGTGGGCACCCCTCGCGCGTGCCCACCCCTGCTCAGCATCCCGAATCGTCGGCTCGCAGCCGGACGGATCAGGCGAAGTAGCTGGCGGCCTTCTTGTCGCCACCCATGTAATCGCCGCCCGCGTTCGCCACGACCTTGCCGATCTGCATGAGTGCGCGGTGGATGTCCGCAGCTTCCTTGTCCCACTTGACCTGCTCCTGGACGTAGGCGTTGTGAGCCTCGCCCTCCCAGCCCGCGGCAACGGTGGCCATGGCCGTCTTGATCTCCCGCAGGTCTTCCTCGAGCTTCTTGGCCTGGTTGCCGAGCGTGGTCGCGGCCAGGTCAAGGCCGTCGTACTTGACGACGAGCTCGTCTCCCGAGTTCATGCCCATGATTCCCTCATCTCACCTGTAGTTGTGACTCGGCCTCTTCAGCCGAGATCGAGTGCGCCCAGCGTCCTAGAGGCCGGCGAGGCCCGACTTGGGGGCGGCGCTCGTGCCGACACCGAGGTCGACGTTGATGGCCTGCACGGCGGCGCGGACGTCGTCTTCCGTGCCGTCCTTGATCTTCCTCGAGGTGCTCATCGCCTCGAGGAACTTCGCCAGGATGTTGCCGAGACGCACCATCGAGGTGTTGATCTCCTGCTGCTTCGTGTTGAAGGCACCGGCACCGATGCCCTTCCACTGGCCCTCGAGGCTGTCGATCGTGCCCTGGATCTGCTGCAACTGGCCCTTGATCGAGTTGAACTTCTCGAAAAGCTGCTTCTCGAGCTGAATGACTTGCTGGTCTGAAAGCCGCTGGCCCTGTGACACGGTTGCGTTTCCCTTCTGGACTACTGTTGTGACTGGTTGCGTTGTGCCTCACCAGGCAGTGGCGAGGTGGAGCTCAACGCGTGGTGGGGTATGGACGGCTATGTGGCCCAGCCGTTCGGTCAGGTGGTACGACGCTTGCGGATGACGGCGAAGGCGCCTGCTGCGATCGCCACGACAACTACGGCTCCGCCGAGGACGAGACCCGTCCGGTTGCCGCCGTCGGCGGTCTTGCTGGACCCTGCGACAACGGCGTCCGGCTTTGCCCCGTCCTTGGGAGCCTCGGACGCGGCTGGCGCCGATGGGGCGGATGAGCCGGCGTGGGCGCCTCCGGTCTTCTCGTTGGTCAGGGGACTGAGGTCCGGAGCGCCGGGCTTACCGAGGCCCCGGGAGATGTGGGCGTTGGGGCGCACGACTCCGTGGCCGAGGTACTGGCTCTTGGAGTTGTCCTTCCATTCCTCGCCGCGGCCTGCGCTCTCGAACATGACGCGAAGGACCTGGTTGGCCGTCCAGTCCGGGTGGGCGGACCAGATCAACGCGGCAGAGGCGGAAGCGATCGCCGCAGCCTGACTGGTGCCCTCACCGCCGTCGCAGTATCGAGTAAACGTGGAATCGCACCAGTAGGGAATGTCAGTGCCGGGCGCCGCAAGGTCGACAATCTCGCTGTGGTGTGAGTAGTCACCAACACGACCATCACGATCGATGGCACCAACCGCGACCACTTCGTCGTACTTGGCAGGGTAGCTGGGCTTGTTGCCCTTCTTGGCCGAATTGCCTGCAGCAGCAAATATCAGCTTGCCCTTGCTCTGAGCATATTTGATCGCCTCACGTTCTCGTTCGGACATGAAATCATTGCCGATCGAAACGCTGATGATCTGTGCATCACTGTCGGCAGCAGCCCTCATGGCCACCACCTCATCCCATTCATTCACCTTGACGTCTTTCGGGAACGCCTTGGTGGCGACTCGCATGGGAACGATCTTTGCTCCAGGCGCCAGGCCGCGAATGCCGCCGCCTTCCCCCGTGCCGGCGATCAGCTCAGCCATGGTCGTGCCATGCCCCTCGTAGTCGTCTGTGGCTTCACCTGGTGCCCCCGTGGCGTCAAGTCCCTTCAGTACCTGACCTTGCAGGGAGGGCGTGGCCGAGTTCACACCCGAGTCGATGACAGCAATCTTGATGCCCTCGCCATTGACCTTCTTCCACATCTCATCGGCGCGCATGGCGTCCAGATACCACTGCTTCGACTGTGCATCCGCTGCCTCGGCGATCGGTGCTGAAGCGAGGGGCCACCCAACGATCAGAGCCAAGGTGCACGCGAGGCTCCGCCATCCAAGCCTTCCCGATGCGTGGCTCGATCCTGCCGTCATCCCGACTTCCGAACCTTCCTTTGACATGGTTGCGTTGCGACTATCTGAACTGCGCTTATGACTGGTTGCGTTGTATTTCACCAGGCTTTGGCGCGGTGGGGGTCAACGTGCAGTCTCAACGGGCACTTGAAGCACGGCCATTCGTCAGGCGTTGCGACGTTTGCGGGTGACGGAAATGGCCACGCCCGCGAGGACGACCACGACTACGGCTCCGCCGAGAACGAGGCCGAGCCGGTCGTCGTCCTCGGTCTTCGTGCTCGAGCCTGCCGCCACAGCGTCGGAGACAGGCTTGTCCTTCGGCGCCTCTGACGAAGACGGCGAGGACGGCGCGGCCGATCCTGCGGGCGCGCCACCGCTCGTCCTCTTGTTGGTCAACGGGCTGAGATTGGGGTCGCCCGGTTTGCCGAGGCCGCGGTTGATGTGCGCGTTGGGGCGAACGATCCCATGGCCGAGGTAGTTGCTGAGAGTGCCGTCCTTGGAGCCGTCGGGCCGAGCTGCACTCTCGAACATGACCCGGAGGACCTGGTTTGCGGTCCAGTCGGGATGGGCGGACCAGATCAGGGCGGCGGAGGCGGAGGCGAGGGCGGTGGCGGAACTGGTGCCGTCACCGTCGCAGTATCGCGTGAAGGTGGTGTCGCACCAGCCCGGGATGTCGCTGCCGGGGGCAGCGATGTCGACGAAGTCGCCATGCTGGGAATAGTCGGCTACCCGGCCATCCCTGTCCGTTGCGGCGACGCCGACGACTTCTGGGTAGTTGGCGGGATATTGCGGCTTATTGCCCTTCTCGGCTTTGTTTCCAACGCCCGCGAAGAACAACTTGCCTTTACTTTCGACATACTTGACCGCATCGATTTCTTGCTGAGTCATGAAATCGCTGGCGAAGGACATGCTGATGATCCGGGCATCGCTGTCTGCCGCGAATCGAATGGCTTCCTCCGCGTCATGGGCGTTCACCGATTCCTTGTTCTGCAGCTCGGTGTCGGAGATCCGCAGGGAGAGGATCTTCGCCCCAGGGGCGAGACCCTTCAGGCCACCCCCCTTGCCTGTACCGGCGATCAGTTCGGCCATGGTCGTGCCATGGCCGGAGTAGTCGTCCGTGGCGTCGCCTTTGGCGTCGGACGCATCCAGCCCATTCAACACCTTGCCCTTCAAGGAAGGTGTCGAAGAGTTCACTCCTGTGTCGATGACAGCAACGGTAATGCCCTCCCCCGTTGTCTTCTTCCAGATCTCCTCGGCGTGCATGGCATCCAGGTACCACTGCTTGGAGCGTATGTCCGCCGCTGCGGCGACCGGGGCCGTGCCGACCAAGCCGGCGGCACACGCTCCAGTCAACACCACCGTGAATGCGATAGCCCGCCGTGAGGTGCGACTCCACATCCGGCTCGTTCCTGCTGTCATCCCGACTTCCGAACCTTCCCTGCGCCTAGTCGATCACTGGCGGTGCAGCACCGCGTCGCTGTGTTTTCCACGTCTGCTCGTCCTCTGTCAGGTAGTCAGGACGCGCAGATCCGTCGCGTTCCTGGTCCTGGTCACCGGACTGCCGCTGACCGGCCCTGGCTCCGGGCACAGCCCCCGAAGCGGGCCGTCCACCTTGGGCCCCGTTGCGTGGCATACCGACGACGCCATTGACGGTCGGCGTGCCCTTTCCGACTGCCCGATGCGCGGCACTGCCTGTGCCTGCTCCGATGACACCGGACTGGCTGGGCCTCGCGGCAGAGCCACGTCCCTGGGCGGAAGTATCGGCACCGATGACGGTGCCCCTCGGCATACGCGAGCCAGCGTTGCCGGAGACTGGGCGCTGAGGGGTTCCTCCGATGACGCCGTTCGAGTGGCCGGCACGTCCGCCTGACGACGGTGCCTGGCCCGCGCGGCCGACTGCGGATTGGCCTGCAACACCCGGCCGGCCGACAACCGGGCCCTGCCCGGATGCACCCACGGCACCCGCTCGCCCTGCGGCACCGCCCGTTCCCATAGGGCCCGAAGGACGACCGGCCATGCCCTGCGTGCCTGACGCTGTGGGGCTCCCTACAGCGCCCGTGCGGCCGACAGCTCCTGCGCGTCCCATAGCCGGGGCACTGCTGCCGGTTGTGCCGGGACGGCCAACCGCGTTCGCGCCCGGACCGCCAACGGCCCGTGGCACGCCCGACGTGCCCGTGGCTCGCGGCGCCCCCTTGACGGGGGTACCGAACCCGGTCGGCACAGGCGGGAGCGGGCCTCCTTGGTTGCTCGGGCTAGCTGTGGCAGGTAGGGGTGGCGTTCCGCCAGGGGTCACGGTCGGGGCGGGGGGAGTCGCGACGCTGTCGATCTCCATCGCGGGGTTCCGGTCCGTCACCGGTGGAGCTGTGCCAAGGGATTCAGGTTGTGATAGGCCGCTCGTGCCGTTCGTACTTCCTCGGGCAGCGCTCGGCTGACTCATGTCGCCGATCGAGCCACCACCAGACCCAGTACCGGTAGAAGGATCCTCTCGAATCGCACCGGTCGGCCGCGGCACGTCCGCCTTCAACGCCTTCGGAAACGTCGGCGGCTCCTGCGCGGCCAGCGACTCCTCCGACACCGCGTAGAAGGACGCCAGGCGGTTCATCTGGTTGATGGCTTCCTGGCGGTTCTTCTCGACCTTGACGGCCTCCATGTACTCCGGGTTGCTCTCCTTGTTCGGAGTCAGCGCGAAGTCTTCGGTCGTCTTCGCCACCAGACGGTTGTCGCGTTCCCGCGGCATGGAGTTGCGGACCGAGGTCAGGCCCGTGCTCGCGACCGTCATCTGCGTGCCGGCGGCGTTGGCGAATGTCGCCAGCGCATAGGCGTGCTTGGCGAGGGCGCCCCCGAAACGCTGGAACTCGGTTGCGGCCTCACCCTTCCACTCGACCCTGTTGACGTAGTCCGCGAGTTCCTTCGCGGCCTTGTTGAGGGCGTTCTTCGCCTTGACGAGAGCCTCGCCCGCACTTTCCAGATCTGCGGGATTGGAGTTCGCGACGAGGTCGAGCATCTCGTTGAGCTGCCTGGACTCGAAGTCCGTCCTGCCGAAGAACCCGCCCGGGCCGCTCCCGCCGCCGAAGCCGATGTCGCTCATCATCGTCGCGAAACGCTCGAGGGCGTCCGTCGCGCCGAACTGCGTCCGGATCTGCGTGGCATCCTCGGCCTGCTGCTGCTCAGGGGTCAGCGGCTTCTTGTTCTCACTCACCAGCGATCACCCCAGGTCCCCGTCACCGGACTGCTTGCTCTCGTCACGCGGCTGCTCGTGCTGAGCCGCTCGCCGCTCTTGCGCCTGCTGCTCCTGGAGCACTCGCGTCTGAATCGAGTGGAAGCGGGACCTCAGGTCCTCCTCCAGGTTGTCGAATCCGATCTCCGCACCCCGCACGGCGATGCTCAGCATCTCGATCTGCTCGCCAAGAGACTTGGAGAGCTTGACGATTTCCGTGTGGACCCGGTTGTACTGCGCGTAGAGACCGTCCGCCTCGAGGAAGCCCGAACCTGGAGCGCTGAAAGAGCTGCGGGGCACCGTCTGGTTGGCCAGCTTCGACTTGCCGGCTTCGCCCTCCTCGAGATCCGCGAGCAGCGCGTTCACACGTTCCTGGAAACGCTTCAGCGCGCCGACGCCGCGCTCAAGGTCGCTCGAGCCCTTCGCGCCGCCCCCGCCACCGTCCGCTGGCAGCATTACGACCGATCCTCCCCGTTTACAGTCATCACAAGAAATTCACACACTGCGATCGTGGATCGTGGTGACTCATCATTGACTCATACACAGAGGCCACTCTAGTCACTGCCTCTGACAGGCCCAAGTGTCTTGTCTGTCACCCGACTTCCCCCACGCCCCGACCATCGTCAGCGCTCAACGGACCCTATGCGGTTGCAACGACCTGCGCATCCGTACGGATACTCAGACCACGAACGCGTCCGATCCCCCGCCGGGGGCTCACCCTCCCGCCCCCGGTTCCAGTCCTCGCCCTCCGTCGTGCGTCCCGTACCGGCACCGGTGCTCCGCCACTGGACCTCCAGGCCGTCGACGGTGCCCTGGATCTGCTGCCATGGGCCCCTGATCCCGCTGAGCTTCAGAGCTTCCTCTTGAGCTGAACGACTTGCTGGGCTGAAGGCCGCTCTGGCCCTGTGACACGGTGGCGTTTCCTTCTCAACTACTGCCGGCGGCTGACGGGTTGTGCATCACAGGACTGCGGTGAGGTGGAGCTCGACGCGCGGTGAAGTTCTGCACGTGAGTTGCGGCCCGGGCATCGGGTCAGGTGGTACGACGCTTGCGGATGACGGCGAAGGCGCCGGCTGCGATCACCACGGCCACGGTCACACCTGTCCCCATGATGAGTCCCAACTGACCGCCATCATCGTCACTCTTGCTCGAGCTTGTCACACTGGCGCCCGACTCCGACCCGCCCTTGGGGGCTTGTGACGAGGCTGGTGCAGAAGGTGCGGACGAGGAGTCACCACCAGCAGGGCCACCGACCTTCGTGTTGGTGAGCGGGCTGATGTCCGGGGCGCCGGGCTTGCCCACGCCGCGGTTGATGTGGGCACCGGGACGGACGATGCCGTGGCCGAGGTAGTTGCTCACCGTGCCCGCCTTCCAGTCCTCGCCACGTCCGGCAGACTCGAACATGACGCGGAGGACCTGGTTCGCCGTCCAGTCGGGGTGAGCGGACCAGATGAGGGCGGCTGAGGCGGAGGCGATGGCGGAGGCAGCACTCGTGCCGCCCTTGGGACAATAGTCACTCAGTTTTTCGTTGCAGTACCCCGGAATGTCACTTCCGGGTGCTGCGAGATCTACGAAATCACCATGCGTCGAGTAACCGGCCACCTCGCCGTTCCGGTCAGTCGCGCCTACCGCAATTGCTTCCGGGTAGGCGGCTGGATAGCTCGGCTTGTTGTTACCGGCTCCCAGGTTCCCTGAGGACGAGAACAGCAACTTGCCCTTCGTTTGGGCGTACTTCACTGCCTCCCGAACTGCGGAGGTGTAGTACTCGCTACCGAACGACATGTTGATGATCCGGGCCTCGCTGTCGGCCGCAGCCCGGATCGCCTCCTCCTCGTCGAAAGCGTTCACCTTTTCATTGTTCTGCAGCTCTGTGTTGCTGACCCGGTAGGGAATCACCTTGGCACCGGGGGCCAGCCCTTGGAGACCACCGCCTGCTCCCGTTCCGACGATGAGTTCAGCCATCGACGTTCCGTGACCTGAGTAGTCGTCGGTCTCGTCGCCCTTGGCCTCGGCAACGTCCTTGCCTTTGAGCACCTGGCCCCTGAGCGAGGGAGTGGAAGGGTCGACTCCCGTGTCGATGACAGCCACGGTGATGCCCTTGCCCGTCGAGGTCTTCCAGATCTCCTCGGCGTTCATGGCTTCCAGATACCACTGCCTCGACTGCGCATCGGCCGCGAGGGCCGTCGGAGCAGTGCCGACGAATCCGGCCGTCAGCGCCACTGCCGCCGCCACGGCGCCGAAGCCCCGCCGAACATTCCCGGCCCTGATCATTCCTGCCGTCATTCTGACTTCCGAGCCTTCCAGTGGTTACTGAGGTTGAACTCGTGATGTCGCTGGGTTGCTCAGGTGGGTTTGATGGTCAGGCCGGTCTCGGCGAGGCAGCCGTCTATGAGGTCGCTGCGGTACTGGATGTGGCGTAGGCCGCGTCGGATGCGCTGGATGAGGTGTTCGGGGGTGCTGAAGACGACGTTGGAGAGCCAGCCGCGTCGCAGGAGGGACCAGATGCCTTCGACGGGGTTGAGGTCGGGTGCGTAGGGCGGCAGGTAGTAGATGGTCAGCCAGTCCCGGGCTGCGGCGAACTCCCGCAGGTCGGCGGCTTTGTGGACGTTGAGGTTGTCCCAGATGAGCACGATCGGGCCGCCGAGTTGCTGGTGTGCGGCGATCAGCAGGTC
>NZ_FNHI01000023.1 GCF_900103455.1 Streptomyces wuyuanensis | reverse complement strand
GAGGGCACGCGGGAGCACCAGTACGTCCGCAACACCCTCATCGAGATGAACCTCTCCCTGGTCAGGTTCGTGGCCAACCGGTTCCGCAACCGCGGCGGCGGGGAGATGGAGGACATCGTCCAGGTCGGGACCGTCGGGCTGATCAAGGCCATCGACCGGTTCGACCTCAGCCGCGAGGTCGCCTTCACCTCCTTCGCCATCCCGTACGTCCAGGGCGAGATCATGAGGCACTTCCGCGACACCTCCTGGGCCGTGCACGTGCCGCGCCGCCTCCAGGAGCTGCGCGTCGAACTCGCCAGGGCACGGGAGCACCTCGTCTCGGTACTCGACCGCGACCCCAGCGTCGAGGACCTCGCCGAACACCTCGGGCGCACGAAGGACGAGGTCGACGAGGGCATGGTCGCCGCCGCCGGATACCGGGCAGGCTCGCTGGACACCCCGAACGCCGACAGCGACACCGACCACGCCGCCCTCTCCAGCGGACGCACTCACCCCGCGCAGATCGGTACCGACGACCACGACATGCAGCTCATGGAGGACATCCGAGCCCTGGTGCCCCACATGGCCGAGCTCGACGACCGCGAACGCACCATCCTGGAACTGCGTTTCGGCCAGGAGCTGACCCAGGCACGCATCGGCGCCGAACTCGGCATCTCCCAGATGCACGTCTCCCGCATCCTGACCCGCACGCTGACCAAGCTGCGCACGCACCTGCTCGCGGAGGACTGACCCCGACCGGGCCCGGCCGTGCTCCCGAGCCGTCCGCACCGCGAAGAGCGCGGCGGCGAATCGGGCGGTGTTCCGTCCGTTGCGCCGGGTAGGCGTAGCGTCGTACGACGAAGGCCCTCCGGGGTCGGTGGGCACGGGACGGCGGCCGGGAGCGCTGATGGACACGCTGTGCTTCGACAGCACGGACCTGGAGGAGACGGAGGCGTTCCTGTCATCGGCGTACACACCGATGACGATCGGCGGGCTGCCGCAGACCTCGCGCGCCAGCATCGTGCGCCACTCCGCCGGCGGTCTGACGGTGGACCGGCTGGCCTTCGACTACACCATGGCGTACGACGCCGGCTGCCTGAACCGGGTGTGCCTGGTCACCGTGCACCAGGGGCACTTCGCGGACACCACCGGCGGGGACGAAGAACTGTTCGGTCCCCAGGAGACGTTCCTGCTCGCCCCGCACGACCGTCCGTACAGGGGCGAGGTCCGCTCGGCCCGCTACACCCTCACCCTCTTCGATCCCTCGCTGCTGGGCGAAGTGGCCGGAACCGGAGACCGCTCCGGCGGAGCGGTGGAGCTGACCGGGCAGCGGGCGATCAGTCCGGCCGCGAACCGGCAGCTCGGCGCCACCGTCGCCTACCTGCGCGACCACGTCCTGGGCAGACCCGGGGCCGGTGCCGGCCCGCTGGCCGCGGCCACCGCGGCCCGCCACATGGCCGCGGTCGCCCTCGCAACCCTGCCCAACACCACCCTGGGTGACGAACCCGCCCCGGTGGACGGCCGCGACGCCACCAGCGACACCCTGCGCCGCGCTGTCTCCTTCATCGAGGCAAACGCCCACCGCGACATCGGCCTCGCCGACATCGCCGCGTCCGTGCCCGTCACACCGCGCGCCGTGCAGTACGCCTTCGCGCGACACGCCGAGACCACCCCGCTCTCCTTCCTCAAACGCGTCCGTCTCGTCCGCGCCCACGAGGACCTGCGCCGCGCCGATCCGCGCACCACCACCGTCACCGACATCGCCCTACGCTGGGGGTTCGCCCACCAGGGGCGCTTCGCCGCCGCCTACCGGGAGCTCTACGGCACCGCACCGTCGAAGACCCTGCGCAGGTGACACCCGCCCCTCCTTCGGAGCCGGTGCTCCGTGCACCGGATTCGTACCGCTCCGACCCGCCCGGACGCCGGGGGGAGAGCTGTCTCCCCCCGGCGGGCCGGTGTGCGTTGCCGTCGCCGCGTTTCAGTTCGCCGGGGCGCCGTACACACCGAACTCGTGGATCGAATAGCCCCAGGTCGTTCGGCGCTCGACCCCTTGCATCCGCACGAACCGCACCGGCTCACCCGGCGACGTGCGCACGACGTCGTTGCCGCACGACTCCGGGCGCTCGGTGGCGACGGTGGTCCAGGCCGTCCCGTCGGACGAGGTCTGGATCCGGTACTCGTTCGCGCAGGCGGCCTCCCAGGCGAGGGTCACCGCGGCCACCCGGGCCGGGGCCGCGAGTTCGATCTGCACCCACGCGTCGTCGCTGTACCCGGACGCCCAACGGGTCGCGGGATCACCGTCGTTGACCTTGCCGGCCGTGAACCGGTCGAGGTCCTGCTCGACGCTCGAGGCCGTGGCGGTGCCGGCCGGGGCGAGGTTGCGCGCGCCGTCGGCCACGTCCCACAGGTCGAGCCGCACGCCGGCTTCCACGAGGAAGGTGTCGAGGACGCCGTCGCCCACCTTCGGCCGCACCTCACCCCAGGTGTTGCGGGCAGGGGCGGTCCGCAGGGCCCCGGCCCTGTCCTGGAGGGCCCGTGACGCCGCGGCCAGGGTCTCGGCGCGGTCCTCGTCGCCCCGGTCCCGCGCGGCGAGTGCGTCGAGCATCGACACCGTCGCCCGTCCCCAGAGTCCGGTGGCGTCGACCCAGTCGTCGGCGTCCGTGACGAATCCCCGCTGCACCGCGCCGCCGCGGATGGCGGCCGGTGCGCGCTCGATGTCCCGTGCGTAGGCGCGCAGCGCCTTGACGGCCCGCCTGCGGTCGCCGTCGTCCCAGGCGTCCCAGAATGCGGCGACCCGGGCGGCGAGCCGAGGAGCCTGGCTCTGCCACGGGGTGGAACCGAACGTCGGGGCGAGGTGCTCCAGGTCGCCGAAGACGAGCAGGGCCTCGGTCGCCCGGCGGTCGCCGCCGGCGAGATACGACATGGCGCCGGTCCAGTTGGCGTCCGCCTGGTAGGCGCGGTCGTTCCAGGCGAACGAGGCGGCGCCGAAGACGGCGACCTTGCTCGCGTAGGGCTGGTTCATCGGGTTGGCGACGATCCCGCTGAGGTGGTCCGACAGCCCGGCCTCACGCTTGTCGTACGGGGCGAGCAGCAGCCGGCCGCTGGTGTTGCCGAAGTCGTTGACCGGATAGTTGTCCCACACGAAGACCTTGCGGCCGAAGAGCGCGGACGCGGCGTCCGCCTGTGCGTTGGTGATGCTGGGCGGTACGACGTCGGTGCCGGTCCACATCACCACGACCGCGGGATCGAGCGACGCGCGCATTTTCCGCTTGTACGCGGTGTCGGTGAGGTCGCCGTACTCGGTGGGCACCATCTGCAGGGGCCGCACGCCCTCGTGCGTGGCGACGAAGGTCCGCTGGACGTCGTTGAGCAGGTCGACCTGCGCCGCGGCGGCGGCCTCCCGTCCGGGTGCGCCGTAGGCGGCGTTGTCGCCCCCGCAGTTCCACCGGGTGTAGCTGATGTCGTCCAGCGGTATCGAGAAGGCGCGTGTGCCCAGGTCGTACATCGCCCGGAGCTTGGCCTTGAGCGCCGCCCGGTCGGCGGGGTCGGAGTAGCAGATGGACTCGCCGGGGGAGACGGCGAAGGTGAACCGGACGTGGTTGGCGGCGGCACGGCGGACGAGCTCGCCGAGTTCGTCCAGCTTGTCCGCGGGATAGGGCTCGCGCCACTTGCCCCGGTGGTACGGGTCGTCCTTGGGTGCGTAGATGTAGGTGTTGGCCTTGACGTCGCCGTGGAAGTCCATCTGGTCCAGGCGCTCCTGATGGGTCCACGGCTGTCCGTAGAAGCCCTCGATCGTGCCGCGCAGCGCCATCGACGGGTGGTCGTCGACCCGGACGCCGGAGATCCGCCAGCCGTCGTCGCCCGATTGGCGCAGCAGCCCGCGCAGGGTCTGGACGGCGTAGAACTGGCCGGCGGCGTCGTGGCCCGCCAGGGTCACCGCACCCGCTCCGTGCTCGCCGCGGGTGACGCGAATCGCATAGCCCTCGGCGTGTCCGGGCTCGGTGGTTCCGCGCAGCGCCGCGGCGATGTCCGGCCGGGACGCGTCGCCCAGCAGCACCGTCAGATCGCGTCCGGAGGACGCGTCCCGGTGCCCGGGGGCGGCGGTGTCGACACGCGTCGCGCCGTGCGCCGAGAGGACCTGTGCGATCCGGGTGGCCGCCGCGGGGTCCGTGTCCCGGTCCGTGACGAGGACGACCCGGCGGGTGACCGGTACGTCGTCACCGGCGCGGGTGAGGGACTGAGACGCGGGATGGACGACCGGCAGCGCCGCCGCGGCTCCCGGCGGAGACGGCACGCCGGCCGCGGACGGCGCCGGGATGCCCAGCACGAGAGCCGCCGCGGCGACTGCTGCGGCCATCGGGGCGTTCCGGTTGATCCAGCTTGATCTCACGGTGTCTCCAATGCACACGCTGAAGGTGGTCGCACGGTGAAACCGCACGAGTGGTCTAAACCACTTGTGGCTCCGTGAGTGTTACAGGCACTTGGGGGTGGTCAACGCCCCGGGCGGCCAATTCTGTGAAGAACCTTTCGTTACTGGGTGGTTGGGAGTGCGGCCGTGTGCGGTCGTGTGGGACGGCAAGGCGAGGTCAGGGTGGGCGCCGAGGCGCGGGACGGGGTGGGGCGGGGCGGTGCGGAACGGGGACTCGGGCACGGCGCGGAAAAGGACTGGCCCCGCGGACGGGCGGCACCTACCGTCCCGTTCGATGGACATCGTCTTCCGCAAGCTGCCGGACAACCGGCACGACATCCTCGTACGGGACCGGCGCGGCCCCGACGTCCGGCTGCCCGCCCAGCCGACCGGCCCCACCATGCCGCACGATCTGGTCCACGCCGCAGTCGAAGGCGCGCTCGGCATCACCGACGGCTTCTGGGGCGCGATGGCCGAAGGAGCCACGTTCCAGGGCTTCGAACCGCTCACCCCCGGCAGGCACCGCCGCTCGGGGCTGAAGGTGCTGCGTCGCAGGGGGGACCGGGTCATGGCGGCCGAACTGGCCGTCAACTGGGCCTACCGCGTCTGGACCGGCCTTCCCACCGAGGGCCGGGGCACCGGCCGTGCCCCTCTCGACGCCGACGCCCTCGCCCGCACCGGACCGGCCCTCGACGAGGCTTCCGCCCGCTGGCAGGCCGTCGCGGAGGGCGACAGCCTCGTCTGGCACTGGTGACCGGTTCGTCCCGCCGAGCCGCGTGGACGATCCTGGAAGGCGAGAGGCGAGAGGCGAGAGGCGAGAGGCGAGAGGCCAGATGCGGGTGCCGAAGGTACGGGGTGAGCCGGGTGGCGGACTCCGGCGGCCGTCCCCGGTCGGCGGACGGGCCGCGCGGCTGTGGCGCGCCCCGCACCTACTGGGAGCACCGCGGCCCGAGGACCTGGACCGAGGTCACCGTGCGCGTCCGCTACGGCGATGTGACGGGGGAACCGGCGCCCGCCTTCCCGCTCGTCCGCACCGCCCGGCGCGCCCCGCGGAACGTCCTGGTGGAACGTGCGGACGGCACCAGGGAGGTGAAGCCGGTCCGGCTGCTGCGACGGGAACACCCTCGCCCCGCGCGGTGACCGAGACCCTCGGCGGGGGTGCCCGGGCGGTCCGGCCGGGAGCGGACGTCCCGCGCCCTGCCGCTGAGCGCCGGGCGCGGCGATTCCCCCGGCCCACGCGGCTCCGAGGGCTTCCCCGTTCAGCCCAGGGCGATCAGCACGACCGCGACGCCCGTGCACAGCAGCCCGGCGATCTGGACGGCGGTGGGGCGTTCGTGGAGGAAGACGATGGCCAGGACCACCGGGACCGCGGGGTACAGCGAGGCCAGGACCGTCGCCAGCGCCAGCAACTGGTGGAGGGTGGCGGCCTGGTAGAGCACGAGGGCGACCGCACCCATCGAGCCGACCGCCAGCGACGGGAGGACGAGCCCGCGGGGCAGGCGGAGGGTCGCACCGGCCGCCCGGGCCATGACGGCGATCGTGAGCGTCGCCACGACCCGGGCGACGAGGATCGGCCATAGCCCCGCTGCGGGGTCGATACGGGAGATCGCCAGGAACTGCACCGCGAAGCCGACTCCGGCGAGCAGCCCGTACCGTGCCCCGGCCGCGGTCCCCGAGTCCTCGGGCCGGTCGCTGCGGGAGACCAGCCAGAGTGCGGGGAGCGCCGCCGCGACGCCGAGCCAGGCGAGCGGGCTCGGCCGCTCACCGAGGACCACGACTCCGGCGAGTACCGGCAACGCGACTCCGGCGACGTTGCTGAGCGGGGCGACCACGCTCATCTGACCGGCCGCCAGACCCCGGTACAGACAGGCCACACCGATGCCGGTGCCCACCCCCGAGACCGCACCCCACCCCAGGGCGCCGGCGGTGATGTGCGGGGCCGACAGGAGCGGCGCGTCCACACCAGCCGCCCACGTCACGACCACCACGGCGAGCATCAGCACGATCCCGCCGAGTTGCCCGAACGCCGCGACGGCGTAGCTGTCCGCCCGTCTGGCCAGCAGTCCGCTGAGGAAGTGCACGAGCCCGAACAAGAGGGCGGCGACCAGCGCGAACAGTTCCGGCATCCACGTCCTCCCGGCACCTGTCCGGCCCGCGCACCGGTTGCCGGCCGGGGAACGGCCGTTCCTGCCGCCCGCTCGCTCTGCCGCACCGTCGGGACCGGCTCCCGGCCCGGGCGGACACCGCACACCCTAGCGCCGGGCAGGCGTTCTCCCCCGGCGCCGGACCGCCGCCCGGCCCGGGGTGTCCGGGCGTCAGGGCGCCCGCCGCGTTCGTACTGCCGCCGTGTCCGCGTGCTCGTGGTGCTCGTGTGTCCGTGCACGCGCGCTCGCGCTCGTGCTCGCCTGCGTGCTCGGGAGCCCGGCGTGTCCGTGTGCCCATGACGCCCGAACCGTACGGGGGTTCGCGGGCCGCGGGGCCGGCCGCAGGCCGCGAACCTTCGCCGACCCGGCGGCCGCAGTCCCGGCGCGCCCCTGCTACCCCCGCCCGCTGGAGCGGCAGCCCCGCCGCTTCGGCGAGCACCTCCCTCATCTCCCTCATCGGCACGTCGCGCCGGCCCGGTTGGGGATGCCGTGCGACCACTTCGCCGGAGGGTCCACCCGGTGACCGGTGACCGGTGACCGGTGACCGGTGGCGGCGCCGAGCGCGAGGGCCGCGCTGCCGGCCCCATGGGCGTCCCGAAGTCCGGGCAACCGGCGCGCGAGGCCCGTCAGTACGGTCGCCGGGTCCGTCGCCCCGTGCGGCCGGCGGTCCTCGGCGACGACACGTCCGCGGTCCATCAACGACAACATCGAGTGCGCGACGGCCACATGGGCGCCCGCGACGAGATACCGGCCCGTGTCGATGTCCACGGGCACATGGGGCCGCCCGAGACCTCGCGGGCCCGCGGTCGCCCGTTCCTCCCGGATGAGTCCCCGGCCCAGCGGCGTGGCGGAGTGGCCGCTCACGGCGGCCGGCGGCAGACCGGTCAGCCGGGCGACGGTGCTGCGCGCACCGGTCCGTGGTCCAGGACGGCGCCCAGCAGGGTGCCCGGGCCGAGCGCATGATGCCGGCCACCGGCCGGCGACGAACTCTTCACACGGGCCTTCCCGATCCGGATCTGTGCGGCGGGTCGGCGCCCGGTCCCTCCAGCGCGGGTCGGAGGCCCGCCGTCCGAATCGCTCCGGGAAAACGCGCCCGTCCAGCTCTCGGGCAGTACGCGTGCTGGACAGTCTGTCCGGACTGGACGTACAGTCCAGACATCGGGATCGTGGAGACGGAGGCACCGGCAGTGGAGCGAACGGAACACCCGGATCGGCGCGTCCGGACGTGGTCGCCCGTGTGCCTGGCCGTCGCGAAGCTCCTCGGGCCCTATGCCGAGGTGGTCCTGCACGACCCGCGCACGGACAGCGTCCTGGCCGTCTGGAACCCCGTGAACGGCCGCAAGGCGGGGGACCCCTCGATGCTCGGGGAGCTGGAAGCCCTGGAGCCCGCCGGGCAGGACGTCTTCGGCCCGTACGAGAAGCTCCTCGCCGACGGCCGCCGGCTTTCCTCGGTCAGTGCCCTCCTGCGCGGCGACGACGGCGACGTCTCGGCCGTGCTGTGCGTCAATCTCGACCGCACGCCGCTGGAGCGTGCGGCCGCCCTGCTGGGCTCGTTCGGCGCTCCTCTCGTGGAGCGGCCCGAGCCGCTCTTCGAACGGGACTGGGCCGAACGCGTCCGGCACATCGTCGGCGCCTACGTACGGGAGTGCGGCCGGCCGGTCGAGCGCCTGACCCGGCAGGACCGCCTCGCGGTACTGGGACGTCTGGACGAGGCGAAGGTGTTCGGCGTCCGCCGCGCCGTCCCCGTCGTCGCCGAGGCGCTCCGCGTGTCGCGCTCCACCGTCTACGACCTCCTGGCCCAGCACCGGGCCCCCGGCACCAAGGACCCCGCATGACCCGGCTGCCCGACTTCCGACTCGAAACCTTCTTCTCCCGCTGGGAGTTCGCCGCCCGCCACCACCTCACCGCGTCCGACGCCCAGAGCATGGCGCTCGGCGAACTCCTCGCCCTCGCCGACGACGAGGACCGCGCCGCCTTCGAGAACCTGCATCTCGGCTACACCGAGACGTACGGCGACCCGGCGCTGCGCGAGGCCGTCGCCGGCACCTACGAACGTGCGGACGCGGCGGACGTGCTGTGCTTCGCCGGCGCCGAGGAGGCCCTGTACCTGGCCATGAACGTTCTGCTCGGGCCGGACGACCACGCCGTGGTGATCACCCCCGGCTACCAGGCCGCCGAGACGGTGCCGCTCGCGCTCTGCGAGGTCACCGGCGTGGCGCTGGACGCCGGCCGCGACTGGGCCCTGGACCTGGACGCCGTGGCGGCCGCCCTGCGCCCCGAGACCCGCGTCGTCTCGGTCAACTTCCCCAACAACCCCACCGGCAAGGTCGTCGACGCCGAGACCTTCACCGCCCTTGCGCGGCTGTGCGACGACCGCGGGATCCACCTGTTCAGCGACGAGGTCTACCGCGGTCTCGAACGCGACCCCGCCCGCACGCTTCCGCAAGCCGCGGACCTGTCCGAGCGCGCCCTGTCGCTCAACGTGACATCCAAGGCGCTCGGCCTGCCCGGCCTGCGGATCGGCTGGATCGCCTGCCGCGACCGCGCGCTGCTGTCCAGGCTGGAGCGGGCCAAGCACTACACCACGATCTGCAACTCCGCCCCCAGCGAGATCCTGGCCAGGATCGCCCTCAAGGCCAGGGAGACCGTCCTCGCCCGCAACCGGGCCCTGATCGAGCGGAACCTCCCCGCGTTCGACACCTTCTTCGCCGAGTTCCCCGACGACTTCGACTGGAAGGCACCCGACGGCGGCTGCGTCGCCTACCCCCGCTACCTCGGCCCCGAGGGTGTCGAGGAGTTCTGCGGCCGCCTTCTCGACGAGGCCGGCGTCCTCCTGCTGCCCGCGAGCATCTACCGCTCGGAGCTCACCGCCACACCCACCGACCGCTTCCGCATCGGAGTCGGCCGGCGTGGCGCGGAGGAAGCCCTGGACGCGTTCGCCGGCTGGATGAAGGCCCGTCGGCGACCGGTGCAGGGCTCCACGGCCCGCAGGTGACCCAATCCGCGGCCGGCTCCGCCGCGGGCCCCGGAGGCCGTCCGCGCGCCCACCCGGTGTGATCCCGCTCGCCGCCCTCACCGGCGCCGGTGCCGTCGAGCCGCGCCGGCCGCCGCGGCGGGGCACGCGGCGACCCCTCCGCCGACGGCCACCCTCCGCCGAAGCGGCGCGGCCCGGTGGCGAAGGGTGTTTCGAGGGTTGAAACTCGCACGAGGGGAACCCGCACCCGAGAGAGCCGGTACATCCCGACGCCGTGAGCGACCGTCGCCGAAGGAGCACGTCATGCCTGCCGGATCCAGCGCGAAGCGGGAGCGCCAGTACGAGCACATCAAGGAGAGCGCCGAGAAGCGCGGCGCCTCGCCCTCGCGTGCCGAGGAGATCGCGGCGCGTACCGTCAACAAGGAGCGAGCCCGCGCGGGGGAGTCCAAGACCGCGAGCAGGACCTCCACCCAGGACCCCAAGTCCGCGTCCCAGCGGGGTGGCGAGAGGTCCCACCGGGGAGCACAGGGGCCGACCAGGGACCAGCTCTACGCAGAGGCCAGGAAGAAGAACATCGAGGGCCGCTCGTCGATGAACAAGGACGAACTGCGTCGGGCGCTGGGCCGCTGACCTGCCCGGACTCCACCGGCCCGCAGATCACCACCCGCCCGCAGGCCGGGGTGGCGGCGACCGTCCGCACCCTCCGGATCCGCCCGCCCGCCGTACGCTCGGAAGTGTCCGGGCGAGGAGTGTGACGGCCCTCGTCCGGACCCGAACGGCGCAAGGTGCCGCGCGGCACGCCGCCCCCGCCCCGGGCGGTCGCCCAGGCCGGGCCGGATCACGCACCTCGGCGACGAAGACTTCCCCGCGGGGCACCGCGATCGCCCAGAACGCGGGAATTTCCCGAGTACGGAGGCGGAGAGCGGGCACCCGCACCGCCGGACGCCTCCGTGCCGGGGCGGACACATGTGCGGAGAAGTCGGGGACAACGAAGGGCTGGGGCGGAGTGCCGAAGGAGAGGCAACTGTCGGCGCGCGAGATCGCGATGCTGGACCAGATCGAAGCCGGGTTGCGCCCGAGAGGGCCCGCACGGGCCAGGGGGGCCACCGGCGTGCGGGAAGCGCTCCTCGTGGCGGCGGTGGCCACGGCGACGCTGGCAGGTGTGCTGTTCCTCTGGGCGGCCGCCACCCGGTCGTCGGAGATCGGCCTGGCCGCCGTGGCCGTGTGGGTGACCGCCGTGCTGCTGGTCTCCCGGCGCCTGGGCCACGGTCCCGACGCGGTCCGGCGCAGCGGCCTCTTCCTCTACCGGCCCTGGTGAGGGCGGGGTACGGGGCGCCCGTCCCGTACCCCGTCAGCCGTCGAGCGGCAGGACGTCCGGCACCTGGGTGCGCAGGAGCTGCCCGTCCGCGCGGACGTTGCACTCGTTTATCGTGCGGGAGACCTCCCGCACGATGCCGCTTCTGCCGTGCAGCCGCAGCGTCACCGTCACCTCGCCGAGTCCGCGGCGCGGCCCGTCGGCCTCCGTGAAGGAGCGGTACAGGGTGTTGGGCCAGCGGTCCGAGTCGTCGTCCTGCCAGATCCGTACGGCGGGGTCGCTGAACCGGCAGGGCTGGCCGCCGTGCGGTTCCTGCAGCAGGGAATGGCTCAGGGGCAGGGTGCCGAGGAGCGGAACGAGCCGGGCACGCAGATCGTGGTTCTCGATGAAGCGGTACTGCTGCCACTGCCGGCCGCTGGGGACGGTCATGCGCAGAGTGACGAGCAGGAAGGGGTGCCCGCCGGAGGACAACTCCGGGGAGTCCCGGCGCCATTGCGGCCACGAAGTCGACAAGGCCACCGTTGCCTTTCCCCCGCCTTCTCGGCCGTAGCGCCGCCCGTGCTCCGTCTCCACCGATCGGATTATGTCATCCCGTCATGTCGCCGAAGCCGGCCGATCCCCGTTCGCGGTCCGCCATTCCGGGGCGAGCACCGACCAGACCTCCATGTCGTGCCGCTTCCCCCGGTACGGGTAACTCTCGCGCAGGACGCCGTCCTTGGTCATTCCCAGCCGCCGGGCCACCGCGATACTGGGCGCGTTGTCCGAGGAGACCCACCATTCCACGCGGTGGATGCCCCGCTCCCCGACGGCCCAGTCGATGAGCACACGGACGGCCCGCGTGACGAGTCCCCGGCCCACGGCCGACGGCTCCAGCCAGCAGCCGGCCTCGGCGGTGCCCTCGGGGACGTCCATGGTCCGGAGGATGACCGCGCCGACCAGTTCGCCGTCCCGGCGGATGCCGCAGATCCGGCCCGCGTCCGCCGCGGTCTTCTCCGCGTACGCCCGCAGGAACGCCCGGCTCGACTCCAGGTCCGTGACGACGTCCGGCAGCCCGTTGAACCGGCCGATGTAGTCCCGCCCCCGGTCGATGTGGGCCAGGAACTCCTCGGCCTGCCAGGGCTCCAGCGGTCCCAGCTCCGCGCCGTCGTCACCCAGGGATATCGCGAACATCGTCACTTTCCACCGCCGGAACCGGCCACCGTGCCAGTGGATCTTCGCACGTGCGCAGGCGCGAGGGGAGTCTTCCGGGACGGGACGGCGAAGCGCGGCCCGCTGCGGGCGGTCGGGCAGTGTTTCGACGACCTGTGGATCGCGGGCACATCGTCCTCTTCTTCGGCGACGTGCTGAGTGAGCATTCTGACCCGGGTGCTGATGCCCCTGGTGAACCGGGCCTTCGCCTTCCGGCTGCTGCCGAGCCGGGCACGCACCCTGCGAACCCCTGTGGCCGGGGCCGTCATCGTCGCGGTGTGCTGTGTCGTGATGGTCCTGCTCTCCGGTCCGGCGACCTGCTCTCCGGTCCGGCGACCTGCTCTCCGGTCCGGCGACGCCGCGTTGACCCCCGCGACTCATGGCGACCCGGTCGGCCGAAGAGGGTCGGCCGAGGCGCATCGAGTCCGTCGCCGCGGCCGCCGGATCCCATGGGGCCGGAGTAAAGTGGAAGGGGATTCGCCGCTCGGGCGGATTTCCCTCCGGGCTCTCGGCCCACGCCGTTTCGGCGGTCCTCGCCTCGATCTCAGCTTCATCCGCAGCCGCACCCGGCGCAAGCCCTGGAGCCCGCGATGCGTGAACACAGGCAGGCCGGATCGGTCGAGGGGACGATCGTCCGGCGGGGCGACGACGGTTACGAGGAACTCCGGGCCGCCATGGTGTGGAACGGTCTGAAACCCGACCGCTTCCCCGAGGTCATCGTCCGCGCCGCGTCGGCGCGCGACGTCCCCGCCGCCGTCCGGCTCGCCCGGTCCCTCGGTCTGCGGATCGCCGTACGCTCCGCCGGCCACAGCTGGTGCGGATCGCCCGTGCGCTCCGACGGCATGCTGCTCGACCTCTCCGGGCTCCGCCGGTACGCGATCGATCCCGCGTCAGCGACCGCGTTCGTCGAGCCGGCCGTCACCGGCCGCGAACTGGCCCCGGCACTGGCCGAGGCGGGCCTCGCCTTTCCCACCGGCCACTGCGGGACGGTCGCCCTCGGCGGGTACCTCCTCGGCGGAGGACTCGGCTGGAACTCCGGCGCGCTCGGCCCGGCCTGCCACAGTGTCGAGGAGATCGAGGCCGTCACGGCGGACGGCGGGACCGTGCGGTGCAACGAGCGCGAGAACGCCGACCTGTTCTGGGCCGCCCGGGGTGCCGGCCCCGGGTTCTTCGCCGTGGTCACCGGCTTCCGCCTGCGGCTCCACCCGGCGCCCGGAGCCCTCGCGGCGACCATGTACGCGTTCCCCCTCGCGGACGTCGAGGCCGCCTGCCAGTGGGCCGGCGACGTCTCGCACGAACTCGAACCGACCGTGGAACTGGCCCTCACCCTCGCGACGGCCGCCCCGTTCGCCACCGATGCGACACCCCGACCGAAGGTCGTCACCGTCTCGGCGACCGCCTTCGCCGCCGACGAAGAGCACGCCGCCGAGGCCCTGCGCCCGCTCGGGAACTGCCCGTTCGCCGACGGCGCCCTCCAGCACCGGGCTCCGGGGCCGACGTCGGTCGCCGCCCTCGACGAGACGGCCGACGGCCTCTGGCCGCCCCGGCTGCGCTATGCCGCCGACACCCTGTGGTCCGATGCCGAGTTCACCGCCCTGCTCTCCCGGCTCGGCGACGCGATGCGGGAGGCACCCTCCGACCGGTCCCGCGTCCTCGCGCCGTTCGCCCCGGCGTCGCACGACGGGGACCTGCTGCGCGACATGGCCTTCTCGGTGCTCGGCGAGACGTACGCCGTCCCCTACGCCATCTGGGACGATCCTTCCGGGGACGAGGCCAACCTCCGATGGCTGCGCGAGGCGATGGCATCCGTGGAACCCCTGGGCACCGGGCACTACATCGCCGAGGCCGACCTCACCGCCGATCCGGCCAGGGCCGAGCGCTCGTTCAGGGCGAACGACTGGGACCGGCTGCAGGGCCTCAGGGCGCGGTACGACCCGGAGGGTGTGTTCCACACCTTTCTCGCGGCGTGAGCGGCCGGGCCGGCCCCGAGGGACGCCGGGGCACCGGCTCCCATGGCGCGGGGGACGGCCGGCCGGGCTACTCCCCGGCCGCCGGCCGGTAGACGCACACGTGCACACCGGCGCCACTGGTGACCGTGGAGACCAGCTCCAGGGTGTGCTTGCCGCCGCCGTCGGGGAAGATCGTCTTTCCGCCGCCGAGGAGCACCGGCATGATCATCAGCCGGAGTTCGTCGACCAGCCCCTCGGCGATGAGGGTGCGCGCCAGAGTCGGGCTGCCCATGACGACCAGGTCGCCGCCCGCGGTGTCGCGCAGTTCGCGGATCCGGTCGACGGCCTCGTCGCCGGGGATGCGCCTGGTGTTGTGCCACGTCAGCCTGTCCTCGCCCAGCGTCTGCGACACGACGTACTTCGGGAGCGCGTTCATCCTGTCGGCGAACGGGTCCCCGGCCCGCTCCGGCCACGCCCCCGCCATCGTCTGCCAGGTACGGCGCCCGAACAGCAGACCTTCCGCGTTCTTCAGCGCCTCGTCGAAGGCCCCGCCCACCGTCTCCGGGTCGAAGAACGGATGCGACCAGCCGCCGTGGGCGAAGCCGCCCTCGGTGTCCTCCTCCGGACCGCCCGGGGCCTGTACGACGCCGTCCAGGCTGATGAACTCGGTGATCACGATGCGCATGGCGGTGGCTCCTCTTTTTCGCTCCGACGGCTACGGCAAGGGAGACGGTGCGCAGCGCGAGAAGTCATCGCGCGCCCTCGGCCCCACAGGCGTGACGTGGAGCACACTAGACGCGGGGAGCGCGGCGGACCGGTGCTTTACGCCACCGGCGGAACGGCCCGGCCGAGCCGCACCGGGCAGGTCAGGCGTGGTCGGCGAGCTCCGCGACGCCCTTCTGGCGGGCGCAGTGCGCACAGCAGTAGAACTGCCCGTCGGCCTGCAGCCCGTGGCCGAGGATCCGGCACTGGCAGTTCTCGCAGATCGGTGCCATCCGCTGGGCGGCACACTCGATGCTGTCGAACGTGTGCACCGCTCCAGCGGCGTGCACCTCGAACGACATCTCGTAGTCGTTGCCGCAGACTTCGCACTTGGCCATGGCTGTGCCCTTCGAGCTCAGGGGTGTAGGTGCCTGGAACGTAGCGAGCGGGCCCCGCCGGACCCCGCCGACACGGACGAACGCACGGCCGACGGGCCTACACGCACCACCCGCCCGGCCCCACCGCGGCGAGGGCGCGTGTGCCCGGGAGCCGCGGGGCGAACGGCGGCCCCACCCTGCCGGGGCGTGGCACCGGGAGGCGGATCCCGCACGTGTCGTACCGGACCACGCGGGGGTGACTGGTATGCCTGTGACTGATTTCTGCAGATTTCGTACCGCCGGGAGGCGGTGGGGCGGGACCGTACGAGAGGGAAAGTGTCATGGGTGAAGCGAATCCGCCGGCCCGCGGCGCCGCAGGACGTACCGGTACGGTGCTCGCCGCCGCGCTGGCGGCGACGCTGGCCTGGACGCCCGGAGCCCACGCGGCCGATCCGTCCGGCGGCGGCCGCGGGACCGTGCCGTTCGCGCAGGCGTGGGGCGACAACGAGGACGGCCAGCTCGGCACCGGCGACAACGCCGACAGCGCCGTGCCCGTCCCCGTTCCGGAGCCGAACGGGATCAGCAGCCTCGCCGCCGGTTTCGAGCACAGCCTGGCGCTGCTGCGGGACGGCACCGTCTGGGCCTGGGGCGACAACGACAACGGCCAGTTGGGCAACGGCACGGAGACCGACAGCAGCGTCCCCGTCCGCGTCCTGGGCCTCACCGGTGTGAAGGCCGTCGCCGCGGGCGACGACTTCAGCCTCGCCCTGCTGCGGGACGGCACGGTCCGGGCGTGGGGCGACAACGACAACGGCCAGTTGGGCAACGGCACCCTCGCCGACAGCACCATCCCCGTCCAGGTGCAGATGCTCTCCGGGGTGAAGGCCCTCGCCGCCGGCGACAACCACGCCGTCGTGCTGCTGCGGGACGGCGCTGTCCGGGCGTGGGGCGACAACGACAACGGCCAGTTGGGCAACGGCACCCTCGCCGACAGCACCATCCCCGTCGAGGTGCAGGGCATCACCCGGGCCAGGGCGGTGGCCGCCGGCGGGGACCACAGCCTGGCGGTGGTGAGGGACGGCCGGGTCCGGTCCTGGGGCGACAACTTCTCCGGCCAGTTGGGCAACGGCACCAACATCGACAGCACGACCCCTGTGGAGGTGCAGGCACTCACCGGGGTCAGGGCCGTCGCCGCAGGTCTCGGCCACAGCCTCGCGCTGGGGGGCGACGGCACCGTGTGGTCCTGGGGCGACAACGCCTCGGGCCAACTCGGCAACGGCACCCTCGCCGACAGCACCATCCCCGTACAGGTTCAGGGCCTGCGCGCAGTGACGGCCATCTCCACCGCCGAGGAGCACAACCTCGCCCTGACGTCCTCCTGCGACTGCGGCGACGCCGGTCTGCCGAGCCGGCTGTCCTGCCACTGCGGTGGGCCCGTCGGTCCGGTCGGAACCGGTGAGGACGACCCCGGCGACGAGCCCGACGGAACCGGGAGCGTCGTCCACGCCTGGGGCGAGAACGGCGAGGGTCAACTCGGCAACGGTGCCACCGCCGACAGCAGCGTCCCCGTGGCGGTGACCACGGTGATCGGGAGGGCCGGCCTCATCGCGGCCGGCGGTGAGCACAGCCTGGCGGGCTGAGCACCCACCGGCCCGGGCGGGCGCTCCCCGAGAGCGCCCGCCGTGACCGTGCCGGTCTTCCACGGAAGGCCGGCACGGTCACGTTCTCCGCCGATGCCCGGGCCCAGGTCGGCGGCGACCGGTTCCGGAGGTAGCCTCCCTGACATGAGCAGCCGTCCCCGTCGTCGTGACCGGCCCCCGCAGGTCGAGGCACTCCCGCCTCCCGCCGATCCGGCGCACGACGGAGCGCTGCAGATCACCGAGACCGACTGCGAACGCTGCGGCACCCGTCTGTCCGGCCTCAACGGCCGCTACGCCTGCGGGGTGTGCGGATGGACCAACCCGTGGAACGACGGGCACCACGATCTGCCCAGCGCCGAGGAAGACCCCGACTACCCGCGCCGTCGGTAGACCGCGGGCGAGCGGCGGCCGACCCCTTCGCCGGCCCGCGCCGTTCCGCACCGCCCATGAGGATTCGGCCCACCCCGACCGGCCCGCCGCCCGGAGCCGCCCGTGCGCACACTCACGCCGCGGCCGGCGGCATGAGGGCCGGCCGCTCTCTTACCGGAACGCTCGGGCCGGCCCGCACGACGTGGCGTGCGGGTCAGCCCGTCGCGCCGGGCCGGGGAGCCGGGTCGAGCAGGACGCCCGGGTTGAGGATCCCCGCCGGGTCCAGCGCCTGCTTCGCGGCGCGCAGGGCGAGCGCGAACGGCTCGGGACGCTGGCGGTCGTAGCCGGGACGGTGGTCACGGCCCACGGCGTGGTGGTGCGTGACGGTCGCGCCGAGATCGCCGAGCACCTGTGTCGCGGCCGCCTTGACGTCGTCCCACATCGCGACCTCGCTGCCGCGCCGTGCCGCGGCGACGACGGTGAAGTACGGCGCGGCGCCGTCCGGGTAGACGTGCGTCAGACGGCAGTTGACCATGGCCTCGGATCCGGTCGTCTTCCTTACGGTGGCGGCCAGTTCGCGGCGTACCGTGTCGACGAGCAGCGGGAGGCGGTCCCAGGTGCAGGCGGTCTCGAAGGTCTCGCTGATCACGCTCATCCGCGCGAGCGCGTCGCGCAGATAGGGCATGCGCAGGAACGCGGACCGCCAGGTGCCCGCCGCCGTGTCCGAATCCTCCCTGCCGGCGGGAGCGGGTGCGCCTCCGTGGTCCCGGGCGAGCCCGACGAGTTCCGCGAGGCGTCCGTCCACGGGCCGGCCGGCCGACTCGACACCGAGGACGAGGGCGCTCCGGCCACCGACTGCCACCTGGGCGAGCGCCGCCTCCCCGGGGTCGAGCAGCCGGCAGTTGGCGGGATGCAGCCCGGACTGGGAGATGGCGCGCACCGCACGGAGCGCCGTGTCGAAGCCGTCGAAGAACACCGTGGCCGACGCCTTGTGACCCGGGCGGTCCTGCAGGCGCATCCACGCCTCGGTGATCACCCCCAGCGTGCCCTCGGACCCCAGGAAGAGCCGGTCCGGCGAGGGTCCGGCGCCCGAACCGGGCACCCTCAGCGACTCGTTCACGCCCGCGGGCGTCACCACCCGCATCGACTCGACCAGATCGTCGATGTGCGTGTGGAGCGTGGCGTAGTGCCCGCCCGCGCGGGTGGCCAGCCAGCCGCCGAGCGTGGAGAACTCGAAGCTCTGCGGGAAGTGGCGCAACGTCAGCCCGTGCGGGCGGAGTTGGTCCTCCAGGGCGGGGCCGAGGACACCGGCCTGGATCCGTGCCGCACGGCTCACCCGGTCGACCTCCAGCACCCGGTCCAGCCCGGTCAGGTCCATCGACACGACGCCCCGGTGCAGACCGGCGCGGTACTCGACACCGCCGACGACCGAACTCCCCGCCCCGTAGGGCACGACGGCCACGTCGGCCCCCGACGCCCAGTCCAGGACGTCGGTCACCTCCCGCTCGGTCCGGGGGCGGGCGACCAGATCGGGCGCCGGCCGCAGATCGCCGTACAGGGCACGGACGACATCGCGGTACGCCTTGCCGTACGTGTGGCCGGCCCGGTCCTCCGGCGCGTCCGACACGAGGTGTCCGAGGGAGGGCGGAGCCGTGACCCGGGACAGGGGCATGTCGAGGTCGGCGATGCCGGGTACCGGCAGCGGGGTGCCGGCCGCTCCGGGCACCAGCGCGCCGAGGTCCGCGCACTCGCCGTCCGGCAGGGCCCTGTCCTCGGTGCCCCAGCCCCACCAGGAGCGGCGGGGGAGGGGGCCGGCGGCCGAGGCGGAGGGGCTGCGACGATCCATCGATCTTGCCTCTCAGTAATTTACCGCAGGGTAATTTACCGCAACGTATAGTCCTCGCTATGGGTACTGCAAGAGGTCCGGCGGCCTCCCCTTCCGGTGCGGGACGCGACGAGCGCACTGCGGGTACGAAGGGCGTTCCGCGCGCCCGCCGGGAGCAACAGATCGTCGCGGCGGCGACGGAGGAGTTCGGCCGCCACGGTCACACGAGGGCGTCCATGGCCGCCATCGCCCGGCGCGTGGGCGTCACGAAGCCGATGCTCTACACCTACTTCGGCTCCAAGGACGGCCTCTACCTGGCGTGCCTGGAACGCGTCGCCGCGCGTCTGCTCACCGCGATCGGGGAAGCGATGACCGCCGGCGGCCCGCAGCCGGAGGCTGCGCTCGCCCACAGGGTCCTCACGGCGCTCTTCGCCGCGCTGGAGGACGAACGGCACGCATGGTTCGTGCTCTACGACCGGACGCTCCCGCCCGGCTCGGAACTCCGCTCGGCCGCGCAGCGGCACCGGGCGGCCGTGGACGAACTCGCCGCCGCGGGCACGGCGGCGCTGCTGAGGCACGGCGGCAACGCCGACCCGCTCGACGCGGACGCCCTCAAGCACGTCTGGACGGGCACGGTGAGCGCCCTGGTCGGCTGGTGGATCTCCCACCCGGAACAGTCCGCCGGGGAGATGAGCGACCGGTGCGCGCGCCTGCTCGCGGCGATCCGCGAGGGCGCCTCCTGAGTCCCGGAGTACCGGCGGGGCCCGAACGCGCCCGCCGGTGCGGTGCGTGCCCCCTCTCAGAACGCCTGCGGGTGACGAAACATCCGCCCCGGGTCGTACGCCTTCTTCACCCGGGTCAGGCGCTCGGCGTTGGCACCGAAGTAGGCCCGGCGCCAGTCGCGCAGTTTCGGGTCGGTGTAGTTCTGGTACGCCCGGCCGCTCGCCCACGGCCGCATCGTGGCGTGCGTGCCGTCGAGCCACGCCTGGTGGCGGGCCACCGCGGCCGCGGCCGCGGCGTCCGGCCAGGAAACGATGTACTGCGCAAGGAAGAGCGCGTCGCGGTGGACGAAGGCGGTGGCGGCGGGCTTGACACGGCCCACCGCCCCGCCCAGCGCGTCCAGGGCGATGCTGCCCGCGCCGCCCCCGGTGAGAGAGGCCAGCCGCTGCACCCGGTCGAGCAGCGCCCTGATGCCGTCCGCCGGGATGGGCTTCGTGTAGAAGTCCGAGCGTGCCGCGTACGATTCGCGCGCCACCCGGCCCTGCGGGTTGCTGCCGGGCAGCGTGCCCTTCTGGTGGGACTGGGCGATGGTGAAGCCGGAGACGCCGCCCATCACCTTCATGGCGTCCATGAAGGGCCGGGTGCGCACGGAGACCGACCGCGCGGGCGCCCCGACGGCGTCGGCGAGCCGGTCGAGACGGTTCTCCAGGTCCCCGCGGGTCGTGAGGGCCAGACCGCCGACCCGCACCGACCCGGGCCTGCCGCCCGCCGGGGCGGAGAGGTGCAGATTGGCCCAGATGCCGTCCGGTGCGGTAGGCGCCCACTTCTGCCACTCACGCACCACGGCGGCGGCCCGCGACCAGGGCCAGCTCAGGAAGAAGGTGGTGCACGGCGGTGCCGCGTGGGTGCGCATCCGCAGTTCGGTGACCACGCCGAACTGCGCGTTGCCGCCTCCGCGCAGGGCCCAGAACAGGTCCGGGTCGTGCGTGGCGTCCACGGTGCGTATCCGCCCGTCGGCGGTGACGATCCGGGCTCCGACGACACTGTCGCTGGTCAGGCCGTACGCACGGCTGACCACACCGATACCGCCGCCCAGGGCCAGCCCCGACACCCCTACGGTGGGACACGACCCCGCGGGGACGGTCCGCCCGCGCGCAGTCAACCGGTCGTACACGTCGATGAGTTTGGCCCCCGCGCCGATCGTCGCGGTCGCGCCCGACAGCGTGACGCCCGCCATCCGCTGGACGTCGACGACGATGCCCGGACCCGAGGACCAGCCCGCGTACGAGTGACCGCCGCTGCGCACCGCGACCGGCACCTGGTGCCGCTTCGCGAACTCGAGGCAGGTGCGGACGTCCTCCGGCCGGGCGCAGTACGCGACCGCTGACGGCCGCAGCCCGTCGAAGCGGGGGTTGAACAGCTTGCGCGCCGCGTCGTAGTCGCGGCTGCCGGGCCGTACGAGCGTCCCGTCGAGCCCACGGGCCAGGGCCGTCCAGTCCCCGGCGCGGGGCGCCCCGGCCGCCCGGGGAGCAGGGACCGCCGGCGGCGGCACGGCGGAGGCCCCGGCCGCCCAACTGCCCCCCGCCACACCCACTCCGGCGGCGAGCCCCGCCCCAAGGACACCGCGCCGGCTGAGCGACCGACCCTCGCCGCCGTCCGAGCCCGTCCGCTTCCCGCCGCTCCACCGCACCACGCCGCGCCCCTCGCCCTTGCCGTCGTTCGACATCCGGTGGGGAGGATGACGAGCGGGCCGCGGAGGTTCCGTCCGGCGGGATGTGTTCCGCACTCCGGACGGGGGACGCGGGACGGTCCCGGCGCGGCCGCCGCCCTGCCGGGTCCGTGCGGCCGCCGCGGGCTCGTGGTGCACCGGGCCGGCCGCGGGCAGGGGTGCCGCCGGCGGCCGGCCGTGGCGACAGCGGACGGAGGGGGCTCAGGCCGGGACCGGGACGGTCAACTCCCAGGTGTCCACCGCGAAGTCGAGGGTCATGCCGTGGCCCTCGTACAGGGCGAGGGCTCCACTGCTGTTGTCGGTGTCGACGCCGAGGCCGATCCGGTCCCGTCCCAGCCCCGCGTAGTGCCCGAAGGCATGGCGCAGCAGATGGCCCCCGAGGCCCCGGCCCCGGGCCTCCCGGAGGACGCCGAGGTTGCCGATCCAGCCCGAGGAGGCGCGGTTGTCGTGCGTGCGCATCGCTGCCGCGTCGCCGAGCCCGTCCACGTGCGCGATCCACACGAGCGACCAGTCGGCCCCGTCCCCGTCGATGTCGTCCAGCCACTGCTCGTACGTGCGCGGCTGGAAGTCGAAGTGGTCGGCGAACGACGACTGGAGCAGGGAGTGAGCGCGCCGGCGGTCCTCCTCGGCCGTGCAGGCGCGCAGTGTCACACCGGGCGGAGGCGCCGGCACCGGGTCGGCGGTGGTCGACAGCGGGCGGGTCAGCACGTTGTATCGGCGGACCGGGCGCCAGCCCCGTCCGCGCAGCGCGGCGACGTCCGTCGTGGGCTCGATGTTGAGGTGCATGTGCACCACCGCCCGCGAGGCCCCGTTGAGCGCGGCGCGCTCAACGGCCCGGGCCTCCATCAGGTCGAACAGATGCCGTGCGGACTGCTGTTGGTCGGGCAGCGTGTACTGGTCCATGTCGATCCGCTCGTGGCCCGAGTCGTCCCAGAGCAGCCCGTACCCGACCATCCGGTCGCCGTCGAACAGCAGCCACGAGTCGCGTTCCAGGTCCACCTCGGGATGCTTCAGATCGGCTTCGACCTCCGTCAACGAGGTGTCGGCACGGCCGATTTCCAGCAGGTCGATCTCGTTCAGGAGGGCGCACACCGCGTCCGCGTCGTCGAGCGTCGCCGGACGCACGGTGATACCGGGCGGCGGGGTGAGGAGCGTGGTCATGCGCCAACTGTCGGCCGCACGGGGCCGGCGTCGCAACGGAGTTTCCGGCGGCTCCGCGCCCCGGCGAAGTCACATCAGGGTCTGCTCGGTCCAGATGGTCTTGCTGGTCGGGGTGTGCCGGGTGCCCCAGCGCTGGGTGAGCTGGGCGATGAGATAGAGGCCGCGGCCGTTCTCGTCGTAGGTGTGGGCGTGCCGCAGGTGCGGACTCGTACTGCTGTAGTCCGTGACTTCGGTGGTGAGCGTGGTGTCGGTGTGGATCAGGCGCAGCTGGATCGGGGGCTTTCCGTAGCGGATGGCATTGGTGACCAATTCGCTGACGATCAGCTCCGTGATGAAGACGGCTTCGACGAGGCCCCAGCCGGTGAGCTGTTCCGTCGTGCGGTGTCGGGCCTCGGTGACCACGGCGGGGTCGTGCGGGAGCGTCCAGGTGGCGACGTGCTGGGGCTGGAGCGCCTTGGTACGGGCGATGAGGAGGGCGATGTCGTCGGTGGGCGGGTGGGTGAGCAGGGTCGTGAGAATGCGGTCGCACGTGGTCTCGAGGTCGGGCGTGGGGCGGGCGAGCGCCGTGAAGAGCGTGTCCAGGGTCTGGTCGATGTCCGTCTCCCGCGGGTTGAGCAGGCCGTTGGTGTAGAAGGCGAGCAGAGTGCCCTCGTCGAGCGTGGTGGTGGTCGTCTCGAACGGGAGGCCGCCCAGGCCGAGGGGCGGGCCCGCGGGGGTGTCGAGGAAGTAGACGTTGCCGTCCGGCGTGGCGGCGGCCGGTGGCGGGTGGCCGGCGCGGGCGTGCGTCAGCTCGCGGGAGATCGGGTCGTAGATCGCGTACAGGCAGGTGGTGCCGATCCCGGTCGTGACGTCGGTCGAGGTCGAGGACTCGTCGGTGGACAGATGGAGGACGAGGTCGTCGAGCCGGGTGAGCAGTTCGTCTGGCGGCAGGTCGACGTCGGCGAGGGTGCGGACCGCGGTGCGCAGCCGGCCCATGGTGGCGGAGGCACGGATGCCGTGACCGACGACGTCGCCGACGACGAGGGCGACCCGCGCGCCGGACAGGGGGATGACGTCGAACCAGTCGCCTCCGACGCCGGCTTCCGTACCGGCGGGCAGGTAGCGCGTGGCGATGTCGAGCGCGGGCTGGTCGGGCAGCGTGTGCGGGAGCAGACTGCGCTGCAGGGCCATCGTGGTGGTGCGCTCCCGGGTGTAGCGGCGCGCGTTGTGGATGCCGGTGGCGGCGCGGTGGGTCAGCTGTTCGGCCAGCTGCAGATCGTCGGGTGTGAACGGCTGCGGGTTGCGGTGGCGGGTGAACAGCGCGACTCCCAGCGTGGATCCCGCCGTGAGCATGGGCACGGCCATGAGCGTGTGCGTGCCGGCCTGGTCCAGCCGTGCGGCCTCGGGATCGGTAGCCCTCCACTGGCCGAGGGACGGGTCGTCCATCCGGTACACGGCGCTGCGCCCCGTCGTCAGGCACCGGGTCAGCGGGGAGTGGGCGGGGTGGGTTACGGGCTCCTCCCCGCCCGACGGCGGAGTGCCCGGGGGATGCGAGCGGTAGGCGGTACGGCGCAGGGGGAGGGGGCCGGTCGGACGGCTGTGGCGGGGGGTTTCGCACAGGTCCACAGCCGCCGCGTCCGCGAGCCGCGGCACGGCGGCGTCGGTGAGCTCCTGCGCGGTGCGCTCCAGGTCGAGGGTGGTGCCGATCCCGGCGCCCGGGTCCTCCCTCAGCATCCGCTGCCGGGTGAGATTGTGGTCGGGCTCCTCGTCAGGAGCGTGGACGGCCAGGCACACGGCCCGGATACCGCCGTCGTCGTCCGTGAGCGCGGTGACGGTGGCCGGGCGGCCCGCCTCGGAACTGTTGCCCGTCGGGCGCAGCGCGGTGGGCGTGTGCTGCGGCCTGCCGGACCGGAGCACCAGGCCCATGGTGCGCTCGGTCTCCTCGCTCACCGGGTCGGGACTGATGTCCGTGAGGCGCAGTCCGCGCATCCGGGCCTGCGGCAGGGACAGCGCGCGTTCCATGGCGGAGTTGGCCCGCAGCAGCCGCAGCTCGGTGTCGAAGACCGCGAGCAGGCACGGGGACTGGGCGAACGCCCATGCCCCGAGCGTCACGTCGGTGACGAGGCCGGGGAGCGGTGTCCCGCCGGCCGGGGTGCCGGGGCCCGGGGCCTCGACGACCGGCGTCCCGCCCTCCGCTGTCCGGGTGCCGGGCGCCCGGTCCTGCGGGGCCACGCCGGTGCCCGCGTCATCATCCGCCCCCGCCGTGCTGGTCACGAGCCATTCGGTGACGCCGCTGGTGGTGGTCCGGCGGGTGGCGTGCAACGGGAGGGTGAGGTCGTGGCCGTCGCGGTGCCGCAGGGCCAGGGTGCCGGCGAGGTCCGCGGGCCACGGAGCGGCGGGCGGTGCGACCGGATCCGCGTCGTGGGCCAGGAGACGGGCGGCGGGCCGTCCCATGATCTCGGCGGGCGCGTACCCGAGCAGCCGGCGGGCCCCTTCGCTCCAACCCGTCACGACGCCCTGTTCGCTGATGACCGCCGTGGCGGGGGACGGGAGCGGACGCGCGGGGGCGGACCCGGCCGCGTCAGGCCGGTCGCCGGGGATGGTGGGGGGCGGCTGGGTGAGGCCGGGCCGGTCGCCGGCCGGGGCGGGAGGTGGCTGCGCGGTGCCGGGATGCTCGCCCGGTGAGGTGGGAAGTCGTTCCATCGCCGCTCATCTCGCCCCTTTGCTAGTTGCCCGGCTCCCGCTGCTGCCAGGGGACCTCACGGCCAGGGCTCTCGTCACCAGCATGATCCTGGGCGGCGCGGAACACCAACGCGGACGCCCTGGGTCACCGCGTCCCCGCGCGGCCCCTCGGCGGAGTTCCCGTGGCTCTCGGCCCGGCCGCCGCCCCGGCGTGCGCGGAGCACGTCCCCGGGCCTCCGGCGCGGGCACGCCCCCGGGCCGCGGGCGCGGCCACCGCACCCGGCTCCCGCACCGCCTATGCCGCGGGAGTCGGCCCGCGGCTGTTGGGGCACCTCACGGCGAGGGCGGCGATGTCGTCGTCGAGCCGCCCGCCGCTGTAGCTGAGCAGGTCGTGGTGGAGGCGGTCGAGCAGGTCCCGCGGCGCCGCCGGGCCGTTCCGCCGCATCCATTCCGGGAGCGGGAAGAACTCGCCGGCCCGGTCCCGGGTCTCCGTCACGCCGTCGGTGTAGAGGAGCAGGTGGTCGCCCGGGTCGAAGGGGACGGTGTCCACGTAGTAGTGGTCCCCGATGAGGGCGGCGAGGTTCAGCGGCGGAGAGGGGGTGGACGGCTCCAGGACGCGGATCTCACCGCGGTGCACGAGCAGTGGCGGGGGATGGCCGCAGTTGAGGATCCGGATGGCGCCGCCGTCGTGCGGGATCTCGACGAGTATGGCGGTGGCGAAGCGTTCGGGCAGGTCCTGGGTGGGGAACGCGGCGCTGTAGCGGGTGATGCTGGTCTCCAGCCGTCGGGTGATGCCCCTCAGGTCGGGCTGGTCGTACGCGTTCTCCCGGAAGCAGCTGATCACCGCCGAGGCGGCGCCCACCGCCGACAGGCCCTTGCCCCGTACATCGCCGATGAGCAGTCGCACGCCGTACGGGGTGTCGGCCACCTCGTAGAAGTCGCCGCCGATGCGGGCCTGCTCCTGGGCCGCCAGGTACAGCGACTCGATCTCGACGTCGTTGATACGGCTCGGCAGCGGGCGCAGCAGGACCTTCTGGGCGGCGTCGGCGACGAGCCGTACCTGGAACAGGGCTTCCTCCCGCTGGATCCTGACATGGCTCGCGTACGCGGCCGCCAGGGTCACCAGGACGATCGCGGCGGCCGTGTAGGGCGTCCCCAGATCGGTGTAGAAGAAGCTGAGGCTGATCATGACCAGCAGGCAGAAGGCTCCCAGCAGGACCGTGGGCAGCACGGGCCACATGGCCGCGGCGAGGGCGGGTGCGGCGGGCAGGAGGCGGCTGAAGGCGATCTCCCTCGGCGTGGAGAACGCCAGGGCGGAGATCAGGACAGTGAGGATCGCCGGTGACAGCAGGACAGCCTTCCACCGGGCTCCGTAGAAACGACGAGGGCGCCGCAGCCGACCGGACATGATCACAAAATGCATCATATCCGGGCGAAAGTCTCACCGAGATTCGGTCGGTACGAGCCGATGGACCGACGAAGGCGACCGCACCCGGTCGCCCCGCGTCCGACCGGCGCGCCGGGTGCCGTCCCGGCAGTGGCATGCTCATGAATCCGTGCAGGTGCGGGTCAGCGAACGGCGCGCCGGCCCGCATGACATCCTGTGCTCACCTGCCGGCCGGGAGAGGGCGAGGAACCCACCGTGATGTCGAACCCGGGTCTCGACGTACGCCCCCTCACTCCCGGCGACCGGCAGGCCTGGGAGCCGCTGTGGCAGGCCTACCTGGACTTCTACGAGCACACCCTCGCGCCGGACGTCACCGATCTGACGTGGGCGCGGTTCGTCGACCCGGCCGAGCCGGTGCGGGGACTCGGGGCGTGGGCCGACGGCGGGTTGGTCGGAATCTGCCATTACGTGCTGCACCGCTCCACATGGGCCGCGGGCACGTACTGCTACCTGGAGGACCTGTTCACCGCACCCGCCGCGCGCGGCCGGGGCGTGGGCCGGGCGCTGATCGAGGCCGCGGCGGCCGCTGCGCGCGAAGCCGGTGCGGAGAAGCTCTACTGGCAGACCCACCGGGACAACGCCACCGCGCGCGCCCTCTACGACCGTGTGGCGCACCACGAGGGCTTCCTCGTCTACGAGCGCCCGCTCTACCGGCGGGACGAATCCGTCTGACCGGACGGCGACCGAGGACAGGGGCGGTCACACCGGCAGGGCGGTGCCGCTGACGGGCGGTGCGCCCCGGCTGGCCGCTGGATGCGGACCCGCGTCGGGCGGGCCGGGTCCGACTCGCCCGGCCGAGAGGTGAAAGCGTCTCCGGCTCTGCCGCGTCAGCCCCGCCGGGCCACGAGGCGGTACGCGTTGCACAGCCCGAGCCGTCCCGCGAAGGGTGCGACCGCCTGGTCCAGGAGCGCCGCCGCCACCAGCGCCGGGACGCCCGCGAGCAGCGCGGCGCCGCGCAGCGCGCGGTGCAGCGGACCGACGGGCGGAAGCCACGGAAGGTCGTCCCGCGGCGCGGCTCCCTCCAGGGCCAGCCACACCGCGGCCACCAGATCCACCGGCTCGTGCGCCGAACGGTGCTGCTCCGCGACCACCGTGAACCCCAGGTCCGACAGGGCGCCGCGGAGATTGCCCACCGGCATGAGATGGAGGTGCTGGGGCTGCAGCCAGGGCAGCCACCAGCGGCCCAGCAACCGGGCGTACCGGCTCCCCGGGTCCGGCACCTCGACCACGATATGGCCGCCCGGCCGCAGGCACGTGCGGGCCGCCTCCAGTTCCCGGAGCGGTTCCGTGCTGTGCTCCAGGTAGTGGAACAGGCTCACCGCGTCGTACTCGCCCGCGAGGTCCGGCGCCAGTTCGGTGAAGGGGCCGCGGAAGCCCCGCGCCACCCGCCCCCGCCGCTCGGCGAGCTCCACCCCCTCGGATCGGTCGAGCCCGTCGAACTCGACCTCCGGCAGGACCGCCCGGGCCACTTCGCAGAAGTGCCCGTGCCCGGTTCCGACGTCGAGCCACCGCTTGACCCCGCCGAGATGGGGCCGCACCGACTCCGCGCGGCGCCGGTAGGAGGTGGTGCGGCCGCCGAACATCCCGTCCAGCTGCTGCTCGCCGAGTCCGTCGTAGAAGTCGCGGTAGTAGAAGTCGAGCCCGCGGCCGTTCAGACGGGGGTTCTGGAACAGATGGCCGCAGGAGTGGCAGCGGTCGACCCGGAACCGGCCGGGCTTGTGCTGGAGCAGATCCGCCGTCAGCAGGTGCCCGCCGATCCGGCCCGAACCGCACCACGGGCAGTTGTGGCGCAGCGGTTCGAAGAACGCCTGGGGCCCGTCGGCGAGCTCGGCCGCGTACTCCGGGCGGAGTCCGCTCACCGTCTCCCGCCGGGCCCGGCGTCTGCGGGAGCGTTCCTCGCGGGACGTCATCCTTGCTCCTTGTCCTCAAGCAGGTGTTCGAGGTGGTCCGCCGCGGCCGCGGCTCCGCCGGCAGCGCGCAGCGCCGACCCGACGGCACGGGCGGCGGCCCGGTGACCGGGGTCGTACAGCACGGCGTCGACGGCGGGCCCGATCCGGTCCGCGGTGGCCCGGCCGAACCGGACGCGGACCCCGGCCCCCGCGTCGCACACCTGCGCGGCGACGACCGGCTGGTCGTCCCGGATCGGCGCGACGACGAGGGGGACGCCGTGCCACAGGGCCTCGACCACCGTGTTGTGACCGGCATGGCAGACGACGGCGTCCATGTGGCTCAGCAGCGGGAGCTGCGGTACGGCGGGGACGGCGAGCAGATCCCCGGCCGACATGTCGGCTCCCGTCCCCGTTCCCGTCCCGGGGAAGGTGCTGCCGGCTCCGGCGGCGCCGGAGCCGCCGCCGAGGACGCCCTCCGGGTCGACGACGACGGCCTGCAGCCGGTCCGCCCGCGCCCGCAGGGCCTGCGCACACGCGGAGAGGAAGCGTCCCCCGGCGTCGGCGTTCGCCGTGCCGAGCGTGACCAGGACCGTCGCCCGCCCGGGGTCCAGCCACTCCCAGGGGAAGTCGGCAGCGGCGGGACGGGCGGCCAGCGAAGGGCCCACCCAGCGGATCCGGTCTCCGCCCCGGGCGGGGCGCCCGGCCAGTTCCGGAACGGTGAAGGCCAGCACCAGATGCGGGGAGAACCGCGGATCCGCCGTGCCCTCCGGGTCTCCCACCCGCAGCCGCAGCTCCCGCAGCAACGCGTCGTTCCACGCGGCGACCTTCGGCATGGCGGCCAGTGCGTCCGTGAACTCGGCCGGCGTCGTCGCCGAGGTCGCCCACGGCACGCCGAGCCGTTCCGCCACCAGCGCCCCCGCCGGCGCCTGCTGGTCCGCCACGACCACATCCGGCCGGAACGCCAGCACCGCGTCCCGTACACCGTCGGCCATCGCGTCCGCCAGCGGCACCAGGAACCGCTCCCACAGGAACCGCAGGGCCTCGGGGCCCCGGATGTCCGGCGGTCTGACGGGGCGGTCCGCGTCGGCCCAGGCAGCGGGCGACGCGAAGACGTACGCGTCCGGCCCGGCCAGGCGGCGGACGATCTCGGGCACTCCCGCCCAGGCCACCCGATGGCCCCGGGACTCCAGTTCGGCGGCCACCCCCACCAGGGGATTGATGTGCCCCACCAGTGGCGGCACGACGAACAGGCAGCGGCTCACGGCACGTTCACCTCCACGGGCACGGCCGCCGCCCGGCGGCCGTCGCGGCCCGTGTCGCGGCCGTCTTCGTCGCCGCCGCCGGGGGAGGCGTTCTCAGCGATCCACCCCAGGACGAGGTCGCGCACCCGGCCGGGGGCCTCCACCAGCACCGAGTGCTCGTGGCCCGGCACCACGACCGTTCTGCACCGCGGCAGCAACGACCCCAGCCAGGGGGCCTGTTCGCACAGGTCGGAGTCGGCCCCGTACACGGCGAGCACCGGGCGGTCCAGGGAGCGGAGCGCGTCCTCGGTGACGAGATCGCAGTCGGTCACCTCCGCGGCGATCGCGGTGTCGCGCACCAGCCGGCCCGCCGCCCTGGCCAGCCGGGCCGTGTGGCCGCCGCGGTGGGTGGCGATCCAGTCGAGCGCCTCGGTCTCGTTGACGGTCATCTCGTGCCGCACCCGGTCCAGCAGCCCGGCGATCTTGCGCGCCCAGGAGGCCGTGGCCGGTTCGGACTCGACGACCGAGATGCTGGCGACCCGGTCCGGGCGGCGCAGGGCGTAGCCGAAGGACACGGTGCCGCCGAACGAGTTGCCGACCAGATGGACCGGACCGGGGATCTCCAGCCGGTCCAGCAGGGCGCCGAGATCGTCCACGAACCGCTCGAGACCGTAGCCGGTGGCCGGTCGGCCACTGCGGCCGTGACCCCTGTGGTCGTACATCACCACGTCGAGCCCGGCCGCCGCGAACGCGGGGGCGACGGTGAAGTAGTAGCTGGCCAGGCTGTCCGTGAGCAGCCCGTGCAGCAGCACCACGGTGTCCCCGCCGGGACGTCCGCCGCCGGGGCCGAGGCGCTGCACGTGCATGTGGACGCCGGCCACATCGATGATCGCCATCGGTCAGGCCGCTCCCGCGCTCTTCAGACACCGCGACACGTGCTCGACGAGCCGGCCGACGGTGAGCTCGATGATGTCGTCGAGCTCCATCGAGGCGACGAACTCGGCGAAGTTGACCTCGCGTCCGTACCGGACCTCCAGATGACCGGCCAGGGTGACCAGGTCGATGCTCTCGAACTCCAGGTCCCTGCTGAACCGGGTCTCCATCCCGACCTCGGTGTCGCCGAGGCCGTCGTCCTCGAGGACCAGCGCGATCATGGCCGTGATGTCGGCGAGTATCGCTTCCTCGTCCGCCCCCGACGGACCCGTCGGCTGAGTCGTGGTCACGTACCGTCCTCCTCCTCGTGCCTGTCCCCGTCCTGTTCCGGCCCTTCCGTCCACGCCACGACGTACGAACGCGCGGGAAGGCCCGGGGGATTGGCCACCTGTTCGCACCGGATCCGGTACGCACGGACCGGCCCGCCCGGCGTGCCGCGCACCTCGACCGTCAGCCGGTCCCCGGACGCCGCCACGACGGCGAAGTCCCTGGGGCGGCCGCCGAAGCCGGTTCCCTCCGCCTTGGCCGCCGCCTCCTTCGCCGCCCAGAACCGGGTGAACCAGAGTGCTTCGGAAGCGGCGGCACCAGTGCCGGCACCGGTCCGGCAGACCGTCAGCAGTTCGCGTTCACCGGGGGTCAGGGCAGCGTCCAGAGTGGCCCCGGACGGCTCGGCGACCTCCTCGATGTCGATGCCGGGGCCGGTGACCGGGCCACCGTCCGGCGCCTGCCCGCACGGCCGTACGATCGCCACCGCCGCCTCTGCCCGGTGGGCGAGGGAGACGGCCAGCGGCGGCAGGGCCCGGCCGTGCGACCCGGTCACCCGGGGGCGTCCCCGCTCGTCGTTGCCGACGCTCAGCTCGGCCGGGAAGACCGGGCCCTCGCCCTGCTGCCACAGCCACTGCCGTACGGCGTCCTTGACGGCGATCCGGCCCAGCAGCCACTGCCGGCGGCCGCGCGGCGAGTGCCGTTCGTAGGCGGTGCGTTCGGCGCTCCCCAGCATGTTGCGCATGATCAGATCGCGTGACGCCAGGTCCGGCCAGCGTTCGTGGAGCAGCGCCCAGCCGCCGGGGCGGTGCGCGGACAGTGTGTGGCGCTCAGGGAAGCGCTCGACCGGGCGGGTGTGCGGATCGTTGTCGAACCTGCGGTCCTGCCAGCCGGTGAGCTCCGCCCAGACCCGGCCGCCGGATGTCAGCAGGGCGTCCGCTTCGAGGAGTTCGCGGGTGAGCGAGGTGACGCGGATCAGGCATTCGACCTCGGTGCCGGGACGCGGGGCGGGACCGAAGAACCGCATGTGCCGCATCCGCACGGGGAACACGACCGTCCGTTCGGCGGCGGTGGCCATGATCCAGTAGCCGAGCACCTGTCCCACGTTGTCGAGCAGGGCTCCCGGCGCCGGGGGCGTGGCCAGCACCGCGCGGACGTGCCGCTCGCCGATGCCCCGCAGCGCGGTGACCCCCTGGTACGCGGGGCCGTGGAACATCCAGCGCTCGTCGTACAACTGGGCCGCCGAGTGGCCGGGCACGCGTTCGGCCCGGAAGGGCGCCGGATCCCAGGGAGGCGGGGGCGCCGGGTGGCAGGCGGCTACCTCGACCACCGCGCGCGCGTGCGGCCCGAACGACACGGCCACCCGCCCGGGCCCCGCGGGGGCGGCGGTGACCGTCACGTCCGCCGGCTCGGCGGCGGTGATCCAGCGGTCGAACCTGGCCTCGTGCACGGCGATCGCGCGCATACCGGGTGCGCTGCGCTCGGCCGCCTCCATCAGGTGGTGGACGATCGTCGTCGCCGGGACGACGGGCCATCGGTCGGCGACCTCGGGCCAGCCCGCCCGCTGCCGGAAGAAGCAGTGGTCCAGCAGGTGGGGCATCGCCTCGGTGCCCACCCGGACCGTGTACTCCGAGCGCGCGGGAGGCGTCGCGGCCGGCGCCGGACCCGTGCGGGGCACGCCTGTACTCGGCGTGCTTGTACGGGGCACCGCGGCACGGGATGCCGAAGGCGGCCGTTGGACGGTGCGCGCCGCGTGAACGGGGCGCGGTGAGGCGGGGACGTCCCGTGCCGCGCCGGCGGGCCGGCCCGGCGGCGACGCCCGGCGGCCGGCCGCCTCGACGAGCTCGGCGGCGGTGGCTGCCGTCTCCCGCATCAGCGCGTCGAGTTCGGCCAGCGCCGGGAAGCGGTCCGCCGGGCCTCCGCCTCCGGGCACGGCGTCCGGGCGCCATGGGCCACCGAGGCCGACGGGACGACCGGCGACGCCGCCGGCCACGGCCTGCTCCGCCGGCCGCACCGCACCGGCAGCCGCCGGGGCCTGCACGGCGGGCACCGCCGCCGCGGCCGTCACCGGGCCACCGTGCTCGGCCGGCAGCGGCGACAGCCGCAGCCCGGACAGTACGCCCGGATCCAGCGAGACCAGACCCCCGCTCAGGTCGAGACGCACCGGAGGCAGCGACCGGGCGGCGCCACCGCCCCCGGCCACGGTGGCAGCGGTCCGGGGCCTCGCGCCGGCATCGGCGCACGCCGGGGGAGTCCGGTGCTCCGGCGCGCCGGCCGGTGAGGTGCCGGGACGGTCGACCACGTCCGGTTCGACCGCCGCGCCCACGGCCCACAGCGCCACCGCCACGCGCCGCAGCTGAGCCAGGCCCGTGCGGTGCGGGGTGTTGGCGGCGACGACGAGATGGTCGCGCCCCGACAGAGTGTCGCCGATGAGCGACCCGAGCGCTCCCGTACCGACCTGGACGAAGGCCCGGAACCCCGCCGCGTACAGCGACTCGGTCAACTGACGGAACCGCACGGGCTCCAGCAGATGGCGGACGAACAGTTCCCGGATCGCGGCCTCGTCACGGGGGAAGGGGGCTGCGGTCGTCCCCGACCAGACCGGCACGGTCGGCGTGTGCAGCGCGAAACGCTCGGCCGCGGTGCGGAACGGCCCCAGGGCGGGCTCCAGCATGGGCGTGTGGAATCCCGAGCGGAACGGCAGCACCCGGCACAGCACTCCCTCCGCGCGGAAGGAGCGCGCGAACTCCTCGACCGCGTCCGGCGGTCCGCACACCATCGACTGGCTCGGCGCGTTGTCATGGGACAGGGTCACCGGCAGACCGAGGCCCTCGAGCCCCACCCGTACGCGATCCGCGGACGCCCCCACCGCGGCGAAGGCGAGGTCCGGAACGGTGACCGAGTCGGGGTCGAGCGAGGCCATGAAGTCGTCCACGGCGTGCTCGGCGTACAGGCCGGCGACCGCCATCGCCGTCCACTCGCCGACGCTGTGCCCGGCCACCGCCTCCGGCACGACGCCCATCCGCCGCAGCGCCGCGTCCAGCAGCCTGCCCACCGCGACCACGCCGAGCCCGTGCCGGCCGACGTCCCCGACCTCGGCCCCCGCGTCGCCGGACGGCCCCGGCAGGGACAGCCCGAAGCGGTCGGCGACATCGTCGACGCGCGGCTCGAACTCGCCTTCCAGCCCGGGAAAGACGAAGGCGATGCGGCCCGGTCGCTCGCCGCCGAGCAGCGGGTGAGGCGCGAACCACACATCGCCGCGGCCGTGCCACGCCCGGCCCTTGGCGGCGACTCGGCGGGCGAGCGCCAGCCGCTTCGGTGTCGGATCGACGATGCCGAGACGGGTCGGCCCCGCTCCCGGTCCCGCCGGGGCGGCGGGCCCCGAGGACAGCAGCGTCGAGTCGTCCGTGTCCAGTCGCGCCGCGAGGTCTTCCGGCGTACCGGCGGTGAGCAGCAGCGCACGCTCCCGCTCGACCACGGTGGTGACGGCGGCCGCCCGCCCGGAGCCGCCCGGACCCTCCCCGGCGGCAGCGGGGAGGGCGGCGGCCCGCCGGCGCGTTCCGGTCGTCGACGCCACCGTGTCCGGGGCCTGTTCGAGGACGACGTGGGCGTTGACCCCGCCGAACCCGAAGGCGTTCACGGCCGCCCGGCGCGGGGTGCCCGCGGGGCCGGATTCCCAGGGCGCCGCCTCCGCCAGCGGACGGAAACGCGTGCCGGCGAGCGCGGGATGGGGATCGTCGCAGTGGAGGGTCGGCAGCAGCGTCGCGTGGTGCACGGCGAGAGCCGCCTTGACCAGGCCTGCGACCCCCGCCGCCGGCATCGCGTGGCCGATCATGGACTTCACCGACCCGATCACCGCCGAACCGCCGTCCCCTCCGACGGCGTCACGACCGGTCGGAGGCCCGAACACCTCCGCCAGTGTGCGGAGTTCGGCCGCGTCGCCGGCGGGAGTGGCGGTGCCGTGCGCCTCCAGCAGACCGATCGACCCGGTCTCGGCCGGGTCGAGGCCGGCCGCTTCCCACGCCCGCCGCACGGCGCGGATCTGGCCGCCCGGATCGGGGCTGACCAGTCCGGCCGTACGCCCGTCGCTGCCGACAGCCGTGCCCCGGACGACCGCGTAGACCCGGTCCCCGTCCCGCTGGGCGTCCGCCAGCCGCTTCAGCACCACCACGCCGGTGCCCTCGCCGATGAGGATGCCGTCCGCGTCCCGGTGGAACGGGCGGATGCGCTGGCTGGGGGACAGGGCGCGAAGCTGGGAGAAGACGCTCCACAACGTGATGTCGTGGCAGTGGTGCACCCCGCCGGCGAGCATCAGGTCGCTGCGGCCGGACGCCAGTTCGCCCACCGCCTGGTCCACGGCGACGAGCGAGGAGGCACAGGCGGCGTCCACGGTGTAGGCGGGGCCGCGCAGATCGAGCCGGTTGGCCAGCCGGGAGGCGGCCAGATTGGGAACGAGCCCGATGGCGTTCTCCGGCCGGTCGGGACCCAGGCGTTCCGTGAACGCCTCCCGTACCCGGGCGAGCTGCTCGGTCCCGAGCCCCGGCAGCAACTCGCCGAGCGTGCGCACCAGCTGGGCGGCGGTGCGCACCCGCTGGTCCAGGCGGACCAGCCCCGGTGTCAGATAGCCGCCTCGGCCCAGCACGACGCCGATCCGGTCCCGGGCCGGCAACCGGTCCTCGCCGCCGGCGTCCGCGAGGGCGGACGCCGCCACGTGGAGCGCGATCAGCTGGTCGGGCTCGGTACCGGACACCGAACTCGGCATGATGCCGAAGCGGGTCACGTCCACCTGCGCAGGCGAGTCCACGAAGCCGCCGCGCCGGCAGTACACCTGGTCCGCCGCGGCCGGTCCGTCCGCGGAGCCGGGGCGGTAGTACGAGGCGTCCCAACGGTCCTCGGGCACCTCGCCGACCGCGTCGAACCCGCTGACGAGATTGCGCCAGTACGCCGCCAGATCCCGGGCGCCCGGCAGCAGCACGGCCATGCCCGTGACGGCGATGGGCACGGCACTGCGGCCGCGGGTGCCGCCCGCCCGCCGGGCGGCGGCAGCCCGGTCCGCGCCTGCCCCCGCCCCTTCAGCGGTCAAGTCACCACTCCGACGCGGTGTGGACGACCGCCCCGGTCGCCGGGTCGCCCCAGGCGAGTTCCCTCAGCAGCGCGAGCGGCCCCTCCTCGGGGTCGATCAGGGCGATCCCCCGCCGGGCGTACTCGCGGGCGAGCTCCGGGCCGACCATTCCGGTGTGGAGCCCGCCGGGGGCCCAGGGGCCCCAGTGGACCGTCAGCGCCCTTCGCCCGGTGCGGGCCCTCCACTGCGCGCCGAGCGTCTCCAGGGCGTCGTTGGCGGCCGCGTAGTCCGCCTGGCCCCGGTTGCCGAACACCGCGGAGACACTGCCGAACAGCACCACGAACTGCGGTCCGCCGTCGGGGAGTTCCCCGAGCGCCGAGAGCAGCGAGGCGGCACCGGCGACCTTGGTGCCGTACACCCGCTCGAACGACTCGGCGGACTTGTCCGCGATCAGCCTGTCGTCGATCACGCCGGCGGCGTGGACGACTCCGTCGAGACGCCCGTGGTCGGCGTGGATCTCCTTCACCGCCTGGAGCACGGCCGCGGAGTCGCGGCAGTCGACGCTGCGGTAGCGGACCCGGCTCCCGGCGGCTTCGAGGGCGGCCAGGGTGGCGGATATCTCCCGCTGGGCCAGGAGCAGTTCGGCCGTCCGGCCGATCTCGGCGGGGGAGCCGTACCCGCCCTGTGCGGCGAGCACGCGGCGCAGCGCCGCCCTGTCCCCGGCCGCCGCCGTCGCCGGTTCCTCCGGCCCGGCAGGGGCGGGCGTCCTGCCGAGCAGTTCGACACGGCAGCGGGAGGCGCGGGCGAGTGCGACGGCGAACGTGGCCGTGATGCCGCGCGCCCCACCGGTGAGCAGGACGACCGAGTCCCGGTCGAGCCCGAGTGCCGCCGCTTCGGCCGACCCGTCCCCGGCGGGGCCCGCCCCGGTCACCGCCGTCAGCCCGAGGGGCGCCTCGACCGCCTCCCACCCGTGACGGCCGTCGGCGTCGCGCACCACGACCGGGGTCCCGCCCGCCCCGGACAGCTCCTCGACCACCACCGCGGCGACACCCTCCGGCGTGCGCAGCGGGTGCGCCCCGCCGCCCGGGTCGAGGTCGACCACGATGGGTTCGGTGTCCGGGCACTCCCGGGCGATCGTACGGAAGAGTCCGCGCAGCCCCGCCGAACGCTCCGTCGCCCGGCCCTCCTCGGCGAGGCGCACGGCGACCAGCCGGGCGGGCCTTCCGGCCAGTGCGGCCCTGACGGCCGGGAAGGCGGCGGGCAGCACCGGCGGCCCTGAGGTGGCCAGCGGGCCGAGGAGGACCACGCCGTCGAGCGGACCGTGGCCGTTCTGCGGCGGAAGCGTCGCCTCGGCGCCGAGGACGACGGGCACGGCACCGTGCCGCTCCAGCTCCGCCGTGAGCGCCCTCGCCACCCCCGCGAGTTCGCCGTCTCCGTCGCCGAGCAGCGCGAACCGCCGCCCCTGGAGAGCAGTGGGCGTCGCGGCACCGGGACCTCCGCTCAAGGGCACCTTCCGCAGTTCGAGGCGTTTCGGCAGGGCCGTACGGGGGCCTTCCGCCGGTGCCGTCGCCGCGGTGTCCCGGTCGTCCGTGGAGTGGAGGCGCAGCGCCGGCTCCGCCGGCCGGACGCTGGTGTCCCCAGCCGCGGCCGTGGCCGTGGTCGCGTACGCGGCCGGGTACGGCTCGTCGCCACCCCCATCGGCGGCGGGGACGGGCGCTGCGGCGGACGGCGGTCCGGGCTCGGCCGCGCGAGCCGGACCACCGTCCCGCGCGTCCGCGGCACCGGGCAGCAGGGCGGTGATCCCGGCGGCCAGCGCCTCGGCGGTTCTCGCCCGGGACAGGCCCTCCATGGCGGTGTCGTCCAGCGAACCCGTGCCGGCCGGGACCGCTCCGGCCGAGACGAGCCGCCCGGCCAGCTCACCGACGATCTCGGTGCGTTTGATCGAGTCGATGCTCAGATCCGCTTCCAGATCGAGGCCGGGCTCGACCATGTCGGCCGGATAGCCGGTGCGTTCGCTGATGATGTCCACGATCAGTCGCAGGACGTCGTCACCGGACGGCGGCCCGGCGGATTCCGCGCCGCCGCCCGGGAGCCCCGTCCGCTCCGGCCACGCGACCGGGCCGGCGGCGGGAGCCGTCCCGGCCGTGGGGGCGCCGGTGAACTCCGGCTCCCGTGCCTGCGGACTCCCCGCCGGCAGTGCGTGGGTGGGCGCAGGACCGGCGGGTGCGGGAAGCGGGTGGTCCGGCGCCCGACCGCCGCCGAAGTACGTCAGCAGCACGTCGCGCTGGGCCGCCAGCATCTCCCTGCTGGTGCGCAGGAACTCGGCGATCAGCGCGTCCTGGCCGGTCGCGGCGCCCTCGGCCGCCCAGCCCCCGTGATGGTTCGTCACAGTCGTCTCCACGACACGTCGGGCCGGTGCCAGCGCACCGGGCAGGAGTTCGCCGGACGCGGTGCGGACGAGATGCCCGTCGACCGTCCAGCCGGGCCGCCGGCCGCCCCCGGCCCGGCGCGGGTCCACCCCGTCACGTCCCCGGAGCATCCAGCCGGTGGTGACCGGCACACCGGCCACCGCCAGCCGGGCCAGCGCGTCGAGGAGGTCCGGGAGTCCGCTCGCAGGCCGGGGAGCGCACGCCACGGTCCGGTGCGGGCGGTCGCCGAGGATGTCGGCCACCAGCCCGGTCAGCACCCGTCCCGGGCCGCACTCGACGAAGACCCGCGCGCCGGCCGCGTACATCGCCTCGATCTGCTCGGCGAAGCGCACCGGCGCACCGATCTGCTCGGCCAGCTCCGCACGGATCCCGTCGGGGCTCGCCCGGTAGGGCTCGGCGGTACGGTTCGACCACACCGGGAACTCCGGCGGACTCACCGGGTGCCGGGCCAGTACGCGCGCGAACCGCTCACCCGCTCCGGCGACCAGCGGGCTGTGGAACGCGCACGCGACCGGCAGTCGCTTCGCACCTAGGCCCGCGTCGCGCAGCAGCCGCAGCGCGGTCTCCACGGCCGCGGTGGGGCCGGAGATCACCGTCTGCCGCGGTGTGTTGTGATTGGCCACGACGAGCCCGCCGCCCAGGAGCCCGCCGCGCGGGAGCCCGCCGGCCACGGCGCTGCCGGCGTCGCCTGCACCGTTGCCGTCGCCCGCACCGTTGCCGCCGCCGCCCGCCCCCGGCGCACCCAGGATCCGCTCGACGTCCGCCGCGGACGCGGCCACCGCCGCCATGGCCCCGGGATCGTCCCCGGCGGCCGCGAGGATCGCGGCGGCGCGCTCGGAACTCAGCGTCAGCAGGGTCTCCGGATCGACGGCCCCGGCGGCGCTCAGCGCGACCAGTTCCCCGTAGCTGTGGCCCGCCGCCATGTCGGGCACCACCCCGGCCCGCGTCAGCAGCGCGTAGGCGGCGAGGCCCGCCATGCCGAGCGCGGGCTGGGCGGCCCGGGTGTCGGTGAGCGCGGCGGTGGCGCGTCCGTGCACGGACTCCGTGAACGCGGCCGGAGGGTGCAGTGCCGCGGCCGTGCCGGGGTCGAGTGCGAGGAGGTGCTGCAGATCGGGGAAGGCGGCGAAGAGGCCGGCGAACATGCCGGTTCGCTGGCTGCCCTGCCCGGGGAAGAGGAAGGCGACCTTGCCTCCGGTACCCCCGCCGCGGGGCCCGTCGTCCGCCGTGCCGTCGACGCCCGGGGCAGCGGCCGCCGCCCCGCCGTCGGCGAGGTGGATCCCCGCACCCGGATCGTGCTCACCGTCCAGGGCACGCCGCAGCTGCCGGCACAGGCCCTCGCGATCCTTCGCCACGACGGCGATCCGCACCGGACCGCCGTCCGCCTCGGCCCGCCGCGCGGCGGCGAGCGCCAGATCCCGCAGCCGCCACGCGCTCGCTCCGTCGCCGTCCGCCGACGCCGTCTCCAGCAGCTCCTGAGCGGCCCGGTGCGCGGCCCCCGGGACCGCCCCGCGGAACAGGAACAGTTCGGCGGGCCACGCGGCACGCCCGTGCGGGGGAGGCACCTCGCCGCCGTGGGCGCCCAGCACCACATGGAAGTTGGTCCCGCCGAAGCCGAACGCGCTCAGGCCCGCGACGCGCCGCTCGGGCGGTGCGGCCCACGGCAGTGCCTCGCGGTGGAAGACGAACGGGCTGCGGTCCTCCCGCCAGGCGGCGTTGGGCCGCTCGAGATGCAGGGTGGGCGGCCGGACGCCGGTGTGCAGGGCCATCACGGTCTTGATCAGCCCGGCCAGGCCCGCGGCGCACTTGGTGTGCCCGATCTGCGACTTGACGGACCCCAGCACACAGCTGCCCGGGGTCACTCCCGCGGCCTCGAACACCTCGGTGAGGACGTTCAGTTCGGTCCTGTCGCCGACGACGGTGCCCGTCCCGTGCGCCTCCACCAGCCCCACGTCCGCCGGCGACGTGCCCGCGTTGCGGTGCGCCCGCTCCAGTGCCCGGCGCTGGCCCTCCGGGCGCGGCGCGGTCAGCCCCAGGGACCGGCCGTCGCTGGAACTGCCGATGCCCTTGACGACACCGTAGATGCGGTCGCCGTCCCGTTCGGCGTCGGCCAGCCGCTTCAGCACCACGCACGCCACGCCCTCGCCCAGGGCGATCCCGTCGGCGGAACCGTCGAAGGCCCGGCAGCGGCCCGTGGGGGAGAGGGCGTGCACCGAGGAGAACAGCACGTAGTCGTTGACGCCGTTGTGCAGGTCGGCGCCTCCGCACAGCATCATGTCGCTGGTGCCGGCGACCAGTTCCTTGCAGGCGACGTCCACCGCGGCGAGGGAGGAGGCGCAGGCCGCGTCGACGGTGAAGTTCGGTCCGCCGAGGTCCAGCCGGCTTGCGATCCGCCCGGAGATCACGTTCGCGAGCATCCCGGGGAACGAGTCCTCGGTCAGCTGCGGCAGCTGGTCCTCCAGCCCCTTCGGCACCGCGCCGAAGTACGAGGGCAGCACCGCGCGCAGCGTGGTCGCGTTCGAGAGGTCGCTGCCCGGCTCGGCACCGAACACCACTCCCGTCCGGGTCCGGTCGAAGGTCCGGCCGCCGTGGTCGCCGAGTCCCGCGTCGTCCAGTGCCCGCCGTGCCGCTTCGAGGGCGAGGAGCTGCACCGGCTCGATGCTCCCCAGCGAGGCGGGAGGGATGCCGTACCGCAGTGCGTCGAAGGGTATCGGGGGCAGGAACCCGCCCCAGCGGGACGTGACCGTACCGCCCGCCTCCACGCCGTGCACACCGGGATCCCAGCGGTCGCGGGGGACTTCGCCCACCGAGTCGACCCCGTCGAGGACGTTGGCCCAGAAGGAGGCCAGATCGGGCGCGCCCGGGAACATGCAGGCCATCCCGACCACCGCCACGTCCAGTGGCCTCGGCGGTTCGGGTTCGGCCGGCGCCGTGCCGCCGGCGCCGAGTCCCGGATGGGAGGCCAGGGCGGCGGCCCGCTCGGTGAGGAAGCGGGCCGCGCCCTCGGAGACGGCGGAGTGCAGCCGCGCGACGGTGGTGGTGGCCGATCGCAGCACCGCCGCCTCGCCGGCCATGAACATGCCCTCGGCCAGCTGGCGTTCCTCGTCCACGGGGCCCAGGACGCCGCCGTCGGCGCGTTCCACGCCCTTGGCCGCGATCCGCAGCCTTCCGACGTTCAGCCGCTCCAGCCGTTCCCAGACCTCCCGGTCGGCGAGGCCGTCTGCGCGCATACCGGCCGCCAGCGTCCCGAAGGCCTCGCTGAACGGACTCGGCACACAGCGCGTGGCATGACCGGGCGCCGTCTCCAGGAGCGCCGTCCGCTCCGCCGCGAGAACCCGGCGCTGGAACAGCGGCAGGACCGCACCGTGCGCGACCGCCTCCTCCGTGAACAGGTACGCCGTGCCCATGAGGGTCCCCACCGCGCAGCCGCGTGCCGTCAGCGGCGCGGCGAGCGTGGCCGCCATCGCCGCGGAGCGCTCGTCGTGGATGCCGCCCGCGAGGAAGACCTCGACGCGTTCGGCGTCGGCCCGCGCCGTCGCCTCGTCCGATCGCCGGCCGACCCCGTCGAGGAAGTCCTCCAGCACCGCCAGCTGGGCCTCCCACAGCGGGAAGCTGTTGCGGGGGCCGACGTGGCCGCCGCACTCGGCGCCCTCGAAGACGAAGCGGCGGGCCCCGGCGTCGAGGAACTGCCGCAGCAGGCCGGGTGAGGGGACGTGGAGGAACGCCTTGATCCCCGCCTCCTCCAGCACCCGCGCCTGGGAGGGCCGGCCGCCCGCCACGATCGCGTGGGTGGGCCCGGCCGCCCGGACCGCGGCCAACTGGGCGGTCCTCGTCTCCTCGGGGGCGAAGCCCAGGATCCCGACGCCCCACGGTCTGCCGTCCAGCGCCCGGCGGGCCTCCTCCAGCATCGTCCGCGACTGCTCCGCCCCGGCGAGCGCGAGGGCGATGAAGGGGAGGGCCCCGTCCTCGGCGACGGCGGAGGCGAACGCGGCCCCGTCGCTCACCCGGGTCATCGGGCCCTGGGCGACCGGCAGCCGGGTCCCCAGGGCCCGGCTCATGGCCGAGTCCGGCCCCAGGGCGCCTGCGGCGGTGCCCTCGCCTTCGGCGTCCCGCACGGCCGCCCGTACGGCGTCCAGAACGGCGCGAACCGCACGACCGGAGTCACCCCATCGTTCGGCGAAGCGGGCCGCGAGAAAGGCGTCCTGACCGACCGGCACGGGGCCTGCGGGAGAAGCGCCGTCGGTGGCGGGGGACCGCCCCGCGGGGCCCCGCCGGCGCAGCGTACGCCGGCCGCCGGACACCGTGGTCTCCGAGCCGTCGGCCGTCCGCAGCAACGCCGCGACCGGCTCGGGCAGTTGGGACTCGGCCAGCAGTGCGAGCTGGGTGTCCAGCACCACTCCGGCGGCGCCGCCCACCACGGCGGCGGCCGCGGTGCGGGGTGCCATTCCTCCGCAGGCCCACACCGGAACCCCCAACTCCGCGGTGGCCAGTAGCTGTTGGAGCAGCACGAAGGTGCTCAGCTCCCCTACGGGGCCGCCGCACTCGCTCCCCCGTGCGATCAGGCCGGCCGCCCCCGAGTCCACGGCACGGCGAGCGGCCTCCAGTCCGGTGACCTCCACGAGTACCCGCAGCCCGGGGTCCTGCGGGATCGCGGTCGTGTCCCAGGCGGAATCCGGTGCGAGGACGACCGCGCTCGGCCCGTCCGAGGATCCGGGTCCGGGCAGGAGGTCGCCCGGCCCAGGTGTGCAGCGCGGGCCGATCCGTAGGCCGTGGCGCCCGGGCGCCCATCGGCGCAGGGCCGCCAGGGCCTCTCTCGCCCTCCGGTCACCCGAACCCAGGTCGAGCACTCCGAGCCCGCCGGCGCGGCACACCGCGGCGGCGAGTCGGGCGTCCGGTTCACCGAAGGGGGTGATTCCGATGACCAGGTCCACGTTGTGCTCTACCGAATTCATCATTCTCCGAAAAGGCTTTGGTGTTGCCCGGAGGTTAATTTCGGTCGTTCGGCGGCGCGGGACGTGCGGGATCTCGCAATGCCCGCGGAAATCAATTCGGGTCATTCGCGTGGCGGCTTGAAAGATAGCGGCAAGTTACTCAAGGGTCAACCATCGGTCAATGGCGGTGATTGACCTGTCGCAACGGTCGCAAGGAGAGGGCGGAAAACACGGGCATGGCGAAATGGGGCGGCTGACCGGAAGGTCGGCGACCCAAGGACGCCACGGAATTTCGGGAGAAGGGTGGAGCGGAAGGCGCAGGGGGAAGAGGTGGGGGATTCCGGCGGCGCGGCCCGTCATCCTGACGTGTCGGTCATGCAGTGTCAACATGATCGACGGGTTTTCCTGGCCGTTCAAGAATCAACAGTGGCTGATTGTTGACGCCTGTCGTCCGGCCGCGTCCCGAACAGGGCGAGCGCTTTCCGTGAGGCCACCTGGCATCGCTTCCGCGCGCAAACGGCCGGGCGGCACTCGCCCGCCATTCCGGAATGAATGCGTCCGGCCGAATCGCGCGGACGCCGACGCCGACGCCGCGCGAAGCGGGGCGGTCCGTCCGGCCGGGGACCGTGACGAACCGCCCTGCGCGCAGTGGGACCTCGGCGGGTTACGGTCCCGGGTCCCTGTCCGGCGACCCCACTCGGCCGGCCCTCACACCGACAGCCAGACGGCGGTGTCGCCGGGCAGCCCGTCCCCGTCGAGCGGACCGCTGGCGAGCAGCACCTCGGTGTGCGCGGGCAGTTCGACGGGGTCGTCCGTCAGATTCACCACGCAGCGGAAACCGGGGGAGCGGCCGAACGAGAGGACGCGGTCCTCGGCGGCGCTCTCCCACGTCATGGTGCCGTCACCGAGCGCCGGATGGTCGCGCCGCAGTCGCAGCGCCGCCCGGTACAGGCTCAGCATCGAGTCCGGATCGCTCTCCTGGGACGCTGCGGTGAGCGTTTTCCACGCGTCCGGCTGCGGGAGCCACGGCGCGGTGCCAGCGCCCTCGGGGCTGTAGCCGAAGGGCGGGGTCGTCCCGCTCCAGGGCAGCGGCACCCGGCAGCCGTCCCGGCCGCGGTCGGTGTGGCCCGACCGCCGCCACGTGGGGTCCTGCAGCACCGCGTCCGGAAGATCCTCGACCTCCCACAGGCCGAGCTCCTCGCCCTGGTAGAGGTAGGCCCCGCCGGGCAGCGCGAGGGTGAGCAGCGCGGCGGCCCTGGCCCTGCGGGTGCCGAGAGCGAGGTCCGCGGGCCGGCCGGCGAGCTGGGCGAGCGAGCGCAGGGGCCCGTCCGGCTGCGGCCTCGCGTAGCGCGAGACGTGCCGGGCGACATCGTGGTTCGACAGCACCCAGGTCGCCGGGGCGCCGACCGCCCCGAGCGCGGCCAGCGATTCGTCGATGACCCGGCGAAGCTGCGGACCACGCCAAGGGGCCATCAGATAGTCGAAGTTGAACGCCGTGTGCAGCTCGTCCGGACGTACGTAGCGGGCGAGGCGTTCCGGGGCCCCGGCCCATGCCTCGGCCACGAACACCCGCCCGTCGTAGCCGTCGGCGACCGTCCGCCAGCCCCGGAATATGTCGTGCACCTCGTCCCGGTCCCAGTGCGGATGGTTCTCGCGGCTCGTACCCTCCATCAACTTGCCGTCGAGCGACCCGAGGTCGGGCAGCCCCGGCGCCTTGACCAGGCCGTGGGCCACATCGATGCGCACCCCGTCGATGCCGCGGTCGAACCAGAAGCGCAGGATCGACTCGAACTCGGCGCGGACCTCGGGGTGGTCCCAGTCGAGGTCGGGCTGCTCCGGATCGAACAGATGCAGGTACCAGGGGCCGGGTGTGCCGTCCGTCTCGGTGATCCGCGTCCAGGCGGGACCGCCGAACACGCTGCGCCAGTCGTTGGGCGGGAGGCTTCCGTCCTCGCCGCGGCCCGGCCGGAAGATGTACCGCTCGCGTGCCGGAGAGGAGGGGCCGCCCGCCCGCGCCTCGCGGAACCACACGTGGTCGGACGAGGTGTGGTTGGGCACGATGTCGATGATGATGCGGATCCCCAGCCGGTGGGCCTCGTCGACGAGGGCCCCGGCGTCGTCCAGCGTGCCGAACGCCGGGTCGATGTCGCGGTAGTCGGCGACGTCGTAGCCGCCGTCGGCCATCGGCGACGGGTACCAGGGATTGAGCCACAGCGCGTCCACGCCGAGACCGCTGAGGTAGGGCAGCCGCCGGCGGAGGCCGGCGATGTCGCCGATGCCGTCGCCGTCGGCGTCGCAGAAACTGCGCAGGTACACCTGGTAGATGACGGCGTCGCGCCACCAGGCCGTGGGGGTCGGTGCGGAGGGCATTCGTGTCTCCCGGGTGTGTCGGTGTGTGTGGTGCGGTGGGATGTGTGGTTGACGATGTGTCACTTCACGGCACCGGCGGTGAGCCCGGCGACGATCCTGCGCTGGAAAACCAGCACCATGATCAGCAGCGGTACGGTGACGACCACTCCGGCCGCCATCTTGGTGCCGTACGGGATGTCGAACCCGGTCGCTCCACCGAAGCGGGCGATGGCGACGTTCGCCGTCTGCATGGACGTCTCGTTCACCATCGACACCGCGATGATGAACTCGTTCCAGGCCGCGATGAACGTCAGGATGGCCGTGGTGAACACACCGGGCGCCGTCAGTGGCAGGATGACCTTGCGGAACGCCTGTCCGGGCGTGCAGCCGTCGACCATCGCGGCGTGCTCCAGCTCGCGCGGCAGCTGTTTGAAGAAGGCGTTGAGGTTCCACACCGCCAGCGGCAGGGCGAACGACATGGAGGGCACGATCATCGCCTGGTAGGTGTTGACCCAGTGCAGGGTGCCGGCGAACAGCTTCAGCAGGGGCACGACCAGCGCGATCCCGGGGAACATCGACGTGGCGATGATCAGGGCGAGCACCGCGTTCTTGAACCGGAAGTCGAGCCGCGCCAGTGCGTAGGCCGTGAAGACGGCGATCACGAGGGTGATGGCCGTGGTGACGCCGGCGACGACCAGACTGTTGAGCAGGGCGCGCCCGAAGCCCGTCCCCGGCTCCAGCACGGCCCGGTAGTTCTCCAGCGACCACGGGGACGGCAGCGGCGACTTGTCGAAGAGGTCCGAGCTGCGCCGGAAGCTGGACACCAGCATCCAGTAGAACGGCGCCAGGCAGTACGCGACCAGCAGGGCAGTGCCGAGCAGAGCCAGGACGGCCCGCGCTCCCGGCCGCCCGGCCCGTCGCGGATGCACACCCGCGCTCCGGGGGAGGGTGCTCATGCCATCGCCCCCTCGGCAGTCGTGGCACGTCGCGGGGAGGTCTTCCTGCCGGTCCCGTCCCCGGAGAGCAGATCGGCGCCGAGCAGCCGGACGAAGACGAACGCCACCACCGCGACGTAGACGAAGAGGACGACCGCATAGGCGGCGCCCGGCCCGTAACGGGTGTTGGCCGCCTCGTCGAAGGCGAGCATGGACAGCGTCTCCACCGACTGCTTGTGCGGCCCCACGAGCACGAACGGCAGATCGAACATGCGCAGGGCGTCCAGCAGCCGGAACAGCACGGCCACCACCAGCACGGGCCTGATCAGCGGCAGGGTGATCCGGATGAGCTGCTGCCGGGCGCCGGCCCCGTCGATGCGCGCCGCCTCGTACACCTCGCCGGGGATCAGCTGCAGGCCCGCGAGCACCAGCAGCCCGACGAAGGGAGCGGTCTTCCAGGTGTCCGCGACGATCACGGCCACCGTGGCCTGGAAGCCGTCGGTCGTCCACAGCACCTCCCGCCCCAGCAGGGCGTTGGCCGCACCGTCCGCCTGGAAGATCCACTGCCACAGCAGGGCGGAGACGACGGTGGGAATCGCCCAGGGGACGAGAACTCCCGCCCGGACCAGGGCCCGGCCCCGTATCGCCCGGTGCATCACCAGTGCCATCGCCACGCCGAGGACCGTCTCCAGGGCCACCGTGGTGACCGTGAGGAACGTGGTGTTGGCGAAGGCGTTCCAGAAGCGTTCACCCGCCTCCCCCTCGAAGACGGCCGCGTAGTGCCGCAGGCCGACGAACTTCTCCCCTTCCTGTACGAAACCGGAACTGTCCAGCCCTTCCCGTTTGCCGAACAGCGACTCCCGGAACGCGGCCAGGACCGGATACCCGGCGACCAGGGCCAGCACCAGCAGCGTGGGCGAGACCAGCAGCGCGGCGAGGCGGCCTCCGGGCCGCCGTCCCGGGCGCCGGTTCGGGGGCGCCGCGCCGGGCGGTGAGGACGTGGGGAACGGTTGCGCCGTCAGGACGGGCATGGCTGATCACCTCTGCGGGAGGGGCGGTACGGGGGTTGGGGGCTCGCGGCGGCCGTAGCGGTGCGAGGACCGGGCGGATCGCGGTGCCGGCACCGGGGCCGCCGAACAGGCCGCATCCGGCGTTTGTTTGACGACACGTCAGGGCTTGGTGATCCGCTCCAGCTTCTTCTGGAGCTGTGCCAGTGACTCCTCCGGAGTGATCTCGCCCTTCATCGCGCGGTACGCCGCGTCCTGGATCGCCGCGGTCGCGTCTCCGTACCGCACCACGCGGGGCCGCGGTACCGCGCTCAGGATCGACTTCCTCAGCGCCGGCAGGTACGGGTACTCGGCGATGAGTTCCTCGTCCTCGTACAGCGCCGCGGCCGTCGGTGCGTTGGAGCCGAGGAGCAGGTTCTCCCGCTGCATCCGCACGTCGGTCATGAAGGTGACGAAGTCGAGCGCCGTCGCCTTGTTCCGGGCGAACGAGCTGACCGCGAGGTTGTGACCGCCCAGGCTGGAGACGCCGGGGCCGTCGAGCCCGGGGAGCGGCGCCACGGAGAACCTCCCCGCGACCTTCGACGAACCGTCCTCGGCGTTGGCCAGGGACCACTGGTACGGCCACTGCCGGTGGAAGACGAGCTCGCCCTTCTGGAACGCCTGCCGGCCCTCCTCCTCCTTGAAGGTGATCGCCTTCTTCGGTATCAGCCCGCTCCTGTAGGCCTCGGTGAAGAACTCCAGGCCCTCGAGGGCCTCGGGGGAGTCCACCGTCGGTGCGCCCTTCCCGTCGACGACGGAGCCGCCGGCGCTCTCGACCATCTCCGCGAAGTTGACCGTCAGCCCCTCGTACTTCTCGAACTGCCCCGAGTAGCAGGACATGCCCTCGGCCTCCGGCAGTGCGAGGACCTTCTTGCACGTGTCGCCCATCTGGGCCCAGGTGGACGGGGGCTCGGCGTTCGCCTTGCGCAGCAGGTCGCTCCGGAAGTAAAGGAGCCCGCCGTCGGACGTCCAGGGCGCGGCGTACAGACGGCCGCGGTACGAGGCGCCCTGCAGAGTCGGCTCGAGATAGGTGGCGTCGTCGAACTTCGCCTTCGGCAGTTCGTCGATCCAGCGGTGTCCCGCGAACTCGGCGGTCCACACGAGGTCGAGATTGAGCACCGAGAACTCGGGCGACTTCAGCTCGGCGTTCTGGATCATGCGCCGGCGCTGTTCGTCGGGCGAGTCCGACAGCTCGATGACGCGGACCTTCTCCTTGGGGTGGGAGCTGTTCCAGCGGCCGGCGATCCGGGTGAGGGTCCCGGAGTTGTCCTTGCCCGTGGCCAGCGTGATCGGGCCGCGGCCCGTGAAGCCGCCCCCGCCGCCCGTGTCCTCCGTGCCGGGGCCCGTGCCGCACGCGGTCAGGGACAGTGCGGTCACCCCCGCGGCGCATGCCCGGAACAGCCAGTGCCTCATGCCGTGTCTCCATCCTCTGGCTCTCGGCGGGTCCGCACCGCCGAAGTGCCAGGAGAGTACGCAGCCGACCGCAAGCAGGTCTACCGTTGCGTGCAAGATTGGCAACAAAAGCTGTGCAAGAATCCGTCATTCATTTGGAGGTCAGGTGATGAAGGCATGCAGAAGGGGCGGCACCCCGAGGGTGCCGCCCCTTCGCGCGGACACGTCCGAGCTCCCGCGGCGCATCGGTTCACGCCGCGGGTCAGCCCTCGCGGACCACCGCGGTGCTGCCGCGCACCACCAGCTCCGGCTCGAAGAGCAGTTCCTCGTCGGTGTCGCTCTGACCGCTCATCCGGCTCGACAGCAGCGACACCGCCGCCCGGCCCATCGCCTCCACCGGCTGACGGAGCGTCGTCAGCGGCGGATTGACCAGCGGCATGAACGCCGAGTCGTCGAAGCCCACCACGGAGATGTCGCCCGGCACGTCCAGACCCATGCGCTGGAAAGCCCGCACGGCACCCAGGGCCATCACGTCGCTGGCGCACACCACGGCAGTGACCCCCCGCTGCGCGAGCCGCTGCGCCGCAGCCGCGCCCCCCTCCAGCGAGTACATCGTGTGGGTGACGAAGGGCTCGGCGTCCTCGATGCCGCAGTGCTCACGGACGGCCCTGAGGAACGCGGCCTTCTTGCGGACCGCCGGCGCGTGGTCGGCGAACTCGCCCAGGGCGAGACCGATGCGGCGGTGCCCCAGCGAGGCCAGATGGCGTACGGCCAGCTCGGCGGCGAGCGCGTCGTCGGTCGACACGCACGGGAACGTGAGGTCCTCGACGATCCCGTTCACGCCGATCACCGGGATGCCGCGCTCCAGCAGCCGCCCGTAGTGCGAGTGGTCGGCCTTGCTGTGCGAGTGCAGCCCGCAGACGAACACCGCTCCGGAGATCTGCTGCTCCAGCAGCATGTCCACGTAGTCGCTCTCGGAGACCCCCGCCATGGTGCGCGTGCACAGCACGGGGGAGAAGCCGCGCTGGGCCAGGGTCGAGCTGATGACCTCCACGAACGCCGGGAAGACGGGGTTGATGAGATCGGGAGCGACCAGGGCGACGAGACGCTGGGTCTTCCCGCGCAGCCCGCGCGGGCGCTCGTACCCGAGGACGTCGCAGGCCGTCAGCACCGCGGTCCGCGTGCCCTCCGCGACCCCCGGCTTTCCGTTGAGGACGCGGCTGACGGTCGCCTCGCTCACCCCGGCGTACTCCGCCACCTCGATCAGTCGTCTCACCATGACGACAAGGCTACGTCACATCTTGCATCCGCTTGCAAGGATCTGCTTGATACCCGGCAGCGCGGGTCCGCGGCGGGGGATGGGCGTCCGTCCGGTGAACCTCCACTTGCGGCGACCGGGGAAGGTCCTGTCACGTCTGCGAGCTCACCCGGCGGGGAAGGTGAGCCGCAGGACGATCTCGCCGTCGTCGATCTCCCCGGTGGGCTCGAACCCGAACTTGCGGTAGAAGGGCCACGGTTCTCCGTCGCCGGGTTCGTAGCTGGTGAGCAGTTCCGTGGCGCCGTCGGCGCGGACCAGGGCGGCGACCTGTGCGAGCGCCTCCCGGCCGATCCCCCGCCGCTGGTACCGCTTGTCGACGAGGAGGCGCCAGAGGAAGTGTCGCCCCGTGAACGGACCGGCCGGCGGTTTCCACGCCAGCATCACGAAGCCGACCGGCTCGTCGCCCCGGTACACGGCGCGGTACCAGGGATTGGCCTCGGGGGTCTTCGCCGCCTCCTTGAGCGACTTGGACACGGAGGCGACGAACTGCTTCTGGTCACGTCGGACGCGGAGGGCACGGACGGCCTCCCGGTTGTCGTCGGTGATCTCCCGGAGATGCACGGCTGGGGACCCCATGCCACACCCCTTCCTGATTCCGGGCGGCTCCGCCGTCCGCGCCGAAGCGGAAGAGGCGCCAGCGGGCGGCTGTTCCCTGGGCGCACGTGGCACCCCAGGAGGCCGGATCGGACGTCTTCGCAGCGTATTCGACACGGGCGGGCCGGAAGGGGACTGGCACGCCGGACCGGGCCGGGTCCGGGGAAGCCCCCGGAGCAACGCGAGGGCCGGACCCCCGGTGCGAGGGTCCGGCCCGTCCGGACACCCGGACGGCTGCCCTGGGGCGGGCCGTCAGGAGCCCTGACCGCACCTGGTTCCCAGGGCGGCGGGGTGCGATCAGCCGTTGAGGCAGGCGTTGCCGACGGCCGGGTTGAGCAGGCTGACGACACCGAGCGAGTTGCCGCAGAGGTTCAGCGGAACGTGGAGGGGGACCTGGATGACGTTGCCCGACAGCACACCCGGGCTGCCGACGGCCGCGGCCTCCGCCCCACTGTCCGCCACAGCGCCGCCGGCGCCGACGAGGACACCGGCCACGGCGAGGGCGGCCACGGTGGACGCGATTCGCATTCGCATGATCTCTCCTAGAGGGTTCTCGACGAAACGAGTCGGCCACGATCACACCGGACCGGCAGGTCCGTCCCCGGGCATTCGGCGGCTCGGGGGCGTGTCGGGGCACTCTTCGCCGACTGTTCGATGGGCTTCGAACCACTGTGTGACCAAGGGCTGCCCCGTGATCCCCAGCAGCCCTTGGGCTCAGTCGTCCCAGTCCCAGGCGTCGAAGTACGCCGTCACGCCCGTACGGCGGGCCTCCAGCACCGCCCGCAGCCGCGCGAAGTCCCGCTCCGGCATGTGCGCCCGCCACTCCTTCGGGGACAGGGCGCGCACCGCGTCGTGCTCGGCCGGGTCCAGGACGATGCCCGCGATCCGGTCGGCGGAGAGCCGGCCGCCGTCGAAGACGAACCCGACCGTGCTGTACGGCCACTCGGCGCCCGGCAGGCCGTAGACCGCCGCCAGAAGGCGCGTGGGTCCCTCGACGACCATGCCGGTCTCCTCCCGGCACTCCCGCACCGCCGTGTCCCACGGCCGCTCGCCCGGATCCATCGTCCCACCGGGCCACTGCCACGGATGCGCCTGCGAGTACACCGCCCTCAGCTGCACCGGCCGGTCGTCCTCGTCGGTGAAGAACAGACACGCGAAGGCGGTCGCCTTCATCAGCGTCTCGGCGTACTGCTCCGGCGGCAGCCACGTCGCACTCACGACGCCCTCCCACCGCACCGTGCGGGGAAGCGGACCGGCGGCACGCGCGCGGGATCACCGCTGGAGCCGGGCGCCGCCCACAGACGCGGGGCGGGAAGGAGCGCCTCGGCCTCCGGTACGGCGATCTCGCCGTCGGCGGCGCAGGGTGGGGTCACGGTGTGGGCCTTTCTCACGGTGTCCAGGACGGGGCGGCGGGTACAGCGCAACTCGGTGCGAGAGAAGGGGCGTTCGAGGTCGCGGGGAAGGGCGGGCGGGACCGGGGAGGGGACCGGGCAGGGGACGAGGAGGGGCAGGGAAGCGAGGCGTGCGAGACCGGCGAAGCGTCCCCGATCGCCCCCTCGGGCCCGGCCTCCGTCGGATCAACGACGGGGCCCGGCCGTTCGAACGGCCGGTTTCGGACGTCGTGGCGGCGGCGAGCCGACCGGGCAGACGGAGAGCCGGAGTTCACCGCCCTTGCCGCGCAGGGGAAACGGCCGCCGAGCCGGATGGCCGAAACGCCGACCCTCGGTCGCGTCGGCGGCGCGGCGGGGCGGGCGGCCGGCGGAAAACCCCGCGCGTACGGACGACTTCGGGCGGTACCGTCCCCGGATGCATGACGAGGACGGCTACTTCGGAGAGAAGATCGCTGCCAGATACGACACGTCGTCGGCCGACATGTTCCGGCCGGACGTCGTGGACCCGGCCGTCGGGCTGATCGCCGGGCTCGCCGGCGACGGAAGGGCGCTCGAACTCGGCATCGGCACCGGCCGGATCGCCCTGCCGCTCGCCCGCCGCGGGATCCAGGTGCACGGCATCGACATGTCCCGGGCGATGGTGGCCCGCCTGCGTGCCAAGCCCGGCGGAGACGACATCGGCGTGACGATCGGCGACTTCGCGTCGACACGAGCACCGGGCGACTTCGCGGTCGTCTATCTGGTCTTCAACACCATCAACAACCTGACCACCCAGGACGCGCAGGTGGCCTGCTTCCGCAACGCGGCCCGGCACCTGCGGCCCGGTGGCAGTTTCGTCATCGAGGTCGGGGTACCGGAGCTGCGGCTGCTGCCGCCGGGACAGAGCGCCGTACCGTTTCACATCACCCCGGAGAAGTGGGCGTTCGACACCTACGACGTCGTCACCCAGGAGATGAGCTCGAACTACGTCACGATCGAGGACGGGCGTGCCGAGTACTGGTCCGTCCCGTTCCGGTACGTGTGGCCCTCGGAACTCGACCTCATGGCGCGGATCGCCGGGCTGCGGCTGCGCGACCGGTGGGAGGACTGGTCCCGGGAACCGTTCACCGGCGCGAGCCCCAAGCACGTCTCGGTCTGGGAGAAGCCCGTCGGCGGGATCGCGGAGGACGCCCTCTCCTGACGGACGGACTGACCGTGGAGGGGCGTCCTCTCCAGGCGGACGGATCGGGGGACGGATTTACGGACGGTTGAGGGACGGGTTTGCCGACGGTTGACGGGGGGATCCGATGCCGCCCGTCACGCGTCCGGCCGCACGGCGACGAAGACGAACTCCCTGCCGGGCCGGTCCGGGGCGTCGCGTACGTCCTTCACCGTGAAACCCGCGCCGGCCAGGTCCGCCTCCACCTCCTCCCGCTGCCGGAACCGCAGCGTCGATTCCGACGTCATCGTCCGCCCCTCCGCGGCGAACGCATAACTCCACCGAAACGTCACCAAGGGCCCGTCGACCTCGATCAGATCGACCCAGGTCTCCACCGCTCCGACACCCGGAACCTCCGTCACACTCCATGAGGCTTCGCGGTTCCAGCTCTCCCATGCGCGCTGCGACGGATCGCGCGTCTCGAACACGAAGTGCCCGCCGGGGCGCAGGGCCCCGTGCGCACCCCGCAGCGTTCCCCGCCATGCGTCGGGTTCCCCGATCTCCTGCGCGGCGTTGGCGGTCATGGTCGCCAGATCGACCCGGAGCGGCGGCAGTGCCGTCGCGTCACCGCAGATCCACCGGACCCGGTCGCTGCCCGGTTTGGCCCTGGCCACATCGATCGAGGCCCGGGCGGGGTCGGCGGCGACGACTTCGATCCCGCGGTCGGCCAGCAGCAGCGCGAACACGCCGGTACCGCAGCCAAGGTCCAGCACCCGGCGGGCGCCCAACTCCTCCGCGATGCCCAGATACGCGGTCAGATCGCTGCGGTCGGGGTCGAGGACGTCGTAGAGGGCGGCGAGCCGGGGATGCCGGAAGCACTCGTCAGCCATTCGCCGAAGGTACCGGGACGGGCGCACTGTGCACTGCGGACCGCTGTGCGGTCGACCCCGCCCGGAGCGCTCCCACAAGGCACCGGATCCCGTGCCCCGGTGCGTCTCTACGAGGTATCGGACCCCGTGGCCCGCCCCGGTGCGCCCCTACGAGGTGCCGGACAGCGTGGCCCCGGTGCGGGGTACCGCCGTCCAGCCGGGCGGATCAACGCAGAGCTCCAGCAGCCAGCGCGCACGCTCCGTGGCTCCCGCGGTGTCCGGCACGCCGTCGGCGCCCGGAAACAGCCGGCCCCACGAACATGCACGTCCGAGAGCGCCCAGCCGCCAGGCGAGGCGCACCGCCCGCCGCAGGGCCGCGCCCGAACGCCCGGCACCGGTCCACGGCTCCAGATAGGCGTCGCGCAGCCGGGGCAGCACCTGCGGACCGTAGCGCCCACCCGCTCGGAGGGCGGGAACGAGCAGGCTGCAGAAGGGGTGGGAGACGGCGGCGTCGCCCCAGTCGAAGAAGGTGAACCGGCCCGGGCCCGCGACGAACAGCTGGGCGTCGTGCAGGTCGGAGTGGTCCAGGGTGTCGGCGATGCCGACCGCCGCGAGTTCGGCGCACCAGTCCAGGAGCATCGGCCGGAGGTCCTCGAGCCGCCGGCGCTCGTCGGACCGCAGCGCGGTGTTCTCCGCGACCAGCCTGTCGAACAGTTCCGGCAGCGCGGCGGTGCGCGCGCTGGGGACACCCAGCTCCTCCATCTCCCGCGCGCGGGGAACCAGCGCGCGCTGCATGCTCGCGTACTGGCGGAGCATTTCCTCCCAGGTACGGGGCTCGACCGCTGCCCGTTCGAGTACGTTCCTGAAGAGCTCGCCCCCGTCGGGCAGCAGCGACCACCCTCGCCCGGCGTCGACGGCCAGCGGCTCCAGCACATGCTCCGGAACCCAACGGGCCAGGCCCGCGCCCAGTGCGCTTTCGAAGGCACTCGCGGGCGGATTGGCCTTGAACCAGACGGCGTCGCGCCCCTCGACCGGCACCCGCAGCAGGACCGACCAGGGCCGAAGACGTACGGTCCACCGGCCCGTGGCCCGCAGACCGTGCGCGGCCAGCGCGTCCTCCACCCAGGCGACGGCGGCGCCGCGCCACGCCTCCTGCTCCCAGGGGGTCACCGCATTCCGGTACTGCCCTCGGTCCACGCGCATCGACGACTCGTGCATCGCGCCATCCCAGCACCGAGCCCGGAGCGGGGCCACCTGATTTCCCCACGGGGCGTTCCCCGTGCGTCGTTCCGGGCGCCGAGGGCGCCCCGCCCGTGCCCACCCCGGTCGGAGCGATCCGCGGGCCCTCGCCGACAGGCAGACCCGCGCGTCTCGGCGAGCCGTGCGAAGTGGCCGTGAACGTGTCGGTGCGAGCCGGTGCCCTTCGGTGCGTCGTAGGTGAGGGGGACACGCAACCTCCCGCGCGCGGGCCGGATGCCGTGCCGATCCCGATGATCCCCATGGCGATCCACGCAACCTCTCGCGCGCGGGCCGGATCCGTCCGGTACGTCACGAAGCGGCTCCCTGCTCCGCGCACCGGAACCGACACGGCGCAGCCCTGCCGGCCGGATGCCGGAACCGCCGGGTCTGGAAGCGGGAAACGGGGGCATACGGGCTCCACACCCCACGGAACGAGGGAGCCACACCATGCTCGGTATAGCCGCGGCCGTACTGTTCTTCATCGCCTTTCTGATCAGCGCGGCGGACATCGCCACCAACCAGGCCTTCGCCTCGGGGAACGTCATGCTGCTCGGCCTCGCACTGCTGGCACTCCATGTGGCGGGGATCGGCGCCGGCTGGCGGTCCGGCCGGACCCGTCGCCGCTGACGGCACGGGCCTTCGAGCCCGTCCCCGTGCCGCGACGGTGCGTTGGTTCGCCCGCACGGGGTACACGCGGGGCGTGGGACCGAACGCGCCCCGCCCGCAAGGGCGGGGCGGCCCACCGACATCCGCGCCGCACACCGCCGTGATCACGGCGGTGGTTCGGCGAAGCATTCCGGGGAGAACACCGTTCCCCGGAGCAACCCCACCACCTGGAGGCCGGGATGACCTCGATCGTGACGGCCGCGGCCGACGCCTCGACCGCACCCGCATGGATGCACGTGACGGTCATGGCCGTGGCGCTGCTCGTCCTCGTCTACAACCTTGCCAGGCGCAGCGGCTGACCCCGGCCCGCCGGACGACGCGGCACCTCAGTCGTCGTGACCCCCGCCTCGGCCCAGGCCCTTACGTCCCGAGCGGCCCACCGCCCCGGCAGCCGCCAGAGTCAGGGCTGCGACGACCCGCGCCCAGCGCGGTCCGCCCCGCTCCGCCCAGAACACGCAGCCGCACCCACCCACGACGAGCACGACGACGCCGGCCAGAATCAGCTCGGCCATGCGCGACCCCCCTTCTGCTTCGATCTGTCTGCGCTATGGCCGCTCAATCCTCTCAGCCGCCGACGGAGGGCCTGGGCCAGGGCGGGCGGCGGACGCTCCGAGGCAACGAGCGGATCCTTTGGCCGGTCGGCTCCACCGGTGGCGCACACGCCCTCACGGAGCGGGCGTCCCCGCAACCACCGCCCGGTGGACGGCGCGGGCCAATCGGGCACCCCACAGGGAGCGAGGGCCGGCGAAGGGGTGGACCTCCTCGCCGCGGCGGGGGACGCGCGCGGCGACGCACACGGCGTCGGTGGGCGTTCCGGAGCAGTCGTACCCGGCCTCGACCAGGGCCTGGACCTTCGCCTCGGTCGCCGTCGCCACCGCGTTGACCAGAGCGGCGTCGGTGAGCGCGACCGGGAGCGCCGCGATGATGTTGATCGTGCCCGGTGCGGCGAGTGCGACGCTGCCCTCGTCCGCGGCGGCGGCCCAGCCGCGCACCGCGATACCCACGGTCGCGAGGGCCTCGACACCGCCGTCGCACGCGTGACCGTTGCGGGAGACATCGGCCGCCGTCATCAGCCCGACGCCCGGACCGTGCATCCCGAACTCACCGGCCAGCTGGGTGAGATGCCGGTCCGGGTCCTTGCGCCGGTAGCCGTGGGCGACCTGCGCGTTCACGACCCAGGCGCGTTCGCCGATGCCTCCGCCGAGCACGGCGTTGCTGATCATGCGCCATCCCGGGCCGGCGGCCCATGTCAGGACGGGCAACCGTTCGCCGTCCTCGGCACGGGTGCGGAGACCGGCGGGCAGCAGGCCCGGGGCGGTCCGGGGCGGCGGTACGAGGGCGGTCAACGAGCGGACTTCCTGTGGGCGGGCGACCGCCTGATCGTACGCGGTGCGGATCCGGCCGGAGCGGCAAGGTCCGTCGAGACGCGCCCCGGCCGCCCGACCGCGGTGCGCGGGGGAGCGGGGCGGTGAACGCCCGCCTTCGGAAGGCTACTCCGGGCCGACCGCACCGAGGGTTAGGGTGTGGGTTGGTCTTGATCTACTTCGACTTCGGTCGGGTTCGGGGGGCGCCGGTGTCGGTGGTGACGGGTTTCGACCAAAGTGAGCGGCTGATCTGGGCAGGACGGGCCGACGCCTACGCGGGCGGCTTCGCGAAATTGTGCGCTCACACCGTGCCGCGACTGCTGGACGTGGCGGGAGTCGGGCCCGGAACGCGGATGCTGGACGTGGGAACGGGGCCGGGCACGGCGGCCGCCGCGGGCTGCGACCGGGGGGCGTCGGTCACGGCCGTGGACGCGGAGCCCGGCATGGTCGAGCTGGCGCGGAAGGCCGCGCCGGCCGCCGAGGTCCGAGTCGCCGTGTTGCCCGAACTCCCCTTCAGCGACGCGACGTTCGACGTGGTGGTGGGAAACTTCGTGCTGAACCACGTCGGCCGGCCCAGCGCCGCCCTGGCCGAACTGCTCCGCGTCGTTCGGCCGGGCGGACGGATCGCACTGACGATCTGGTCGGCCCCGCCTGCCCCGGGACAGGCCCTGATCGGCCGGGCGATCAAGGCCGCCGGTGCCGTACGCCCGCCGCATCTGCCCGCGGGGCTCGCCGCCGAGGACGACTTTCCTCGTGACGAGAGCGGTCTCGGGGCTTTGATGGGGTCGGCGGGGCTGCGTGAAGCGGCCTGCGAGACGCTGCGCTGGGACCACCGGGTCGACGCGGAGGAGTGGTGGAGCCGCGGTCCGGCGGCCGGTGTGGCGTTCGGCGGGGCCTTCGTGCAGAGCCAGACGCCGGAGATCCGCGCCGAGATCAAGCGGTACTTCGACCTCTTCGGCGCCGAATTCGCCGACGGCAGCGGTGTGCTGGCACTCCCGCACGCGGCCCTGCTCGCGCACGCCCGTCGCTGACTGCCGGATCCGGGCGGGCGACCGGCTGCTGAGCCGTGGCGGGGGATGTGCCGGGAGCCCCGGTACAGGCCCGGGGGAGGGCGGCACGGTGACCGTCCGGTACCGGCGGCCTCGCGGCACGTGAAAGGCCCGCCCGTGCGGCGGGCCCCTCCGTCGTGGCCGAGGCAGGATTAGGCCCGCGGCCTCTGGGTTATGAGCCCGACGAGCTACCGAACCGCTCCACTCGGCTGCTTCGAGAGTGGAACGCCAAATCGGCCTGGTGCGAACGGATTTCCGCGTACGGCGAGGCACGCGCACCCGGCCGTGGGGGCGGCCGCGAACGGGAACCGGGACACGTCCTCGGCACGCGCCGGGGCACCTGGCTCGCGCGCCTGTCCGGAACCGCGCAACGGCCGCGTGCACCGTGCACGCGCCGAGGCCGGCGGGCTCGCACGCGCCGCGCGCCCGCGGTCCCGGCGCCTCACGTGACGGTCAGCGTCCGGCGCGCCTCCGTCGTCGAGCTCGTACCGGCGTAGACGTCGATACGGCCCGGTTCGACGGTGAAGGTCCCCGCCGGATCGTTCGTCCAGAAGCCCAGGTCCTCCGCGCCGAGACGGAAGCGCACCGTCCTGCTTCCGCCCGGGTCGAGCGTGACCCGTTCGAAGCCGCGGAGCCGGCGCACCGGCTGGGCGATGCTCGCCGCCACGTCGTGGACGTAGAGCTGGACGACCTCGTCCCCGGCCCGGTCGCCCGTGTTGGTGACCGTCACCGCCACTTCGACCATCTCGCCGCGCTCCAGCGCGTCCGCCGGGATGCCGGCGCGGCTCAGCTCCGGCTCACCGGTGGCGAAGGTCGTGTAGCTCAGCCCGTGGCCGAAGGGGAACTGAGGGCCGTCCGCCAGATCCAGGTACTTCGAGACGTACTTCTCCTCGTGCCGGGCCGGGTCGTACGGCCGGCCCGTGTTCTCGCGGTTGTAGTACACCGGGATCTGCCCCACGGCCCGCGGGAAGGTCACCGGCAGTTTGCCGCCCGGGTTGACCGAGCCGAAGAGCACATCGGCCACGGCGTTGCCGGCCTCGATACCGGGGTGCCAGGCCTCCAGCACTGCGGGCGCGCGGTCCAGCCAGCCGCCGATCGTCAGCGGCCGGCCGTTGAGCAGCACCACGGCGAAGGGCCGGCCCGTCGCTGCGACGGCCTCGATCAACTCCCGCTGGCCCGCGGGCAGATCGATCTCGCTGCGCACGGCCGCCTCGCCGCTCAGCGCCGGCGGCTCGCCGACCACGACGACGGTGACATCGGCGGCCCCGGCCGCGGCGACGGCCTCCGCGAGGTCCTCGCCCGCATGGGTCACCAGGGCCCCGGGCGCCGCCGCGCGCACGGCGTCGAGAACGCTGACCGAGAGGAACCGGTACGCGCCCGGGCCCGCCCACGTGCCGTGGAGGTCGGTGCAGTCGGCGAGAGGTCCCACGACCGCGATCTCCCGGGCGTCCCGGTCCAGGGGCAGGACCGAGTCGTCGTTCTTGAGCAGGACCATCGAACGGGCGGCGGTCTCGCGCGCTGCCGCGCGGGCCTCCGGGGTCGGTTCCGTGACGGCGGCGGACTCGTCGGCGTAGGGGTTGTCGAAGAGTCCCAGCGCGAACTTCAGCCGCAGGACGCGCGCGACGGCGTCGTCCAGCCTGTCCGTGGTGATCCTGCCGTCCGCGAGCAGGGAAGCGCCGTGCTCCGTGACGTTCGTGGAGACCATCTCCATGTCGACTCCGGCGTTCAGCGCCAGCCGCGCGGCGTCGGCGCCGTCCTCGGCGAAGCCGTGCGGGATCAGCTCCTCGACGCCGGTGTAGTCGCTGACCACGAAGCCCTCGAAGCCCCACTCGTCCTTGAGGATGGTGGTGAGGGTGTGGGCGTTGCCGTGCGCGGGAACGCCGCCGACCGTGTTGAACGCGGCCATGACGGTGGCCACCCCGGCGTCGAGGGCGGCCTTGAAGGGCGGCAGGTAGAGGTTGCGCAGGCGCTGCTCGGAGACGTCGACGGTGTTGTAGTCGCGTCCGCCCTCGGCTCCTCCGTAGGCGACGAAGTGCTTGGCGCACGCCGCGACGCGGTCCTCCGAGGCCAGATCGGTGCCGTCGGGCGCGCCCTGGTAGCCGAGCACCTTGGCGACCGCGAACACGCCGTTCAGGTACGGATCCTCGCCGCAGCTCTCCGCGATCCGTCCCCAGCGCGGTTCATGGGTGACGTCCATCATGGGGGAGAAGGTCCAGCGCACGCCGTTGGACCGGGTCTCGCGCGCCGAGACCTCGGCGTCCCGCCTGGCCACGGCCGGGTCGAAGCTCGCCGCCTGCGCCAGCGGGATCGGGAAGGTCGTCCAGAAGCCGTGGACGACGTCCAGGCCGAACAGCAGCGGGATGCCGAGCCGGGACTCCTCGACGGCCATGCGCTGGAGTGCGTTGGTGTGCCGGGCGCCGTGCAGATTGAGGACCGAGCCGAGCAGTCCCGCGCGGGCGGCGGCCTCCGTGTGCGCGGTCTGCCCGCCACCGGGGCCGGTGTCGCCGGTCCAGGTCAGCTGCTGGAGCTGCCCGAGCTTCTCCTCGGTCGTCATCCGGTCGAGGAGTTCCTTGACCTTGTCTTCGTACGGTCGGAGCATCCCAGCCCTCACTGCCTGTTGCCGCATCGCTGTCGGCGAAGTTAACGTTCCGGTCAGCCCATGTAAGCGCATTCAGGAAGCGCATACAAGCAGTCGCGCGCAAGCGATGCGAGAGGGTTGCGGGACGGATACGAGGGGAGTGCGGAGGAATGCGTGCAGGATGCGGCGACGGCCGCCCCGCGGGATCGCGTCAGGAGGCGGGACAGTGACGGAGAGCGGCCACGGGCACGACGACGGCCTGCGTGTCGTGACCTTCAACCTGCAGGTCGACGGTGCCGAACCGCCGCACACCTGGTCCTCGCGGCGTGACGCCGCCGTGGAGCTGCTGCGCCGCGCACGCCCCCACCTCCTCGGTACGCAGGAGGGACTGCTCCACCAGCTGCGGGACGTGGAGACCGGACTGGGACCCGATCACGCCCGGATCGGCCGGGGCCGCGAGGACGGCGGCGGAGGCGAGCACATGGCGGTCCTCTACGACCGCCGCCGCCTCCAAGCCCTCGATCACGGCCACTTCTGGCTGTCCGGCACCCCCGAGGCCGTCGCCTCCAACACCTGGGGCGGCGGCTTCCCGCGCATGGTCACCTGGGTGCGGTTCCGCGACCTGGTCACCGGCGCGGGGCTGTACGCCGTCAACACCCACTTCGACCACGCGAGCGCCCACGCCCGTGAGCGCTCCGCCGAACTGCTCGCACGACGGCTGAACGCCCTCGAACCGGACGTCCCGCGCATCGTCACCGGCGACTTCAACGCCCCGGCCGGCCGCAGCGCCGAGCACGCCACCCTGCTCGCGGGGACCGGCCTCGTGGACGCCTGGGACGCGGCAGAGGTGCGCGGCCCGGCCTACGGCACCTTCCACGGCCACCGGGCGCCGGTGGCCGACGGCGAGCGGATCGACTGGATCCTCGTGTCCCGCGGCACACGCGTCCGCTCGGCCGGCGTCGACCGCTTCACCGCGCACGGCCGGTCCCCGAGCGACCACCTGCCCGTACGGGCGGTCCTGGACCTCCCGCACTGACCGCCCCCGCACCCCGACCGTCCGCCGCGGGCACTCTCGTACGCCGAGCGCCCCGGCCGGGCGGCCCCCGCCCTCACCACCCGGAGGAAGACCACCCCATGACGTCCCCCCTACCCGCCGGCGAGTGGCTCGCCGACGCCGTCCTCTACCAGATCTATCCGCAGAGCTTCGCCGACGCGGACGGCGACGGCATCGGCGACTTCGCCGGCATCGAGGAGAAGCTGGACCACCTGGCCTGGCTCGGTGTGAACACCGTCTGGTTCAACCCGTGCTTCGACTCGCCCTTCGACGACGCGGGATACGACATCAGCGACTACCTCACCGTCGCGCCGCGCTACGGCAGCAACGACGACCTGGCCCGGGTGGTCGAGGCCGCCCGGCGGCGCGGCATCCGCGTACTGCTCGACCTGGTGGCGGGGCACACCTCCGATCGGCACCCCTGGTTCGCGGCATCGGCGGACGACCCGTCCGACCACCGTTACATCTGGGCCGGCACCACCGAGCGGCCCGAAGGGTTCGTGCCCTCGCCGGGCACCCGCCCGGGCTTCTACCGGCCGAACTTCTTCCCCACCCAGCCCGCGCTCAACTTCGGCTACGCCCGCCCCGATCCGGCCGAGCCGTGGCGCCGGCCCGTCGACGCCGAGGGCCCCCGCGCCAACCGGGAGGCGCTGCGCGCCATCATGGACCACTGGCTGGCTCTCGGCCTTTCGGGCTTCCGGGTCGACATGGCCGCCTCGCTCGTCAAGGACGACCCCGGGCACGGCGAAACCGTGAAGCTCTGGCGCGAGGTGCGGGGCTGGCTGGACACCGTGCACCCGCACGCCGCGCTGCTGTCGGAGTGGGGGGACCCGGCGACCGCGGTCCCGGCCGGTTTCCACGCCGACTTCTTCCTGCAGTTCGGCGCTGACGACGACGGGCTGCTCCTGCGCTCGCTGTGGAACAACTTCGCCGGCACGGTCAGCGAGCAGTGGGAGCCGCGGGTGCCGTACTTCGACGCGTCCGGCGAGGGCTCCGCGCGGACGTTCCTCGACGGCTGGCGTGCCGCGCGGGACACCATCGGCGATGCCGGCTTCATCTCCCTGCCCACCGCCAACCACGACTTCTCCCGGCTGGCGTGCGGCCCGCGCACCGCGGACCAGCTTCCCGCGGCCTTCGCCTTCCAGCTCACCTGGCCCACACTGCCGGCGATCTACTACGGGGACGAGATCGGAATGCGGTACGTACCGGACCTCCCCGAGCACGAGGGCAGCCGGCTCGGCCCGCGCTACAACCGCGCCGGCTCCCGCACCCCCATGCAGTGGGACGACTCTCCCAACGCCGGCTTCTCCACCGCGCCCGCCGGAGCCCTGTATCTGCCCCCGGACCCGGACCCGGACCGCCCGACGGTCGCCGCCCAGCGTGCCGACACCGGCTCCCTGCTGCACCTGGTCCGCCGTCTCATCGCCCTGCGCAGGTCGACTCCGGAGCTCGGCCCCGCAGGCGGCACGGAGATCCTGCACGACGGGTACCCGCTCGTGTACGTGCGGGGCGGCCGCTACCTGGTGATCGTCAATCCGCGCCGCGAGACGGCGGAGGTCGCCGCCCCGGCGGACACCGCGGCGCCCCTGGAGGTCTCGGGCGTCACGGTGGGGGAGGGCCGGGTCCGGGCGGCGGGCTTCGGCTACGGCGTCTTCGCGCTCTGAGCACCGGCGGCCCCGCAGGAGACCGAGGCGCCCGCCCCGCCACCCCCGCACACGACCGGGGCCACCACGCCGTCAGGCGCGGTGGCCCCGGTCGCGTCCACGCGGCTCGGCCCCTGCGACGGTGAACTCCCCACGCCGAGGACGATGACGGGCTCGCCGTCCACGAGGGTCTGCTTGTCACGTCAGGTGACCGAGGCGCCGGCATCGCCCCGATCGTCCTGCGGCTGCTCCGCCCCGGCGGCGGGCACCGCGGCGGAGGCCGGGATGCCTCCCGGCCCGCCGGCGGCTGCCGCCCACGCGCCCAGCCCGCCGAGCACCGTTCTGCGGCTCGCGGCGGTGGTGCAGTCGGTCGGCGCTGTCCGATCCGTCACCGCGGCTCCAGGGGGTCGGTGCTGCCCGGTGCGATGTGAGTCCCGGCGAGCGGGCGGGCACAGCGGAAACCCGTGTTGCCGCTCGAACTCTCCGGTGTGTTGCCGATACGGGCCGAGGTGCGGTAGCGGAAGCAGTACGAGGCATGGCACAGGTGGGAGCCGCCCCGCAGCAACCGTGCGCCACCGGGCCCGAACGGGTCCGCGCACCACTCCCACACGTTGCCGGTCATGTTGAACAGGCCGTGCCCGTTGGCCGGGAAGGCGTCCACGGGGCAGGTTCCCCGGTAGCCGTCGGCGGCGGTGTTCCGGTGGGGGAAGTCACCGCGCCAGACGTTCATCCGGTACTCCCCGCCCGGGTCGCGCCGGTCACCCCACGGGTAGGGCATTCCGGCCAGGCCGCCGCGCGCCGCGTACTCCCACTCCGCCTCATCGGGCAGCCGTGCCCCCGCCCAGGCGCAGTACGCGAGCGCGTCGGTGTGCGACACATGAACCACCGGGTGGTCGGCGCGCCCGTCCAGACCGGACCCGGGCCCCTCCGGACGCCTCCAGTCCGCCCCGTGCACCTGCCGCCACCACGGCGCGGCCGACGCGGCACGCGTCGGTGGGAAGTCGTCGGGAAGGAACCCGCCGAACACGAACGACCAGCCGTGCCGCTCGGCGTCCGTCGTGTGGCCGGTGGCCGCCGCGAACGCCGCGAACTCGGCGTTCGTGACGGCCGTCGCGGCGAGCGCGAACGGACCGACGGCCACCTCGCGCGGCGGCCCCTCGCCGTCCTGCGGGTACGGCGGGTCGTCGCAGCCCATGAGGAAGGTTCCGCCCGGCAACTCCCGCCAGCCGCGGACCGGTTGAGGCGGCGCGGCGGACGGCGGGGCCGACCCCGACGGGACACCGGTGTGTCCGGCGGTGCGCCGGGGCGCACAGCAGGCGGTTCCGTCCCCGCTCACCGGACGTGCTCGGGAGTGTCCCGGTACCGCAGCTGGAGCGCGGTGAGCCGCTCGGTGAGGTCCTCGACGACCGACGCGTACTCCGGGTCCGCGTACCTGTTGTGCAGCTCGTCCGGATCCCGCTCCAGATCGAACAGCTCCCACTGCGGCTCTCGGGTCTCCGCGGAGGCCCCCACCTGCCCCGAGCCATGGCCCGGATAGTGGATCAGCTTGTGGGCGCGGGTACGGACGCCGTAGCTCGCCTGCACGTTGTGGCAGACGTCCAGATGCTCGAAGTAGCGGTAGTAGACCGCGTCCCGCCAGTCCGCGGGCGTCCCGCCGCGCAGCAGCGGCAGCAGGCTCGCCCCCTGCATCCGCTCGTGCGCGGGCACCCCGGTGATGTCCAGCAGCGTCTGAGCGAAGTCGACGTTGGCGACCAGCTCACCGCACGACGACCCCGCCGGGACCACCCCCGGCCAGCGGACCACCAACGGGATGCGCAGCGACGGCTCGTACATGAAGCGCTTGTCGAACCAGCCGTGTTCGCCCAGGTGGAAGCCGTGGTCGGAGGTGTACGCGACCGCCGTCCCGGCGGCCAGCCCGGCGGTGTCGAGATAGTGCAGCACCCGCCCGACGTTCTCGTCGAGCCCGGCGACCACCCGCAGGTAGTCCTTGATGTAGCGCTGGTAGCGCCACTCCCGTTCCCCACGTTCCGAAAGCCCTTCCGGCACCGGCGCCTTGAGGTCGTCCGGCCCGAGGTCGGACATCCGCATCGCCGCCTCCGCCGCTGCGCCGGCGCGGCCGGCGAGGTCGTCGTGCAGGGTCGACGGGGCCGGGATCTCCTCGTGCTCGTACAGGTGCCGGTGCCGCTCGGCCGGCTCGAACGGTCGGTGCGGCGCCTTGTGCTGGACCAGCAGCGCGAAGGGCCGGTCCGGGTCGCGCCGGTCCAGCCAGCCCAGGGCCAGCTCGGTGATGACGTCCGTGACATGACCGCTGTGGCGGCGTTCGCCGTCCCGGGTCAGGAAGAGCGGATCGTGGTACTCCCCGTGCTCCGGCAGGATCTCCCAGTGGTCGAAACCCCGCGGGTCGCTCGTCCCGCCGTGCCCCAGATGCCACTTGCCGATGATCGCCGTCTGGTATCCGGCCGCCCGCAGCATCGCCGGGAACGACGGTTGGGTGGCGTCGAATTTCTGGCCCGGCTGCTCCAGCGTCGTCATCCCGTGGACGTGGCTGTAGGTGCCGGTGAGCAGGGTCGCGCGGGCGGGCGAGCAGATCGCGTTGGTGCAGAAGGCGTTGTCGAAGCGCATGCCCTCGGCGGCGAGCCGGTCCACCGCGGGAGTGCGGTTGATGACGCTGCCGTACGCACCGATCGCCGGGACCGCGTGGTCGTCGGTCATGATCAGCACGATGTCGGGGCGAGTGCCGGCCCGCGTCATATCCCGAAGTCCTCCCTGGCCAGCAGGGGGCGGACCCGCGCCGCGAATCCTCCCGTGCGGAAGGGCCGCTGGAGCAGACCCGGGCTGAGCACCTGGGCCAGGGCGGCGGCGACCATGCCCTGGTCGAGGGCGAGCATGAAGTCGCTGACCCGGCCGGTGCGGACGTCCACCGAGTCCCGGAACCCCAGCCCGTCCTCGTACGCCCCGAAGTCCCGCGACATCCGCAGGAGATTGGCGACCGCCTCGTCCCGTGCGAACGGCATCGCGAGGAACGAGGCGTGCGGGGTGACGACGCCCTTGGACGTGTAGCCCTCGACGGACATGCCGATGGCGTCCACGCCGTACTCGCTGTAGCCCCCGTCGGGGATGCTGGCGGGGGAGAAGCCCCAGTAGCCGTAGCCCTCCTCCACCAGACCGTGCTCGATCTGGCTGCGCACGTGCCGGCGGTGGTTGACCCCCCACGCCTTCGGCGACCACGCCGCCTCGGGGACGAACAGCGGCACCATCAGCGCTTCGAACATCGAGCCGCCCCAGGAGGGCACCAGCCTGCGGCCGCGATAGGTGTAGTGGCCGCGCCACATCCGGACGCCGTCGACCGTGACGTACTCGCCCTCCGGCCGCTGCTCCTGCTCCCATTCGGGGAGCATCGTGCGGAACGTGTGCCAGTAGTGCTCGGGAGGGAGGGACCCGTCGGCGATGCCCAGGTAGCTCGCCATGCGCGGCTCGGTGTTGAGCGCTCCGTACCAGTGCCCGGTGTACGTGTCGTCGTCCGTCCAGAATCCGCCGCGCAACTGGCCCGGGTTGGCCGCCGGGTCGTCCGCGTCGTAGGGGGTGTGGAAGAACGACCAGTCCGCGTCCGCGAGGAGCCGCTCGACCCGGGGCCGCAGCACGGGGTCGGCGTCCGCCGTGATGCGCAGGGCGGCGACCAGCCACGCGTTGTCCACGGACGACAGGAACGGCCGGACCGGGTCCCCGGTGCCGGGCCATTCGGTCAGCACGGCCCCGGTGTGCGCGTCGTACCAGTTGAACCAGAAGCCGTGCGCGCGCTCCAGGCGTTCCACGGCGGCGACGGTGCGCGCGAGACTGCGGTGCATCGTCCCGGGGTCGATGACCCCCAGCCCGGCCGCCGCGACGGTGGACCAGAGACCGCAGCCGATGTTGGTCGGCGACGTGTTGACGGACGGTACGGGGTCGGCGGTGGTGACGTCGATCTTGTCGGCGGCGAGGCCGATGCCGGTGGTCATCGCCTCGATGGACCGGTAGGTGTCGCGGAACCAGCGGCGCAGCAGCGCCTCGGTGTCCCGTGCCGCGGCGGCGGCCGGAGAGCCCAGGGCGATCGCCGCGGAGGCACCCGCGCCGGCGGCGAGGAGGGTACGGCGTTTCATGGCATGCACTTCCCTTGCGTGTTGTCGGTTCTTGCCGGTGGCTTCTCGTGGTGCGGTTGGTGCCAGTGGTTTCTCGCGGTGCGTTGGTGCCATGGCCTCTCGCGGGCGCCCGGGGACGGAATCGGGGCGTCAGGGACTCCGGGCGAACGGCGAGCGGCACGCGGATCGCCCGGGCCGGTACCGCGGACGTCACGCCCGCGTCAGCCGGAGGGACCGGACACCCGGCATGGGGAGATCGACGGACAACGACACCGTTCCGTCGGGGCTCGCCGCGACCGCCGGAAGCGGCTCCGCCGGCAGGACGTCGGCGGCGCGCAGCCGCGCCCACTGCCGTGCGTCGGGCCAGTCACCGCCGCCCATCGCCTCCCACACGGTCCTGATGTCGGCGTGGTCTTCGTCCACCCGCCACAGCGTCACGTCGTACACGGCACGCGGCGTCAGGCCCCTGACCTCCACCAGCGCCGCGCGGTCGAGCGCGGCCGCCCCGGCGGCCCTGGTCCGGTCGGGCGTCCCGTTCCACACAAGGACGTCCGCGTGCGTGCCGTCGCCCGCGGCCGTCGCGAGCGCCTCGACCAGCGCCTCGGCGCCGTCGCCCGTCACCCGGGCCGGGACGCGGCCGCCCGCCAGGCCCGACAGCAGCCGCAGGGCCCAGAAGCGCGGCTTGCGCAGATTGCCGGCGGTCAGCAGACCCGAGCCGCCGTGGAAGAGCGCCGGCGGCGAGCCGCTCCGCGCCGAGTGGTCCGTCGCCGCCCAGGAGGCGAGAGCGTCCGCCGAGGCGAGCGCCGACTTCACGGCGCGCAGCACCGAGGGCGCGGCGAAGGCGGAGTCGTCGGCCGGCTGGAAGCGGCCCGCGGTGAAGCCCCGTTCGGTCCACAGGATCTCCGGCTCGGGCCTGCCCGTGGCCCGTGCGAAGGAGCGGGTCAGCGGGCGGAGGTCCAGTGGAGCGTCGCCGCGGGTGCGGGCGGAGACGAAGTCGATCGGCACGTCCTCACGGCGGCAGAACTCCAGCAGCGCGCCCACCCACGGGGCCGCGGCCGAGGAGCGGCCGCCGACCCGGATGCGATCGTCCACGCTCTTGACGGCCCGGGCAGCCGTCTCGTAGCGCCGGTGGCAGGCATCCTGGGAGCCGCTCCGGAGGACCTCCGGACCGGGCTCGTTCCGGACCTCGAACAGCCAGCCCGCGACCTCGTCGGCGCCGTGGCGCTCGCGCACGTGCACGGTCAGCTCGCGGCACAGTTCGCCGTAGCGCCCCCCGTCCGGGGGCGCGGAGGTGCCGCCGCCCCGGGTGAGGACGGTGGCGCAGGGATCCGCGGCGAGTCCGGCGGACGGGAAGGAGAGTTCCACGACCGGCTCGAGACCGGCCGCGAGGAGACGGTCGAGGGCCGCGTCGAGCCCCGTGAAGTCGAACCTGCCGTCGGGGCGGACCGTGACGCGCTCCGGCAGGAAGGTGCCGTGGACGGTGCGGATCCCGATGCCGCCGAGCACGATGCGCAGGGCCTCGGCGTGTTCCACGGCGGCGTCCGCGCCGCCGGGCCCCGGCCCGTCGTCGGGCGACGGGGGGAGGTGCGCGGAGCAGATCGTCCGCCTCCAGACGCCTCGCAGCGGTACGGGCGCGGTACCCGCGTCGACGCAGACCGCCACCGCCGCCGGGCCGATGCCCCTCGCCCTGGCACACCCCCGGACAGGGCCGGGCGTCAGCGGGCCCGGTCCGGCGTCGGTCCAGGAGGCGACCTTGTACCAGTAGCCGCGGCCGGCCTCGACCCGGGTGTCGGCGTACGGGGGACGGGGGACGGCGGGCACGTCGCCGTCCCCGTGGTCCAGCGGTGCGAAGGGTCCGTCGACGGAGTCGGAGCGGTGCACGACGTAGCCCAGCGCGCCGTCCACCGGGTCCCAGTCGAGCAGCACATGGCCGGTTCCGTCCTGCGAGTGCAGCCCCGTGGGAGCGGGGAGCGCCAGGGTGCCGGGCAGGGGGCGGTCTCCGGAGCAACTGACGGGCCTTTTCCCCCCGATGGGGGCGGTAGGCGTGGTGATCATGGTCCGCCTTTCGTATGAATGCGCATACATGACGGTCGTACGGATCCACCGCCTGCGCCGCGGCGAACGGCCCGGCGCAGGCGGTGCGCTTAGTGGCCGCCGCCGGGGCCCGCGGCCGGGGACCGGCGGTGCGAAGACTCCGAGGAGCGCTGATCCGGTGGTGCGCTGATCCGTGGTGCCCCGGTCCGGCGGGTGCCCGGATGCGGCGTGCGGCGTCCGGTGGAGCGCTACTTCAGCCCGGCGGTGGCGATGCCCTGGGTGAAGTGCCGCTGCAGGACGACGAAGACGATCAGCACCGGCAGCACGACCAGGAAGGCGCCCGCCATCAGCACGCCGTTGGAGCCGTCGGCCTTCGTCGGGTCGGTGGCGAACGTGGCCAGTGCCACCGGAAGCGTGTACTTGTCGGGGTCGTTGGTGGCGACGAGCGGCCACAGGAAGTTGTTCCACGAGCCGAGGAACACGAAGATCGTGAGCGTGGCCAGGGCGGGCTTGACCAGCGGAAGCACGATCCGCCAGAAGATGAACCACTCGCGGGCCCCGTCGATCCGGGCCGCCTCCAGCAGCTCGTCCGGAACCGCCGTCATGAACTGCCGCATCAGGAAGACCCCGAACGCCCCGGCCGCGAACGGCAGGACCAGCGCCGCATAGGTGTCGAGCAGCCCCATCTTGCTCATCATCACGAACTTGGGCAGCAGCAGCAGATTGCCCGGCACCATCAGCGCACCCAGTACCACCGCGAACACCGGACGCTTGCCGATGAAGTTCAGCTTGGCCAGGGCGTATCCGAGCATCGAGCAGAACAGCAGGTTGCACGCGGTGACGAACACCGCCACCAGGACCGAGTTGAAGAAGGCCTGCGGCACGTCCATGAGCGACAGCAGCTCACGGAAGTTCGCGAGGGTCCACTCGTTCGGTATCCACACCGTAGGACTCGCGCCCAGGTCCCGCTGGGTCTTGAACGCCGAGAGCCCCATCCACAGGAATGGCGCGGTCATGACCAGCAGTCCGGCGCTCAGCAGCACGTACGTGAGCGGCTTCCTGGCGCGGAAACCGCCGGCCGCACGGGGAGGCGGGGCGGGTCGGGCCCCGGTCGCGCTCGCCGCGTCGGTCCCGGTTCCGGTCTCGGAGGTGCTCATCGTGTCTTGTCCTTCAGCAGGCGGAGCTGGAGCAGGGTGACGGCCAGGACGATCACGAACAGGACGTACGCCATGGCGCTGGCGTAACCCATGTGGAAGAAGTCGAAGCCCTGCCGGTACATGTGGAGCGAGATCGTGAGCGTGCTGTCGGACGGGCCGCCGTCGGTCATCACGAACGGCTCCTCGAAGACGTTGAGGAAGCCGATCGTGGTCATCACCGCGACGTAGAGCATGGTCGGCCGCAGCAGCGGCACCGTGATCCCGCGGAACTCCTGCAGCACGCCCGCGCCGTCGATCCGGGCGGCCTCCCGAACCTCGGTCGGGATGGCCTGCAGCCCGGCGAGGAAGAGCACCATCGCGGTGCCCATGTTCCGCCAGACCGCCATCACGACCAGGGACGGCAGGGCGAGGGTCTCCGAGGCCAGGAAGTCCGGGCTCTTCAGCCCCAACTGTCCGGCGAGACCCGCGATCAGGCCCTCCGCGGGGTCGAGCACGAACCGCCAGATGACGGCGACCGCCACGATGGCGGTGACGACGGGCGCGTAGAAGCCGACCCGGAAGAACGTGCGCATCCGGTCGATACCGGAGTTGAGCAGCACCGCCGCCACCAGTCCGCAGCCGATCGTCAGCGGAACGCCGAGGACCACGAACAGGCCGGTGTTGAGCAGCGCACGGACGAACTTCTCGTCCTCGACCAGCCTCGTGTAGTTGTCGAGGCCGATGAACTCCGCCGAGAACGGGTCCGTGACGTTGCGCAGGCCGAAGTCGGTGAAGCTCATCACCAGCGTGGCGACCACGGGGAACGCCATGAAGGTGAGGAACAGCGACAGGAACGGCGTGGAGTACAGCCAGCCCGCGAGGTTCTGGGTTGAGAGGCGGTCCCGGCGGCGCGGAGGCGCTCCCCGGTCCTTCCCGTCACCCGCGCGAGATGCCGAGCCCGTCGGCCGGGTCCGGTCCCGGTCGTCCGGGGCCTTGGCGGCGGTGGTGCTCATGCGCTCAGCCCACCAGGCTCTCGGTGGACTTCTGGAGCTTCTTCGCCGTCTCGGCGGGGTCGGCGCCCCGCGCGACCTTCTCGAGGGCGTCCTCGATCATCACGGAGAACTCGTTCCACTTCGCCATCGGGGGGATCTCCCTGGCGGTGTCCAGCGACTTCCGGAACACGGCCAGCGACTCGCCGCCGGCCTTGAGGGCGGGCTCGTTCCAGGCGGCCTTGTTGGCGGGGAGGGTCTTGGATATCTCGTACCAGCGGGCCTGGGAGCGCGGGTTCGTCAGGAACTTGGTGAACTCCTGCGCCGCGGCCTTGTGCTCGCTGTCCTTGAAGGTGACCAGCGAGGATCCGCCGACCCAGGACGTGGAGGAGGCGTCGGCCGGCACCGGTGTGACCTTCCACTTGCCGTTCAGCTGCGGCTGCTGCTCGGCGAAGTTCTGCACCATCCAGGGGCCGGACTGGAACATCGGCACGCGGCCGGAGGAGAAGTCCTTGAGGACGTCGTAGCCGACGACGAAGTTCTTCTTGCTGAGTCCGGCGTCGAAGTAGTGGCCGAACTCGGTCAGTGCCTTCACCGCCTCGGGGGAGTCCAGGGCGGGCTTGCCGTCCTTGCCGAGCAGTTCGCCGCCGGCGGAGTACAGGAACGGCACCCAGGCCTGCCAGGCGCCGGTGCTGCCGGGCTGGAGGTCCATGCCCCAGGTGGCCCCGGCCTTGTTCTTGTACGCGCCGGCGAGCGCCCGGAGGTCCTTCCAGGTGGCGGGCGCCCCGTCGACGCCCGCCTTCTCCGCGAGGTCGCTGCGGTAGTAGAGCGCGCGGGCGTCGGCGTACCAGGGGACGCCGTACGCCTCGCCGTCGACGACGTTCCCGTTCCAGGTGGCGGGGAAGAAGTCGTTCTTGTCGAACGCCTTGGTGTCCACCGGCTCCAGGGTGCCGAGTTCGATGAACTCGCCCATCATGGTGGAGCCCATCTGCGCCATGTCGGGGAGCGTGCCCGCCGCGGCGGCCGACACGAGCTTCTGGTGGACGACGTCCCAGCCGACCGGGGTCACCTTGACGGTGATGTCCGGGTTCTCCTTGGTGTATTCGTCGGCGATCGTCCGGAGCCGCGTCGCCTCCTCGCCCATCGCCCAGATCGTGAGCGTCTGCTTCGCGTCAGCCGGCGTCTGGTCGCCGCCGCTGCCCCCGCAGGAGGTCAGGGCGAGTGCCGTCGCCACCGTCACGGCGATGCTGACGGACTTGGCTGTGCGTGTCATGCGGCCCTCCACGGTTCATGTATGCGCTGTCCGTAAGCGCATACATGACCTTGCAGCACGACACTGACGGACCTCAAGAGGCGCGGAGGTAACGCTTCCGTAACCGGCAGGAACACGAGAACCCGCCTCGCTACAGCGTCCGTTCCCCGGCGCAGCCGCAGCTCGCCCGGAGCATCACCTTCACCGGCAGGACGCGGGCGACGGCCGGCCGCGCGCGGTCCTGGATCCGGCCCACGAGCAGCTCCACGGCCTCCTCGCCGAGACGGCCCGTCGGCTGGCGGACGGTCGTCAGCGTCGGCCGCACCAGCCTGCTCAGCGCGATGCCGTCGAAGCCGGTCACAGCCAGTTCCTCCGGCACGCGGACCCCGCGCGACTCCAGTGCGTGCAGAGCCCCCACCGCCATCTGGTCGTTGGCGAGCACCAGACCCTGGAGCGCCGCCCCGTCCCGGTCGAGCAGTTCACCGACCGCCTTGCGGCCCGCGGCCTGGGTGAGGTCGCCCCGCACGTCGGGCGCCTCGGGCAGCGGCAGTCCGGCCTCCAGATGAGCCGCCTGGAAGCCGCGGAACCGCGCTTCGCCGTCGGGGGAGTCCGGAGGGCCGCCGACGAACGCGAGCCGGCGCAGCCCGTGGTCGGCGATCAGATGGCGGGTGAGCCTGAGCTGGCCGTCGAAGTTGGCCACCTCGATGTGGTCGTGCTCTTCCTCCCGCTGCCCGGCGAGCAGCACGACGGGCAGCCGGCGCCCGATGACGTCCAGGTCCTGGCCCGGTACGGTCTGCGCCAGCACCGCCAGGCCGTCCACCCGCCCTGCGACCTCGGCGAGCTGGCCGCCCACCGCGTCGGCGTGCGAGGCGGCGATCAGCAGCGCGTAGCCGTGCCGCCGGGCGGCACGCTCCATCCCGCGGATCACCTCGTCGGAGTAGAGCATGAGTTCGGAGTCCTCGGCGTCCGGGACGTCCTCGGCCTCGGCGTCGTGGATGTCGGGGAAGCACAGCCCGAGTACGCCCGTGGTACGGCTGGCGAGTCCGCGCGCGCTCCCGCTGGGCAGGTAGCCGAGGTCGCGTGCGACGGCCAGGACCCGGTCGCGGGTCGCCGGCCGCACCGAGTCGGGATTGCGGTACACACGCGACACGGTCGCGATGGACACCCCCGCCCGCTCGGCCACGTCGTACACCGTGGGAGTGCTCATCCTGCCGCCTCGCCTCTCCTGCCGACGGCTCTTGGGCGTCCGTCGGCCCGCCGACCTCTGAAAGCGCATTCAGCCTAGAGTCGGGCCATTCGGAGGGCAAGGGCGGCCGGAATGCCGGGCCCGAGCGGCGCCGGCTGCCGTCCCGGGACGGACCGGCCGCGCCTGACCTGCGGGGGGAGGGGAGTCCCGCAGACGGGCACCCGCACGGGCTCCCACAGACGGGCTCCCACACGGGCTCCCACAGACGGGCTCCCACAGACGGGCACCCGCGATGAGTACATGCGGATGAGTACTTGCTGACCTGCGAGCTGAGTATGTCGCCCGATGCCCCCGGTACCGCCCGCGGCTGGAATGACACCATGAACGCCGACGCCTCACGCCGCCCCCGCATGCAGCAGGTCGCCACCACGGGCTCCGCCCTGGCCACCGCCCTGCTCCCGCTGATGGTCGGAATCCTGGTCGCGAAGTCCCTGGGTGCCGACCCGATGACGCCGGTGAACGCGCTCATCGCCGGGGGTGGGCAGCGCCCGCGCGTGTGTCCGGCACAGCTGCGCAGCTGCGGCCGCGGCGCACTCCGTCGCCGGCGGCCCGGGCCCGCACCGGCCGCCGAGAGCGGTCCGCGCTCGGGCCATGTGCGGGTCCTGAGACGGGTCCGCAGCGGGGGAAAGCTCCGCAGCTGGGGCAGGCCGGAGGCTTGGGCCGGGACCGTGGCCCGGGAAGCGGGGATGGGGGACGGAAGCCGTCGAACCGCCACCGCCGTCTCCTGACGTCAGCCGGCTCGCGTGGTCCTTCGCCTCCCGACGTCACCGGCAGACCGGGCTCAGCGGGCACCGGCTCGGCGCCCAACGGCACGGCGGCCATCGGCTCAGTGCCGGTGCCGGTGCCGGTGCCGGTGCCGGGCCTGAGGGCGTCCCGTCCCGGACGTCTTCGCGTCATGGTGCCCGGCCGGACGAGCTTGCGAGGCGTGAGAGCGGTCGGGCGCTCGGACTCGGGCATCGAGAGGAGAGCCACCGACGGCAACGCGCCGCGTAAGGCCGGGAACTCGGGGAAGACGGATGATCAACGAGAGGAGCGCATCGTGCCCGTCACCTTCCGCAAGAGTTTCCGCATATTCCCCGGAGTCCGCCTCAACATCAACCGCAAGTCCGTGTCCATCACCCTCGCCAAGGGTGATGGCGCCAGGCGCACTTACTCCTCGACGGGCCGGCGCACGACCTCGATGGACCTTCCCGGCCCCTTCGGCTACCGGAAGACCACCACGCGCCGCAGCCGCCACTGAGCGCGGGCGGGTGCGCGACGTACTGCCGCGGCGACCGGTCCGGCGGTCGCCGCGGCAGCCGGCGCCGTGAAGGACGGAGCCGGCTGTCGCGGTGCCACCGGGCGCCGAACTCCTCAGACGCCGAACTCCGCCGGTGAGATGCCGAGCGCCGCGCACGCGTCCCGGACCGCCTGCTGCTCCGACGGGTCCACACGGCCGTCGGCACCGGCGACGACCATGCCGGTCTGGACGACCGCACGGGCCTCCTGCGGCTTCTTGGCCGCCTTGGCGATCTCCTTCAGCACTTCCGCCTTGCCCAGCTCGAAGTTGGCCATCAGCCGGTCCACGTTCTGGTTGAACCGCTGGCGGAGCTGGTCCGCCGGGAAGTTCTGCAGCACCTCGTTCGAGACGATCAGCTCCTCGACGCGCTGCCGCTCCGAGGGGTCGACATGCCCGTCGGCCGCGGCCACCAGCGCGCACATGGCCATGCTGGCGTCCCGGTAGGCGCCGCTCTTGAGCTCGGTCTTCACCGATGCGAGCTGGGACTTGAACAGCCCGATCAACTGGGCCTTGGAACCGCCGGAAGACGAGCCCTGTCCGTGACCACCGTGCTGTCCCTGCCCGTAGGGGCTGTGCCCCTGCCCCTGTCCGTGCCCGCCACTTCCCCGAGCGCTCTGGGACTGCTGGAGGTTCTTGGCCTGCTCCTTGAGCCGGTCCCACATCGCCACTGGTGCCACCTCGGCTTCTGCTGTCGGTCTGTTGCCGGTCGTCGGCCCCCGCATCCGCGCGAGCCGTACCCGGTCAACGCCAACCACGGGGTCCAGGTTCCCGGATGGCAAAGTAAACGCAAAATAGGATCGCCTCGGACTTCGCGGACCGACGGGCGAAGTCCTGGGCCGCAGGCTCCAGCACGACTCCCGCGGAGACTCGGGCGGTCATGAGGCACCTCCGCTCGTCCGGAGAACGCAGGCGGGGCCAATCGCCCCGGCCCGTGGGGGAGCGTGCCGCCGGGCAGCGGCCGCACCCGTCCCGCAGACCGGCAGCGGACCGCGGCCGCGTCCCGGACACAGACCGGGACATCGCGGCACACGTCCAGGATCGTCCCCGCCCCGCACCGCCGCATCCGCCGGCAGGCCCGAGCATCGGCCCGCCGCGGGGCTGCGGGAACCCGCCCGCCCGCCCAGGAGCGCCGTCCACCCGCCTCGCCCCGTGAGGAGGCCGGATCGAGCCCGGCAGCCGATGATGGCGTGGTGAGCGCAGGGCCGACACCCCGAGCCTCCCGCGGTCTGACCGGGTGGAGCCGTGACGCACGGTCCCCACTCCGCGACTTCCTGCGCACGGAGACCGGCAGCGCCGCGGTCCTGGTGACGGCCGCCCTGGCCGCCCTGGCCTGGGCCAACGTGACACCGGCCGGGTACGAGGCGCTGTGGCGGACGGAGCTGTCGGTACGGCTCGGATCCTACGGAGTGAGCCTCGAACTGCGGGAGTGGGTCAACAGCGGCCTCATGGCGCTCTTCTTCTTCGTGGTCGGTCTCGAGGCGCGCCGCGAGTTCGACATGGGCGAGCTCCGCGAGCGCCGGCGCACGGCCCTGCCCCTGATCGCCGGACTCAGCGGCCTGCTCGTCCCCGTCTGCGTGTACCTCGCCGTCAACGCGGGAGAGCCGTCCGCGGCCGGCTGGGGGGTCGCGATGTCCACGGACACCGCCTTCGCGCTCGGCATGCTCGCCCTCATGGGCAGACGCATGCCGCCAGGCCTGCGCGTGTTCATCCTGAGCATCTCGGTCGTGGACGACTTCGTCGCCCTGGCCGTCGTCGCCGTCGTCTACAGCGGGCGCCTGTCGGTACCGGCCCTGATGTCCGCACTCACGCTGTTCGCACTGGCCCTGCTGGTCCACGCGGTCGGCGTGCGCAGGGGAGCGGTGTACGCGCTGCTTGCCGCGGCACTGTGGGCCGCACTGCTGGAGTCGGGGATCGACCCGGTCGTCACCGGGCTGGCGATGGGTCTCATCTTCGCCGCCTACCCGGCCGCGCGCGGCGAACTGGAGCGGGCGAGCGACCTGTTCCGCTTCTTCCGCGAGCAGCCCACCCCCGAGCTGGAGATGACCGTACGGCGCGGACTGGCCTCGGCGGTCTCCCCGAACGAGCGACTGCAGCGGCTGTACCACCCCTGGACCAGCTTCGTGATCGCCCCGCTGTTCGCCCTCGCCAACGCCGGGATCGAACTGGGCTCCGAACAGCTCTCCCGGGCCCTGACGTCCACCGTCACCCTGGGAGTCCTGCTCGCCTTCGTCATCGGCAAGCCCCTGGGGATCCTGGGTGCGTCGGCGCTGACCACACTGCTGAGCGGCCGCCGGCTGCGGCCTCCCGCTGGCTGGGGCGCCGTCGCCGTGGGCGGCGCGCTCGCCGGCGCGCCCTTCACCGTGTCCCTGCTGATCGCGACCTTCGCCTTCGAGGGAGACCGGCTCGCCGAGGCGAAGCTCGGCGTCCTCGGCGCGGTCCTGTGCTCCCTCCTCCTGGGCAGGCTGCTGACCGGCGTCCTCGGGCTTCTCCCCAAGCCGCTGCGGCTGAGAGTCCTGCTGGGCCGGGCAGACCCTCTCGTCGACCTCGCCGTCCCCGTCGATCCGGAGCGCGACCACGTGCGGGGCTCCCCGACCGCCCCGGTCACGCTGGTCGAGTACGGCGACTTCGAGTGCCCGTACTGCGGCCAGGCCGAGGCGGTGGTGCGCGAACTCCTGCGGGACGCCGGCGACGTCCGCTACGTGTGGCGGCACCTGCCGCTCGACGACGTCCACCCGCATGCCCGGACGGCGGCGGAGGCGGCGGAGGCGGCCGCCGAGCAGAACCGCTTCTGGGACATGCACGACCTCCTGATGGAGCACCAGGGTGCCCTGCGCGCGACCGACCTCGTCCGCTACGCGGAGGCCCTGGGGCTGGACGTCGAGCGGTTCCGGCGTGACCTGCGCAAGCGCAGAGGTGCCGCACGCGTGGCGGAGGACGTGGATTCGGCAGACCTCAGCGGTGTCTCCGGAACGCCGTCGTTCTTCGTCAACGGCCGCCGGTACCACGGCGCGTACGACGTCGTCGGGCTCAAGGCGGCCGTGAAGGAGGCGCGGGCCCGGGCGTTTCTGGCGCCCTGACCGGGGACGCGCGAGGCGGCGGGAGTCTCCCGCCCCGACGGGGTCGCGCCGACCGCGCAGACGTGCTCGCGCCGACCGCGCCGGCATGATCGCGCCGACCCTCCGGGAAACGGCGCTCGGCCCCGCCGCCCGACGGGCGTGGCCCCTGCCAGTGTCGGGCCCCGACGGGGCGGGGCGGGGCGTGGGCTGCAGGAGGAGCAAGGCGGCTCCCGCCGTGGGCGGGAGCCGCCGGCGTCAGACGCGCGTCCGGCGCCGATTGGTGTGTCCGGCTTCGGGATGGCCGAGACGCATGACGGCGAGGACGGTGTCGAGGTCGTCGCCTTGGTGCGGGTCGTCGGCCATGCGGTTCCGGCGGCGGGTGCCGCAGCCGGTGCATCGGTGGACGACCATGTAGCCCTTGGCGGAGTGGTGCTCGACGGCAACCGGGCGCATCAGCGCGCGGCAGTCGTTGGCACGGTCTCCGGGCGAGACGTCCACGTGCAGCGAGTGCAGGCAGTGCGGGCAGTGGTTGCGGTAGCTTCCGTTGACCAACGCCGCGACGGCCCGGCCGCAGTTTTCGCAGGTGAAGCCGGTGTTTTCGGTTGTTCTGCTGATGGCGCCGCTCCTCGGCGAGTCGAAGGGGTCTTCAACTCGGAGGCGCAGGGTTCCGTTCGTTCTCCCCCTGCCGGAGCAGGGGTCGCAGGCTTGACGGGCGAGTGACGCGGTTCACCGCCGCTGGGGGCGATTACTTCCGGCTCCAGCTTCACCGGAGTGCGCTTGCGACTCCGGATCCGGACCACGACCGGGTTTGTGTCTTTGTCCCAGCCACTGTCACGCGGGTTGTTCCACGTGCCGCCGGTAGGTGTCGGTCCCGTCGCACTGCCGTAGGCGTCGTCCCCCGTCAGGCAGCGCCGGCAGCGGCATGCTTCATCGTGATCACGCCACCTCCTTGGCTCTCGGCTCCTCCGCGGCCCGTCGGACTGGCCGCAAAGACGCTCTCCATCGTAGCCGTGGGCTCGCGGTCGTCTGAAAGGCGCTTGTCATGCGGCTCAGGACGGCGGCTGGAGCACCCGGTCGACGATGTGGACGACGGCGTTGCTCGTGGTCACACCGCCGCAGAGGATGGCCGCCGAATCGTTGACCTTGAAGGAGTCCCCGGACCCGGACGTCGTCAACTCGGCTCCCTCGAGGCTCTTGAACCGCCCGTCGGGCAACTGGTCCTCCGTCACCTCCGTGCCGACGACGTGGTACGTGAGGAGCTTCTTCAGCTGCTCCTGGTCGTTGAGGATCGAGTCGAGCTGAGCCTTGGGAATCTTGGCGAAGGCGTCGTTGGTCGGTGCGAAGAGCGTGATCCCGTCGGCGTTGTTCAACGTGTCGACGAGCCCGGCCTTCTTCACTGCGGCGACCAGGGTGGACAGCTCCGGCTGGTGCGAGGCGGCCGTGGCGACCGGCTCGTCGGCCATGGCGGCCGGGCTGCCCTCACCGCTCGTCGGCAGCGCGGCGCAGCCGGGTCCGAACGGCTCCGTCGGGGGGCCGGCCTGGGCCGTGGGAGCGAGGGCGAGGAGCGGAAGCGGTACGAGGAGAACACCGGCTGCGGCGAGAGCGGCGCCCCTGAGGCGATCGGTGGTCATGATCTTCACCTTTGCTGGGAGGGGGTTGGCGGGACCTCCGGCAGCCCGCCACATCCACTCTTCGCGGGAACCCCGCTTCCCGGATGCCGCCGGGCGGCGCGTACTCGCGGGCCGGGCGGCGCCCGGCCCGCCCCCGCCCGCGGTCTCGTGTCCCTCGCCCCCTTGGCCTCGCCGCTCAAGCGGCGCTCGCGCGGCACGGCGCAGAGGCTCCCCATCCCCGGTAGCGGGCCCCCGGCGCCGGGCGCGCCCCATGGTTTCAGACCAGAGGGTCAGAACGGTTCGAAGTCCGGCTTGCGCGGGCCGATCTCACCGGCCGCCACGAGCTCCTCCAGGTCCTCCGGTTCCAGGAACTCACGTGCCTCGGGATCCAGGCCGTGGTGCCGGTCCACATCCCGCAGACGCTTCGCGAAGGACAGCACGAACTCGGCGAACGGTCCGGCGAACGTCCGGCACCCGACCTCGTGCACCATGGTGACCACCTTCCACCGGTCGGGGTCCGGTCCGCAGGGCAGGAAGAAGTGCTCGTCGCCGCTGTGGTCGTAGCCCCAGGAGACCAGCCCTCCGGGCTCGGGGTGGAAGGGGTGCGGAAAGTGCTCTGCGTCCCCCTCTGCCGAGGCCGTGCGGCGCCGCGCGGCGAACATCCGGTGAGTGGCCTCCATGCGGGGCAGCAACGGGCTGGAGCCCTCGGGGTGGAAGACGACGAGCTCCCCGCACACCACACCGCTGCCGTACGCGTCCAGGAACGCCGTGAAGTCGCGGGGCAGCGCGGAACCGACGTACCGCTCCACCTCGCCCCAGCCTGCCGTCCCGTGGGACGGCCGCACCGGCGCACCGAGCAGCGCCCTCAACTCGGCCAGAGCCGACATGGACCCCCACCCCTCCGCCGTCGCCAACGGCCCGCGAGCCTACCCCGGCCCGAACGGTCGGATCGAGCGCCTCACGGGCCGGACCGGCCGCCGACCCCCACGACCGCGCCGCGCCCGCGCGCCCCCGTACTGGAGGTCCGTGCCTGCGCAGGCTTCGGCCTCTGGCCGGTCGCCGCTGCCGAACCGTACGGATTCCTGCCGCTCAGCGGTGCTCTCGGGCCCCGCGGAGGTCGGCGCCGCGGTACTGAGCATCGCCGAGTGCAACGACATCGGAGCCGTGGACGACGACGCGCCGCCACGGCCCACCGATCCGGCGGGCCGCCTCCTGCACGGGCTGCTCACCCAGGACCACCTCTTCGCCGCCGGCGGCCTGCGGGTCACCGCCACCGCCGTCACCCTGCTGCCGGGCTGCTGCAACGGCCTGGAGGAGAGAGGCGACCGGTTCGAAGTCCTCGACGGCAACGGCTGGGCCTCCTTCGGGCACGGACCCTCGTCGCTCGCCGAACGCGTCGGCGACACCGTCCGGTTGACGCCGGACGCCGAAAAGGACGGCAGCCCGGTGATCGAGCTGCCCGTCACCGAACTGCGCCGTGCTCGCCGGCGTGGAACGCGACCTGACCGACTTCCACCGGCAGGCCGGCGCCTGGGCCGCTCGGTACGTAGCCGACAGCGCCGCACCCGTGGCCGCCGCCCTCGCCCGCGCCCCTGGACCTGCCGGCGCCGCACGAGCGGCGGGACACGCACCCCCTCTTCGTCCACCCGTGACAGGCGGACGAAGAGGGGGCACGGCACCCGTCGCGGCGATGCCCACCGGGCAGGCACCCGGTCGCACCGTGCGCAGGTGGATCACCCGATCTGCAGCAGGAGGTCGCCCCCTTCCACCTGCTGGATCCGGTTGATGGCCAGCCGTGAGACCTGCCCGGCCTTCGGGGCGGTGATCGTGGCCTCCATCTTCATCGCCTCGATGGTCGCCACCGTGGCACCGGCCTCCACCTGGTCCCCCTCGGAGACCGTGAGCGTCACGACGCCGGCGAACGGCGCCGCGACATGGCCCGGGTCGGAGCGGTCGGCCTTCTCGGTGACCGGGACGTCCGAGGCCGCCGCCTCGTCGCGCACCTGGATCGGCCGCAGCTGACCGTTCAGCGTGGCCATCACGGTCCGCATGCCGCGTTCGTCGGCCTCACCGACGGCCTGCAGCTCGATGAGGAGCCGGACGCCCGGTTCGAGGTCGACCCCGTACTCCTTCGACTGGCGCAGTCCGTAGAAGAAGTCCTTGCTGTCCAGCACGCTGGTGTCGCCGTACGCCTGGCGGTGGCTGTCGAAGTCGCGCGTCGGGCCGGGGAACAACAGCCGGTTGAGCGTGGCCCGGCGGCTCTTCCCGAGTCCCGCACGGTCCTCGGCCGTCAGCTCCTGCACGGGCTTCGCCTCGGCACGGCCCTGCAGCGCCTTGCTGCGGAACGGCTCCGGCCATCCGCCCGGCGGGGTGCCGAGCTCGCCGCGCAGGAACCCGATGACGGAGTCGGGGATGTCGAACCGGTCGGGCGTGGCCTCGAACTCCTCCGGCGCCACACCGGCGCCGACCAGGTGCAGCGCGAGGTCGCCCACGACCTTCGACGACGGGGTGACCTTCACCAGCCGGCCGAGGATCCGGTCGGCGGCCGCGTACATCGCCTCGATGTCCTCGAAACGGTCGCCGAGGCCGAGGGCGACCGCCTGGGTGCGCAGGTTGGACAGCTGCCCGCCCGGGATCTCGTGGTGGTACACGCGTCCGGTCGGCGACGCCAGTCCGGCCTCGAACGGCGCGTAGATCCTGCGCACGCCCTCCCAGTAGGGCTCCAGATCGCCGACGGCCTGGAGTTCCAGCCCCGTGGGGCGCGCGGAGTGGTCGGTGGCGGCCACGATGGCCGACAGCGACGGCTGCGAGGTCGTGCCCGCCATGGACGCGACCGCGCCGTCCACCGCGTCAGCCCCCGCCTGGATCGCGGCCAGGTACGTGGCGAGCTGGCCGCCGGCCGTGTCGTGGGTGTGCAGATGCACCGGCAGATCGAACTCGCGGCGCAGCGCCGACACGAGCGTGGCCGCCGCCGGAGCGCGCAGCAGACCCGCCATGTCCTTCACGGCCAGCACATGGGCGCCCGCGGCGACGATCTCCTCGGCGAGGCGGAGGTAGTAGTCCAGCGTGTACAGGCGCTCCGAAGGGTCGGACAGGTCGGAGGTGTAGCACAGGGCGACCTCCGCCACGGCCGTACCGGTCTCCCGCACGGCCTCGATCGCGGGCCGCATCTGGCCCACGTCGTTGAGCGCGTCGAAGATGCGGAAGATGTCGATGCCGGTGGCCGCCGCCTCCTGGACGAAGGCGTCCGTCACCTCGGTCGGGTACGGCGTGTAGCCCACGGTGTTGCGGCCGCGCAGCAGCATCTGGAGGCAGATGTTGGGCACGGCCTCACGCAGTGCCGCCAGGCGTTCCCAGGGGTCCTCGGCGAGGAAGCGCAGGGCCACGTCGTAGGTGGCACCGCCCCAGCACTCCAGCGAGAGCAGTTGCGGCAGTGTCCGCGCGACCGTGGGGGCGACGGCGAGCAGGTCCTTGGTGCGGACCCGGGTGGCGAGCAGCGACTGGTGGGCGTCGCGGAAGGTGGTGTCGGTGACGCCGATGGTCGGCGACTCGCGCAGCCACCGGGCGAAGCCCTCCGGGCCGAGTTCGACGAGCCGCTGCCGGGAGCCCGCGGGCGGCTCCCCGGCGGGCAGCGCCGGCAGTTTGGTGCCGGGGTCGACCAGGTCGGGCCGTTCGCCGTGGGGCTTGTTCACCGTCACGTCCGCCAGGTACGTGAGCAGCTTCGTGCCCCGGTCCGCCGAGTGGCGCGCGGTGAGCAGGTGCGGCCGCTCCTCGATGAACGAGGTGGTGACCCGCCCGGCCTGGAAGTCCGGGTCGTCCAGCACGGCCTGCAGGAACGGGATGTTCGTGGCCACGCCGCGGATGCGGAACTCGGCCACCGCACGCCGGGCCCGGCCGATCGCGGCCTTGAAGTCCCGGCCCCGGCAGGTGAGCTTGACCAGCATCGAGTCGAAGTGGGCGCTGATCTCGGTGCCCGCGTGGGTCGTGCCGCCGTCGAGGCGGATGCCGGAGCCGCCCGGCGACCGGTAGGCGCTGATCCGGCCCGTGTCCGGGCGGAAGCCGTTCGCCGGGTCCTCGGTGGTGATGCGGCACTGCAGGGCGGCGCCGCGCAGCGTGATGGTCTCCTGGGCCAGCCCGAGGTCCGCCAGGGTCTCGCCGGAGGCGATGCGCATCTGCGCCTGGACCAGGTCGACGTCGGTGACCTCCTCGGTCACCGTGTGCTCGACCTGGATGCGCGGGTTCATCTCGATGAAGACGTGGTTGCCGTCGCGGTCGAGCAGGAACTCCACCGTGCCGGCGTTGCGGTAGCCGATCTCGCGCGCGAAGCGCACCGCGTCGGCGCAGATCCGGTCGCGCAGCGCCGGGTCGAGGTTCGGCGCGGGTGCCAGCTCGATCACCTTCTGGTGGCGGCGCTGGACCGAGCAGTCCCGCTCGAACAGGTGGATGACGTTGCCCTCGCCGTCGGCGAGGATCTGCACCTCGATGTGGCGTGGATCGACGACGGCCTTCTCCAGGAAGACCGTGGGATCGCCGAACGCGGACGCAGCCTCGCGGGACGCCGCCTCGATCGACTCACGAAGGGCGGACGGATCCTCCACGCGGCGCATGCCGCGCCCCCCGCCGCCGGCGACCGCCTTCACGAACACCGGGAAACCGACGTCCTCCGCCGCACGGACCAGTTCGTCGACGTCGGTGGAGGGCTCGGACGAGCCGAGCACCGGCACCCCGGCGGCGCGGGCAGCGGCCACGGCGCGGGCCTTGTTGCCGGTCAGTTCGAGGGTGTCCGCGCTCGGCCCGACGAAGGTGATGCCCGCCTCCTCGCAGGCACGGGCCAGCTCCGGGTTCTCGGACAGGAACCCGTAGCCCGGGTAGACGGCGTCCGCCCCGGCACGGCGCGCGGCACCCACGACCTCCTCGACGGAGAGGTAGGCCCGCACCGGGTGCCCCTCCTCACCGATCTCGTAGGCCTCGTCGGCCTTCAGCCGGTGCAGCGAGTTGCGGTCCTCGTACGGGAAGACCGCGACGGTACGCGCCCCCAGTTCATAGCCGGCGCGGAACGCGCGAATCGCAATCTCGCCGCGGTTGGCGACCAGCACCTTGCGGAACATCCTGGATCCCTTCAGCCTGGTGGCGACATACCCCATGGTGTCAGCCACCCCAGTCCCTACCCAGCGGTAACGTCAAGAGTCCCGTGGCGATCAGCACATCTGCGAGGCGTTGCGTTGATCACGTCGCAGGGACCCGCGGTCCTCCGCGGCGCACCGGCCGCCGCGTCGGAACGGCCGGGACCACGGGGCCGGGGACGGCCACGGCGTCGAACGGGCCGGGCGCGGCCACTGCCCCCGGGGCGGCTCGGCCCTGCCGAACGCCTCGCGGGAGAGAAGGACGGCCCGGCTGCTGGAACGGCACCTCGCGGCCCGCGGCGTACGGACGCAACAGCTGCACGGCGGTACGCCGGTGCCGGACGGTCCAGGACATGCGGTGGGCCGACGCCGAGACGGCCGCCGCCATCACCGAGTGGGCCGGCCGGCGGCTCAGCACGCCCCGGAGCGCGACCGGAGCGGCGGTCGGCCGAGAAGCCGCGGCCCGGGACTGGTGTGCCGGGGAGGGAAGGCGAGTCCGCCCGCGAAGCGGAAGGCGCACCCCACATGAATGTGGGGTGCGCCTTCCCGAAGCCGCGAGGACGTCCGGGCCCCCCGGGTGCCGGCCGGCCCGGACGCCGGGATCACACGAGGTCGAACCGGTCCAGGTTCATGACCTTCTCCCACGCCGCGACGAAGTCCCGTACGAACTTCTCCTTCGCGTCGTCGCTCGCGTAGACCTCCGCGAGCGCGCGCAGCTCGGAGTTCGACCCGAAGACCAGGTCGGCCCGGGTCCCGGTCCACTTGACCTCGCCCGTGACGTCGTCACGGCCCTCGAAGGTGTTCGCGTCCCCTGACGCTGCCTGCCACGTCGTCCCCAGGTCGAGCAGATTGACGAAGAAGTCGTTCGTCAGCTTCCCCGGAGTGGCCGTGAAGACGCCGAGCTGCGACTGCTGGTGGTTCGCGCCGAGGACCCGCAGCCCGCCCACGAGGACCGTCAGCTCGGGAGCGCTCAGCGTCAGCAGGTTCGCCCGGTCGATCAGCAGGTACTCGGCGGGCAGCCGGTTGCCCTTGCCGAGATAGTTGCGGAAACCGTCGGCGGTCGGCTCGAGCGCGGCGAACGACTCCGTGTCCGTCTGCTCCTGCGACGCGTCCGCACGGCCCGGTGTGAACGGCACCTCGATGTCGACGCCGGCGTCCTTGGCCGCCTTCTCCACGGCCGCGCCTCCGGCGAGGACGATCAGGTCGGCGAGCGAGATCTGCTTGCCGCCGCTCTGGGCGGAGTTGAAGGACTGCCGGATCCCCTCGAGGGTGCGCAGCGCGCTCGCCAGCTCGTCGGGGTCGTTGACCTCCCAGCCGCTCTGCGGCTGGAGGCGGATGCGGGCTCCGTTGGCGCCGCCGCGCTTGTCGCTGCCGCGGAAGGAGGAGGCCGAGGCCCACGCGGTCGACACGAGCCGGGACACCGACAGGCCCGAGTCCAGGACCTGCGCCTTGAGGGCGGCGACGTCCCCGGCGTCCACGAGCTCGTGGGTCACCTCGGGGAGCGGGTCCTGCCACAGCAGCACCTCGGAGGGGACCTCGGGGCCGAGGTACCGCTGGATCGGGCCCATGTCACGGTGGGTCAGCTTGTACCAGGCCCGGGCGAAGGCGTCCGCGAACGCCTGGGGGTTCTCGAGGAACCTCCGCGAGATCTGCTCGTAGACCGGGTCCACGCGCAGCGACAGGTCGGTCGTGAGCATCGTCGGGGCGTGGCTCTTCGACGAGTCGTGGGCGTCGGGGACGGTACCCGAGCCGGCACCGTCCTTCGGCCGCCACTGGTTCGCTCCGGCGGGGCTCTTGAACAGCTCCCACTCGTAGCCGAACAGGATCTCGAAGAAGCTGTTGTCCCAGGTCGTGGGGGTGTTGGTCCAGATGCCCTCGAGGCCGCTGGTGATCGCGTCGGCTCCCTTGCCGGTGCCGTGGCTGTTCTTCCAGCCGAAGCCCTGCTGCTCGATCGGGGCGGCCTCGGGGTCGGGGCCGACGGCGTCCGCCGGGCCCGCGCCGTGCGTCTTGCCGAAGGTGTGGCCGCCGGCGATGAGGGCGACCGTCTCCTCGTCGTTCATCGCCATGCGGCGGAACGTCTCGCGGATGTCGCGGGCGGCGGCCAGCGGGTCCGGGTTGCCGTTGGGGCCCTCGGGGTTGACGTAGATGAGGCCCATCTGGACCGCGCCGAGCGGGTTCTCCAGCTCCCGGTCGCCGGTGTATCGCTCGTCGCCGAGCCAGGTCGTCTCGGGGCCCCAGTAGACGTCCTCGTCGGGCTCCCAGACGTCCTCACGCCCGCCGGCGAAGCCGAAGGTCTCGAAGCCCATCGACTCCAGGGCGACATTGCCGGCGAGGATCATCAGGTCGGCCCACGAGAGGCTCTGCCCGTACTTCTTCTTGACCGGCCACAGCAGCCGGCGGGCCTTGTCGAGGTTGCCGTTGTCCGGCCAGCTGTTGAGCGGGGCGAAGCGCTGCTGGCCGGCCCCGGCGCCGCCGCGGCCGTCGCTGATGCGGTACGTGCCCGCGCTGTGCCACGCCATGCGGATGATGAACGGGCCGTAGTGACCGAAGTCGGCAGGCCACCAGTCCTGAGAGGTCGTCAGCACCTCGGCGATGTCCCGCTTCACGGCAGGGAGGTCGAGGCTCTTGAACGCCGTGGCGTAGTCGAACTCCTCGCCGAGGGGGTTGGCCACGGCGGGGTTCTTGGCGAGGATCTTCAGATTGAGCCGCTCCGGCCACCACTGGCGGTTGCCGCCGCCCTGCGTCGGGTGCGGTGCGCGCCCGTGCGCGACCGGGCAGCCACCTCCGCCCTCGGCCTTCGCGTCGGCGACGATTGCATCATGGTTCTCGGACATGGGAATCCTTCCGGACTGGGCGGATCATGTGCTCAGGAACTGCGGGCCGGTGGAACGGTCGGGGTGCGTCCTGCCGTGCTGAGTCGGTCCGCACCCTTGGCTGTCGCCGGAACCGATCCTACGATGGACTCAATCCAGGTCAAGAAGCTTGCCGAATCCATATCCGATCAGAATCCGGACATCCGCCGATAGACTGACTTCGGCCATCCGTCGCGTACGAAGTGGGTGAACCGAGATGAGCGACCTGCTGGCGAGGCTGCGGGGGCGCGGCTGGCGCGTGACCGCCCAGCGGCGTGTCGTCGCGGAGGTCCTCGACGGCGACCATGTACACCTCACGGCGGACGAGGTGCACGCCCGCGCGGTGGAGCGGCTCCCGGAGATCTCCCGGGCGACCGTCTACAACACGCTGGGTGAACTGGTCGCCCTCGGCGAGGTCGCGGAGGTGTCCACGGACGGTCGCGCCAAGCGCTACGACCCCAACGCACACCACCCGCACCAGCACCTGGTGTGCTCCGGCTGCGGCGCCATCCGTGACGTCCACCCGATCGGCGATCCGCTGGCCGACCTCCCGGCGGGCGAGAGGTTCGGCTTCACCGTCTCCGAAGTCGAGGTCACCTACCGCGGTCTGTGCCCGTCCTGTCGCTGAATCCCGTCCTCCCGGACACGGCCACCGTCCCCCGGTCCGACCATGGCTTCCCTCGGTTCGCGTGCCCCGGGCGGCGGGAGTGCGGAGCACCCCCTCTTCCGCCTGACGCCGTCGGCGTCCGCGGACCGGCGGCTTGGGGGTTCGGTGTCGCGGCTCGCCGGGCCCCGACGCGCGCGGCCGGATCTTCCCGGTGGTGTGCCGGTCAGTCCGCTGCCGGAGCGGTCCCGGTCTCCGCGGCCCGTGCGCGGCGCTTCCGCTCGAGCTCGGTGTAGCGGGCCCGCATCGCCTCGCTGGCGGCAGGGCCCGCGGCGAAGACGAAGGTCTCGCTGTCGTCGAGGCTCCGGCCGGTGCGGGCGTCCACCACGACCGGTTCGGCCTCCTCGCCGGTGCCCGCGTCGATCAGGATCATGCTGCGTTCCGCGGGCGGGAGGTGCCGGTTGCCCCAGGCGGCGAGGGCGACGACCACGGGCCGCAGCGAGCGGCCCCGTTCGGTGAGCACGTACTCGTGGCGCACGGGGTTGGTCTGGTACGGACGCCGCTCCAGGAGCCCGTCGGCGACCAGTGTCCTCAGGCGGGTGGTGAGCATGCTGGAGGAGATGTTCAGGCTCTCCTGGAACTGGTCGAAGCGGGTGTATCCGTCGAAGGCGTCGTGCAGGATCAGCAACGTCCACCACTCGCCCACGTGCTGCACCGTGGTCGACAGCGGGCACTCTCGGTCCTCCAGCCTGATCCGGCTCGCCATCGCACACCCTCCGAGTGACTGCTAAAGTCGAAGTTACTTGCTTTCATCTTAGCAGCGAGCGGGCTGTGCCCGGCGCGGTAGGGGACCGGACGGTCTCGCACCGCCGGGTGCGTTCTTCCCCGGCGGCACCGGGCCACGCTCCGAGACCCATGCGAGGCGGCCATGACGGACAGCACGACTCCCGGCGACACCACCGCACTGCCCGGCGCGGTGGAGCGGTATCTGAAGGCGCACAACGAACACGACACCGCAGCCGCCTCCGCCGAGTTGACGCCGGATGTGACCGTCGTCGACGACGGCCGCACCTACCGCGGCGTCCCGGCCGTCGAGCAGTGGCTGGACACCGCGGCGTCCGAGTACACCTACACGACCACGTTCCTCGGGTCCGAGCGGCACAGCCCGGACCGCTTCACCGTCACCCAGCGACTCGAAGGCGACTTCCCCGGCGGCATCGTCGACCTGCACTACCGCTTCACCCTCAGCGGGGAACGGATCAGCCGGCTCGTCATCGAACCCTGACCGACGGCGTCGAATGGGGCCCGGGGCGCGCGGGAGCCCCGGGCCGAGTGCCGGCGGACGGGGAGCCTGCCTGGTCACGGCGGTCACTCACTCCGCCGGCGGCGGATGCTTTCGGCGGCGGCCGCTGCCCGGTCCTCGGCGCGGCCGTGCACGACGACGCTCACCCCTTCGTCGGCGAGCATCCGGGCGGTGACCCTCCCAAGTCCGGCGCTGGAGCCGGTCACCAGGGCGCGTTTGCCGTTGAGGCGCACGTCCATGGGGGAGTCCTTTCGCGTGGGGTCGGGACGCGGCCCGAGGAGCGTGTGAAGCGTCGCGAACCGGTTCAGCGTGGTGCGGGGGCAGGAACCGGCCGCGCGGTGGTGGCTGCGGGCGGATGGATGTCATCCGGCGCCGGGAGCGGGCGGTTCGACTCGTCCGTGTTGCGCTTGTGCGGCGATGCATCCGCCGCGACCGTGCCCGGGAGGCGGACCCTGCGTACGCGGGGGCGGGACGGCACCGGGCGGAGCGCGGGGCCGGAGCCGGAGTTCGAGGGCATCGCCGGTGTGTGGTTGTTGGTCAGTCGGTACTCCATGGCGTTCGTCCTTCTGTGTTTCGCGGGTTCCGTCGGTGGGATGGCGCGGCGGCGGTGAGAGCGGAGCGCCGCGCGGGGCAGGCGGGGCGAACCCGGGGCCGGCCGATGAGAAGATGAGCCTCCGCATTATCGGAGGAATGCCTCCACATTACCGGAGGTGGTCCTCCGGTACAAGCGGGATGGGGTTCGGTGAGGGTGTGGCCCGCCTCGCGGGCGATGCGCTCCGTCGTTGACCGCCGTGCGAAGAAGCCGTACGCGGCGGGCGCGGCGGGACGCCATCAGACACGCCTGCCGGGCGGGCGTGGGTCCGTGCTGTATCCGCCCCGGGGCCTCGGCCGCGGCGTCGGCCGGGCCCCGGAAACCGATGACGTAAGTCCGGATGCCCGGACGCCGGGCGCGATGGGTGGGCCGGGCCGGGTCGGGGCGGTGTCAGACCGAGCAGGACAGGGCGACTTCGGCGGTACGCAGGAGGGCGACCCGGTCGGGAGTGATGGCCCCCATGATGCGAAGTCCCTGCAGACTGGTCACCAGGAACGCGGCGAGGTCGGCCGCATTGCGGTCCGCCGGGGTCTGTCCGCGCAGCCGGCCAGGCGAATCATGTCGAACAGCGCGAGTTCCATCGACTGCGTCGTCGAACCCCAGCCGCGCGGCGACCTTGTCGTGGCCCCCGCATCCCATCACGAGCGGCGGCGGCTCCGTCGTCGACAACGCCTCGGGGGTCGGTGTGGCCGACGATTCGTCGTCCGTCGCCTACGCTGCCGCCAAGCACGGTGTGATCGGCCTGACCCGCTTCGCGGCGCTCGACGCGGCCCGCGAAAGCGTCCGGGTGAACGCCCTGGTGACCGGATTGGGGGACACCCCGCTGTGGCGCCGTCAGGTGGAGACCAGACCCGAGAGCGAGAGCGCCATCCTCGCCGAGCTGCACGGCCGGCCGAGCCGCCGACGAGAGGTAGATGCGGCCTTCGCCGCCTTCCTGCTCAGCGACGAGAACCCGTCATCACCGGCGCGGCGCTCGCGATCGCCGGCGCCATGACCGCCGGCTACTGAGCACTCGCCGGTGCGATCGACGGTCCTCGGCCCTCGCCGCGACTCCGCCGACCACTACGACCCTCACGGAGCGCCGATCTGGGAACGCGACCTCGCTGCTGTGCATCGCCACCGACATGCTGTGCAAAGACACGGGCCGCGCCGTACCCAGGGCGCGCCCGCAGCCCTGCCGCTATGCCGCCCGGCCGTGCGCTCAGCCGAGACGGGCGGCGACGGCCTCCGCGCACACCAGGGACTCGGTGTACGTCGTGTCCACCTCGACGTCGTACACCACCCCCTCGTGGACCACCACAGCCTGCGACGCGGCCATCCCCCGGGCGCGGTCGCCACGCGCGACCTCACGGCCCGCGGCGACCGCGCTCTCACATCTGACGCCGACCCACAGCACATCCAGTCCGCCCAGTGCTTTCTGCCAGCGCTGCTGGGACGCCGCTCCGCCGAGGAAGACATCATCGACGATGACCCTGGCGCCTGCCCGGGCCATGGCCACGATGCCCTCCGTCCACGCCTTCTCGAGCACGCGGAATTCCGCCCCGACGCTCACCGTGCCGTCCGCGGCGAACGTGATTCCCTCGTCCGCCGCTTGAAGTCGCGCCGGCATGGCGTCGACGAACGAGTCGCACCCGAACGCCAGCCACGGATCCGGCAGAAGGTCCTGCAGGCACCGAACGATCCCGGACTTCCCCGAACTGGAGCCGCCGTTGAGAATGATCATCTGAGTCGTCACCGCGCCACAGTAGGGCGGCGTCCACACGGCGCGAAGCGAATTTCGGCAGACGCCGCGCTGCTGCGGCCGCGACGGACGCGAGGCGACCGGGCGGTTGGCGCTGGGCACCAAGAGCGCAGGCCCGCCCGTCGTTCGCCTTGCGGATGCGGCAGGGCCCGGTCTGGAAAACGCGTACCCACCACGACGGCACCGGGCGGGTGGACCCGGCGCACCGTTGGGCCCACGGGTGTCAGGTCACGCCCGGGCCCTGCCGGCGGCCTCCGTCGAGCTCCGCGTCACCGGCGACGAGCGGGTACCGGAGTCGGAGCGACGCGGTCGCAGCCGCAGTGGGGACGGCGACCTCGCAGGGCCTGGTCACCGACCAGGCGGTCAGTTCCGCCAGCGGGCGCCGAGGATCAGCGTCATGGGGCTCCCGGCGGTGTACTCGTTGAATGCTCCGCTGCGGTGCAGGTACAGCCGCCCATCCCTGAACAGGGCCGGGTCGGAGACCTCGGCGTCGATCAAGCCGTCCTCGGAGGCGCCCGCCATCAGCCGGTCCGGCATTCTCAGCAGGGTCGTCTGCTTTCCGTCCTCCGGCGCGAAGTGCACAACGCGGCTGCCCCGCTTGGTGGTGGGCTGCAAGTAGGCGATGAGGCCGTCACCTTCGGCCCGGATGGGGATGAAGGTGCCGCCTGTGTGAGTGCTCGGTGCGGTGGATGTCCACTTCCGTTGCCCGGTACGGATGTCGAAGGCGGCGATGTGGTTGGCCGTGGAAAAGCCGACGGCGTCTTCGGCGATGTAGACGGTGTCCTTCGTCGTCACGGTCGCGTCGCAGGTGCCGTCGTTGTCCGCGCACCCGGCCGTGTAGTTCTCACCGAGGTCGATCGTGCCCTGTACGTCCCCGTTCGCGGCGACCGTCAGCAGTCGGTCCGCGTCGATCAGGTCGCTCTTGGTCATCACGGCCACGACGAGCGGGTCCCCGGAGACGATCCATGCGCCGCGGTAACCCTTCGGAACGGAGTACTGCCAGGCGGCCCGGCCGGTCTGCGGGTCCCGCTTCGCCACCCGGAACTCTCCCGGACAGCTCAGCATGGTGAAGAGTTCCCGGCCGCCGTTGTGCTCCTCGGCGAGACAGCCCTCGAGGGGTTCGTCCCAGAGCTGCTTGCCGCTGCCGACCGCGTATCCGAGCGTCCCGTCCGGTCCGCCGACGGCGGCGATCTCCTCGCTGATGTCGACATTGAGGTCGAGGCCCAGCCCGGCCTTGCCCGCCGGAATGGATGCGCGCCAGAGCAACGTGCCCTTGTTCACGTCGATGACCCCGAACTCGGTGCACCTGGACCGCACCTTCTTCGCGGCCGCCCAGACGACGGCGACCTTGCCGGTGCTCGTGATGTCGCGTGAGGCCTCGCAGATGCTGCCGTCGAGGGGCACGGTCCATGCCGGCTTCCCCGTTGAGGTCAGGTAGCCCTGCACCGCGTCTGCGGCACCCGAGGCGTAGTGCGTGTCGGTGACCCAGCTGCCCGGTGCCGAGACTGCCCGGGACGTGGAACCCGCTCGCCCCTCGGGAGCCGCAACACGGAGCGGTTCTCTGCCCACGATGCTCCGCGGACTGGATGACGCCGCAGGGGGCTTCCCTGGCTGGGGCCGGCTTCGCCGTCCGGGAGCAGCGTCACCGCACCGGCGGCGAGCAGCGCGAGAACCGCCACCGCCGACCCGACGACGGCCGCGAGTCTGCCCCGACCGGCCCGAGGCCCACCGGGAGGCTTCGGTGGCATCTGCGGGTACGGCGGCCGATGCCCATGACCGTTGCCCGGGAACTCCCCTCCGTAGGTTCCGGGAAGGGGCCCGGGATGCTGTGGCGGGCCTAAGGCGCCACCGGGCGGAGGACCTTGGGGCCGGGGCGGGCGGATGGGACATGGGGAAGCGGGTCTCCTTCCTGGAAGATCGACCCGCAAGGCTACGTGACGAGCGGGAGAGGGCCGCACGGCAATCTCCCATCCCGCGCCCGGGGACGGCCCGAAAGCGTTCGCGAGGCAACCGGACCGCGTACCCAGGAACTCGACCGGTGCCCGTGGATTCCCGTCAAGTTGCCGGGCATCCATCCGCTCGCCGCTCGGCGGCTTCCCCGGAGAATTCGCGGAAGCAGACAGCGGGACGGCCGGGACTTCCGTCCGAACTCGGTGTCCGCGGTGGTGCGGTGAGAAGATCTCCGCCGTTGAACGGTGTACCTCCCATCAATTGTTGTCTCGTTCGTGACGATCAGCCTTCCGACACCCGTCGCGCCGCTGCCAGCATGTGGCGCACGGGACACTCCCCGTCCCGTCGTACGGGGAAGGGTTTCCGCCCCGGGCTCCCCGGGCCTGGGGCGGATCGACGAGAGGAGCAGATCGTGCAGCGTCCCACCCGCCGTGAAGTGGTCCGCGCATCCACGCTCGCGCTGACCTGTGCCGCGCTCGCCGGACCTGCCGGCGTCGCGGGAGCGAACGCCTTACGGACCGGATCGCACTCGACCACCCGTGCCGGTGCTCGAGGGAACGGCGCAACACAACCGCATGCGGCTCATGAGCCCGAGGCTTTCGACGAGATGTACCTCGGACGGCACATAGAGGGCAGGCCGGCGGACAGCGGGCACGGGGGTCACGCCGGCCACGGCGCCGGCGGGCGGCCCGCCGACGAGCCCGGAGGCCCGGTCGAATTCCTCGTTCGCGTGGACGACGACGATCTGCACGTCATGCAGAACGCCGACGGGACATGGATCAGCGTCGTCAACCACTACGAGAAGTACCGCACACCGCGGGCCGCGGCCCGCGCCGCGGTCCGCGAACTGCACGGCGCCTCCCTGGTGCCCGTCACCGTCTGACATCGCGCTCGAGCCCCCCACAGCAAAGGATCGTCGCCATGGCAGACCGAAAGAACCAGGCAGACCTCTCCGCCACCGAGAGGCGGGACTTCGTCGACGCCGTCCTCGAACTCAAGCGCCAGGGCCGCTACGACGAGTTCATCACCACCCACAACGCCTTCATCCTCAGCGACACCGACACGGGCGAGCGGACGGGCCACCGTTCGCCGTCGTTCCTCCCCTGGCACCGCAGGTTCCTCCTCCAGTTCGAGCAGGCGCTGCAGAGCGTCAACCCCGCCGTCACGCTCCCGTACTGGGACTGGACCGTCGACCGCACACCGCGCAGCTCCCTGTGGTCGGACAACTTTCTGGGCGGTGACGGCCGCAGCGGTGACGGCCGGGTCACCACGGGCGCCTTCGCCTTCTCCGGTGGCAACTGGCCCATGAACATACGCGTCGACGGCAGGACCTTCCTCCGCCGCGCTCTCGGGGTGGGAGTCCGTGAACTGCCCACCCGGGCCGACGTGGACGCCGTACTCGCCATTCCCACGTACGACGCGTCTCCGTGGAACAGCAGGTCCGGCGGCTTCCGCAACAACGTCGAAGGCTGGCTGGGGCCGAACCTCCACAACCGGGTGCACGTCTGGGTCGGTGGCCAGATGACGACCGGAGCGTCGCCGAACGATCCGGTGTTCTGGCTCCACCACTGCTTCATCGACAAGTTGTGGGCCGACTGGCAGCGCCTCCACCCCGGGTCCGCGTACGCCCCCGCCTCGGCCACCCGCAATGTCATCGCCCTGGGCGACACGATGAAGCCGTGGAACGACGTCACACCGCAGGACATGCTCGACCACACGCAGTTCTACACGTACCGCTGACGCCGCCGGCAGGAGGGGACGAGCCGTGTTCCCGCGCAGGAGCGTGGCTCGCCGTCCGGCGCACTCGGCCGCCGGCCACGGTCCATGCCCCGGAGGGCGGGCGCATTCGAGCGTGGCCGTGTGTTCCACGGAACCAGTTCCGCGCAGGGGGGGATTTCGGCCCGTTCGGTGGCCGATATCCACGAGCGGCGCAACCCGCAGGCCGCTCGTCGGTCTCACTGCGCGGGCGCTCACACACCACGAACGATTCAGAGGAGTGAAACATGCAACGCTTATGGACCCTCGGTGTAGCCGTCCTGCTCGCGGGAGCGGGGCTTGCGGCCTCGGCGGGAGAGGCGGCAGCGGTCCCGCAACGCGCCGCAGCCCCCGCCGACGCCTGCTCGACCGCCTGGGGCAGCGGCGTCAAGACGGCCACACACGGGAACGCCGAACCCCTGAAGGACATCAGGGTGGGGCAGCACACATGCTTCGACCGCATGGTCTTCGATGTCACCGGCGCGAAGGGCCCGGTGGGCCACCACGTCGGCTACGTCGACGCGTTCCACCAGGACGGCTCCGGCGACCGGATACCCGTCGGCGGCGGCGCCATACTCCAGGTCTTCGTCTCCGCGCCCAGCTACGACCCCGCGACGATGCGCCAGGTGTACGCCGGGCGGGCGGGCAAGCCGCTGCCCGGCGTGGACCTCACCGGCTTCAGGACGTTCCGGGACACGAAGTTCGGGGCGAGCTTCGAAGGCCAGACCCAGATCGGGCTCGGTGTCCGGGCCAGGCTGCCCTTCCGGGTGCTCCAGTACGACGGGAAGCTGATCGTGGACGTCGCCCACAAGTGGTGACCGGGCTGTCAGGCCTGCGCCCGACGGGCGAGCTGCTCCGCTCCGACCGGTACTTCAAGGTCGGGCAGTACAGCGTGGGCCACCGCCGGCTCCTGCTGCGCAGCCCGCGGGACACGCCGCAGGCCACTCGGGTCGAGGTCCACTTCGCATGCGTGGAGCTGATGTTGCTCCGCCCCTCCTCCCAGGGCTTGGTCGTCAGGAGCACCACGGACGGGGAGAGCCGCACGGTGCTCCACGAGCACGGCATCGAACCGCAGGAGGGCCAGTACGTCTTCGCCCTCGCCGACGACCTGTCCATGGGCTTCGTCATTTCCGCGCCGCCGCAGCGGCACGAGGACGAGAGTGGAGTGGACGACCCGTCGTGGTTCGGCCACATGGTCGGGACCCGCTGAACTCCCCTGCACGGGCGGGTGCGGGCCAAGCAGCCCGCACCCGCCCCCTCCATGCCCCGAATAGCGCCCGCCGGCATCGCCCCGCAAGCACAGCCGAGTCCACCATGGTGCGTTTGCGCGTATGCCACGCTGCCCTGCTGGTCTCGTCACGTCAGGCCGTGGCGCCGGCCATGCCACTGGTGACGACGATCGCTGCCACGTCACCGGTCTCGGTACGGCCCAGCCAGACGACGCCGCCCGACTCTGCCGTGAACGTGACCAGGTCGGCTCGTTGCGTCTCGTCGGATACCCGCTGGCACCCGTCGGACAGAGGTTCGGGGTCGTGCGGTACCGGCCTGCCGTCCACATACGTGCGAAACGGCGCGGACAGAGCCGTCCACGCGCCGGCGTCGGCGAAGCAGCCGACATTGGCGTCGGAGCCAAAGCGAAACTGCTCGCCGGGCTCCAGCAGGTCGATATCGTCGTCGACACCCAGGCCCATCTCCCACCCGGCCACCGGCTCGTCGCTTATGCACAAGCGGGTCGCTGCACACGCAACCCCGTCGAACGTTTCCCCGAAGAATTCGTACGGCCCCGCCGTCCATGCGATTTCCACCCCGTAGGTGCCCGGGGGAATGCGTATCGCCAGCTCCCGTGGGGGACTCGTCGGCAGTCCTCGCTCGTACTGCCAGGTCTCGTCGTCATGCCACGGCGCGTCCACGACAAGGCGGCCGCTGGGTATGCGAATGGTGCTCAGCTCTTCGATCCCCGTGACCACGACCGGCGTCGTCGGGTCGTCGTACACCGCGCCCAGGTGCGCCCCGGGGGTGAACGCCGTTTCGAGGTACCAGGTGGCATCCGGTCCGGCCGCCAGCCGAGCGTCACTGATCCACTCCATGTCCGTCTCCCGTCGCGGCCCTGGCCTGAATACTACGGACCGGCCCGACACCACCATGCGGAGCCTCCTCTGCCCGCGCCAGCGGTGAACAACCTGCGGCGCCGGCCGCGTTGTCAGAGGGGCCGGTCAGTATGGTGGCCGTGACGGACGGAACGACCTGGCTCGCTGCTCCTCGGCCCAACGCCTTCGGAGGCCACCGCGTGGTGCTCGCCCGCGGGATCCCCCCACGAGAGCTCGCCAACCGCCTTGCTGAGACCGTGTCGTACGACGCGGAGCACATCGTCGTGGAGGTGGGGGACCACACCGGGGAGTCTCTTCTGGAGCTCATGGACGACGCCTGCGGCGATTCCTCCGACGGCATCGGCCTGCGCCTCGGCAGCACCGGCGACTGGGCATACGCGGTCGCGTACGGCGGCTGGCCGGGGGAGTTCGGCATGCCGGCCCCGGTGTCGCGCGGTGGGGCGCACGTCTGTCTCCTGGAGTACGAGGAGGAGAACGGCAAGCCGGTCCCGCCGCAGTTCGCGTACTTCCACGACGGCCGCCTGCTGAGCGCCTGTAACCTGCATCTGGACGCCTCGTGGGGCTGTCAGGGAGTCGAAGGCGAGCACGCGACGGCCGCGTCCTCGCAGGAGTTGCCGACCGCAGCCGGCCTTCCGGACCCGGAGGGGGACCGCAGGGAGGTGCACCGCACCGCATCGGGCGTCGTGGAAGGGTACTTCGGGCTCTCGCTGCCACAAGACCCCATCGTCAGCGGCACCCTGCCGGCCGTCCTGCTGGAACCGGCGTAGCCCGCGGAGGGTCCCGGTGCCGCGTCGAATGTGCGCGACGTGCCGGGGGCGGGTAGCTCATAGTGGAGCCCTGCACTTGATGATCAACACGAATGGACGGCTTGTGTCTGTGACGACCGCGTACAGCGAAACCTCCACCGCGCGCGTGCCCGGACGGTCCTGGACGGTCCGGCTGATGGGCCACGCGGATCACTCCGCCACGGTCTCCTGCAGTACCGCCGCGTGCCGGATGCCGCCCCGTTCCAAAGACCTCGCGAGCCTGCGAGCGTTCGCCGCCCGGCACGCCGCAGCCCACGCCCGCGCCGCGACCGTCCGCCCGAACGCGGCCTGCCACTGCCGTGCCGAGCAGTGCGGCGCACACCAGGACACCCGCGTGCAGTGCGCCGGATCCGTGGTCATGATCCTTCGCCATGACCCGACCGTCGGGCGGGTGTGGAGCGTCGCGGAAGTCTGCGCGGCCTGCGCCCCGCTGCTCCCGCACGCCACCGTCATCGCCAGCGCCCCACGGCAACGCCCCGCCGCCACCGCGCAGAACGCGCCCCAGGTTCCCGCCCCGCGGACCCCCTCCGCGGTGCCAGGAGGCTTCTCCTCGCCCGGCACACCCGGCGCCGATGCCGACACCGAAGCCGTCCGCCGGCCACGGCGCACCGCCCGCGGAACCGGGCGCCGTTCGGGACGGCACTGACCCGCGCCACGGTCCACCCGGGCCAACGGGCCGCGCTCGCAGCTCCGGCCACCCTTGGCGGTCGCCGATGGCCGGACGGAGAATGCCCCGGTCTCGGGGCAGCCCTGTGTCTTGCGGAGGTTCTGAACGCCGGAGAGCTGCTGTGCTCGGCATCGACGCAGGGCGTGCCGGGCGGTTGCCGCGGTGTCCGCAGCCGTCTCGGACCGGCATCCGCGCGACGCCGGATGGTACTCCGTTCGACCAGAACGGCCCTCGTGATCCACAGGATGCGGCTTGTCAAGCGTGCTGATCCGGTGGCCCACCGGGCGTTGCCTGCACGTCGTCCTGGTCGGCCCTGCCGGTAGACGCAGAAGCAACGTCGGTGTCCATGTGCCGTGACACAGCAGCAGGTCCATGTCGAAGACACAGCGCGCATGCCTCACGATCCTGACAACTGCGCCACGTTCGACGCCAGGGCCACTTCCCGAGCACCGGACACACCCGATGCGTGCGGAAATGGACCGTCACCGAGTCTGGTAAACAGGTCGTGATGCTGATCCCCGAGGTCGAGCCGGCCCGTCTGTGGCAGCTGCCGACTGTGCTTCCGACGGGCCTGATCGCAGGGTGGGCTCATTGCCTCGCGGGCCACTTGCGCGGGTGCGCGACCGGATGGAGTGGCAGGTGGGCCGTGCTTCAGTCGTGGTTCACCGGCCGCGCGACGTCGGTCACCGGCGGCCCCATGGGCTGCCGGTGACCACCGAGGTGAAGATGCCGGGTCAGTGAGGGCGAGGGCCCCGGGGCGAGGGTTCGGTGGTGGCTATTCCGCTGCCTGCTTGAGGGCGTCGAGCCAGGTGCCGAGCGAGTCGTCCAGTGCGGCGGCGAGGCTGTCCCGGTCCTCGTCGACCGGCGCGCCTGCCCAGGACTCCCGGGTGCGGACCACGACTTCGTCCCCGTCCTCGGTGAACGTCCATTCGTGAAGGCCGGTGATGCCGTGCGCGGGGCCGCCCCAGAGGATGCGGTACGGGGCGTCCACCGCGTGGATGGTGGAGTTGATGGACAGTCCTGCGGTCTCCCAGTGGAACGTGCTGCCGGGCGCGACGGGGCCGTCGAGCCGGGCCTGGGTGATGGCGTACTGCCAGAGGGGCCAGGAGCCGATCCGGGTGTGCAGGTGCCAGACCCTGTCGAGCGGGGCGGCGATGCGGACGGTGCGGTCGGCGACGATGGGGGCGTTCTCGTCGATGGTCGTGGGGTGGGTCATGACGGTTCCCTTCTGAGGAAGTTCACAGTGCTGTGCGGTGGTTCGCGGGTGCCGGTGCCGGTGCCGGTGCCGGTGCCGGTGCCGGAGCCGGGTGCGGGGCGCGGAGTGCTGCGGTGCTGCGGTGCCGGACGGGTCCGGGCCGCCCGGTCCGCCCGCGGCCCGGAACCGGGTCAGGCGGGGTCGGGGATCCAGTTGCCGTGGATGCCTGCGGGCACCCTGCGCGGGAGTTCGACTGCGGCGACGGTGCTCAGATCGCCGGCGTCCAGGACGAGGAGTTCCGAGGCGTCGGCCGTGAGGTCGCTGACGATGGTGAGCAGGTAGCCGTCGTCCTCGGCGGTCCCTCCCTCGGCGGGCGTGAAGACCGCTTCGCCGGGCATCCGGCCTTCACCGTGCGCGAGGAGCTTCTCCCGCCCGGTCCGGGTGTCGAACTTGACGGTGTGATAGCCGGACAGGCCCGCCCCCGGGAAGCCGATGGCGTAGCTGTAGCGATTTGCCGTGCCGGTGTGGGACTCGTTGATCGACGGGAACTCGGTCGCCAGGTCGTTGAGCGACTCGGTGGTGACCTTGCCCGTGGCCGGATCGACGGTCCACCGGTGGAGGGTCGACCCGGCGTCGGGGCTGGTGCCGTAGCCGGGCGCCCCGACCCACCACTTCCACGAGTTCTCCCAGGCGGCACGGTCGAAGCGCGGTGCTTCGAGGACGATCCGGCCCTGCGCGTCGGTGTGGGCGTTGGCCACGTGGAGCAGTGCCGCCTGGTCGGGCACCTCGAACCAGGTGGTCCCTCCTCCGGCACGGGGCATCACGCCGAGTCGCAGAGGGACGTCGTCGTGCCAGCGGTAGGGGATGCCGGAGTGCTCGGCGTGATCGAAGACCACCGGCGAGTTGATGAAGACGACGTGTTCGCGGGTGAGGGCGAAGTCGTGCATGAGCGACGGGCCCGAGCCGTCGACGACCTCCGACCCGACGATGGCCCCCGAGGCGTCGGCCACGTAGTAGGTCAGGTACGGCGGGAAGGGGCTGTAGCCGAAGAAGTGCAGCTCGCCGGTCTCGGGGTCCTCCTTGGGGTGGGCGGTCATCGCGCTGGTGAGCTTGCCGCCGAAGTCGTGGACGCCGATCGTGTCGAGGTCGGCGCTGACCTCCCAGGGCAGGTTGGCCTCCTGCAGGGCCAGGTAGCGGCCCCCGTGGAAGATGATGTTGGTGGCGGCGGCGCTGACGTCGAGTTCGGTCCCGGTGAACGGCACGCCGTCCAGGAAGGGAGTGCGTACCCAGCGGTTGCGGTACCACTCGGCCCGGCCGCCCTCCAGGCGGATGCCGTGGATCATGCCCTCGCCGCGGAACCAGTGGGTGGGGGTGATCCCCGGCTTCGGGTTGTGGCCGTTGCGGAAGTAGCGGCCGTTCAGCTCGGGCGGCAGTGTGCCGCGTACGTTCAGTCCGTGGCTGGTGATCTCGTCGGTGACAGGGGTGAAGTGGCCGTTGATGTAGGGCTTTTCCAGAGTCATGGTCATGCCTTTCGGATCGAGAGTGCGGAGATGAGCAGGGTCAGGGCGGCGCAGGCCAGGAAGGCGGCGCCGGGGGAGGGGAGCAGGGTCAGGAAGGACAGGCCCACGGCTCCGCCGATCTGCCGGGTGGCGTTGACCAGCCCCCCGGCCAGGCCGTTGTCCGCGGCCGTGAGACCTGCGGAGGCCATCGCGGTGAGCCGGACGAAGGCGACCCCCAGGCCTGCGCCGATGAGCAGCGTCGGGCCGAGCAGGTCCACGAGGAAGGTGCCGTCGGCCGGAGTTCGGGACAGCCAGGCCAGTCCGGCCGCCAGGACCAGCAGGCCCGCGGGGAGCACATGGCGGCCGGACGTCCTGCCGGTGGCCCACGAGGAGAGGGTGATCACCAGGGCGAGGGGGAGCTGGGTCAGCCCGGCCTCCCACGGCGAGTAGCCGAGGGTGCGCTGCTGGTAGAGGGGCAGGAAGTAGAACAGTCCGAGCCAGGCCGCGCCGAGCAGGGCCATCAGCACGTTGGGTACCGCGACCGCGCGCATCCGGGCGGGCAGCAGCGGGTCGGTGGTGCGGCGCTGGAGCACCGCGAACAGGCCGAGCAGCAGCATGCCGATCACGGCGAGCGGCCAAGGACCCGACAGGCCGTAGGTGAGCGCGGCCAGCCCTGCCGTCACCGTCACCGCGCCCGGCGCGTCCAGGGTCGCACCGCGCGGCCGGTCGGCCCGGACCAGCAGTCGCGCGGCCACCAGGACGGCCGCGGCCACGGGCACCATCACCACGAACACCGCACGCCAGCCGTACAGGCTGGTGAGCAGCCCGCTCAGCAGCACGCCCGCCGCCCCGCCGGCACCGGAGACGGCGCCCCACACACCGAGCGCCGTGCCACGCCGATGCCCGTCGGGGTACAGCGTCAGCACGAGGGCCAGCGCCGTGGGCGCCAGCAGTGCGGCGCCGACGCCCTGCACCGCCCGGCAGGCGATCAGCACGGCCGCCGTGGGCGCCAGTGTCGCGCCCAGGGACGCGAGGGCGAACAGGCCCGTGCCGAGCAGGAACACGCGGCGAAGGCCGTGGACGTCGCCCGCCCGCCCGCCCGTCAGCAGCAGCGCGCCGAAGGCCAGTACGTAGGCGTTGACCGTCCATGCCTGCCCCGTGTCCGACAGGTCGAGCCCGGCCCGGATCCGGGGCAGGGCGACGTTCACGATCGACGTGCTCAGTACGACCAGGAACTGGGCCGTGGCCAGAGCCACCAGCGGCATCCAGCCGGTGGTGGTCGATTGCGGTGCGGTGCGGGTCATGGCTCGACACTCGCAGCGGGCGTGGGCCGCTCGCGTCGGTGGTCATCGCCTATACGACGTCACCCGGAAGCCCATAGGCGACAGCGGTCGTTCCAGGGGCGACCGCGATCACCGCGATCGTTCCCGGATTCCCCTACGGCGCACGACCGCATAGGTTTTCGGACATGCCCGAGACTTCCACGGATGTGCTGATCGGCCGTCAGGACGAGATACGCCGGCTCGACACCCTGCTCCAGGCGGCACGCGAGGGGCGGGGCGGCGCCCTGGTCCTGCGCGGCGAGGCGGGCATCGGCAAGAGCGCCCTGCTGCGGCAACTGGACCGGGCCGCGACCGGATTCCTCGTCATGCGGGCGTCCGGCGCGGAGTTCGAGACGGAGCTGCCGTACGCCGCACTGCACCAACTGCTCGCGCCCGTCACCGAACGGCTGACGGCGCTGCCCGCACCGCACCGCAAGGCCCTGCAGATCGCCTTCGGCCTCGACACCGGCACCCCCGACCCGTTCCTGGTCGGCGTCGCGTCGCTTGGCCTGCTGGTGGAGACCGTACGGGAACGCCCCCTGCTGTGCGTCGTCGACGACGCACAGTGGCTGGACCAGGCGTCGGCCAAGGCGCTCGCCTTCCTCGCCCGCCGCGTCTCGGCCGAGTCGATCGCCCTCGTCTTCGCCGCGCGCGAGCCGAGCCACCTGCCCGAGCTGGACGAACTGCCCGGCCTTACGCTCCGGCCCCTCGGCGAAGCGGACGCCCGCGCGCTGCTGGCCGGGGCGATCCGCGCCCCGCTGGACGAGCGGGTACGCGACCGGGTCCTGGCCGAGGCACGCGGCAACCCCCTCGCCCTGGTGGAGCTGCCCAGGACCGCCGGACTCGCCGGGATGGCGGGCGGATTCGCCCAGCCCGACTCGGTACCCGACGTGATCGAGCAGAGCTTCCGGTCCCGGCTGGAGCTGCTGCCGCCGGCGGCCCGGCTGCTGGTGACCCTTGCCGCCGCCGACCCGATCGGCGACGCCGGCCTGCTGTGGCGGGCGGCCGAACGGCTCGGCATCGACGCGGCCGCCGCCGCACAGTCCGTCCCGCTGGTCGAGTTCGGCACCCGGATCCGCTTCAGCCACCCCCTCGCCCGCTCGGCCGCCTACCGCGCCGCGGCACCCGAGGAGCGGCGCAGGGCGCACGAGGCGCTGGCCGCCGCGACCGACCCGGTCACCGACCCCGACCGGCGCGCCTGGCACCGCGCCCAGGCCACCGCCGGCCCGGACGAGCAGGTCGCCGCCGAACTCGAAGCCTCCGCCACCCGCGCACAGGAGCGCGGCGGCCTCGCCGCGGCCGCGGCCTTCCTCGAACGCTCCGCCGCGCTCACGATCAGCCCGGACCGGCGCACGGAGCGGGTCCTCGCCGCCGTCCGGGCCAAGCTCTCGGTGGGCGACTACGACACCGCGGCCGACCTGCTCACCACCGCGGTGACCGACGATCCGCGCCAGGCCGCCAGGGCCGACCTGCTCCGCGGCAGGCTGTCGTTCGCCCGCCGACGGGGAGAGGACGGCCCCACCGCGTACCTCCTGCGTGCCGCCGAACGTCTGGCGCCCACCGACCCCGCCTGGTCACGGGAGTGCTATCTGGACGCCATCGAGATGGGTCTGCTGCTCGGCGGCCTCGACCAGGTGGTGGAGGCCGCACGGAACGCCCCACCGCCGGGCGAGCCGGCATCCGGCGCGGCTGCGGTCCTGACCGGCATGATCAGTCTGGCCGGCGACGGGCATCCGGTGGCGGGGGACATCCTCCGGCCGGTCCTCGCCGACGCAGGCGAGGAGGTGTGGGCCAGGCGGCCGTCACTGGGCTTCATGGTGGCCACCGAACTGTGGAACTTCGACGCCCTGCACGCCATCGCCGCCCGTGCCGTCGCGGCCGGCCGCGAGTCGGGCTCCTTCCACGCGCTACCCATCGCCCTGGCCATGCGGGCCACCGCGGCCGTGCACACGGGCGAGTTCGGCACCGCGATGGAACTCATCTCCGAGGAGGAGGCCATCGCCGACGCCACCGGTGCGGCGCCGCTGGTCTACCCGCGCCTGCACCTGGCCGCGCTGCGCGGGCGGCGCGAGGACGCCGTCGAACTGTTCGCGACCGTGGACCCCCGCATGAGCCTCAGCGTGCAGTGGGCGACGGCCGTGCTGGGCAACGGGCTGGCCGACTACCCGGCCGCGTTGAAGGCGGCGAGGCAGGCGGTCGGGCACGGAGCCGTCGGCACCGCGGGCCTGGCCCTGCCCGAACTCGTCGAGGCGGCCGTACGGTGCGGCGAGCCCGAGACCGCCGCCGCGGCGCTCGCCTCGCTCCAGGAGCGCACACAGGCCGGCCGGCACGCGTGGGGACGCGGCGTCGAGGCCTGTGCACGAGCCCTGGTGACCGACGACGAGTCCGCCTACCAGGAGGCCATCGACCTGCTCGACGACAGCGCACTGGTCGTCTACCGCGCCCGGGCCCGCCTGCTGTACGGGGAGTGGCTGCGCCGCCGGGGCCGACGGCGCGACGCCCGCTCCGCACTGCGGCCGGCCCACGAGGCGCTGTCCGACCTCGGCCTGGAGGCGTTCGCCGAACGCGCCGCCGGCGAGCTGCGCGCCACGGGCGAACAGGCCCGCAGCCGCACCTTCAAGGCATCGGACCGGCTGACGATGCAGGAGGTGCACATCGCACGCCTGGTCGCCGACGGCGCCACCTCCAAGGAGGTGGCGGCGAAGCTGTTCCTCAGCCCGCGGACCGTCGACGCGCACCTGCGCAACATCTTCCGCAAGCTCCAGCTCACCTCACGCAGGCAACTGCGCGACCTGCCCGAGATCCGTTAGCCGCATGGTGGTGGCCGCTGCCTCGGGCGCGTTCATCGACTCGACGGGGCCGGGCCAGTTCAGCCCGTACTTGGCCCGGTAGGCGTCGGAGACGCGCCGGACGAGCTCTGGGTCCTCCACCGGCCGGAGGCCGGCGGACAGCCGGACCCCGGCCCCCTCGACCTCCACCTCCGCGCGCCGCAGAACCCTGCGGTACCAGGCACTGCGCCGCCCGAAAGCCGAGCGGATGTACGCCTCCCCGTCGAGCACCACCACCCAGACCGTCCTGGCCGACCACCGGCCGTCCGCACGCCGTACCCACAAGACGATATCCGTCCGATCCATGACCGCGTCCATGGACAGACTCTCACCGCCCCGCCCCTGCGTACGCGTCGGCGGTCGTCACCTACATAGGCGGCGATCGCCGACGCGAGGACGGTGCTCGCACGGCGAGGCTGAGTCCCATGACGAACACCGACATGAACTCCGCAACCGGCACCGCAACCGGCACCGGCGTCCTCGATGCGGCCCTGGCCGCGGCAGCGCCGCACGACAAGGACCCGAAGAAGAAGGGCAAGGCCAGGCGGCGAACCGCCAAGACTCTGGCGTACCTCGCCCTGATCTCCACCGGCCTCCTGGTCCTGGCGGAGCCGTGGCTGCTGCTCCCGGTCGCCGCCCTGGTCCTGGCCATCTCCCTCTGGGACTGACCTGGGAACCCGCGAACCCCTCACGCCGGCCGGGATCCGCCGGGAGCAGCGAGTTCTCGCGCTGTGGGACGGGATCGGATTCCGAGGGGCGTGAGGGGCGAAACCGCGGGATGCTGTTGCCTTCCGGGCTACGCAGGGTCCCGTCGCAGGTGAACCAGCGGGGGCCGCGTGCCTCGTTGACGGCGATGTGCATGCGTCGGGGTCACCGGACGGGGTGGTGATCCAGAAGATGTACTCGCCGTTGTCGGGAGAGCCCATGGTGAGGAGCCGGCCGGGATCGTGGGGAACGGGATGAGTGCCCTCGGCGTGGTCCTTGCGCAGGTGCGCTCCGGTGGCCAGGTCGAGCAGTGGTGCCCTTCACGGACCCTGAATGCCCGGTCAGGGTGCTGGTTGAAGGCGTGCACGATCTGCTGGTAGGCAGAACCTTGGGCCGTGAGGGCCGGATCGGGATCGAAATCCGGTGCTCAGCCCGCCCCGTGAGGACGCAAGATGGTGCGCATGACTCTGGCCACCCCCATACTGCACACCGCTCGCCTGCGCTTGCGCCCCTTCACCGACGCCGACGCGGGCCCCCTGTTCGCGCTGCACAGCAACGCCAACGTGATGCGCCATTGGGACTCCCCACGCTGGACCGAACGGGCCCGCGCCGAGCGCTTCATCGCGAAGTGCCGGAAGATGGCGCAGGAAGGCACCGGGGCACGGGTCGCCATCGACCGTGCTTCCGACGGGGCTTTCGTCGGCTGGTGCGTGCTGACCGGATGGAACCCGGACTACCGCAGCGCATCGTTGGGCTACTGCCTCGACGAGGCGATGTGGGGCCACGGCTACGCGACGGAGGCGGCGCACGCCTTGCTGCAGTGGGCATTCGACACACTGGACCTGAACCGGGTCCAGGCCGAGACCGATACGCGCAACGTGGCATCTGCACGGGTACTGGAGAAGATCGGATTCATGCGCGAAGGGACGTTGCGGGAAGACTGCGTCGTGAACGGCGAAGTGTCCGACTCGTGGGTTTTCGGGTTGATCAGGCGCGAGTGGCGGCCGGCGGCCGTGCCGATTACAGCCCGCGAGGAGCGGCGTTGAGTCCGTCTCCGGTAGAGGCCGTTGCCGGTCGCGACGATGGCGAAGGAGGCGGTGGCACTGGCCTTCGAGACGACGCTCGCCGAAGGCGTCCGCTTCGAACGCCGGCTCCTCCACGAGGTGTTCGCCACCGCCGACCAGAAAGCGGGAATGGGCGCCTTCGTCCACAGGCGCTCCCGCCCGAGTTCCGCCACCACTGACCGGCGTTCCCACGGCCGTGTGGCCCGCGCTCGTACCAAGCGCGGGCCACAGGTGAGGGGACGGGTGTCAGGCGCCCGCCGCAGGAGCGACCGTGCGCCGCCGGTGGATCAGCGCAAGCAGACCGTCCAGGACCAGGAACGCCGGCAGGGACCAGCCCAGCAGCGGGAACGCCCAGCCCACGGCGACCACCAGCGGCACCGCCACGGCCAGGGCGGGCCAGGGCAGGTGCCGCCACGTACCGCGCGCGGGCGCGAGGCCCACCAGGGCACGGCGGTCCCCCCGGGTGGGCCGGCGCTGCCACCACATGCGGTAGCCGAGCACGATGCCGATGCTCAGCCCGAGCGCGATGACCGCGAGAACGATCCGGTTGGCCAGGCCGAAGAAGGTGCCCGTGTGGGCGCGCACGCCGAGACTGGGACATGCCGAGAGCGTGTCGCGTCGCGTGCATCGTGGCGGCACGGTTGCCGAGCTGTCTGCGCTCCGCTCCCCTCTCCTTGCTTCCGTTCGTGGCGGTACGGCTCGTGGGGCCGGGGCGCATGTGGCGCCACGGCCCTCGGGACGTGCGGGTCAGGACCCGGACAGCTCGCCGCGAACCGTACGGGCGGCGGCCACCAGGTTCTCGAGCGAGGCCCGGGTCTCGGGCCAGGCCCGGGTCTTCAGGCCGCAGTCGGGGTTGACCCAGAGCCGCTCCGCCGGGATGGCCTTCAGGCCCGTGCGGAGCAGGTCGGCGGCCTCCTCGGCGCTGGGGACGCGCGGTGAGTGGATGTCGTACACGCCGGGGCCGGCCTCGCGCGGGTAGCCGTGGGCGGCGAGCTCCCGGGCGACCTGCATGTGCGAGCGGGCGGCCTCCAGGCTGATGACGTCGGCGTCGAGGTCGTCGATGGCCTGGACGATGTCGCCGAACTCGGCGTAGCACATGTGGGTGTGGATCTGGGTGTCCGGCCGGACCCCGCTCGTGCTCAGCCGGAACGCCTCCGTCGCCCAGGCCAGATAGGCCGGGTGGTCGGCGGCGCGCAGCGGCAGCGTCTCGCGCAGCGCGGGTTCGTCCACCTGGATGACGGACGTCCCGGACGTCTCCAGATCGTGCACCTCGTCCCGCAGGGCGAGGGCGACCTGGCGGGCGGTGTCGCCGAGGGGCTGGTCGTCGCGGACGAAGGACCACGCGAGCATGGTCACCGGTCCGGTGAGCATGCCCTTGACCGGGCGGGACGTGAGGGACTGGGCGTACCGCGTCCAGGGCACCGTCATCGGCTCGGGGCGGGAGATGTCGCCGGCCAGGATCGGCGGGCGGACGTAGCGGGTGCCGTAGGACTGCACCCAGCCGTGCTGGGTGGCGAGGTAGCCGGTGAGCTGCTCGGCGAAGTACTGGACCATGTCGTTGCGTTCGGGCTCGCCGTGCACCAGGACGTCGATGCCGGTCTTCTCCTGGAAGGAGACGACCTTCTGGATCTCGGCCTTGATGCGCTCCTCGTAGCCGGCGGCGTCGATCCGGCCGGCGCGCAGGTCGGCGCGGGCCGTGCGCAGCTCGCCGGTCTGCGGGAAGGAACCGATCGTGGTGGTCGGCAGCAGGGGCAGCCCGAGATGGGCGCGCTGCGCGGCGGCCCGCTCGGTGTAGGGCTGGGCGCGGCGGGCGTCGGCCTCGGTGACCGCCGCGGCGCGGGACCGTACGGCCGGGTCGTGCGTGATGGGGGAGCCCGCGCGGGAGGCCAGGTCGGCGCGGTTGGCGGCGAGTTCGGCGGTGATCGTGCCGGTGCCCTGGGCTAGGCCCTTGGCGAGGGTGACGATCTCGGCCGTCTTCTGCTTCGCGAAGGCGAGCCAGCGCAGGATCTGCGGCTCGATGTCCCGCTCCGGGGCCGTGTCCAGGGGCACATGGAGCAACGAGCAGGAGGCGGCCACGTCGACCCGGTCGGCCAGCCCGAGCAGGGTGGCCAGGGTGGACAGCGACTTCTCCAGGTCGTTGACCCAGATGTTGCGGCCGTTGACCACGCCCGCGACCAGACGCTTCCCGGGCAGTCCGCCGACGGCGGCGAGAGCGTCCAGGTTGGCGGCGCCGGACTCGGTGAAGTCCAGCGCGAGTCCTTCGACCGGGGCCTTGGCCAGCACCGGCAGGGCGTCGCCGAGCCGGTCGAAGTACGAGGCGATCAGCACCCTGGACCGGTCGGCGAGGGCACCGATCTCGCGGTAGGCGCGCTCGGCGGCCTTCAGCTCGGCCGGGGTGCGGTCCTGGACGAGGGCGGGCTCGTCGATCTGCACCCATTCGGCACCGGCCGCGCGCAGGTCGGCGAGGATCTCGGCGTACACGGGCAGCAGCCGGTCCAGGAGAGTGAGCGGCTCGAAGTCCGCGGGCACGGCGGGGCCGGGCTTGGCGAGCAGGAGGTATGTGATCGGGCCGACCAGGACGGGGCGCGCGGTCAGCCCGAGAGCCAGGGCTTCCTTCAGCTCGGCGACCTGCTTGGCCGAATCGGCTGTGAAGACGGTGTCCGGGCCCAGCTCCGCGACCAGGTAGTGGTAGTTCGTGTCGAACCACTTCGTCATCTCCAGCGGCGCCACGTCCTGCGTGCCGCGCGCCATGGCGAAGTAGCCGCCCAGGGCGTCCGCCTCGACGGCGGCGCGGTGGCGCTCGGGGATCGCGCCGACCATGACGGTGGTGTCGAGGACGTGGTCGTAGTACGAGAAGTCACCGGTGGGCACCTCGTGGATGCCGGCCTCGGCGAGCTGCTTCCAGTTGGAGCGGCGCAGTTCGGCGGCGGTGGCCCGGAGGGCGTCGGCGGTGACGCGGCCCTTCCAGTAGCCCTCGATCGCCTTCTTCAGTTCCCGGTTCGGGCCCTGGCGGGGGTAGCCGTGCACGGTGGACCGTGCTGCCGCGGCTGCGGACTTCGGTGTCACGGAGATCTCCTTCGCGAGATGAATCCCTGAGATCCCGGAGGCGGGGCGAGAGCGCGAAGGGGTGACGAACCGGACGGTACGAGCGTGCGCGGCAAGGCACGATCGGTCGCCTGGTATGTACGCCGACCCGCCCTCGAGGTCACCGGGATGTCCACGCACGGAGTCGTCCGCGCGCGGGCAACGGGCAGGTCTTCGGACTCGCGGGCACGCCCTCCTGACCGGAGGACACCTACTGGCCGTCGCTTCCCGGGCCCGGTACGTCGGACCCAGTGCGTATGACGGCGGTCGTTCCCGCTCACCGCTGCGGGGCAGTCCCGGATTCCCACCGGGTTCCCTCTTACGACGTCCCGCCTGGCGGACGGGACGAACCAGCTGCACAGATCAGACTAGACGGTGACGCAAGCCCGAGTGGCGTGCGTCCACGATCCGGATCGTGAAGTGGGCCACGCGAGGCAGGGCACGCCGCAGGGCGGCACGCGCCGACACTCACGCTCCCCGCCTTCCCTCTGACGCCACCCGGGCGCACAGGGCAGCACACCCAGGAGCTGTCCGGCCGATCATGCGACTGTCGCCTGGTCGGATCGTCATCTCGTGTGTGGGGCGGGGTGATCTGTCGGTTGCGGAGTGGGAACGGCTGCGGCCGTTCGTGCCGGTGGGCAACGGTCGGTGCGGGCGGCTCGGGTCGACGGCCGCGAGCCCACTCCTCTGCGTCGCCCGCACTGGGATCGCGTGGCGGTATCTGCCTCATGATCTGCCGCCTCACCCGACGACAACCCGAGAACCTCAGTAGCCGTCGACCCGAACAACGTCGGTCAATACCTCCGCGCGAAACCTTCGCGGCAGCGTAAACCAGTACGGAACACCCTCTGACGGTCGCTCGTGCCCGTCTTGGGGCGGCGTCTTGTGGGCTGGTCAGGTTGCTGTGATGGTGGCGGGTTGGCCGGTGTGGAGCGAGGCGTAGGCGGCGAGGGCGGTTTTGAGGGTGCGCAGGCCTGTCTCGCCGTCGGGGTGGGCGCGTTGTCCGGTGCGGGCGGCCGTGAGGAAACTCTCGAGCATGGCGGCGTCGAGGTCGATGGCGGCGGGTTCCCAGCGGGTGGCGGCCTGGGCGGTGTCGTAGCCGGTGAGGAGTGGTGGGAAGGCGTCGAATTCCGCGAGGGCGCGCTCGCCGACGCAGGTGAGGGTGAGACCGCCCCAGGTGGGGTGCGTGGCGGGGTGACTCCAACTGCAGTCGATGGTGGCGACGAGGCCTCGCGGGTAGGTGAGGGTGAGTAGCCCGGCGGACTCCACTTCTGGGCCGTCGGTGCTGGAGGTGAGGAGGGAGTTGGCGACGGCGTGGACGTGGGTGGGCTGCTCGCCGTCGAGGAGGACGTCCAGGAGGTCTGCGATGTGCAGGGTGTGGTCCATGATGGCGCCGCCTCCGGCGCAGGCCGGGTCGGCGAACCAGGGGCGTTCCAGAGCAGGAGGGGAGGAGTTGTTGGTGCCGTGGACGCTGAGGAGGGGCCCGAGGTCGCCGTCGGACAGGGTGTGCCGGAGGGCTGCGAAGGCCGGGTGGAAGCGTACGGGGTAGGCGGTCATGAGGCTCACGCCGACCCGCTCGCAGGCGTCGATCATGGCGCGTGCGTCGTCCTCGGTGGTGGCCAGGGGTTTCTCGCACAGGATGTGAGCACCTGCGGCGGCGGCTAGCTCGACGAGTGTGCGGTGGCGGGCGTTCTCGCTGGTGACGATGACGGCCCGGGGGCGCTCTGCGAGGGCCTCGTCGTAGCCGGCCCGGTAGGTGACACCGAGTTCGTCGGCCAGGGCCTTGCCGCGTGTAGGGTCGCCGGGATCGGCGTCGGGGTCGGTCACGATGAGCTCGATGTCGCTTCGGTCGCGCAGCAGTTGGATGTACGTCGCTGCGTGAACGTGGGCGAAGGACAGGAGGGCGACCTTCATCGGGGGCTTCCTTCCGTGAGCGTGCGCGGGGCTGCGTCGTGGACGGCGACGGCCAGCCCGGTAGCTGCGGAGCGGCGGGCGGCTGCGGCGATCTTGACGGCCGCCACACCGTCCAGGGCGTTCACCCGTGGGGCGGGGCCGCCCTGGAAGGCGGTCGCGAGCTCGCGGATCTGGGCGGAGAAGGGGTCTTCGCCGAAGTCGCCGGTGGGTACTGCGCCGGCTTGGGCGCCGGCTGCACCGGTCAGGCGCAAGGACGGGTGGGCGATGGAGTCGTGGGTGAGGGTGCCGTTGGAGCCGGCGACGTGGAAGGTGTAGCGGAACGGAGTGGCGGGCGGGCCCCACACGCCCAGGACCTGGGTGATCACGCCGGAGTCGTGGGTGAGGGTGGCGCTGCCGGTGGCCACGGGTCCCTCGGGGGCGGAGGCGGAGTCGTGGGTGGTGAGGTGGCCGCGCTGGGTGGCGTGGATGCTGACGACCTCTCCGAAGAGCCATCTGGCGATGTCCATGTCGTGGAGCATCTGGTCGGTGACGATGCCTCCCGAGAGGGCGGTATCGGCGAACCAGGGGCTCCACGTGGGATAGCGGCCGGTGCGGGTGAAGCGGGCCACGGCCGGGCGGCCGAGCGCCCCGGACCTGATGGTGCTGCGGAGGCGGGCGTAGGCGGGGAAGAATCTCACGACGTGTCCGGGGTAGAGCAGGCGTCCGGCCTTGTGGGCGGCTTCGGCCATCTCCAGGGCGTCTGCCGGTGTCAGGGCGAGGGGTTTCTCGCACAGGACGTCCGCTCCGGCCGCGAAGGCGGCCAGGGCGATGTCGCGATGGGTGGTGGTGGGGGTGCAGATGTCGGCGACCGATGCCCCGTCCAGGGCTTCATCGAGACAGGCGGTCTTGGTGAGGCCGAACTCCTCTGAGAGCAGCGCGGCTTGGTCGTCGGTGGAGAAGATGCGGATCCGCGCTCCGAGGGCGATCCAGGCCGGCAGGTGGGTGCGGGCGATGAATCCGGCACCGATCACGGCCACGTCGAGTCTTTTCATGCTTCGGTCTCCTCGTCGTTGCGTACCGCATTCGGGGAGTGTGCTCTGAGGGCGCCGCTGATGCTGCGCACGCTCGCGGCGGTGAGATCGGGGACGGTCCAGCGCGCTCCGGCCAGGGTGAGGTCGGCCGAGGCGGTGGTGGTGGTGACACCGACGATGTCCCGGACACCGGCGGCGACCAGGGCGGTGACTCCCGACGGGGAGTCCTCGAAGGCCAGGCAGTGCGCGGGCCGCGCCCGCAGGGCGGTGCAGGCCCTGAGGTAGCCCTCTGGGGAGGGTTTCCCGGACGTGGTGTCCTCGGCGGTGATGACCACGTCGACCAGGTGCCGTACGCCGAGGACCTTGTCGAGGAGGTGCTGGGCCCACAGCGCACCGGCGCTGGTGATGACGGCGACGGGATACTTCACACGCAGCCGCCGGATGAGTGCGGCAGCACCGGGAACGACCTCGACGCTGCCGGCGTGTTCCAGCGTGAAGGCGGTCATGGTGGAGAGCACGGCTTGTGCGTCGGCGCCCGTCCAGGGCCCGGGAACGCCGGCGATGACGTCGCTGGGCCGTCGCCCCATGTACTGCTGCTCGTAGTCGGCGTCGGTCACCTCGACGCCCCATGTGTCGAAGAGCGCCTGCCAGGCGAGGCGGTGGACCTCTTCGCTGAGGACCAGGGTGCCGTCCAGGTCCAGGAGGACCGCTTCGCACGGCGGACGGGAGCCGGGCCCCTGGCTGCCGGTCCTCTTCGGGGGACGGGCGTCGGCCGTTGTCACAGCGCCGCCCAGCTGAACAGCAGGGCCCCGGCCGGTACCGGGCCGGTGACGGACGGCGGCTGCGTCGATCCGGGCCGGCTGTCGAGGACCACAACGGGGCAGATCGCGGACAGGCCGTGTGCCCGGACCGCGCTCGGGTCGAAGGTGATCACAGTCCGGCCGACCTCCACCTGTTCTCCTGCGGCCACATGCGTGCGGAACCCTTCTCCCTTCAGCCGCACGGTGTCGATGCCCAGGTGCACAAGGACGGCCGCCCCGCTGCTGGTATGGATCACGAACGCATGCGGGTGCAGCGTGGCGACCGTGCCGGCGACCGGCGCTACGACGTCGACGGGCCCGTCGACGTGGGGAGGCTCGACCGCCACTCCCGATCCCACCATCTGAGCTGCGAAAACCGGGTCGGGGACTTTGCCGAGCGCCGTGAGGGTCCCGGCCAGTGGGGCGTAGACGGCAAGACTCACAGCAGCTCCTTGATGTCCTCGGCCAGGGAGTCCGCCTCGGGGCCGACGACCACCTGGACGACTCCGGCCGACACCAGGACCCCGTGGGCGCCCGCTCTCTTGAGGGCGCCCACGTCAACGACGCCCGGGTCGTTCACCTCGGTGCGCAGCCTGGTGATGCAGGCCTCGATGTCGGCGATGTTGTCTGCTCCTCCGAGCCCTTCGACGATGAGTCGGGCTTTGGACATGGGTGCCCCCTCCTGATCAGCGGATTGATGCGGCGCCGCGCCTAAGTGACGAGCAGGCCGCAGGGAAGTGGTAATTACCAGTTATGACCAGAAGGGTAGCCCAGAGGGGCGTGGTAGGCAAACCTGAAAATCATGAACATGTCAAAGAGCAAATCGGCTGGGTGCCTTGACTCGCAGCGTTGTTCACACGACTGATCGGTGGGTGGCCGCGCCGAGTGTCGGTGGCAGCGGCGTCCCGCCAGAGCTGCCGACCGTGCGCCGGCCGCCGCCGTTGGGGATGCTGCCGAGTTTCTTGATGTCGACGTGGACCAGTTCGCCGGGCCGGGCCCGTTCCTAGCGGCGGACGGGCTCTCCGGTGGGCCGGTCGAGCCAGGACCAGCCGGCTGAGACCGTGCCGGGTCAGGATGCGGTGCACGGTCGAGGCGGGGCAGCCCGAGGATCGGGCCGATGCGGGCCGGGCCCAGCTTGCGGGTCTGCCTCAGCGCACAGACACGCGCCTCCCGAAGACGGTCAGCCGGGCATCACGGTGGGACACGAAGGCCTCCGTGCGGTGAAGATTCGACACCTTCACCACGCACGGAGGCCTTCACCACGATCAAGACCCTGCGTGTCGACAACGCTCGTGATCAATACAGCGAGTGGCGTGCGCGCAGGTCAATGCATGGCTGCCGCCCGGGATTGTCCCGGGCCGGGGTTCAGTGCTCGGTGAGGGTCATGTGCAACTGGTAACGGTCGGCGCGGAACCACGAGTACGCGTGCTCGACGGGCTGCTCGCCGCTGTAGGCGATGCGGTCGAAGGTCATGACGGCAGTGCCCTTGCGGATGCCCAGGAGGGCGGCGGTCTCCGTGGAGGCCGACCCTGCCCCGACCGTCTGCTCCGCACGGTCGACGGGATATCCGAACCGTGAGCCCAGGGTGTCGTAGATCGAGGTGGTGAAGTCCACGCTGTCCAGCTCCGGCAGAAGGTCGGCGCTGTACCAGGCGTCCTCGACGCAGATGGGCGTCCCGTTGGCCAGCCGGAGGCGGCGGACGTGCCATGACTGCTGCTTCTCGGTCATCTGGAGAGCCGCGGCGGTGGCTGAGGTGGGGGCTTTCTTGTCGGTGGACAGTACGACGGTGCCCGGCTCCAGGCCGAGTCGGCGCATGTCCTCGTGGAAGGAGGCCAGGCCGAGTTCTGAGCGGTGTGTCCGCTCGGCAACGAAGGTGCCGCGCCCGTGCACCCGGACGGCCAGTCCTTCGGCCACGAGCTGACTGAGGGCTTCGCGTACCGTCACCCGGCTGACCCCGTGGTCGAGGCACAGTTGGCGCTCACTCGGCAGTGCGTCGCCGGGGGAGAGTCGGTTGGTGCACATGTCGACCAGAATCGCGCGCAGCTGTGCGTGCTTGGGCACCATGCTTTTGGCGGCGATCTGCTGTGTAGCCACTGCGACCCCACTCTCGGTTCCGGGAGGCTTCGTCGCACCCCTCTGACTGGTTACTACCAGTATGCAGCATGCGCCAGGCCTCGATTCCATCACGGCAGCGCCTGTGCCTGCTCGTGGCGGTATGCGCGTGCCGCGCCGTTCTGCTGCGTCGAAGCATTGACACGCCCCGGGTGCGGGGCCATGCTGAGGGCTAACTGGTCATTACCAGTCACTACCAGAGCCGGAGGTTCGGCCAATCCGGCAGCTCCGGGCTGCTGCGTGCCCGTCCGGCTCTCCGCGTCCCGCCCCCTGCACACGCCTTTGAGGTTGTCATGAGCACCAGTACATCCACGTCCGCAGGCCGCCGTCCGGGCCTTGCGGGTCTGCAGAAACTCGGCCGTAGCCTGATGCTGCCGATTGCCACGCTTCCGGCCGCAGGTCTGCTTCTCCGGCTGGGGCAGGACGACGTCCTGGGCCGGTTCTCCGCGCTCCAGGACACCGCGCACGTCATCTCGGCCGCCGGCGGCGTGCTGTTCACGCATCTGCCGCTGATCTTCGCCGTCGGTATCGCGATCGGGTTCGCGAAGAAGGCGGACGGTTCCACGGCGCTGGCCGCGGTGGTCGGGTATCTCGTCCTGGACGGTGTCTTCAAGGCGATGTCGCCTGTCGTCCTCGAAGGCCGGAAGGATCTCGCGGGCGAGCAGGCGGTGGTCAATTTCGGGGTCCTCGGCGGCATCGTCATCGGCATGCTCGCCGCCGTGCTGTGGCAACGCTTCTACCGCACCGTGCTTCCGCCCTATCTGGGCTTCTTCAGCGGCCGCAGACTCGTGCCCATCCTGACCGCGGTCACCGCTCTCGTGGTCGGCGTTCTGATGAGCCTGGTCTATCCGTTGTTCAACAGCGGTCTCACCGAGGTCGGCGAGGCGGTTGATGAGAACAGCATCGTCGGCGGCGGTATCTACGGAATGGCGAACAAGCTGCTCATCCCGCTGGGCCTGCACCACATCCTCAACTCCGTCGTGTGGTTCATCCTCGGCGACTACAACGGCACCCACGGTGACCTGAACCGGTTCTTCGCAGGGGACCCCGAGGCGGGCATCTTCATGACCGGCTTCTTCCCGATCATGATGTTCGCCCTTCCCGCCGCAGCCCTGGCGATCTGGCGCGAAGCCCGCCCCGAGCACCGCAAGGCCGTCGGCGGAATCATGCTCTCCGCCGGACTCACCAGCTTCCTCACCGGCATCACCGAGCCGATCGAGTTCGCCTTCCTCTTCGTCGCCTGGCCCCTGTACCTGGTACACGCCGTGCTGACCGGAACGTCTCTCGCCCTGGTGAACGCCCTCGACATCCACCACGGGTTCACCTTCTCCTCCGGTCTCATCGACTACGTACTCAACTGGGGGAAGGCCACCAACCCGCTGCTGCTGATTCCCATAGGCCTGGGCTACGCCGCCCTCTACTACGTGCTGTTCCGCTTCGTCATCCGCCGCTGGAACCTGCGCACCCCCGGCCGCGAGGAGGACAACCCGGAGGCCGATCAGGAACGCCAGCCCCAGCCCGCGGCCTGACACGGCCCAACGCACTCCGACAGCCCCTTCGAAAGGAAAACCGTCCATGGCGCAGCGCGTCGTCTCCATCGGCTCACACAGGGGCCTGCACGCCAGGCCCGCCGCCGCCTTCGTCCAGGCCGCCTCCCGGGCGCCCCTGTCGGTCACGATCGCTGTCGACGGCAAGCCCCCCGTGGCCGCCGACAGCATGCTGGGAGTCATGACGCTCGGCGCCGGCTACGGCGACCGGGTCACCCTGTCCGCAGAAGGCCGGCAGGCGGAGGCCGTCCTGGAGGAACTGGCGGCCCTGCTGAGCAAGGAGCTCGACGCGTGAGCCCCACCTCGATCACGATGACCGGCTACGGCGTCAGCCCCGGGGTGGCATGTGCCCCCCTGGCCCGCATGACGCCGCCGGTCATCACCGACCCCGACGAAGCACCGGGTGAGAACTCCGCCCACGAAGTCCAGCGGGTACGCCAGGCCCTGACCGAAGTGGCCGCGCAACTGTCCGCCATCGCTACGGGCGGCACGGCAGGCGCCATCCTGGAGGCCGGCGCCGCCATGGCCGGCGACCCTGCCCTGGTCCAGGCCGCCGCCCACCACATCGGCCGAGGCGTGCCCACCGCCCACAGCCTCTCCCTCGCGATCGACGCCTACTGCACCCAACTTGAGCAAGCCGGCGGATACATGGCCGAACGCGCCGCCGACCTGCGCGACATCCGCAACCGCACCGTCGCACTCCTGATGGACGTGCCCATGCCCGGCATACCCCGTCCAGGACACTCGTTCATCCTCGCCGCAGAGGACCTCTCCCCGGCCGACACCGCGCAGCTGGCCGGCGGTGACGTGGTGGGCCTGATCACCGAGAAGGGCGGCCCGACCGGCCACACCGCCATCCTCGCCCGCGCACTCGGTCTGCCTGCGGTGGTCGGATGCCCCCAGGCCGGCGCCCTGCAGGACGGCATCCCCGTCCTCCTCGACGGCCGGGCCGGCACCGTCGAGGCCCACCCCTCGCCCCAACGTCGGCAGCAAGCCCTCGACGACGCCCGGACCCGCACACAGTCCCGCACCAAGGGGCCGGGCCGCACCGCCGACCATCAGGCCGTTCAGCTCCTGACCAACATCGGCACTCCCGCGGACGCCGTCCGCGCGGCACAGGCCGACAACGAAGGGGTGGGGCTGTTCCGTACCGAGTTCCTCTTCCTGGACCGCCGCGAACCCCCCACGCTCGAGGAACAGATACGGGCCTACTCCCAGGTCTTCGACTCCTTCGAGGGGCGTACGGTGACGGTGCGCACCCTGGATGCCGGCTCCGACAAGCCCCTTCCCTTCCTGCACCTGCCCCGTGAGGACAATCCCGCTCTCGGGCTGCGGGGGCTGCGCACGGCCACGCTGCGGCCGGGCATCCTCGAAACCCAGCTCGCAGCCCTTGTTACGGCACAGCGCCGCACCAGCGCGCGGATGAGGGTCATGGCGCCGATGGTCACCACGGCAGAGGAAGCCGCCCACTTCGCCGGCCTCGCCCGCAGCTGCGGCGTACAGACCGTCGGAATCATGATCGAAGTACCGTCGGCGGCCCTGCGCGCGCACGATCTGCTGCCTCATGTCGACTTCGCCAGCATCGGCACCAACGACCTGGCCCAGTACAGCCTGGCCGCCGACCGGACCTCCCAGACCCTCGGCCATCTCCTGGACCCCTGGCAGCCGGCCCTGCTCACCCTGGTCGCCACGGTGTGTGGCGCGGCCGAGGACCTGGGCCGGCCGGTGGGTGTCTGCGGAGAGGCGGCCGCCGATCCGCTGCTGGCGCCCGTTCTGGCCGGTCTCGGGGTGAGCGGTCTGTCCATGGCCGCCCCGGCCGTCGCCGACGTCCGCGACGCGCTCGCCGAGCTCACGCTGGAGCAGTGCCGCAGCCTGGCGGCCGCCGTGCTCGACGCCACCAGCTCGGCGGCGGCGCGTGCCACCGCCCGGGAGATGAGCAAGACATTGCGCGCGGTGGCCCAGAACGGCGAGGGGCTGTGACATGGAGGTGGTGATCCGCCCTGATGCGGAGGACGCCGGCCGTACGGTCGCCGGCATCGTCCACCAGGCGCTGGCGGAGGGCGTGAGAACGCTGGGGCTGGCCACGGGCTCCTCACCCCTGGGGGTCTACCGGGATCTGGCCCGGCGCCACCGTCACGAGGGCCTCAGCTTCAGCGGCGTCGAGGCCTTCCTGCTCGATGAGTACGTAGGGCTCCCGGCCGCCCATCTGCAGTCCTTCGCCCAGGTGATACGACGCGAGCTGGCCGACCATGTCGACCTCGACCCCGCGCGACTCCACCTGCCCTCCGGCACGGCACCCGACCCGGCTGCGGAAGCACGCCGCTTCGAGCGCTGCCTCGCCGAGGCAGGGCCCGTCGGGCTGCAGATACTCGGAATCGGGGTCAACGGCCACATCGGTTTCAACGAGCCGGGCTCCTCATTGGCCTCACGCACCCGGCTCAAGACCCTCACCGACGACACCCGCCGCGACAACGCCCGCTTCTTCGGCGGCATCGAGGACGTTCCCCGCCACGTCATCACCCAGGGACTCGCGACGATCGGCGAGGCGTCCCACCTCGTGCTGATCGCCACCGGCCCGCACAAGGCCCGCGCGGTGGCTGCTGCCGTCGAAGGCCCCGTCACCGCGGCCTGCCCCGCCTCGGTCCTCCAGCTGCACCCCCACGTCACCGTCGTGGTGGACGCGCTCGCCGCCTCCCAGCTGGAACAACGGGCCTACTACCGCTCCATTGCCCGCTACAAGCCCGCCGGACAAAGGTACTGATGACACGCCCCGCCCATGTTGTCGCCGTCGATCTCGGCGGCACCACGATCAAGGCAGCCCGCTACGACGCCGAAGGGACGGCCGAGGAAACCCTGCGACTTCCCACACCCTCACCGAGGGGACCCGACGCTGTCGTCGCCGCGGTCGTGCAGGCGGCCACCGCCCTCGTCCGCCCCGGCGTCAGGGCCGTCGGCCTCTCCGCTCCAGGGCTGATCGACACCGACGCCGGAATCGTCCGCTTCGCATCGAACCTCGGCCTGCGCGACACACCTCTGGCCGCAGCCGTGGCCGCCGCCGTGCACCTGCCCGTCACCCTCGAGCACGATGCGAGGGCCGCCTGCCTGGCGGAGCGGCAGCTCGGGCTCGGAGCCGGCGTGAGCGACCTGCTCGTGGTCGTGCTTGGCACCGGTCTGGCTGCCGGCATCGTCAGCGACGGCCGACTCATACACGGCGCAAGCGGCATCGCCGGGGAGTTCGGCCACATCCCCGTGCACGCCGACGGAGAGCCGTGCCCCTGCGGTCAGCGCGGATGCGTCGAGGCCTACGCCGCAGCCAGCGCCCTGGTCCGTCGCTACCGCCGCGCCGGCAGCAGTGTGGACACCGCCGCCGACATCACCGCACGCCTCGGCACCGACCCGGACGCCGCCCGCGTCTGGGCCGAGGCGACGGACGCCCTCGGCAGGGCACTCGTTACCTCGACAGTCCTGTTCGACCACCAGCGCATCGTCCTGGCGGGCGGTATTGCAGCGGCCGGAGACCTCCTCGCGGTCCCGGTCCGCCGGAGCCTGCAACGGGGACTGGCCTGGCGGACCGCACCGACGGTGGAGATCTCTCCTCTCGGTGCGGACGCCGGGCTCCTCGGAGCAGCTCTGCTCGCCGTGACGGCCACAGACACGACCTCCGCCCTGAGGGGAGTCTGCCGGGACGCCCCTCGCTGACGCACAGACACCTCGCACGGCCTGACAGCTTCCGTGCGGCAGCGGCCCCGGCATCCGCTGCCGCACGGACACAACGGAGGAAGGAGCAGGTGACCATGTGGCCCCGAAGACGACAGAGACCACCCCGCCGACTGTGCCCACAACTGGACGACAGCCAGCTCACCCGCACTCTGACTCACCTCGAAGCCCAGATCGCCGCCCAGGGCGACAACCTGGCGGAAGCCAACGACCGCGGGGCCCTCACGTACCCCGTCGAGCAGGTACTGCGCGATGCGGCAGACGACTGGGACCGGCGCATGCACCGCCTGCTCGTGCTCAGCACCATCCCCGAAGCCTCCGTCCTGGCCCACCATTGGCGAAGCCGGGAACCTGCCGGCGCCGACGCCCTGCTCCTCCAGGTCTTCGCCGACATCCACAGGGCCCGCGCCACCGGTACGGCTCTCGACATCGACGCCACCATGCGTCTGTGCCGGCACGCAGCGGCGCTCGCGCCCCCGGACCCCGCCCCCTGGGTTGCCATGCTCAGCTGCCACCGGATGCAGCGGGCCTCCGGCGCGGCGGTGCAGCCCGTGTGGGAGGCCGTCAAAGAGCGCGACCGCTGGAACCGGGAAGCACACCGCGAGATGCTGGGCTACGTTTCCCCGGAGGAATGCGGATCCAGTGCCCTGACCGTGCAGTTCCTCGACTCCGTCACCATCGCCGCGCCTCCCGGAGCCCCCGTGGCGGCCCTCAGCCTCACCCACTCCCTCGCCCGGTACCGCAGAGCTCTGGCAGCCGGCGGGATCGAAGCGCTGACCGCACACCGGCACTGGAACCAGCCGCACGAAAGCGCCCTTGTCGACCACGCTGTCGCAACCTGGCCGCAGCCCGGATTCCTCACACACGCAGCAGCACTCGCCGACCTCAACCTCCTCGCCTACGTACTGACGAAAGCCACGCGCCCGCGCGACGCCTGGCCGGTCTTCGAGGCCATGTCGGCAGTGGCCACCGCCTGGCCGTGGGAATTCGACGGTGATCCGTTGGAGCAGGTGCAGGAGTCCCACCGTCGGGCTTTCCGCGCCCGGATCCGGAGCGGACGCTGATGCATGCGATCCCCCTCCGCGCCGTTCGCCCTGAGGCCTGCCGAAAATCTCCTTGGACCCAATTGACAACCTCTCCACACCGGGTTCAGTCTGGTCATATCTGGTTATTACCAGTTTGGGGCGGGGTCGGAGTCCGCTCGGCCCCCACGCGGAAGGCGCGAGGTTGTCATGACTGCCCAAGTACTCCCTGAACCGGCCGGTCCGGTGCAACTGCTCGAAGCGGGTCCCGGCGCCACGGCCCCTGGTTCCGGTCAGGCCCCGCGCCACGGACTCTGGCCCGACACGGATGACAAAGAAGCCAGGTGCCTCGTCCTGGTGGGCGCCGGCGCCGCAGACGTCAGCCGGATCCGCCGCCTCGCGCACGACTTCCTGGTACGTCTGCGAGTGCCGCCCTCGGCGTGCGAAGACGCGCTTCTCATCATCTCCGAGCTGGTCACCAATGCCGTCGTCCACGCTCTCCCGCCGGCAGCCCTGCGGGTCCGCTGCATGCGATGCGGCGCCCTTCGCATCGAGGTCATCGACGGTGGCTCGCAGTCCCCACTGCCGTCGCACACCGACTCGGAGGACGAGCACGGCCGCGGGATGTTCATTGTTGCCACCCTCGCCACTCGGCACGGCACCGTCACGCACGAAAGGGGCGCTATGCGATGGGCTGAACTTTGTCCTTGACTACGGCTTCCACCTGCCCGGGGATGGCCTGGCTTGTGGCGCCGACGCCATGCGTGCGCGTTGAACAGATGTGCACGCAGCGCTGGTTGACGAGAGGAAAGCCGAAGTTCCCCGTGATGCCGGACAGTCGTGTTTGCGCTGCGAGGATGTGTTGCTGCTCGTGTCGCTGTCGGATCTCCACGGGGTTGAGGTACCCCCAGGCCGGCCTGGAGGCGATGTGCAGCACGGTGGTCCTCCGTGTACCGCCTGGTGTGGTCGCTTGCTTCCCACCTGGCACTACTTCCTCTGCAACAGGTTGTCCCGTATCAAGGGGAAGCCTCACCAGGTGTTCAATGTCGAGGGGAAGCTTCAGCCGCCGCGTCGCAACAAGGCGGGGGCGAACGTTGCTTGATGCGGCACTAGAATGTGAGTATGAGGCGGCCCCGGACGCCGCCGGCCTCGAAGCGTCGGTGCGCCTCGGCAGCGTGGGAGGCGGGATACTCCTGTGCCACCCGCAGCGAGAGCTTTCCCTCCTCTGCGAGCAGTCGCAGTGAGTCCAGCTTGTCCCGGGCATACCGGTATTCCGGAACCCATACATCCCGGACGGTCACATCGGAGTGCTGGCGCGAGGAAACGACCCCGCGGTCCCCGACGCGGCGGACTACGGCCAGTTGGCCGCCGGGCCGGATCGCCGGGACTACGTCAGACCCCAAGAGTGCGGCGTCCACCACGGCCGCCACACCATCCGGGACGGACGCCCGGATGCGCCCGGCAAGGTCGGGTCCCCGGGCCACCACATGATCGGCCCCCAGCGTACGAACAAGATCTTCGTCGGCCGGTGCGGCATCGGCCACCACGCGCAGGCCATCCACCTTCGCCAACTGCACCGCGTAGCCCCCGACGGCGCCCGTAGCTCCCGTGACGGCAAGCCAGTTGTCGGCGACAAGCGAGAGTACATCGAGGGCCAGGCGCGATGTCAGTCCGTTCATCGGCAGTGTTGCGGCCTCGGCATGGGTGCTGCCGGCCGGAGCTCTGCCGACCTGCCTCGGGTCCAGGACGATGTACTCGGCGTAGGCACCGCCGGAGGGGTCGATCGGGATGACGATCGCCATCACACGGTCACCGATGTGCAAGTCGGTGACCGCGTTCGGTCCGATCTCGTCCACCACCCCTGCCGCTTCCATCCCCGGCCGGTAGGGCGGGGGGAGCCGGCCAGAAAGCATTGCGTCGATGGCCCCCTCCCGCAGCAGGAAGTCGGCGGGATTCACCGTCGCCGCGTGCACGCGGACACGCATTTGGCCCGGGCCGGCGTGCGGTGCGGGAAGATCCACCAACTGTAGCTTTTCGGCTCCGCCGTACTCCCACACGGCTACTGCTTTCATGGCCCTCCAGTCCGACGGTCGGAAACAGCCACGACGCGTGACAAGCTGTCAACCAGCGCATGTGCCTGTCTCTGGTCGGCGCCGGGGCCGCGAACTGCGCGGGCCTGTCGGGGTCAGTCGCTCTTGAGTGCTTTTCGCAGGGCGTGGATGGCCTGTTCCATGGCGGCTGTGGTGGCGTTGGTGGGTCGTACGGGGTTGAGCATCATGAAGTCGTGGATGATGCCGTTGTAGCGGACGCTGGTCGTGGGTACGCCGGCCTGGGTCAGCTTGCGGGCGTAGGCTTCGCCTTCGTCACGGAGCACGTCGTTCTCGTCGACGATCACGAGGGCGGGTGGGAGTCCGGTGAGTTCCTTCAGTGTGGCGCGCAGCGGGGACGCTGTGATCTCGTTTCGCTGGTCGTTGTCGCCGGGGATGTAGGCGTCCCAGAACCATTCCATGGCTTTCGCCGTGAGGAAGGGGCCGTTGGCGAACTCGCGGTAGCTGTCGGTGTTCTGTCCGGCGTCCGTGACCGGGTAGTACATGGACTGTTGGACGAAGGTGACGTCGCCCCGCTGCTTGGCCATGATTGCGACGGCGGCCGTCATGTTTCCTCCGACCGAGTCGCCCGCGACCGCCATGCGGCTCGCGTCGAGTCCTTCGTCGGCTCCGTTTTGGGTGACCCACTGGGCGGTCGCGTAGGCCTGTTCGATCGCCACCGGGTAGCGGGCTTCGGGGGAGCGGTCGTACTCGACGAAGGCGACTGCGGCTTTCGCGCCGTCGCACAGTTCGCGGATGAGCCTGTCGTGTGTGCCGGAGTTGCCCAGGATCCATCCGCCTCCGTGGATGTAGAGGATCACCGGTAGTGGGCCCTCGGTGGCGTCCGAGGGCTTGATGAGGCGGACCTGGACGTCGCCCACCTCTGCCGGCACGGTGAGCCACTTGTCCTCGCCCACTTCCACCTTGTCGACCGGGGCAGCCTGGATGTCGTCGAGTACCTTGCGGGCGCCCTCGGGGCCGAGTTCGTACAGGAACGGCGGGTTCGCTGTCGCGTCCGCGATTTCCTGGGCCTGCGGCTCGAGTACGTGCTCTCCCATTTTCCGGCTCCTTCCGGCGGCAGAAGTCCCCACGGCCACTTACAGCCGATTCTCCAGGCTGGCGAGCGATATGGCATGTGGACACCCCTCGACGCCTGTTCCTGTCGCCTCCTGCGGCGTCGGTGCCAATGGCGCCCGGTCTGCGACTCGACGCTTCTCGTCACCTGTGCGCGGGGCGGTTGGCGGCCCTGGCGGTGGTGGATACGCCGAAACCTGCTGCGACCTGTGCCCAGTCTCTGTTCGTGCGCTGGCTTCTGTAGGTGAGCGAGGCGGCTGCTGGGGCGAGTGCACCCCAGCCCTATGTGAGCTGCCGCCGGAATGTTCGCCTCTTTGACTGCTGCCTGATCGTCGCCCATCGCGCCTGACCGATTCGTACGGTTCGAAGAAATACCGTCCTGATGGCATGAACGGATACCGTTGCGGCCTCGGTGGATCTGACCGGTTGCACCCTCAGCCGTCGGGACAGTTCGCCCTCAACTTCGCGTACGTACCCGCCATTTCCACGAGCGTCGCTCTGGTCGGACTGGCCGATGCACGGAGAGCGGCTGATGCGCTGAGAAGACGATCCAGATGCTCAGCAGATTGCGGAACCGGCCGACGCACGGTGTGCGCGACTCGATCCAGGCCGGTAGGCTTGACAATCCCAGGATTCGAGTTTCGGCGAATGCTTGGACCTGCTTCATCGACTAGCTCGAGTGGAGAGTCGTTCAGGCTGAGCACATCCATAAGGCGAGATGCACCCAGGCGACACTTGCGCTCTATGTGGCGATTACTGATATCTGCGCCGGCTTCTGCAAGGCTGAAGCTTGATACAGGCAATTTGATTCTGAGTGGAGGGTCAGATAGTGGCTATCACCAGGTTGTCCGCGGGGAAGCCGACCATTGTGCTCGTGCATGGTGCATTTGCCGAGTCGGCCAGTTGGAACGGTGTCGTTGCTTCCCTCCTTGGTGAGGGCTTTCCCGTACTGGCTGTTGCCAACCCGCTAAGGGGAGTCGCGCACGATGCCGACGTCCTACGCAGTGTGCTCGATGGTATTGATGGAGAAATTATCTGTGTAGGGCACTCGTACGGGGGTTTCGTGATCTCAAATGCCGCGACAGGGAATGATAAGGTCAAGGCCTTGGTATTTGTAGGAGCTTTCGCTCCTGATGAGGGAGAGAGCGCTGTCCAGCTCGCGAGTCGTTATGAGGGAAGTACGCTGGGAGAAACTCTCGAAACGATCCCCTTGTCTGATGGAGGTAAGGATCTGTATATCCGTCAGGAAGCTTACTGGTCCCAGTTCGCTGCCGATTCCCCGGAGTCTCAGGCATCAGTTATGGCGGCGACGCAACGCCCGATCGCGGAAGCGGCGCTGAACGAACCCTCCGGGAAACCAGCGTGGCGCGGGCTTCCTAGCTGGTTCATCTTCGGCAGCGCGGATAAGAATATTCCAGTCGCCGCCCACCGATTCATGGCGGAGCGAGCCGGGTCGCGCCGGACGGTGGAGTTGCAGGGGGGATCGCATACCGTCGCCATTCCAGAGGCTTCCGTTCTCGTCGACCTGATTCGTGAGGCGGGCAACGCGTTGCGATCCGGCTGATCTGGACCACCGCCTCGACCTACCGGGCGGAGGACTGGCCCACGCCAAGTGCCTTTCCCGCAGCCAGACTGCAAGAGCTCCACAGGACTGGGCGCAGATGACGAGAGCGTAGTGCCCTGTCTGCGCTTCGTCCCGCGCGGACATCGACGGTTCCGCGCCTGTCGATCCTCGGTGCCCCGTTCCGCACCCAGGAGCGTGTGTGACTGTTGGCCAGCATTCAGGCCCCGGGGGTCATCTGCCGGAATTGCGGGCCACGACCGGCCAACCCACGACGCGGCGCACCAGGCCGTAGGGAGCCCGAGCACATCCTGCAGGCGCACCGCTGCGGCAATCTCTCCTCCAGCTACTTCCGCAGGGCCGGACACCTGCACCTGGCTTCACGCGGCCGCATTCGCGGGACGGTGTGGGTCGAAGCGGCACCGCGGACGCTTCGTCGCTGTGGGACAGGTACGCCCGTGCCGTTGGCCGCGTACGGCTCCGCTGACGGCGCGCCGGCGCCATCGTCCGGTGCCTACTCTCGGTGCGCACAGATGGCAGGCGGGCCGCAGACGATGCAACCCGACACCGTCCTTCTCTCCTGCCTGGCGGCACGACAGGGAGGTGGAGGCTGAAGTGAACGAGAGAGATAACGGTGGATGAGCCTTCCAGCACGCCAGGACGGGAGGTGCCTTGCCGGCCTTAATCGAACGTACTAGTCTGTCTGATTAAGGGAGGTGTCATGGCGACGGGTACGAGGAAGACGAAGTCGGAGGAGAGGATCCTTGCTGCGGCGGCCGAGCTGTTCTACTCGCACGGACTGCGCGGTGTCGGTATCGACCAGGTCCTGGCAGTGTCAGGCGTCGCAAAGTCGACACTCTATGTGCACTTTCGCACAAAGGAGGAGCTGATTGCGGCCTATCTGCGGAAGACGGACGACTCCTGGATGGCGCAACTGCAGGAGGCTGCCGCGCGTGCGGGTGATGGCCCTCGCGAACATCTCGTCGGGCTTTTCGATGCGCTGACGGATGCTTTCGACCGCCATGGCTTCTTCGGCTGCCCGTTCGTCAGCGCGGCGGTCGAGACGGACTTGGACTCGGAAGCCAGAGCGATCACTCTGCAACACACGCGACGACGTCAAGCGTGGCTGACCGAGCTGAGCGAGCAGGCAGGTGCTCAGAGTCCCCGTGCACTGGCTCGGCACATAGGGCTTCTCATCGATGGTGCCCTGACGTCTGGCCGCCTGCTTCAGGACCGGGCTGTCGTGGAAGATGCGAAGTCTGCCGCGCGCCGCCTGGTTGCCGACCACGCCTGAGACCACAACGCACTCTGGAGCGTGCGGACCAAGATGGCTGACTCCGGCCGCCGGAAGTCGCAACATCCTCGATTTCCCTGTCCGGTTTCCAATACGCAAGAAAGGTACAGTCATGCGCGCGATGGTTCTCGAAGAGTTCGACACCCCGCTGGTCCTTCGCGAAATCGAAACGCCCGCTCCAGGACCCGGTCAGGTACTGGTCAAGATCAAGGCCAGTGGTGTCAACCCGCTGGACGCCAAAATCAGGGCCGGCAAGGCACCCCACGCCAAGCGCACGCCTCCAGCCGTCCTGGGTTTGGACATGGCAGGCGTGGTCGAGGAGATCGGCAGCGGCGTCAGCGACTTCGCCCCTGGCGACGAGGTCTTCGGTATGACCGGAGGTGTCGGAGATGTGCAGGGCTCTCTCGCTGAGTACGCGGCGGTGGACGCACGTCTCCTCGCTCGTAAGCCTGGTTCTCTGACTCTGCATGAGGCCGCAGCGCTGCCCTTGGTCTTCATCACGTCATGGGAGGGCCTGGTGGACCGGGCGCAGGTTCACGCGGGACAGAAGGTTCTCGTTCACGGCGGAGCCGGCGGTATCGGCCACGTAGCCGTGCAGATCGCCCGATCGCGCGGTGCCGAAGTTTTCGCCACCGCATCCCCCGCACGACTGGAGGCGGTCGAGCGCCTGGGAGCCACTCCCATCGACTACACGACCACCCCCGTGAACGAATACATGGCCAAGTACACCGGTGGAGACGGATTCGACGTCGTCTTCGACACCGTCGGCGGCACCGTGCTCGACGCCTCCTTCACGGCCGTACGTACCTACACGGGTCACGTGGTCAGCGCCCTCGGCTGGGGAACCCACGCCCTCGCACCGCTCTCCTTCCGCGGCGCAACCTACTCCGGCATCTTCACTCTGTTGCCTCTCCTCACCGGACGCGGGCGGGAACACCACGGAGAGATCATGCGCGAGGCTGCCGCCCTCGCCGACGCAGGGGCACTCAAGCCGAATCTCGACCCCAGGCGCTTCACGCTCACCGACATCGCCGCAGCTCACGAGGCCGTTGAAAGCGGGGCTGCCCAAGGCAAGATCGTGGTCGACATCGACTGAGAGGACTGGTCGGAATGCGGTACGACGGAGGAACGCGGGGCGAGACTGCCGCGACTGTCCGCTGGTCCGTCCTCCCGCGTTTCGCAGCGTGGTCAGAGCCCATGGGCAGACGCTGCGGCGAGTGTGAGGGCAGCAGGAGGCTCGTGGTCACACGTTCTACAGCGGCACCGACGAGTTGCCTCTCCGCAAGGCGGCTGGCTGCTCAGCGAATAGCAACCACTGACGTGCTTCCTTGACGGGCCGGTTGCGGCGCCGCAGGCATCGGCTCGATCGACCTGCCGGCCCCCGCTGTGCGACATGCAGGGCAGACCAGTAGCGACGTTGAGCAGTGGCCGGAGATGCCGGCGACGGTGATCGAGCAACTCAACCGCTGGAGTCGTGGCCTGACTGTTCTTCAGGAGTGGGTCAGGGATCTACGCCGACCGACCCGTGGGGCTGTCGATTCCGCATCGCGGACGATCGATGAGCCGGGCCAAGCCAGTTCAGATGACCTGCCCCACCTCTCAGGTTCCAGTTTGACCTGCCCCACCTCTCAGGTTCCAGTTCTGCTGGCTAACTGACGGCCTTCACGAAAGGCTGCCGGACATGCCCCGCGCCTACCCCGCTGAGTTCCGCGCCCGCGCCATCGCGTTGGGGCGGGCAGGAAAAGAACAGAAGCAGACCGCCGTTGACCTCGGCATCCATCCGGTCACGTTGTCGAAGTGGTTGCGCCAGGACGACATCGACAACGGCCGGCGCCCTGGCAGGGTCTCGGAGGAGTCCGCAGAGCTGCGTGCAGCTCGGCGACAAATCCCGCATGCTGCCTTCCATTTCCCCGCCGGGCGGGTGGAAGGCAGCTCTGCGGCTGCCGCGGACCACTACGTCCGCCTGGACACTGGCGACTACTTGGTCCATCATCTGGCCGTCGCGTCGTGGTGACGAACTGGGAAAGGTCCTGACCTGCGACGGAGTCGAGATGCCGGCACTGGCCGAAGTGGTCGTGACTGACGACGGCGATGGGCCGGTCCTGAGGCAAACACGTGCGGTCGGTGCTCCACGTCGGGGCCGCCGCGCCGAGGTTCGCCATGCCCGGCCACGCGCGGCGACCGAGCCTGGCGGGGCATGAAACGGGTCACTGGGCGCCTTGAAGCACCGCGGTCTCCGTGCTCTTGGCCGCGACGACCGACTGGCGCCTGGGGTTGTTTGTGTTGATGGCCAGGAAGGCAAACAGTGCCGCCGCGACGAGGAATCCGGTGCCCCACCAGTAGGCAACGGCGTACCCGTGAACCAGCGACAGGGAGAGGGAATCGGCGCCGTGGTGGGAGGCGACGCATCCGGTGGTGGCGCTCGCGGCAATGGTGTTCAGCAGAGCTGTGCCGATGGAGCCGCCCATCTGCTGCGACGTGTTGGTCATGGCGGAGGCGACCCCGATGTCGGGGGGTTCCACACCGTGAGCGCCCAGGCTGAAGGCGGGCATGAACGCCGTGCCGATGCCGGCGCCCACCACCACCTTGGCCGCCGCGATGTATCCGAACGAGGAATCGACGTCAAGGAGCGCGAGCATCAGTACACCGACGCCCGACACCGCGTATCCGGCTCCCATCAGCAGGCCGGGGCGGACCCGGTGCGCAAGGCGTACGCCGAGCAGCGTGGAGCCGACGGCCTGTGCGGTCGGTCTCCGGCCGGGGAGAGATGGGGGGCGACCTCCTCGGTTGCATGGCCCAGCATGAACGAACGATCGTTAAATAAAAGGGCAAGGAACGCCTCGGATGGACCTTCGGCGCGGCAACCGGTCGAGCGGCCACAGCGCCGCACAGTCACTGAATGCAGCTCAGGGCGACCTCTGCGGCCCGCGTCAACGCGGCACGATCCGAACTGATGGCACCCATGACCCGCAGCCCCTGGAAAGTCATGGCCAGGAATGCTGCGAGATCCGCGGCGCTCCGGTCGGCCGCGATCTCGCCGCGTCCCTGCGCCTCGGTGATCACTTCAAAGAGCGTGAGTTCAAGTAGCTGCGTCGTCGCACGCAACCGTTCGGCTACCTGCGCATCGCTGTGCGCACGCTCCATGGCCGCCCCTACGATCAGGCATGACGCCTGACCGGGACCGCAGGTGACCTCATCTATCACCGCTTCGAAAGCCGCACGGACGGCCTCTCGCGCGTCACCGCTGGCCCGCAACATCTGGATGAACGGCAACGCGTAGCGCCGCCGGTACAGGTCCAGTGCGGCCAGGTAGAGGCCCTCCTTGTTGCCGAAAGCCGAGTAGATCGATCCACTGCCGATCTCCATGGCCTCGGCCAGGTCCCGCATGGAGGTGCCACCGTATCCGGTGCGCCGGAACGCCTCCATCGCCGCGGCGACGGCGGCGTCGGTGTCGAACTCGCGAGTGCGTGCCATGCAGGCCAGAGTACCCCTATATTAAACGATCGCCAAATAATTTTGAGGCCCCACCTGCCCTGCTGCTCAATGTGGTCAAGCGGTTCCGGAAAGTGAGAATGCAGGGATGGTCCGAGACCGTGCAGCCTGCTGGCCGTTGCGACAGCTGGTCCCATGACGCAACCCGGGGCCACTCCTCCGCGTGCAATCGTGCTCCCACCCTCAATTGGGCCGGATGCCATGCCGACCGGTCGTGCTCGTCAGCTCCTGGTCGACGCGTCGGTGGCTCGAGAGACTTCCGCGGCGTGCCGCTGCCTTGTGCGTCCCGTGTCGAACTCCGAACTCTACGCAGCGCGACGTGCGGGGATCTGCCAGAACGATCGATGCAGATATGCATTGATGTTTTTGACACATCGTTCCATATACGCTTCACTGTGGCGACGGTGCCTGATCGCGTCCCGTACGCCCTCAACCGGATTCAACTACAAGACCGGCTTCCGCTACTACGGTCAGTAACGCGACATGTGTCAGCGGATCAATGGCCACTGGTACATCTCCAGCACCGTGCCGTCCCGGTTTCGGGTGGACAGCGCCCCCAACTGGACGCCCTCCACGGCACGCAAGAAGTAGGCACCCACCACTACCCCTCGGCCCGAAGGGCCCCTTCTCGCAGGAGTGACGATATGAGCACTATTGGTGTCGGGATCATCGGCGGTAGCCCGGGCGGCTGGGCCTCCATCAGTCACATTCCCGCTCTCAAGGCGGTACCGGACTTCGAGCTGCGCGCCGTCAGCACCTCCCGCCGTGAGTCCGCGGAGGCCGCCAGAAGGGAGTTCGGGGTCGAGGCCGCCTTCGACCACCACGCAGCCCTCCTCGCCCATCCCGGGGTCGACGTCGTCGTGGTCGCGGTCAAGGTCCGTCACCACCGGGAACTGATCTCGGCCGCGATCGATGCCGGGAAGACCGTCTACTCCGAGTGGCCGCTGGCCCTGAACCTGGCCGAGGCCACCGAGCTGACTCGCCGTGCCGAAGCGGCCGGGGTGCGCACCGTCGTGGGTCTCCAGGGGCGCTACCACCCCGAGCTGCGCTATGCGCGCCGGCTGATCGAGGACGGCCGGATCGGCCGGGTTCTCGGCACCACCCTGGTGGCCTCCGGCATGGTCTGGAACGGGCAGACCACCAAGGCGCACTCGTACTGGTACGACGACACTCAGGGCGCCACCCCCCTGTCCGGCGCCGCCCTGCACGCCATCGACGCGCTCAACGTCACGCTTGGCGAGTTCGGCCATCTGTCGGCCGATCTCGTGCGCGGCCGCACGGAGGTGACCGTGACCGACAACGGCAACACTGTCATCCCGGTGACCGCCCCCGACCAGATCGCCCTCATCGGCACGCTGTACAACGACGCAGCCGCCTCGGTCTTTTACCGCGGCGGCACCTCGCGCGGCGACAACTTCCGCTGGGAAATCAACGGCACCGACGGCGACATCGTCCTGACCGCCCCCTGGGGAAACATCCAGGTCACCGACCTCACCCTCCAGGCGGGCTTCGGCGAGGACACGACCGTCTCCACGCTCGAAGTGCCCGCCGAGTACTCCGACGACATTCCCGCGGGCCTCACCGGACCGGCCAGGAACGTCGCCGCGCTCTACACCCACCTCGGACGGGACCTGCGCGAGGGAACCCACACCGTTCCCGACTTTGCGTACGCCCACAACCGCCACCGGCTCCTGGACGCCATCGCCAACGCATCACGGCAGAAGACCGCCCAGACCCTCGGCTGACGTCGCGCGTACACCACATCACCGAGTGCGGCGCTGGGCCTCCCTCCGCTGGATATGTAACGAACGAACGCTGCTGAACAGTGCACAGGAGTGGCGCGCCCACGCCAGCAGGTGCCCACACACGTGCAACAAGGGCAGCGTCGGCTGCCACGGACGTCCTGCCCAACCGTCTGTTCTGGGTACCTGCAGACGATACGCAAGGCCGGCCTCACCCGGATGGGTCCTTCTGGCGACGGGGACACCGGGCTAGGAGCCAACACATCGGAACACCGACGGAGAGCGCATGTCCGAATACCAGACGCTGTCAGACATTGAAGAGATCAAGAAGCTCAAGGCGCGCTACTGCCGTTTCGTCGACACGCGCAACTGGCAGGGCCTACGGAGCCTGTTCACCGATGACGCCCGATCCACCCTCAGCGGTGACGAACAGTCGGTCGAGGACTTCATCTCGCTCGCTCGGGAGTGGCTGGGCGATTCGACGAGCGTGCACAGCGCGATCATGCCGGAAATTGAGATCACCGGCCTGGGGACTGCCAGTGGTGTCTGGGGAATGGAGGACATCGTGACCTTCCCCAGTGGCCCCGGTGAGGCACCCAAAGGCATCCACGGCTGGGGGCACTACAAGGAGGAATACCGCAAGGTGAACAACCGGTGGCTGATCCACAGGATGGAACTGCAGCGCCTTCGGCTCGACCCCCTTGAGGGCGGATTCCCCCATGGCTGACAGCCGGGAACCCTGCGGCGAAGATGCCTGGACACGCGATCCGCAGCAGGTAGGCCGTGGGCTCCTCGTCCAGCCAGAGCGCGCGGGCGATGCTGCGCAGGACCTGCTCGGAGGGGTTCTTGTCGCGGCCCTGCTCCAAGCGGTTGTAGTGGTCGGAGCTGATGCCCGCGAGGAAGGCGAGCTCCTCACGGCGCAGCCCGGGGACGAGCCGGTTGCCTTGATCCACAACACCGGCATCGTCGGGCTGGACCAGTTCCCTGCGGCATGCAGATAGCGGCCCAGTGTGTCGGCGCCTTCGATCGCTGGCATGCGTCCAGCGCACGGAGGCGTGCTGGAGCCTGAGTGGCCCTGCCGGTCCCAGTCTCAGGCCAACCTGCCCGCTCGCCGGCATCCGGTGCAGGCTGGCAGCACAATCCGCGAACCAGGAGGTATGCATCACATGTCCCAGCTCTTCACTAGCCCGTTCGACCGCGACAGCCCCGCCTCGGATGTCATCGAGGGTGTCGACCTCTCCGGCAGGCGGGCGGTCGTCACGGGGGCCAACTCGGGCATCGGGGTCGAGACCGCCCGTGCTCTGGCGGCCGGCGGCGCCGAGGTCACACTCGCCGTGCGCCGTCCAGAGGCCGGCGAGCGGGTCGCGGCGGACCTGCGCAAGGCCACCGGCAACGAAGCGATCCGTGTGGCCCGCCTGGACGTGGCCGACCTGGAGTCCGTACGCGCGTTCACCGTCGCCTGGCGGGGCCCGCTCCACGTCCTGATCAACAACGCCGGAATCATGATGCCGCCGGACCTCGAGCGCGGCATCGGCGGTCACGAGCAGCAGTTCGCCACCAACTACCTCGGACACTTCGCCCTGATCCTGGGCCTGCACCGTGCCCTCGCCGACGCGGAACGGGCGCGCCTGGTCTCGGTGTCCTCCAGCGGCCATCTGTTCTCCCCCGTGGTCTTCGACGACATCGACTTCCGCTTCCGCCCCTACGACGCGCTAACTGCCTACGGGCAGTCCAAGACCGCCCAGGTCCTTCTGGCCGTCGAGGTCCAGCGCCGCTGGGCCGGTGAGGGGATCACGGCCAATGCACTGCACCCCGGTGCGATCGCCACCAACCTGCAGCGGCACACCGGCGGCCTGCGGACACCGGAGCCCTACCGCAAGACGGTCGAACAAGGCGCCGCGACCAGCGTGTTCCTCGCCGCGTCGCCGCTGGTCGAAGGCGTCGGCGGACGATACTTCGAGGATGTCAACGAAGCCCCCCTGGTCGACACTCGTCCCACTCGACTCGGTGTTCCCGGCGTGGCCCGATACGCCCTGGACCCGGCGAACGCCGAACGCCTCTGGCAGCTGGCGAGCGACATCGTCCGCTGAGCGCGCGAAGTCCGGAGGCGTGTAGCTCGACGCCCCTGCCAGTGGCGGGAGCCCGCGCGTCACCCTGACAACCCGAAGTGGGCATCGAGGCCGATACCGAGGACAACCACCTTCATCCTGGTGGCGAGCGGCGCCACCCCTGGAGCCATGTGCCAAGGGCGCTGCGGTTGGTCGCACGGGCTGGGTGTCAGTCGCTGTTCGGCCCATATGAGTTTGCCGTCCGGGGTGTTGCGGGTGCTCCACTTCCGGCTCAGCTGGTCGACGAGGAGGAGGCCGCGGCCGTTCTCGTCCGTGGTGCGGGGGCGGCGCCGGCGGGGGAGCAGTCGCTGGTGTCGTGTACTTCGCAAGATTCGATCGACGACCCATCAGTGAATGCCGGGGCCGGATCCATGCGGGACACAACGGCGGGCGATCACCGGATTGATGCCGCAAGCCGGACGAGTCGGCGGCACTTGTCATGGTCGTAGCCTCAGTCCCCGAACAACGTGTCGGGGCGCCGTCGGGGTCGTCCGACCAGGCTCCGGCAGGCGGACTCTTCTGAGCAGGGGCATCAGCTGGGTGAGCGGCCTTGCCGCGATGGGCATGAAGGGAGACAGCGACACCCCGCGCGACTTGCCAATCCGGCTACCCCCGAGGCCGTGCCGCCCGCGTGCGAAGGAGCTTCATGACCACCGAGTCCACTGGGAGCGCGGCCTACTGGGAGTCGCTCTGGGCCGAAGGACGCCGCTACCGGCAGCTCGACAGCATCGAGACCAGTCTGCTGGAGAAGCACCTCGGCCCGGGCGGCGGGCGCCCGGCTCTCGACATCGGATGCGGCGACGGCTCCCTTGCCCGCCGTCTCGGTCAGCTCGGCTATCGCGCAGCTGGCGTGGACTGTTCACCCAGCGCCATTGCACTGGCCGCCGAACAGAGGGCCGGGCCCGGCCCCGACCCGATCTGGCGGTGCATGGACATCACCACCGATGACCTCGGTACCCTGACGGACCCGTCGTACGCAGTCGTCAGCTGCCGTCTGGTTTACCGGTGGATGGACGACAAGGCCGCGTTCATCGACCGTGTCCGCCGACTCCTCGCGCCCGGCGGAACCTTCTGGGTGGTGACCGAGATCGCCGGCCGCCGCACTGTCGCCGGTCCTTCGCAGGGCCTCGGCATCACTCCCGAGGAAGCGGAGACGCTCACCGCGGGATGGGCCACCGTCCGTACCGAGGACATGGACGTGCTCCGCTGCTACGCACTCCGCCCCTGACTGCCACCCCGGCCATCCATGGAGGCCTCGTGGGCATCGAGAAGGACACCGTCGAGATCTGGAACATCTACGGATCCCACCAACTGGCCCGACGACTTGAACTTCCCGAGCTGGACAGATGGGACTGGGGAATCCCCGACACTGAGCCCGGTATCGAGGCCATCGGCGAGGTGGCAGGACTGCGCGTGCTCGACCTCGGCAGCGGGCTCGGTCGGCACGCAGCCCGGCTGGCCGCCCTGGGTGCCGAGGTCACCGCCGTCGACGCCTCCCAAGCCCAGCACCAGCGTGCCCTCGCCCGCTACCCGGACACAGCCGGCCTCCACCTGGTGTGCGCCGACGCCGTCGCTCATCTGCAGGAAGCGGCTCCCTACGACCTGATCTACTCCATCGGCGGAGTGCCGTACGTGGACCCGCACCGGCTTCTGCCGGCCGTGGCGAACGGTCTGGCACCCGGAGGGCGCCTGGTGTTCAGCGCGCTGCACACCAACTCCTATGGCACCGGCCCCTCGACCGCGGTGGTCCCGCGCCCGGAAGTCCTCCGGCTCCCCGGTACCGACGATTACCACTCCGTGTACATGTGGGTCCTTGAGCCCCAGCAGTGGAAGAACCTACTGGCCCAGTACGGCCTTGCGGTGGAGGCCGTCACTGCCATCGACTCCCCGCAGGAGAACCAGTCTGTGTCGTACCGTCTGTACTCGGCCCGCCGGCCGGAGCGGGGAGCGGGGCCGCCCCGTGGTCCGCGGCCGGTCGGGGGCGATGACGCGTCGCGTGCTGGTTCTGCCTTCGACTGAAACCGGTGACCGGAAAGATCTTCCAGTGCGGACTGACGGCGCACGGGTGGACGTGATCTCTGTGGTCCCCGGCATCGGCCCGTGCCTCAGCTGTCGGTTGGGTTTGGGTGCACGGGCAGGCACCCCCCGGACCAGCCACCCTCAGTGACGCACTGGCTCTCATGAACCGCACAGCGCCGCACCGGGCGGGGCAAGACCGTCGCGCCGTCCACGATGCATGGTCTCAACACCTCGTTACGTTGCACCTGGCTATCGCAGGTCGTGGAGCCAACATCCTCACAGGCAATCGCAGCCTGCGGTGTAGAGCAGGAGGAAGAGGGCCGTCATGGCTGCCAGGGTGAATCCGGCAGTGGCCAGGGCGGCGTGGCCCCTACGCCGGCCTTTGGCGGGAGTGCGGAAGGTCTGCCAGGCGCCGTGGGCGAGGAAGAGGCTGAGCAGCCCGGCCCCCGCGATGGTCAAGCGTGGGCTGACTGACCAGCTCGCGTAGGCGATCCACGCCAAGCAGCCGAGCAGGGCACAGGCCAGCAGCCCGAGGAGCACCTTGGCGACGGCTTCTCCCACCGTCTCGCTCAGGAAGTCGCCGACGCTTTTCGCTGCCCCGCGTACCCCCACACCGATCCTCCGTCCGCGTCCCTGATGGCCCCGAACAGAGCTTGGCATGAAGGACCCCTTCCGAGCCGGAATGGTTGCCGAGGTGCTCAGGAGCGGCGACTGCGGTGCATCCCCGGGTGTGCTGCGTACGGCAGCGTGCACATGGTGAGCAAGGCCCTCGCCCCGTGGTTCAAAGCCCTGCGGACGCAGACGCCGGTGAGCACGGACGAGATCGCCGTCGGCGGCCGGCTCAGGAAGACAGGTGGCGGGGACAACGCGGTGTCCTTTGAAGCGTCGAAGCCACCACCGGCGTGGGCGGTGCCGGCGGAGAGACGTGTGGGCCCACGCCCACTCCAACCGCACCCGTGCCGCACTCGCCGCTTCTAAGATGATCACTATGCCGATACCCGTCCATGCGCTTGCCCACCGGCCATTGACCGCTGCCGTCGTCGCCGAGTTCCTGTCGCTTCCCACGGTTTCAGCTCTCACCACCGAGGCCGTCGATGCGGAGATGCGGCGCCGCGGATGGGGTTGGGAGCACCAGTTGGTCTGCGAATCCGTCCGCACCGGGTACGGACATGTGGTGTGCACCGAGGGCTACGAGCCGTTCGGCCGCCCGGACGCTCGGCGCTTCCTGGTGTTCGGCGAGGTCTACCCGGTCGATCCAGCGGACGAGGACATGACCAACGGCGAGTGGCTGTACGGCCACATGGACGACTGGCAGCGGATCCCGGGCTGGAGTGGCCGGCGCCCGGCCACCGAACAAGATTGTGAGGCTGTGCTCACGCATGGCGCTCAGGCAGTGACTGCGCACCTCCGCACACCGCCCGAGCGCACCATGGTGCTCGACACCGCCTATCCCTGCCCGGCGCTGACGCATCGCGTCTGGCGCACTCCCACCCACGCTCTGGTCCTCGGACCGGCAGCCGACAATGGCCCCTACGGCTATCTCACCCACCTGCAGCTCTCGTGCACCCCACTCACGTGCGGGCCCGAACTGCCCTCCGCCGACGACACGGACGGCTTGGAGAGGTGGATCACCGCACACGTTGACTGGTGACCCCGAGAAGCCCGTCCCGGCAGTTCTCCGCCAGAGCGGCGGAGCCCGGTGAGCCACGCGAAGACACAGCCGTGGGGGAGACGTGTGAGGGAACCCGTCTGGTCGTGGTCTCCGTGGCGCAGTTGGGCGAACGGGTGCACCCGAAGACCGGTCGGATGATGTCCTGCTCTGCGTGCGAGGTGGCGGGCGGCACCGCTCGTGACCCGACACGCAGGCGGTGTCGGAGCTCGTCTGGGTCGCCCTGCGCGAGATCCCGCAGTAGGTGCCGTACGGACGTTTCGAGCCGGTGCATGAGTACCTCGACGCGACCCTGCTTCCGTGATCGCCACGGACGCGGAGGATCACGCGTCAAAGGAACTGACAGAAAACGACGGGTGTGGCTACGATGCCCGCGATGAAGAACTCCTCCTCATTCGGATTGGGGGCATCATTCGCTCAGGGTGAGTGCTGATGGCACATCACTTCGCGAACGGGATTCCGCCCCGACTGCTGATGTGGCAGCGCGTCCGTGAGTACGCCGTGCCACCGTCCATGATCGAGACTGCGACCGCACGGCGTGCGGTCGGCGACTGGGCGGGGGCGTGTGCCGCTGCCCGGATCGACGTCGATCTCGATCTGCGCGCCGTGGGACGTCGCCACGGCACCGAACTCGTCACCCGCCTCCGTGCCGATCTGCGCCGTCTTGCGCCCGATCTGCTGCGCTGGCACATGCCCCGGAGCGCCCCCGACGGGCTGCTCCGTCCCGGCCTCACCGTCTGTCTGGCCCGTTACCCGGGCTCCGGTTCCGGCGACGGATGTTCCGACGGCGTGCCGCTGCGGTTGGTGGTGCGGACGCCGCCGGCCTGGGCGGAGGCCGGGCAGCGGATGTCGCTGGCTTTGTGGGACGCAGGCGGGAACGGTTTCGGGGCTGACGGCCCCGGCCAGCATCCGCATCCGCATCCCGACCGGCGATTCCGGCTCGATCTGCACCGGCATCTCTGGGACGCCGCACGGAGCGGGGAGCTGGCGTGGCGCAGTACCGCGGGTGGCGATTCCCCCTGGGCGGTGCCGCGTTGGGCCGCCGAAGCGGAGCTCCTGCTGCGCGCCGACGGGCAGGACCCACGTGGGGCGTTCAGTGTGCGGCGCGCGGAGCAGTGCCGTGTACGAACTCGTCGCGCCCGACGACTGCCATGCCCCGGCGTTGCGGGAAGTTCCGACCCGGCGGTACGACGTCGCCGCGCTTCCGGTGCTGCCGGAGGCAGCGGCGCGGGTGCTGCCGGATCTGGAACTGCTGGGGGCCGGGTTGGTCTCGGCCGGACGGTTGCATCCGCTGGTCGCCGCGTCGCTGGCGCCGTACACAGCGCTGGCGCCGATGGTCGGGGCCGGGCCGGAGACCGGTGACCCGCGCCGGGTGGAGTGCCGGGGCGCGGTGCACCGGATCGCGCTGCGGGACGGGGTGCTGACGGCCGTCGATCACGAGCCGGACCAACTGCGGCGCGAGGAGCTGCTGGTGGCGCTCGGCGGTCCGCCGCTGCCCTGTCTGCGGGCGATCGAAGCCGTGCACCGCAGCCCCGAGGCGCTGCCCGCGGTACGGGAACGGCTGGGCCACGGTGATGTCGCCGGGGCGCTCGCCGTGGTCGAAGGGTTGCTCGGGCCTGGTGCTGAGCTGCGCGAGGGGCCGCTCCGGGAGGCGCTGGAGTCGGCCGTGGCCCGGCGTATCGACCACGGACTGTTCCGCTCGGGGCTGGACACCTCGCACCCCGCCGCCCGTGCGTCCAGGACGCCGCAGGGCCACGACTTCCGCCCGGACCTCCGTGCGCTGTCCGCTCTTCGGTTCAAGCGCGGCCGTCGGACCCGGCCTCGTAACGCCCTCTTCGGCTGACTTCGCCGAGCCCGCTCCCCGCGCCGACTTCGCCGCCTCGCCGAAGTCGCGCTGCCTCCTTGTCCTTTGCCGCGCGTCCTGCGCCATTCGCGACCCCAGGTGATGCCCATGACCTCCCGTCTCTCCCTCGCCGACGATCTCCTCTCCCTCCTTCGCACGACCACAACGGAACCTCGTCCCGACGAGCAGCTCGAAGCGCTCACCCTGGCCGTGTCGGCCGACCTGCCAGTACTGCTCTGGGGCGAGCCCGGCATCGGCAAGACCGCCGCCCTGAACCAGCTCGCCGACTCCCTCGGCCTGCCGCTGACGACCGTGATCGCCAGCGTCCACGAACCGTCCGACTTCTCCGGGCTGCCCATCATCGGCGACGACCCGGAGGTGCGGGGAGTGCCGATGGCGCCGCCGCAGTGGGCCGTTGAGCTGGTACGGGCCGGGCGGGGGTTGCTGTTCCTGGACGAGCTGTCCACCGCGACCCCGGCGGTCCAGGCCGCGCTGCTGCGGGTGGTGCTTGAGCGGCGGGTCGGCGCGCTGCAACTCCCGCCCGGGGTAAGGATCGTGGCCGCGGCCAATCCGCGTGCCTCCGCGGCGGACGGATGGGAGCTGAGCCCGCCGCTGGCCAACCGGTTCGTACATCTCTACTGGGTGCACGACCGGGACGTGGTGGTGCGCGGGCTTGGCGGGGTGTGGCCCCGGGCGGAGCTGCCACGGCTGGCGCCGGAGCTGCTGCCGCAGGCGGTGGATTTGGCCCGGCGCGCGGTCTGCGGATTCCTGGATGCCCGGCCCACGCTGATCCACCAGCTGCCGAACAGCGAGACACGGCGCGGCGGTGCCTGGCCGTCACCTCGAAGCTGGGAGGCCGCGTTGACACTGCTTGCCTTCGGCACTGCGGCCTCGGTGTCCCGGGAGGTGCTGGCACTGCTGGTACGTGGCGCGGTCGGAGACGGGCCCGGGCTTGAGCTCCTCGCCCATCTGGACCGGATGGACCTCCCCGACCCGGAGTCGCTGCTGGCCGATCCGGCCGCCGCCGAGCTGCCGGTACGGGGCGATCTCCGTCAGGCTGTGCTGGAGGCGGTGGTGGCAGCCGTCGGGGCGCGGCCGGAACGCGAACGCTGGGAGGCGGGCTGGGCGGTGCTTGTCCGGGCGCTGGAGACCGGCGCCCCGGATCTGCTGGTCGCTCCGGCTACGGTGCTGGCCTCGCTGCGGCGCGACGAATGGGAGGTGCCTCAGGCTGTGGAGCGGCTGGCGGGGGTGATCGGTCTCGCCAGGCGGGCGAACCGGTCGGTGGAGAAGGCCGCCCCGCGGACGCCCGCGGGGCTTGCGGCGGGGGGCGCGCCGATGACGGAGCCCATGACGAAACGGCCACTGCCGCGTCCGATGCCGCGGCCGGCGCCGCCACCGCGCCGGGTGCGGGCCATGGTGCCGCCGGAACCGGCCGCCGTGCCGAGCGATCCGGCCGAGGGGGCCGTGCTCAAGCTGGACATGGAGAAGCTGCTGGCCGCCCGGCTGCACGCGGTGAAGGTGCGTCCCTATCTGGCCGCCGCGCTGTTCGCGTTGCATGTGGTGGAGGACCGGGCGGTGCCGACGATGGCGGTGGACGCGCACTGGCGCTGCTACGTCTCCCCTGCCTTCGTGGCCCTCATGCCGGTGGAGGAGCTGGCGGGTGTCTGGGTGCACGAGGTGTCCCATCTGCTCCGGGACCACCACGGGCGCGGTGAGCGCTATGCGCGGGAGCACGAGGCATACGGGCCTGGTGAGAGGCTGCGGCGGAACATCGCCGCGGACTTCGAGATCAACGACGACATCTACGGCGAGGGACTACCGAGGCCAACGGGGGCGGTGCTGCCGTCGTTGCTGGGTCTGGACGACGGGCTGCTGATGGAGGAGTACCTGCGGACGGCTTCACTGTCCGGGCCCGCCGCGGAGCTGGCCTGGCTGGACTGCGGCGGCGGTGCCGACGGGCAGGCGCGGCCCTGGGAGCTGGGGCCCGACGGGGCACACGGTCTGTCCAGGCAACAGCGGGACGCGGTCCGCTTCCGGGTTGCGGAGGGGATCCGGGGCAGACCGGGCGACGCTCCGGAGGGCTGGCGCCGCTGGGCGGACGAGGCCTTCCATCCGCCGCAACCATGGCGGCGGTTGCTGGGAGCGGCGGTCCGCTCGGCGGCGGGCGCGCAGGAAGCGGGCGCGAACCACAGCTACCGCCGCCCGTCCCGGCGCTCGGCATCCGTACCCGGGGTGCTGCTGCCCAGCCTGCGCCCTACGCCGCCCCGGGTGTGCGTGGTGATCGACACCTCCCGGTCGGTGAGCGACGCCGAACTGGGCAGCGCGCTGTTGGAGGTGGCGGCGATCTCGCGGGCGGTGGGCGGGCGTCGCGACCTGGTGTCGGTGATCTCGTGTGACGCGGCGGCCGGGATCGCCGTGCCGATCTGCCGCGCCGAGCGGATCGAGTTGATCGGCGGCGGCGGTACGGACCTGCGCTCCGGCTTCGAGCGCGCGCAGCGCTCCCGCCCGGACGTGGTCGTCGCCCTGACGGACGGCCAGACGCCCTGGCCCTCGGCACAGCCGCCCTTCCGGACGGTGGTCGGGCTCTTCCCCCGCCCCATGCGAGCGGCGGACGAGAACGACCCCGGCTACGTCCCGGACGCTCCTCCGTCCTGGGCGCGGGTGGTCACCATCGGTTGAGCGGGGGCGGGCGCAGCTACCGGGAGTCCGGGATCCCAGCCCGGTCCAGCAGCGCCCGCATCTCCTCGACCGGCAGCAGCGGACTGGCCGCCGCGCTCCAACCCGCCTCGGGGGGCCGCAAGCGGGGGCGAGTCCGGTCGTGGGGAAGTTCGGTCTCCCGGTCAGACTCAGTACGGCGCGGTGCGTGCCGTGCAGATAGAGGTCGAGGAGCAGTTCGCCCGGGGCTTCGGGGTGGCGTTCGGCGAGCAGCAGGCGCACGGCGAAGTCCGGGTCGGCGGCGAGCAGTTCCACACAGTCGCCGGGCAGCCCGGGGCATACGGCGGCGCTGCGGCGAAGCCAGGCGAGTGCACCTGGGCCCACTCCTGGCGGCCCTTCGCCCATCTCGTGTGCGCCCAGCGGAACTCCCAGATGCACTGGCCCATGAAGTACGTGGTCAGCCAGCCGGCCCCCGCTGTTGGCCGACCGTGGCATCACCGGTGTCGAGTTGTGGAGGGGCTGCCTCGGGCACGGGTGTGGACCTGTTGTCGCGTGTCCGCAAGAACATCGTGCTCCCGCTCCTTCACGCCCACTACCGTCGCCGGCACGAACACGGAGACTGGCTCAACGCCGCTCGACGCCACTTGCTCAACCGCTTCCTCGGCCGGCTCCGCCACTGTCTCCAGACCCGGAAGCGATACGACGAACAACACGCCTTCGGCCCACTGCTCGCGCTCCGCCGGGGAGCCGGCTTGCCTTCTTGGCTCCCTGAGATGTCTTTGGGAGCTCGACATGGGAGCCGTCGACCGCAGTGTCGTCCATGTCCAACAGGCCGGCCGTTTTCAGCTCGGCGAGCAGGACCTCGTGGAGGCGGGGCCAGACGCCGACCTCGGTCCAGTCCCGCATGGCGCCGCCAGCGGGTCGCCCCGCTGCGCCGATCGTCTTCGCCGGGAGAACCGCTCACCTGACACCGCTCTGCCCGCCATGGCCTCGGTTGATGGGGCCATCTGGGTGGGTTCACTTGCTGGAGATGGCCCACGTACCGTCGCCGGCAGCAGCGGCGCTGTTGAGGTCGGTCCACGCGGCGTCGTTGAGGTTGAAGGCGTTGAAGAGGTAGGCGGAGATCGCGTCGGCGACGAGGGCGACACGGGTCGGGTCCTCGTCGGTGGTCTCGGCGGCCATCTCGCCGGCGATGCCGCCCAGGGTGTGCTCGCCTTCGGCGATGGCGAGCAGGCTCTTCGGGGACGGGCTGAGGTGGTAGGCGTCGGTGAACCACTCCGGTCCTCGGGTGGAGAGCTGTGACTGGTCCCTGCCGCCCGCGATGACCATGGCCGGGGTGGTCATGGTGGAGTAGTGCGGCCTCATGAACGGAAGGTGTTCGGCGGCGAACGGAGTGAGCGTGTCGCCGGTTCCGGTCGCGGCGATCAGCACGCCGGCCCCGACCGCAGAGTGCGAGAAGTCCTCTCCGGGTATGCCGTCGGCGTCGAGCACGCGTGCGCCGAGCATGGCGCCGGCGGTCTGGGCGCCCCAGGAGTGGCCGACGATCGCGATGCGCTCACGGTCTACGCGGGTCTCCAGGCCGCCGGCCTGAAGGAGGATGTCGTCGAGACCGTCGAGGACCGCGTGGAGGTCGGCGATCCGGACGCGCCAGATGGTGGCGAAGCGAGGGTCGTCGAACCCGATGCCGTTGCGGCGGGAGTCCAGGTGGGTGGGCTGCACCACGACGAATCCGGCTGCGGCCCACCGGTCGACGAGGGGCTCGTATCCGTCCAGGGACCACGCGTTGCCGTGGGAGAACACGATGACGGGCAGGTTCTGGCCCGACAGCGGGGCGGTGACCTTCACCAGGAGGTCAAGGCTGCGGCCGGGCGCGGGAACGGTGATGGGCTTGACCGAGACGATTTGCTGGTCGAGGTGGTGGGATGACAACGGAGACCTGCGCTTTCTCCATGGGATCGCTCTGCCATACTTTGGCGGAGCGTTGTTCCGCCAACTTAGCGGAACGTTGTTCCGCGAGCAACAGGAGGACCCCGTGGCTGAACCGGTCGGAGTGCGCCAAGCACAGGCACAGCGCACCCGCAGCGGCGTGCTGGCGGCCGCAGCGGCGGTCTTCGTGGACCAGGGCGTCCAGGCCCCCATCCGCGACATCGCCGAACGCGCCGGCGTCGGCGTGGGCACGATCTACCGAAACTTCCCGACCCGTGCGGACCTCGTCACCGCCGTCTACCGGCATCAGATCGACACCTGCACTGCTCTCGCGCCGCGCCTCTTGAAGGAATCAGCCTCCCCGTTCATCGCCCTGACCCGCTGGGCGGACGCGTTCGTGGACTTCCTCGTGACCAAGCACGGCCTCGGTGCCGCCCTCGGGTCCGGTGATCCAGGGCTGGAGAACCTCCACACCCTCATGCTCGACACCCTGGTGCCGGCCTGCGCAACGTTGCTCGATGCCTGCGCCGCCGCCGACGAACTCAGCCCCGGCATCACCGCCTACACGCTGATGCGAGCCATGGGAAACCTCTGCATCACCGGCCCTGACTACGGCCAGGCCGACGCCAAACGCATGGTCGCCACCCTCCTCGCCGGATGCCGCAGCAAGGCATAGCGACAGGCCCTGCCCCCACCGTTGCTGAGCGCAACATCGAATCTTTGCCTCGAGATGGTCGGGCTGGACCCCCGCCTCGGGGGGCGCCGGCCGCACGAGTTGTCCGGCGGACAGTGCCAGCTGGTCGGCATGGCATTGCCCGGGCCCTGTCCCGCGACCCACGGCTGCTGGTACTCGAGGAGCCGGTGTCGGCCCTGGACCCCTCCGTACGCGCCGGGGTGCTCAACCTCCTCACCGACTTGCAGGACGGCTCGGGCCGGCCTATCCGTTCATCTGCCACGGCCTGCCCCTCGTACGGCACTTCGCCGACCGGATCGCCGTGATGCGCGACGGCCGGATCGTGGAGACCGGCTTCGCCCGCGCCCTGTACACGGCCCCGGCGCCCTCGTACTCCCGCGAACTGCTGGCCGCGCGGCCCCGTCCGGCTCCGAACCGTCGACCTGAAGGCATGGCGGCCTTCCGATGGCCACCGCCCGGACCTTCATGCCCGCCGGATGTTGGTGCCCCGGCAAGCCGCCGCTCCGTGGTACTTCCCGCGGTAGCCCGTCCTCGTCCACCGGCCGCGGCGCCGGCCCGGTGGCGCACTCCTGCTTCCCTCGCCGCGCTGACCACGCCAGGCCTGCCCGTCCCGCTCCCGTCCCGCCGCGATGGAGCTTCCGCCCTGACCGCCGCGACGGGCGGGGGCCGCGCCTCCCACCGCCGACGAAGACGGAGACGCCTCGTGACCGCGGCCACCCACCAGTACGTCGACCTGCCGGACGCCTCCGTGGTCGCCATCCGCGCGCTCGCCGACACCGGCCGCCCGCGCCCGTCCGCGCCCCGCTCTGGGGCCGGTCGCGGTTGCTGAGCAGCTGAAACCGCCGACGGCGCACCTGTTCCGTTCGAGGCCGGTTACCTCCCTACTGGACACGCGAAAATCTATGCTGGCTGGAGTAGAAATTCGGGTGCGATGTGGTTATGGTTGTCTCGTAGCCGAGAGATCGAAGGGCCCGGCAGAGACGAACTGCCGGGCAGCAGTACCGCAGTACAGGTAGTCGAAGTACGCAGGACGGTGCGGTGGTGGAGTCCGAAGCCACAGCAGTAGTCAGGACGGCGACGGGACTGACGACCGTACCGGGTGGCCCGCAGTGACAGGGGCTGCCGAGCAGTGCAGAAGTGCCCGATCAGTAAGTGCAGTGCGAAGTACCAGCAGTGTGGTGACAGAGGTTCCCCGGTAAAGGCGTCAGCTGCAGCGCGCGTACCGGGAGGTTTCGGCAGTGGGTTCAGTCAGGGCACGGGGCCGGCTGCCGAAGAGCGGCGCTGTGACAGGCCGTTGAGCAGTACCAGCAGAAGAAAGTTGTGATCCCACAAGAAGAACGGAGGAACCAAGCGCCATCAGGATCGCCCGGGCGGCAAAGTCTGAGCCCGGGTACCGCAGGACATCGTTAGCGAGGTGGTCTCCGGTCAAGCAACCGCGATCCCCGCACACCCGACAGCATCTCGGCCGGGTCTGCGGAAACAGAAAGCCGGCGCAGTATCAGGGCCGGCAGATGGTGTAGTTCCTTCGGGGCCCTGGTGCCGCACGGCACCAGGGCCCCTCCGGCGTGTTCCACAGAGAGGTGCAATGACTGCAGACGACTCGTTCGGCCGTCTCGATGACGACGACTACCCCGCCTACACCATGGGCCGGGCCGCCGAGATGCTCGGCACCACCCAGGGCTTCCTCCGCGCCATCGGCGAAGCCCGCCTGATCACTCCGCTCCGCTCCGCCGGCGGTCACCGCCGCTACTCCCGCTACCAACTGCGTATCGCCGCCCGCGCCCGCGAGCTCGTCGATCAGGGCACCGCCATCGAGGCCGCCTGCCGCATCATCATTCTCGAAGACCAGCTCGAGGAAGCCCAGCGTCTCAACGCCGCATACCGTCGCGCCGCCGAATCGGCGAGTCCGCCCCCTGAAGCCCAAGGCAGCTGAGACCTGCAACGCTCCTGGGTGGTCGGGACAGGTCATTCCCCACTTCCGCGGCGCCGGCATACCCGTGCCACGCTCCGCTGTAGCGCGGGGAGCGCTCTTGCCCCGGAGCGCCGGGGCTTGCGGCGGCTGGCTGAGGGGGGCGTGTGGCACAGGGTGGCGAGTGGCGATCAGTGCCGGGCCGACACCCCCAGGGCCCCTCTGACGTGCGCTGCCCGCTCTCCGCGGCCGCTCGCGTATCCGAGCGTGTCCCGGGACGTCGGTGCTTCGTTGACGGTGGCGACGTGTGCATCTCCGTCACCCACAGAAGCACGCCGAGGGCCCTGCTGCTGCCAGGTCGGGGGTCCTCACCTCTTGGCAGCCATCGTGGAGCTGCATCTCGCTGGCTAACCGTCGGCGGCTAGGGTCGTGGCCGGGCCATGAGCCCCGCACCTTCTGGCACGCTGCCCGGAGCCGGAGCCAGTCGCCGACTGCGTGCGCGCCTTCGCTCGGATGATGTGCGAGCGCCCGCGGGCGCGACCTCGAGGACTGGCTCACCAGCGCCGAAGGCACCACGCTGAAGCCGATGGGCAGCCTGCCCGCGGACTGCGCCGGGACTTCGATGCCTTGCGGCCGGGCTCACGCTGGGGTGGGACTCGGGCAAGGGCGAGGGCAACGTGAACGGATTGAAACGGATCAAGCGGGACGGGTGCGGCCGGGCAGGGTGTTGGCGGGCGTGTTCGAGGATGCCGGGCTGGCCGAGGGGAGGAAAGTTCTATGGGGTGCACGACCCCAGGCCGGGTGCCCGGCCTGGGGTCGTGTACGGGGCGACAGGCGAGGCTGCGACGATACTGGCGGCCGTTTCTCTCCCTGACACATCGGGCGATCCTTCGACGCGCAAGCCGGCCGGCGTGTGTGACACCGAGTACCCCAATTCCTCAAGCACACCGCTGATCGCGCGGTGCACGTAGGCACGCGTGGTGCTGTGGAAGAGTGCGGCTCGGCCTTCCGCCCTTCCTTCGAGGTGTTCGCACGCTGCAGCGTTTCGCACGGCAGTGGATGCGAGCCACTCGACGGTGGCAGCCCTGTTTCCGGCGGGATTGACGAGGAGACCGACGGCCTGGGCCCGGTCCGTGGTGCCGACGATGGGCAGCCCCATGCCGCCCAGCAGAATCTCGAGCTCGGCGGAAATGTCGGTTCCCTGATGCGGCCCTGTGGTCATGATCGCAGCATATGGGCGGTTATCGGAGGCCGCCGCATGGGCTTCGTTGTGCCTTGGACGGAGGCCTCTGGCGAGGCCGCTCGGGCCGGTGCCGCGCACGTTCTGGCGGTGACCGACGTGACGGACGCGTTCCGGCCGCCGTCGTGAACTCGCCCGGGAAACCTGGACACAACCAGCAAACATCTCAGGGGCGGAGCCGGGAGCTGACAGCGGCACACCTCACCAAAGCCCGTGGGCCGGCACAGCGCTGCGGTGGGCGACCGGCTTCGTCGGCCCCCGCTGTGTCGAGCGGGCGCGGCGTGGGCTGGAGGGCCGAGCGCGAAGCCGCGCGGGAACGGGAGCGTACGAGGAACACGGCCCGGTTGTGGGCCCGGCCGGCCGGTAGCAGCGCTGCATGCTCGGGTGCATGGGGATCTCGTTCCACCCGGACCCGGCAACATGTTCGGCATCACCTGGTGCGCGGAGAGAGACCTCCTCCGGCACCCGCGTGCGGGTCGGCGCGGGCAACGGGCGGGCCTGGCCCGCGGACGGGCCAGGCGGCGCCCACTGCATGCCGCTGCAGTTCGGCCCTCCCTGCGGTGCGGGCCGTGTTCCGCGTCGTCGCCCCGCGAGTGGCTCACTCTCACCCACTCCCTGGTACCCGCGGGCCACGTGACTGGCAGCCCCTCGAACGCCTCCTTGCCGAGCGGGCCTGAAACATCCGCCTCGTCGGCCCGCCACCGCGTCGGGCCCTCGGCGAGGACGCGGTGCGGGTCGAGGAGCTGGAGCCTCGGCAGGAGCGGATCCGAGAACGGGCGCGGGCCGACTCTCTCTATGCGGCGTGGGTGAGTTCGGCGCGGCCGAAGAGCAGCGCGTAGCCGGAAGGGAGCTGTTGAAGGATGCGGCTCAGAAGCTCGGCGCCTGCGCAGGAGGCGACGGCGGAGAAGACGGATCCGGTGTCCCAGCGGGTGGTGGCCAGGGAGGCGCCGGTGCGGGCAGCGAGGTCTTTGACGAAGTTCCAGCCGGTCATCGGCTGGGTGTCGGGGATCTGCGCGGTGAGGATGCGTGCGGCTTCGAAGGGGAGGCGGGCGGCCAGTTCGACGCGTTCGTCGCCGGTCAACTGTCGTCCGAGTCCCGCGAGGACCAGGCGGACGGCTTCCTCGGCCTTCTCACGGGTGGGGTACGCGCCGTCGTAGCGGACCTTCTCCAGCATCTGCTCATAGGCCCTGCCATAGGAGTGCTGGGATGGTGCGCTCTGGTCGGACATCACTTGGATGGTTGCCTTTCTGTCACCAGGATCATGGTGGCGGGTCTGGGGTCACCGAGGCGTGTTCAGGTGGGCTGGGGGCGGCCGAAGAGGAGGTCGTAGCCCGTGGGGAGCTGGAGCAGGATCTGGCTCAGCAGGTCGTCGCCGGCGGCGTCGGCGACGGTGCTGAGGACGGCGCTGGCGTCCCACGCCGCGGTCTGTTCGGTGGCTCCTTCGATCCAGGCCGCGGTCGCGCGGACGAACCGCTCCGGTGACAGCGGCTCGGCGCTCTGCAGCGGGTTGAGAAGGATCAGGGCGAAGCCTTCCGGCAGACGCGCGGCGAGCTGGGCGCGTACCTCGCCGACCAGGTGTGCGCCCAGCAGGGCGAGCACCACGCGGGCCGCGCGCTCGGCCTCGTGCAGGGAGCCGTATTCGCCGCGTTCCTTCACCCGGTCGAGGAACGCTTCGCATCGCAGGGCCACGTCGGCCGCACCCCTTTCCTCGTTCATTGGGGCGCGCGGAGGACGGGAGAAGGGGAGACCAGGTACCCGTCCTCCGCCGCTGTTCGAGCCGTTCGACGGTCCGGCTCAGCCGGAGATCTCCTTGTGGCCGGATCCGACGCCGATGGAGATCTTGCGGGGCTTGGCGCGCTCGGCGATCGGGATGCGCAGGGTGAGCACGCCCGCGTCGTAGTCGGCCTTGATGTGCTCGGTGTCGAGGGTGTCGGCGAGCACGATCTGGCGGGAGAACACGCCCAGCGGCCGCTCGGAGAGTTCCATCTGCACGTCGTCGGCCTTCGCCACCGGTCGGCGCTCGGCCTTGACGGTCAGCATGTTCCGCTCGACGTCGATGTCGATCGCGTCCGCGGCCACGCCCGGGAGGTCGAAGGCCACCACGTACTCGTCGCCCTCGCGGTAGGCGTCCATCGGCATCGCCGACGGCTTCGACCAGGTGCCCGGGCCCATCAGCTGCTGGGCCAGCCGGTCCAGCTCACGGAAGGGGTCAGTGCGCATCAACATCGTGAAAACACCTCCAGCAGGTTCGGGCAGTTGCTGCCAATGCGCCTCACTGACACCGTTGTAACATGTCATCCAAC
>NZ_FNHI01000024.1 GCF_900103455.1 Streptomyces wuyuanensis | reverse complement strand
GCAGGTCACGAGGGCGTCACCGAGGCCGCAGCGAGTTGCCCCTGATCCCGCAACACCGGGCGACAGAACCCGGCGTACAGCCCGACTCGTCTGCCATTATGGCCCTGACCAGGGCGTTTCCCCTGGTCTTGCGTCCTGAACACTGCTCCACCTGGTCGCGTTGGTCCGGCGACGTCCTCGGGCCCACAGAGGGCCCACCACCTCGCCCGCCACAGCAACCCCCGAGGCCGCCGGCCTCCCTGTCCATCTCAGCGAGGGCGGCTCCGGCGCCTCCCAGACGTGTCCCGGAGGCGTGCTCTCAGCCCAGCGCGCGGTCCAGGATGAAGGCCGCGCTGATCAGGGAGAGATGGGTGAACGCCTGCGGGAAGTTGCCGTTCTGCTCGCCCGTGTGCCCGATCTCCTCCGCGTACAGGCCGAGGTGGTTGGCGTACGTGAGCATCTTCTCGAACGCCAGCCTCGCCTCGTCCGGGCGGCCGGCGCGGGCCAGGGCCTCGACGTACCAGAACGAGCAGATCGAGAACGTGCCCTCCTCGCCGCGCATCCCGTCCGGGCTGGCCTGCGGGTCGTAGCGGTAGACCAGGGAGTCCGAGACCAGTTCGTCGCCGAGCGCGTCCAGGGTCAGGAGCCACTTCGGGTCGGTCGGGGAGATGAACTTGGCCAGCGGCATCATCAGCAGGGCGGCGTCGAGGACGCTGTCGTCCTCGTGCTGCACGAAGGCGTTGCGCTCGGCCGACCAGCCGCGACTCATGATCCGCCGGTAGATCGCGTCGCGCACGCCGCCCCAGCGCACCATGTCGGCGGGCAGTCCGCGGCGCCGCGCGATGCGCATGGCGCGCTCGATCGCCACCCAGCACATCAGCCGGGAGTACAGGAAGTTCTTGCGTCCGCCGCGGGTCTCCCAGATCCCCTCGTCGGGCTGGTCCCAGTTCTCGCAGACCCACTCGACGATGCGGCAGACGTGGTCCCACTGCTCGCTGGAGATCGGCTCGCCCCACTTGTCGTAGAGGTAGATCGAGTCGATGAGCGCGCCGTAGATGTCGAGTTGCAACTGGTCCACCGCGTCGTTGCCGACACGGACGGGGGAGGAGCCCAGATAGCCCTCCAGATGCGGCAGTTCGCGTTCCGGCAGCTCACGGCGGCCGTCGACTCCGTACATGATCTGCAAGGGGCCTTCGTCGCCGTACGAGATGCAGACGTTCTCCGTCAGGAACCGCATGAATGCCTGCGCCTCGTCCGTGAAGCCCAGCCGGAGCATGGCGTAGACGCAGAAGGCGGCGTCGCGGATCCAGACGTAGCGGTAGTCCCAGTTGCGCTCCCCGCCGATCTGCTCGGGCAGGCTCGTCGTGGGTGCTGCCACGATCGCGCCGGTGGGGGCGTAGGTGAGCAGCTTGAGCGTCAGGGCGGAGCGGTGCACCATCTCGCGCCAGCGCCCGCGGTAGCGCGACTTGGACAGCCACCGCCGCCAGTAGCGCACCGTCGCCTGGAACGCCTCCTCGGCCGTCGTGGTGGGGCACGCCTGCGGGAACGCGCCGCTGCCCAGCCGGTCGAGGGCGAAGACGGCGGTCTCCCCCTCGTGCAGTTTGAACAGCGACCACACGTCGCGGCCGTCGGTCTCGACCGGCACGCTGGAGGTCAGCGAGAGGCTCAGCGCGGGTGACTCGAAGACCGGGTAGTCGCCCTCCATGCGGATGGTGTGGGGCTGGGATCCGTAGTCGAAGCGCGGTGCGACCAGGGCTCGGAAAGGCAGCGAACCGCGGACGCACACCACCCGGCGGATGAGCCGGTGCCGGTCGGCCTCGCGCGAGTCGTCGGCGATCGGCATGAAGTCCTGGATCTCGCCGACGCCGTCCTCCGCGAAGAAGCGCGTGATGAGCACATTGGTGTCGGGGAAGTAGAACTGCTTCGTCCGGGCCGGCACGTCCGGCGCCAGCTCGAAGCAGCCGCCCTTCTCGGCGTCGAGGATCGACGCGAAGACGCTGGGCGCGTCGAAGCGGCCGCAGCAGTACCAGTCGATGGTGCCGTTCGTCCCGACGAGGGCGGCGCTGCGCAGGTCGCCGATGAGTCCGTGCTCGGAGATCGGCAGGTACAGGGGGGTGCCGGCGCCGCCGGGGACGCCTCCACGGGTGGCCTCGTGCGCCGGAGACTCAGCAGTCACGGGTCGTCCTCCCTCTGCCTTCCGGCAAATGCGCCCGTACCTCGCATTTCATACTAGGCCGCCGGGTGGAGGTGGGCGCCGGGAGGGCGACGGAGCACTGCCGGGCCCGGTCCCGGGGAGGCTGGGACGCGCGCCGGGGTGGATCGCGGGAAGGCTGGGAGAGGGCCGGGGCGGGCGGCGACACTGCCGCCGGGCGGTGTCACCGTCGGTGGAGTGGCGGTGACACCGCGCTTCGGGGCGACCGCCGGGCCGGCGGGTGTGTCAGAAGACGAACGGGCCGGGGTTCTGCGGCGAGGTGGCGTTGCAGGTCGCCGTGATGCCGAAGACGACGACCTTGAGGGACGTCGCCTCGAGGCTGTCACCAGCGGCGACCGTGCCGGTCAGCGGTCCGGTGGACACCGCGCCGCCGGCGGGGATCGCCGGGTTGGCGTTGCCGGTGAACGTCGTGGTGCCGGAGCCGTTCTTGGTCAGCGTGAGGGTCGAGCTGACGGAGTTGGCGGAGAGCGGGAAGGGGGAGGTGATGGCCGAGGTGGACAGGGTGATCGTGGCCGCGGTGCCGTCCTGGGTGGCCGTGAGGGACGCCTCGCCGGATCCGAACGAGCCGCAGTCGAACGACAGGGTCGCTGTCGTGGGCTCGACCGCGACGGCCGCCGGCGCCAGGGCGAGCGCACTGAGGGCCGTCGCGGTGAGTAAGGCCGTGCCTGTGCCGAGTGTGCGGTGCTTCATCGGGGGTCCCGCCTTCGTGTGTGGGGGTCACGGGATGCCGTCGCCGACCGCCGCTGCCTGCGTGGGCACCGGCCCCGGCTCGGGGCTGATGGGCAGTCAGGGACGTTTGTCATTGGGGCAGGAACTTCCGCAGAATGCAAGCGCATCGACGGAGATCATTGACATGGATCGGTCAATTCCGGCCGACCGGGCGGGGTCGGGAAGGCTGCGGACGGGGAGGAAGCCGCGGGGCCGGGGCCGGGGCCGGGGCCGGGGGCTGAGGGCTGGGGATCGGGAGAGTGTCGCGGGGGCGCCGGAACCCGTCGCTCCGGCCGGGAACCCCCTCCCGGCCGGAGCCGGTGCCGGTGCGGGAGCCGGAGCCGGAGCGGGGTGCGTGCCGGTGACGCGCCACGAGTGGCGCAAGGTGCGGAGTGCCGGACCTCCCGAGGTGTACGGGTGGGACGGGCGCGCCCGCCCCGGTGGAGGCCGGGACCACGGGCCTGCTCGCCCCGACCGCCTCACGCCGCACGACCGGAGGAGTTCCCATGACCATCCGCCCCGACCAGCTGAGCGATCCCGCCGTACGCGCCTTCGTCGAGGCGGTCAACGCGGGCGACCGAACCGCCTTCGAGGCCGCGCTGGCACCCGGGGCCACCATGTCCGACGACGGCTCGGACCGGGACCTCACCGAGTGGACCGACCGCGAGGTCTTCGCGACGCGCGGCCACATGGACGTCGAGTCCGAATCCGGCGGCGGGCGCTCCCTCGTGGTCCGCTACCGCAATGACGCATGGGGCGAGATGCGGACGGCGTGGCGGTTCACGGTCGAGGACGGGAAGATCGCGCGCTTCGACACCGGCCAGGCCTGAGGTCGGGCAGGGCTGAGTCCGGGCAGGGCTGGGGCAGGCGGCGGGCGGCGGGCGGCGGGAGGCGGGAGGAGTGGGTGCGGCCGGTCCCGCCCGGCCCCAGGCCGCGGCGGTTCAGCCGATGCGGGTGCCCACGCCGCTCACGCGCACCCTCGGGTCCCCCGCGTGCAGCGTCACCGTCAGCTCGCCCGGTCGCCCGAGGTCCTCGCCCTGGTGGAGGGTGAGCTCGGCGTCCTCGGGAACCAGCCCCAGCTCGCGGGCATAGGCGCCGAACGCGGCCGCCGCGGCGCCCGTCGCCGGGTCCTCCACGACTCCGCCGACCGGGAACGGATCGCGCACGTGGAACACGGTCGCCGACTCCCGCCACACCAGCTGCACGGTGGTGAGGTCCAGCCGGAGCATCAGGGCCTCCAGGCGGTCCACGTCGTAGGCGAGGTCCGCCAGGCGCTCGCGGGTCGCGGCGGCGAGGACGAGATGGCGGGCGCCGGCGAAGGCGACACGGGGCGGGAAGGCCGGGTCCAGGTCCGCCGGACCGGTCCAGTCGAGCGCGGCGAGCGCCTCGGTGAGGTCGTCGCCGGCGATGCCCTCGACACTCGGCTCGACGCTGGTGAGCGTGGCCCGGAACGTGCCGTCCCGCTCGGTGACCTCTACCGGGACGGTCCCGGCCCGGGTGGCGAACTCCAGCTCTCCGGACCCGATGCGCTCCGCGAGCGCGATCGCGGCGGCGACGGTCGCATGACCGCAGAACGGGACCTCGGCCTTGGGGCTGAAGTAGCGGACGTTGAAGGCCCGCTCGCCTCGCGGGGCGAGGAACGCGGACTCCGAGTACCCCAGCTCGGCGGCGAGGGCCAGCATTTCGGCGTCGGCGAGTGCGGAGGCGTCGAGGACGATCCCCGCGGGGTTGCCGCCGGCGGGGTCGGTGGAGAACGCGGTGTACCGCAGGACTTCGGGGCGCGCGTCGGTGCTCATGCCGCACCCAACACCGCGGGGGTGTGCGCTGTTTCCGCGGGTTGACGCCCCCGTGCGTCGCCCGAGCCCGGGCCGCCCAGGCGGGCCCGGTCGCCCCACCCGGGCCGCCCCGGCGGGTTGGGCCGGGTCGCGATACGAGGGCCCCGGCCCATCCCGGGTCCCGCGGGCCGCGAACGGGATGGTGGAGCTGCTGCCGCCGAAGCTCCGGCAGGTGCACGGGGTCGAGTCCGCCGGCGGCCACCGCGCCTCGCGCGACAGCGAGCGCGTCGGCGGCGACTTGCCCCGCCCCGAGGCGCCCGGTGGGCCCGCCGCCCCACCCCGGTCCCGGCCCATCCCGGGTCCCGCGGGCCGCGAACGGGAGCCCCGGCCCTGGCCTTCGGCCGCGGGCTCCCGGACCGCGCCCGCCGGAGCCCTCCCTCAGCCCCGGCCGATGTACGGCATCGTCGTGGACATCACCGTCGCGAACTGCACGTTCGCTTCCAGGGGCAGCTCCGCCATGTGGAGCACCGTCCGGGCCACGTCTTCCGCGTCCATGACCGGCTCGGGGGCGGTGCGGCCGTCGGCCTGGAGGGCGCCCGTCTCCATACGGGCCGTCATCTCCGTTGCCGCGTTCCCGATGTCGATCTGGCCGCAGGCGATGCGGTAGGGGCGGCCGTCCAGGGACAGGGACTTGGTGAGGCCGGTCATGGCGTGCTTCGTCGCCGTGTACGCCACCGAGTGCGGACGCGGCGCGTGCGCGGAGATGGAGCCGTTGTTGATGATGCGGCCGCCCTGGGGATCCTGGTCCTTCATCACCCGGAACGCGGCCTGGGCGCACAGGAAGGAGCCCGTCAGGTTGACGTCGACGACATGGCGCCACGCCTCGTAGGGGAGGTCCTCGAGGTGCACCCCGCCGGGGCCGAACGTGCCCGCGTTGTTGAACAGCAGGTCCACGCGCCCGAACCGCTCCCGCGCCGCCGCGAAGAGCGCCGAGACGGCGTCCGGGGACGTGATGTCCGTCGGGACGCAGAGGACGTCCGCCCCGCCCGTCAGTGAAGCCGTCTCCTCCAGCGCGCCCGTCCGCCGGCCCGCCAGCGCCAGTGCCCAGCCGGCGCCCGCCAGCGCCAGCGCGACACTGCGCCCGATGCCCGAGCCGGCGCCCGTGACCACCGCACTTCTCCGTTCAGCGTTCATGGCGCCGCAGCGTACGGCAGACCTGCCGCCACGGTTCTCATCCGCCCGACACACGGATGTTGTGTACCGGACAATCCAGGGATGCCGGGCCCGGCTCAAATGCGGAGTGACAACGTCCGCAAGGGGAGGGCCAGATGACAACCGCACACCGGCACACGCGCGAACTTCGCGCCGTCGCGCGGCACTTGGGTCGCCGCCGCTTCCTGACCGCCACCGGAGCAGCCGCCGCGCTCGCGTTCGCAGTGAACCTGCCGGCGGCCGGCACCGCGGCCGCCGCCGAACTCGACACCGGGAAACTCGCCGAGGACCCCTTCACCCTCGGCGTGGCGTCCGGCGACCCGCTGCCCGGCTCCGTACTGCTGTGGACCCGGCTCGCACCCCGCCCGTACGAGCCCGGCGGCGGGCTGCCCAGCGCCCGGGTCCAGGTCGGCTGGGAAGTCGCCCACGACGCCCGCTTCACCCGCGTCGCCAGACGCGGGCACATCACCGCCCACCCCGAGTTCGACCACAGCGTCCACGTCGACGTCACCGGACTCGACCCCGACCGCGTCTACCACTACCGCTTCCGCGCGGGCCGCTGGACCAGCCCCGTCGGACGCACCCGCACCGCGCCCCGCGCCGGTGCCCGGATCTCCGATCTGAAGCTCGCCGCCGTCTCCTGCCAGGCGTACCACGACGGCTACTTCACCGCGTACCGGCACCTCGCCGACGAGGACCTGGATGCCGTCTTCCACCTCGGCGACTACCTCTACGAGTACGCCGTCAACGCCGTCGGCGGCGCCCGCAACTACACCGACAGGCGCCTGCCGGCCCACTTCAACCGCGAGACCGTCACCCTGGAGGACTACCGGCTGCGCTACGCGCTCTACCGCAGCGACCCGGACCTCGCCGCCGCGCACGCCGCCCACCCCTTCGTCGTCACCTGGGACGACCACGAGACCGAGAACAACTACGCGGGGGAGACGCCCGAGAACGACGTCCCGCCGGAGGAGTTCCTGCTGCGCCGCGCCGCCGCGTACCGCGCCTACTGGGAGAACCAGCCGCTGCGCAGACCCCAGCGGCCGGCCGGCCCGGACATGCGGCTCTACCGGCGGCTGCGGTTCGGCCGGCTCGCCCAGTTCGACGTCCTCGACACCCGTCAGTACCGCTCCGACCAGGCGTACGGCGACGGCTGGCAGACCCCCGGGCCCGAGTCCGAGGACCCGGCGCGCACCATGACGGGCGAGACCCAGGAGCGCTGGCTGCTCGACGGCTGGCGGGCCTCGGACGCGGTCTGGAACGTCGTGCCGCAGCAGGTCACGTTCGCCCGGCGGCGCAATCTCCCCACGCCCGACTTCAAGCTGTCGATGGACTCCTGGGACGGCTACCCCGCCTCCCGGCAGCGGATCCTCGACGGTGCCCAGGCCGCCGGCGTCGACAATCTCGTCGTGCTCACCGGCGACGTCCACGTCGGCTACGCGTTCGACCTGAAGGAGGACTTCGACGACCCGTCCTCGCGGACAGTCGGCACGGAGTTCGTCGCCACATCCGTCAGCAGCGGCAAGGACGGTGCCGAGAAGCCCGCCAACTGGGACAACCTGACCCGGGCGAACCCGCACATGAGGTTCTACGACGGCCGCCGCGGCTATGTGACGGTCACGCTCACCAGCGAGCGGGCCCGAGCGGACTTCCGTACGGTCTCGGCGGTGACCACGCCCGGTGCGCCGGTCTCCACGGCCGCGTCCTTCGTCACCGAGGCGGGCAACCCGGGCCTCGAGCAGGTGTGACCGGGGTGGCGGCCTCGTCCTGCGGGGGGGACGGGGCCGCCGGCCGGGACGGGGCCGCGCCCCTGATCCGGGAGGTACCCGACTCCCTCCGGGTTCCCGGCTTCCTGCGGGTAGCGGACGCCGACCCGGTCGCGCACCGCGTCGAGCGTCCGCATCACCGCGAGCGTGCCGTCCAGCGGTACGAGCGGGGACTCCGTCTCGCCGGCCCGCAGGCACCGCATCACCTCGGTGGCCTCGGGACGGAGCGAGTACCGGTCGTTGCCAGGACGAGCTGAGAGCATAGGGGCGACGAACAGAACAGGAGCTGTTGATGCCGGAGAGCGGCCCGACCTCACCAGAGCACATATCCCCCTCCGCTTCCGGGCAGGTTCCGGCCCCGGCCCCGGCCCCGTCTCCGCCCTCCGCCTCGGCCTCTGCCCCGTTTCCGCCCCCGCCCCCGCCCCCGGCCACGTCCTCGGCCCGGGTCGTGCCACCCGCCGCCGTCACGGCCGCGCGCCGGGCGGGTCTGCTCGTCACCCTGGTCCTCGGCGGCCTCACCGCGCTCCCGCCGCTCTCCATGGACATGTACCTCCCGGCCCTCCCCGAGGTCACCGTCGGACTCCGCGCACCGGCCGCGACCGTCCAGCTCACCCTCACCGCCTGCCTGGCCGGGATGGCGCTGGGACAGCTCGTCGTCGGCCCGATGAGCGACAGGTGGGGCCGCCGCCGGCCGCTGCTGGCGGGCATGGCGGTGTACGTGGCGGCCACCGCGGCCTGCGCCTTCGCGACCGGCGCCGAGATGCTGATCGCCTTCCGGCTGCTCCAGGGCCTGGCGGGGGCGGCCGGGATCGTCATCGCCCGGGCCGTCGTGCGCGACCTCTACGACGGTGTGGAGATGGCCCGCTTCTTCTCCACGCTGATGCTGATCTCCGGAGTGGCCCCGATCGTGGCGCCGCTCATCGGCGCGCAGATCCTCCGGGTCACCGACTGGCGCGGCGTCTTCCACGTCCTCACCGCCGTCGGACTGCTGCTCACCCTCGTCGTGGCGAAGTGGCTGCACGAGACGCTGCCCCCGGAGCGGCGTCACAGCGGCGGCGTCGGCCACGCCCTGCGCACCATGCGCGCGCTGGCCGCCGACCGGGTCTTCACCGGATACACGCTGGCGGGCGGTCTCGCCTTCGCGGCGCTCTTCGCCTACATCTCCGCCTCGCCGTTCGTGGTCCAGAGCCTCTACGGCGCCTCACCGCAGACGTTCGGTCTGCTCTTCGCCGTCAACTCGATCGGCCTGGTGGCGGTGGGCCAGATCAACGGCAAGCTGCTGGTGGGCCGGGTCAGCCTGGACAAGGCCCTGGGGTTCGGCCTCGCCGTGATCGTGCTGGCGGCGCTCGCGCTGCTGCTGATCACCGCCGGCGTCTTCGGAGAGACCGGACTCCTCCCCGTGGCCGCCGGGCTCTTCGTCCTGATGTCGGCGATGGGCGTCACCCTGCCGAACACGAACGCCCAGGCCCTGATGCGCGCCCCGCACGCCGCCGGGTCGGCGTCGGCGCTGCTCGGCACGTCCTCCTTCCTCGTCGGGGCGATCGCCTCCCCGCTCGTCGGGATCGCGGGCGAGGCGACGGCGGTGCCGATGGCCGTCGTCCAGCTGGTGTGCGCGCTGGGCGCGCTGGGCTGCTTCCTCGGGCTCTGCCGGCCGTGGCACGCGCGGCGGGGCCCGGACCCGGCGGTACGGGCGTCGGCCGACGAGGAGCGCGGCGGGGCGGGGCACTAGCCGTCCGCGTCCCGGCGGGGGCGGGGCGCCGGCCGTCCGTGTCCCGGCGGGGCGGGGCGCCGGCCGTCCGTTGCGCGGTGGCGCTCCGCGGAGTCAGGGGGCCGCGGCGGGGCGGTCCTTGCGGACGTAGCCGATCAGGTGCAGCCGGTCGCGGGTGTCCGTCCAGCGGAAGACGCCGACGCCCGACGCCTCCGCGGCGGGCAGCCGGACACTGGGGGGAAGCGGCTCGGGCACGCCCGTCGCCAGGTCCACGACGTGCGGCGCCCCTCCGCCGGACAGCGCGTCGGCCGGGCCGCGGGCGTCGGTCGCCCCGTAGGCGAGACCCGCGTCCGTGACCGTCGCCAGTGTCAGCGGACGGGTTCCGTCCGGTTCCTCGAAGCAGCGGCCGGTGCGCTGATCCAGGTCGAAGGCGAGGTTCCCGGCGACGAGATAGCGCAGACCGGGGGAGAGCACGGCCTGCGGGTAGGTCCCCGGCTCGATCGCCGGCTTGTGGCACTCGGCCGTGACGAGCGGCTTGCCGGACGCGGCGTCGTGCACGGCCCAGAGGTCACGGGTGGTGGCAGCCTTGGTGCCCTTCGCCTTCTGCCAGCGCACGAGCAGCCGCCCCGACACCAGGGACACCGGCATTCCGTTCGCACGGTCCGCGCCGCGCGGGGCGACGTCGCGGCTGAACCAGCCGTCGCGCACCCAGAACTCCCGGGCCCCGCGGACCAGCAGGCCCTTCGCCGTCAGCCCCTGGACCGCGGTGAGCTGACGGCAGGTGCCGCAGCCCTTCGGGGGGCGCAGGTCCTTGGGCGGAACCACGGACACCTCGCCGCTGTCGGGATCGACGACCGCGCTGCGGGCGCCGCCGTCGCCGACGAGGATGCCGGGCCCGGTCCCGGAGACCGTCGGCGCGCCGGTCCACGGCACCTCCACCCGCTGCCGCGAGCCGTCGAGGGCGTCGTACACGTCGAGGGAGACGAAGGAGCCCGAGGGGTCGAGGGAGCCGCGGCCGGTCTTGCCGTACGACCAGACGACGAAGAACTGCCGGTCGTCCTTGGTGACGGACAGCAGCCGCGGGAAGTTCTCCGGACCGGCCAGCGGGGAGAAGGGCTCGCCCGACCAGCCGGGGCGCCCGATGCCGGTGTACAGCGTGCGCAGACGGAAACGGTCGTCCCTCACCCGTTCCAGGTAGGCGATGAGCCCGGAACGGGTGGCGAGCGCGTGGTCCGGTGAGGCGTCGGGCACCTCCCAGCCCCTGGCGGTGTCGTAGACGGCGGGGACGGTGAGTCTGGTGGCCGGGCCGGAGCCGCGCTTCACCGGCTGCTTCGGCCGGTCACCGCGGCCCTCGTCCTTCCCGCCTCCGCCGCCGCAGGTGGCGAGCAGAAGGATCATGGCCAGTACGGCGACGCCGGCCACCAGGGCCATGCGCACGATCCTCTGTCTCATGGTCCCCCCGATGAGCGTTGCCTCGTACAACGGCCGTCAGATTAGCAACTGAGCGTGTACGCAAAGTAGTTCGGTCGTGTCCTCGTTCCGTCCCGGTTCCGCACGGGCCCGGAGGGCGGAGGCATGCCTAGAATTCGCCGGTGAACACGACCCTCCCCGACGCTCTCGCCGGTCTTCTCGACGGACTGCCGCAGGGCCGCGCCGCACAGGCTGTGGAGCGCCTGATCGCCAGCTACCGGGGGGACACTCCGACCGACGCGCCGGTGCTGCGCGACCGCGCGGACGTGGCCGCGTACGCCGCGTACCGGATGCCCGCGACGTTCGAGGCGGTGCGGTCCGCGCTCGGCGCGTTCCGTGCCGCGGCGCCCGGATGGACGCCCGCGACGCACACCGACATCGGCGGCGGTACGGGCGCGGCGACCTGGGCGGTCGCCGACGCCTGGCCGGAGGGGGAGCACCGGACCACGGTCCTGGACTGGGCGGAGCCCGCGCTGGAGCTCGGCCGGGAGCTGGCGGAGTCGGCCGATTCGCCGGCGCTGCGGGGCGCGCGGTGGCAGCGGGCGCGGATCGGCGCGTCGATGGGGCTGGAGCCGGCGGACCTGATCACGGTCTCCTACGTGCTGAAGGAGCTCGACGAGGCGACCCGGGCGGCGGTCGTGCGCCAGGCCGCTGCGGCGGGGCAGACGGTCCTGGTCGTGGAGCCGGGCACGCCGGACGGTTACGAGCGGATCATCGCGGCGCGCGACCTGCTGGTGGAGGCGGGGATGCGGGTGGCGGCGCCGTGCCCGCACAGTGAACGGTGCCCCATCGTGCCGGGCTCGGACTGGTGCCATTTCGCGGCGCGGGTGAGCCGGTCGTCGATCCACCGGCGGGTGAAGGGCGGGTCGCTGCCCTACGAGGACGAGAAGTTCGGTTACGTCGCCGCCACCCGGGCTCCCGCGACCCCGGCGCCGTCCCGCGTGACGCGCAAGCCCCAGATCCGCAAGGGCCAGGTACTGCTGGACCTGTGCTCCTCCGACGGCACCCTCCATCGCGACACGGTCACCAAACGCCACGGCCCGCTCTACCGCGAGGCCCGCGACACGTCCTGGGGCGCGGCCTGGCCGCCGCCCGAGGCGGACGACGCGTGACACGTGCCGTGTGCCGCGTGCTGTGTGGCGCGTGACATTTCATGGGTGCGCGGGGGCGCGGACGCCGGCACTCCGTGAGGCGTGCCGCGGACATCCGCCGTGCACGCTCTCCGTGGACGATCGCCGTGGACGACCGCCGTGCACGCCCGCCGTGGACGACCCGCCACGGGCACCCGCGACCAACGTCCCGCCGGGGCAGGTGGGGGCGGCGGACCGCCCCCGCCTTCTGGGTCAGGCGCGCAGCTCCTGGGTGCAGCACTTCACGCTGCCGCCACCCTTCAGCAGCTCACCCGTGTCCATCCCGATCGGTTCGAAGCCCCGGGCACGCAGGGGTTCGAACAGGCCCAGGGCCGCCTGCGGCAGCAGGACGTGGCGTCCGTCGCTCACGGCGTTGAGGCCGAAGGCCGCCGCGTCCGCCTCGCGGGCGATGAGGGCGTCGGGGAAGAGGCGGGCGAGGACGGCCCGGCTGCCGGGTGAGAAGGCGCCGGGGTAGTACATGATCTCGCCGGTCTCGTCGTCGAGTACCGACAGTGCGGTGTCCAGGTGGTAGTAGCGCGGGTCGACCAGATCGAGCCCGATCACCGGTCGCCCGAAGAACTCCTGCGCCTCGTCGTGCGACAGCGGGCTCGACCGGAAGCCCCGGCCCGCCAGCACGTACGTCGAGGTCACCGCGAAGTCGCCCTCGCCCTCGTTGATGTGGGCCGGCTCGTGGATCTCGGTGAAGCCGTGGGCGCGGAACCATCCGAGGTGGGCGTCCGCCTCGGCGGCCCGCTCGGGGAAGGCGAAGCGTGCGCCGAGCACCCGGCCGTCGACGACGGTGGCGCCGTTCGCGGCGAAGACCATGTCGGGCAGGTCCTCACGGGGTTCCAGCAGCTCGACGGTGTGGCCGAGGGCGCGGTAGCGGTCGCGCAGGACCTCCCACTGGGTCATGGCCAGCGACAGGTCGACGGGCTTCCCGGGGTCCATCCAGGGGTTGATGGAGTACGTCACCTCGAAGTGCGTGGGTGGGCACATGAGGTAGCGGCGGGATCTGGCGTCACGAGGCAATGCGGGCTCCTCCCGGACGACTGGGCGCACGGTTGTGCGTGAGGCCATGGTGCGGCCTCGCGCGCTTTCGCGCAGTGATCCGATCGGGTGGTTCATCAGACGTACGCCTGATGTGAAACAAGACGATACGTATCGTCGCGATTGTTGCTAGATTGAGCCCATGCCAGAGAGCAGGAAGCCCGTCTCCTCACGCCGCAGCGAGCGCTCCCGCCGCGCCATCTACGACGCCGCCCTCGCGCTCGTCGGAGAGGTCGGCTACGCGCGTACGACGATCGAGGGTATCGCCGCGCGCGCGGGCGTCGGCAAGCAGACCATCTACCGCTGGTGGCCCTCCAAGGCCGCCGTCCTCCTGGAGGCCTTCCTCGACGTCGCCGAGCAGGCCGCGCAGGGCGAGTACGAGCTGCCCGACACCGGGGACCTCGAGAAGGACCTGAAGCTCGTCCTGCGAGCCACCGTCGACGAGCTCAACTCCCCCGTCTACGACGCCCCCGCGCGCGCCCTCGCCGCCGAGAGCGTCGTGGATCCCGCCCTCGCCGCCCAGTTCGTGGAGAAGCTCCTCGAACCGCAGCTCCGGCTGTACGTGCACAGGCTGCGCGCCGCCCAGGACGCCGGCCAGGCGAGCCCCGGCATCGATCCCCGCATCGCCCTGGAACTGCTCGTCGGCCCTCTGGCACACCGCTGGCTGCTGCGCACCCTGCCCCTGACTCACGACTACGCCGACAAGGTCGTCGAGTACGCCCTCCACGGCCTCGCCCCCCGCCCCTGACCGGCCCCGCTCCCCGCGCCTCCGACCGGCTTCGCTCGCGGCCCCGGGCGGCTTCGCCCCCGCCCCTGACCGGCGGTTCGGCCACTCGATCGGGGGGTGCGGCCGCCCGGCGCGTCCGATGGTGGGACGATGGCAGCAGTGCCGACGCGCGGCCCCACCCGCGCGAGCCGGGGCGAGCAGGGAGATGTGAGGGGATAGATGGGTGACGGTAACGGCCGCTACCGCGGCACGGAGAGCAGGCTTTCCTGGGAGAACCGGCTGCCGCAGTGGCTGCGCCGCCGCTCACGGGAGGACGCCGGCGACGCGGCCGCCCGGGACCGCCTCGACCAGCTCCTCGCCACCGCCGCCGCGGGCCTGCCGCTCGCACCCGCCGCGCACCCCTCGGGGTACAGCTGCTCCTGTGAGCGCATCGGCTGTCCGACCCCCGCCCGGCACCCCGTCTCGTTCGCCTGGCAGACCCAGTCCACACACGATCCGGCCGCCGTCGAGCGCTGGGCGGAAGACCAGCCCGAGGCGAACTTCATCACCGCCACCGGCATGGTCCACGACGTCCTCGACGTCCCACTGGCGGCCGGCCGGGCCGCACTCGAGCGGCTGCTCGCGGACGGCACGGACGTCGGACCCGTCGCGGAGTCCGGGGAAGAGCGGATGCTGTTCTTCACCGCCACCCGCGGCACGCCCGAGGACGAGGACGAGTGGTGGCCCTGCGAACTCGACTGCCATCCCGAGACGATGGACGAGCATCCGGGCCTGCGCTGGCACAGCCGCGGCAGTTACGTCCTCGTACCGCCCTCGCGGCTCCCCGGTGACCTCGGCGTCGCCTGGGTGCGTGGCCCCGGGCATCCGCTGCCGGACCCGCTGACGTTGCTGGAGGCGCTGGCCGACGCCTGCTCCAGGTACGCGGAAGAGACCGGGCAGCACGATCCGGACCACCATTCGGTCGCCTGGCCGTTGAGCCGTTGAGCCGTTGAGCCGTCGAGCCGTCGAGCCGTTGAGCCGCGGGCCGGCGGTTCGTCGAGCCGTTGGGCCGCCTGGCGGTTGAGTCGGCGGACGGCTGTGCCGTGGGCCGTTTTACCGCCCGCCGCCGTACCACCCGCCCGCCGGACCGCTGTCCGCTGTGCCGTCGGGCTCGCGCGCCCGGCAGGCCGCGCGGTGCTACGACCCGCGCGCCGCCGTCACTCCCTGCAGCCGGCTGATGATCCGCACCGGCGGGCCGGCGGCGCCCTTCGGGGCCACCGTGACCGCCTGGCTGGACACCCACTCCTTGGTGAGCGTGCTCTTCACCTCGCCGGTCAGGAGCGCCTTCACGTCCTGGCTCACCTTGGGCCGGTAGCCCTGCGCGGCCGTCTGCCGGTCGAAGTAGCGCAGCGCGAAGAACACCAGCGCCCCGCCGTCCTGCGTGGCCAGGCCGAGGGGTGCGAAGTCCCCGGTGTCCAGTGCCTGGTCGACGTACTGCGTGCTCAGCCCCGCCCGCCGGCCGTTCTGCTCCCGCACCTGCCGCCAGCCGCTCGTGTGCGCGCCGTCGGCGAAGTGCCGCGGCCTGCCCGTCCGCAGGTACGAGGCGTACTCCTCGCTGAGATCGCGCGGGGCGACGGCCGTCACGTCGGAGTCGGGGGCCACCGGCTCCGCCCAGCCCTCCTGGTCGGTGCGGAACTTCGGCACCTCGCCCGGCGAGAGGATCGCCAGATACGCGGCCTCCCACAGCTGCTTGTTGCTGTTCTTGACGAACACGATCAGCCAGCGGCTGTCCTGGTCGCCCGAGTCGGTGTCCCGATTGCTGTCGGCGTCCGCGACGAAGAAGCGCGGCCAGCCCGCCTTCTTGGGGATGTGGTAGGTCGTGTCGCTCAGCTCCAGCGGGCGGTGCCGCGGATTGCCGCCGGGCGTGGTGATGCTGCGGGCCTTCAGGCCCGCCTGGTTGATCGCGCCCAGCGCGCCCGTGACCCGGCCGGCGTCGAGGGCCGGGTCGTAGGCCTTGTCGGCCGCGTTGTAGGCGTCGGTGAAGTCCTGGAGGGCCTGCTCGGCCTCAGCATTCGTCGCCGACGGTACGACCTCAAGCTCGCCGTGCACCGTCACGCACCCGCTCGCCGTCAGCGACAGCACCGTCACCGCCGCGAGCCCCGTTGCCGCCCGACCCAGCCTGCTCATCGGTTGCCTTCTGTTCCTCGCCGCCCCGCACTGACCGTCCGAACCCTACCGGGGCGAGGAACAGCGTGAGTGTCGGGACCAGATACAGCGCCCACACCGTGACCTGGAGCACGGTCGGGTTCGGCTGGAAGTTGAACACGCCCTTCAGCAGCGTGCCGTACCAGCTGTCCGGCGGGACGGTGGCGCTGATGTCGAACGCCTTGTCGGCGAGGCCGTCCAGGAAGCGGGCCTCCTGCAGATCGTGGACGCCGTACGCCAGGACACCGGCGGCCACGACCACCAGCATCCCGCCCGTCCAGGTGAAGAACCTCGCCAGGTTGATCCGCAGGGCGGCCCGGTAGAACAGCCAGCTGAGCAGCACAGCCGTCGCGATGCCCAGCAGGACCCCGGCGAGCGGTGCGGAGGACCCGGCGGTGTCCGCGGCCGCCCGGACCGACGCCCAGACGAACAGCGCGGTCTCCAGGCCCTCCCGGCCCACCGCCAGGAACGCCGTGGCGACCAGCGCACCGGTACCCATCCGCAGCGCGGCGTCCAGCCTCCCGTGCAGTTCGGCCCGCAGCTGCCGGGCGGTGCGCCGCATCCAGAAGACCATCCAGGTGACCAGGCCGACCGCGACGATCGACAGGGTGCCGCCCAGCAGCTCCTGAGCCTCGAACGCCAGCTCCCGGGAGCCGAATTCGAGCGCGGCGCCGAAGGCGAGGGACACCCCGCAGGCGACGGCGATGCCGGCCCACACCGGCTTCAGCGCGTCCCTGCGGCCCGTCTTGACCAGATAGGCGACGAGGATGCAGACGACCAGTCCGGCCTCCAGCCCCTCGCGCAGCCCGATCAGATAGTTGCCGAACACAGGAGGTCCCTTCCGCTCACGAGAACAGCGCCCGGCCCCACCAGTCGTCCTTGTCCCCGGACTCCCGGCGGGATCGCGTACAGCGCCGAACCCACGTGCTGGATGTACTCGTTGAGGTCGTCGGCGGCCAGGCTCCGCCGAACCGGTACGAAGCCGCGGGCGACGTCGGTGTCCAGCCGGACATGGCCGGCCGGGAACTCCTTCACCGACACCTCGCAGGAATCGTCCTTCGCGGTCACGGCGATGGCACCGCTGCCGCCCTTGGCGTCGCTCTTCTCGGCGCAGCCCGTGACGGCGGTGAGCGCGGAAACCGCTGCGACGGCGGTGACGACGGACAGGCGGGCGGGTCGCATACGGGCTCCACGGGGACGGGCGACGGGGACGGGTCAGGGTGCCGACGCGGCGGCAAGGCCGTTGAGGCGGGCCCAACTTAACCGAGCCTTACCTGAGTGGCACCGGCCCGTCCAGTGATTCGGATCTCATCCCCGCGCACCGGAAAAGAGGAGGTCACGGCACCGCTGTGACCGCCCCCCGGGCGGGGCAAGTGCGGGTCGAAACTCCCGTTTCGGCACGACGAGCGGGGTGCCGGTACGCGGGTGGGGCAGCACTTCGACCGGCTGCCGGTAGACGTCGCTGAGCAGTTCGTCGCGGATCAGCAAGGACGGCGCCGCGCAGTTCGCGGGTCCGAACGGCGAGCCGTTCTACCAGCCGGGCACGGCCGTCGACCCGGTGACCGTGGCCCTTTCGCTGGACCCGGACGCCGAACTGCCCGCCACCACCGGCGGCAGCTCGGGCGGCTCCACCTCCGGCGGTGACACGTCGGGCGGCTCCACCTCCGGCGGCTCCACCACGGGTGGGGGCACGGTCGGCGGTTCCGCGGGCGGCTCGGTGGGCGGCGGCGGAGCCCTCGCCACCACCGGCTCCGAGGTCCCGGCGGGCGCGCTGCTCGCCGCTTCGGGCGCGATCGCCGCCGCCGGCGCCGGTGTCGTCGTCGCGGTCCGCCGCCGCCCAGGGCTGACGCCCCCTCAAGACCCGGCAGGGTCGCGTCCGCCACCGAGCCGGTGGACGCGGCCCTGCCGGTCCGTGTCGTACGGGGATGCTTGAATGCCCGGGTGACACACGAACGACCCCGCGGCCTCGACGTCCTGCGCGTCTTCTGCTCCGGCGACGGCCGCCACGGCAACGCCCTCGGCGTCGTGCGCGACGGGCGGCCGTACCCGGACGAGAAGTCCCGCCAGGCGCTCGCAACCGAACTCGGCTTCAGCGAGACCGTGTTCGTCGACGACCCCGAGCGCGGCGTCGTCGACATCTACACCCCGGCCGCACGCCTGCCGTTCGCCGGCCACCCGCTCGTCGGGGTGGCCTGGCTGCTGGACCTCGAAGCGGTCAACCCGCCTGCGGGAGAGGTATGGGTGCGCTCCGACGGCGAGTTCACCTGGATCACCGCACCCGCCGAGTGGGCCCCGCCGCGCACCCTGCGCCGGTACGGCTCGGCGGCCGAGGTCGAGGCGCTGGACGTGCCCCCACCCGGCGAATGGACGTACGCGTGGGCGTGGGAGGACGAGGCCGCGGGCCGGATCCGGGCCCGCGCTTTCCCCGGCCGTGGCGACGGCATCGACGAGGACGAGGCAACCGGAGCGGCGGCGCTGCTGCTGACCGAACAGCTCGGACGGGCACTGAACATCACCCAGGGCAGCGGCTCCCAGATCCTGACGGCTCCCGGCCCCGACGGCCTGATCGAACTCGGCGGCCGCGTGCGGCTCGCGCGCCACTGACGGCTCGCGCGGCCACTGTCAGGGAAGGCGGCGGGGGTGCCGGGGCGTGGCGGGGGTGCCGGCTCGCGAGGAACCGGATCCCGGGATCACGCGGGGCCGCCACCGCCCGTCAGTCCGCCCTCACGCCGCGCTGAGCGGGAACTCCCGTCCCAGCTCGCGGAAGACGGCGCCGTTGAAGTCGAAGGCGCGCCTGCACTCCTCGATGATGCGCTGCTTCTCGAGGTCGTCCGCGTTCACCGCGTCCAGCAGTTCCCGGTAACCCCGCTTGAACGCCGCCGGGTTGGTGATCTGCTCGAAGACGTAGAAGCGGACGCCGTCGCCCTTGCGGGCGAAGCCCCAGGTGCGCTCGGCCTTGTCGCGGATGATCTGGCCGCCGGAGAGGTCCCCGAGGTAACGGGTGTAGTGGTGGGCCACATAGCCCGCCGGCCAGGTGCGGGCGCACTCCTCGACCCGTGCCGCGTACGCGGCAGTGGCGGGAAGCGGGCGCAGGTCGTCGCGCCAGCCCGGGCCGCGCAGGTGCGCCAGGTCCCGCTCCAGCTCGGCCGTGCGGAACAGCTCCGGCCGGATGAACGGCCCCGCGACCGGGTCGCCGTCGAGCGCGCCCGCGGACTCCTCCAGCGCCCGGTACACGAACCACAGCTGCTCCGTGTAGCGCGCGTACGCCTCGACCGCCAGCCGGCCGCCGAGCAGATCGCTCATGAAGGTCGACGTCTCCGCCTCGGTGTGCTGTTCGTGCGACGCGACACGGATCAGGGTCGAGAAGGGCGTGTCCAGCGTGTCCAAGGCGGGCCTCCGGGGACCGATGGGGACGGGAACCAGTGGGATCCTCTTACTTAGGCTTACCTAAGTCAACTGGTTCCCGACGACCTGTCGGTAAAAACGCTACCCGGGAAACACGTCAGGGCAACGTCAGGATGTCGGCGCCCGTCTCCGTCACCACCAGCGTGTGCTCGAACTGCGCGGTCCGCTTCCGGTCCTTCGTCACCACGGTCCAGCCGTCGTCCCACATGTCGTACTCGTGCGTCCCGAGGGTCAGCATCGGTTCGATGGTGAACGTCATGCCGGGCTGCATCACCGTCGTCGCGTGCGGGCTGTCGTAGTGCGGGATGATCAGCCCGGAGTGGAAGGAGGAGTTGATGCCGTGGCCGGTGAAGTCGCGCACGACTCCGTAGCCGAACCGCTTCGCGTACGACTCGATGACCCGTCCGATGACGTTGATCTGGCGGCCGGGCCTGACCGCCTTGATCGCGCGGTTGAGCGACTCCCGCGTCCGCTCGACCAGCAGCTTCGACTCCTCGTCCACGTCGCCGCACAGATAGGTGGCGTTGTTGTCGCCGTGCACGCCGTTGAGGTACGCGGTGACGTCCAGGTTCACGATGTCCCCGTCGCGCAGCACCGTGGAGTCGGGGATGCCGTGGCAGATGACCTCGTTGACCGAGGAGCACAGCGACTTCGGGAAGCCCCGATAGCCGAGCGTCGACGGGTACGCCCCGTGGTCGCACATGAAGTCGTGTGCGACCCGGTCGAGTTCGTCCGTGGTCACGCCCGGGGCGATGAGCTTCGCGGCCTCCTCCATCGCCTGAGCGGCGATACGGCCCGCGATGCGCATCCGCTCGATCGTCTCGGCGTCCTGGACCTCGGGCCCGGTGTACGGCTTGGGGGCGGGCTTCCCGACGTACTCGGGGCGCCGGATGTTTCCGGGTACGGAACGGGTGGGAGAGAGCTTCCCTGGTACGAGCAGCGACTGGCCAGACATGCCAGCGAGTCTAACCGGGGGTTCCCGGCGTCCCGGGGCGCCGGGTGAGGCGTCGTCCCCGGGCGAAGGGGAAGACGTCGGGGCAGCATGGGTCAGAGGAAGGAGCCGACGATGGCCCTGTTCAAGAAGCGCACGGTGGGCAAGCCGGGCGAGTGGTACTACTGCCTGGAGCACAAGAAGGTCGAGGAGGGGCCCGAGTGCCCGGCGAAGGACCGCTTCGGTCCGTACGCCACCCGCGAGGAGGCCACGCACGCGATGGAACTCGCGCGGGAGCGGAACCTCGAGTGGGAGAACGACCCGCGGTGGCACGACGCGCCGCGTGGCGGCGAGACCACCGACTGACCGCGCGGCGTACCGCGCCGCCGGCCGAGGGCGCCGGCCGTGCGCCGCCCGGAGTCGCCGGCCGTGCGTCGCGCCGGGCCGTCCCTTCGAGCCGCCGGCCGTGCGCCCGGGCCGCGCTTCGGTCCGCCGTTCGCGGAGCCGTCCCACCGGCTCGCCGGGTGCAGGCCGTCCGCGGGGCCGTCCGTCACACCGCCGCCTCCGCCGCCGTCCCCTCCTTCTGGGCGCGGCGGCGCAGGGCGTCCTCGTCCGTCGTGGCGTCGTAGGTGACGAGCTTCGGCAGCGCCGCGGTCAGCAGGCCCACCGAGGCCACGCAGAGCAGCCCGCCGCTCCAGAACGCCGCCCGGGTGCCGGTCCAGCCGGCCACCGCGCCCGCGCGCACCTGGCCCAGCTGCGGCCCCACGCTGTACGACAGCACCTCGATGCCGGCGAGGCGGCCTCGCAGGGACTCCGGGATCGTCTGGTTCCAGATGGTGGAGCGGCCGAGTCCGCTCAGCATGTCGCCGGCGCCCGCGAAGGCGAGGCAGAGCAGCACCAGCCAGACGTTCGTGAACCAGCCGGCCGCGGCGACCGCCAGCCCCCATCCGGCGGCGCCGAACACCACGAACAGGCCGTGCCGGCGCACCCGCGACGTCCATCCGCTGGTCAGGCTGAGCAGCAGCGAGCCGACCGACCCGGCCGCGTACATCAGCCCCAGCGACCACTCCGCGTCGAGTTCGTCGGCGAGGAACGGGAAGATCGTGTTGGGGAACGCGAAGAACATCGCGGCCAGGTCCACGGCGTACGTGCCGAGCAGCACCGGCCGGCTCCACGCGTACCGGGCGCCCTCCGCGATGCCGCGCAGCGACGGCTTCTCGGCGTCGTGCGCGGGCGGGGTGGGGGAGAGCCGGGAACACAGCAGCACGGAGACGACGAAGCCGACGGCCGTCGTGGTATATGCCGTCGCGTGTCCCGCGTACGCCACGACCAGCCCGGCCAGCGCGGGCCCGGCGATCGCGCCGAGCTGCCAGCGCAGCGCGTTGAGCGCGGCCGCCGCGGTCTGCTGGTCGTGCGGCACGATCCGGGCCGTCAGGGAGTCCAGGGCGGGGCGCTGCAGACCGGCGAGCGCGGAGACACCGGCCGCGACGACGTACAGCGGCCACAGCGCCGGCGTCGGCAGCAACGCGTTGACCAGCAGGATCGTGGCCATCGCGGCCATGCCGCCCTCGGTGAGGACCAGCACCCTGCGCCGGTCCACCGCATCGGCGAGCGCGCCCCCGTACAGCCCGAACACGATCAGCGGCACGAGCTCCACGGCGCCCATGATCCCGACCGCGAGCGGCGAGCCCGTGAGGTCCTTGATCTGCAGCGGCAGCGCCACCATCGCCATGAAGCTGCTGAAGAACGCGATGAGCCCCTGCACCCACAGCAGACGGAAGTCGCGTGAGGAGCGCCAGGGCGAGAGGTCGGGGAGCAGCGAGCCGCGCAGTCGTGATGCCACGTCCGGCCATGCTCGGTGGGCGGGACGGTCGCGGCAACCGAATTTCACCAGCGCGCGGGCGGCGGCGCGGTCAGCTGGTCGGCCAGCCGGGCGAGACGGTCGCGGAGGCGTCGGCGGCCGCGCGGGCCGGGCGACGGGAGGACGTTCTCGCCGGCCGCCGCGCTCACCAGGTGCTGCACCGTGTCCAGGTCGACCTCCGCCGACCCGGGCACCGTCAGCGCCTCGTGCGCCAGCCCGAGCACCTCGGGATCGCCCGCGTCCAGCGAGAGCACCGTCGCCCCGGAGCGCCGCGCGTCGTGGACCCGCTCCAGGAGCCCTGCGTCCGGCCGCTGCGGTGCCACCACCAGCAGCGTCTCCCCGCGCCCGGCCGCCGCCACCCGGCCGAGGCCGACGGCGAGGTGCGCCGGGTCCCCCGGCAGCACCCGGTGCCGCACCAGCGTGGGCGCCAGTTCGGGCTGCCCGGACCAGGCAGCCTCGTCCACCAGGTGCGCGGCGAGGTGCCACGGCTCGTACTCGGCCGTCCCCACCAGCAGCAGTCCGCCGCCCTGCGGAACGACCGAGGAGCGCAGCGCCCCCGCGAACCGCCGGCTGGCCGCGGGCCACTCGGTCCCGGCGAGGACTTCTCGCAAGAGCGCGACGCGTACGGCATCCATGGCCGGGCATCCTGCCCCACGGGCGAGGCGGCTGCCCGCGGTTCGTCAACGGTCCACCCGTACGGGACGGCCCGCCGTGCTACCTGCGAGTAAGGTCGGATCATGACTTCTCAAGACAACGCCAGCGCTCCGAAGCCCGCAGCCAAGGACCCGTGGGACCTCCCCGACGTCTCCGGCCTGGTCGTCGGCGTCCTGGGCGGTACGGGGGACCAGGGCCGCGGCCTCGCCTACCGGCTCGCCCGCGCGGGGCAGAAGGTGATCATCGGTTCCCGGGCCGCCGAGCGCGCCGAGACCGCCGCCGCCGAGCTGGGCCTCGGCATCGAGGGCGCCGAGAACGCCGAGTGCGCGCGGCGCAGCGACGTCGTGATCGTGGCCGTGCCGTGGGACGGACACGCCAAGACCCTGGAGGCGCTGCGCTCCGAGCTCGCCGGGAAGCTGGTCGTCGACTGTGTGAACCCGCTCGGCTTCGACAAGAAGGGCGCCTACGCGCTCAAGCCGGCCGAGGGCAGCGCCGCCGAGCAGGCGGCGGCCCTGCTGCCGGAGTCCCGGGTGACCGCCGCGTTCCACCACCTGTCCGCGGTGCTGCTCCAGGACGAGTCGATCGAGGAGATCGACACGGACGTGATGGTGCTGGGCGAGGACCGCGCCGACACGGACCTCGTGCAGGCCCTCGCGGGCCGCATCCCCGGCATGCGCGGGGTCTTCTCCGGCCGGCTGCGCAACGCCCACCAGGTCGAGTCGCTGGTCGCCAACCTGATCTCCGTGAACCGGCGCTACAAGGCGCACGCGGGCCTGCGCGTGACCGACGTCTGAGCCGGCGCCCGTCCGCGCCCGAACCGGGAACGCGGTCGCGGTCCGATCCGGTGCCCGGGCGACGTCGGGGTCACCCGCGTCCGCCGACGGCCCGAGGGCTTCCGGCCGTGGACCCGGGCCCGGCCAGGGCCGGCCTCCGGCGGTCCGGGTGCCGCGTACCCGGCGCCGTACGGGCATGGGGGACACTGGTCCGGAACACCCGTGACCGGACAGGAGCCGACCCCCATGCCCCGCCTCGCCATCTACGCCCTGATCATCTGCGTGCTCGCCGTCGCCGCGGCGGTCGTCTCCTTCGTCGAGGGCAGCTGGCTGGGGATCGTCTGGGTGCTGCTGGCCGGTGTGTCCTCGAACATGGCGATCTACTACATCCGCCGCGGCAAGGCGCGCACGACGCCCACCTCCTGACCACGCGCCCGCCCGCGCCCCGCCGCAGGCGAGGGGCCGCCGGCTACCGGTCGAGCAGCGCCGTGCACTCCGGGTACTGCTCGGTCCAGAAGCGGTACAGGTCCTGGCCGCAGGCGACCTCCGCCCGGGACACCCCCAGTGCGTCCATCACGGCGAAGATCCCGTCGAAGAACGCGTGGTTCACCTCGGGGATGAAGAGGACGGCGAAGACCGCCAGCAGCCCGAACGGAGCGAACGGCTCCACCTGACGCCGGAAGCGGTACGACAGCCAGGGCTCGATCACCCCGTACCCGTCCAGGCCGGGAACGGGCAGGAAGTTCAGGATCGCGGCGGTGACCTGGAGCAGCGCCAGGAACGCCAGGGCGAAGCGGAACCCGAGGGGCACCCCCTCCAGTGCGCCGAGCCAGAAGGGCGCCGTGCACACGACCGCGAACAGGACGTTCGTCAGCGGGCCCGCCGCGGAGATCAGGCTGTGCTTCCAGCGGCCCTTGATGCGGTGCCGCTCGATGAAGACCGCACCGCCGGGCAGACCGATACCGCCCATGATCACGAACAGGACGGGCAGCACGATGCTCAGCACCGCATGCGTGTACTTCAGCGGGTTGAGCGTCAGATAGCCCTTCGCGCCGACCGTGAGATCGCCGCCGTGCAGGGCGGTGCGGGCGTGCGCGTACTCGTGCAGACAGAGGGACACGATCCACGCGGCCGTGACGAACAGGAACACCGCGACGCCCGGGCTGTTCGCGAAGTCCGTCCACACCGCCCAGCCCGTGACCGCCATGATCGAGGCGATGCCGAGGAAGACGGGCGAGATCCTCCGGTCGCTGGTGCGGGTGGTGGCCGAGGTCATCGATGGCGCTCCCGGGGCGTGATCGGCTGGTGCGTGATCGGCGGACGGGTGATCGGCGGATCCGCATGCCGACCGTACAGGCGGCACGGCCAGAACGTCCCGGACGGGGCGGGAGTTCCGCCGCGCTGCCCGAACCGTGCCGGGAGCGGTGCGGGCGTCACGGAGAATGGGCGGGTGCGCTACTCCGTACTCGGCACCACCAGGGCCCACCACGACGACGGCAGCCCCGCCGCGCTCGGCGGTCCGCGGCTGCGCGCGCTGGTGGCCGTGCTGGCCCTGCGCGGCGGCCGTACCGTCCCCGTCGGGGTGCTGGTCGAAGAGGTGTGGGACGGCGACGCCCCCGCCGACGCGGTCGGCGCGCTCCAGGCCCTCGTCGGACGGACCCGGCGGGTACTCGGGCACGGCGCGGTGCTCTCCGCGGACGGCGGCTACCGGCTGGGTGCCGGGCCCGAGGACATCGACCTGCACCGGTTCGAGCGGCTCGCGTCCGAGGGCGCGAGGTCGCTCGCCGGCGGGGACCCCGGCAAGGCGGTGGAACTGCTCGACGAGGCGATCGGGCTGTGGCGGGGCCCGGTGCTGGCCGATCTGCCGGACCGCACGGCCGAGGCGGCCCGCTGGGAGGCGCGGCTGCTCGCCGCCCGGCGTGCCCGGCTGGAGGCCGCCCTGGCACTCGGCCGAGCCGAGGAGACACTGGCGGAGCTCGCCGGGCTCTGCGACGGGCATCCCCTCGACGAGCCGCTCCAGGCCCTGCGCATCCGCGCCCTGCGCGCCGCCGGCCGTACGGCGGAGGCGCTCGCGGCCTACGGGACCGTGCGGCGCCGGATCGCCGACCGGCTGGGTACGGATCCGGGGCCCGAACTGCGCGCCCTGCACGCGGAACTGCTGCGGCCGCAGCCGGCCGCACCCGACCCCCGCACCGCTGGCCCCCATCGGCCGGCGGGTGCCGCCTCCTCCGTCCCGGGCTCCGCCGCCCCGCCCGCCCCGGCCCCGGCCTCGTCATCGGCCCAGTCCTCCGCGCCCGCGTCGGATGCTGCGGACTCCCGTGCCCGTACCGGGAATCTGAGGGCCCGGCTCACCAGCTTCGTGGGGCGGGAGGCGGACATCGACGCCATCCGCGAGGACCTCGCCGCGGCGCGGCTCGTGACCCTGCTCGGCACCGGAGGGGCGGGCAAGACCCGGCTCTCGCAGGAGGCGGCGGAACGGGTGTCCGGCGCGTACCCGGACGGCGTCTGGCTCGTGGAGCTCGCGCCCGTCGGCGACCCCGACAGCGTGCCCGAAGCCGTCCTCACCGGGCTCGGCGCGCGTGAGACCGTCCTGCGCGGCGCACGGGCGGAGGAACTGCGGGTCGCGTCCGAACGTCAGGGCGATGATCCGCTGCTGCGGCTCGTCGAGCACTGCGCGCGCCGACGCATGCTGATCGTCCTCGACAACTGCGAGCACGTCGTGGCCGCGGCGGCGACGCTCGCCGAGCGGTTGCTGGAGGGCTGCCCGGGGCTCACGGTGCTCGCCACCAGCCGGGAACCGCTGGGCGTGCCGGGGGAGGTGGTGCGCCCCGTCGGCCCGCTGCCGGACCCGATGGCGCTGCGGCTGTTCGCCGACCGGGCCGCCGCCTCGAACCCCGCCTTCCGGGCCGGGGACGACGCCGGGGCCGCGGAGGAGATCTGCCGCCGTCTCGACGGACTGCCGCTGGCCATCGAACTGGCCGCGGCGCGCCTTCGCATGCTCACCCCGCGGCAGATCGCGGACCGTCTCGACGACCGCTTCCGTCTGCTGACCAGCGGAAGCCGTACGGTCCTGCCGCGCCAGCAGACGCTGCGCGCGGTCGTCGACTGGTCCTGGGACCTGCTCGACCCGGCGGAACGCACCGTCCTGCGCCGCCTGTCCGTGTTCGCCCGCGGCTGCGACCTCCCCGCGGCGGAAGCGGTCTGCGCCACGCAGGGCGGGCACCCCGAGCGTCCCGGCCCGCGGTCGGCCGCGGGCGGCGCCCACGACGAGCGGCCCGTTGCCGCGGTACCTCGCGCCGACGCCGATCCGCGGGCCGTCGTGCCGCACTCCGCCGATCCGCGGGCCGCCTCCGGTGGGGCAGCCTCCGCCCCGCCCGCCTCGGGCTCCGCTGCGCCGGCGTCCGGCGGCGCCCCCGGCACCCCGGTGGACGCCCGGGACGTACTCACCGTCCTCGGCGCGCTCGTCGACAAGTCGCTGGTCATGGCGGAGCCCTCGGCGGACGGCGGGATGCGCTACCGGCTGCTGGAGACCGTCGGCGAGTACGCAGCCGAACAACTCGACGCGGCCGGTGACCGCGCGGACGCCGAGCGGGCCCATCTCACGCACTACCGCGAACTCGCCCGCCGCACGGAGCCGTTGCTCCGCGGCCGTGAGCAGAACGCCGCCGTCGCCCGGCTGGAGCGCGAGTACGAGAATCTGCGCACCGCTCTGCGCCGGGCGGTCGCCGCATCCGACGAGGACGAGTCCCTGTGCCTGGTGCTGTCCCTGGCCTGGTACTGGCAGATGCGCAACATGCGGGCCGACGCGCGGCACTGGGCGCAGGCCGTCGCCGCCCTCGGCCCCGACCCGTTCGCCCCGCCCGCCGCCCCCGCCCCGCCCCTGCACACCCCGGTCACCGGGGCCGCCCCGCCGCTGGAGCCCGCCCTGCGGCTGGAGGCGCGGCGCGGGGTGCGGCTGATCGCGATGGCCAGCATGGAGCACGGGATGGAGGACTGGACGACCCCGGAGCAGCTGGCGTGGCTCGGCCGGGTCGCCGAGGTCTACCGGCCCGGGCTGCCGCAGACCTGCCGGTTCCCCGGCAGCCTCTGGTTCTTCGCCCTGGTGCTCGTCGGGGACGCCGAGCGGCTGCGCGACGTCCTGGACGAGACCGTGAGCGGCTGCGAGGCGTCCGGTGACACCTGGTCGCTCGCCGCCGCGCTCCAGATGCGCGCCAACGTCCTGGCCAACCGCACCGAATGGGCCGGTGACGCGAGCGCCGACGCGGACCGCAGCCTGGAGATCTTCGAAGGGCTCGGGGACCTGTGGGGCGCGGCGGAGGCGCTCTCGGCGCGCGGTGAGGCGCGGGAGCGGCGGGGCGAGTTCGAGCTCGCCGCCGACGACTTCACCGAGGCCATCGACCGCGCCGAGCGGCTGGGCGCCCGCGGTCAGGTGCCGATCCTGCGCGCCCGGCTCGCCGGCGTCCTGGACGAACTCGACCGGGGCGAGGAGGCCGAGGAGATCCTCAGGGACGTCCTCGCCGGCGCCGGCGACGGCGCGACGGTCGAGGTCGTGCCCGCCGCGCGGCTCATCCTGGCCCTGAGCCTGGGCCGCAGGGGCCGTGTCCGGGAGGCCCGCGAGCAGTTCGACCTGCTGGCACGGGAGTTCGCGGCGCCGGCCCTGGCGCTCTTCGACGGCCTCCGGCTGGGCGGAGTCGCCTGGCTCGACTGCCTGGAGGGCCGGTACGAGGACGCCCTGGTCCACGTGCGCCAGGCACTGGAGCGTGCCCTGACCCCGCTGTCGGCCATGGTCGCGCCGCACATGCCCGCGATCCAACTGCTCACCGCGGCCGAGGCGCTGGCGGGACTCGGCCCGGAGCCGGCACACGACGCCGCACGGCTGCTCGGTGCGTACGAGCACGTGAAGCCGGCCGGGCACGTCGCCGTGAGCGCCCTGGAGCGGGAGAACCGCGACCGCACGGAGCGGGTCGTCCGCGCCCTGCTCGGCGACGCGGCGTTCGCCGCCCGGCGTGCCGAGGGCCGCGCCCTCACCCTGGAGGAGGCCACCGCCCTCGTGCACGACCGGAGCCGGCAGTTCAGGACTTCGTCCGGAACCTCCTGATCGCCACCGGGGCCATCACCGCGGTGATCACCGCCGACCAGATCAGCGTCACCCACACGTCGTGGGCGACGGGCCCCCCGTTCATCAGCCCGCGGGCCGCGTCCGCCAGCGACGACAGCGGGTTGTGGTCGGTGAACGTCTGCAGCCAGCCCGGCATGGAGCCGGTCGGGGCGAAGATCGAGGAACCGAACTGCAGCGGCATCAGCACCAGGAACCCCATTCCCTGAATGGCCTGGGCGTTCTTCATGGTCACGCCCATGGTGAGGAAGATCCACATGATCGAGGAGCCGAAGACCATCGACAGTCCGACCGCCGCCAGGAGACCCGGGACGTCGCTCACGGACAGACCGAGCAGGAAACCGACCGTCAGCAGGATGGCGGTGGCGACCAGCATCCGGCCGATCTCGACGACGATCTTGGCGATGAGCACGGACGACCTGGCGATCGGCAGGGACCGGAAGCGGTCCATCACCCCGCTCTGGAAGTCCTGGTTGAAGCCGGTGCCGACACCCATGGCGATGTTCATGCCCATCATCGCCATCAGTCCGGGCACGACGTAGTTGACGTAGGCGTCCTGGTTGCCCTTGCCGGCGATGGCGCCGCCGAAGACGAACACGAACAGCAGCGTGAAGACGATCGGCATCAGCACGGCGTCGAACATCGACTCCGGGTCCTGCCGGATCCACAGCAGATTGCGGCGGACGAGCGCGCCTATGTGCCGGAGATTGCCGCGCAGACCGATCCGGCCGTCGTCGTCGGCGGTTGCGGGGGCGGTTGACGTGGCGGCGCTCATGCCGCGACCTCCTGGGGGATCGTGTCGGTGACGGACGCGGCCTGCCGGCCGGTGATGGCCAGGAACACCTCGTCCAGGCTGGGCAGCTCGGTCCCGATGTCGGATACGGCGAAGCCCCGGGCGCCCAGCAGCCCCACGACGGCGGTCAGTTGCTCGTCGCTCAGGATCGGGACGTGGAGCACGCCCTCGTCCGGGACGGCCTGGACGCCCGCGACACCGTCGAGGCCCTCCTCGCGCACGGCCGCGGCCATCGCCGACAGGTGCGCCGCGTCGGCCGGGCGGATCCGCAGCGTCCGACCGCCGACCTTCGCCTTCAGTTCGGCGACCCCGCCCTCGGCGATGACCCGGCCCCGGTCGATGACCGTCAGCTCGTGCGCCAGCCGCTCGGCCTCCTCCATGTACTGGGTGGTGAGAAGGACGGTGACCCCTTCGGCGACCATCCGCTGCACCTCGTCCCACACCTCGTTGCGGGTCCGCGGGTCCAGGCCCGTCGTGGGCTCGTCGAGGAAGAGGACCGCGGGCCGCCCGATCATCGAGGCGGCGAGATCGAGCCGGCGGCGCATACCGCCGGAGTAGGTGGCGGCCGGGCGCTTCGCGGCGTCCGTCAGCGAGAAGCGCTCCAGCAGTTCGTCGGCGCGGCGCCTGGCGTCCTTGCGGGTCAGGTCGAGCAGCCGCCCGATCAGATACAGGTTCTCCCGGCCGGACAGCTTCTCGTCCACCGAGGCGTACTGGCCGGTGAGGCCGATCGTCCGGCGGAGCTGCCGGGACTGGCGCGCCACGTCGTGGCCGGCGACCGTGGCACGTCCGGCGTCCGGGGTGATCAGGGTGGAGAGGCAGCGGACGAGGGTGGTCTTGCCGGCGCCGTTGGGCCCGAGGACACCGAGGACGGTGCCCTCGCGTACATCGAGGTCCACCCCGTCCAGCGCCCTGGTCTCGCCGTAGTGCTTGACGAGGCCCCGTACCTCGACGGCGTTGTTGTCGGTTCGCGTCATGCCGCAACCGTCCCAACCACCGCCGACAGGACACCGACACTGCGCCGACGAGCCGCCGACGAGCCGCCGACGAGCCGCCGACGAGCCGCCGACGAGCCGCCGACGAGCCGCCGACGAGCCGCCGACGAGCCGCCGACGGGCCGTCGTCGGACCACCGAACGGGCCGTCGTCGGACCACCGAACGGGCCGTCGTCGGGCGGGTCCGCCCGCGGGACCCGGCCCGCACCGTCCGCCCTTCGTGGGCGCCCGCACCGTCGCCGGTGGCGGAAAGGCGACAGCCCGCCGACGGGGGAAGATCGGCGGGCTGCCGTGGTGCCGCAGTGGCTTGTGAGGCGTGGGAGGTGCCGGTGCCCGGCCGTGCGGGCCCCGGCACCCGGACGCGGTCAGTGGAAGGTGTGCTCCTCGGCCGGGAACGCACCGCCGACGACGTCCTCGGCGAAGGCCTTCGCCGCGTCGCCGAGCGTCTGCCGCAGATTCGCGTACTGCTTGGTGAAGCGCGGCACCTTGCCGCCCGTCAGACCGGCCATGTCCGTCCAGACGAGGACCTGGGCGTCCGTCTCCGGGCCCGCGCCGATGCCGATCGTCGGGATGTGCAGCGAACGGGTGACCTCGGCCGCCAGTTCCGCCGGGACCAGCTCGAGCACGAGTGCGAAGGCGCCCGCGTCCTGCGCCGCCTTCGCGTCGCGCAGCAGCCGGTGGGCGGCCTCGTCACCGCGGCCCTGGACCCGGTAGCCCATCGTGTTGACCGACTGCGGGGTCAGACCCAGGTGGGACATGACCGGGATGCCCGCCTGCACCAGCATCTCGGTCTGCGGCAGGGAGCGCTCCCCGCCCTCCAGCTTGACGGCGCCGACCCCGGCCTCCTTCACCAGCCGGGTCGCCGAGCGCAGCGCCTGGACGGGGCCCTCCTGGTACGAGCCGAAGGGGAGGTCGCCGACGATCAGGGCGCGCTTCGTGCCCCGTACGACGGCCGCGGACAGCAGCGTCATCTCGTCCATCGTGACGGGCACGGTGGTGTCGTAGCCGAGGTGACAGTTGCCCATCGAGTCGCCGACCAGCATCACGGGGATGCCGGCCTCGTCGAAGACGGACGCCGTCATGGCGTCGTAGGCGGTGAGCATGGGCCACTTCTCGCCGCGCTCCTTGGCGGCGGCGATGTCGTGGACGGAGATGCGGCGAGTGCCCTTGCCGCCGTACAGCGCCTTGCCGCTGCTGTCGGCGGGCTGCGTCTGGGCAGCCTGAAGCGTCATGGTGAACGGCTCCTTCGTCATCTCGAGGCGCCCTTACGGCGTCCCCGGACCGTGTCCATGGTGGCATCCCCGTGCCCGCCGCGTGAAGTGTCCCCGTTCACACTGCCGCAATGTTGGCCGGTCCCGACACCAACGGCCCAACTTTTCTATACGAGACGGTGCCGTATAGAAATACGCTGCGGTCATGTCCACACCGCCGGGCGCACCCCCCGCCCCACCCCGGGTTCCGGAAGCCGTTCACCGACGCCGCTGGCTCATTCTGGCCGTCCTGATGTTCACCGTGCTCATCATGGTTCTGGACCACTCGGTCCTGAACGTCGCGGTCAAGACCATCGCCTCCCCCGCCCCCGTGGGCATCGGCGCCACGCAGGGGGAGCTGGAATGGGCCATCAACTCCTACACCCTCGTCTTCGCCGCCCTGCTGTTCACGGCCGGTCTGATCGGCGACCGGGCGGGCCGCAGGAGGACCCTGCTGTTCGGCATGGCCGTGTTCGGCATCGGCTCGGCGCTCGCCGCGTTCTCCGGCTCGTCGGCCGAGCTCATCGCGTACCGCGCGGTGATGGGCTTCGGCGCCGCTTTCGTGATGCCGGCGACCCTCGCCGTCCTGATGAACGTCTTCGAACGGGACGAGCAGCCCAAGGCCATCGGCATCTGGGCGGGCGGGGTGGGCATCGCCATCGCCCTCGGCCCGCTCACGGGCGGGCTGCTGCTCGAACACTTCTGGTGGGGCTCGATCTTCCTGGTCAACGTGCCGGTCGTGATCGTCGGCTTCATCGCGATGGCGCTGCTCATCCCCGACTCCCGGGACCCCGACCCGGGCCGGATCGACCCCGTGGGCGTGCTGCTGTCCATCGTCGGCCTCGTGCTGGTGGTCTACGGGATCATCCACGGCGGTGAACTCGCCTCGCTCTCCGACCGGTCCGTGCTGCTGCCCCTGGTCGGCGGACTGGCCGTGCTGGCGGTGTTCGTGGTGTACGAGCACCGCATCGACCATCCGGCGCTGGACTTCTCGTACTTCAGGAATCCCGCGTTCTCCGCGGCGATCACCGCGACCGCGCTGGCGTTCCTCTCGATGATGGGCGTCGCGTTCTTCTCGGTGTTCTACCTCCAGAGCGTGCTCGGCTACAGCCCGCTGCAGGCCGGTCTGCTGGTCCTGCCGCTCGCGGTCGCCCAGTCGCTGTTCGCGCCCCGTGCCCGGCTGGCCGTCGCCCGGTTCGGAGCCAAGGTGACCTGCACGGCCGGAATGATGATGATCGCGACCGGGCTCGCCTGCTTCGCCTTCTTCGACGCCTCCACCCCGGTGTGGGCGCTGGAGCTCGCCTTCTTCGTCCAGGGCGCCGGCATGGGACACGTCATGTCGCCGGTCACGGTCACGGTCATGCAGGCGCTCCCGAGGGAGAAGGCGGGCGTCGCCTCCGCGATCAACAACACCTTCCGGCAGATCGGCGGTGCGCTGGGCGTGGCCGTGCTCGGCTCGCTGCTGTCCGCCGCGTACCGGGGCGGGATCGAGAGCACCCTGCAGCGGGCCCCCGGCGTCCCGGAGGAGGCCAGGCACTCGGCGGGCGAGTCGCTGGAGGCGACGCTGGCCGTCGCCGAACGGCTCGGCCCCGCCGGACAGGTCCTGATCGCGCCCGCGCACGAGGCGTTCCTCATCGCGATGCACCTGGCGGCGCTGTGCGCGGCGACGGTGACGCTCATCGGCGCCGTGGTCGTGGCGGTGTACCTCCCCGGCCGCCGCAAGCCGGGTACGGACGTACCGCCCGTGCCGGACGAGCGCCCGGCGGCGGGGGTGGCCCGCGGATGACCGGGGTCCGCGAGAATCGGGAAGCGCATCGGGAAACCCATCGAGGAACGCGCCTCGGCGCGGACCGGGAGACGCACGGAAGCACGCGACCGGGAGGGCGGGGCGAAGTGGAGGCGGCTGTGGCGAGCGGGACCGGATCGGCGCGTGGCACGGGTACGGCAACGGGCGGGCGCCCGGGGCCCGCGGCCGCCCGCAGGGCCGGTGCGGAAGCCCCGCGGCGCGGCCGGCCCCGGAGCGAGGCGGCCGAACGGTCCATCCGCGAGGCGGTGGTGACCCTGCTGGAGGACGGGCTGCCGCTCGGCGACATCTCGATCGAGCGCATCGCCCGTACCGCGGGGGTCGGCAAGGCCACCATCTACCGGCGCTGGGCGGACAAGGAGGAACTGTTCGTCGACGTCCTGCGGGACATCGAGCCGCCGGACCCCGACCTGCCCGGCACCTGCGCCCGCGACGACCTCGTCGTCATGCTGGAGTCGGTCCGCCTCCGCGGTCTCGCCCAGCGCTCTTCCGCGCTGCTGCACAACGTCCGCGCCCAGATGAAGAGCCACCCCAAACTGTGGGACGCCTACGTCGCGACCGTGATCGACCCGCGCCGGGCGACCGTGCTGGAGATCCTGCGCCGCGGAGTCGCACGCGGCGAGATCCGCGGCGACCTGGACATCGACCTGCTCAACGACCTCATCGTCGGCCCGATGCTCGTCCGGGCGGTGATGCGGCCCGATGCTCCGCTGCCCGGCGACCTCGCGGAACGCATGGTCGCGGCCGTGCTGGAGGGCCTCGCACCGCCGTCGTCCTGACCGCCCGGTTACGGTCGCCGCCACGCCGCGACCCCGGACGGCGGCCCTGCCCGCCGGCCGTCGACCCGTCACCGTCCGCCCGGTGACCGCCGCGGCCCACCGGCCTGCCCGGCCTCCGGCCAATATGCGCGTTCTGTCACAGCCGCGCCCTCACGGACCTTGATCGGAACCCGCCGCGGAGCCCTGCCGTCCTCGAACCCGTACGGCGGAAACGCACCCGGTATCGCCTAGGGTCGTGGCGGGCAGGGTGTGCACGGCAAGGCAGTGAGGACTACGCACATGCGGCAGGCATACATGACGGAAGCGGGACACGGCAGCGCGGAGGACCCCCGCTCCGGTTCCCGGATCCGGGCCCTGCTCGACCGCTGGCGGAGCGATCCGGGCATCTGGCGGCGCGGCGTCGTCCTGGCGGTCGTCGCGATCGCCGCCGGCCTGCTGATGATCCTGCACGCGCAGATCCCCAACAGGGTCGGCAACATGGGCAGTCTCACCGAGACCTTCCTGCCCTGGCTGGGGCTTCTGGTGCCCGTGCTGCTGGTGTCGGCGCTCGTGCGGCGCTCCGCGACGGCGCTGATCGCGCTGCTCGTCCCGGCGATCGTATGGCTGAATCTCTTCGGCGGACTCCTCACGGACAAGTCGGGTGGCAACGGAAGTCTCACCGTCGCCACCCACAACGTGAACGCCGAGAACCCCGATCCGGAGGGCACCGCCCGCGAGGTCGCCTCGTCGGGCGCGGACGTCGTCGCCCTGGAGGAGCTGACGGGCGACGCTGTCCCGGCGTACGAGAAGGCGCTGGCGTCCCAGTACCGCTACCACTCCGTCCAGGGCACGGTCGGTCTCTGGAGCAAGTACCCGCTGAGCGACACCCGGCCCGTCGACATCCGGCTCGGCTGGGTCCGCGCCATGCGCTCCACGGTCGCCACCCCGGCGGGCGACGTCTCGGTGTACGTGGCCCACCTGCCGTCGGTGCGGGTCAAGATGAACGCGGGCTTCACCGCCAGCCAGCGGGACACCAGCGCAGACGCGCTGGGTGAGGCGATCGCCCGCGACCCGGTGGGCAAGGTCGTCCTCCTCGGCGACCTCAACGGCACGATGAACGACCGCGCCCTGAACTCGGTCACCTCGCAGATGCGCTCCACGCAGGGCGCCGCGGGCGACGGCTTCGGCTTCAGCTGGCCGGCGGCGTTCCCGATGGCCCGGATCGACCAGATCATGGTGAAGGGCGTCGAACCGGTCTCGTCCTGGACGCTGCCGCGCACGGCCAGCGACCATCTGCCCATAGCGGCCAGCGTCCGGTTCTGAGGCGCGTCCACCCGGCGGCACCGGGCTTCCCGGCCTGCCGGGACCCGGTCCCGGCCACCGGCCTGCCGGCAGAATCGCCCGTTCATCCGCGGGAACAATCCGTCTGAGAGACTTTGTTCCGGTAACGAACTAACCGGAAGGGCTCTCTCATGCCTCTGGCGCTGCTCGCGCTCGCCGTGTCCGCCTTCGGCATCGGCACCACCGAATTCGTCATGATGGGACTGCTGCCCAACGTCGCCGAGGACCTCGGCACGTCCGTCCCCACGGCCGGGCAGCTCGTCTCGGCGTACGCGATCGGCGTCGTCATCGGAGCACCGCTGCTGACCGCACTGGGCTCCCGCGTCCCGCGCAAGCGGATGCTGCTCCTGCTCATGGCGTTGTTCACCGTCGGCAACCTCGCCTCCGCGCTCGCACCCGGCTTCGGCACCCTCCTCGCCGGCCGCGTACTCGCCGGGCTGCCGCACGGCGCGTTCTTCGGCGTCGGCGCGGTCGTCGCCGCCCGGCTCGTCGCCGAGGGACGGCAGGCCCGTGCCGTGGCCACGATGTTCCTCGGGCTGACGGTCGCCAACATCGTCGGCGTGCCCGCCGCGACCCTCCTCGGCCAGCACCTGGGCTGGCGCGCCACCTTCCTCGTCGTCACCGCGATCGGGCTGGTCGCGATGGCCGCCCTCGCCCGGCTCGTCCCGCACGTGCCCGTCGACGCCCACCAGGGCCTCGGGCGCGAACTGCGCGCCCTCGGCAACCGGCAGGTGTTCCTCGGACTGCTCACCGCCGTCCTCGGCTTCGCGGGCGTGTTCGCCGTGTACTCCTACCTCGCGTCCATGACGACCGAGGTGATGGGACTCGGTGAGACCTCCGTTACGTTCGTGCTCGCCCTCTTCGGCATCGGCATGACGCTCGGCGCCCTGGCGGCCGGCCCGCTCACCGACCGCGCCCTGCGGCCCACCCTGTACGGCTCGCTCGCGGCGCTCGCGCTCGTGCTCGTCGCCTTCCGCTTCACCGCGCACATCCCGTGGCTGGCGCTCGTCACCGTGGTCGTGCTCGGCGCGGTCGGCTTCATGACCACGACCCCGCTCCAGATGCTGGTCATGAACAAGGCCCAGGACGCCCCGACCCTGGCCTCCGCCTCCAACCACTCCGCCTTCAACCTCGCCAACGCGGGCGGCGCCTGGCTCGGCGGCGCGGCCATCGCGGCGGGCTGGGGCTGGACCTCCCCGGCGCTGGTCGGCGCGGTCCTCGCCGTCGCCGGCCTGGCCGTCGCGGTGACGGCCGGACTGCTCGACCGCACGGCGAAGGGGACCTCCCGCGTCGTCGCGGGAAGCCCCCTCGCCACGGACGCGCCGTCCGTCAGCGCGTCGTCGTCTCGCGCCAGCGATTCGTGATCGGCAGCCGGCGGTCCTTGCCGAAGCCCTTGGCGGAGATCTTCGTGCCCGGCGGGTACTGGCGCCGCTTGTACTCCGCGGTGTCCACGAGCCGCAGGACCTTCGCGACCAGCTCCTCGTCGTGGCCCGCCGCCACGATCGCGTCCTTGCCCCGGTCGCGGTCGACGTACAGCTCCAGGATCCGGTCGAGCACGTCGTAATCGGGGAGCGAGTCGGTGTCGACCTGCCCCGGCCGCAGTTCGGCACTCGGCGGTTTGGCGATCGAGTTCTCGGGGATCGGCGGGGTCTGGCCGCGCTCCTCGGCAGCCCGGTTCCGCCACTTCGCCAGCCGGAAGACCGAGGACTTGTAGACGTCCTTGATCGGGCCGTACGCGCCGACCGAGTCGCCGTACAGCGTCGAGTAGCCCACCGCCAGCTCGGACTTGTTGCCCGGCGCGAGCACGATGTGCCCCTCCTGGTTGGAGACGGCCATCAGCGTCGTGCCGCGCAGCCGCGACTGGAGGTTCTCCTCCGCCAGACCCGTCAGCGCGAGCGAGCCCATGAAGGCGTCGAACATCGGCTCGATCGACACGGTGCGGAAGTTCAGCCCCGTGCGGTGGGCGAGTTCGGCCGCGTCGTCGCGGGAGTGGCCCGAGGAGTACTTGGACGGCATGGAGATGCCGTGGACGTTCTCCGCCCCCAGCGCGTCGCAGGCGATCGCGGCGACCAGTGCCGAGTCGATGCCTCCGGAGAGGCCGACGACGACCGAGCGGAAACCGTTCTTGGCGACGTACGCGCGCAGGCCGACGACCAGCGCCGAGTACACCTCCTCCTCGTCGTCGAGCCGCTGTGCGTAGCCGCCCGTGAGCTCGCGCTCGTACGCGGGGAGCGGGTCCTCGGACAGGACGACCCGGTCGATGGCCAGCCCGTCGTCCACCCGTCCCGTCGGGGCGTCGGCCGACGCGGCCGGGAGGTCCAGGTCCAGGATCACGCTGCCCTCGGCGAACTGCGGAGCCCGCGCGATCACCTCGCCGTCCCGGTCGACGACGATGGAGTCGCCGTCGAAGACGAGCTCGTCCTGACCGCCGATCATCGCCAGGTACGCGGTGGTGCAGCCGGCCTCCTGGGCCCGCTTGCGAACCAGCTCCAGGCGGGTGTCGTCCTTGTCCTGCTCGTACGGCGAGGCGTTGATCGAGAGCAGCAGCCCGGCCCCGGCGGAGCGCGCGGCCGGGACCCGGCCGCCGTCCTGCCAGAGGTCCTCGCAGATGGCGAGAGCGACGTCGACACCGTGGACGCGTACCACGGGCATGGTGTCGCCCGGCACGAAGTACCGGAACTCGTCGAAGACGCCGTAGTTGGGCAGGTGGTGCTTGGCGAACGTCAGCGCCACCCGGCCGCCGTGCAGCACGGCCGCGGCGTTCTGCGGGGCGCCGGCGGGCTGGCCGTACCGCGGCTGCGCCTTCTCGGAGCGGTCGAGATAGCCGACGACGACCGGGATCTCCCCGAAGCCCTCGTCGGCCAGGCGCGCGGCGAGCGCGCGGAGGGCGGCCCGTGACGCCTCGACGAAGGACGACCGCAGGGCCAGGTCCTCGACGGGGTAGCCGGTCAGCACCATCTCGGGGAACGCGATGAGATGCGCGCCCTGCGCGGCCGCGTGCCGGGTCCAGTGCACGATCGACTCGGCGTTGCCGGCGAGATCGCCGACGGTCGAGTCGATCTGATTCAGAGCGAGGCGAAGTTGAGGCACGCGCCCAGTGTAATCGTCTCTCTGACGCGATGTCCCGGCGGTGTGGCGCGCGCCACCCCCGCGGGCCCCGCCCGCCGGGCCCGCCCGCGCCGAAGGCCCCACCTCTGGGTGACCGGGTGGGGCCCGGAGGAGGACGGACCCTCCCGAGGATCAGTCCTCGTACGCCAGCGTCGTCATCATCCCGGACTCCGAGTGGTAGATGTTGTGGCAGTGGAACATCCACAGGCCCGGGTTGTCCGCGTCGAAGTCCGCCACCAGTTTGCGGTGCGGCAGCAGGATCGCCGTGTCCTTCCGGGCGCCCAGGGAGTCGATGCCGGCGAGGGCGAAGGTGTGGCCGTGCAGGTGCATGGGGTGCCACATGTCCGTGGCGTTGATGACCACCAGCCGCACCCGCTCGCCGTACTCGATCTTGTGGAGCACCTCCGGGTCGTACGGCTGCCGGTCGAAGGCCCAGTCGTAGCGCTTCATGCCGCCGGTCAGCGTGAACCGGATGAGGCGGTCAGGGCGGCGCCGGTCGAGTTTCACCGACTCCTCCGGCCGCAGGTGCGCGGACGACTGGAGCACCCTGCGGTCCAGCTCCGACGGCCGGGTCGACGGCTTGGGCGTCGCCCCGCTGCCGGTCCGCAGCACGGCCATCGCCGAGCCCCGCTTGCCCTCCGCCAGCGCCGTGAACGGGAAAACCCCGTCCTTCGCCGTGACCATCACGTCGTACCGCTCGGCCATGCCCAGCAGCAGCGCGTCGGTCTTGTACGGGTGGACGGGGAAACCGTCCGAGTGGACCACGGTCATCTCGTGGCCGCCGAGCGCCACCCGGAAGGCCGTCTCGCCGCCGGCGTTGATGATGCGCAGCCGGATCCGGTCGCCGGGCTTGGCCTTGAACTCCGCCGGGTCGTCCGCCGTGCGCCCGTTGATGAGGTAGTACGGGTACGCGACATCTCCCGCATGGCCGCCGAGCAGCTTGCTCGTGGCGTCGCTCAGCAGCCGGCGCGGACCCCTGCCGCCGGCCGGCCCCGGTGACCCGTGGCCCCTGTCCGGTTCCTGGGCCCTGGCCGGCCCGTACCCGGCGTCGACGCCGCCGGAGGGCCGGGACCGAGGGCGGCCGCCGCGCTCCTCGTCGTCGTCCTCCCCGCGGTCCCGCTCGCGTTCGTCGTCGTCCTCGTCCCGGCCGCCGTGGCCGCCGTCGTGCGCGTTGCCGTGGCCCATGGCGGGCTTGCCCTTGCGGAGCTGCGACAGCACGTCGTCGGGCGTGGACCCGCCCACGCCGTCGATCCAGTCGTCCAGGACGATGATCCACTCGTGGTCGTAGGCGAGGGGCTCCTTCGGGTCCTCCACGATCAGCGGCGCGTACATGCCGCGGTCGATCTGCACGCCGTAGTGCGGGTGGAACCAGTACGTGCCGGCGTGCGGCACGGTGAAGCGGTACGCGAAGGTCCCGCCCGGCTTGACCGCCGGCTGCGTCACGCCAGGCACGCCGTCCATCTTGTTCTCGAGGGCGATGCCGTGCCAGTGCACGGTGGTGGGCACGGGCAGATGGTTGGACAGGGTGAGTTCGAGCGTGTCCCCGGCGTTGATCCGTACCTCCTTCCCCGGCAGCTGGTCGTTGTACGTCCAGGTCCTGAACGTGCGCCCGCGGCCGATGTCGACCGTGCTGGGCGTGGCCGTGAACGTACGTGTGCGGAGCGGGCCCACGCTGCGCACCGCCGCCGGGCCGCCGACCTTCTTTCCGTCGGCCGGTACGGACCCCTCGGCGGGGGCACCCGCCGCGCCACGGCCGCCGTCGGCCGCCCCGCCGCCCGAGCAGGCGGCGAGCAGCCCCGACCCGGCGGCGGCGATCCCGGCACCGAGCACGGCGCGCCGGGTGTGAGAGGTCTGACGGGTGTGCTCCTGACTGGACATGGCCCTCCGGTCGGTCGAACATGCGCGCACCGCCCCCGCGGGGGGACGGGCCCCGGGTGGGGCTGAACGCGGCACGACCTAGCATGGGGCACGATGCCCGAAACATCCCGTACATCCAGAACTGTCGCGCTGCTTATCGCACTCGGCGCCCTCCTGTACACCGCGTGGGTGCTCGAACTGCTCCTGGCCACCGGCCTCGACCCGGTCCGGGCGTACGTCAGCGAACTCTCGGCCGCGGACCAGCCCTTCGGCGGCCTGTTCCGGGCCACGGACCTCGCCGCCGGCCTCCTCGTCCTCGCCGGGGCGGCCGCCGCGCTGCCGATGCCCCCGAGACGGCCGTGGTCCCTCGCCGGCTGGACCGCCCTCGCGGTATTCGGGCTGGCGACCGCCGTCGACTCACGGCTGCCGCTCAGCTGCGCGCCCACCGACGACCCGGAGTGCGCGGCGCTCGAGACGGCGGGTCTCGTCCCGGCGACCCACACCGCGCACGCCGTCAGCTCCAGCCTCGCCATGGCCGGCGCCCTCACCGGGATGGCCGCGCTCACCGTCGCCGCCCGCCGCTACCGCCGGTGGCCGCTGCTGGGCCGGGTCGGCCCCGTCCTCGTCGTCCTCGAACTCGCTGCCACCGTCTGGACGCTGACCGCCGTCGCCGCCTTCGAGGCGGGCCGCGGCATCTGGTGGCTCGGCGCAGGGCAGCGACTCCAGGTGCTGATCGTGGCAGGGTGGCTGGCGGTGCTCGCGCTGTCCGTGGCGCGGGAGGGCGCGAGCCGGCCCGGCCAGGGGCGGCCGGGAGCGAGGGGGACGGCGTGACGTTCGTACGGATCGGCGGAGTGCCCCACCACGTGGTCGTCGAGGGCGGCGGGCCCGTGTGCGTGCTCAGCGCGGGCCTCGCCATGAGCTGGTTCGACTGGGACCCCGTCGTGCCTCTGCTGACCCCGTACCGCACCGTCGTCCGGTTCGACCGGCCCGGGCACGGACTGAGCGGCCCCGCCGCGGTGCCCCCGTCCGCGGCCGGGGAGGCCCACCGCATCGCCGGGCTCCTCGACGCCCTCGGGCTCGGCGGGCCGCCCGCCACCGTCGTCGGCCACTCCATCGCGGGCTTCCACGCGGAGGCCTTCGCCCGCCTCCACCCCGCCCGTACGGCTGGCCTCGTGCTGGTCGACGCCAGCATCGAGGAGGACGCCAGGGCGCCCGTCGCACCCGCCGTCCGTACCGCGGTGGCGCACGGCCTCGGCTCGGCGCTGACGGCCGTCGGCGCGCCCGCCGCGATCGGCCCGGCCCTCCGGCGCGCCCTGGTACGGCTGTCCCGCGCCGGCGGAGGCGACCCCGCTCCCGCCGAGCTCGTACGCCGCTGCTACGGCACCTCGCGCGTGCTGCAGGGCGCCCTGCTGGAGAACACCCACTACCGCGCGGTCGCCGCCGAACTCCTCGCGCTGCGTGCGCGGTTCCCGCTCCCGCGCGGTGTGCCCGTGACCGTACTGGCGGCGGCGGACGGCGGCGGACGGCGCTCCACGGCCCGCTGGCTGGAACGGCAGCGCGCCCTCGCCCGGGAACTCGGCGACGCGCGCTTCGAGGCCGTCGAGCCGTCGGGACACCTGGTCATGCTGGACCGCCCGGACGCGGTGGCCCGGGCGGTCCTGAAAACGGGATGAGAGCCCGGCCCGTCCACGGCCGTCGGCCCCCGCTCGGGGCCCGGGTCGGGCCCCGTGCCCGGACGGCGCCGACGGGCTGACGGTGGGTCAGGCCCGCGCGTAGACCTGCTCCACCCACTGGGCGAGCTGGTCCTCCGACAGGTGCTGCGCCAGGTCGGCCTCGCTGATCATGCCGACGAGACGCTTGTTCTCGATCACGGGCAGCCGGCGGATCTGGTGCTCCTGCATCTCGTGCAGTACGTCGCCGACGTCCGCGCCCGATTCGATCCAGCGCGGGGTACCACGGGCCATGTCGCCCGCCGTGATCTTCGACGGGTCGTGGCCCATGGCCACGCAGCCGACCACGATGTCGCGGTCGGTCAGAATGCCGCACAGCCGTTCGTCGGCGTCGGCGATGGGCAGTGCGCCCACGTTCAGCTCGCGCATCAACTGCGCGGCACGGTCGAGAGTTTCGTGCGCCGGGATCCACTGGGCCCCGGGATGCATGATGTCCTTGGCGGTGGTCATGGGGTTCGTACCTCCTGGGCGCGGCCCACGCCCGTTGTCACCCGATGTCACGTTGTCACCCGATGTCACGCCCCTCGTCCCGCGCGGGCGGAGAGGAACCTGCCGATGGCCCTGCTGACGCTGCGCATCACGGGCCGGGATCTCCCCGGCCGGGACTGCGGGGACTTCTTCGACGTGCACGTCGGCACCCAGCGCGGCAAGGAGCCCGACCAACTGGTCCCGGCGGACGCCGAGGAAGCCGTCTTCGACCTTACCGCCGACGTCGTGGCGGCGCCCGACGGGACGACCGACTTCCGCGGCCCCTGGGTGCACGGCCCGCGCGGGGCGCGCTTCGTCTACCTGACCTGGGGCGAACTGCCCGCGGGCGGCGCGTTCGCGATGTTCCGGCGGGCGAAGCTCTTCCTGGGCGACATCCCGCCGGAACTGGTGGCCGGGGGCCACGCCGAGACCACGATCGGCCTGACCGACGGCCACGGCCTCCCCCTGTGCGCGGCCCTCCGTCCGCCGCGGGTGGTGTGGCGGGCGAGGGGCACGCAGAAGGGCTGAGCGGCCGGCCGGCGGTCCGCCTCGGCGTGCGACGACGCGTGGCGCGGGTCCACCACGGGGCGGGCCCTCCACCGTGTCGGGCGGGCCGTGACGCCGTTCGGACGGGCCAGGCAGTTGTCGGGCGGGCCGGCACCTCGCGCCAGGCCCCTGCGCGGCATCGGCGCGTCACCGCACGTGTGTGCGCTCCACCCCTGCTCAGCGGCCCGGCCTCCAGCGCCTCCGGTCCGTGCCGGGCACCGCCGCGCCGATCGAACGGCACCCCGCGTCACAGGACCACCGCGTGGGGCGGGCCGGCCGCCCGGCCCACGCGGTGGCTCGCCGGTCCTCAGGCGCGGGGCGCGGCGCCCCGTGCCCTCAGGAGGTCCGCCATCAGGTCCATCTCGGACTGCTGGGCGTCGACCATGCCCTGGGCCAGTGCCTTCTCCTGGGACACGGTGCACAGGTCCGCGCACCCCTCCGCCATCGCGACGCCGCCCTTGTGGTGGTCGGTCATCAGCTGCAGGAAGAGCACCTCGGCCTGCTTGCCGCTCGCCTTCGCCAACCGGTCCAGCTCGGCCCGGGTGGCCATGCCCGGCATCACGGCGCCGGGCCGCTGCGCGCCGTGGGCCGCGTGACCGCCGTCCCCGTGCGCCATCCAGGCCATGGGCCCGGCCCCGGGGTCCACCTTCGGCAGCCCCCACAGATCGAGCCATCCCAGCAGCATTCCGCGCTGGTTGGCCTGGGTGTTGGCGATGTCGTAGGCGAGCCGCCGCACCTCCTCGTCCTGCGTACGGTCCCGGACGATGAACGACATCTCCACCGCCTGCTGGTGGTGGACGGCCATGTCACGGGCGAAACCCGCGTCGGCCGAGCCGGCCGCCGGGGCGGCCGCCGCCCCGGCAGTGCCTCCATGCCCGCCGGAGTGCCTGTCGCCGCCCGCGGACGCGACCGTGGCCGCGCCCGCGAACAGCAGCGCCAGCACCACCGCCGCGATCGAGAACCAGTGCGTACGCGTCAGCGTGAGCGTCACGCGCTCAGTCCGCCCGTGCACGCGGCACCCGGCTCGGGCGTCTGCGGACCCTGCACGTACTTGGTGAAGAACTGGTCCACCCGCGGGTCGTCCGCGCTGTCGACCGTCACCTGCTTGCCCCAGGCGCTGAGCATGATGGCCCCGGCCTGGTCCTTCACCGGGCTCATCATCGAGTACGAGGTCTTGCCGACCTTGTCCTTGAGCTTCTGCACGTCCGCGGCCGGGGCCTTGTCGCTGTACGTGACCCACACGGCCCCGTGCTCCAGCGAGTGCACGGCGTTCACCTCGGGGATCGGCTTGTCGTAGACGTTGCGGTCGCAGTTCATCCACGCCTGGTGGTGGTCACCGCCGACCGGAGGCTTCATCGGGTACTTCACGGCCGCGGTGACGTGGTTGCGCCCGAGCTTCTTGGCGTCCCAGGACTTCTCGTCCTTGATCGGGGCCTTGGCGGCGGCCTCGGCCTGCTCCTTCTTCTCGGACTCCTTGTTCAGCACGTACGCGCCGAAGCCGACGAGGCCCGCCACCAGCACCCCGCTGAGGGAGATCGTGATGATGCGGTTGCGGCGCTCGCGGGCCTTCTCGGCGCGGCGCAGCTCCTCTATGCGGGCGCGGCGGTCGTTCGTCCTGTTCGTCTTGCTCGACACTCTGCTTCGTCCTTCGTCTGCGTCGGGGGGTGTGGGGTGTGCACGTGCTCCCACGGCCGTGGGCCGCGGCGGCACGGATCGCGGTGGAACGGTCCTGCTAGGTCCGCAGCACCTGAAGGACGTGGAGATCCGGCGCGCGGGGGAGCGCACCGGTGCGCGGTGGACCGCCCGGCACGCGGTCCGGCACGGCGCCGGGCGTGAGCCCGGCCGCGGCCGGCGGCGCGTCCTGGGGCGGGGCGGTGAGGACGGCCGCCGTGAGGTGCGGGAAGAGCCCGCAGTCGCCGCGGTCGTACGGACAGGTGTAGGCGGCGGCCGAGTCGGCCCGGGTGCCCGGCACGGCGCGGGTGGCCCCGCCGGTCGGCCCGGGGGCCGGGGACACCGAGGCGGCGGCTGGGAACTCCGCGGCCTCCCCGTGAGCGCCGTGCTTGCGCGCCGCCCCGGGTCCCGTGTCAGCCTGTCCCAGACAGAGGAAGAGCGCGGCGAGGAGCGTCGCCACGGCACTCCACAGCGCCATGGGACGCGCGGTGTGCGCGGTGCGGGCGTTCCGCATGCCCCCCATGGGCGCAGATGGTAATGGCGGGTGCGTGCTCCGTGTCATACGGGGTGCGTAATCTGGGCGAAACCCAGGGTCGTGATACTGAAGCTCTCCTCTACGCCCTGGCGGTGGTGCACAGGCCGTCTGAACTGCAAGGATGTGGCTATGGACAAGCAGCAGGAATTCGTGCTCCGTACGCTCGAGGAGCGCGACATCCGGTTCGTACGCCTGTGGTTCACCGATGTGCTCGGCTTCCTGAAGTCGGTCGCGGTGGCCCCCGCCGAGCTCGAGCAGGCCTTCGACGAGGGCATCGGCTTCGACGGCTCCGCGATCGAGGGCTTCGCCCGCGTCTACGAGTCGGACATGATCGCCAAGCCGGACCCGGGCACCTTCCAGATCCTGCCGTGGCGCGCGGAGGCCCCCGGCACGGCCCGGATGTTCTGCGACATCCTCATGCCCGACGGCTCGCCGTCCTTCGCCGACCCCCGCTTCGTCCTCAAGCGCATCCTGGCGAAGACCTCGGACCTGGGCTTCACGTTCTACACGCACCCCGAGATCGAGTTCTTCCTGCTCAAGGACCGGCCGCTGGACGGCTCGCGCCCGACCCCCGCGGACAACTCCGGGTACTTCGACCACACCCCGCAGAACGTCGGCATGGACTTCCGCCGCCAGGCCATCACGATGCTCGAGTCCATGGGCATCTCGGTGGAGTTCAGCCACCACGAGGGCGCGCCGGGCCAGCAGGAGATCGACCTCCGGTACGCGGACGCGCTGTCCACGGCGGACAACATCATGACGTTCCGCCTGGTCATGAAGCAGGTCGCGCTGGAGCAGGGGGTGCAGGCGACCTTCATGCCGAAGCCCTTCTCCGAGCACCCGGGCTCCGGCATGCACACGCACCTGTCCCTCTTCGAAGGCGACCGGAACGCGTTCTACGAGTCGGGTGCCGAGTACCAGCTCTCCAAGGTGGGACGTTCCTTCATCGCCGGCCTGCTCAGGCACGCCGCGGAGATCTCGGCCGTCACCAACCAGTGGGTCAACTCCTACAAGCGCATCTGGGGCGGCTCGGCCCGCACCGCCGGCTCCGGCGGCGAGGCCCCCTCGTACATCTGCTGGGGCCACAACAACCGCTCGGCCCTGATCCGCGTCCCGATGTACAAGCCGGGCAAGACCGGCTCGTCCCGCATCGAGGTCCGCTCCCTCGACGCGGGCGCCAACCCCTACCTCGCCTACGCGGTCCTGCTCGCCGCGGGCCTCAAGGGCATCGAGGAGGGCTACGAGCTCCCGGCCGGCGCCGACGACGACGTCTGGGCGCTCTCGGACGCCGAGCGCCGCGCGATGGGCATCGAGCCCCTCCCGCAGAACCTCGGCGAGGCCATCATGCTCATGGAGCGCAGCGAACTGGTGGCGGAGACGCTCGGGGAGCACGTCTTCGACTTCTTCCTCCGCAACAAGAAGCAGGAGTGGGAGGAGTACCGCTCCGAGGTCACGGCGTTCGAGCTGCGCAAGAACCTGCCGGTGCTGTAGGCGGGCTCCTCTGCCCGGGCAGCGAACAGGGCCGACGGTCGCCGACAGCCGGCCCTGTTCGGCTGTCGACGGTCCGTCAGGCGTTGCGTCCGTCCGTCAGGCGCTGTGCCGTTTCGACAGCGGGGCCGGGGCCTCCTGGATGATCCAGCCGTTGCCGTCGGGGTCCCGGAAGAACATGAAGGAGTTCCACGGTTCGCCCTTGCCCGGGGCCCAGCCCGAGGAGGCGACGTGCTGGACCGCGCTGACCTCGACGCCCCGGGCGAGCAGTTCGTCGTGGGCCGACTCGATGTCGGGGACGCAGAGTTGGAGGCCCTGGATCACCCCGGGCGTCATCGTCGTCTGGCCCGGTGCCGGGGGCATGCCCTCGCCGATGACGATCGAGCAGGTGGATCCCGGCGGGGTCAGCTGGAGGATGCGGACGCCGTCGGCGATGTGGGTGTCGTGGTCGACGGCGAAGCCGCACTTGTCGGCGTAGAAGGTCTTCGCCCGCTCCACGTCGGAGACGGGGACGACGATCACTTCCAGGGTCCATTCCATGGGCACCGCCCCGGGTCGCTCGTGGGGACCGCGTGGGGGTGGCTCCCCCAGATCAGTGTGCGCCCGGGGGGAGTGCACCCGCGACGCGGCGTCGCCGCAGCCGGGACGCCGACCGGCCGTCCCGGCGCCCTAATCCGTCCCGTCGCCGCGCTCCGCGCGCTCCCGGGCCTGTTCCGCCAGGAGCGCGTGGAGCGGCTGCGAGGCGCGCCGGGTCCACTCCTGGACGGCCCAGCCGTTGCCGTCGGGGTCGGAGAAGTACATGAACGTGCCGCCGTCGCCCGGGGCGACCTGCTCCGGCTCGGTGACGTCCAGGCCGCGGGCCACGAGCTCGGCGTGCGCGGCCTCGATGTCACCGACGACCAGCTGGAGCCCCTGGTACGAGCCGGGTTCGAGGGTCCTGCCGCCGGGGAGCGGGATGCCCTCGCCGATGACGACGGAGCAGCCTGATCCCGGCGGGGTCAGCTGGACGATGCGGAAACGCTCGTCGATGCGGGTGTCGTGGTCGACGCGGAATCCCACCTTGTCGCGGTAGAACTCCTTGGCCCGGTCCACGTCGGTGACCGGTACGAGGACGACTTCCAGCGTGAACTCCACGGGCAACCTCCTGGAGAGTGTTCACCGGCACGGAACGGGGCCGGCGGCAGCGGGCCGTGGCCGGCGATGCGGGCGGCGGTCATGGGCAGGGCGGTGGTCACGGTACGGGCGGTGGTCGTCGGTACGGCCGGCCGCGGCACGGGACTGGCCGGCGCGGTACGGGTGGGCCTGGGGCGGCACGGTTTCCGGTCAGCGGTCCGCCAGTGGGGCCGGGGCCTCCTGGACGATCCAGCCGTTGCCGTCCGGGTCCTGGAAGAACGCGAAGGAGTTCCAGGGCTCGGCGCCCTTGCCGTCCGCCCAGCCCGACGGCCCGACGTGCCGCACCGGACCGACCACCACACCGCGGTCCACGAGCTCCTTGCGGGCGGCCTCGATGTCGGTGACGCAGATCTGCAGGCCCTGCAGCGAGCCCGGCGTCATCCGGGGCTGCCCCGGGGATTCCGGCATCCCGGACTCCAGGACGATCGAGCAGCGGGAGCCGGGCGGGGTGATCTGGACGAGGCGGGCGCCCTCGAAAGGCGACATGTCGAGATCGGCGGTGAACCCGCACCGGTCCACGTAGAAGTTCTTGGCCCGGTCGACATCGGTGACCGGGATCGCGACCACTTCGAGGGTCCATTCCATGGTGTGGTCTCTCCTCGTCCGAGATGGGTCGGTCAGCCGTGATGAGGGGACTCATCCACGGGTCGTTCGTCCGCGACGGTTCGGCCGTGTTCCGTCCGGCCCGTCCGGTGTTCCGTCCGCCGGCCCGGTGTCCGGCCACCCCGTCCGTCCGGCGTCCGTCCGAGGGCCGGGCCCGGCGTCTCAGCGGGTGAAGCGCCACCGGGTCTGGCTGTACGACTCGGGACCCCGGCCGAAGCCGAAGGCCGTGACCGGCGCCACCTCGAAGACCAGGGCGCGACCCCCGCCCTCGTGCCAGAAGGCCTCGTTCCGGACCTCGAAGTGCCACTCCGGACCGTACTTCTCCCGCCATGCCCGGGCCAGCCGGGCGAGCCGGTCCTCGTCCACCACCTGGACGGCCGCACCTTCGACGACCAGGTCGCGTCCCTTCTCGTCGCGGTTGACGCCCGTGGTGAGAACGACCTGCGGATTGGCTGCCAGATTGCGTGCCTTGCGCTCCTCGCCGCCCGTGGCGAAGTGCAGCGAGCCGTCCAGCCAGACGGCGAGCAGCGGCGTGACGTGCGGCCGGCCCTCGGGGCGCACGGTCGACAGCCAGAAGATCTCGGACTCCGTCAGCTGGGCCACCGCCTCCGGCCAGGGCGTCGGGGTGGCGCCCGGTGAGCTGTAGCGCGGGTCCAGATCGGTCCGCGGTTCCGGGGGTGCTTCCCGGAGCGTCTGCCCCGTTCCTTCTGCCGGCATGGTGCGTGTCCCTTCGGTCTTCCGGTCCCAGGCGCCGGTCCCGTCTTCCGGTCCCGGTCGCCGGTCCGCGGACGGCGTCCCTTCGAGGTGTCGACCCCGCGCGCCGGCGGAACTCATCGCCGGAGGGCTTCCCGCCCCTCCGGTGGCGGCTGAAGCGCGGCCGTCCCCGTGCGGTCCGACGGCGTCCAGTGCAGCGTGCCGTCCAGGCCGATCGCGGCGATGCCGCCGGGGAGGCCGGCGGGCGCGCCGGCGAGGAGGAAGCCGCCCTCGGTCCAGCCGGACCTGGCCGCGGGGTCGGTCCCCGGCACCGGGCGGGGCCGCGCCTCCGTCCGCGTCGTCGCCAGCACGCCGGCACGGGACCGGACGGCCAGCAGATCGCCGCTCCGGCCGACGGGGCCGAAGCCCGCCACTCCGGTCGAGGGCACGAACGAGGTGACGGGGACGAACATCGCCGCCTTGGCAGGAACCGTGGTCGGGACGGCGCCGGTGCCCACCCGCTTGCCCATACCCGTACCCATGCCCGCGCCCGCACCCGCGGTGCCGGCCTGCCGGGAGCCGGCCGACGTGCCGCCCGCGTTGCCGCGGTCGCCCGTGCCCGGCACGCCTGCGCCTGCGCCCGCGCCGCGGAAGTGGGCACCGCGCACCTCGCCCGTGACCGGCGTCCGGTACCACAGGCGGATGCCGTCGCCCCGGGCGTCGGCGGTCGCGTTCAGCGCAAGCGTCGTCGCCGGGAGGCCGGTCCGCAGCGGGCCGGACAGCGGGCCACCGGGCTCGCCCTGGGTCCAGGCGAGCACCGACGACGGGGTGGGGACGAGCACGGTGTGCCGGCCGGAGGCGTCCGTCGCCGCCACCGGATCGCCCCGCAGACCCGAACCGCCCAGCGGTGTCCAGGGCCCCCAGCCGCCGCCCGGAAGCCCGGTCCGGCCGGTCAGCCGGTGGGCGGAGTCCCGGACGAACACCGTGAGCCGGCCCGACGGGTCCACGACCGCTGCCGGCGCGCTGATGGCCGACGTACCGCTTGCGTCGTCGCGTTCGGGAGTGCCCAGCGAGGCCCACGGGCCGAAGTCCCCGCTGGCGCGCTGCACACGGAGCACCACGTCGCGGCGGTAGTCGGCGGCGCGTCCGCCGAGCGTCGTACGGGTGCCGAGCACGGCTGTCCGGCCGTCGGGCAGGCGTACCGAGGTCACCCCGCCGTCGATGCCGCCCCCGTCCAGCAGCCGGGGCCCGCTCCATCCCGCCGTGGCCCCCGCGCGGTGCCAGACGGCGAGCCGCTGGTCGAGCACGGAGAACGCCCACGCGCTGCCGCCCGGCCCGGGCTGCGCCCAGGTCGTGGACTCGCCGCGGGTGTGGCGGACCGTCTGCGCCCAGCCGTGGCCGGCGGGCCGTGCCGCCACCTTGCGGTCGCCGCAGCCGGCCGGTGCGCCGCAGTGGTCGGTGCCGTCCGTCCACGCGTACGTCTTCAGGGTGCGCAGTTTCGCCTCGGCGTCCGCCGGGGTCAGGGTGCGCGGCAGCGCCCCGGTGGAGTAGCCCAGATAGGTCTGGACTCCGAAGGCGGGGTGGCCGGGCACGGCCGCGTAACGGGCGAGCGCCGCCTGCGCGAACCGTGCGCCGTACATGTGGTCCTGGTGGTCGGTGTACGTGCCCTTCGGGGTGCGTCCCGGCGTGGGGTCCTGGATGCGGACGAACGTCGGCCGGAAACGCCGGAGGAGACCGGCGACGGTCTCGACGACCTGCCGCTTCGTGTACGCGAAGTCCTCGCGTACGGGCGTCCCGGAGGACAGTTGGGACGAGAGCGCGTCCACCCGGCCGTCCCACAGGCCGTGGAGGCTGTGCGGCCGGTCGCCGTTGATGCTGCCCGCCTCGTGGAGCTGGACCCAGACCAGGCTGATCCAGGGCTTGGCACGGAGGGTGTCCAGCTCGGCCGTGCCGCCGCCGGCGGTGGGCACGGCCGTACGCGACCAGGGGCTGCTCCGGTCGCCGGTGGCCATCTCGGCGTAGGCGGCCCGTATGCCGTTCTGGCGGGCCTCGGCGTACGCGGCCTTGTCGGCGGCCGGGGGATCCGGGTCGTCCCGCCGGGCGTTGACGCCGTCGGATTCGCCGGCCGTCAGGTACACCGACGTCAGACTGCGGCCCGTGGCCAGGGACTGGGCGGTGTCCGGGTTCATGAAGAACAGGTCGTCGTCGGGGTGGGCGACGATCTGGACCACCCGCTCGCCCGCGGTCGTGCGGACCGGCTGGACGGCCGGCCCGGCCGGGGGAAACGTCCTCGTCCGGGTGTCCGCCGAGGTGCCGGGCACGGCCGCCAGGGTGCCCGCGACACCCAGCAGCACCGCGGCGGCCAGCCCGGCGGCCAGGCCCCGCCGGCCGCGGTGCGCCACCGGGCCGGGACCCTCAGGGGATCCGGGAGCGTCCGCCGCGTGGGAGCCGAGGGCGGGACCGGGGCCGGCCGGGAAGCCCAGGCGGGCCGCGACGGCGCGAAGGGGCGCGGGGACGCGACGGGGCGCGTGAGCGCGGGGGGCCGCCGAACGGCGGCTGCGGCGGGGCCGGCTGGGCATGGCGGTCGGGTGCTTTCGTGATCGGTCGGGGCCGGCGACGCCCGGGTGCACGCGCCCGCTGGGCACCGGCAACCGGCGGGCGTACGCGCGCCCGCCGGTCACCGTGGCCGGCGGGCGCGACAGGACCCGACGGCGCACCGGCAACCGGCGGGCGCGAGCAGTCCTCGGCGGACGTGTCCGTGCCGCCCGGGCACGCGCGGTACCCGGACACCACGGAAGACGGAGATTCCAGGAATACGGGTTGTCCCGCCCGAACCACGAAGAACATGGCGAACATCACGGCACCGCAGCGCCCGCGCCGCCCTCCGGGGGGCGGCCCCCGTATCCCTGCGACTACGCTCGGAGCCGGATCCGGACCTTGATCGGAGGCGGCGGGATGACATCGGTGCCGGGGCGCAGGAGCAGTACCTTCACCCGTCTGCTGCGGCACGGCTTCACCCACCCCGCCGCGGCCGAGCGGCTCCTGGACCTGCCCGAGATGGCGCCCGTCCGTGCCGACTCCGTCCTCCTCGACGCCCTCGGCGCCGCCGCCGACCCCGACCTGGCCCTGCGCGGGCTGGTGCGCCTCGTCGAGGCGCAGCAGCCGGACGAGCGGCAGGTGCTGCTCGACACGCTGATCTCCGCGAAGCCGCTGCGCGACCGGCTGCTCGGGGTGCTCGGCGCGTCCGAGGCGCTCGGCGACCATCTGGCCCGGCACCCGCACGACTGGCAGGCGCTGGTGATGTACGAATCGGCCGATCTGCACCCCGGGGTCGAGGACTTCGAGCGGGGACTCGCCGAGGCGACCGACCCTGTGTCGCTGCGCGTCGCCTACCGCCGCTGTCTGCTGTCGATCGCCGCCCGCGACGTGTGCGGCACCACCGACGTGGCGCAGACCGCCGCCGAGCTCGCCGACCTCGCGACGGCGACGCTGCGCGCTGCCCTCGCCATCGCCCGTACCGACGCCCCCGAGGACGCGGCCGCCTGCCGGCTCGCGGTGATCGCCATGGGCAAGTGCGGGGGCCATGAACTCAACTACGTCTCCGACGTCGACGTGATCTTCGTCGGGGAGCCGGCCTCCGAGTCGGTGGAGGAGGCCGCGGCGGTCAAGGCCGCGACCCGCCTCGCCTCGCACCTCATGCGGATCTGCTCGGAGACCACGGTCGAAGGCGCCATCTGGCCCGTGGACGCCAATCTGCGGCCGGAGGGCCGCAACGGCCCGCTGGTGCGCACCCTCTCCAGCCATCTCGCCTACTACCAGCGCTGGGCGAAGACGTGGGAGTTCCAGGCGCTGCTCAAGGCGCGGCCGGTGGCCGGGGACCCGGAACTCGGCGCCGAGTACGTCGACGCCGTCTCGCCGCTGGTCTGGCAGGCCGCGGAGCGCGAGAACTTCGTGCCCGACGTGCAGAAGATGCGCCGCCGCGTCGTCGACAACATCCCCGCCGCGCACATAGACCGCGAGCTGAAGCTGGGTCCGGGCGGGCTGCGGGACGTCGAATTCGCCGTCCAGCTGCTGCAGTTGGTGCACGGCAGGACCGACCCCGCACTGCGCAGCGGTTCCACCCTGGAGGCGCTGAGGGCGCTCGCGGCCGGCGGGTACGTGGGCCGGGCGGACGCGGCGCAACTCGACGTGGCCTATCGCTTCCTGCGCTCCATGGAGCACCGGATCCAGCTGTACCGGCTGCGCCGCACGCACCTCGTCCCGGAGGGCGAGGAGGACCTGCGGCGCCTCGGACGGTCCCTGGGGCTGCGCGCCGACCCGGTGGCCGAGCTCGACAAGGAGTGGCGGCGGCACGGCTCCGTCGTGCGCAGACTGCACGAGAAGCTCTTCTACCGTCCCCTGCTGGACGCGGTCGCCCAGCTCGCGCCGGGTGAGACCCGGCTCAGCACCCAGGCCGCGCGGCAGCGGCTGGAGGCACTCGGCTACGCCGATCCGGCCGCGGCCCTGCGGCACCTGGAGGCCCTGTCGTCGGGAGTCTCGCGCAAGGCGGCGATCCAGCGGACGCTGCTGCCCGTGCTGCTCGGCTGGTTCGCGGACTCCGCCGACCCGGACGCGGGACTGCTGGGCTTCCGTCAGGTGTCGGACGCGCTGGGCAAGACGCCCTGGTACCTGCGCCTGCTGCGGGACGAGGGCGCGGCCGCCGAGAACCTCGCGCGGGTGCTCTCCGCGGGCCGGCTCGCCCCCGATCTGCTGCTGCGCGCCCCGGAGGCCGTGGCGCTGCTCGGCGACCCGGAGGGGCTGAGGCCGCGGAGCCGTGACCATCTGGAGCAGGAGGTCCTGGCGGCGGTCGGGCGCGCGGACGACGCGGAGGCGGCGGTCGCCTCGGCCCGCGCGGTGCGCCGGCGGGAGCTGTTCCGTACCGCGGCGGCGGACCTGATCGGCTCGTACGGCACCGAGGAGAACCCGGCCGGGCACGACCCGGGCACGCTCGTCGACCGGGTGGGCAACGCCGTCACCGACCTCAACGCGGCGACGATCGCCGGCGCGCTGCGTGCCGTGGTGCGCGAGCGGTGGGGGGACGAGCTCCCCACCCGGTTCGCGGTCATCGGCATGGGCCGCTTCGGCGGACACGAGCTGTCGTACGGTTCCGACGCCGACGTGCTGTTCGTCCACGAGCCGCGCGAGGGCGGCGACGAGCAGGGGGCCGCGCAGGCCGCCGCGACGGTCGTTGCGGAGATGCGGCGGCTGCTCCAACTGCCGAGTTCCGACCCGCCGCTGCTGATCGACGCCGATCTGCGGCCCGAGGGGCGCAACGGCCCGCTGGTGCGCACGCTCGCCTCCTACGCGGCCTACTACCGCCGCTGGTCCCTGGTCTGGGAGAGCCAGGCGCTGCTGCGCGCCGAGCCGATGGCGGGGGACGAGGAACTGGCGGCCCGCTTCATCGAACTGGCCGACCCGCTGCGGTACCCGGAGGACGGCCTGGGCGAGGAGGAGGTCCGGGAGATCCGCCGGCTCAAGGCCCGGATGGAGACGGAGCGGCTGCCGCGCGGTGCCGACCCGACCCTCCACACCAAGCTGGGGCGCGGCGGTCTGAGCGACGTGGAGTGGACGGTCCAGCTGCTGCAGATGCGCCACGGCTGGTCCGAGCCGGGCCTGCGCACGACGCGTACTCGTACGGCCCTCGCCGCCGCCCGGGACGCGGGGCTCCTGTCCCCGGAGGACGCGGAGATCCTCGACGACGCCTGGGTGCTGGCGACGCGGGTCCGCAACGGCGTCATGCTGGTCAGGGGCCGGGCGGGCGACACCTTCCCCTCCGAGGCGAAGGAGCTGGCCGCGGTGGGCCGCTACCTGGGGTACGGGCAGGGGCACGTGGGCGAGATGGTCGACGAGTACCGGCGTGCGACCCGGCGGGCGCGGGCGGTGGTGGAGCGGCTGTTCTACGGGTCGTAGCGGACGGGGCGCGGGAACGGTCGAAGCCGCTCGGCCCGGGAGGCGCTGCCCGGTGCGGGCCGTGCACGAGCCGCGTCCGGCCGTGCCGCCGGGACCGGGTGGGCAGGACCGACGTCCTCACGGACCGTGAGGACGGGCGCCCGCCCGCGGCCTTGGCTTCGGCCGGGCGACGCGGCGCGTTCACTCGGCCCGGGCTCGGCCGTGCGGCGCGTTCGCCCGCGCCGCGCGTCCGGCTACGCCGTGAGGACGGTGCCGCCGCGCACCCGGTCCGGCACCTGGCGCGGCAGCCGGTGCGGCAGGGACCCGTACCAGACGTAGGACAGGCCGTAGCCGAAACCGAGGCAGAGCAGTCCGCCGACGGCGTCCAGCCAGAAGTGGTTGGCGGTTGCCACGATCACCACGAGGGTGAGCGTCGGGTACAGCAGGCCGAGGATCTTCGCCCAGGGCGCCGTAGCGAGCGCGAAGATCGTCAGCCCGCACCACAGCGACCAGCCGATGTGCATCGACGGCATGGCCGCGTACTGGTTGGACATGTTCTTCAGGTTGCCCGAGGCCATGGAGCCCCAGGTGTGGTGCACCAGCACCGTGTCGATGAAGTTCTGGCCGTTCATCAGCCGCGGCGGTGCCAGCGGATAGAGGTAGTAGCCGACGAGCGCGACACCGGTGGTGGCGAAGAGGACGAGCCGGGTGGGGGCGTAGCGGCCGGGGTGCCGGCGGTAGAGCCACACCAGGACGCCGATGGTCACGACGAAGTGCAGGGTGGCGTAGTAGTAGTTCATCGTCACGATCAGCCATGTCACCGAGTTGGCGGCGTGGTTGACCGTCTGCTCGACGGCGATGCCGAGGGCCTTCTCGGCCTCCCAGATCCAGTCGGCGTTCCGCAGGGCCTGGGCCTTCTGCTCGGGAACGGCGTTCCGGATCAGGGAGTACGTCCAGTAACTGACCGCGATGAGCAGGATCTCGAACCAGATGCGCGGCCGCCGGACCGACCGCAGCTTCCCCAGTCTGGTCCGCTCCGGGGCCGGGCCGTCCTCGGTCACCATGGGTGACGGGGACGCGGTCCGGCCTTCCAAAGTCTTCACGGTCGCTTCACCCATAGGAGCAGAGTCTGCCAGATGGGTGCGGCCGCTCCGATCATCCCTCGGTCGGGTTCGGGAGGGGCCCCGGTCCCTCCTGAGGACTAGTCGGAGCCCCCGCATTTCCCGGGGATTTCGCGGAATTCGGGAGTCCGGTCGGCGGGCCCGCCGACCGGGTGGGACGGATCAGGGCGAACCGTGCAAAGGGCCCGCCGCGGTCGAGCCGCGGACGACCAGTTCCGGCATGAAGACGAACTCGCTGTGGGGCGCGGGCGTTCCGCCGATCTCCTCCAGCAGCGTGCGGACCGCCGCCTGGCCCATCGCGGGGACGGGCTTGCGGACCGTCGTCAGCGGCGGATCGGTGAAGGCGATGAGCGGGGAGTCGTCGAAGCCGACGACCGAGATGTCGTCGGGCACCTCCAGCCCCCGCTGCCGCGCGGCCCGGATCGCGCCGAGCGCCATCATGTCGCTCGCGCACACCACGGCCGTGCAGCCCCGGTCCATCAGCGCGGACGCCGCGGCCTGGCCGCCTTCCAGGGTGTAGAGGGAGTGCTGGACCAGCTCGGACTCGATCTGCTGCTCGCTCAGGCCGAGCTGGTCGTGCACGGCCTTGACGAAGCCCTCTATCTTCCGCAGGACCGGCACGAAGCGGCGCGGCCCCAGGGCCAGTCCGATCCGGGTGTGCCCGAGGGAGACGAGATGGGTCACGGCCAGCTGCATCGCCGCGCGGTCGTCGGGCGAGATGAAGGGCGCCTGCACCTGCGGGGAGAAGCCGTCGACGAGGACGAAGGGGACGCCCTGGGCGCGGAGCTTCTCGTACCGCTGCATGTCCGCCGTGGTGTCGGCGTGCAGCCCGGAGACGAAGATGATGCCCGAGACGCCCCGGTCCACCAGCATTTCGGTGAGTTCGTCCTCGGTGGAGCCGCCCGGTGTCTGGGTGGCCAGCACCGGCGTGTAGCCCTGGCGGGTCAGCGCCTGTCCGATGACCTGGGCCAGGGCCGGGAATATGGGGTTCTCCAGCTCGGGCGTGATGAGTCCGACGAGCCCGGCGCTGCGGCGGCGCAGCTTCACGGGACGCTCGTAGCCGAGGACGTCGAGTGCGGCGAGCACTGATTCGCGGGTGGTCGAGGCAACGCCTGGCTTGCCGTTCAGCACCCGGCTGACCGTCGCCTCGCTGACCCCCGCCTGGGCTGCGATGTCGGCAAGCCGTGCGGTCATGGGATTGGACTGTACCGGTCGCATGTCAGATTGCCCACCAGACGGTCGAGTCGGCGGGAAGCCGGACCGTCCCGCCGCTGAACTCGGGGGTCGCGGAGGACAGCAGAGGGCTCCCGGGAGCGGGGAGCTCCACGTCCGTGCCGCGCGTGTTCGTCGTGCAGACGAACCCGTCACGGGCGAAGGCCAGCACCCCCTCGGGAGCGTCGAGCCAGGTCACGCCCGTGCCGGCGCCGAGCCCGGGGTGCTCGCGCCGCACCGCGAGCGCCGCCCGGTACAGCTCCAGGGTGGATCCGGCCACCCCGGTCTGGGCCTCCACGCTCAGCTCGGCCCACTCGGCCGGCTGCGGGAGCCAGCTGCCGCCGCTGCCGAACCCGTACGACGAACCCTCGCGGGTCCAGGGGATCGGCACCCGGCAGCCGTCGCGGAAGCCGTCCTGCCCCTCCGCCCGGAAGAAGGACGGGTCCTGGCGCACCTCGTCCGGCAGGTCGAGGACCTCGGGAAGGCCCAGCTCCTCGCCCTGGTAGACGTACACGGAACCGGGCAGGGCCAGCATCAGCAGCGCGGCGGCCCGGGCCCGGCGCAGGCCGACCTGCCCGCCGCCGTAGCGCGTGGTGTGCCGGGGCACGTCGTGGTTGGACAGCACCCAGGTGGTGGGCGCGCCCACGGACGCGGTCGCCGCCAGCGAGGCCTCGGCGACCTCCCGCATCCGCTCCGGGTCCCAGGGGCAGCGCAGGAACTGGAAGTTGAACGCCTGGTGCAGTTCGTCGGGGCGCACGTACAGCGCGAGCCGCTCCGGGCTCGGTGCCCAGGCCTCGGCGACGCCGATGCGCTCGCCGCCGTAGCCGTCCAGCAGCCGCCGCCAGGAGCGGTGGATCTCGTGGACGCCGTCCTGGTCGAAGAAGGGCAGCACCTGGGCGCCGATCATCTTGGCCTGCTCACGGGCGCCGATGTCGGGCAGCCCGGCCGCCTTGACCATCCCGTGGGCGACGTCGATCCGGAAGCCGTCGACGCCCAGGTCCAGCCAGAAGCGCAGGACCGCGTCGAACTCCTCGCGCACCGCGGGGTGCTCCCAGTCCAGGTCGGGCTGCTCGGGGGCGAAGAGGTGGAGGTACCAGTCTCCGGGGGTGCCGTCGGGGTGCGTCGTCCGGGTCCAGGCGGGGCCGCCGAAGACCGACTCCCAGTCGTTGGGCGGCAGTTCGCCGTCCGCGCCCTTGCCGGGCCGGAAGTGGTAGTACGCGCGTTCCGGTCCGCCCGCCAGCGCGGAGCGGAACCAGGCGTGCTGGTCGGAGGTGTGGTTCGGCACGATGTCGACGATCACCCGCAGCCCCAGTCGGTGGGCCTCCCGGACGAGGTCGTCGGCGTCGTCGAGGGCGCCGAAGAGGGGATCCACGGCCCGGTAGTCGGAGACGTCGTAGCCGCCGTCCGCCTGCGGCGAGGCGTAGAAGGGAGTCAGCCAGACCGCGTCCACGCCGAGCCCGGCGAGGTGGGGGAGCCGGTCGCGGATGCCGCGCAGGTCGCCGATGCCGTCGCCGTCCCCGTCGGCGAAGGAGCGGACGTACACCTGGTAGATCACGGCGCTCCGCCACCAGTCCCCGGCCGGGTCCGGGCGCCTCGCCGGGGCGACCGTGCCGGCCCGCGGCGTGGTGGTCGTGCCGAGCTCCTGCGTCATGGGCGCTCCTTCGGATGCTGTTTCTGGATGTTCCGGATGTTCCGTGGATCTTCGGGACCTTCCGGTTCAACACCGACCTATGTCGAAGGTAACAGCGCTGCAATCTCTTGCGGAAGCGGTTGCGCGGGCGCACGGAAGCGCTGGAGCGGGGTCAGTCGCAGTTGGCAAGGCGCACAACGGCAACTGTGAGGACACGCGGATGTAACGATCCCGGCTGCTTGCGGAAATCTCTCGCAAGGTCTTTCGGTCTTCTTTCAAGCTTGTTACGTTCCTGACCGAATCGGCGCCGTGATGGAGCGGCCCAGGTTGAAGGAGTTCACATGCGACGTGGCATAGCGGCCACCGCTCTGGTCGCGAGCCTGGCGCTCACGGCGACCGCGTGCGGCGGGGACGACGCCGAGAGCGGCAAGAGCGCCTCGGGCAAGCTGTCGGGGACGGTCACCTGGTGGGACACGTCGACCGTCGGCAGCGAGGACAAGGTCTTCAAGAAGCTCGCCGAGGGCTTCACCAAGCTGCACCCCGACGTCAAGATCAACTATGTGAACGTGCCCTTCGGTGAGGCGCAGAACAAGTTCAAGAACGCCGCCCAGTCCGGCTCCGGCGCCCCCGACGTGATCCGTTCCGAGGTGGCCTGGACCCCCGAGTTCGCCGACCTCGGCTACCTCGCCCCGCTGGACGGCACCTCGGCCCTCAAGGAGGACAAGGACTTCCTGCCGCAGGCCGCCGCCTCCACGAAGTACAACGACAAGACCTACGCCGTCCCGCAGGTCATCGACTCCATGGGCATCTTCTACAACAAGAAGATCTTCGAGGAGGCCGGTGTCCAGCCGCCGTCCTCGATCGCCGAGCTGAAGACCGTCTCCAAGAAGATCAAGGACAAGACCGGCAAGACCGGCCTCTACCTGCGCGGCGACGACGCGTACTGGTTCCTGTCCTTCCTCTACGGCGAGGGCGGCAACCTGGTCGACGCCGAGAAGAAGCAGATCACCGTCGACAACCCGGCCGGCGTCAAGGCCATGAAGGTCGTCAAGGACCTCGTCGACTCCGGCGCCGCGAAGACCGACGCCACCGACGGCTGGAACAACATGCAGACCGCCTTCAAGGAAGGCAAGGTCGCCATGATGATCAACGGCCCGTGGGCGGTCACCGACACCTACGCCGGCAAGGAGTTCAAGGACAAGTCCAACCTGGGCATCGTCCCGGTCCCGGCGGGCTCCGACGGCCAGGGCGCCCCGCAGGGCGGCCACAACCTCGCCGTCTACGCCGGCTCCAAGAACCTCGAGGCCTCCTACGCCTTCGTCGAGTACATGACCTCGGCCGAGTCCCAGACCACGGTCGCCAAGGAGCTCAGCCTCCTCCCGACCCGCTCCGCCGTCTACAACAAGCCGAGCGTCTCCGGCAACGAGATGGTCGCCTTCTTCAAGCCGGTCGTCGACAAGGCCGTCGAGCGCCCCTGGATCCCCGAAGGCGGCAGCCTCTTCGCCCCGCTCGTGACCGAGTACACCAAGGTCCTCACCGGCCAGACCACCCCGGAGAAGGGAGCCAAGTCGGCGGGCGACGCCTACCGCAAGCTCCTCAAGGACTGGAAGTAAGGGAAGAGGAACCCCGACTGATGGCTGTCCACACCAGCGGCCAGTCGGTGGCGAAGGCCGCGGAGCCCGGAAGGGCCCGCGGCCGTCGCCGCGACACCGCAGGCGCGCCCGGCAGGTTCCGCCGCGCCCTCTCCACGCACTGGTACGCCTGGACCATGGTCGCCCCCGTGGTGATCGTGATCGGGGTGATCATCGGCTATCCGCTCGTCCGCGGCGTCTACCTGTCGCTGACGAACGCCAACGAGCGCAACGTCGAGCGGTCGATCGGGGTGAACCACCTCCCCGCGACGTACGAATTCGTCGGGCTCGACAACTACACCGACGCGCTCACCGGCAGTCAGTTCCTGGGCACGCTCGGGTGGACGCTGGTGTGGACGGTCTCCTGCGTGGCCGTCACCTTCGGTCTGGGCCTCGCCCTCGCCAACATCCTCAACCGCAGGATCGCCGGCCGGTCGTTCTACCGGATGATGCTGATCCTGCCGTGGGCCGTGCCCGGCTTCGTCTCCGTCTTCGCCTGGCGCTTCCTCTACAACGAGGACAACGGCCTGCTCAACAAGCTCCTCGCAGGCGGCGGCATCGACGCGGTGCCGTGGCTGAACGACCCGACCTGGGCCAAGTTCTCGGTGATCGCCGTCAACGTCTGGCTCGGCGTCCCGTTCATGATGGTCGCCCTGCTCGGCGGACTGCAGTCCATCCCCGGCGAGCTGTACGAGGCCGCCGAGATGGACGGCGCCAACGCCTGGCAGCGGTTCCGCAACATCACCATGCCCGGGCTGCGGTCGGTGTCCACCACCGTCGTCCTGCTGAGCACCATCTGGACCTTCAACATGTTCCCGGTGATCTTCCTGCTCACCCGGGGCGGTCCCGGTGAGGCCACGCAGATCCTCGTCACCCAGGCGTACAAGTTCTCGTTCGAGATCAGTCCGCGCGACTTCGCCCAGTCCTCCACCTGGGGCGTGCTGATCCTCGTCCTCCTGATGGTCTTCGCCGCTGTCTACCAGCGCGTCCTCCGCAAGCAGGGAGAAACCTGGTGACCACGACCAACATCCCGGCGAACGCCCCGGCGCGGGGCCGCCGCTCGCCGCTGGCCTCGGCCGCGCTGCACCTCACGCTGCTCGTCGCCTCCGTGATCGCCGTCTTCCCGGTGCTGTGGGTGCTGCTGACCTCGCTGAAGCCGGCGAGCTACGCGACCACCACGGACTTCGTGAAGGAGACGACGCTCGAGAACTACACGAAGCTGCTGGAGGACACCGAGTTCCTGACCTGGTTCGGCAACTCGCTGCTCGTCGCCGGCCTCACCACGGTCCTCGGCGTCTTCGTGGCCGCCACCACCGGCTACGCCGTCAGCCGCTTCCGCTTCCCCGGCAAGCGGGGCCTGATGTGGACGCTGCTGATCACCCAGATGTTCCCGGTCGCGGTCCTGATCGTGCCGATCTACAACATCATGTCGAACCTGGGCCTGCTCAACGAGCCGGCCGGCCTCGTCATCACGTACCTCACCATCGCGGTGCCCTTCTGCGCCTGGATGATGAAGGGCTTCTTCGACACCATCCCGCGCGAGATCGACGAGTCGGGCCAGGTCGACGGGCTCACCCCGTTCGGCACCTTCTGGCGGCTCATCCTGCCCCTCGCCAAGCCCGGCATCGCGGTCACGGCCTTCTACTCGTTCATCACCGCCTGGGGCGAGGTCGCGTACGCCTCGGCCTTCATGGTCGGCGACGAGAACCTGACCCTCGCGGGCGGACTGCAGAAGTTCGTCAACCAGTACGGCGCCCAGTGGGGCCCGATGACCGCGGCCTCCGTGCTCATCGCGATCCCGGCCGCGATCGTCTTCCTCTTCGCACAGCGCCATCTGGTCACGGGCGTGTCGGCGGGCGCAGTCAAGGGCTGACCCGCACGTGCCGTACGTTCCCCCCAACCACCACCATCCCAGGGATGAAATGACCCAGCACCTCGCTGCCCCCGCCACCGCGACGACGTCCGGCCACCGTGCCGAGCCTGCGCCATGGTGGCGGGACGCGGTGATCTACCAGGTCTATCCGCGCAGCTTCGCCGACGGCAACGGCGACGGCATGGGCGATCTCGCCGGGATACGCAGCCGGCTCCCGTACCTCAAGGAGCTCGGCGTCGACGCGGTCTGGCTCAGCCCGTTCTACGCCTCCCCACAGGCCGACGCCGGCTACGACGTCGCCGACTACCGCGCCATCGACCCGATGTTCGGCACGCTCCACGACGCCGACGCGCTGATCCGCAGCGCGCACGCCCTGGACCTGCGCATCATCGTCGACCTCGTGCCCAACCACTGCTCGGACCAGCACGACTGGTTCCGGCAGGCGCTGCGCGAGGGCCCCGGCTCCCGGCTGCGCGAGCGGTTCCACTTCCGGCCCGGCAAGGGCGCGGACGGCGAACTGCCGCCCAACGACTGGGAGTCGATCTTCGGCGGCCCGGCCTGGACCCGGACGGCGAACCCGGACGGCACCCCCGGCGAGTGGTACCTGCACCTCTTCGCCCCGGAGCAGCCGGACTTCAACTGGGAGCACCCGGCCGTCCAGGACGAGTTCCGCTCGATCCTCCGCTTCTGGCTGGACCTGGGCGCCGACGGCTTCCGCGTCGACGTCGCCCACGGCCTGGTCAAGGCACCCGGACTGCCCGACATCGGCTCCGGCGACCAGCTGAAGCTGCTCGGAAACGATGTCATGCCGTTCTTCGACCAGGACGGCGTCCACGAGATCTACCGCTCCTGGCGGCGGATCCTCGACGAGTACGAGGGCGAGCGCGTCCTCGTCGCCGAGGCGTGGACCCCGACCGTGGAGCGCACCGCGCTGTACGTCCGCCCCGACGAGATGCACCAGGCCTTCAACTTCCAGTACCTCACCACCAACTGGGACGAGAAGGAGCTGCGCGAGGTCATCGACGGCTCGCTCGCCGCGATGCGCCCGGTCGGGGCGCCCACCACCTGGGTGCTGTCCAACCACGACGTCACCCGGCACGCCACCCGCTTCGGCAACCCGCCGGGCCTCGGCACCCAGCTGCGCGAGCAGGGCGACCGCGAGCTCGGTCTGCGCCGGGCCCGGGCCGCCACGCTGCTGATGCTGGCGCTGCCCGGATCGGCGTACGTGTACCAGGGCGAGGAGCTGGGCCTGCCGGACGTCACGGACCTGCCGGACGAGGTGCGCCAGGACCCGTCCTTCTTCCGGGCGGAGGGGCAGGACGGCTTCCGCGACGGCTGCCGGGTGCCGATCCCCTGGACCCGCGAGGGTTCGTCGTACGGGTTCGGCAGCGGCGGCAGCTGGCTCCCGCAGCCGGCCGAGTGGGCCGAGCTGAGCGTGGAGGCCCAGACCGGGGTGGCCGGATCCACCCTGGAGCTGTACCGGGCGGCCCTGGCCGCCCGCCGAGAGCACCCGGGCCTGGGCGCGGGTGAAGCGGTGACATGGCTGGACGCACCTGACGGCGTCCTGGCCCTGTCCCGCGAAGGGTTCGTCTGCACCACCAACACCACGGGCGCGCCGGTCCGCCTCCCCGCACCCGGCGCGCTCCTGCTGGCCAGTGCGCCGGTCGCGGTGAACGACGGTTTCGCCGTCCTGCCCGCGGACGCCACGGCGTGGTGGACGGTGTGACGATCCCCGGGCCGCGCGAGCCAGGCAGGGTTCGGACGCGAGGCCCGAGGGGCGCCGCGGGGGCGGCCGCTCCCCGGCTCACCGACATCGCCGCGCAGGCCGAGGTCAGCGAGGCCACGGTCAGCCGTGTCCTCAACGGCAAGCCCGGCGTGTCGGCGGCCACCCGCACCCGGGTGCTCGCGGCGCTCGACATCCTCGGCTACGAGCGCCCGGTGCGGCTGCGGCGGCGCAGCGCGGGACTGATCGGACTGGTGGTGCCCGAGCTCACCAACCCGATCTTCCCGGCGTTCGCCCAGGTCATCGAGCAGGTGCTGGCCGGGCACGGCTACACGCCGGTGCTGTGCTGCCAGCAGCCCGGCGGGGCCAGCGAGGACGAGCTCGTCGAGCAGCTGGAGGAGAGCGGTGTCGACGGCATCGTCTTCCTCTCGGGGCTGCACGCCGACACGGCGGCGGACCAGGGCCGCTACGCCGAACTGGCCGCGCGCCGGGTTCCGTTCGTGCTCATCAACGGCTGGAACGAGCAGGTCTCCGCGCCGTTCGTCTCGCCCGACGACCACATGGCCGCGGGCATGGCCGTGCGCCATCTCGCCGAATTGGGCCACGAGCGCATCGGGCTCGCGGTGGGCCCGGTGCGCTACGTGCCGTCGCGGCGGAAGACGGAGGGCTTCCTGGCGGCGGCCGGCCCGGACGCCGAACGGTACGTCCGGCACACCCTGTTCAGCGTCGAGGGCGGCCACGCGGCCGCCGCCGAACTGCTCGACGCGGGCTGCACCGGAATCGTCTGCGGCAGCGACATGATGGCGCTGGGGGTGATCCGGGCGGCGCGGGAGCGCGGCCTGGACGTGCCGGGCGACGTGTCCGTGGTCGGGTACGACGACTCGCCGCTGATCCCCTTCACCGACCCGCCGCTGACGACCGTGCGGCAGCCGGTCCAGGCCATGGCGTCGGCGGCGGTCGGCGCGCTGCTGGAGGAGATCCGCGGCAACCCCGTGCCGAGCACCGAGTACGTCTTCCAGCCGGAGCTGGTGGTACGCGGCTCGACGGCGCGGGCGCGGAGCTGACCGGCCGGCGACGGCCGCCACGCCATCTGCCCGCAGGGTGAAAAACCTTGCAGGCAGATGGCGTTCGTGTTTCCCGGATGTGTCCTGACGGTTGACCGCGCAACCGTTCGGGCCTACGGTCACCTGCGCAGAGGGCTCTTTCAGTTTTGCAGCAAGAACATTCAACCCCCACCCGGGAGTCCTCGCTCACAACCTCCCACCTCCCTTCCTGAGCCGCAGGAGGAAGCACATGGCCAGCAGATCTCTGGCTGCCGCGCTCGCCGTCGTGGCGGGCACGGCCGCCGCGGTGATCGCGCCACCCGGGGCAGCACAGGCGGCCCCGCCCGGCACCAAGGACGTCACCGCCGTCCTCTTCGAATGGCGCTTCGACTCGGTCGCCAAGGCGTGCACCGGCACCCTGGGCCCGGCCGGTTACGGATACGTCCAGGTCTCCCCGCCCCAGGAGCACATACAGGGCGGGCAGTGGTGGACGTCGTACCAGCCCGTCAGCTACCGGATCGCGGGGCGGCTGGGCGACCGCGCCGCGTTCGCGAACATGGTCGATGCCTGCCACTCGGCGGGCGTCAAGGTCGTCGTCGACACCGTCATCAACCACATGGCGGCCGGGAACGGCACGGGCACGGGCGGCTCGTCGTACACCAAGTACGGCTACCCCGGCCTGTACTCGGCCCCCGACATGGACGACTGCACCGCGCAGATCACCAACTACCAGGACCGCGTCAACGTCCAGAACTGCGAGCTCGTCGGGCTCGCCGACCTCGACACCGGCGAGGAGTACGTCCGCAACAAGATCGCGGGCTACATGAACGACCTGCTGTCGCTCGGCGTCGACGGATTCCGCGTCGACGCCGCCAAGCACATGCCGGCCGCCGACCTGGCCGCGATCAAGTCCAAGCTCGCCAACCCGGGGGTGTACTGGAAGCAGGAGGCCATCCACGGCGCCGGCGAGGCCGTCCAGCCCAGCGAGTACCTCGGCAACGGCGATGTGCAGGAGTTCCGCTACGCCCGCGATCTCAAGCGCGTCTTCAACAACGAGAACCTGGCGTACCTCAAGAACTTCGGCGAGGGCTGGGGCTACATGACGAGCGGCAGGTCCGCCGTCTTCGTCGACAACCACGACACCGAGCGCGGTGGCGACACGCTCAACTACAAGGACGGCGCCAACTACACCCTGGCGAACGTCTTCATGCTGGCCTGGCCGTACGGCGCGCCGGACGTCCACTCCGGCTACGAGTGGTCCGACAAGGACGCGGGACCGCCCAACGGCGGCACGGTGAACGCCTGCTACAGCGACGGCTGGAAGTGCCAGCACGCCTGGCGCGAGATCTCCTCCATGGTCGCCTTCCGGAACGTGGCCCGCGGTCAGGGCGTCACGAACTGGTGGGACAACGGAGCCGACGCGATCGCGTTCGGCCGGGGCGACAAGGCGTACGTCGCCATCAACCACGAGACCTCCGCGCTGACCCGCACCTTCCAGACCTCGCTCCCGGCCGGCGACTACTGCGACGTCCAGTCGGGCACGGGGGTCACGGTGAACGGGGCGGGCCAGTTCACCCGGACCCTGGGCCCGAACACCGCGGTCGCGCTGCACGCCGGTGCGAGGAACTGCGGTGGCGGGGCGACCGCCTCCGGGGCCGCGTTCGCGGTCAACGCCACCACCGTCCCGGGCCAGGACGTCTACGTCACCGGCGACCAGGCCGCCCTCGGCAACTGGAACACCAGCAGTGCACTCAAGCTCGACCCGGCGGCCTACCCCGTGTGGAAGCTCGACGCCGGCCTCCCCGCCGGTACCTCCTTCCAGTACAAGTACCTGCGCAAGGACGGCGCGGGCAACGTCACCTGGGAGACCGGGGCGAACCGCACGGCGACGGTCCCGCCGACCGGCAGGGTGAGCCTCGACGACACCTGGCGGTCCTGACCCCGGGGCCGGGCGAGCGCGGCGGGACGAACGGCCCGCGCCGCAGCCCGTCCGGCCCACCGGGCGTGCACGGCCGGGTGGACCGCCCATGGCCGGGCCCGTCCCCCCGCGGCGGCCGGCCCGGCCGCCGTACGGCGCGGGTGAGCTCCGCGGCACTCAGCGCTCAGCACACAGCCTCCGTTCCCGACGAGTCCCGACGAGTCCTGCCGGGTCCCGACCAGTCCCGACCAGTGAGGAGAACCCTCGTGATACCCCCCTCGCGCGGCAGGCGCAGAACGGTGGCGGCCGGCCTGGCCGTCGCCGTGTGCGCCGCGCTCGCGCCCGCCGTGCCCGCCGCGGCGGCGAAGCCACCCGCCCCACCGTCCGACGCGCAGCTCGCCGCGCAGCCCGCCCGGCACGATCTGACCCGCGAGCAGTTCTACTTCGTGCTGCCGGACCGGTTCGCGAACGGCGACCGCGCCAACGACCGCGGGGGACTGGCCGGTTCGCGCCTGGAGACCGGCTACGACCCCACCGACAAGGGCTTCTACCAGGGCGGCGACCTCAAGGGCCTCACCAAACGCCTGGACTACATCAAGGGCCTCGGCACGACCGCCATCTGGCTGGCACCCATCTTCAAGAACCGCCCCGTACAGGGCAGCGGCAAGGACGCCTCGGCCGGCTACCACGGCTACTGGATCACCGACTTCACCCAGGTCGACCCGCACTTCGGCACCAACCGGGACCTGGAGACACTGATCGACAAGGCCCATGCCAAGGGCATGAAGGTCTTCTTCGACGTCATCACCAACCACACCGCCGACACCGTCGACTACGCCGAGAAGGCCTACGGCTACCGCCCCAAGGGCTCCCACCCGTACCTCGACAAGGACGGCCGCCCGTTCGACGACCGCGAGGGGATCCCGCGCGGCGCGGTCGACGCCGACTCCTTCCCGTACACCCCGGTCAAGGGCGAGGGCGCCGTCTCCAAGGTCCCGGGGTGGCTCAACGACCCGACGATGTACCACAACCGGGGCGACTCCACCTGGGCCGGGGAGAGCGCCGAGTACGGCGACTTCGTCGGCCTGGACGACCTGTGGACCGAGCGGCCCGAGGTCGTCGACGGCATGAAGCGGATCTACGAGAAGTGGGTCCGCGACTTCGACATCGACGGCTTCCGCATCGACACGGTCAAGCACGTCGACCTGGACTTCTGGACCCAGTGGGCGACCGCGCTCGACGCGTACGCCGCCGAGCGGGGCCGCGAGGACTTCTTCATGTTTGGCGAGGTGTTCTCCGCCGACACGTCGGTGACCTCGCCGTACGTCACCCGGGGCCGGCTGGACTCGACCCTCGACTTCCCCTTCCAGGACGCCGCCCGTGCCTACGCCTCGCAGGGCGCCGACGCCGGCCGGCTCGCGAAGGTCTTCGCCGACGACTACCGGTACACCACCGACAAGGCCAACGCCTACGAGCAGGTCACCTTCCTCGGCAACCACGACATGGGCCGCATCGGCACCTTCCTGAGGCAGGACAACCCCGCCGCCGGCGACGCCGAACTGCTGAGGCGGGCCCGTCTCGCCAACGAGCTGATGTTCCTCAGCCGGGGCAACCCGGTCGTCTACTACGGCGACGAGCAGGGCTTCACCGGCGCCGGCGGCGACAAGGACGCCCGCCAGACCCTCTTCGCCTCCAAGACCGCCGACTACCTCGACGACGACCAGCTCGGCACGGACCGCACCCACGCCGACGACGCGTACGACACCGGGCACCCCGTCTACCGCTCGATCTCGGTGCTGTCGAAGCTCACCCGTGAGCACCCGGCGCTGCGCGACGGCGTCCAGCAGGAGCGGTACGCGAAGGACTCGGTGTACGCCTTCTCCCGCACGGACGCGACGAAGCGCGCGGGAGCCGTCGAGTACCTCGTGGCCGTCAACAACGCCACCACCGCGAAGACCGTGACCCTGCCCGTGGACTCGGCGGAGTTCCGGGCGCTGTACGGCGGTTCCGGCACCGTCCGCGCCGCCGACGGGAAGATCACCGTCACCGTGCCCGCGCTGTCGTCGCTGGTGCTGCGCGCGACCGGGCCCCTCGCGCCCCCCGCCGCCAAGCCGACCCTCATCCTCAAGGCCCCGGCCGCCGGGGCGACCGGCACCGTCGAGATCTCCGCCGGCACCGACGGCGGGCGGCTCAACCGGGTCGTGTTCGCCGCGCAGGTCGGCAACGGCAAGTGGCGCACCCTCGGCACCGCCGACCACGCCCCGTACAAGGTCACCCAGCACATCACCGCGGCAGCCGGAACGCCCCTGCGCTACAAGGCGGTCGTCGTCGACAGCCTCGGCCGCACCGCGAGCGCCCTCGCCGCCACCACGGCCGGCCAGGTCCCGCCGCCCGAGAAACCCACGGCCGTCGAGCGCACCCACGCGGTCGTCCACTACAAGCGCGCCGACGGGGACTACGAGGGCGCGCAGCTGAAGGCCGCCGGGACCACGGCCGCGTTCACCGGCCGCGATGCCTGGGGCGCCTTCGCCTGGGTCAAGGTCCCCGAGGGCGCCTCCACCCTCGCGTACACCGTCGAGAAGGACGGCACTGCCGACGGACCGCAGCGGAGCATCGACCTCGGCCGGACCGGCGAGGTCTGGATCACGCAGGGCCAGGACGGCCAGTCCGACACCGCTCCCGACGGCGCCCGCCCGCCGCAGGACCCGAAGAAGGCCGTGCTCCACTACCACCGGGCCGACGGTGACTACGACGGCTGGGGCCTGCACACCTGGACCGGTGCCGCCGAGCCCACCGACTGGTCGAAGCCGCTGATGCCGGTCCGGAAGGACGCGTACGGCGTCACCTTCGAGGTCCCGCTCGCCGACGGCGCCGGCTCGCTCAGCTACATCGTCCACAAGGGCGACGAGAAGGACCTGCCGACCGACCAGTCGCTGTCCTTCGGCAGCCACGGCCGCGAGGTGTGGATGCTCGCAGGCCAGCCGAAGTACCTGCTCCCCATGAGCGGCGGTGCGCCCGCGCCGGACCTGTCGAAGGCAGAGGCGCAGTTCATCGACCGCAGCACCGTCGTCTGGAAGGTGAAGGCGACCGACGCCACGAGCCAGCAGCTCGTGTACGCACCCGGCGGCGGCATCGACGTGGTCGACGGTGCGCTCTCCGACGAGGGGCAGTGGCTGCGCCTCGCCCCGTCGACGCTGACCGACGCCCAGAAGGCGAGGTTCCCGCATCTGAAGGACTTCCCCGCCTTCACCGTCGACCCGCGCGACCGCGACCGCGTCGAGGACGCCCTGCGCGGCCAGCTGATCGCCACCCAGCGCAACGCGGCGGGCGCCCTGCTCGCCGCCACCGGCGTGCAGATCCCGGGCGTGCTCGACGACCTGTACGCGGGCAGGGCGCAGAAGGCCGCGCTCGGACCGGTGTTCCGCAAGGGCAGCCCGACGCTGTCCGTGTGGGCGCCCACCGCGCGCAAGGTCGCCCTCGAACTCGACGGGAAGACCGTCCCGATGCGCCGCGACGACGCCTCCGGCGTCTGGTCGGTCACCGGGCCGGCGGGCTGGCGGGGCAAGCCCTACCGGTACGCCGTGACCGTCTGGGCGCCCAGCGTGCGCAAGCTGGTCACCAACAAGGTCACCGACCCGTACTCCACCGCCCTCACCACGGACTCCGCCCGCAGCCTCATCGTCGACCTCGCCGACCCGAAGCTCGCGCCCGAGGGCTGGTCCACACTGCGCAAGCCCGCCGCCGCGCCGCTGAAGGACGCCCAGATCCAGGAGCTGCACGTCCGCGACTTCTCGGTCGCCGACCGCACCGCCAAGCACAAGGGCGGCTACCTCGCCTTCACCGAGCGCGACTCGGCCGGGATGAAGCACCTGGCGTCGCTCGCGAAGAGCGGCACCTCCTACGTCCACCTGCTGCCCGCCTTCGACATCGGGACCATCCCGGAGAGGAAGTCGGACCAGGCGGTGCCGGACTGCGATCTGAAGGTGTACGCGCCGGACTCCGAGGAGCAGCAGGCCTGCGTCGCGAAGGCGGCCGCGAAGGACGCCTACAACTGGGGCTACGACCCGCTGCACTACACCGTCCCCGAGGGCTCCTACGCCTCCGACCCCGAGGGCACGCGCCGCACGGTCGAGTTCCGGCGGATGGTGCAGGGGCTCAACGGCGCCGGACTGCGGACCGTCATGGACGTCGTCTACAACCACACCGTCGCGAGCGGCCAGTCGGAGAAGTCCGTGCTGGACCGGATCGTCCCCGGCTACTACCAGCGGCTCCTCGACGACGGATCCGTGGCCACGTCCACCTGCTGCGCCAACACCGCGCCCGAGAACACCATGATGGGCAAGCTCGTCGTGGACTCGGTCGTCACCTGGGCGAAGGACTACAAGGTCGACGGCTTCCGGTTCGACCTGATGGGCCACCACCCGAAGGCGAACATGCTCGCCGTCCGCAAGGCCCTCGACTCGCTCACCGTCGAGAAGGACGGTGTCGACGGGAGGAAGATCATCCTGTACGGGGAGGGGTGGAACTTCGGCGAGATCGCGGACGACGTCCGCTTCGTCCAGGCCACCCAGAAGAACATGGCCGGCACGGGGATCGCGACCTTCTCCGACCGGGCGCGGGACGCCGTCCGCGGCGGCGGCCCGTTCGACGAGGACCCGGGCGTCCAGGGCTTCGCCTCCGGTCTGTTCACGGAGCCCAACGCCTCCGGGGCCAACGGCACTCCGGCCGAGCAGCGGGCCCGGCTGCTGCACTACCAGGACCTGATCAAGGTCGGGCTGTCCGGGAACCTGGCGTCGTACACCTTCACCGACACCAGGGGCCGTACGGTCAAGGGCTCCGAGGTCGACTACAACGGCTCACCGGCGGGCTACTCGGCCGTGCCCGGTGACGCCCTGGCCTACGCGGACGCACACGACAACGAGACGCTCTACGACGCACTGGCCTTCAAGCTGCCGCCGTCCGTCTCCGCGTCCGGCCGCGCCCGGATGCAGGTCCTCGCGATGGCGACGGCCGCGCTCTCGCAGGGGCCCGCGCTGTCCCAGGCCGGCACCGACCTCCTCCGGTCGAAGTCGCTGGACCGCAACTCCTACGACAGCGGCGACTGGTTCAACCCCGTCCACTGGGACTGCCGCGACGGCAACGGCTTCGGCCGCGGCCTGCCGCCGGCGGCCGACAACAAGCCCAAGTGGCCGTACGCCAAGCCGCTGCTCACCGCGCCCACGCTGAAGCCCGGCTGCGCGGAGATCACCGGCACCTCCGCCGCCTACCGCGATCTGCTGAGGATCCGCACGACGGAGGACGCGTTCGGACTCGGTTCGGCGGACGAGGTGCAGTCGGCCCTGTCCTTCCCGCTGTCGGGGAAGGACGAGACCCCGGGCGTGATCACCATGCGCCTCGGCGACCTGGTCGTGGTGTTCAACGCCACGCCGGACCGGCGGACCCAGCGGATCGGCGCCCTCGCGGGCACGTCCTACGGGCTGCACCCGGTCCAGGCGGGAGGTGCCGACACGGTGGTCAAGTCGGCGTCGTACGAGGGCGCCACCGGCACCTTCGCGGTGCCGGGACGCACGGTCGCCGTCTTCACCCGCGGCTGACGCGCGGCGGCGCGCCGGGCCCCCGGGCTCAGGCGCGCTGCTGCGGAACCCGGGTCGCGGGCGCCGTCCCCGGCGCCCGCGGCACGAGGGCCACGAGCCGGCCGACGAGGTCCCCGAAGGGCCCGTCGGCCGGCTCGTCCTGCATGATGCGCGTCAGCACGGCCGCCATGTCCGGGTCGTAGGCCGCCGGGACCGCCACCAGCGCCGCGAAGTCGTGGACCAGTTGCAGCTCGAGTTCGGCGCGCGGCACGTCCCGCCCCTCCAGCCAGATCAGGGCCGTGGACTCGGCCAGCGACACCCAGGACCGGACGACCAGCCGCAGCCGCGGCGCCGGGTCCGTGACGCCGAGATGGGCCATGATCTGCTCGTAGGCCGCATGACGTACCCCGTCGATCACCGCGCTGGTGGTGCCGGTACCGGTGCCGGCCGCGGGGCCGCCCCGCATCAGGGCGGAGAAGCCCGGCCCGTGCTCGTCGACGAAGTCGAAGAACCGGCGCATCACCCTGAGCAGCCGTGCGCCGAGCGGTCCTTCGGGCCGCTCCGTGAAACGGTTCGCGAGGTCTTCCGCCGCCCGCCGCAGCGCCGCCTCGTACAGACTCTGCTTGCCGGGGAAGTAGTGGTAGACCAGCGGGCGCGAGATGCCCGCGGCGGCGGCGATCTCGTCGATCGACACCTCGTCGGGGGAGCGGTGGCTGAACAGCTCCAGCGCCACCCCGATCAGCTGCTGCCTGCGCTCTTCGACGCCCATCCTGCGGCGAACCCCGGTCGTCATGCGAACAGCCTAACGGCCGGGCGTCGGACGCCGTCCGGCGCTCGGCGGGTACGCTCCGGAACATGACCGCTTCTGACCAGGAGACACCTGCGCCGGCACCACTCGCGGACGTGCCACCGCCCGCGGACGCGCCGGCACCCGCGGTCGCGCCCGTGCCCCCGTCCGCGGACGCGCCCGTACCGGAGCCGGAGGGTCTGACTCCCCGTCAGGCCCGGGTGCTCCGCATCGCCGTCGCGTCCGTCGTGCTCGTGGTGCTGGGTGTGGTCCTGGCGGTCCGGCTGGCCAGCCGGACGTCGGTGCTCGTGGTCGGGGTGTACGGACTGGCCATGATCCTGTGCGGAGTCGTCATCGAACTGAGCCGCCACGGCCGCACCCGGCTCGGCACGTATCTGCTGGGCTCGGGCCTGGTGGCGGCCCTGGCGGCGGACTGGCTGCTGCTGCCCTGAGAGGCTCGGCGACGCAGGGCGTGTCGTGAAAGTCCCCGCAGGTGAAAGTCCCTACAGGTCCAGGACGAGCCGGCCGCCGCGGCAGCGCGAGACGCAGATCAGCATCGAGTCCTCCCGCTCGGCGTCCGTGAGCAGCTCGTCCCGGTGGTCGATCTCGCCCTCCAGGACCCGCTGTCGGCAGGTGCCGCAGAACCCCTGGGTGCAGGAGTAGGAGACGTTCGGCAGTTCGTCCCGTACGACGGAGAGCACCGAACGGTCGGCCGGGACGGTCAGCACCCGTCCGGAGCGGCGGAGTTCCAGCGCAAAGGCCCCGCCGGGCACGGCGGCCGAGGCGGTGAACCGCTCCAGATGCGGTGCGCGGGCCTCGCCCAGCGCGCCGGAGACCGCGTCCATCAGGCCTTCGGGACCACAGCAGTACACGGCGGTCTCCGCGGGCAGTCCGCCGAGGAACGCCAGACCGGGCGGCCCCGACTCGTCCTCCGCGACGACCGTCACCCGCCCGCCGTCCGCCCCCGCCTGCTCCAGTTCGTCGAGGAACGGCATGGAGGCCCGGCTCCGCCCGCAGTACATCAGCCGCCAGTCGGCGCCCGCACGCTCCGCCGCCCGGACCATCGGCAGCAGAGGGGTGATGCCGATGCCTCCGGCGACGAAGAGGTACGAGGGCGCGGCGACCAGCGGGAAGCGGTTGCGCGGGCCCCGGATCTCCATCTCCGTTCCCTCGTGCAGCCGTTCCCGCAGCTCGCGCGAGCCACCGCGGCCGCCCTCCAGCACCCTGGTGGCGATGGTGTACGCGCCGCGGTCGTCCGGATCGCCGCACAGCGAGTACTGCCGTACGGCTCCGGAGGGCAGGACGACGTCGATGTGCGCCCCCGGCTCCCAGGGCGGCAGGTCCGCCCCCTCGAGCCTCAGCCGGACCACGCCCTCGGCGGGTTCGGTGCGTTCGGCGACCAGCACCCGGTGCGAGGAGGGACGGCGATTCTCCCTGCGCCGGCCCGATACGGGCTCCTCCAGCGCGGGCATCGGCCACAGCGGGGAGGCTCCTATGCGGCGGCGCAGGGCACGCCGGGCGAGCAGGGCGCCGCCGGCGACGAGTGCCACGGTCAGCGGGCGGGTCATGTCAGCGGCCCCCGTTCGCGGGGTGCGGCAGGCCGTTGGCGCCGGGGGAGGAGGCGAGGTAGGCGAGCGCCTGCGCGGTGCTGCCCTCCTGGCTCGGGTGGTAGGTACGGCTGAGGTAGCGCGGGATCGAACGCAGCATCGCCGGGGTGGAGGGCAGGACGCCCCGCCTGCCGCCGTCGTGGAAGTCGCGGAAGCTCGCCCTGCGGTCGAGCAGTGTGGGGTCGTTCGCCATGAAGAAGCGGGTGCCGCGCTGCCAGAGGAAGGCGAGGGCGGAGAAGGCCGCGGCCCAGGTCCGCACCCGGCGGCGGTAGCCGCCGTCGACGTGCATGAAGAGGTCGAAGGCCACCGAGCGGTGCTCGACCTCCTCCGCGCCGTGCCAGCGCAGCAGATCGAGCATCACCGGGTCGGCGCCCTGCCGGTCCAGTTCCTCGGCCCCGAGCACCCAGTCGCCGAGGAACGCCGTGTAGTGCTCGATCGCGGCGATCAGCGCGACACGCTCCTTGAGCCACCAGTCCCGCGCCTTTCCCGGCGGCAGGGTCCGGTCGCCCAGCAGTTTCTCGAAGAACCAGTCGACCTGGGCGGTGTACGGGGTCGGATCGAGGCCGAGCGCCCTGAGGTGGGGCAGCACGTCGTCATGGGCCTGGGAGTGCACCGCCTCCTGGCCGATGAAGCCGATGACGTCCTCGCGCAGCCGGTCGTCGCGGATGTGCGGCAGTACCTGCTTGTAGACGTGGACGAACCAGCGTTCGCCGGCCGGGAGCAGCAGGTGCAGCACATTGATGGTGTGGGTGGTGAAGGGATCGCCCGGCACCCAGTGGAGGGGCGTGTCCTCCCAGGCGAAGGCGACCTTGCGGGCTTTGAGCGCCGTGTGTTCCGACGCCACCGTGACCGGCTGCGTATTAGACATGTTGTCAATGTACTTATGGGTACGCCGCGGCGACAGCCTTGTGCGGCAAGGAACCGGCGGCCTCGTGGAGGACCGCTCCGGCCGTGGCCCGGCGCGGTGTTCAGCGCAGGGCGGGGATCCGAGTGCCGTCCGCGAGACGGCCGTCGAGCTCCACCCGCACCCCCTGACTCGCCGGTACGACGAGGTGGTTGCCCCCCGCGCTGCCGGTGGCCCCACCGGACGTGCGCACGGAGGCGACGTCCTCACTGCCCGCGGCCAGCACGTACCACTGGCCCGTGCGGGACTTCCACAGCACGCCCGCCAGCACCCGCGGGTCCCGCGGCCCGCACGCCGGCGACACCTCGGAACGGGCCACCACCACACCCGGCGACGCGGCCGGCGGCCCCGACAGCGGCGGCTGGAACTGGGCGAACACCCGGCCGCCCGTGCCGCGCCAGGTCTCGGCGCGGGTGCACAGCCAGGCGGCTCTGCCGTTCCCGTCCGGCAGCCACTGCCGCGTGTACGGCCAGGCGTTGACCTCCCGAACCCCGCCGGAACGCATCGTGGGCAGCAGGCAGGCCGTGCGCGCCCAGGCGGTACGCGCCTCCTCTGAAGCGTCCGGGACGTCGCCGGCGGACAGCGGGGGGCCCCAGGTCAGCCGGGCCGGGACGATCTCGCCCAGATCCGTGAGCAGCCGCCGTGGGCCGCCCCCGGCCAGTTCCAGCGAGTGCCACGACCGGCACTCGCGGGCCTCGGCCGGGCTCGGCAGCGCCTCGGTCACCCCGTGCGCGTCGCGCCGCAGCGCCCGGGGCTCCGCGTCCGGATCGAGCAGATCCCGTACCGATGCCGCACTCACCCAGGGGGCCGTCAGATAGCGGACCTCGCCGCGGCCGCGGCCGACCAGCAGCGCCCCGGCGGTGGCCGCGTCCGCCGAGTCGGTCCGCGCGAGGTCCAGCGCCGGCCCGCCGGTCGTACCCCCGTCGGGCTCCGCGTACCGCACGACGCGCAGCCCGTCGTGGAACAGCACCACCCGGGCCCGGCCCACCTCACCCGCGAACAGCAGTTGCGGGGCCCCCATCGGCGGCCCCGGCGGGGTGCCGGGCGTCGCGGACACCTGCACCGTCGCACCGGGCCGCGCCCATACGGCGAGTGCCCTGCGCAGCAGCGCGCGGTCCCCCGTCAGCGCACCCCGGGCGGGCCACACCGAGAAGTCGGTGCGGCTGGAACTCCGCCAGGCGACGGCGCCGGCCCGCTGCAGCCGGGCCGGATCCAGCGCCGCCTCGGACGCGGGATGGCGCGCGTACAGCGGAGCGGCCGCCTCGGCCGGCGCCCATCCCTCCCCCGGCAGACCCAGCAGGGTGCCGCACACCAGCACGGCAGCGGCCGCCGCGAGCGCCGCCTTCGCGTGCCGGCGGCGGCGCACCAGATCGGTCGGCCGCGCCTGCAGGGAGCAGGGGTCGAACTCCGGGGAGCCCAGCAGGTCGACCGCGGTCCTGCCCTCCGGGGTGCGGACCCCGTCCGCCGCCGCGAGTGCCGCGTGCGGGTCCACGACCCCGGCGCCGGTCAGGACCTGCCGTACCGCCGCGTCCGGCAGCCCCTCGAGGGCGCGCAGCACAAACGCGGCGCGGGCCGCCCCGGTCAGCGCGGACAGCCGCTGGTCCAGGGCGAGTTCATCGGCGCCGCCGGACCGGGGGAACAGCCGCAGCCCCCACACCTGGGGCAGCAGCGGCGGGAACTGCACCCGCTTCGGCCAGGCCCGCCGCCGCAGCGGAAGGCCCGCGTCCAGCGCCTGCCGCAGCACCCGCCCGCGGACGTACCCGTACCCCGGCGCGGCCGTGCCCCTCGGGGCCGGCACCCGTGCCTCACCGGCCTGGGGAAGCCGGGCGGCGCGGCCGCGCGGCAGCGAGCGCTGCACGATCCAGTGGGCGGTCAGCACGCGGCGGTTGCGGCCGAGGGAGGGCGGCAGGACGAGGTAGGCGATCCGCACGAGGCGCGGATAGTGCTCCACGAGCGCGGCCTCGGCCTGCTCCACGTCGACGGCGGCGGGGGCGAGTTCCTGGGTGCTCACCTTGAGCAGAACGAGCGAATACTGCGATAGTCACCAGCCCCGGCCGGCCGGCTCGGTGAGCCGGGCGCGGATCCGGTCCACCGTCCCGTCGGCGACCCCGAGCCCGTCCCTCACGTACCGCTCCAGCGAGCCGTAGCGCCTGGCCATCTCGTCCTGCGCGGCGGCCAGGTAGTCCCGTGTCACACCGACGACGGTGAGCGCGATCTCCGGGTCGCCGCCCTGGGCCGTGAAGCCCTCCACGAGTGGCGCGAACGCCTGCCGGACGGCCGGGTTCACGGACAGGTACTCCGCCTCGACGGTGGCCTCGTCCGCGCCGAGCAGTCCCAGCACGACGGCCGCGGCCCAGCCGGTGCGGTCCTTGCCCGCCGTGCAGTGGAACAGCACGGTCCCCGCGTCCGGCTCCGCCAGGGTTTCGAGGAACGCGCCGTAACCGCGCCGGGCGGACTCCGTGGAGACGAACGCCCGGTAGGTGTCGGCGAACAGCGCGTGCGCCCGGCCCCCGCCCAGCTCCCGCTCGGCGGCCGCGGGGTCCCCGAGCACCTCCTTCAGCCGTGCGGCCGCGGGCACCGTGCCGGAGTCCAGGAAGTCCGCCAGCACATCGGCGGCCAGCACCCGGGTGCCCGGCGGAAGCCGGTCGGGCCGCGCCCGGCGCTCGCCTTCCGTCCGGAAGTCGAACACGGTCGTGATGCCCAGGGCCGCCACCACCGGGTCCGCCGCGGCGTCCATGCGGTCGAGCTGCCCGGACCGCAGCAGCAGCCCCGGCCGTAGGACACGTCCGCCGGTGAGCGGAGTCGGGCCGAGGTCGCGCAGATTCGCCACGGAGGTGGCGGGGATCGCGGGCATGGCGGCGGCTTCTCCCACGGTGCGCGTGGGTCGGCAGGTGCGGGTGCGACGTGCGGCACGTTACTCCCCGTTCCTCTCCACACCGGGCCGCCGACCGGGCACGATGGCCGGATGAGTACGCGACGAGCTCGAAGCACCACTCCGATGGCCCTGGCCGCGCTGGCACTGACGGCCGCCACGGCCCTCACCGCCTGCGGCGGGGACGCGGACGAGGCCACCGAGGTGCCGAAGACGGCGTCCGGGAGCCTCGAGCAGCTGGCGAAGCAGGCCGAGTGCAAGCCGAACATCCAGACGGACGCGAAGGAGCTGCGGCAGGCGAACTGCGCGACGGAGGACGGCAAGTACGTCCTCGCCACCTTCGCCACCGACCGCGGCCAGCGCGAGTGGATCAACGAGGCGAACGACTACGGCGGCTCGTACCTCGTCGGCAGGAAGTGGGTCGCGGTGGGCGACGAGAAGGTCGTGACAGCACTGCGCGGCCGGCTCGGTGGGACCGTGGAGAGCGGTGCCTCGCATGGCGGGCACTCGGGGAGCAGTGCCGGCAGTGGGGGGAACGAGGACGAGCACTCCGGCCATCACTGAGCAGGCCGCGCAGGTATGGGGGAGGGGGACGGGCGGGGAGGGGTTCGGCGGAAGGTGGCGCCGAACCCCGGGACTCAGGCGGGGAGCCCGGGGATCGGCGCCGGCTCGGAGAGCGTCAGCGGCACTTGCGTCCGGTGTTGATGCAGTTGACCACCTTGTTCATCAGCCTCTGGTCGAAGACGTTGATGAAGTCGCCGTGGTCGGTGATGGGCTTGTGCAGCTGCTCCGGGAAGGAGTCGACCGCGAAGACGCTCGGGTTGGCCCCGTCGAAGACCGGCGGCGGCACGTCGTAGACGATGCGCTGCACGAGCTGGGGGATGGCCCGGAAGCCGTTGGGGCAGGCGCCGTTCGCCTGGGCGAAGGCGACATGGGTGCGGTGGTTGGCGCTGTCGGTGTTCTGGCCGTCCCAGCAGCTCTGGAACTTGAACGTCCGCACCACCTGGCTGCCCTCGGGGCAGATCGGGTACTTGTCCTTCAGCTGGCGGTCCTCGAAGCCGGTGCAGCTCCACGACGCGTTCGCGTTCGCGTTGCCGTTGACGAACGCCTTGGCGTCGCCGGTGATGATCCGCAGGAACCGCGGCATCGCCGTCACCTTGGACCGCGCGTTTCCGACGAAGTTCAGCGTGACCTGCGACGGCGTCTGGATCTCGCCGACGTTCTGGTCCTTGCCGCCGCCGTCCGCGTTGGCGTCGTTCTCCTGCTGCCCGTTCTGCAGCCGCAGTACCGGCCAGTAGTACGTCGACTTGTCGCCCTGGTTGGCACAGGTGGTCTGCCCGTTGGCGAGGTCGTCGTCGCTGGCGAAGGCGTCGTTGGCCTGGTTGCCCACGTAGTCGTGCATGTGGTGGGCGCCGTTGGCGACACCGGGCGCGACGATCACGTTGTCCGGGTTGAACTTGCCGTTCTCGTTGACGCCGCAGCTGGTCGTGAACGTGCCCCGGGAGGCGCCGCTCCGGTTCCGGGGCTTGCTGACGTTCGGCTGGACGGACTGGATGTCGACGAAGTCGGACTGCTCCGGGCCGTTGCCGGCCTGACCGCCGTTGCCGTTGCCCTGGTCGCCGCCGTCCTGACCGCCGTCGTCCTGGCCCTGGTCCTGACCGTCGCCCTGGTCGCCGCCGTCCTGGCCGCCGTTCTGACCCTGGTCGTCGCCCTGGTTCTGGCCGTCGCCCTGGTTCTGCCCGTCGTTGTCGTCTGCCCTCAGGGTGCACGGCGCCATGGACTCGAGGTTCTGCGGCCTGGGGGCGTTGCCGCGCTCGATGAGTGCGGCGATCCGCTGGAGGATCACCGTCCGCTCGTTCTTCAACGGCGTGAGGATCTGCTGCTGCCCGTACTGGCGGTCGCTCTCGATCCGCTGCTTGAGGTCGGCGAACCGCTGGTACGCCGTGGTGATCTGGGTGTCCAGCGTGGCGAGTTCGCGGTCGACGTTGCCGCGCTCCTGCTGCGGCACCTCTCCCAGTTCGTTTCCGACGTCCGGGCAGTCGATGGTGGACACCGACTGGCCGGCGGCCTGGGTCCCGTTGGGGTTCTGACCGCTGCTCTCACCCGCAGATGCGTAGACGTTGACCGCGATCAGCCCACCCCCGCCCAGAATCAGGGCAGCCGATGCGGCGATCGCCCGGTTTGCCAGCGTTGAGCGTTTGCGTGTTGTGCGTGCCATGGAACTCCAATCCCGGGGTGGGAGCAGCGCGCCGTTCCATACGGACGCGCGCGGCACCACGTTCAGGCGGGACCGGAATTCGTAGAAAACTCCATTCGCAAAACGGATCTCACCGGGTGCCAACGGGCGTGCCCACGGCGGAGGTTGCCCAAACCTCGCGGGCACGCCCTCCCGGCACGCACACCCGCGGCACACCGGTCGCCACCACGGGACTGCGGCGGGGCGGCGCTGCGCACGGCGGGGCAGGTGTGTGGCGGGATGTGGCGTGCGGCGAACCGCCCCGTGCTCAGGAGTCGCCGAGCAGTGCCGACTCCTGGGCCGGGGACAGGCCGACCGGTGCGCGGTCCGGGCGCTGGGGAGCGATCCCGCCCAGCTCACGGAGCCATGCCCAGGTGTCGGCGACCGTTTCCTCGGCGGGCCTGCAGTGCAGCCCGGCCGCACGGGCCCTGGAGACGTTCGCGTCGTGGATCGCGTCGTACAGCTCGCCGCGCGGGATCCAGATCGGCAGGTCCGTCCAGGGCTCGACCCCGGCGCCGGCGATGGTCCGCTCGTCGAGCCAGCGCAGCTCCGCGGCGGAGCCGGTCGCCCGGACGCAGGCCTCCAGCAGCTCGCCCATCGTGGTGTGGCCGGGCGGCGACACCAGGTTGAAGGGGCCGGTGAGCCGCTTCTCCGCCGCGTCGAGGGTCCACAGCGCGAGGTCGCGCACGTCGATGAACTGCACCGGCAGGTCCCGCGGCCCGGGCGCGAGCACCGGTCCGCCGCTCGCGACCCGGTTCAGCCACCACGGCAGCCGGCCCACGTTCTCCCACGGTCCGAGGATCAGCCCCGCGCGCACCAGCAGCGACCGGTCCGCGCCGAAGGCCTCCGTCACGGCCATCTCGCCGCCCCGCTTGTCGTGCGCGTAGTCGGTGGCTCCGGCGTCCGCCGCGGCGCCCTCCACCAGCGGGCCGTCCTCGTCCAGCCCCGCGGCCGGGGGCCACGCGTAGACCGAGCGGCTCGACACGTAGACGTAGAGGCCGACCCGGTCCGCGAGCAGCCGCGCCGAGGCGAGGACGGCGGACGGGGCCGCCGACCAGGTGTCGACGACGACGTCCCACTCGCCCTCCGAGAGCGCGCCGAGTCCGTCGGGCGCGATCCGGTCGCCGTGCAGCACCCGCACGCCCGCCGGAGCCTCGTGCCGCCCCCGGTGGAACACCGTCACCTGCCAGTCGCGAGCGAGTGCCGCCTCCACGACGGCCCGCCCCACGAACTCCGTACCGCCCAGCACCAGAAGTCTCATGGTGTCGAGGGTGCCCGCTCGCCCCCGCTGACGTGCGCGATTCCGCTGCGGGAAGAATCGGTCCGTGCCCCCGTCTGCCGGAAGGGCGCCGCGGGATGGCACCATGTGCGGGCCATGACGGATGCCCGGTCGCCGATGCGCGCCCTCCGAGCCGCACTATTCGCGGCGGTGTGCGTGACTTTGGCTGCGGTGGGGCATTCGTTCACATCCGGGCATGATCTTCCGCCTGTCGCCGTGCTGGGCGCGCTCGCTCTCACCGCGGCCGGGGGATGGTTCGCGGGCACCCGGCGCCGGGGCCCGCTCCCGATCGGGGCGGCCCTGCTCGGCGTCCAGGGCGCCCTCCATCTGCTCTTCGCCCGCTCCGAGCCCCATGCCGCGGGCCACACCGCCCCGCACCACCACATCGGCGGCGGGACCGGGACGGCGGCAGCGGACTCCGTGCTCGCCGACGGCGCCCCGGCGGTGGACGCCGTCATGTCGGGCGCCTCGTCCGCGCACTCCGCCGGCACCCTCTTCGCCGACATCGCCGCGCATTCGACCCAGCTCGCCACCGGCCCCGCCGGCATGCTCGCCGCCCACGTCCTCGGCGCCGCGGTGTGCGCACTCTGGCTCGCCCGGGGCGAGGCGGCCTTCTTCCGGCTGGCCCGGACAGTCGGCACCGTCTGCGCCGCCCCGTTCGCACCGCTGCGGCTGCTTCTCGCCGTCGTACGCGTCCCCGAACCGGCCCGGCCCCCGCGGCCCGGCCACCGCACCCGGCGTCTCCACGGCGTCGTCCTCACGCACAGCCTCTCCCGGCGCGGTCCGCCCGTCGGCCCGGTCACCCGCGCCACGGCCCCTGGAGCACTCGTCTGACACCGGGGGCCGAAATCCCCATGTCAACGCCGACTCCTAGGACCACCATGGCCATTGACGACCCCGTACGGGGCAGTGCCGACACCCCCGAGGCGTCCGCCGCAGCGGAGAAGCGCTCCACCTGGAGCGCCCTGCGACCCCTCGTGCTGCGCCTCCACTTCTACGCCGGCATCCTCATCGCCCCGCTCCTGCTGGTCGCCGCCACCAGCGGACTGCTCTACGCCCTCTCCTTCCAGGCCGAGAAGATCGTCTACAGCCATGAGCTGACGACCGACGTCGGCGAGCGGAAGCTACCCCTCGACTCCCAGGTGGCCGCGGCCCGGAAGGCACACCCGGAGGGCACCGTCACCGCGGTCTGGCCCTCCGCCGACGACGGGGCCACCACCCGCGTCCTGATGAGCAGTCCCGAGGTCGAGGAGGGCAAGTCGCTGGCCGTCTTCGTCGACCCGTACACCGCCGAGATACGGGGCGAACTGCCCAGCTACGGCAGCTCCGGCGCGCTCCCGCTGCGCACCTGGATCGACGAGCTGCACCGCGATCTGCACCTCGGCGACCTCGGCCGCAACTACAGCGAACTCGCGGCCAGCTGGCTGTGGGTGGTCGCCCTCGGCGGGCTGCTGCTGTGGATCGGCCGCAAGCGGGCGTCGAAGCGGGCCCTGCTCGTGCCCGAACGCGGCGCCAAGGGCCGCCGCCGCACCCTGTCCTGGCACGGCTCCGTCGGCCTGTGGGCCGTGGCCGGACTGGTGCTGCTCTCCGCCACCGGTCTGACCTGGTCGAAGTACGCGGGCGAGAACATCGGCGCGGTGCAGGACCAGCTCGGTGGCGCGACCCCGGTCGTCTCCGCCACCCTCGACGGCGCGGCCGCGGGCGGCGGCGAGCACGAGGGCCACGGCGACGGCGGCCACGGGGGCGCCCACCAGGGCGCTGACATCGGCATCGACAACGCGGTCGCCGCCGCCGCGGGGGTCGGGGTGGAGGGCCGGATCTCGGTGATCCTCCCCGCCGACGGCAGCGGTTACGTCGTCAAGGAGACCGACGCCACCTTCCCGGTCCACCTGGACTCCGTCGCGATCGACCCCGCCGACGCGCGGATCATGGACGAACTCCGGTTCGCCGACTACCCGTTGCTCGCGAAGCTGACCCGGTTCGGCATCGACGCCCACATGGGCGTGCTGTTCGGCCTGGTCAACCAGCTCGTCCTGGCCGCCCTCATGGTCGCGTTGATCATGCTGATCGTCTGGGGCTACCGCATGTGGTGGCAGCGCCGCCCGACCAGGGACCGGCAGTCCGGCGCCGGGGACGACGCCGGAACCCCCTCCGGCGGATCCTTCCGATTCGGGCGTCCCGTGCCGCGCGGGGCGTGGCGCAGGGTCCCGGTGACGGCGATGATGCCCCTCGCCGCTGTGACCGTGCTGGTGGGCTGGTTCGTGCCGATGCTCGGCATCAGCCTTCTGGTCTTCCTCGCCGTCGACATCGCCCTGGGCCTGGTGGCCCGGGCACGGCGCCGGTCCCCGGCGGCCTGACGGAGCGAGGCCGGCCCGGGGACCGCGGTGCTTCCGCTTCCCCGGGCCTCTCCGAGCCCCGGGCCCGTCAGGGCGCGTACTTGTAGCCGACCCGCCGCACGGTCTGGATCGTGTGGCGGTGCTCGGCGCCCAGCTTGCGGCGCAGCCGCGCCACATGGACATCGACGGTGCGGCCGTCGCCCACGTGGCCGTAGCCCCATACCGTGGTCACCAACTGGTCGCGGGTGTGCACCCGGTGCGGGTGCGCGACCAGATGCGCCAGCAGCTCGAACTCCAGATACGTGAGGTCCAGCTCCCGTTCGCCGACGGCCGCCGTGCGCCGTGCGGAGTCGACACGGACGGGGCCCGCCGGACCGCCGTCCGCGTCCGGACCGCTCCGGTCCGCGTCCCGCTCCGTGACGGAGGACGCGGAACCGGGGCCCGGGACCGGAGCAGCCACCGGGGTCGCCGATGCCAGGAGCGGCGGCTGCTGGTCCGCCGGGACGAGCACGAGGTAGCCGACCATCGGTGGCCGGCCCGGGAGTGAGGGGACGGTGTGCTGGGGCGCCGGCAGCCAGGTGGCGCCCGGCGGGAGGAAGTCCGCCACGTGCACCACCTCGTCCGGGTCGACGGCCCGGAGCCGGTGGCGGTGCTGCCCGCCGGCTGCCGGGCTGGGGACGGTCGCGGGACTGGGGACGGTCGCGGCGGAGAAGGAACGGGAGTTCGCCATGAGAGGTCAGCTCTTTCGCGCGAGGAGTCGCCGGCCGGGTACGGCCGGGCGGCGGAACGGACGGAGGTGCGTACGTCGTGCGCGTCGGCCGAAGGCCCGGGAAGTGCCCGGACCGCCGGGCGGGTCACTGGAGACCGGCCGGTGTCCGGGGAAACGGAGCTTCCGGAAAAGCTTTAGAGGGCCGACGCGTTCATCGCGCGGCAACACACACGGTCGAAGTCGTGGTGCTGGCGGGAAGGCCAGAACGGCTCGAGGTCGCTGCGACCCGTCACACTGCTCCGAAGGCTGGCCATTCCCCCATTCAAGCAGATGACACGGAACGGCAGCAGACTCCTCTCACGAGACGGACACCACCCCGATCCCTTTCGGCCAGTGCCGCCGCGCCACCCGCGCCACCCGCGCCACCCGCGCGCCCTCAGTCCACGAGGCGCCTGCGCCAGTCCGGCGGCGTCACGGTGATGGCCACTCCAGGACCCCGGTCTCGTGCCACCGACAACGCCGAGGGGTCGCCCGCCCGGCGGAAGCACCCGACCGCCGGCGAAACGGAAGGGGCGCCCGCCGGATGACCGGCGGGCGCCCCTTCCGAAGCGGCTGCGGGATCAGACCTGGCCGGCCTTCTCCAGAGCGGAGCAGCAGGTGTCCACCAGCAGGCGGGTCACCACGTACGGGTCGACGTTCGCGTTCGGACGGCGGTCCTCGATGTAGCCCTTGCCGTCCTTCTCGACCTGCCACGGGATGCGCACCGAGGCGCCGCGGTCGGAGACGCCGTAGCTGTACTCGTTCCAGGGGGCCGTCTCGTGCAGACCGGTCAGGCGGTCGTCGATGCCGGCGCCGTAGTTCTTCACGTGGTCCAGCGGCTTGGAGCCCTCGCCCAGCGACTCGCACGCGGTGATGATGGCGTCGTAGCCCTCGCGCATCGCCTTCGTCGAGAAGTTGGTGTGCGCGCCGGCGCCGTTCCAGTCGCCCTTCACCGGCTTCGGGTCGAGCGTGGCGGAGACGTTGAAGTCCTCGGCGGTGCGGTACAGCAGCCAGCGGGCGATCCACAGCTGGTCCGCGACCTCCAGCGGCGCCAGCGGGCCGACCTGGAACTCCCACTGGCCCGGCATGACCTCGGCGTTGATGCCGGAGATGCCGAGACCCGCCTTCAGGCAGTTCTCCAGGTGCGCCTCGACGACGTCACGGCCGTGGATCTCGTCGGCGCCGACACCGCAGTAGTAGCCGCCCTGCGGGGCCGGGAAGCCGCCGACGGGGAAACCGAGCGGACGGTCCCGGTCGAAGAAGGTGTACTCCTGCTCGATGCCGAAGATCGGCTCCTGCGCGGTGAACTTGCCCGCCACCTCGGCCAGCTGGGCCCGGGTGTTGGACGGGTGCGGGGTCATGTCCGTGTTGAGGACCTCGCACAGCACCAGCACGTCGTCGCCGCCGCGGATCGGGTCGGGACACGAGAAGACCGGCTTCAGCACGCAGTCGGACGCGTGACCCTCGGCCTGGTTGGTGCTGGATCCGTCGAAGCCCCAGATGGGAAGCTCGGAGACGTCTGCGGCGGAACCCGTCAGAATCTTCGTCTTCGAGCGGAGCTTCGCGGTCGGCTCGGTGCCGTCGATCCAGATGTACTCAGCCTTGATGGTCACGGGCCCTCATCCTTTGCGGGTGCAGCGGGTATGAGGCGCAGCTTCGCAACCCAGGATTTCCCGGCCATTGCTCGATTGTGAACCCCGTGTTACTCGGCGATGCGACGAGGCTGGCGACCTCCGCGCGCCCGGCTGCCCGCGGACCGCGGGCAAACGGATTCGCGGCGGTTCCCGGCAGGGCACGCGGGGAGGGAGGGTTCGCCGGTTCCCCCGGACCCTCGGGGACGCGCCCGCCTCCTGGGCGGTCGGCGACGACGCGAACCGGTGGGCACGAGAAGTGCTGCGCGGGCCCCTCTGCCGCGGTGCCGAACACGTCGTATACGCCCACGCGATCCGTGGTCGTCGTGTCCGCGATCCGTGGGCCGTGGTTCGTGGGCCGTGGTTCGTGGGCCGTGGGCCGTGGTTCGTGGTTCGTGGTCTGGGGTCTCTGGTCCGCGAGCCGTTTTCTGCTCGAACCGCTCTCCCGCCGGTGGTCCCGTCCCCGGTGCAGACTGGCCGCATGACGAAGCCGCGGATCGGACTGATCGGAACGGGCCCCTGGGCGGAGCGCACCCAGGCACCGGCTCTCGCCGCGCACCCGGAGGCCGTCCTCAGCGGCGTGTGGGGGCGGCGCCCGGAGGCCGCCGCCGCGCTCGCGGGGGCCCACGGGGTCACAGCGTACGAGGAGGTGGACGCCCTCATCGAGGCGAGCGACGCCGTAGCGTTCGCCCTGCCGCCCGACGTCCAGGCCCCGCTGGCGGCCCGCGCGGCCGCCGCCGGACGGCATCTGCTCTTGGACAAGCCGGTGGCGACGACGGTGGCCGGGGCCCGTGACGTGGTGGCGGCGGTGGAGGGCTCGGGTGTCGCGTCCGTCGTCTTCTGCACGCTGCGGTTCGCCGCGGACACGGCCCCGTGGATCGCCGAACAGGCCACCGCGGGCGGCTGGTTGACGGGCCGGGCGCACTGGCTCGGCTCGCTCTTCGGACACGGCTCGGCGAGTCCGTACGCCGCCTCGCCCTGGCGTCGGGAGAAGGGTGGGCTGTGGGACGTCGGCCCCCATGCGCTGTCCGTGCTGCTGCCGGTGCTCGGCGATGTCACGGACCTGACCGCGCTGCGCGGTCAGGCGGACACGGTCCATCTGGCCTTCCGGCACGCGTCGGGGGCGTCGAGCACGGCGACCGTGGGCCTGAGCGCCCCTCCCGAGGCGGCCGGCGCGAGCATCGACCTGTACGGGGAGCGCGGGCGGGTCGCCATGCCGGCGTGGAGCGACGCCGTCGGCTCGTTCGGCTCGGCGGTCGACGCCCTGCTGGACTCGGCCCGCACGGGGGATCCGCACGCCTGCGACGTACGTCTGGGACTGCGGATCACGGAGATCCTGGCGCAGGCCGAGGAGAGGCTGGGGGAGTCGCGGGCGGAGGCCGACGGGAGCTGAACTCGGCCCGGCGGGACGTCTGCTGCCGAGGGCCCGGCGCGGCGGGGGTGAGAGACGGTGCCGTCCCGGTGGGTGTCCGCCGTCCCCGGCATGCGAGTGGACGGCCCGTCACACGAGCGGGCGGAGGAGCGGCCGGGCCGAGGGTCCCGTCCGCTCCTCCGCTTCCCCGGGTGCCCGCAGGGCGGCCGCCGGCACCCGGGAGCAGGGGGGCGCGTCAGCCGACGCGCTCGATGCGCGCGTTCCGGATCAGGAACTTCCCGGGCTCGCGGACCTGCTCGAACGCGGCGTTGTTGAGCAGGGCGCAGCTGCCGGACGTCGACGTCACCTCGACGGTCGTCGACTTGTCGTTGTCGAGGTTCGTCACCTTCAGCTGGGTGCCGACCGGGAACTGGCCGCTGGAGGCCGCCGGAGCACCGCCTTCGCCGGAGAGCGTCACCGTCGATCCGGCACAGACGACCTCACCGGCCGCGCCGCCCTGGTCACCGCCGCCGGCCTGGTCACCGGCGTCGTCCGCGGGGGGCTGCTCGTCGGCCGGGGGTTGGGCGGCGTCACCGCCTCCCGCTCCGCCGGCGCCCAGACGCTCGATGCGGACCTCGCGGATCACGTTCTTGCCGGCCTCGCGGACCTGCTCGAACGCCGCCGCGTTCAGCAGGGCGCAGCTGCCGGACGTCGACGTCACCTCGACGGTGGTGGTCTTGTTGTTGGCCAGGTTGGTGACCTTGAGCTGGGTGCCGATCGGGAACTGGCCGCTGGAGGCAGCGGGTGCGCCCCCGTCGTTGGAGAAGGTGAGGTTCTGCCCGGCGCAGACGACCTCGCCGGCCGCACCCGCACCCGCACCCGCACCCGCACCCGCGTCCGCGGCCCCGCCGCCCGCGGCCTGGCCCTGACCGGCCGAGGGCTGGGCCGGAGCCGCTGCCTGGTCTCCGCCGCCGGAGCCGTCCGCACATCCCGCGGCTTCCTGCTGGAGGTTGATCTGCCTGATCACCGCCTCGCGGTTGGCGATCCGTGCTGCCGACTGGGCGTCGGGATTGGCCCGTTGACCGGCGATGAAGTTCTCGTTGTTGCGAACGGCCTGGGCGAATCCGTCACAGGCCGCCGAGGCATTGCTTGTCCCGGTCATGACAACCGCAGTACCGCCGACCAGTGCCGCGGCACCGATCATGAGCGCGATCTTCTTCTTGCCGCTGAGGGTCTTCTTGCGCGACACGTAAGGCTCCTGTCCCCGGCTCCGAACGGCGGCCGGATGGGTTGTTGCGTGTGCCGTTACGTACGAGTAGGCCGAAGGCCCTGCTCAATGTCTCAGCGGTGACTTCCTTAACTGAGGCTTAAGTTTTCGCAGGTGGGCGGGGACCTGGAAGCTGAAGGGCGCCCGACGGGCGGGCGCCCTTACGGCCGTCGCGGCCTCCGGTGCGCTTCGTGCGCCCGGCCCGCTCCGCGCCTTCAGCGGCCGAGCGCGTCCCGTACCGCCTCGTCGGTGCGCGCCACCACCGCCGTGCCGTCGTCCGCCGTGATGATCGGGCGCTGGATCAGCTTCGGGTGCTCCGAGAGCGCCGCGATCCACCGGGGCCTCGAGTCCGCGTCCCTCGGCCAGTCCTTCACGCCGAGTTCCCGGGCGATCGCCTCATGGGTCCGGGTGATGTCCCACGGCTCCAGCCCGAGCCGTTCGAGGACCTCGCGGATCTCCTTCTCGGACGGAACGTCCTCGAGGTAGCGGCGCACCGTGTACGACGCGCCCTCCTCGTCGAGCAGATGCAGCGCACTGCGGCACTTCGAGCACGCGGGATTGATCCAGATCTCCATTCCGCCACCGTACTCCCCGTGGGCCACTCGAACACCGTGAACACCGTTTGGCCAGGGGCGATTGTCAGTGGCGGGCGATAAAATCGAACTAGTTCGTGAGGGACCAACCACCGCGCCAGGAGGTCGCCGATGGGCGTTGCCGCAATCACGACGATGACGGGGACGGAGCAGGGCATGAGGACGGGGGCCGGCCGAAGGGCCACGACGAAGGGGGCGAGGCGGCCGGAGCGCCGGACCGCACTGCCCGAGCAGGCGAAGCGGCCACTGCCCGCGGGGCTCCCGCGCGAGTGGTACGAATCCCACAACCGCAGGCTCAAGGCCATGCGCCTGGCCATCGCGCTGCTCGACACGGGCGTGTACCACCCGGCGAACGCGAGCAACCGGCGGATACGCACCACGGCCGAGCGCATCGGCATCCATCCGCCGTCCGACACGACGTGCCGCCTGGTGCGTTCACTGATCCACGACGCCGACTGACGGTCGACCACCGATCCACGGCGCCCGGCCGACGGCCGAGGGCCGACGGGCGCCGGTCGACGAACCTGGCGGCCGACGCCTGCCGGCCCGACGGCCGAAGCGCACCACCGACGGTCCCCGGGCGCAAGTGCCCGGGGGCCGTCGGTGGCACCCTCGGCCAGGGCCCGTTCCCGTCGCGTTCTCGTGTGACGTGTCACAGACAAGCGGCCGGGGCTGTGGGAAGTTCAACTCTGCTGTTCCTCAGTTGAGTTGGGGCCGCACGGCGGCCCGCCTGCCGAGAGGATCGAATGAGCACGCTGGAAGCCATGACGCTTGACCAGGTGGTCGACACGAACAGGTATCCGCTGTCGGAGCTCGACGGTGCCGAGGGACAGGCGGTGGTCGCCCGGGCCTGCCGAGAGCTGTCGGCCCTCGGCTGCACCGTCCTGCCCGACTTCATCCGTCCGTCCCTCCAGGACGTCCTGCGCGAGGAGGGCTCGTCGCTCGCCCCCGGCGCGTACCACGACATCGAAACGGTGAACGTCTACAACATCGCCGTCGACTCGGACCTGCCCGAGGACCATCCCGGCCGAAGGACCTTCCAGCGGGGCAACGCGTTCGTCGCCAGGGACCGCATCCCCGCGGACTCCCTGATCGGCCGGCTCTACTCGAACGACGTGTTCAGGGACTTCGTCGCCCGCTGCTTCGGCCTGCCGAGGCTGTACGAACTGGCCGACCCGCTCTCCGGACTGGTCCTGAACGTGGTGCCGCCCGGCATGGAGCACCCCTGGCACTTCGACACCAACGAGTTCACCGTCAGCATGCTCACCCGTGAGGCGGAGGACGGCGGGGTCTTCGAGTACTGCCCCAACATCAGGACCGCGCAGGACGAGAACTTCGCCGACGTACGGGACGTCCTCGACGGCCGCGGCCACCGGCTGATCCGGAGCCTGCCCCTGCGGCCCGGCGATCTGCAGCTCTTCAAGGGCCGCTACTCCCTGCACCGGGTGAGCCCCGTACGGGGCGCGACCGCCCGCCACTCCGCGATCTTCGCCTACAGCGAGCGCCCCGGCGTCATCGGGAGCGTCGCCCGCACCCGGCAGTTGTTCGGGCGGGTGCTGCCCGAGCACCTGGCGGCCGAGGGCCGGGCCGTTCGGGGCGACGGCCTGCTGGACTGAGGCGTCCGAAGCCGCGCAGGCAACCGCCGAGGTCCGGGTCCGCAGCACCGGCCCACCGCCGGGGCCCGCACACCGGTCCCGCGCGTCCACGCCCGTTCGGCGCACCGGTCCCACGACCCGCCCCGCCGGATACGCGGCCGGACGGCCGCGCCCGGCCGCGTATCCGTCCCGCCCCCACAGGCGTTTCCCACACAGTGACCCACGGAGGAGCAGAACCCCGTGCGATTCGACGCCACCGGAAAAGTCTCCCTCGACCACATCTACACCCAGCCCGACCCCCGCACGTACTTCAGCGTGCTCCGCCCTCTCGGCTACTGCGTTCCCCAGCAGGCCAAACCCTGGTTCACCAAGCTGATCCAGGACTACCGCGAGTCCCGGCGGACCGCCGTGCCCCAGGTACTGGACATCGGCTGCTCCTACGGCATCAACGCCGCCCTGGTGAAGTACGACGCGACCATGGACGAGCTGTACGACCGCTACGGCGATGCCCGGGCCCGGGAGCACAGTCGCGAGTCCCTGCTGGCCCGCGACCGGGAACTGGCCCGTTCCCGCCGCCCCGCGCAGCCCCTCCGCTTCGTCGGACTGGACGCCGCCGGCAGCGCGCTGGCCTACGCCCAGGAAGCGGGCTTCCTCGACGACGCGGTCCACGCCGACCTGGAGAACCACGACCCCACACCCCGCCAGCGCGCCCAACTCGCCGGCACGGACCTGGTGATCTCGACGGGCTGCCTCGGCTACGTCACCGAGCGGACCCTGACGCGCGTCGTCCGGGCCCAGGGGGGACGCCTGCCCTGGATGGCGCACTTCGTGCTGCGGATGTTCCCCTTCGACCCGGTCGAACAGGCCCTGGCCGGGCTCGGATACCGCACCACCCGCGTCGACGAGGTCTTCAAGCAGCGGCGGTTCGCCTCCCCCGAGGAGCAGGCGCTCGTCCTCGACGGCATGGCGGCCGCCGGGGTGGATGCGCGGGGCTTCGAGGCGGAAGGCTGGCTCCACGCACAGCTCTACCTTTCCCGGCCGTACGACACCCCAGGCACCGACGACCCGAAACGAGACCTGTAGTGAACAACCGTCAGACCTCCCCGCCGGCGGCCCCGGCGCCCGGCACGGCACCCTCCACCTTCGCCAACGAGGAGAGCCTGCCGCGCGTACCGCTGCCCACGCCGGAGGCGAGCTGCGAGAGGTTCCTCGCCTGGTGCGCCCCGCTGCTCACCGCGGACGAACTCGCCGCGACCGAGGCGGAGGTCGCCGCCTTCCTCCGGCCCGACGGCCCCGGCCGCGTACTGCACGGCGCGCTGGAGGAGTACGACGCCACCGAGGGAGTGCACAGCTGGCTGGACACCTTCTGGCCGTACCGCTACCTGGGCCGGCGGGACCGGATCGCGCTCAACGCCAACTTCTTCTTCCTGTTCCGGGACAGCGGCGAGGGGCAGACGGAGCGCGCGGCCGGGCTGATCGCGGGGGCGCTGCACCACAAGGGCCTTCTCGACCGGGAGGAGCTCCCGCCCGTGGTGCAGCGCGGAGTGCCCCAGTCCATGGTGCAGAACCGGTTCCTGTACTCCGCCACCCGGATCCCCGGCGAGCGGCAGGACACCGTCCGCGCCCCGTACAGCGACGACTGGCCCGGGCCGTCCGGCGCCCGCCACATCGTGGTCTTCTTCCGCGGCGGCATGTTCCGGCTGGACGTGCTCGGCTCGGACGGCGTCCCGTACGGGCTGGAGGACCTGGAGGCCGGACTGCGCGCCGTCATGAAGGCCGGTGCCGAACCCGACGCACCGGCCGCCTCGGTGGGTCACCTCACCACCATGGCGCGCGCCGAGTGGGCGGCCGCACGCGAGGAACTGCTGCATGCCGACCCCCGCAACGCCGAGTCGCTCGACGTCGTCGAGACCGCGCTCTTCTGCGTCTGCCTCGAGGACTTCGCACCCGCCGGCGTCCAGGAGGCCTGCGACGAACTGCTGTACGGGGACCGCGGGAACCGCTGGTTCGACAAGGCCGTGTCGTTCGTCGTCTTCGCGGACGGCCGCGCGGGCATCAACGTCGAGCACTGCGAACTCGACGGCACCACCATCCTCGGCTTCACCGACTTCCTCCTGAACACCCCGGCCGAGGAGCACTCCCGGCTCTCGGGCGCCCGCCCCCAGGGTCCGCCCGCGCCGGAGCCGGTCGTCTTCGCCGTGGACGCGCCGCTCGGCGAGAAGGTGCGGGCAGCGGCCGAGTCCTTCGCCGCGTACGGCGACGCCACCGCGACCGCCACCGTGTCCTTCCCGGACTTCGGCAGCACCACGGCCAAGTCCCTCGGCATGTCCCCGGACGCCTTCGTCCAGTGCGCCTACCAGCTCGCCCACCAGCGCGCCAAGGGCCTCCTGGGCGCCACGTACGAGTCGATCGCCACCCGGCAGTACCGCAACGGGCGCACCGAGGCCATGCGTGTCGTCACCCCGGAGATGGGGGCGTTCGTCACGGCGATGGAGGACCCCGCCGAATCCCCGGCCGGACGGCTCGCGGCCTTCCGGGCCGCCGCCGACGCCCATGTGGCCCGAGCGAAGGCCTCCCAGGCCGGCCAAGCCCCCGAACAGCACCTGTGGGAACTGGAACTCATCCAGCGCCGCCGCGGCGCGGACCTCGGCGTCACCGAACAGCCCGCGCTCTACCGCACCCCGGGCTGGCTGAAGATGCGCGACGACTACCTCAGCACCAGCTCCGCGCCCTCCCGCAACATCCAGTTCTTCGGCTTCGGCTCCACCAGCAGCCGCTGCATCGGCGTGGCCTACGTACTGCTCCCCGAGCGCTTCAACCTCTACCTGAGCACGCCGCTGCCGGTCGCGGACCAGATGCACACGTTCGCGGACCGCCTGCGGGAGGCGGTCGCCGAACTCCGCGACCTGCTGGAGCCCGGAGGTGCACGGGTGCTCGGCTGAGTCCCGCGCCCGACGCGGAGGGCCCGCCCCACCGAGCACGGGGCGGCCCTCCGCGGCCCGGGCGCAGCCGCCGGCGCCCGCGGACTGCGCGCAGGGCCCGGCGCGGATCCCCCTCCCGGCCCGGAGCAGCCCCCCCCGCGGTGCTGCATGCGGGACCACGGGGCACCGGAGACGGTCCGAGATCGTCGGGCCCCTGTCGTGGAACGTCGGTCACCGGTTGCCGGCCGGCGTGTCCCCGCGCGCCGTCGGCCGACCCACGCGGCGTTTCTGGCCCGTCTCCGGGTCTTCCGCGGCGATCTGGCGAGTCCGGCCGGTGCCGGTGTCGATCAGGATCTGCTCGGCTGTGGCGTCGTCGGCGCTGACGGCCCGGGCCATCGCTGCGCGCGCCGCGTCGGGAGCCGTCTCCGGTGGGATCACCAGCAGGGAGAAGTGGTCTCGATCGCCTCGGGTGATGAGGACGGTGTCGTCACCGACCGGGAAGGAGTCGATGTGCACGACGCGGTCGTCGATGACCAGCCGTGTCGGCAGGTCTTCCCAGGCACCGGAGTCCAGGCCGACGCGGCCGACGGGTCCGAGGTGCTCGGTCAGCGCGCTGATGAGGCTCGGCAGCTCGGCGCCGATGTCGCGGGAACGCGGCCACCACGCGCCGTCGAGAATTCCCTGACGGGCATGTGTCGTCTCCAGCCGCAGCAGAGCGGTTCCAGGCTTCACGACCTTGTGGATCGCGTCCGGCAGAAGCTTCGCTTCACGCGGGGTGTCGGCGTTTGACATGGTGTGCTCACCCGTCTGCAGGGTTCGGCATGCGTTCGCTGATCGACTGAGAGGACGTTGGCGCGGCTACCGGTTTCACGGTACTCCGTGAGCCCCTGTCCAGGCTCACCTGCGCACCGCGGACCCGGACCCGCGGTCCCGATGAAATGGCTGGTCACATTCGGGTTCACCGGACCTTGCCCGGAGTAGAGTGGGCGTACCGGGAGCACTTCGCATACCGGCTCCCACGCCGGTTTCGTTCTCGGCGAGCCACAACGCCGGGGCGTCCACGGCGTCCCGGGGACAGGTCCGCGCCATGACCGCGACCATCGACCGTATGCCGACCAGTGAGCGCTCGACCTCGCCACCGGCCCGCCTGTCCGTGACTCCGGAGGGATCCGCCCCGGGTCTCCTGGACGGCGCCTGGTGGCCCCGCTCCCGCGATCTTCTCCATGAACTACCCGCCCTCATCGACGTGCTGGACACGCGCTGGGGCCGGATCACGCGTGTCACGGTGAACCCGACCTACTGGCCCGTGATCCCGCGAAAGGTGCCCGTGGCGGGGCACACGGTGCATGTGGGCTGGTTCGCCGGCGAGCAGGACCCGCACAAGCTGCTCCTCCTCTCCTACACCGCGGGCCGCTGGGACCTGCTGGTGATCCCGCCGGAGACCGACGCGGCCACCGCCGCCCGGCTGATGGCCGCCGCAGCCACCCCCGGCAGCCCCCTCACCGCCAGCGCTCTGATGACGAACGAGGACACCTCCCGTGAGGCGCAGGAGTCGCTCGACCGGGAAGAGGAGTGGGAGACCGAGGGCGGGCACGCGACAGCGGCGGCTGAAAGCCCGAACCCGCCCGGATACATGAGCTGCGCCGGGGGGATGTGAGGTCATGGGGATCGCCGTCACCGTGTCCGTGATCATCGCCATGATCGTCATCGGAGTGCTGCTCATCCGTCTGCTCAACGGCCAGCACGACGAGCGGATCGCGGCATTCCACTACAGCGACACCTTGCCGGGATTCGGCCGGCGCAGCCGGAAGGGCCGACGGCCGCAGAGCATGCCGGGCGGCAATCATGGCAACACTCCACGAGCGGAAGAACCACCGCGAAGCGATCATGAAGACCCTGTATGAGGCCGCGGAAGGCAATCGCCTCCTCGGCGTCACCGGGACGAAGCTGCGCGACGACCTCCGCATGCCCGAGCAGGACCTGGCCGCAGCGTGTGCGTACCTGGCGGGCGAGGGACTCATCACCGTCGACTGGGCACGGGGAAACACCCCTGCGATGGTCACCCTGACGCATCAGGGGATCCGGCTCATGGAAGCGGAAGAGGAGGAGCGCGGCTGACGCGGCGCTGAAGCCCTCTCCGACCGCAGATCCCGTCACCGAGAATCCCCTGTGCCGGAAAAGCGGCACAGGCATAGCATGGTCAGTGGGCCGGTGCACTCTCACGTGCAACCGACCCGGAAGGGCGGCCCCGGTGTTTCCACACCGGGGCCGTTGCGCACTGTCGACGCGGCCGCAGGGGAACGAACGGACCGCAACGCGGGACACACCGCACCCCGCCGATGGGCCCACCGCATCGAACAGACGGCGGGGCGCCGCCGACCACCTCGCCGACCGGGCCGAGCCGATGGCCGCCCCGTCGTCGACGGAGCCGGGGCGCGCAATGGGGCACTCCGGATCGGCTGCCCGGACGGGGCAGCGCGACTGGTTCATCGCAACGAAGGCCGCCGCCTCCTCTTCGGAGACGGCGGCCTTGCTGCCGCATCTGACGGTAGATCAGGTATCGGCCCGACCTGTGTGTATCCGGCGCACGGGACCCTGGAAAGCAGCCGAGAACAGCGGGAACCGTCGATCCGTGCTCCCGCAGGTCACAGCACGTCTCCCGACGTCAGACCCAGGAAAGCCCGCCCTGCACTCTAGATGTCGAAGTACAGCTCGAACTCGTGCGGGTGCGGACGCAGCTGGATCGGGGCGATCTCGTTCGTCCGCTTGTAGTCGATCCAGGTCTCGATCAGGTCCGCCGTGAAGACGCCGCCGGCCTGGAGGTACTCGTTGTCCGCCTCGAGGGCGTCGAGGACCGCCGGGAGGGAGGTCGGGACCTGCGGAACGCCCGCGTGCTCCTCGGGGGCGAGCTCGTAGAGGTCCTTGTCGATCGGCTCGGCCGGCTCGATCTTGTTCTTGACGCCGTCGAGGCCCGCGAGCAGCAGCGCCGAGAAGGCCAGGTACGGGTTCGAGGACGGGTCCGGCGCGCGGAACTCGACGCGCTTGGCCTTCGGGTTCGAGCCCGTGATCGGGATACGCATCGCGGCCGAGCGGTTGCGCTGCGAGTACACCAGGTTCACCGGCGCCTCGAAGCCCGGGACCAGGCGGTGGTACGAGTTCACCGTCGGGTTGGTGAAGGCCAGCAGCGACGGGGCGTGCTTCAGGATGCCGCCGATGTAGTAGCGGGCGGTGTCCGAGAGGCCCGCGTAGCCCTGCTCGTCGTAGAAGAGCGGCGAGCCGCCCTGCCACAGCGACTGGTGCACGTGCATGCCGGAGCCGTTGTCACCGAAGATCGGCTTGGGCATGAAGGTCGCGGTCTTGCCGTTGCGCCAGGCGACGTTCTTCACGATGTACTTGAAGAGCATCAGGTCGTCGGCCGCGGCGAGCAGCGTGTTGAACTTGTAGTTGATCTCGGCCTGGCCGGCGGTGCCGACCTCGTGGTGCTGGCGCTCGACCTGCAGGCCGGCGTTCTCCAGCTCCAGCGAGATCTCGGCGCGCAGGTCGGCGAAGTGGTCGACCGGCGGGGCCGGGAAGTAGCCGCCCTTGTAGCGGACCTTGTAGCCGCGGTTGTCCTCGATCGCGCCGGTGTTCCAGGCGCCCGCCTCGGAGTCGATGTGGTAGAAGCCCTCGTTCGCCGAGGTGGCGAAGCGCACCGAGTCGAAGACGTAGAACTCGGCCTCCGGGCCGAAGTACGCGGTGTCCGCGATGCCGGTGGAGGCGAGGTAGGCCTCGGCCTTCTTGGCGATGTTCCGCGGGTCACGGCTGTACTGCTCGCCCGTGATCGGGTCGTGGATGAAGAAGTTGATGTTGAGGGTCTTGTCGCGGCGGAACGGGTCCAGACGCGCCGTGGAGAGGTCCGCGCGCAGCGCCATGTCGGACTCGTGGATGGCCTGGAAGCCGCGGATCGACGAGCCGTCGAAGGCGAGCTCTTCGGACGGGTCGAACGCCGTGGCCGGAATCGTGAAGTGCTGCATCACGCCGGGAAGGTCGCAGAACCGGACGTCGATCATCTTCACGTCGTTGTCCGCGATGTACTTCTTGGCGTCGTCGGCGTTCTGGAACATCCAACTCCTCCTACTCCCGTCCCGGGGAGGGGCGGGGTTGTGACTCGGTCGTGCGGCCAGTGCGGTGGCACACGCAGGACACGACCCTAGGCAGCCGGGATTTCTCCAGCATGACTCATTTGTTTCGCGGAAGTTAACCGGGCCGCCGGTGCCCGGTGCCGCGACACGCCTCGCGCGGCGCTCGCGCTGCCTCGCCCGGACCCCACGGGTCCGTTGGGTCCGGCCCCGAGATCCGCTCCGCCACGGCCTTCCGGGCACCCGGGAGGCCGTGATCGGAAACGTGCACAGTACCGTGGTCGGGTGGACAACAGGCAAGCAATCGGATCGTGGCTGTCCGGGCCCCGTGCGGCGGCCGAGGACATGGGCGCCGACTTCGGCCACCGCGGCGAACGGCTCGGGCTGCCGGCCGAGGGGCCGGGCTCCGTCGCCCCGCTCGGGCGGCGCTTCGGCGCGCTCTTCATCGACTGGGGCCTGTGCATGCTCATCGCATACGGCCTCATCACCGGTCGCGACTGGGCCGCGGCGGGCAACCCGGCCCTGGTGGTCTTCCTCGTCCTCAGCGTGCTGACCCTCGGTACCGTCGGGAGCACCCCCGGCAAGCGGATCCTCGGGTTGAGGGTCGTCAGCGAGAACGGCGGGCGGCTGGGCCCCGGCTGGGTCCTCGTCCGCAGCGTGCTGCTGTGCCTGGCCGTCCCGGCACTCGTCTGGGACCGCGACGGCCGCGGTCTGCACGATCGGCTCGCCCGCGCGGTCCAGGTACGGATCTGACGCGTCTGCGCCGGTTGCGCCGCCCGGGCGAAAGCCCGGGGGAGCGGATCGGGTCCGTCCGCGGAGCGCGTTCCGGGCACACCGTGAGCCCAGGGCCGTCCGCAGGCGGCCCCCTAGTCGCGTGACCCCGTCAGCCGGGCACGCACCCCGCGCGCTGGTGCGGTATCCCCGCACCAGCGCCTCCAGCGCCTTCCGCACCAGCGCCTTCCGCACCCGCCGCACACGAAGAGGGCGCCCCGGTCCGACCGGGGCGCCCTCTTCGTCTGTGTCGTGAGCCGTGCTCGTCCGCGGCCGGAGCCGGGGACAGGTACGGCGTCAGCGCATCTTTCCGCCTCGCGGCATCCGCATGCCCTTCGGCATCGGGCCCTTCGGCAGCGGCATGTTGCTCATCAGGTCGCCCATCGCGCGCAGACGGTCGTTCGTCTGCGTCACCTGCGGCCCGGTCAGCACACGGGGCAGTTTCGTCATCGTGGTGCGCAGCTTCTTGAGCGGCACCTGGCCCTCTTCGTTGCCGACGACGATGTCGTGCACCGGGGCGTCCACGGCGACCCGCGCCATCCGCTTCTTCTCCGCCGCCAGCAGGGTCTTGACCCGGTTCGGGTTGCCCTCGGCCACCAGCACGATGCCGGCGCGGCCGACGGCCCGGTGGACGACGTCCTGGTTGCGGTTCATCGCGACGGCAGGGGTCGTGGTCCAGCCTCGGCCCACGTTCTGCAGCACGGCTGCCGCCGCTCCCGGCTGTCCTTCCATCTGCCCGAAGGCGGCACGCTCGGCGCGGCGTCCGAAGACGATCGCCATCGCGAGGAAGGCCAGCAGGAAGCCCAGGATGCCCAGATAGATCGGGTGGTCGATCAGGAAACCGATCGCGAGGAAGACACCGAAGGTGACGATTCCCACACCCGCGACGACAAGACCGACCTTGGAGTCGACCCGTCGGGTCATCTTGTAGGTAAGGGCGATCTGCTTCAGTCGCCCGGGGTTCGCAGAGTTCTCTGCCTGATCCTTCCTCGCCATGTCCTGAAGTTTACGTGCCTCAGGAAGAGCGAGTCGCCACGGCCTCCAGGACGTGCTGCGCCTCGACCCGGTCCTTGGCGCGGCGGCGGTCCTCGATGACCGCGGTCCAGGCGTTGCGGCGGGCGGTTCGCTGGCCCCCGCCCAGGAGTACGGACTCGACGGCGAGCAGGGCCTGGGTGAGGCTCGGGAAGGCGTTGGCGCGTACGGAAGTCGCGGCCTGCATGGCGGAGGTCTCCCTCGGGGGCGGTGTGGTGAACGGTGGGAGCGTGCGTGCTGTGCGTAAAGCCAGAGTCACTGACTGGTGTTACCAGGGCGTGACCCGCCGGTCAAACACTGATGAAACCTTTCCGCGCACCGCCGGAAGCATGACGCGGCCCGTACGCGCCCCCGACCTGCGGGGCGCGTACGGGCCGCGCCGAATCGGCCATTACTGACCGGTAAGTTCTTGTGCGCGAATTCACACGACCTGGGCGGCCGCGATCTCCCCGCTCTGCTGCGCGGCGGCGGACCGGCGCTGGTCCATGGCCTGCTGGTAGAGGCGCCCGGCCCGGTACGAGGAACGCACCAGCGGTCCCGACATCACACCGGAGAAGCCGATCTCGTCGGCCTCCTCCTTCAGCTCCACGAACTCCTGCGGCTTCACCCAGCGCTCTACGGGGTGGTGCCGGACCGACGGACGCAGGTACTGGGTGATGGTGATCAGCTCGCACCCGGCGTCGTGCAGGTGCTGCAGGGCCTCGCTGACCTCCTCGCGGGTCTCGCCCATGCCGAGGATCAGGTTCGACTTGGTGACCAGTCCGGCGGCGCGGGCCTCCGTGATCACCTTAAGGGAGCGCTCGTAGCGGAAGCCCGGGCGGATGCGCTTGAAGATCCGCGGCACCGTCTCGACGTTGTGCGCCAGCACCTCGGGGCGGGAGGAGAAGACCTCGGCCAGCTGGTCCGGCTCCGCGTTGAAGTCGGGGATGAGCAGCTCGACCTTGGTGCGGCCGGCCTCGCGCTCCGCCGTCTGCGCGTGGATCTGGCGCACGGTCTCCGCGTACAGCCAGGCGCCGCCGTCCTCCAGGTCGTCGCGGGCGACACCGGTGATCGTGGCGTAGTTCAGGTCCATCGTGACGACGGACTCGCCGACCCGGCGGGGCTCGTCGCGGTCGAGCGCCTGGGGCTTGCCCGTGTCGATCTGGCAGAAGTCGCAGCGCCGGGTGCACTGGTCACCGCCGATGAGGAAGGTGGCCTCGCGGTCCTCCCAGCACTCGAAGATGTTCGGGCAGCCGGCTTCCTGGCAGACCGTGTGCAGACCCTCGCTCTTGACGAGCTTCTGCAGCTGGTTGTACTCGGGACCCATTTTCGCCCGGGTCTTGATCCACTCGGGCTTGCGCTCGATGGGGGTCTGGCTGTTCCGGACCTCCAGGCGCAGCATCTTGCGTCCGTCGGGTGCTACAGCGGACACGACCGGCTCCCTACACTTCGATTCCTCGGCGGACCCCAGGGTACGCCCGTTGATTGTGATGCCCTCACCCGTGGCCAACCTCTGGCCAGGGGCGGGCATTCCTCAGGCTGCCGGGGCGGGCTCCGGCGCCGGGCCCGCGGCCTCCGTCGCGGTCTCCGGGCCGGACCCGCGCTCCACGGCCCGCGGCCTCGGATCGGCGTTCTCCAGCACCTCGCGGAGGTGCTTCTCGACGACCGGCAGGACCTCGGCGATCGTCACGTCACGGCCCAGCTCGTTCGCGAGCGAGGCCACGCCCGCGTCCCGGATGCCGCAGGGCACGATCCGGTCGAACCAGGTGTTGTCCGGGTTCACGTTCAGGGCGAAGCCGTGCATCGTCACGCCCTTGGCGACGCGGATGCCGATGGCGGCGAGCTTGCGGTCCTCGCGGCGCTGGCCGGCGTTGGACGGGGCGTACTCCGGGCCGCTGAGCCGGGGGTCGAACTCCTCGTCGTGCAGCCGGGGGTCGAAGTCCAGCGACAGCCCGCCCGGCGTCGGGCGCTGCTCGACCGGGTCGCCCAGCACCCAGACGCCGCTGCGGCCCTCGACCCGGGAGGTCTCCACACCGAAGTCCGCGCAGGTCCTGATCAGCGCCTCCTCGAGACGCCGCACGTGGGCGACCACGTCCACGGGCCGGGGCAGCTGCATGATCGGGTAGCCGACCAACTGGCCGGGGCCGTGCCAGGTGATCTTCCCGCCGCGGTCGACGTCGATGACGGGGGTGCCGTCCAGCGGCCGCTCGCTGTCCTCCGTACGCCGTCCGGCCGTGTAGACCGGCGGGTGCTCCAGCAGCAGACAGGTGTCGGGGACGTCGCCGGCGAAGCGGGCCGCGTGCACACGGCGCTGCTCGTCCCACGCCGCCTGGTACTCCACGGCGTCCTCGCCGAAGCCCAGATGGACAAATCGCAGCTCGCTCACCGTTGTGCCTCCCTAAAGCGTTCACGGTGCACTCATCACGCTCCGGCCACTCTACGACTCGTGTCGAACCCGTCAGCGCTGCCCTCAATCCTCACACGATCGGATGAATGCGGGACGAAGGCGGCGGTTGCGCCGGTATGGGCCGCTAAATTCGCGCCGTTCCTCCCTCCAGAGCTTCTCCCCCAGAGCTGCGCCCGGGGGGACCACAGGAGGTACCCCCAGGCTGCGAGGGCCGCACCCGGGCCCGGAAGGCAGGAGACCGCACAGCTGATGACGGACCGACCCCCGCAGCGCACCCCGAACCGCCAGCTCGCCGCGCTCATCGCGGAAGCGGGCTTCTCCAACGCGGGGCTGGCCCGCCGGGTCGACCAGCTCGGCCTGGAGCACGGCCTGGACCTGCGGTACGACAAGACGTCCGTGACGCGCTGGCTGCGCGGGCAGCAGCCGCGCGGCACCACACCCGCCCTGATCGCCGAGGTCTTCACCCGGCGGCTCGGCAGGCGGCTGTCGGCCCAGGACCTCGGCCTGGACGCCTGTGCGCCGGTGTACGCGGGGCTGGAGTTCGCCGCCACTCCCGAGGAGGCCGTGGACATCGTCAGCGGGCTCTGGCGCAAGGACTCGGGCAGCCACGCCGAACTGCGGAAGATCGCGTTCACCCCGGCCGGTCTCGTCGTCCCGAGCCGCGACTGGCTGATCGGCCGCGCCGACGAGCGGGTGGGCCGCGGGGAGCCCGCGCAGAACGGCGCGCAGGTCAGAGTGCCGGGCCAGGGCGTCCGCACGTCCGTGCCGCGGCAGCGCGGCACCGACCGGGGCCCGGGCCAGCGCGTCAGCCCCGGCGACATCGCGGCCCTGCGATCGGTGGGCGAGCTCTTCCGGACCCTCGACCACGCCTACGGCGGCGGGCACGCCCGCCAGGCGCTCGTCCGCTACCTGGAGCACGAGGCCGAGCCGATGCTGCGCGGCACGTACGGGGAGAGCGCCGGACGCCGGCTGTTCGGGGCCGTCGCCGACCTCACCCGGCTCGCGGGCTGGACGTCGTTCGACATCGCCGCCCACGGCCTCGCCCAGCGGTACTTCGTCCAGGCGCTGCGGCTGGCCCAGGCGGCGGGGGACCGGGCCTACGGGGCGTACGTGCTGGTCACGATGGCCCGGCAGGCCGTCTACCTCGGGCACGGACGGGAGGCGGTCCAGCTCACCCGGGTCGCCCAGCAGGGCGTCGGCTCCTCCGCCCCGCCCGCCGTCCAGGCGCTCCTGCACGCGGTCGAGGCCCGTGGCCACGGCGTGCTCGGGGAGGTCAGGTCCTGCACGGCCTCGCTCGTCCGGGCCGAGCGCACGCTGGACACCGCCCGGCCGGGGGACGACGTGCCGCACTGGGCACGGTTCTTCGACGAGGCGCAGCTGGCCGACGAGTTCGGGCACTGCCACCGCGACCTGCAGCAGTACCGTGCTGCCGTCCAGCACGCGGAGCGCTCCCTCCAGCTGCGCGCCCCCGGATTCGCGCGCAGCAGGCTCTTCTGCCGTGTCGTCCTCGCCACCTCCCGGCTCGGCCTGGGGGAGCTCGACCAGGCGTGCGCACTGGGTGCGGAGGCGGCGCAGCAGGCGTCGGAGATGCGGTCGGCGCGGGCCATCGAGTACGTGCGCGACTTCGAGCGCCGGCTGGAGCCCTACCGCGACGCGGCGGCGGTCCGCACCTACCGGGACCGCGTCGCGGCGCTCGGCTGACCGGCTGATCGCCCGACGCCGGCCGCGGTCGTCAGGCCGCGGCCGTACCGAGCAGCGCGGGCGCGAGCTCCGGTTGGATGCCGAAGTCGCGCAGTACCGCGTGCGCCGCCCGGCGCCCCGAGTACAGCGCGCCCTGGACGGTGCTCGTGTCCCGGTGGGCGCCGCAGACGTAGAGCCCGCACAGCAGCCGCACCGGCCGGCGCAGGTCGTGGGGAGCGGGCATCGCGGGCACGGCCTCCGGGTCGTGGTGCACGTCCAGCAGCTCCCACTCGGCGGTGGACGTCCCGTACAGCGTGGCGAGATGGGCCTGCACGCGTGCGTCGAGCCGGGCCGGAGGGCGGCCCAGCACGGCGGAGGTGACCAGCACCCTGCCCTCGGGCGCGCGGGACGGATCGACCTCGCTCATCACCGCCGTGTGCGCGACCGGGCCGGAGCCGTCCGCGTCCAGCACCAGGGCCGGCTCGGTCAGCGGTGACGCCGGGGCGGAGTGGTGCAGGACCGTCACGGGGTGGAAGTCCGGCACCCGCAGTCCCGGGAGCAACTCCGCAGCCGCCCGGGCTCCCGTCGCAACCAGCAGGGACCGGCAGGTGAAGGTGCCGTGTTCCTCGGTGGTGACGGAGGAGATGGACGCTTCCGTGACCCGGGCACCGGTGACCACGGTGCCCGGCGGCAGCGCGTCCGCGAGCAACCGGGGAAGCCTGTCGGCGCCGCCCGTCGCCACGCAGAGCCGGCCACGGGCGAAACCGCGCAGCACGAGGTCCGCCGCGCGGCTGGAGGAGACCAGCTCGGCGTCGGCCAGCAGCGCGCTGAGCAGCGGCCGGAGGAAGGTCTGGACGGTGCGCGGGGGCAGGCCGCGGCCGGACAGCGACTCGTGCGCGGGCAGTTCACGGCGCGTCAGCAGCCGCCGGGGCGGGGTTGCGGCGAGCCGTCCGAGTGCTGCCGCGAGCCGGGCCTGGTCGAAGGCGCCACCGAGGGGCGTCCGGGGGGCGCTTGCCAGGGCGCGCGCCGCAGTCAGTGCGCCCCTCGCGCGCCGCGCGCCACCGCCCCCGCGCATCCCGAGGACTTCTCCGGCTCGGTGGTGCCGGCCCTCGCTGTGCACGAGCACACCGGGCGAGAACCGGCTCAGTGGGAGGCCGGTCAGGGCGGGGGTGCGGCGGAGCTCCGGATAGGAGGTGTTGAGCAGTTGGACGGTCCGGTCGAGCCGGAACCCGTCCAGCTCCCCGGTGGCCGTCCGGCCCCCCACCCTCGGTCCGGCCTCCAGTACGACGACCGTGACTCCCGCACTGGTCAACCGATGAGCCGCCGCGAGCCCGGCGATCCCGGCTCCGACGATGACGACGTCCGCGTGGCGTGCGCTGCTGAGCACGTGCCCCTCCCCGAGGTCGGCGCGGCTGTTGTGGGGTGCTCATGCCCCCAACCGGCGGCCGGAATGCCGAAGTTCGGAACGAGGGTAGAAACCCGGCCGCGGGAATCCACGCGCGCGCGGCGGGCGCCCGGGAGCACGGGGTGGCACAGGCGTGCGACCGGCTTCGGGCCGGCGTGCGCGCCGGGGCGCGTGGGGCGCGCTACCGGTCCGCGCACAGAAGCGCCGGGCGCGAAGCGGCCCGCCGGGGCAGCGTCTGCGCCTGCGCCTGCCGGCAGCCTCCGTCGGTCTCGCCGCGCCCGCGGCGTACGCAACGGTCCACGGAAGGAGGCGGGCCGGTGAACCGTTCGCGGGCCGGCAGGCCCCGCACGTGCCGCGTCAGGCGAGCGCCGCGCGGATCGCCGCGTCGACGGACGGGTGGGAGAAGACGAACCCGGATTCGAGGAGCTTCCGCGGCAGGACCCGCTGGCTGCCCAGGACGTCCTCCGCGAACTCGCCGAGAAACACCCGCAGGGCGATCGGCGGCACCGTGAACAGGGTCGGACGGTGGAGCACCCGGCCCATCGCCGCCGTCACCTCGCGATTGGTGAGCGGATCCGGGGCCGTCAGATTGACCGGGCCCGAGAGGGTGTCCGTGTCGACGATGTGGCGCAGCGCCGCGACCTCGTCTTGGAGCGAGATGAAGCTCCAGTACTGGCTTCCGCTGCCCAGCCGCCCGCCCAGACCCGCGCGGAACAGGGGGAAGAGCCTGCCCCACGCGCCGCCCTCACGCGCCACCACCAGCCCCGTGCGGGCGAACGCCACCCGCACGCCCGCCTCCTCGGCCGGTGCCGCCGCGGCCTCCCACTCCTCGCAGACACCGGGGAGGAAGCCCGTGCCGGGAGGTGAGCTCTCGTCGACCGCGCGGTCGCCCGTGTCGCCGTAGTACCCGATCGCCGAGCCGCACACCAGCACCCGCGGCGGCTCCTCCAGCGAGGCCAGCGCCTCCGCGAGCGCGGCCGTGCCGAGCACCCGGCTGTCCCGGATCTCCTTCTTGTACGCCTCGCTCCAGCGCCGCTCGCCCACCCCGGCGCCCGCGAGGTGGACGACCGCCTCGCAGCCGATGAGGCCCGCGGCGTCCACGTACTGCCGCGCGGGATCCCAGCGGACCTCGTCGGCGGCCGCAGGCGCCCGCCTGACGAGCCGTACCACCTCGTGCCCTCCACCTGGGCCTCCGGCCCGCAGGGAACGCACCAGGGCCGAACCGATCAGACCGCTCGCGCCCGTCACAGCAATACGCATGCGTCACATCCTGCCCCATGACAGAGTGACCGCCATGTCCGAACCCGGCACGCCGTTCGTCATACGTCCGGCAGAGAGATCCGACGACGACGCGCTCGCCGAGCTCGACCGCGCCACCTGGTCGACGCTGCACGCCGTGCAGCCGCGCCCGCTGCCGCCGTACCGGCCCTTCTTCGACGAGACCCACCCGCCGGAGCAGCACCTGGTCGCCGAGCCCGTGACCCAAGGCGCGATCGGTGACGGAAGAATCGCCGGATACCTCCGGCTCTGCGCCCCCACACCGCTCTCCTGCAACCAGCACGTGCGCCAGATCCAGGGGCTCGCGGTGGCCGACTGGGCACGCGGACAGGGAGTCGCGCGGGCATTGCTGCGCGCGGCGGGTGACGCCGCACGCCGGCAGGGCGCGATCCGCCTCACCCTGCGGGTGCTCGGGCACAACACCCCGGCCCGCCGGCTGTACGAGTCCGAGGGCTACGCCGTCGAGGGAGTACTGCCCGGCGAGTTCTTCCTGGCCGGCAGGTACGTCGACGACGTGCTCATGGGGCGCTCGCTCGGCGGGTGACCGACGTGCTCGGGGAAGCCCGCTCAGCGGGTGAGCCGCATCGTGGGCGCCAACGGCCGCAGCCCGCCCGACAGTTCCCGCAGACACCGCACGGCAGGTTCCGCCGGTGACCCGGCGCCGGCAGTCCCGGGCGGAGGTTCGGACTCGGCCCAGACCTCCATCCCGATCCGCAGCGCGTCCGCGGCGACCGCCGCGGCGAGCCGTGCCTCCAGCGGGCCGGCGTCCGGCCCGGCCAGCATGGCGAGCACCGGGACCAGCCGCTCCTCCGACTCCTGGTTGACCCGGTACCAGACCGGCCGCAGCGCGGGATCCCGTACCACCGCGCGCAGCAGCGCACGCGTACGGTGCATCCCCACGGCCGTTCCGTCCTCCGGGACCGCGAGCGCCTCGGCGAGGGTCCGTTCCAGCGTCTCGGGGAGCGAAGTGCCCGGAGCCGCGGCCGCGAGGAGCGCCAGCCAGCGTTCGGCGCCCACGGCCAGCAACGGCCCGACGGCTTCCTGCTTGTTGCGGAAGTACCGGTAGAACGTCCGCAGGGCCACCCCGGCGCGGTCCGCGACGTCCTCGGCCGACGTGTCGTCAGGGCCGCGTTCGGTGAACAGTTCCGCGGCGGCGCGGGCGATCTCGAGCCGGGTCGCGGCCTTGCGGCGTTCGGTCAGCGGCCGGCGCGGTGACGGCGGCGTGGTGTTCACCGGACGAAGCGTACGCTCGCCACCGGCCGACGGGCCTGACCGTACGTCAGGGCCGTACGCATCACCCGTCCGTGCACCGTACGTACTCCGTCCGTGCACCCAGGGGGGAATCGTGGTCCGTGTCCGTGTCCGTGCCCGTGCGCACGCGGGCCCGTGCGCGGGCGTGCGTTCCGGGCGGGCCTACGACCCGAAGCGCTCCCACAGCGCCGGGAACCGCTCGGCGAGCACACGGTCGTTCTCGAGGTCGAACGGAGTGCCCTCCGGCTCCGCGGGCTGCGCCGCGATCCCCAGATCGGGTGCGGCCGTTCCGGTGAGCTGCTCGTACGCCTCGTCGGCCGCGTACCCCAGCTCCTCGCCGTCGCCGTCGATCTCCTCGTCGAAGTCGTCGAGGAGCTCCGCGAGGGAGTCCGGGGCGTGCACCGCGCCCTCGAAGACCTCCCGGCCCTGACCGATCAGCCAGCAGCGGAAGTAGTCGAACGCGTCGTCGCTCGCCCCGCCGAGCAGCACGGTGGCCGCGCCCCACAGATCCCATTGGTACGCGCGGTTGTAGCGGGCCTCGAAGTGCCGCGCGAAGTCGAGGACGGAGTCGGGGTCGATTTGCAGCAGCCGTTCGACGAGCAGGTCGGCGTGGTCCTCGGGGTCGCCCTCGGCGGCCTCGCGCGTGCTGTCGATGATCTCCCAGAACTCCGTCTCGTCCATCACGGGACAAGCATCGGGGCTCGCGGGTGACCGCGCACGTGGAGCGACCGAATTGCTGCCTTTCGGCAGGGCGGCCGCGACGCCGGCCGCGACCCCGGCCGGAGGGTGACCTGAGAGTGACCGGGAAATGCGGACAGAGGATGTCGGATTTCCGTGCGAGCGTCACGGCATGACGACCGAAACAGCACTGCAGGGGAAGATCGCGCTCGTCGCGGGCGCGACACGGGGCGCCGGGCGGGCCATCGCCGTACAACTGGGCGCGGCGGGCGCCACCGTCTATGTGACCGGACGTACCACCAGGGAGCGCGTCAGCGAGGTCGGCCGGGCGGCCGAGACCATCGAGGAGACGGCGGAACTGGTCACCGCCGCGGGCGGCCGGGGCATCGCGGTCCCCACCGACCACCTCGACGTGGACCGGGTGCGCGCGCTCGTGGCCCGCATCGACGAGGAGCAGGGCCGGCTGGACGTCCTCGTCAACGACGTGTGGGGCGGCGAGCACCTCGTCGTCTGGGACACCAAGATGTGGGACACCGACCTCGACCGCGGACTGCGCATGCTGGAGCTGGGCGTCCGCAGCCACATCATCACCAGCAGCTGCGCCCTGCCCCTGCTCGTGCGCCGGCCCGGCGGGCTGGTCGTCGAGGTCACCGACGGCACGGCGGAGACCAACCGCCGCTTCCGCGAGAACTTCTACTACGACCTCGCCAAGAACGCCCCGATCCGGATGGCGTTCACCCTCGGCGAGGACCTGAAGGACACCGGCTGCACGGCGGTGTGCGTGACGCCGGGGTATCTGCGCTCCGAGCAGATGCTGGAGGCCTTCGGTGTCCGCGAGGACAACTGGCGGGACGCGGTCGAGGGCCAACCCCACTTCGCCATCGCCGAGTCGCCGGCGTACGTAGGCCGCGCGGTCGCCGCCCTGGCCGCCGATCCGGACCGGGCGCGCTGGAACGGCCGGTCCCTCTCCAGCGGGCAGCTGGCCAAGGAGTACGGCTTCACGGACACCGACGGGAGCAGGCCGGACGCCTGGGCGTACTTCGAGGAGGTCGTGTACGGCGGCAAGGAGGGGTCGGCGGACGACTACCGCTGAGGGGCGCGGCCGGTGCCGGCCGCCGGGCCTCCGTAGCGGGCGTGCATACGGGCCGCGGTCTCCGCGAACCTCTCGCGGAGGCCGTCCGGCCGCAGCACCTCCAACTCCGCGCCGAGCGACAGGAGCTGGGTGAACGCGACCGCCTCGGACTCCACCGGCAGCGTGATCGTGCGCCACCCCCGCTCGTCCGCCGGGCCCGCCGCCTCCAGCGCCTCCCGGGCCGCCGCCCGGTCCGTGACGTGGGGCAGCCGGTGGGCCGCTTCCGGGGACAGCCGCAGCACCACCTCGGCCCGCAGGATCGAGCGGGCGAACTGCGCGGCGCGCTCCTCCCAGAAGGCCGGCAGGTCGAAGGACGCGTCCCGCTCGAAACGCTCGGCGGTCAGGGAGACGGCCGTGAACCGGTCGATGCGGTAGACCCGGAACGACGTGCCGTCGGCGAGGGCGCACAGGTACCAGACCCCGGCCTTCAGCACGAGGCCGTACGGTTCCAGCCGCCGCTCGGCGTCCCGGTATCGGGCGGCCACCACGCGGTCGTCCCACACGGCCTCGGCGACGACCGGCAGCAGGTCCGGGGTCTCCGGCTCCTGGTACCAGCCGGGCGCGTCCAGGTGGAACCGCTGCGCCGCGGAGTCCGAGGCGTCGCGCAGCGACGGGAGCAGTGCGGCGGAAACCTTGAGCCGCGCGGCCGAGGCCGCGTCCTCCAGCCCCATCTCGCGCAGCGCCCCGGGCACCCCGGACAGGAACAGCGCCTCGGCCTCGCTCCTGGCGAGCCCGGTCAGCCGGGTCCGGTAACCGCCGACGAGCCGGTAGCCGCCGGCCCTTCCCCGGTCCGCGTACACCGGCACTCCCGCCTCCGACAGCGCGAGCGCGTCCCGGGTGACGGTCCGCTCGGAGACCTCCAGCTCCCGGGCGAGCTCGGCGGCGGTCATGGAGGGCCGGGACTGGAGCAGCAGAACCATCTTGATGAGCCGGGCAGCGCGCATGGTGGCCATTGTCGCGGCTCGTGCGCGCGGGGCGGTGGGCGCCGCGTGACGGCCCCGGAGCGTCCGGCGGGAACACGCGGACGCCCCCACGGCCCGAGGGGCTGCGGGGGCGTCCGCGGACGGCCCGGGGCTCAGAAGCCGTAGCGCTCGCGGGCTTCCTTCACCGCGGACGCGGGGACCTCGCCGCGCCGCGCGAGCTGCGCCAGCGCCGCGACCACGATCGACTGGGCGTCGACACCGAAGTGACGGCGCGCCGCCTCACGGGTGTCCGACAGGCCGAAGCCGTCCGCTCCCAGCGACGACCAGTCCTGCTCCACCCACTGGGCGATCTGGTCCGGCACCTGCCGCATGTAGTCGCTCACCGCGAGGACCGGGCCCTCGGCGCCCTCCAGCGCCTGGCGCACGTACGGGACACGGGACTCGCCGCGCAGCAGCGCCTCGTCCGCCTCCAGCGCGTCGCGCCGCAGCTCCGTCCAGGAGGTCGCCGACCAGACGTCCGCCGTGACGTTCCACTCGGCGGCCAGCAGCCGCTGTGCCTCCAGCGCCCAGTGGATCGCCGTTCCCGAGGCGAGCAGCTGGATGCGCGGGTCGTCCGCCGCGCCCTCGCCCTCCTTGAAGCGGTACAGGCCACGCACGATGCCCTCGTCGACGCCCTCCGGCTTCGCGGGCTGCGGCATCGGCTCGTTGTAGACCGTCAGGTAGTAGAAGACGTCCGGGTCCTCGTCCGGTCGGGCCTCGCCGAACATCCGGCGCAGACCGTCCTTGACGATGGCCGCCACCTCGTAGGCGAACGCCGGGTCGTAGGTGAGCGCCGCCGGGTTCGTCGCCGCGATCATCGGCGAGTGGCCGTCCGCGTGCTGAAGGCCCTCGCCGGTCAGGGTCGTACGGCCGGCCGTGGCGCCGACGAGGAAGCCCTTGCCGAGCTGGTCGGCGAGCTGCCACATCTGGTCGGCGGTCCGCTGCCAGCCGAACATCGAGTAGAAGATGTAGAACGGGATCATCGTCTCGCCGTGCGTCGAGTACGACGACGACGCGGCGATGAAGTCCGCCATCGAGCCGGCCTCGGTGATGCCCTCGTTGAGGATCTGGCCGTTCTTCGCCTCGCGGTAGTACATCAGCTGGTCGCGGTCGACCGGCTCGTACGTCTGGCCCTTCGGCGAGTAGATGCCGAGCGAGGGGAACAGCGACTCCATGCCGAAGGTACGGGCCTCGTCCGGGACGATCGGCACCCAGCGCCTGCCGGTCTCCTTGTCGCGGATCAGGTCCTTGACCAGGCGGACGAAGGCCATCGTCGTCGCCACTGACTGGTTGCCGGAGCCCTTGTCGAAGGCGGCGAAGGACTTCTCGGAGGGCGCGGGCAGCGGGGCGACCGGGTGGACGCGGCGGGCCGGGGCCGGACCGCCGAGGGCCGCGCGGCGCTCCTGGAGGTAGCGGACCTCGGGGGAGTCCGCACCCGGGTGGCCGTAGGGCACCTGACCGTCCGCGAAGGCGCTGTCCTTGATCGGCAGGTCGAGCAGGTCCCGCATCGCCTTGAACTCGTCCGCCGACAGCTTCTTCATCTGGTGGTTGGCGTTCTTGGAGGCGAAGCCCTCGCCGAGCGTGTAGCCCTTGACCGTCTGGGCCAGGATCACCGTCGGGGCGCCCTTGTGCTCCAGCGCGGCCTTGTACGCGGCGTACACCTTGCGCGGCTCGTGGCCACCGCGCGAGAGGTGGAAGCACTCGAGGATCTTGTCGTCGCTGAGCAGCTTCGCCATCTCGACGAGCGCGGGGTCCTTGCCGAAGAAGTCCTCGCGGATGTAGGCGGCGTCGCGGGTCTGGTACGTCTGGACCTGCGCGTCCGGGACCTCGCGCAGCCGGCGGACCAGGGCGCCCGTGGTGTCGAGCTGGAACAGCTCGTCCCAGGCGTTGCCCCAGAGCGTCTTCACGACGTTCCAGCCGGCGCCGCGGAACTGGGCCTCCAGCTCCTGCACGATCTTGAAGTTGGCGCGGACCGGGCCGTCGAGGCGCTGCAGATTGCAGTTGATCACGAAGGTCAGGTTGTCCAGGCCCTCGCGGCTCGCCAGCGCGAGTGCCGCCGTCGACTCGGGCTCGTCCATCTCGCCGTCGCCGAGGAACGCCCAGACGTGGGACGCGGAGACGTCCTTGATGCCGCGGTTGGTCAGATAGCGGTTGAAGCGCGCCTGGTAGATCGCCGACAGCGGGCCGAGGCCCATGGAGACCGTCGGGAACTCCCACAGCCAGGGAAGCCGGCGCGGGTGCGGGTACGACGGCAGGCCGTTGCCGCCCGCCTCCTGGCGGAAGTTGTCGAGGTGCGCCTCGGTGAGGCGTCCGTCGAGGAAGGCGCGGGCGTAGATGCCGGGGGAGGCGTGGCCCTGGATGTACAGCTGGTCGCCGGAGCCGTCCGCCTCCTTCCCGCGGAAGAAGTGGTTGAAGCCGGTCTCGTAGAGCCAGGCGGCGGAGGCGAAGGTGGCGATGTGGCCGCCGACGCCGTGCTTGGCGCCGCGGGTGACCATCGCGGCGGCGTTCCACCGGTTCCAGGCGGTGATCCGGCGCTCCATCTCCTCGTCGCCGGCCGGGACGGGCTCGGCGGCGGTGGGGATGGTGTTGACGTAGTCCGTCTCCAGGAGCTTCGGCAGATCGAGCCCCTCGACGCCCTCGGCGTGCTGGAGCGTGCGACGCATCAGGTACGCGGCGCGATGGGGGCCGGCGGCCTTGGTGACGGCGTCGAGGGAGGCCGCCCATTCGGCGGTCTCCTCGGTGTCACGGTCCGGGAGCTGGTCGAGCTCGCTCGGAAGCATGGCAACGGGGTCGGTCATGACACCGCCTTCCGGAGAGGAGGAGGGGTGGAGAGGGGCCTTGTCTGGCAGGACGGGGCCGGGCGGACTGGTGAGTCCGTGGTGAACTGTAAGCCGACGATCGATGATCGATCAAAGCGTTGAGCGAAAAACTTCTTCAGATCGAGAAAGTCGGCACAGGGTGCCGCGAAATGGGGCACCGGGTGCCGGTGTGATGCGCCCGGGTGGGGCATGTCCGCGGTGCGTCCCCCGCGCGCGCCGCTATGCGCGGGGCGCGCAGCCCAGGACGTGGGCCTTGACGAGCGCGCCGATCTGCGGATCGCGTCGGCGGAACGCCTCCACCAGCTCCTCGTGCTCCTCCGCGTACGACTTCTGCTTCGTGCCCAGCCACCGGATGGACAGCGCGGTGAAGACCTCGATCCCGAGGCCCTCCCAGGTGTGCAGCAGCACCCCGTTGCCGGCGGCCTTCACCAGTTCCCGGTGGAACGCCACCGTGTGCCGCACCTGCGCCGTCCCGTCCGCGGCGCGGTCCGCCTCGTACAGCGCCGCGACGTGCGGTTCCAGCGCCGAGCAGTCGGCGGCCAGCCGCTCGGCCGCCAGCTCGGCGGCGATCTGCTCCAGTCCGGCCCGGACCGGGTAGCTCTCCTCCAGGTCGGCCGCGGTGAGGTTGCGCACCCGCACGCCCTTGTTGGGCGCCGACTCGATCAGCCGCAGGGACTCCAGCTCGCGCAGGGCCTCCCGTACGGGCGTCTGGCTCACGGCCAGCTCCGTGGCGATCCGGCGCTCCACGATCCGCTCGCCCGGCTTCCAGCGGCCGCTGACGATGCCCTCCACGATGTGCTCGCGGATCTGATCGCGCAGCGAGTGGACGACGGGCATGGTCATGAACCGCTCCTTCAAGAAGAGAAGACCCCTAGACAATACGGCGGCGGCCCCGCCCGGAAGTACTCCCGGGCGGGGCCGCCGCTGGTGAGGCTGGTTACAGCCGAGGCGCTCAGAGGCCGAGCTCGACCTCGAACTCACCGGCCTCCAGGATCGCCTTGACCGCGGTCAGGTAGCGGGCGGCGTCAGCGCCGTCCACCAGACGGTGGTCGTAGGAGAGCGTCAGGTACGTCATGTCCCGGACGCCGATGACGGTGCCCTCGGCGGTCTCGATGACGGCCGGACGCTTCACCGTGGCGCCGATGCCCAGGATCGCGACCTGGTTCGGCGGCACGATGATCGTGTCGAACAGCGCACCGCGCGAACCGGTGTTGCTGATCGTGAAGGTCGCACCGGCCAGCTCGTCCGGCGTGATCTTGTTGCCGCGGACCTTGCCCGCCAGGTCGGCGGTGGCCTTCGCGATACCGGCCAGGTTGAGGTCGCCCGCACCCTTGATGACCGGGGTCATCAGGCCCTTCTCGGAGTCCACGGCGATGCCGATGTTCTCCGAGTCGAAGTAGGTGATGGTGCCCTCGTCCTCGTTGATCCGGGCGTTGACGACCGGGTGGGCCTTCAGCGCCTGGGCCGCCGCCTTGACGAAGAACGGCATCGGGGAGAGCTTGACGCCCTCGCGGGCCGCGAACCCGTCCTTGGCCTTGGCGCGCAGCTTCATCAGCCGGGTGACGTCGACCTCGACGACCGAGGACAGCTGGGCCTGGCCGTGCAGCGCCTTCATCATGTTGTCGCCGATGACCTTGCGCATGCGGGTCATCTTGACGGTCTGGCCGCGCAGCGGGGACACCTCGAGCGCCGGGGCCTTCCTGGCGGCCGGGGCGGCGGCGGCCGGAGCCGGGGCAGCGGCGGCGGCCTTCGCGGCCTCGGCGGCGGCGACGACGTCCTGCTTGCGGATACGGCCACCGACACCGGTGCCCTTGACCGACGCCAGGTCCACACCGCTCTCGGCCGCGAGCTTGCGGACCAGCGGCGTGACGTAGGCGCCCTCGTCCGTGGCCGCGGCGGCGGCGGCCGGAGCCGGGGCCGGGGCTGCGGGCTGAGCCGGAGCCGGAGCCGGAGCCGCGGGAGCCGGGGCCGGAGCCGCGGGAGCCGGGGCCGCGGGCTGCGCCGGGGCCGGAGCGGCAGCGGGTGCGGGCTGCGCCGGAGCGGAGGCCGGGGCGGCCGGCTGAGCCGGAGCCGGAGCGGGCTGCGCCGGAGCCGGGGCGGCGGCCGCGGGGGCTGCCGGAGCGGCACCCGGGGCACCGATGACGGCGAGCTTCGCGCCGACCTCGGCGGTCTCGTCCTCGCCGACCACGATCTCCAGCAGCACACCGGAGGTCGGGGCGGGGATCTCGGTGTCGACCTTGTCGGTGGAGACCTCGAGCAGGGGCTCGTCCTCCGCGACCTCCTCGCCGACCTCCTTCAGCCAGCGGGTGACGGTGCCCTCGGTGACCGACTCGCCCAGCGCGGGCAGGACGACGTCGGTGCCCTCGGCACCGCCGCCACCGGCGGCGGCCTCGGCGGTCGGGGCCGGTGCGGGGGCGGCCTGCTCGGTGGAGGGGGCGGCCTGGGCGGGCTGCTCCGGCTCGGGGGCCGGGGCCTGCTCGGCGGCGGGCGCAGGTGCGGCGGCCGCCGCACCCGTGCCGTCGTCGATGACGGCCAGCTCGGCGCCGACCTCGACGGTCTCGTCCTCGGCGACCTTGATGGACGCCAGGACACCGGAGGCCGGTGCGGGGATCTCGGTGTCGACCTTGTCGGTCGACACCTCGAGCAGCGGCTCGTCGGCCTCGACGCGCTCGCCCTCGGCCTTCAGCCAGCGGGTGACGGTGCCCTCGGTGACACTCTCGCCGAGCGCCGGGAGGGTTACGGAAACCGGCATGGTTTCGGATGCTCCTTACGGTGGGGTCTCCCCGGCCGGCGCTGGGCGCCGGCCGGGGGAAGTGCGGTAGTGGTCGTCGCGCCCGTTGACCGAGATCAGTCGTGGGAGTGGAGGGGCTTGCCCGCGAGGGCCAGGTGGGCCTCGCCGAGCGCCTCGTTCTGCGTCGGGTGCGCGTGGATGAGCTGCGCGACCTCGGCCGGCAGAGCCTCCCAGTTGTAGATCAGCTGAGCCTCGCCGACCTGCTCGCCCATACGGTCACCGACCATGTGGACGCCGACGACGGCACCGTCCTTGACCTGGACGAGCTTGATCTCGCCGGCGGTCTTCAGGATCTTGCTCTTGCCGTTGCCCGCCAGGTTGTACTTCAGAGCGACGACCTTGTCCGCGCCGTAGACCTCCTTGGCCTTGGCCTCGGACAGGCCCACGGAGGCGACCTCGGGGTGGCAGTACGTCACCTTCGGCACACCGTCGTAGTCGATCGGGACGGTCTTCAGACCGGCCAGACGCTCCGCCACCAGGATGCCCTCGGCGAAGCCGACGTGCGCGAGCTGGAGGGTCGGGACGAGGTCGCCGACGGCCGAGATGGTCGGCACGTTCGTGCGCATGTACTCGTCGACCAGGACGTAGCCGCGGTCCATCGCGACGCCCTGCTCCTCGTAGCCCAGGCCCTGGGAGACCGGGCCGCGGCCGACGGCGACCAGCAGCACCTCGGCCTCGAAGGTCTTGCCGTCGGCGAGGGTGACCCGCACACCGTCCTCGGTGTACTCGGCCTTCTCGAAGAAGGTGCCGAGGTTGAACTTGATGCCGCGCTTGCGGAAGGCACGCTCGAGGAGCTTCGAGCTGTTCTCGTCCTCGACCGGGACGAGGTGCTTCAGGGCCTCGATGATCGTGATGTCGGTGCCGAAGGACTTCCAGGCCGAGGCGAACTCGACACCGATGACGCCGCCGCCCAGGACGATCGCGGACTTCGGCACGCGGTCCAGGACCAGCGCGTGGTCGGAGGAGATGATCCGGTTGCCGTCGATCGTCAGACCGGGCAGCGACTTCGGCACGGAACCGGTGGCGAGGAGGACGTGGCGGCCCTCGACCCGGCGGCCGTTGACGTCGACGGACGTGGGGGACGACAGCCGGCCCTCGCCCTCGATGTACGTGACCTTGCGGGAGGCGATCAGACCCTGCAGGCCCTTGTACAGCCCGGAGATCACCTCGTCCTTGTACTTGTGCACGGCCGGGACGTCGATGCCCTCGAAGGTGGCCTTGACGCCGAACTGCTCGCTCTCGCGGGCCTGGTCGGCGATCTCGCCGGCGTGCAGCAGGGCCTTGGTGGGAATGCATCCGCGGTGCAGGCAGGTGCCGCCGACCTTGTCCTTCTCGATCAGGGCGACGTCCAGGCCCAGCTGAGCTCCGCGCAGGGCCGCGGCGTAACCACCGCTGCCACCGCCGAGGATCACTAGGTCGAAAACGGTGCTGGCGTCGTTCGCCACGTCACGTCCTCCATGCATGTGCGCCGGGCGCCGGTGTCTCCCAGGGCGGGGGACTACCGGGCGGCGGCTGGTGTTCGGCCGCTTGTCTTCGGCCCTGTGGTGGGGGCCCTGTCCTGCCGAGAACCCATCTTCGCACTTGTCGACGGAAGGCGGGACGCGGGGCCGGGATACGGGACGGCGGTTCGGCTGTCCCCGGCTGTTGCCCGTACGCAGGAACCTGCGGATTTCGTCGAGGGCGAACTGAAGGCCGGCGCCCGATATTCCCGCGGAGCCCGGGCACCTGCCCGGGGCACCGGGCTCCGGGAGCGTCCCCGGAACCCGGTGCCGGGCCGTGTCCGATCGAGCGCGCCGTCCGCCCGCAGGGCGGGCCGGGCGGGATTCGTCGGACACGGCCGGGGGCGTCAGCCCAGGTCGCCGTCGGCCGTGCGCTCGGCCAGCCTGACCAGGGTGCGGACCGCGGAGCCGGTGCCGCCCTTGGGGGTGTAGCCGAACGGCGCACCCTCGTGGAAGGCCGGGCCGGCGATGTCCAGGTGGGCCCAGGTGATGCCCTCGCCGACGAACTCCTTCAGGAACAGGCCGGCGACGAGGCCGCCGCCCATCCGCTCGCCCATGTTCGCGATGTCGGCGGTCGGGGAGTCCATGCCCTTGCGCAGGTCCGCGGGGAGCGGCATCGGCCAGGAGTCCTCGCCGGCCTCCTCGGCGATCTCGTGGACCGAGGTGCGGAAGGCCTCGTCGTTGGACATGATCCCGAAGCGCCGGTGGCCCAGCGCCAGGACCATCGCTCCGGTCAGCGTCGCCACGTCCACGATCGCGTCCGGGTTCTCCTCCGACGCCTTGGTGAGGGCGTCCGCCAGCACCAGCCGGCCCTCGGCGTCGGTGTTGAGCACCTCGACGGTCTTGCCGCTGTACATGCGCAGGACGTCGCCGGGGCGGGTGGCGGTGCCGGAGGGCATGTTCTCGGCCAGTGCCAGCCAGCCGGTGAGGTTCACCCGCAGACCGAGCCGGGCCGCCGCGACGACGGCGGCGAACACGGCGGCGGCGCCGCTCATGTCGCACTTCATCGTCTCGTTGTGGCCGGCCGGCTTGAGCGAGATGCCGCCGGAGTCGTAGGTGATGCCCTTGCCGACGAAGGCGAGGGACTTCTCCGCCTCCGGGTGCGTGTAGGCCAGCTTCACCAGGCGCGGGCCGTGGGCCGCGCCCTGGCCGACACCGAGGATGCCGCCGAAGCCGCCCTTGACGAGCGCCTTCTCGTCCCAGACCTGCACCTTGAGGCCGTGCTCCTTGCCGGCGGCGGAGGCGACGGCGGCGAACGACTCGGGGTAGAGGTCGTTCGGCGGCGTGTTGATCAGGTCGCGGGCGCGGTTCATCTCCTCGGCCACGGCGACGGCCCGCTCGGCGGCCGCCTTGAAGGCCTTGTCGCGCGGCTTGGCGCCCAGCAGGGCCACCTCGGCCAGCGGCTTCTTGCCGTTCTTCTCGTCCTGGTAGGCGGTGAAGGCGTACGCGCCGAGCAGCGCGCCCTCCGCGATCGCCTGGGCGTCCTCGGCGGCCTCGACAGGCAGCGCGAACGCGGCCTTCTTGGAGCCGGCCAGCGCGCGGGCCGCGGAACCGGCGGCGCGGCGCAGCGTCTCGGCCGGGTACGCGTCGTCCTTCTCCGGGGCGGCGCCGAGCCCGACCGCGATCACGACCGGGGCCTTCAGTCCCGACGGCGCCGGCAGCTTGGTCACCTCGCCCTCGGCACCGGAGGCGCCGAGGGTCTCGAGGACGGTGGCGAGCTTCCCGTCGAACGCCGTGTCCACGGCCTCGGCGCCGGCCGCGACGACCGGGCCCTTGGCGCCCTTGGCGACGCCGACGACGACCGCGTCGGCGCGCAGCGTCGCAGCGCCGGCAGTGCTGAGAGTGAGAGCAGTCACGGTGGTGAAATCTCGCTTCCGTTGAGTTCCTGGGCCGAAGAGGTGGGTCGGCCGCCCGGCGCATCGTAAGTCGGGCGGTCGGAGCGCCGTCACGAGCCTACGCGCGCCCGCGATGTTCGCTCGTGCCGACGGGGATTCACCCATCCGTGGTGTCTCCGCCGGGTTCCCCGTCCGAACGGCGAGTCCTACGTCACACTCGGCCCGAATGCGCAAGGGAGCAAGTGGCTGCTTTGCATGATTTCCACATGTCCTCCCCGGGGTCTGCGCGAGGGGGGATCAACAAGGGGTGGGGGAAACACCATGGCACCCGTATTCGCCACGGGGTTCGGCACACGTGCACTGACGAGCGGATCGGACGGGGGTTCCGCGCGCGGCGCACATCAGGGGGGAGCGGCCCGGCGGGGGTCCGGCCGAGGGGGCAGGCTCGGCGCGGCGGCGGTCGCGCTCACCACGTCGGCGCTGTTCGCCACGGCTCTGCCCGCGTCCACGGCGGCGGCGGCCGACCCGGTGCCACGGATCGATCTGAAGGTCCTCGTCGTGGACGACGGAGGCTCGGCGGTCGCCGCCGTCACCTCCGAGCTGCGCAGCACCGGCGTCCCGTACAGCGTGCTCGATCTCGGGGACCCGGGCCGCCCGAAGATCGACGCCGCGTTCCTGAGCGACAGCGTGAGCGGCCGTCCGCGCGCCAAGTACCAGGGCGTGGTGCTGCCGAACGAGGCGCCGTTCGGGGCGGACTCCGCGGGGGCGGCGGAGCAGGCCGCGCTCGTCGCGTACGAGAAGCGGTTCGGCGTGCGCCAGGTCGACGCCTACACCTGGGCCCACCCGGGGGTGGGGCTCGACTACACCAGCGAGGGCGGCTGGTCCGGCACGCTCGACGGCGCGGCCGCGGCGGTCACGGCGGCGGGCCGCTCCGGTCCGTTCGGCTACCTCGACGGAGCCCTGACCTTCGAGGACAACGCGCCGGAGATCAGCGAGAGCTACGGCTACCTGGCCCGGCCGCGCGAGGGCTTCACCAGCTACGTCGACGCGCCCGTGCCGGGCGGCGAGGGCCGCGCCAGCCTCCTCGGGGAATACGCGTACGACGGGCGCCGCGAACTCGTCGTCACCTTCGCGTACAACCAGCACCAGCGGCAGTTCCGGCTGCTGGCGCGCGGCATCGTCGAATGGCTCACCCAGGGCGTCCACCTCGGGCAGAGCCGCAACTACTTCTCGGTCCACGTCGACGACGTCTTCGCGCCCGACGCCCGCTGGGACACCGAGCGCAACTGCACGCCCGGCGACATCGACTGCGCCGGAGGAGCGGGGGAGCAGGCCCCGGACATCCGGATGACCGCCGCCGACGCGCAGTACGCCGCCCAGTGGCAGCGCACGAGCGGCTTCACCCTCGACATGGTCTACAACGCCGGCGCGGGCGAGGAGTGGAAGGCCGAGAACGGCGGCACGGACGCGCTCACCGCGCAGCTGCTAGCCGACCGGGCGCAGTACCGCTGGGTCAACCACACGTACACCCACCCGTTCCTCGGCTGCGTCCAGGACGTGTCCGTCGTCCCCTGGCAGTGCTCGAAGGACGCGGCGGGCAACACGCGCTGGATGAGCCGCGCCGAGATCTCCGCCCAGATCCGCGACAACCACAACTGGGCCGTGAGCAAGGGCATCTCGGTCGACCGCGCGGAGCTCGTCACCGGAGAGCACTCGGGCCTGAGGACGCTTCCGCAGCAGCCGGTGGACAACCCGAACCTGGCGCCCGCGCTCGCCGACAACGGCGTCAAGTGGATCGCGAGCGACAACTCCCGCGAGCCGCAGCAGCGTCCCGTCGGCAGCGCCGTCACGGTGCCCCGCCACCCGATGAACGTGTACTACAACGTGGGCACGGCGGCCGAGATGGCCGACGAGTACAACTGGATCTACACCTCCAGGGCCGACGGCGGAAGCGGCATCTGCGAGACCAACCCGGCCTCCACCTGCCTGGACGAGCCCCTCGACGTCGCCACCGGCTACGGGACGTACATCGTCCCGCAGGAGGCCGGGATCGCGCTCGGCCACGTCGTCGCCAACGACCCGCGCCCGCACTACGTCCACCAGTCCAACCTCGCCGAGGGGCGCATCCTCTACCCGGTCCTCGACCGGATCCTCGCCGACTACCGGGCGCTGTTCGCCGACAACACGCCCCTCGTCAACCCGCGCCACCGCGACGCCGGCACGGAGCTGAGCCGCCGCGCCGCCTGGCAGTCGGCCCTGGACGCGGGCCGGGTCACGGCGTACCGCATCGGCACCACCGTCACCGTCCAGGCGCCCGGCGGGGTCGTCGTCCCCGTCACCGCGCCCGAGGGCACCCGCAAGCAACTCCTCCTCGGTACGGCCGTCTTCGGCACCGCGTACGCGGGTCAGCGCTCGGCGTGGACCCAGCCGGAGCTGCTGCAGTCGGCCGTCACGCTGCGACTGCCCTCCTGACCCGCCGCGGCGGTACCGCGCGCACCCCGGCCCCACGGCCGGGGTGCGCCGCGCCCGGTTGTGCCCGCGCAGCTCCCGATGCCCCGCGCGACTTCCGCGTGCCCGGGCACCACGCACCCTCAGCACCCTTATGTCCAGGGGGACTCAGCACGATGAGCCAGGGACGCCATGTCACCATGCTCACCGAAGGCACCTATCCACATGTCCACGGCGGCGTCAGCACCTGGTGCGACCAGCTGATCCGGGGCATGCCCGAGGTCGGCTTCACCGTCACCTCCCTCACCGGCAGCGGCCGTGAGCCCGTCACCTGGGAGCTGCCTCCCAACGTCCGCACCCACACCGCCGTGCCGCTGTGGGGGCCGCGGCCGGGGCGCGCCCACGCCCCGCGCCGCGGCGCCGACCGCCGGCGCTTCCTCCACTCCTTCGAGCGCTTCCTGCTGTCCCTGCTCGACCCGGACGCACACGGCGACTTCGGCGCCGCGCTCGACGCGCTCACCGACGAGGCGCGGGCGGGCCGGCTCTCCGCCGCGCTCCGCACCGAGACCGCCGTCCGCACCCTGATGCGCCTGTGGACCCGGCCGTCACTGCCCACCGCCGCCGCCGGGCCCACCGTCCACGACGCGCTGACCGCCGTCGACCTGCTCGAACACGCCCTGCGTCCGCTGGCCGTACGCATCCCCGAGGACAGCGTCGCCCACGCCGTCAGCAGCGGGCTCGCCACCCTGCCCGCGCTCGCCGCGCAGCGCCTGGACGGCGTGCCGTTCCTCCTCACCGAGCACGGCATCTACTTGCGCGAGCGCTACCTCGGCTACCGCACCGAGGCACAGCGCTGGCCGGTCAAGGCGCTGATGCTCGGCTTCTACCGGGAGCTGAACACCCTCGGCTACGAGCGCGCCGATCTGATCACGCCGTGCAACCGCTACAACCGCCGCTGGGAGGAGCGCGGCGGCGCCCTCCCCGGCAAGATCCGCACGGTCTACAACGGCGTCGACCCCCACGCCTTCCCGCACGCCGGGGCCGAACCGTCCGTGCCCACCCTGAGCTGGGCAGGCCGGATCGACCCCATCAAGGACCTCGAGACGCTGATCCGGGCCTTCGCCCTGGCCCGCGCCGAACTCCCGGCCCTGCGGCTGCGGCTGTTCGGCGCCGCCCCGGCCGGATGCGAGTGGTACGCCACGGGGCTGGAGAAGCTCGCCGCCGAACTGGGCGTCGCCGACGGGGTGTTCTGGGAGGGCAGAGCCGGCGACGTGGCACGCGCCTACGCCGCCGGGCACGTGGTGGTGCTCTCCAGCATCAGCGAGGGCTTCCCGTTCTCGATCATCGAGGCGATGTCCTGCGGGCGCACGACGGTGTCCACCGACGTGGGCGGCGTTCGCGAGGCCGTCGGCGACACCGGGCTGGTGGTCCCGCCGCGGGAACCCGAGGCGCTGGCGGCCGCCGCACTGGAACTGCTCCGCGACGACGAGCGCCGCGCCGCACTGGGCCGCCGCGCCCGGCAGCGCGTCGTCGACCTCTTCACCCTGCGGCGTTCGGTGGACGCCTTCCGGCAGATCTATCTGGAACTGGCCGGAACACCGGGCGCGGTGTACGAGCCGCCGGCGGCCGAGACGGTCGCCGACTGGACCCTGGAGCTGAGGGACCCCTGGTACCAGGAGCACACGGCGTGGGGGCACCACTGGTCCGAACCCTCCGAGCCCGAGACAGGGGGCGTCCGGTGAGCGGCTCGCTGTGGCTGAAGGACCCGGGGGCGGCCGTACGCGACGCCCTGCCGCGCGTGCCGGAGAAGCCCCGCCCGACCGGCCCGGCCGGGGCCGACCCGGTCGGCGAACTGGCAGACCGGCTGGACGACTTCGTGGCGGCCGCCGTCCATCCCGACGAGGTGGCGGCGCTGCTGGAGTCCGACGGGCTGACCGACGAGCGGATACGCCGGCGTTACGGGCACGAGGACTCCTTCGCCCTGGCCGAGGAGCTCTACGCGCGCGTCGAGCGGCGCTTCCCGCCGTCCGGGGACCCGCCTCCCGGCCCCGCGGGCCCGACGCTCCTCGTGTGCCTGCTGCGGGGCCTGCTGTTCACCCTCCCGGGGCTGGGCCACCTCCTGGCCGCGCCGGTCCTCGCGGGCGGCGGCCGCACCGCCTACGCCCCGCTGCTGGCGGCGGCGCTGGCCGGCTGGACGTGGAACCAGGCCCTCGCCCACCGCGCTTACACCTGGCTGGGCCTCGGCGACCGCCCTGCGGCGGCCGGGGCGCTGCTGCGGGGCGCGCCGGTGGGGGTGGTGCTCGGCACGGCAGCCGCCGCGGCCGTCGCCCCGCTCCACGTCCCGGCGGTGCTGTTCGCTGCGGGCCAGTCGCTCTATCTCGCCGCGGCGACGGTGCTGCTGGTGCTGTCCCGCGAGCGCGTCCTGCTGCCGGTCCTGCTGCCACTGGTGGGCGGGGCGCTGTTCGCCGCGCTGCAGCCGATGCCCGCCCGGGCGCACATCGTGCTGCCCCTGGTCTCGGTCACGGCGGCCACGGGGGCGGCGGCGGGGGCGGTCGCCGGGGTGCTCCGGCGGGCGGACCCGGGCGGCCGGCGCGGGAACCGGCGCCGGGGTGTGGGGCCGAGGGGGCTCGGCGGCTCGGTGCCGTACGGTCTCTTCGGGCTCGGCTCGGGGGCGCTGGTGCTCCATGCCGCCCTGGACGCACCGGCGTTCGCGGTGGCCCTCACTCTCGGCATGGGGCCGGCGGAGTGGCTGCTGTACCGCTTCCGGGCGGACAGCCTCGCCGGACTGCGGGCCTGCACCTCGCCGGGTGCCTTCCGGATCTCGGTCGCGGCGGCGCTGGCGCGTTCCCTGGCCGGGTACGCGGGCGCCCTGCTGACGCTCATGGCGGCGGCGATGCTGCTGTGGCCCGGCGCCGGCGACGGGCCGGACGCGGCCACGGCGGCCGGGGTGCTGCTGCTCGGGGCCGTGCTGTGGACCGGGCTGCTGCTCCAGGCGTTCGGGGCGGTGCTGAGCCCTGCCGCGGTGTGCTGTGCGGCCGCGCTCGCCCCGCTGCTCCTGCCAGGTTCGGAGCGGCTGCTCGTGCCGGCGGGCGCGTCAGGAGTGCTCGTCCTGCTGGTCTGTGCTCAGCTGGGCCGGATCACCGCACATCGCTGAGGGAGCCCAGGACATGAGCCTTTCGGCCCGGTCGAGAAGTCTTCTGCTGCCGCTGGTGGCCCTCCTGCTGCTGGCCGGCTGCACCTCCGTACCGGACGACCCCGCGCCGCCGCGCACCACCCGCTGGCGGCCGGGCCCCGGGACGCCGTGGCAGTGGCAGCTCAGCGGCCGGCTGGACCCGGCCGTGGACGTCCCGGTGTACGACATCGACGGCTTCGAGCATCCGAGGTCCACGGTCGCCGACCTCCAGCGGCGCGGCCGCAAGGTGATCTGCTACCTGTCCACCGGCGCCTGGGAGGAGTTCCGCCCCGACGCCGGGGAGTTCCCCGAGGAGTTGCTCGGCAAGGGCAACGGCTGGGAGGGGGAACGCTGGCTCGACATCCGCCGCACGGACGTCCTCGAGCCGCTGATGGCCAGACGCTTCGACATGTGCCGGGACAAGGGGTTCGACGCGATCGAACCCGACAACATGGACGGTTACGCCAACGACACGGGCTTCCCCCTCACCGCGGGCGACCAGCTCCGCTACAACCGGCTGATCGCCCGGATGGCCCATGAACGAGGGCTGTCCGTCGGGCTGAAGAACGACCTGGACCAGATCCCGGCCCTCGTCGGCGACTTCGACTTCGCCGTCAACGAACAGTGCGCCCAGTACGGGGAGTGCGACGCGCTGAGGCCGTTCGTCGAGGCGGGCAAGGCCGTCTTCCACGTCGAGTACGAGGTCCCGGCCGGCCGCTTCTGCCCCCAGGCGCGGCGGCTCGGGCTGAGTTCGATGCTGAAGCGCTACGAGCTGGACGCCTGGCGCCGGCCGTGCTGACACCGGCCCGCGGGCGCCGGCACCCACCGGGTGCGGACGGACCGCTTGCCGGGGCGGGCACCGGCGGCGGCCGGTGAGCCGTGCGTCCGGTCGGACCTGGCCGCGGTCCCCCGGGGAGCGCGGCGACCGGCTACCAGGACCCGACGGCGAGTGCGGCCAGCGCCGCCGTCGCCGCCGCCTCGGCGAGCCCCCCGAACACATCGCCCGTCACCCCGCCGAAGCGCCGTACGCAGTGCCGCAGAAGGAGTTCGGCGGCGGCCGCCCCGGCGAGTACGCACAGGGCGAGCCGCAGCGCCCCGTACCCGCCGAACAGCTGCCCCCAGGCGGCGCAGCCTGCCGTGACCAGCAGAGCGACCCCCAGCGCCTGCCGTACGGGGACGGTGGCGGCGACCATCGCGCCCAGCCCTTCCGGCCGGGCGGCCGGGACGCCGGTGCGGGAGGCGAGCGTGAGCGCGAGCCGTGCGGCGACGCCGGCGGTCGCCGCCGCCGTCGCCCCGTACGCCCAGCCGCGGCCGTAGAGCTCGTAGAGCGCCGCGACCTGGGCCAGCAGCACGAACAGCAGGGTGACGACCCCGAACGGCCCGATGTCCGACTGCTTCATGATCCGCAGTGCGTCCTCGGCGGGTTTGCCGCTCCCCAGGCCGTCGGCGGTGTCGGCGAGTCCGTCCAGGTGCAGACCGCGGGTGAGGACGGCGGGCACGGCGGCGGAGGCGACCGCGGCGAGCAGCGGACCCGTGCCGAGCAGCAGGAGCAGCCCGCCGGCGGCCGCCGCGCAGAGGCCGACGACGAGTCCGGCGAGCGGGGCCCAGCGCATTCCCGCGCGTGCGGCGTCGCGGTCCCAGCGGGTCACGCGCACGGGCAGCACGGTGAGGGTGCCGAAGGCGAACCGTATGCCCACGGGGCCGTCTGTGTTGAGGGAGCTCACCGCGCGCAGGGTAGCCGGTGCGCCGCGACGATAGATTGCGCATGACGGACAAAACGGGAGCGGGTGGCATGGGTCACTGGTTTTACCGCAACATCGTGGAGCCCGGGAAGCTCCCGCTGCTCCTCGCGCTGGCCTCCTTCGTCCTGACCTTCCTGATCACCCGCACGGTCACCCGGATGATCCGGGCGGGCAAGGGGCCCTTCGGGAACGTCAAGGCGGGCGGACTCCACATCCACCACGTGGTGCCCGGCGTCGTGCTCACCGTGGTCGGCGGCTTCGGCTCGGTCGCCAGCAGCCAGCACACCGGTGCCGGAACCGTGGTGTTCGCCGTGGTCTTCGGCGTCGGCGCCGGGCTCGTCCTGGACGAGTTCGCGCTGATCCTCCACCTGGACGACGTCTACTGGACCGAGGACGGCCGCAAGAGCGTCGAGGTCGTCGTCCTCACCGCGTCCGTGCTGCTGCTCACCCTCGGCGGCTTCGCACCCCTCGGCGTCAACGACCTCACCGCCGACGAACGCGACGACCGGCGCGCCTTCCTGCTCACCCTCGCCGTCAACTTCATGTTCGTCCTGATCTCCCTCTTCAAGGGCAAGCTGCGCATGGCGATCATCGGCACGCTGGTGCCGTTCGTCGCGATCATCGGCGCGCTGCGCCTGGCCAGGCCGACCTCGCCCTGGGCCAAACGCCTCTACCGGCGCCGGCCGCGCTCCCGGGCGAGGGCGATGCTGCGTGCCTTCCGCCAGGACAGGCGCTGGAGCGGGCCGCGCCGCAAGCTTCAGGACCTGATCGGCGGTGCCCCGGACCGGCTGCCGGTGACCGGCCCCTCCGGATCGGGCCCGGACCGGGGACCACGCTGAAAGCAGGCCGCGACGGCCATCGCCACGAGCACCGCGGCGATCGCCGCGAGGTGCTCCCGGCCGGCGAGATTGGGCTTCACCAGTACCTCCACCACCATGGCGACGACCACCAGACCCGCCGTCAGCCGGGCCGCGCAGCGGACGCACACGTACACGGCGAGGCCCACCACCGCGGCAGACGGGCCGGTGTCCACGACGTGGGCGTCCGAGGCGGGCAGCCCGAGCGGATGATCCGGCCCGAGCGCGACCCCGGCCCGTGCGTACATCGTCCCGGCGAGCGTCGCCGCGTACGCGATCACCAGCGTGTGCGGCCGCCCCAGGCAGATCTCGGCGATGCCGAACACCAGCAGGATCTGCGCCAGCGCGCCCCACACGGGCAGGTCGAGCGCCGGGACGAAGAGGGAGAGCGGGGTTCGCAGCAGTGCGACCCAGAGCGGGTCCTCGGCCCGTACCGAGCCGATGCTCTGCACCGGCGCGTAACCCCAGGACTGGTTCTGCACGAGCTGGCAGAGGGCGGTGAGGCAGACCGCGGTGAGCGTCAGGGGGATCGCGCGCCACGTCCTCGTCGTGAGTGCCGTCCGCACGGTCCCGTGCAGCGGCCCCCACTCACGGCGCGCGAACGCGCGCGCCCGGTTCACCGGCCGTCCGCCGAGGACGCGCGGCGGGGCGGCGGGGGCGCCTGGTGGAGCCGTGCGGGCGGGCGGTGGATCGTGCCGGTCCGCAGCGGATCGGCGCTCTCGTGGGCGAGCATGGAACGTGGCTCCCGGGCGGGTCGGTACTCGGCGTGGGCGCGGTACGACGACTCGATCCACCACGGGAGAGCGGGGGCGCCGGGCCGCGGACGCCACGGCCTGAGCGCCGTCCCGCCCGAGCGTCGCGCCATGTTCCAAGACCCGGCGGAATGCCCGGAAGTTGACTCGGGCCGGAGTGATCCGGATCTCTTGACGGGTGACGGGTGACGGGTGACGGGTGACGGGTGACGGGTGACGGGTGACGCCGGGTGGCGGTCGTCCGTCGTACCCGCTCGCCTCAGCGTGCCTCGCCGTCGCCGGCGGCCACGCTCTCGCTCCCCGCCTCGGCCGGGGCCGTGTCCTCGGCGTCCTGGGGGTCGTCGCCCGCCGGACGCTCGGGCAGCTCCGCCGCGAGCGCGGCGGCCGCCTGGACGAGGGGGAGGGCGAGGAGGGCTCCGGTGCCCTCCCCGACCGTGACGCCCTGCTCCAGCAGGGGCTCCAGGGCCATCCGGTCGAGCGCCTTCGTCTGGGCCGGCTCCCCGCTGACCTGCCCCGCCAGCCACCAGTCCGGCGCCCGGAACGCGGCACGCTGCGCGACGAGGGCGCAGGCGGCCGACACGACCCCGTCCAGGATCACCGGCATCCGCCGCACCGCGGCCTGCAGCAGGAACCCGGTCGTCGCGGCCAGATCGGCGCCGCCCACGGCCGTCAGCAGCGCCAGCTGGTCGCCGAGCACGGGCCGGGCCCGGCGCAGCGAGTCGCGGATCGCCGCGCACTTGCGCATCCACGCCAGATCGTCGATGCCGGCGCCGCCGCGGCCGGTGACGACGGAGGCGTCCGTACCGCACAGCGCGGCCACCAGCGCGGAGGCCGGGGTCGTACCGCCGACGCTGAGGTCGCCGAGCACGACCAGGTCGGTGCCGGCGTCGGCCTCCTCGTCGGCGATCGCCACACCGAGGCGTACGGCCCGCTCGGCCTCCTCCGGGGTGAGCGCGTCCTCGACGTCGATCCGCCCGCTCCCGCGCCGCACCCGGTGCCGGACGACGTCCTCCGGCAGCAGATCCGGGTCGCAGTCCAGACCGGCGTCCACGACCCGCACCGGCACGCCCATCCGCCGGGCCAGTACCGCGACCGGGCTCGCACCGTCCAGCACGGACCGCACGAGTTCGTGTGCCGTTCCCGGCGCGCGGCCGGACACACCCAGCTCCGCCACGCCGTGGTCACCGGCGAACAGCACCAGCCTGGGCCGTTCGACGGCCCGTACCGGCACGGCACCCTGCGCCGCCGACAGCCACTCGCCCAGCTCGTCCAGCCGCCCCAGCGCGCCGGGCGGCACGGCCAGCCGCTCCCGGCGTTCCTCGGCGTCGCGCCGCACACCGCTGTCGGGGCGCTCGATCAGGTCGGAGAAGTCGTCGAGATTCAGCGAGCTCATTCGCCGAACAGTACCGGCCCGTGCCCGCTGTTCCGCCGCCGGGCCGCGTCGGTATCCCGGCGGACGGGACGTGTCCCGGAGCGCTCCCGGCCGCGGTCCGGCCGGACCGTGCCGCGCGCCGCCGGACCGCGGCGCCCGGGGCCCGGGTCGGGCACTGGGGCGGGGCGGTACGGGAGCCGCGGCAGCGGCCCGGTCCGTCCGCTCCGACGGCGGCGGGCGCCCGGTGGGCCACGGCCCCGCGCGGTCCGCCGCCCGCCCGGGGGGTCACCGCAGCGGCAGGGCCTGCCCGGCGACCACCAGCAGTACATGCTCGCACTCGGCGGCGAACGCGGCGTTCAGACGGCCCAGTTCGTCACGGAAGCGGCGACCCGACGCGGTCGCGGGGACGACCCCCGAACCGACCTCGTTGGTGACGGCGACGACCGTGCGGCGTGTGGCGCGCAGGGCCTCGACGAGGGCGGCCGTGCGATGGCGCAGGGCCGTACGGCCGACCGTCTCCCAGCGCTCGTCGTCCCAGGCGCCCACCTGGTCCATCGCGTCCGTCAGCCACAGCGCCAGGCAGTCGATGAGCAGCGGCGGCCCGTTCTCGGCCAGCAGCGGGACCAGGTCGCAGGTCTCCACGGTCCGCCAACTCCCCGGCCGGCGTTCACGGTGGGCCGCGACCCGCTCCGTCCACTCCGTGTCGTCGCCGCGCGTCCCGCTCGTCGCCACGTACACGACGTCGGGGAACGTCTCCAGCCGCCGCTCCGCCTCCAGCGACTTCCCGGACCGCGCCCCGCCGGTGACGAGGGTCCGCCGGGGCACGTCCGGCACGTCCTGGTACTCGCCGACGTACAGCGTCGTACCGTCGGGTACGGTCCTGGCCCCCGCCGCCGCCAGCCGCCGGTCCAGCTCGGGGCCGGGCGGCACGTCGTGGTCGATGTGGACGGCGATGACGTCGGTCGTGGGCCCCACCGCGCCCCTCGCCCGCAGCTTCGCCAGCGCGTCCGGCCGCCCCAGCACATCGGCGACGACCATGTCGTACGGGAGGGGATCGCCGTCCGTGGCCCCGGCGGTCGCCCCGCCGGGCGGAAGGTAGAGCAGCCGCTCCCCGTCGGGCGAGGTGACCTCGTAGCCGGTGCCCGGCGAGTCCAGGGCCACCGCCCTCACCCGGTGCCCGCTGATCAGCGTCAGCTCCTGGCCGTCCGGCACCCGCCCGGCCGACGGCAGCCCCGCGGGCAGTTCCACCGCGGGCCCGTTGTGCGGATGCGACAGCAGTACCTGCCGTACGCCCACGAGTGAATGGCCCGCGCGCGCCGCCGCCAGCGCGGCACCCGGCGTCAGGTCGAGCAGCAGCGCGCTGTCCACGAGCAGGGCCGTCGCGGCGCGCGCCCGGTCACCGCGGGCGGCGGCGCAGACGGCGCAGGGGCAGTCGGGGCGGGGGAGCCCGGTGGGGGCTCCGGTGCCGAGCAGAGTCAGTTCCACGGTCACGATCTTCCCGCGTACCCGCGGCGGGTGCGCGCCCGGATACGCTGCGGGCAGCAAGGTGATCGGCAAGGACCATCGGCACAGCGATCACGTGGTGGGACCAGGAGGCGCACATGGCATGGACGTGGCGGTTCGAGAAGTCCGACGGGACGGAGGTCCAGCCGGCCGTCGAGCCGGAGGAGTTCAGCACGCAGGGGGACGCCGAGTCCTGGATCGGTGAGGTGTGGCGCGACCTCCTGGAGGGCGGCGCCGAGCAGGTCTTCCTCTACGAGGACGGCAGCCGCATCTACGGCCCCATGAGCCTGAACGCCGAGAGCTGACGCAGCCGCGGCCCGCCGTGCCGCCCACGCGGCGCGGCGGGCCGCGGCTTCCCGTCCTCCCGCCGAGGCCGCGGCCTCCCACCGCTGGCGTCCCGCAGGGCCGGCGTTCCGGGGGCCGGGCCACGGCCCCCACGGGCTCACGTCCGGCGGGGCCGCTGCCTCACCGCGCCGCGGACAGGAACTGGGTCGCCGCGAGTTCCCCGTACAGGGGGTCCTCCGCCACCAGTTCCGCGTGGGTGCCGACCGCACGGACCCGTCCCGCGTCCATCACCACGATCCGGTCGGCCAGCGTCACGGTCGACAGCCGGTGGGCGACCACCAGGACCGTCACGTCGCGGGCGACCTCGGCGACGACGTCCCGGAGTGCCAGTTCGTTGACCGCGTCGAGCTGCGACGTCGCCTCGTCGAGGAGCAGCAGCCGGGGCCGGCGCAGCAGAGCGCGGGCTATCGCGACCCGCTGGCGCTCACCCCCCGACAACTTCGAGCCGCGGTGCCCGACCACGGTCTCCAGCCCGTCGGGCAACCGGTCCACGAGCGCGTCCAGCCTCGCCCGGACGAGCACCTCCCGGATCTCGTCCTCCGTCGCGCCGGGTGCCGCGAACACCAGGTTCTCCCTCAGGGTCCCGGCCAGTACCGGAGCATCCTGCTCCACGTATCCGATGGCGGCGCGCAGTTCGGCCAGCGGCCAGTCCCGCACGTCCCTGCCGTCGACCAGCACCCGGCCGCCGGTCGCCTCGTAGAACCGCTCGACGAGACCGAAGACCGTCGTCTTGCCGGCGCCCGAGGGGCCGACGAAGGCGGTCATCCCCGCACCGGGCACCTCGAAGCCGACGCCGTGGTGGACGTACGGCAGGTCGTCCCGGTAGCGGAAGGTCACGTCCTCGAACCGCACGGACGCCGCGCCGCCGGGTGCATCGGCCACCTCGGTACCCGGCCGTTCCGCGCCGAGCGCCCGCTCCGCGCCGAGCGGCCGCCCCGGTCCCGCCGCCCCCGCCTGCCGCCGCGGGCCGGCCGGCGACAGCTCCTCGGTCTCCAGCCGTTCCGCCTCCGCGATCCGTGCGACCGCAGCCGAGCCGACCTGGTACTGGGACGCCGCCTCGACCAGCTCGGTCACCGGCTCGATCAGATAGAAGAGGTAGAGCAGGAACGCCATCAGCGTGGAGACGGAAATCGCCCCCGAGGCGACCCGTGCCCCGCCGATCCCCAGTACCGCCAGGAACGACACCTGCACGGCGAGCCCCACCGACGCCCCGGCCACCGACTGCCACTTCGCCGACCGCACGCCGTACCGCCACGCCCGCCGCGCCGCCGCGTCCACGACGGTGGTCTCGCGCTCCTCGGCGCCGGACGCCTTGACCGTGCGGAACGCCCCGAACACCCGCTCAAGCACGGTGGAGATCTCCCCGACCGCCTCCTGCGCACGCTGAGTGGCCCGCGCGATCCTCGGCATCGCCAGCGCGACGGCCCCGCCGATCAGGAGGATCACCCCCACGGTGACGCCGAGCAGCACGGCGTCCATGACGGCCATCATCACGAGCGCCGCGGCGGTGGCGAGGGAACCGGTGACGGCCGAGACGATCGACTGGGTGGTGACGGCGCGCAGGAGGGTGGTGTCCGAGGTGACCCGGGACATCAGATCGCCCGGCTGGGTCCGCTCCACCTCCGGTATCCGCAGCCTCAGCAGCCGGCCGACGAGCGTACGGCGGGCGGCGAGCACGACCGACTCGGCGGTGCGCTCCAGGACATAGGCGCCGAACGCGTGGACGACCGTGCCGAGGACCACCAGCGCGGTGAGCACCAGCAGGATCCCGTCGATCGACTCGCCCGCGCCGAGCCGGTCCACCAGGGCCTTCGCGGCCAGCGGCTGGAGCAGCCCGCTCGCGGACCCGAGCAGGGCGAGCACCGCCCCGAACGCGACGGTCCAGCGGTGCGGACGGAAATGGCGGTAAAGGGCCCGGAAGGTCTCGCGGGCCGGCAGACGGGGGGTGTCCGTCGTGGACAGGTCGGATGCAGTGGTCACAACGAGACGGACGCACCGGAGACCTCCCCGCCTGAGCGGGTCCCGGGTCCGGGCGGATGCGTGCGACCGCGGCGCCCGTTCCCACCGGCGGCTGCCCGTCCGTACCCACGGCCCGGACGGCCAGCAGCGGCTCGCTACTGGCCGCGCACTCCGCACAGATGCAGCAGCGCCGCCACCGAACGGTACGGGTCCGACCGGCCCGCGCGGTCCTCGGCCGCCAGCAGCCGGGTCAGCTCGTCCCCGGACGGCGGTTCCGCGTCGTCCGCCGAGGTGTCCGTGAATACCCGCACCCCGTACCAGGCGTGCAGCGGCGCCGCGATCCCCGCGAGGGTCGCCGTCAGCGACGCCAGCCGGTCGCCGCGCACCTGGAGGCCGAGGCGGTTGGTGTACGTGTCCGTGTCGAAGGCGGTCAGCGCCGCGTCCCAGTCGCCGCTCAGGCCGGACCGCATGGCCAGCGCGTCCGCGTTCCGCACGAGCAGGGACAGCAGACCGCCCGGTGCCAGCATCCGCGCCAGGCCGGCCAGCATCGCGTCGCGTTCCTCGACGTACATCAGCACGCCGTGGCAGAGCACCACGTCGAAGGAGCCGGGCAGGAAGTGCACGCCCGTGTCGCGGCCGTCGCCCTCGATCATCCGGAAGCGCTCCCGGATGCCCTCGGGCTCGTGCGCCAGCGCCTCACGGGCGACCTGCAGCATCCCCGCGTCGGACTCCAGTCCGGTGACCTTGTGCCCGGCCCGTGCCAGACGCAGGGCCTGGGTGCCCTGCCCCATGCCGACGTCGAGGACGCGCAGCCGCTGCCCGACGGGGAAGCGGGCGGCCAGCTGCTCGTCGAGCTGCCGGGCCACGAGCTCCTGCCGGACCGTGTTGCGCAGCCCGCCGAGGCCCTTCAGCCAGGCGGCGGCGCCGCTCGCGAAACCGGAGACGTCGCCTCTGCCGGAGACCTCGCACTTCGCGGAGACGTCCGGCACGGAGGAGCCTTCGGACTTCGAGGCGACGTCGGGAACCGAGGAGACGTCCGCGCTCAGGGCCGCTCTCCGCGCTTGACCTGGGGCTTGGGCAGGCGCAGCCGGCGCATCTGGAGCGTGCGCATCAGGCCGTAGGCCACCGCGCCGCGCTTCGGCTCGTTCGGGAAGCGCTCGTTCAGCTGCTTCTTGAGCCGGATCCAGATGCCGATCGAGTCGATCACGATCATCACGATGACACCGAGCCACAGCAGCAGCGCGATGTTCTGCAGCTGGGGCACGCGGATCATGGAGAGCACCAGGATCACCACGGCCAGCGGCAGGAAGAACTCGGCGATGCAGAACCGCGAGTCCACGAAATCGCGGACGAAGCGCCGCACCGGGCCCTTGTCGCGCGGCGGCAGGTAGCGCTCGTCGCCACCGGCCAGCGCCTCTCGCTGCCTGGCCAGGTCGGCACGGCGCGCCTCGCGCTGGCGGCGCATGGCCGCCTTGCGGTCGAGGGGTGTTGACTGCGCCCGGCGGCGCTGGGTCTGGGCCTCACTCCGCTTCGGGGTCGGGCGGCCCTTGGGGGCCTCGGGGTCGCGGGGCTGCTTGGAGAGGTCCGCCGTCACCTTGTCGGTGGGGGCCTTCTCTTCCTTGGAACGGCTACGGAACACAAAACACAAGGGTACGGGGTGGCGGGCGGCTGCCCCAGCCCCCTGGGGAACGATCCGGCAACGGCGCGCGTCCGTACGGGTCAGAAGCCGCAGGAACGTGCACGGGGCGACACGACCGCCTCTCCCCTGAAGGCCACCTACTCCTTGCGCGGGAGCGGGGCGGCCCGCAGGTCGTCCTTGGGGATGAGCGCATCGGTGCTCGAACAGTGCGGTAATGGATGCAGGGCCCGTACTGTGGGTTCTGGAGAAGCCGGAGCTGAGTCCGTCAGAAGGGGGCGCGCGAAGCCCATGAGCGGTGTCATGAAGCGTATGGGGATGATCTTCCGCGCGAAGGCAAACAAGGCCCTTGACCGGGCCGAGGATCCGCGCGAGACCCTCGATTACTCGTACCAGAAGCAGCTGGAGCTGCTGCAGAAGGTCCGTCGCGGCGTCGCCGACGTGGCGACCTCCCGCAAGCGCCTGGAGCTGCAGCTGAACCAGCTCCAGAGCCAGTCCACCAAGCTGGAGGACCAGGGCCGCAAGGCGCTGGCGCTCGGCCGCGAGGACCTGGCGCGCGAGGCGCTCTCCCGCCGCGCCGCGCTCCAGCAGCAGGTCACCGATCTGGAGACCCAGCACCAGACGCTTCAGGGCGAGGAGGAGAAGCTCACCCTCGCCGCGCAGCGGCTGCAGGCCAAGGTCGACGCCTTCCGCACGAAGAAGGAGACCATCAAGGCCACGTACACGGCCGCCCAGGCGCAGACCCGCATCGGAGAGGCGTTCTCCGGCATCTCCGAGGAGATGGGCGACGTCGGTCTGGCGATCCAGCGTGCCGAGGACAAGACGGCCCAGCTGCAGGCCCGGGCCGGTGCCATCGACGAGCTCCTGGCGTCCGGTGCGCTGGACGACCCGACCGGGATGGCGAAGGACGACATCGCCGCGGAGCTGGACCGCATCTCCGGTGGCACGGACGTCGAGCTGGAGCTGCAGCGCATGAAGGCGGAGCTGGCCGGAGGCGGCACGCCGCAGCAGGCCATCGAGGGAGGCGACGGTTCGACGCAGGACCAGGCCCGCACCCAGCACAAGTTCGACAAGCAGTAGGGACGGCGCGTCATGATCGTACGGATCATGGGGGAGGGTCAGTGGACCGTGGCGGACAGCCACTTCGCCGAGCTCAACAAGCGCGACGACGAGCTGCTCGCCGAGATGGAGACGGGTGACGCGGAAGGCTTCCGCCGCACCCTGTGCGCCCTGCTCGACGAGGTGCGCCGCTGTGGGGCACCGCTCCCGGACGACGCCCTGGAGCCCTCCGCGCTGATCCTGCCCTCCCCGGACGCGACGCTCGACGAGGTACGCGCCATGCTCCGTGACGACGGGCTCATCCCGGGCTGACCCGGCCCCGGCTCCCGCCCTCCCACCACGGCTCCCGCCCTCCGACCACGGCCCGCGCCCGGACGACTCATCCGGCCGCGGGCCGCGCGGTTCGGCCCCCTCCCGGCGGTCCTCGGCCCTTCCGCCCGGCCCCGGGCCCCCTTCCCGCCTCGCGCTGCCGCCGCCGCACCCGGCCGCCCCTGGGCCCCTGCCGGCCACGTGCTGCCGCCGCCGCACCCGGCCGCGGAAGGCCCCGTCCGGCTCGGCCCGTCCACCGCCCCGCCCCCACGTCCGGCCCGGGCCCGGTGACGTGTGCGCCCGACCCCGTACCGTTGCCTGTCGTGACCGCACCTCTGACCGGATTCAGCCGGCTCGCGCCGCCCCGCTCCTGGCTGCGCGCGCATCCGACGGCGTTCGACGCGGGACTCGCCGCCGCGGTGCTCGTGTGCATGGTCGTCGCGTCGTTCGCGGACCCCCACGGACCGCACGGGCCGACCTTCGGCACCCGTACGCCCGAGCTCCGCAGCCTGCTCCTGATGGTGGCGGCCGCCGGGGCGCTCGTGTTCCGGCGCAGCCGCCCCATGTCCGTGCTCGCGGTCACCGGTGCGGTGTCCGTCGCCGAACTGGTCGCGGGCGATCCGCCCGCGCCCGTCGCCATGTCCGCGGTGATCGCCCTCTACACGGTCGCGTCGCGCACCGACCGCCCGACGACGTGGCGGGTCGGCCTGCTGACCATGACGGTGCTGACCGGCTCGGCGATGCTGTTCGGCTCCGCCCCCTGGTACAGCCAGGAGAACCTCGGCATCTTCGCCTGGACCGGCATGGCGGCCGCGGCGGGCGACGCCGTACGCAGCCGGCGCGCCTTCGTCGACGCCATACGGGAGCGTGCCGAACGGGCCGAGCGCACCCGGGACGAGGAGGCCCGCCGCCGCGTCGCCGAGGAGCGGCTGCGGATCGCCCGCGACCTCCACGACGTCGTCGCCCATCACATCGCCCTGGTCAATGTGCAGGCCGGAGTGGCGGCGCACGTCATGGACAAGCGCCCCGACCAGGCCAAGGAGGCCCTCTCCCATGTGCGGGAGGCGAGCCGCTCGGCGCTGAACGAGCTGCGGGTCACCGTCGGTCTGCTCAGGCAGTCCGGCGACCCGGAGGCCCCCACGGAGCCGGCCCCGGGACTCGCCGTCCTCGACCCGTTGCTCGACGGCTTCCGGCGGGCCGGGCTGCCGGTCGAGCTGGCCCGCACCGACCAGGACACCGAGCTCCCCGCCGCCGTCGACCTCGCCGCGTACCGGATCGTCCAGGAGGCGCTCACGAACGTGCGCAAGCACGCCGGTGCCGCGGCCAAGGCGGAGGTGAGCGTCGTACGGGTGGGCCGGACCGTCGAGGTCACGGTCCTCGACGACGGCTGCCCCGCCGGCTCCGTGCGGCTGGGCCCGGACGGCGCCGGTGCGGACGGCACCCCGGCGGGCGGGCACGGCCTGATCGGCATGCGCGAACGGGTCACGGCCCTCGGCGGCACCCTGACCGCGGGCCCCCGCTACGGCGGCGGCTTCCGGGTGCAGGCGATACTGCCGGTCAAGGCCCGCGCGGAGGGGGACGAGGACGTATGACCATCAGGGTGCTGCTCGCCGATGACCAGGCTCTGCTGCGCAGCGCGTTCAAGGTGCTGGTGGACTCCGAGCCCGACATGGAGGTCGTGGGCGAGGCCGCGGACGGCGCCGAGGCCGTGGAGCTCGCCCGTTCGGCCCGTGCCGACGTCGTCCTCATGGACATCCGGATGCCCGGTACGGACGGACTCGCCGCCACCCGCATGATCAGCGCCGATCCCGGCCTCGCCGACGTGCGGGTGGTGATGCTGACGACGTTCGAGGTGGACGAGTACGTCGTCCAGTCGTTGCGGGCCGGGGCCTCCGGCTTCCTCGGCAAGGGTGCGGAACCCGAGGAACTGCTGAACGCCATCCGGATCGCCGCCGCCGGCGACGCGCTGCTGTCACCCGCGGCGACGAAGGGCCTCATCGCCAAGTTCCTCGCCCAGGGCGGCAGTTCGGAGGGCGGCCAGGACTCCGGGGTGTACTCGGAACGGCTCGCCGCGCTGACGGTCCGGGAGCGTGAGGTCCTCGTGCTCGTCGCCGGTGGCCACTCCAACGACGCGATCGCGGACCGGCTGGAGGTCAGCCCGCTCACCGTCAAGACGCATGTGAACCGCGCGATGGCGAAGCTCGGCGCCCGCGATCGGGCGCAATTGGTGGTCATTGCGTACGAATCGGGCCTGGTACGCCCACGGGTGGACTGAGTCTCCACCCGGCAGTACTCCATGCGGAGTATGCGGCGGATAAGGATTTGGACCTGGGGCCGACGGATCCGCCCCCGTGGATGGCTGATCGTATAGACGGGCGCCTGACCACGCCCCACTCCCGCGTCAGCGATTCCACGCCGCCGGCCACACGCCACAGAAGAGAGACCCCATGTCCTGGCTGTCCAGATTCAGCCTCGCGCAACGGGCCCTGATAGGGCTGATGTCGATCGTGGCGATCGTCTTCGGAGCGATCGCCATCCCCCAGCTCAAGCAGCAGCTGCTGCCCTCCATCGAACTGCCGATGGTGTCCGTGCTGGCCCCCTACCAGGGCGCGTCGCCCGATGTGGTCGAGAAGCAGGTCGTCGAGCCGCTCGAGAGCAGCATCAAGGCGGTCGACGGCATCAAGGGCATCACTTCCACGGCGAGCGAGGGCAACGCCGTCATCATGGCCTCGTTCGACTACGGGGACGAGGGCACCAAGCAGCTCGTCGCCGACGTCCAGCAGGCCGTGAACCGCGCCCGGGTCCAGCTGCCCGACGAGGTCGACCCGCAGGTCGTCGCCGGCTCGACCGACGACATCCCGACCGTCGTCCTCGCCGTCAGCTCCGACAAGGACCAGCAGGCGCTCGCCGACCAGCTGGAGCGGACCGTCGTCCCGGCGCTCGAGGACATCGAGGGCGTCGGCCAGGTCGGCATCGACGGCGTGCAGGACCTCCAGGTCTCCGTCACGCCGAACGACCGGAAGCTCGCCGCGGCCGGACTGAACACGATGGCGCTCGCCGAGGCCCTCAAGGCGGGCGGCGCCACGATCCCCGCCGGCTCCTTCTCGGAGGCGGGCAGCAGCCGCACCGTCCAGGTCGGCGGCGGCTTCACCTCGCTGAAGCAGATCGAGGACCTGCGGATCGCCCCGCAGGCCGCCCCGGGCGGGGAGTCGGGCAAGCCCGCCAAGCCGGTCCGCCTCGGCGACATCGCCACCGTGGAGCAGGAGGAGTCGCAGCGCGTCTCCATCACCCGCACCAACGGCCGCCCCAGCCTCGCCGTGATGGCGACGATGGACAAGGAAGGCAGTGCCGTCGCCATCTCCGACGCCGTCAAGGACAAGCTGCCCGAGCTCCGCAAGGACCTGGGCTCCGGAGCCGAGCTGTCCGTCGTCTCCGACCAGGGCCCGGCCGTCTCCAAGTCGATCTCCGGCCTGACGACCGAGGGCGCGCTCGGACTGCTGTTCGCCGTCGTCATCATCCTGGTCTTCCTGGCCTCGATCCGCTCGACGCTGGTCACCGCGGTCTCCATCCCGCTGTCCGTCGTCCTCGCGCTGATCGTGCTGTGGACGCGTGACCTGTCGCTCAACATGCTCACCCTCGGCGCGCTGACCATCGCGATCGGCCGGGTCGTGGACGACTCGATCGTGGTCCTGGAGAACATCAAGCGCCACCTCGGCTACGGCGAGGAGCGCCAGGCCGCGATCCTCACCGCCGTCCGCGAGGTCGCGGGCGCCGTCACCTCCTCGACACTCACCACGGTCGCGGTGTTCCTGCCGATCGGTCTGGTCGGCGGCATGGTCGGCGAACTCTTCGGATCGTTCAGCCTGACGGTCACCGCCGCGCTCCTGGCGTCGCTGCTCGTCTCGCTCACCGTCGTGCCGGTGCTCTCGTACTGGTTCCTGCGCGCCCCGAAGGACGTCCGGGACGCCGATCCGGACGAGGCGCGCCGCAAGGCCGAGCAGAAGGAGGCCCGCAGCCTTCTCCAGCGGATGTACGTGCCGGTGCTGCGGTTCGCCACCCGGCGTCGTCTCACCAGCGTGGCCATCGCGCTCGTCGTGCTCGTCGGCACCTTCGGCATGGCGCCGCTCCTGAAGACGAACTTCTTCGACCAGGGCGAGCAGGAGGTCATGTCGATCAAGCAGGAGCTGAAGCCGGGCACCAGCCTGGAGGCGGCCGACGCCTCGGCGAAGAAGATCGAGAAGGTCCTCGACGGCATCGACGAGATCAAGGACTACCAGGTCACCGTCGGCTCGTCCGGCTTCATGGCGGCCTTCGGCGGGGGCACCGGCGCCAACCAGGCCTCGTACCAGCTCACCCTGAAGGACGCGGCCTCGTACGAGAGGACCCGCGACCGCATCGACGAGGAGCTCGGCAAGCTCGACGGCATCGGCGACACGACCATCGCGGCGGGCGACGGCTTCGGCAACCAGGACCTCAGCGTCGTGGTGAAGGCGGCCGACGCGGAGGTCCTGCGCAGCGCTTCCGAGCAGGTACGGGACGAGGTCGCGAAGCTCGACGACGTCACCGACGTCCAGAGCGACCTGGCCCAGTCCGTGCCGCGGATCTCGGTCAAGGCCAACGCCAAGGCCGCACAGGCGGGCTTCAACGACGCCACGCTCGGCGGCGCGGTCGCCCAGGCCGTCCGCGGTACGCCGGCGGCCAAGGCGATCCTCGACGACTCCGAGCGCGATGTCGTCATCACCTCGGCCAAGCCGGCGACGACGATGGCCGAGCTGAAGAAGCTGCCCCTCGGGCCGGTGAAGCTCGGTGACATCGCCGAGGTGAAGCTGGTGCCGGGCCCGGTCTCCATGACCCGCATCGACGGCGCCCGCGCCGCGACGATCACGGCGAAGCCGACCGGCGACAACACGGGCGCGGTGAGCGCGTCGCTCCAGACGAAGATCAACGCGCTGGATCTGCCGGACGGTGCGACGGCGTCCATCGGCGGTGTCTCCGAGGACCAGGACGAGGCCTTCGCCTCGCTGGCCCTGGCGATGCTGGCGGCGATCGCGATCGTGTTCATGCTGCTGGTCGCCACCTTCAAGTCGCTGGTCCAGCCGCTGATCCTGCTGGTGTCCATCCCGTTCGCCGCGACGGGCGCGCTCGGTCTGCTGATCGCCACCGGCACACCGATGGGCGTCCCGGCCATGATCGGCATGCTGATGCTGATCGGCATCGTCGTCACCAACGCGATCGTGCTCATCGACCTCGTCAACCAGTACCGGGCGCAGGGCCTGGGCGTGGTCGAGGCGGTCGTCGAGGGCGGCCGGCACCGGCTCCGCCCGATCCTCATGACGGCCCTGGCGACGATCTTCGCGCTGCTGCCGATGGCGCTGGGCGTCACGGGCGAGGGCGGCTTCATCGCCCAGCCGCTGGCCGTCGTCGTCATCGGCGGGCTGGTGACCTCCACCCTGCTGACGCTGCTGCTGGTGCCGACGCTCTACGCGATGGTCGAGCTCCGCAAGGAGCGCCGTCGCGCCAAGCGCGAGGCGAAGCGGGCGCGGAAGTCCGGCGAGGCGTCGCCGCAGCCGGCTGAGAAGGAGTCCCCGGAGCCGGCCAACGCGTAGCCGTGCGCGCGGGGACGGCCGTCCCCGCACCCCTCGCCGCCCCTGGTGTCCGGGTCCCACCCGGCCGCCGGGGGCGGCTCCCGTTCGTGCCTCGCGCCGGACCCCGTGAGGCCCCGCGGGAGAACGCCGTCGCCCCGGCGCACGGACGACCGTGTGCCGGGGCGACGTGGGGACTTGCGGACGCGGCGGGCGCGCGTCCGTCACCGTCAGGGAAGCGCCAGCATGCGCTCCAGGGCGAGCTTGGCGAAGCTCTCCGTCTCGGCGTCGACCTGGATCCGGTTGACCAGGTTCCCCTCCGCCAGGGACTCCAGCGCCCACACCAGGTGCGGCAGGTCGATGCGGTTCATCGTCGAGCAGAAGCAGACCGTCTTGTCGAGGAAGACGATCTCCTTGCCCTCGGGGGCGAAACGGTTCGCCAGGCGGCGAACCAGGTTCAGCTCCGTGCCGATCGCCCACTTGGAGCCCGCCGGAGCCGCCTCCAGCGCCTTGATGATGTACTCCGTGGAGCCCACGTAGTCGGCCGCCGCGACGACTTCGTGCTTGCACTCGGGGTGGACGAGGACGTTCACGCCCGGGATGCGCTCGCGGACGTCGTTCACGGAGTCCAGCGAGAAGCGGCCGTGCACGGAGCAGTGGCCGCGCCAGAGGATCATCTTCGCGGCGCGCAGCTGCTCGGTGGTGAGCCCGCCGTTCGGCCGGTGCGGGTTGTAGACGACGCAGTCGTCCAGGGACATCCCCATGTCACGGACGGCGGTGTTCCGGCCGAGGTGCTGGTCGGGCAGGAAAAGGACCTTCTCGCCCTGCTCGAAGGCCCAGTCCAGCGCGCGCTTGGCGTTCGAGGACGTACAGATCGTGCCGCCGTGCTTGCCGGTGAAGGCCTTGATGTCCGCGGAGGAGTTCATGTAGGAGACGGGCACGGTGCGTTCCGCCACGCCGGCCTCGGTGAGGACGTCCCAGCACTCGGCGACCTGCTCGGCCGTCGCCATGTCGGCCATGGAGCAGCCGGCGGCGAGGTCGGGCAGGACGACCTTCTGGTCGTCACCGGTAAGGATGTCCGCCGACTCGGCCATGAAGTGCACACCGCAGAAAACGATGTACTCGGCCTCCGGCCGGGCCGCCGCGTCCTTCGCGAGCTTGAAGGAGTCGCCGGTGACGTCCGCGAACTGGATGACCTCGTCGCGCTGGTAGTGGTGGCCCAGCACGAACACCTTGTCGCCGAGCTTCTCCTTCGCCAGGCGGGCGCGCTCCACCAGGTCCGGGTCGGACGGGGAGGGAAGGTCGCCGGGGCACTCGACGCCCCGTTCGCTCCTGGGGTCGGCCTCGCGGCCGAGCAGCAGCAGGGCGAGCGGCGTCGGCTGGACATCCTGGGAGCCCGCTACCGCGCCGGGCGCGGTGAGGGAGGGCTGGGCGGTGGTCACGTCACGCACCCTTTCTACTCTTCGGTCGGGGCGGCGGAGCCGCCTCCGGTGGACCCCCGGGGTGCACCGGAGAGCCTTTTCGTCTATTTGACGCTATCTATCATAACCGCTTCACGTCAGTTTGACGATGTCCATAGCGTCGATGTGACGCAATTCCCGGCGCCGAGCCGTCCACTGGTCGATGACCCGAAGGGAGGGCATGTGCGAGCATGAAAGGGAAAGACCGGGGCCCGTCCGGAATGAATCCGGCGCCCCGCCGGTTGCCAACGTCGGCAAGCAGTCTCCGTACAACCCGGGAGAGAAGCAGATGTCCGTATCGGACGAGACCACCACCGTGAGCGACGGCATCCTCCTGTCCGACGCCGCCGCAGCCAAGGTGAAGTCCCTGCTGGAGCAGGAAGGCCGGGACGACCTGGCGCTCCGCGTCGCGGTTCAGCCCGGCGGCTGCTCCGGCCTGCGCTACCAGCTCTTCTTCGACGAGCGCTCGCTCGACGGCGACGTCGTCAAGGAGTTCGACGGGGTCAGGGTCGTTACCGACCGCATGAGCGCGCCGTACCTCGGTGGCGCCTCCATCGACTTCGTCGACACGATCGAGAAGCAGGGCTTCACGATCGACAACCCGAACGCGACGGGGTCCTGCGCCTGCGGCGACTCCTTCAGCTGAGCCGTCCGAACGCCGGAGGGCGGTGACCCGGTCCCGGGTCACCGCCCTCCGGCGTCCGTCCGCGCGCTCACTTGCGGGGCACGGGGTCGCCGCTCTCCACGTCGACGACCGTGCGGTCACCGAGCGGCTCGCCCAGTGTGACCTTCTCCGTCAGCTCCTTGGCGATCAGGATGCAGACCCGTCCCGGATCCGGACGGGACTCGATGATCCTCACCTTCACCTCGTCGCCGCTCTCCTCGGCCTTCGCCGAGTAGTCGCTGCACACCCCGCCCCAGAAGCGCAGTGTCAGGGTGCGCCCGTCCTTCGCCAGGGCGTACGACTCCACACCCCGCACCGTCGTCTCCGGCAGCTTCGACGTGTCGGGTGGCGACGGCACCGCCGTCCCCGAGGGCACGGGCGGCTGCTGGGCTTTCGGCTTCAGATACTCCGGCGCCACGGCCGGCCGGGTGATCGTGGATCCCCCCGGGCCGGTCTCCGGCCCGGTCGTGAACAGCCACGAGGGCACGAGCGCGGGCCGTCCCCCGACCGAGTGCACGGCCAGTCCGAACTCCGCCCGGGTGATGGTGACCACCTCGGCCGGGCCCGGCGTGCCACTCCCGGGCTCGCACGGAGCGGCCGGCTCCTCCTCCGCCAGCGGCCCGGGCGTCGCGCAGCCCCCGATGCCGACCGTGCCGCCCCCGCCCTCCGCGTTCAGCCGCTTCAGCGCCTCCTCGGCCCCGATCACCGGGTACTCGGGTCCTGCGGACGGCTTCACCAGCTGCCCGCTGCCGTTCCCGACGGTCCCGTCGGCGCCGACATGGACGCTGGTGGACCAGCCGTACGTGGGCAGGCCGCCGATCCGCGGGTCGGCGCGGACGACCCGGTACGCACCGAGCACCTGCGTCGCGTCCAGCCTTGCGTCGCCCAGCCCCAGCGCCGCCAGCACGGGAGCGGCGGCCTTCTTCGCGGCCTTCTCGTCCACCACGGTCCCCGCATGCGGCAGCCGCTGTGCGGAAGGGGCCGTTCCGCCGGGTGCGCAGACGTCCCTGCCCTTCACGCAGTCGTCGCCCTTCGGGGGGCCGTGGGAACTGAACGTCCAGGTCCCCGGGGCCTGCCGGTTCACCTGGAGCAGAGGGCCGCCGCCGTCCCCGTCCGTACCGGACTTCCACACCTCGCCCTGCAGCCGGGGGGTGCCCGGCACGCCCAGTGCCTCGGCCAGTGCCTCGACCTGCTCCCTGCCGACCGTCCCGTTCACCCTGTGGACGGGAGCGGAGTCGGGGCCCTCCGGCAGTTCGCCCCGGGCCCGGTACTCCACGCCGCCGGGGCTGGGCTCGCCGACCGCGATGCCCGTGCCGCCGTCCAGCGCCAGCGGAGGGGGCTTGGGGTCCGTCCCCGGCGTACCACCCCCGCGGTCGGAGGCGGTCGTGGCGAACCATGCGCCGCCGCCCCCCGCGACCAGGACCGCGGCGGCCACCGACGCGACGGCCAGCGGAGACCTCCGAAGACGCCGGACCGCGGTGCCCTCGGGACCACCGGCGCCGTCGGCGCTGTTCTGGGGGTGCTCTGTGCTGCTCACCGCATCGCTCCTTCGGGACCCTTTCCGGGGGACACCCATGGGACGGAGTGGGGGAGCGCGCGGTTCCCGGAATGCGCCGTGTGCCGTAACGGAGCGCTGGGGTACGGGTCAGTCGCCGTACACGGACATCGAGCCGACCAGCCGCGCGGAGGCGGGGGAGACGACCACCCCGTGGATCAGCGACGGAGACACCGGGCCGGCCGTGGCGATCGGCGGCACCACCCAGTGCGGCGCCATCCGGGCGCTGTCACCGCGGAGCTCCGCCAGACTGATCTCGATCTGCCCGGGCTCGGCCGACCGGCGCTCGGGGAGGGCGATGTACGACGTGGGGTTCGGCATACGGGCACCGTACGCAGGGTTACGCTGAGGCAAAAGCCCTACTATCGGGTAGTTTCCGTGCTACAGAAGGGCCTGTGTCAACGGGTAGCGTTAACCGTCAACTCCGCCTCCCCACCAGGAGCACTCAGCCGTGCGAATCGCAGTCACCGGCTCCATCGCCACCGACCATCTGATGACCTTTCCCGGCCGCTTCGCCGACCAACTGGTCGCGGACCAGCTCCACACGGTCTCCCTCTCCTTCCTCGTCGACAACCTCGATGTGCGCAGAGGAGGGGTCGGCGCCAACATCTGCTTCGGGATGGGCCAGCTCGGCACCAACCCGGTCCTGGTCGGAGCGGCGGGCTCCGACTTCGACGAGTACCGCGCCTGGCTCGACCGGCACGGCGTCGACACCGCTTCCGTACGGATCTCCGAGGTGCTGCACACCGCGCGCTTCGTCTGCACGACCGACGCCGACCACAACCAGATCGGCTCCTTCTACACGGGCGCGATGAGCGAGGCGCGCCAGATCGAGCTGAAGGCGGTCGCGGACCGGGTTGGCGGACTGGACCTGGTGCTGATCGGCGCCGACGACCCCGAGGCGATGCTGCGCCACACGGAGGAGTGCCGGTCCCGGGGCATCCCGTTCGCCGCCGACTTCTCGCAGCAGATCGCGCGGATGAACGGCGACGAGATCCGGATACTGCTGGACGGGGCGACCTACCTCTTCTCCAACGAGTACGAGAAGGGGCTCATCGAGTCGAAGACGGGCTGGACGGACGAGGAGATCCTGGACCGCGTCGGCCACCGCGTCACCACGCTCGGCTCGCGCGGCGTGCGCATCGAGAGCAAGGGCGAGCCGGCGATCGAGGTCGGCTGCCCCGAGGAGGACTCCAAGGTCGACCCGACGGGCGTCGGCGACGCGTTCCGCGCGGGCTTCCTGTCGGCGCTGTCGTGGGACGTGGGCCTGGAGCGCGCCGCGCAGGTCGGCTGCATGCTCGCGACGCTGGTCATCGAGACGCTGGGCACCCAGGAGTACACCCTGCGCCGCGCCCACTTCATGGACCGCTTCACGAAGGCGTACGGACACGACGCGGCGGCGGACGTCCGGGAGCACCTTTCCTGAGCCAGGGGCCGCGCCCCGAACACCGCGCCCGCAGAGCCCCGCGCCCTGCGGGCGCGGTGCTTCCGCACCCACGGCGGCCGTCGCAACCCGCGGCCCCGCCGCGGGCGCGGCGTCAGCCCCGGCGGCGCACCACGTACGCCGTCCCTCCCGGCGCCGGGGACTCCCCGACGTACTCCTGGTCGCGCATCTCGCACCACGCCGGGATGTCGAGCCGGGCCGCCTCGTCGTCGGCGAGGACGGTGACCGTGCCGCCGACCGGGACGTCCCCGATGACCTTGGCGAGTTCGATCACCGGGACGGGGCAGCGTTTGCCGAGGGCGTCGACCACGAGGGACTCGGACCCGGGGGAGGGCTCCTCGGCCGTCGGCGCCCCGAGGTGGCGGCGGACGCCGGCGACGACTCCGGGCAGGACCTCCAGAAAGCGGTCGACGTCCTCCGCCGCCGTGCCCACCGGCAGGGACACCCGTACGTTCCCCTCGCTCAGGACCCCCATCGCCCGCAGCACATGGCTCGGGGTGAGCGTCGAACTCGTGCAGGACGAGCCGGAGGACACGGAGAAGCCCGCCCGGTCCAGCTCGTGCAGCACCGTCTCCCCGTCGACGTAGAGGCAGGAGAAGGTGACGAGATGGGGGAGCCGGCGCACCGGGTCGCCGACCACCTCGACGTCCGGCACCAGCTCCGGGACCCGGGTGCGGATCCGGTCCACCAGCTCCCGCAGCCGCCGGGCCTCCGTCTCGGCGGAGTCCCGAACGGCCCGCAGCGACGCCGCGGCCGCCACGATCGCCGGGATGTTCTCGAAGCCGGGCGCGCGCCCCGACTCCCGTTCGTCCGCGGGGTCCTGCGAGGCGAAGCGGACGCCCTTGCGGACCACGAGGAGTCCCACACCCGCCGGACCGCCCCATTTGTGCGCGCTCGCGGTGAGCAGCGACCAGTCCCCGGCGACCGGGCCCCAGCCGAGGGACTGCGCGGCGTCGACGAGCAGCGGGACGCCCGCCGTCCGGCAGAGCTCGGCCACCTCGGCGACCGGCTGCTCGGTCCCCACCTCGTGGTTCGCCGACTGCAGGCAGGCCAGTGCGGTGTCCTCGCGCAGTGCCTCCCCGAACACGCGCGGTGACACCGCGCCCCAGCGGTCGACGGGCACCTCGCTGACGGGCCGGCCCTCCGCCGCGTGCAGCACGGCCGAGTGCTCGACGGCGGACACGACCAGGTGACCGCCGATCCGGCGGCGACCCGCGAGCGCGCCCGAGATGCCCGTGTGGAGGGCACGTGTCCCCGAAGAGGTGAAAACGAGCTCGTCCGGGCGGCAGCCCACGGCGTCGGCGGCGGCCTCCCGTGCCGCGTCCAGCAGCAGGCGCGCGCGCCGGCCCTCGCGGTACAGGCGGGCGGGATCCGCCCAGCCCTCGTCCAGGGAGGCCTGGAGCGCCTGCCGGGCGACGGGGTGCAGGGGAGCGGAGGACGCGGCGTCGAAGTAGGGCACCCGTCCACGCTAACGCGCGGGTCCTCGGAGAAGTCGTCAGAAGGCGGTGGCGGGCGCTCAGTCGGGGGCCTGTGACCAGGCGCGGCACGGCCTCCGGAACCGTGCGGTCCACCCCTTCGGGTCGTCGGACGGCGCGTTGGGCACCCTCCATGCGCGACCCCAAATAGCGTCCAGTAGGGTTTGGTCCGCATAAACATCCAAACCCCTGCCCGCGTCAGGGCCGGCGACCGACCAGCGAGACGGCCGCGGGCGGTCGCGCGGGCGAGACTCTCGGGAAGGCGCTACGTGAGTCCCAACGGCTCCGACCTCCCCCACCGCCCGAACGGCGGGGGCGGTACCCCCATGTCGCGGCGCCCGATGCGGCGGAAGCTGCCGCAGGTGCTGACGGCGGGCTTGATCGTGGCAACCGCCACGGGTTGCTCCCCCAATTGGGAGGACTTCCCCCGCCTCGGTATGCCCACCCCCGTCACGGAGGAGGCTCCCCGGATCCTCTCCCTCTGGCAGGGCTCGTGGGCGGCTGCCCTCGCCGTGGGCGTGCTGGTGTGGGGTCTGATCCTGTGGAGCGTCATCTTCCACCGGCGCAGCCGGACCAAGGTCGAGGTTCCCCCGCAGACCCGGTACAACATGCCCATCGAGGCGCTGTACACCGTGGTCCCGCTCATCATCGTCTCGGTGCTCTTCTACTTCACCGCACGTGACGAGTCGAAGCTCCTCGCCCTCTCCGACAAGCCCGCCCACACCGTCAACGTGGTCGGCTACCAGTGGAGCTGGGGCTTCAACTACCTCGAGGACGTGGACGGGAACCCGGCCACCGGCGATGCCGCGGCGCAGAAGACCCTGAACGCGATTCCGGACAAGTACACCAACGACTTCCCGAAGGGTGCCGAGGGCGTCTACGACGCCGGCATCCCGGGCGACCGGAACCCGCAGACCGGCAACCCCGGCCCCACGCTGTGGCTGCCGAAGGGCGAGAAGGTCCGTTTCATCCTGACCTCGCGGGACGTCATCCACTCCTTCTGGGTGGTTCCCTTCCTGTTCAAGCAGGACGTCATCCCGGGTCACACCAACGTCTTCGAGGTCACTCCGAACAAGGAGGGCACCTTCCTCGGCAAGTGCGCCGAGCTCTGCGGTGTCGACCACTCCCGGATGCTCTTCAACGTCAAGGTCGTCTCCCCGGAGCGCTACCAGCAGCACCTGAAGGAGCTGGCCGAGAAGGGGCAGACCGGCTTCATCCCGTCGGGCATCGCGCAGTCTGACCCGGCCCGGAATGCGGAGAAGAACCAACTGTGAGCATCCTCAACGAACCCCAGGGTGCCGCGACGGCCGACGACTCGTACGAGAACGAGCTCCCCGTCCGGCGCCGGCAGCCCGGCAACGTGGTCGTGAAGTGGCTGACCACCACCGACCACAAGACGATCGGCACGCTCTACCTGGCGACCTCGTTCTTCTTCTTCTGCATCGGCGGCGTCATGGCGCTCTTCATGCGCGCCGAACTGGCCCGGCCGGGTACGCAGATCATGTCGAACGAGCAGTTCAACCAGGCGTTCACGATGCACGGCACCGTGATGCTGCTGATGTTCGCGACGCCGCTGTTCGCCGGATTCGCCAACTGGATCATGCCGCTGCAGATCGGCGCGCCCGACGTGGCGTTCCCGCGGCTGAACATGTTCGCGTACTGGCTGTACCTCTTCGGCTCGCTCATCGCGGTGGGCGGCTTCCTCACCCCCAACGGTGCTGCCGACTTCGGCTGGTTCGCCTACTCCCCGCTGTCGGACGCGGTCCGCTCGCCGGGTGTCGGCGCCGATCTGTGGATCATGGGTCTGGCCTTCTCCGGCTTCGGTACGATCCTCGGCTCGGTCAACTTCATCACCACGATCATCTGCATGCGCGCCCCGGGCATGACGATGTTCCGCATGCCGATCTTCACCTGGAACGTCCTGCTGACCGGTGTGCTGGTGCTGCTGGCCTTCCCGGTGCTGGCGGCCGCGCTGTTCGCCCTGGAGGCGGACCGCAAGTTCGGCGCCCACATCTTCGACGCGGCCAACGGCGGCGCCCTGCTGTGGCAACACCTCTTCTGGTTCTTCGGCCATCCGGAGGTGTACATCATCGCGCTGCCGTTCTTCGGCATCGTCTCGGAGGTCGTTCCGGTGTTCAGCCGGAAGCCGATGTTCGGCTACATCGGCCTGGTGGCGGCGACGATCGCGATCGCCGGCCTGTCCGTGACCGTGTGGGCCCACCACATGTACGTCACCGGCGGAGTGCTGCTGCCGTTCTTCTCCTTCATGACCTTCCTGATCGCGGTCCCGACCGGTGTGAAGTTCTTCAACTGGATCGGCACCATGTGGAAGGGCTCGCTGTCCTTCGAGACCCCGATGCTCTGGACGATCGGCTTCCTGATCACCTTCACCTTCGGTGGTCTGACCGGTGTCATCCTGGCCTCGCCCCCGATGGACTTCCACGTCTCCGACTCGTACTTCGTCGTCGCGCACTTCCACTACGTCGTGTTCGGCACCGTGGTCTTCGCGATGTTCGCCGGATTCCACTTCTGGTGGCCGAAGTTCACCGGCAAGATGCTGGACGAGCGCCTCGGCAAGATCACGTTCTGGACGCTGTTCATCGGCTTCCACGGCACGTTCCTGGTCCAGCACTGGCTGGGCGCCGAGGGCATG
>NZ_FNHI01000010.1 GCF_900103455.1 Streptomyces wuyuanensis | reverse complement strand
GTTCTTCACCTCCTGCGGGATCACCGTCGAACGCGTCCTGACCGACAACGGAGCCTGCTACCGCTCCCGCGACTGGCGCGACACCCTCGCGGCAGCCCAGATCACCCACAAACGCACCCGCCCCTACCGGCCCCAGACCAACGGCAAGGTCGAACGCCTCAACCGCACCCTGCTCGACGAATGGGCCTACGCCCGCCCCTACCGCTCAGAGCAGGAACGACGCGACGCCTTCCCCGGCTGGCTGCACACCTACAATCACCACCGCGGACACACCGCGCTCGCAGGCAAACCACCCGCCAGCCGCGTCCCCAACCTCACAGGGCAATACACCTAGCGCTTGACCTCGTAGGACTTCTTCTCGACCAGCTTGCCGTCTGCGAAGCAGAACCGGAACACCGGCTCCGACTCCAGGCTCTCCCCCACCTCGGAGGACATCAGGACCAGGCACCGCGAACCCTCCGGCTCCTTCGGCCCCTTGCCGTCCAGCCCCGCGGTGGCGATCGTGTCGCCGCTCGGCAGCCGGTCCCGCACGGTCTTCTCCGCCGTTCCGACCTTGATCGACTCGTACTCGGAAGGCTCGATCATGCCCTTGTCGATGGAGCCGACCAGGAAGAACACCCCCACGAGAACGGCGACCCCCAGCAGCATCACGACGCCCAGCGCGATCGCGCACCCCATGACCACCCCGCTGGACCTGCTGTGCCCGCCTCTGCCGTCCATCGCCCACTCCCTCTCCGAAACGGTCCAGCCGTTGACCCGGCCACCGTCCCCTGATGGAGCCTTCTCCGACTGCTGCCGAAAGGGGTCCGACGCATCGACGAACGGCGGTGCCTCCCCGATGCCGTACGGGAGGACTCCGGCGACCCGGAAGCCGCCGTCCGGAACGGGACCGGCGTGCACCATGCCGCCGACGAGCCGGGCGCGCTCGTGCAGTCCCGTCAGCCCCTGCCCACCGCTGACGACCTCGCCGATCGCGTCCGAGGCCGCTCCATTGACGATCTCGACGACGACGGAGTCGGGTTCGTAGCGGAGATCCACCGTGATCGGCGCACCGGGCGCGTGCTTGTAGGCATTGGTGAGGGCTTCCTGGACGATCCGGTACGCCGCGTGGTCGGCGGCTGCCGCGAGTGGTCTGGCCTCCCCCGAGTACTTCAGCTCGACCGCGTTCCCCGCCGCCCTGGCCGCCTCGACGAGCGCCGCGATGCCGGCCGTACCGCGAGCGGCCCGTCCCGACTCGTCCACGGAGGCGGGCACGGACGCCTCCACCCCGTCCCTGAGGATTCCGACGACCTCGCGCAGCTCGTGCATCGCGGTCACCGACGCCTCCCGCAGCACCCCGACCACCTCCCGCTGACGCGGGGTGAGTTCGCGGTCGACCTCGAGGGCGCCCGTGTGCACGGAGATGAGCGCCAGCCGGTGCCCGAGACTGTCGTGCATGTCCTGGGCGATCCGCTGCCGCTCCTTCAGCCTCGCCTGGCCGGCGACCATGGCGCGCTCGCGCAGCAGCTGACCGTTGCGTTCCTGCAGGGTGTGCAGCAGGGTCCGCCGCTGCGTCCAGTACCGGCTGGCCAGTCCGGGCACGACCGCCACCGCGAGGAAGTAAAGAGTGGTGAGCAGGACCACGGTGAGCGCGGTCGAGGGCGACCAGGTGTCGACGAGCGAGACGGTGACACAGAGGACGTAGGCACCGGCGAAGGCGGCCACGGCCCGGCCCGCCCCGGTGATCCGACGCCCGGCCGACCAGCCCGCGGCCATCATCAGCGGCAGGAACCCGTTGCCCACCGGCGTCAGCGCGGCCGTCACCGCCAGCACCGTCGCGGGCAGTCTCCGCCGCATCAGCGACAGGACCGCGATCGCGACGGACTCGGTCACGACGGCCAGGGCGGACGCCTCCAGCAGCTGTCCCAGCCCCGCGGCCAGGACGGCGAGCAGCAGCGCGACGGTCGCCTCGCCCGCGAACCTGCGCCGGGACCACTGTTCCGGGGGCGCCAGCCATCTGACGCCCGCCCGCACCCCGGCCCATATCTTCGATGACGCGTCCACGATCGCACCCTAGGCAGCCGGCGCCCTCGTCACTGCCCACTTTCGTCGCACGACCGTCCGACGAAGGTCGCGGCCGCCGGGCGACGCGAGAGAGACAAGGGACACAAATCAGACTCGGCAGCCCCAACCGCGTCGAACGGAGCCCCACAAGGACGACGCCGCGGCGACCCGGTCCCATCGGACAACGAGAAACGGGCCCCCACCAGGACTTTCGTCTCTGGCGAGAACCCGTTTCGTCGGTTTCTCTTGGTTGGTGCGCGAGGGGGGAGTTGAACCCCCACGCCCTTGCGGGCACTGGAACCTGAATCCAGCGCGTCTGCCTATTCCGCCACCCGCGCATTTGGGTGTTGCCGCCTCGTCCCTCACCTGTTCGGTGCGAGCGCCTGGCGACATGCAGAAGATTAGCACGCTGCGGAGGGCGGTTTCACATCCGTTGTTTCGGGCGGCTCCCGGCGGCGGAGAAGACAGCAGGGGCCTGCCGGCGCGGGCCTCGTGGCGCGATCGCGAACGGCGCCGGCACCGCGGCCACGGGTCCGGGGTGGGCCCGTGGCCGGCCCTGTGCGGGAGCGGCTCCCCGGACGGATCCGTGGACGGATCCGCGTGGCGGGCACCCCCGCGGGACTTCGCGGCGTTGTAGAGAGCAGCAAGGAAAGAGCGGCTCCGGAGGCGGAAGCGGAACGCGACGAGGAGAGGAGGCAGGGCTGGAAGACGGCGACACGGAGAACCGGAGAGGGACAGGAGAAGGAACGCAGCGCGGCCGCCGGCACTCCTCCCGGGTGCACCTCCCCCCGCTCCCCCGGGGTGCACCCCGGGTGCGGGACACTGTCAGGAAGCCGCCTCTACGATCCGTGTGAGAGGTGACACTCATCGACGGGGCAGACAAGGGGAACCAGCCGATTTCCCGACGCGTGGATACGATCAGTAAGCAGTACCAGGACGACATCGACGGAGGAGGTGCCCCATGGGAGTTCTGAAGCGTTTCGAGCAGCGGCTCGAAGGCCTGGTCAACGGCACCTTCGCCAAGGTCTTCAAATCCGAGGTCCAGCCGGTCGAGATCGCGGGCGCCCTCCAGCGCGAGTGCGACAACAACGCGACCATCTGGAACCGGGACCGCACGGTCGTCCCCAACGACTTCATCGTGGAACTGAGCCCGCCCGACCACGAGCGCCTCAGCCCCTACTCCGGCCAACTCGGCGACGAGCTCTCCGGCCTGGTCCGGGACTACGCCAAGCAGCAGCGCTACACGTTCATGGGCCCGATCAAGGTCCATCTCGAGAAGGCCGACGACCTCGACACCGGTCTGTACCGGGTGCGCAGCCGCACCCTCGCGTCGAGTACGTCACAGTCGCCCGACCGCGCCCCCGCCGGCCCGGGAGCGGGTCCCGCCGGCTCCCCGCAGGGGGCTCAGCGCGGCGGCTACGGCTACCCTCCTGTCGGTGCACCTCCCATGCCGTCCGCCCCGCCACCCGGCGGAGGCAGGCCCGGCGCGGGAGCAGCCCATACCGGGCGTCCGTCGGCACCCGGTCCGATGCCGGGCGCCCAGGTGCGCCGCTGGATCGAGATCAACGGCACCCGCCACCAGATCTCCCGCCCGACGATGGTGCTGGGCCGCAGCACCGACGCCGACGTGCGGATCGACGACCCCGGCGTCTCCCGCCGGCACTGCGAGATCCGGACCGGAACGCCCTCGACGATCCAGGATCTCGGGTCCACCAACGGCATCGTGGTGGACGGGCAGCACACCACCCGCGCTACGCTCCGCGACGGCTCGCGGATCGTCGTGGGCAGCACAACCATCGTTTACCGGCAAGCCGAAGGGTGAAGCGGGGGCAATGTCAGAGCTGACCCTGACGGTCATGCGGCTGGGTTTCCTGGCCGTTCTGTGGCTGTTCGTCATCGTGGCCGTCCAGGTCATCCGTAGTGACCTGTTCGGTACCCGCGTCACGCAGCGCGGGTCGCGCCGCAACGCCGAGACGCGGCCGCAGCAGGCTGCCCGCCCGGCGGCGACCGCGCCCCCCCAGCAGCGCCAGCAGGCGACGCGCCAGCGCCGCGGAGCACCCACGAAGCTGGTCGTCACCGAGGGCTCCCTCACCGGCACCACGGTCGCGCTGCAGGGGCAGACGATCACGCTGGGCCGCGCGCACGATTCCACGATCGTGCTGGACGACGACTACGCCTCCAGCCGGCATGCCAGGATCTACCCGGACCGTGACGGCCAGTGGATCGTCGAGGATCTCGGGTCCACCAACGGCACGTATCTCGACCGGACCCGACTCACCACCCCGACACCGATTCCGCCGGGCGCGCCGATCCGTATCGGCAAGACCGTCATCGAGCTGCGGAAGTAGTACGACAATGAGCGAGCGGAGCGAGCGAGCCGCGGCGGTCCGCACGGAGGACCCCGCAGCGGTCCCGGCGTCGGACCGGGGCAGGCTCCCGACCGGAGGGTGGGCAGTGTGGCTCGAGACCGGCTGTACCCCGAGGCAGCGTCGACAGGGCAGGTGCGCATGAGTCTGTCACTGCGCTTCGCCGCCGGATCGCACAAGGGCATGATCCGGGAGGGCAACGAGGACTCCGGCTACGCCGGCCCGCGCCTTCTCGCGATCGCCGACGGCATGGGCGGCCAGGCCGCCGGTGAGGTCGCCTCGTCGGAGGTCATCTCCACGCTCGTCCAGCTCGACGACGACATCCCTGGCTCGGACATCCTCACCTCGCTCGGGACCGCCGTGCAGCGGGCCAACGAGCAGCTGCGCATGATGGTCGAGGAGGACCCCCAGCTCGAGGGCATGGGCACCACGCTGACCGCACTGCTGTGGACCGGACAGCGACTCGGTCTCGTCCATGTCGGCGACTCCCGCGCGTACCTGCTCCGCGACGGGGTGCTGACCCAGATCACGCAGGACCACACCTGGGTGCAGCGGCTCGTCGACGAGGGCCGGATCACCGAGGAGGAGGCCACCACCCACCCGCAGCGCGCCCTGCTGATGCGCGCACTGGGCAGTGGCGACCACGTCGAGCCCGACCTCTCCATCCGCGAGGTCCGGGCCGGCGACCGCTATCTGATCTGCTCCGACGGACTGTCCGGGGTCGTGTCCCACCAGACGCTGGAGGACGCCCTCGCCAGCTACCAGGGCCCCCAGGAGACCGTGCAGGAGCTGATCCAGCTCGCCCTCCGCGGCGGCGGTCCCGACAACATCACGTGCATCGTCGCGGACGTGTTGGACACGGACTCCGGCGACACCCTCGCCGGCGCGCTCAGCGACACCCCCGTCGTCGTCGGCGCGGTCGCCGAGAACCAGGCGCAGCTGGGCGACGGCGGGGCGATGCAGACCCCCGCCGGCCGCGCGTCCGGCCTCGGACGGCCCGCCGCGCCGCCCCAGGGAGGCGGCTTCGGCCCGCCCGGAAGCGGCGACGACGTCGGCTACGGCGGGATGCCGCCGGAGGGCGGCTACGGCGCGTACACCGACGAGGACTTCGTCAAGCCGCGCCGCGGCCGGAAGTGGCTGAAGAGATCCTTCTTCATCGCGCTCGCACTGGGAGTCGTCGGCGGCGGTCTCTACGGCGGGTACCGCTGGACCCAGACCCAGTACTACGTCGGCGCGAACGAGAACCACATCGCGCTGTACCGCGGTATCAGCCAGGACCTGGCCTGGGTCTCGCTCTCGAAGGTCGAGAAGGACCATCCCGAGATCGAACTCAAGTACCTGCCCGACTACCAGCAGAAACAGGTCAAGGAGACCATCACCGAGGGCAGCCTCGGTGATGCCCGCGACAAGATCCAGGAGCTCGGCGCGCAGGCCGCCGTCTGCAAGAAGGACGAGCAGCGCCGGGCCGCCGCGGACCGTGCCGCGGGCACGCCGCCGGGCGAGGGCCAGGCCGGCGGAACGACCGGCGCGAAGCCCTCCACCCAGTCCGCCCAGACCAAGCCGACCGCAGCGTCTCCCTCTCCGGGCCCCACCCTCTCGGAGGAGGAGCAGAAGCTGGCCTCGAACTGCGGCAAGCAGTAAGCACCCGTAGGGGGGCCTTTCTCCACCATGAGCGTTGTCACCAACACGACCACCATCGGCGCGATCGACGCGCCGAGCCGCCGCAACACCGAGCTCGTGCTGCTCGCGTTCGCCGTCGCCATCCCGGTGTTCGCGTACCTCAACGTGGGCCTCGCGCTCAACGGCGAGGTGCCGTCCGGCATGCTCGGCTACGGGCTCGGCCTCGGCCTGATGGCGGGCGTCGCCCACATCGTGGTGCGGAAGTTCGCCCGGTACGCGGACCCGCTGCTGCTGCCGCTGGCGACGCTGCTCAACGGACTCGGGCTGGTGCTGATCTGGCGGCTGGACCAGTCGCCGCGGCTCAACGCACGCGCCGACTTCGCCCCGCAGGCGACGAACCAGCTGATGTACTCGGCGCTCGGCATCGCGCTGTTCGTCGGCGTCCTGATGATCCTCAAGGACCACCGCGTCCTCCAGCGCTTCACGTACATCTCGATGGCGGCGGCGCTGATCCTGCTGATCCTGCCGATCGTGCCGGGGCTCGGCGCGGACGTCTTCGGCGCGAAGATCTGGATCCGGGTGGGCGGGTTCTCCATCCAGCCGGGAGAGTTCGCGAAGATCGTGATCGCGGTCTTCTTCTCCGGCTACCTGATGGTGAAACGGGACGCGCTCGCGCTGGCGAGCCGCCGTTTCATGGGCCTTTACCTGCCGCGCGGCCGCGACCTCGGCCCGATCCTCACGATCTGGGCGATGAGCCTGCTCATCCTGGTATTCGAGAACGACCTCGGCACCTCGCTGCTGTTCTTCGGCATGTTCGTGATCATGCTGTACGTGGCGACCGAGCGGACGAGCTGGATCGTCATGGGTCTGCTGATGTCGGCGGGCGGCGCCGTGGTCGTGGCGTCGTTCGCCGGCCATGTGCAGGCACGTGTCAACGCCTGGATCGACCCGTTCGTCTGCAAGGAGACCTCCGTCGCCTGTGACCAGATGACACAGGTCCTCATGACCTTCGGCTCCGGTGGAGTGCTGGGCACCGGCCTCGGCCAGGGCAACTCCGATCTGATCGGCTTCGCCGCCAACTCCGACTTCATCTTCGCCACCGTCGGCGAGGAACTCGGTCTGACCGGCGTCATGGCGTTCCTGCTGCTGTACGGCCTGATCATCGAGCGCGGCATCCGTACGGCCCTGGCCGCCCGGGACCCGTTCGGCAAGCTGTTCGCCATCGGCCTGTCCGGCGCCTTCGCCCTCCAGGTGTTCGTCGTGGCCGGCGGTGTGATGGGACTCATCCCGCTGACCGGTATGACCATGCCGTTCCTCGCGGCCGGTGGCTCCTCCGTCATCGCCAACTGGGCCCTGATCGGCATCCTCATCCGTATCAGCGACACCGCGCGCCGCCCGGCGCCGGCTCCCGCCCCGTCCCCCGATGCCGAGATGACCCAGGTGGTCCGACCGTGAACAAGCCTCTGCGCCGCATCGCGATCTTCTGCGGCCTCCTGGTGCTCGCGCTGATGATCCGCGACAACTGGATCCAGTACGTCCGCGCGGACGAGCTCAACACGCACAAGTTCAACCGGCGGGTCCAGATCGAGCGCTACGCCTACGAGCGCGGCAACATCATCGTCGACGGCAAGCCCATCACCGGCTCGGTCGAGACGAAGGGCAGCGACTTCAAGTACAAGCGCACGTACACCAACGGCCCCATGTGGGCGCCCGTCACCGGCTTCGCCTCGCAGGCCTTCGACGCCAATCAGATCGAGAAGCTCGAGGACGGGATACTGACCGGCAACGACGACCGGCTGTTCTTCGACCGCACGTTGGCCATGTTCACCGGCGAGAAGAAGAAGGGCGGCGACGTCGTCACCACCCTGAACGGCAAGGCCCAGGCGGCCGCGTTCAAGGGACTCGGCGACAACAAGGGCGCCGTGGCGGCGATCGACCCGCAGACCGGGAAGATCCTGGCGCTGGCCTCGACCCCGTCGTACAACCCGTCGGTCTTCGCGGGCAACTCCATCAAGGACTCCGAGAACCGCCAGAAGCTGCTCAACGACAAAGACAAGCCGATGGTGAACCGCGCGCTGCGCGAGACCTACCCGCCCGGCTCCACCTTCAAGGTCGTCACCGCCGCGGCAGCGCTGGAGAACGGCGTGGTCGAGGACATCGACGCGCCGACGGACACTCCCGAGCCGTACATGATCCCGCTCTCGCGGACGCCGATGAAGAACTCGCACGGCGGCTGCGAGAAGGCGAGCCTGAACGCGGCCATGGAGGTGTCCTGCAACTCCGTCTTCGCCAATCTCGGTGACAAGGTGTCCCGGGACAAGATGGTCGAGATGGCCCAGAAGTTCGGCTTCAACAACGCCGAGATCGACACACCTGTCCGTGCTTCCTCCTCCGTCTACAACAAGACGATGGACCGCGGCGGCAACGCGCTCTCCTCGATCGGCCAGTTCGACACGGCCGCCACTCCGCTGCAGATGGCGATGGTCACCGCGGCGATCGCCAACGACGGCAAGCTGATGAAGCCGTACATGATCGACCAGCTGCGGGCACCGAACCTGGACGTCATCCAGACCTTCGAGCCGGAGGAGATGAGCCAGCCGGTCTCGCAGGAGAACGCACAGCTCCTCCAGCGGATGATGGAGAACGTCGTCGAGAAGGGCACGGGCAAGAACGCCCAGATCAACGACGTCACCGTCGGCGGCAAGACCGGTACCGCCCAGCACGGTGTCGGCAACAGCAAGCGCCCGTACGCCTGGTTCATCTCGTACGCCAAGACCGACAACGGTTCGCCGGTCGCGGTCGCGGTGGTCGTGGAGGACTCCAACGGCACCGCGCGCGACGACATCAGCGGTGGCGGACTCGCCGCTCCGATCGCGCGTGACGTGATGAAGGCGGTGCTGGACAGCAAGGAGTGACGGATGTCACTGCCCTGGCCTCTTCCCGCCTCATACCCGCACAATGCGATACCGGTCGCGTATCAGGTCCCGGCCATGGGCGGATGAGGAGCCCCGTGGCCGGTAGCGTATGCGCGAACAGCACACCGCCGGAGCACACACACGGGTGCGGTCGGGACTGACGGAGAGGGCTGGAACAGTTATGGAAGAGCCGCGTCGCCTCGGCGGCCGGTACGAGCTGGGCTCGGTGCTCGGCCGTGGTGGCATGGCCGAGGTCTACCTCGCCCACGACACCCGGCTCGGTCGCACCGTTGCCGTGAAGACGCTGCGGGCCGATCTCGCCCGTGACCCGTCCTTCCAGGCCCGGTTCCGCCGTGAGGCCCAGTCGGCCGCCTCGCTGAATCATCCTGCGATCGTCGCCGTGTACGACACCGGCGAGGACTACGTGGACGGCGTCTCCATCCCGTACATCGTGATGGAGTACGTGGACGGCTCCACGCTCAGAGAGCTGCTGCACTCCGGGCGGAAGCTGCTGCCCGAGCGCACGCTCGAGATGACCATCGGCATCCTGCAGGCCCTCGAGTACTCGCACCGCAACGGCATCGTGCACCGCGACATCAAGCCGGCGAACGTCATGCTGACGCGCACCGGCCAGGTCAAGGTGATGGACTTCGGCATCGCGCGCGCCATGGGCGACGCCGGCATGACCATGACCCAGACCGCGGCCGTGATCGGCACCGCCCAGTACCTCTCCCCGGAGCAGGCCAAGGGCGAGCAGGTCGACGCCCGGTCCGACCTGTACTCCACCGGCTGTCTGCTCTACGAGCTGCTGACGGTCCGGCCGCCGTTCGTCGGGGACTCCCCGGTCGCGGTCGCGTACCAGCACGTCAGGGAGGAGCCGCAGGCGCCGAGCGTCTTCGACCCCGAGATCACGCCCGAGATGGACGCGATCGTCCTGAAGGCGCTGGTCAAGGACCCGGACTACCGCTACCAGTCCGCCGACGAGATGCGGGCCGACATCGAGGCGTGCCTCGACGGCCAGCCGGTCGCCGCCACCGCGGCGATGGGCGCCGTCGGCTACGGCGGCGCGTACGGCTCCCAGCAGGGACGCGGCGACCAGCCGACGACCGCGCTGCGGCAGACGGACCCGGGCGGCCAGACGTCGATGCTGCCGCCCATGAACCCGGACGACGGCGGTTTCGGCGGGTACGACGACCGCCCGGACCGCCGGCGGCAGAAGAAGTCGAACACGTCCACGATCCTGCTCGTGGTCGCCGGCATCCTCGTGCTCGTCGGCGCCATCCTGATCGGCAAGTCGGTCTTCGGCCCGGGCGAGGGCGGGGGCAAGGTCGACGTGCCCCAGCTGGTCGGCAAGCCGTTCCCGGAGGCCAAGCAGCTCGGCGAGAACGCCAAGGTCAAGGTCGTCCAGTCCGGCACGGATCGCTGCGACCAGCCCAAGAACAGCGTCTGCAGCCAGACTCCGGCCAGCGGCCAGATGAACCAGGGCGACACCGTGAATGTGGTCGTTTCCGAGGGCGCGCCGCTGATCAAGGTGCCGGACGTCACGAAGGACTCCGAAGAGGACGCCACCAAGGAGCTGAAGGAGAAGGGCTTCGAGGTGGAGACCGAATCGGTCGAGTCCGACCAGGAGCCCAACACGGTCGTCGAGCAGGACCCCGCTGGCGGCACCCGGGTAGAGAAGGGTGAGACCGTCACCCTCAAGATCGCCAAGCAGACGACGAAGCCCGTGCCGGACGTGGTGGGTCAGCAGTTCGACCAGGCCAACCAGCAGCTGACGACCCTCGGATACACGGTCGTGCGGCAGGACGTCGACGGCGCCGAGCCGGCGGGGCAGGTCACCGCGCAGGACCCGACCGCGGGCTCCAGGGAGGCCAAGGGCATCACCATCACCCTGAAGGTCTCCAAGGGACCTCAGACGCCGCAGGCCCAGGTCCCCGAGGTGCGGAACCGCTCCCTGGGCGAGGCCAGGGCCATGCTGCAGCAGGCCGGATTCAACAACATCCAGGTGCAGGGCGACCAGAACGACAACGCCCGGGTGATCCAGCAGACCCCGCAGCCGGGAACCCAGGGAGACCCCGCCCAGACCCAGGTGGTGCTGTTCACCCTCCCCGGTGGTGACGGCAACAACGGCGGCAACAACGGCGGAGGCGGCTTCATCGGCGGAGGCGGCGACTAGCCTCCCGCCCACCGCACGGTGAGAGCCCCGCAACGGTGAAGGCCCCGGCACCCATCAGCCATCGAGGTGCCGGGGCCTCTCCGTGTCCGGCCGGCAGTCGCTGCTGCCGTGGGCGCCCGGCCGGGCCCGGCGGCGCGCGGCCGGCCTCTCGGGCAGCAGGGCGCGACGCATGGTCGCACGGAAGCCGGAACGTGCGGGAGCCGGGGCGCGGGTGCGGGGAACGGAACGTGCGGGAGCCGGAGCGCGGGTCAGGGTGCCGTGCTCGTGGCGCGCTCGTTCACGACTGCCGCAGCTCCGCCGGCGGCGTACGGTCCCGGTCCACCTTCTCCGTGCGCTCGAGTTCGCCCCACACGATGTAGCGGTAGTCCGAGGTGTACACGGGAGTGCAGGTCGTGAGCGTGATGTAGCGGCCGGGCTTGGTCCGGCCCGACTCCTTCGGGACCGGCTGGAGCACGTCGACGTTGTACTTGGACGTCTCCTTGAGGTCCTTGAAAACCTTGTAGACGTACCAGGTGTCCACGGTTTCGAAGACGATCGAGTCACCCGTCTTGAGCTTGTGGATGTTGTGGAACTTGGCGCCGTGGCCGTCGCGGTGGGCCGCCAGCGTGAAGTTGCCCTGCTTGTCGGACGGAAGCGCCGACTTGATGGGGTCGATGTAGTAGCCCGCCACACCGTTGTTCAGGGTCTTGGGGTCGGTGCCCTGCTTCACCAGGACCTCGCCGTTGCCCATGGCGGGCACGTGCAGGAAGCCGATGCCGTCCTTGGTGTCGAGCGCACCGGGCCCCCCGGCCCAGCGGTCGCGGACCCGCTCGCCCTGCTTCGCGGACTCGCGGTCCGCGAGAACGTTCGTCCACCACAGTGAGTAGACGACGAAGAGGGCCAGCACCAGCCCCGCGGTGATCAGCAGCTCGCCGAAGACACTGATGACGCCGGCGATCCGGCTGCGCGCACGTGCCACTGCACCTGTCCCTGTCCCAGTCCCTGTTGTTCCGTCCGACGGCCGGGCCCAGGCCCGTCCGTCAGCCCACGAGCGCGTCCGGCTTGCCCTTGCTGCGCGGGCGTTCGTCGACCATCTTGCCCCACACGATCATGCGGTACGTACTCGTGAACTCGGGAGTGCACGTCGTCAGCGTGATGTAGCGGCCGGGCCCGGTGAAGCCGGAGCCGGCCGGAACGGGAGCGATCACCCCGACGTTCGAGGGCGCGGTCTGCGGAAGGATGCTCTGCATCTCGTACGTGTAGTACGTGTCCTGAGTCTCGACGACGATCGGATCACCCTGCGTGAGCCGGTTGATGTACCGGAACGGTTCGCCGTGGGTGTTACGGTGCCCGGCCACCGCGAAGTTGCCCTGCTTGTCCTCGGGCATCGCCGTCTTGAGCCTGCCCTCGGCGTAGTGGCCGACCATGCCGCGGTCGAGCACCCGGTGCTTGTCGATGCCCTCGGCGATCGGCACGACGACGTCGAGCTTGGGGATGTGCATGATGGCGAATCCCTGGCCCGGCTCGAACGCGCCCGGGGCGCGGCCCTTCGCCCATTCGTCCTGGATCTTGTTCGCCGCGGCGTTGGCCTGCTGTCCGGCCAGGATGTTGGTCCACCACAGCTGGTACGTGACGAACAGCAGCATCAGGACGCCGATGGTGATGAACAGTTCACCGAAGGCCCGGCTGGCGACCACGGCGGGGCTGTCCTTCGCCGCACGGGCCGCGCGTCGCGCCTCGACGCGGGAGAGGGGCGCGCCCGTTTCCGAGGGCTTCGGCGCCGCAGGCGGGGTGGTCGGCGCGCGTCGTCTGCGGCCCCTTCCCTGTGCCTTGGCCGCCTTACGGCGCTCTGCGCGGCCCCCTGTGGGCCGCTCGGGCTCCGACGGGCCGGTCCCCGGCGTCCGCAGCCCGGAGGTCTCGTCCTCGGGCGGGAAGGACGGCGACGGCACTGCGGCGGTCGGGTGGTCGGCCCCCGGCGCCGGCCGTACCGGGTACCCGGACTCGGCCATGGATTCGGCCCGGTACCGAACCTGGGAATGTTCCTGAACCCCGTCCCGCGCCTGGGGGTACGCCTGCTGTCCGTACCAGTCCTCCTGGTACGCCGCCGCGGGGTACTGGCCGTGATCGGGCCACTCCTCCGGCGTGGACTGCTGCGGCCCGCGCTGTCCGGGAACATCCGGAGCGCGGTACCACGGCGGTCCCCCCTGGCCGTTCACGCCAGGGCCTTGCCCACCACCGGCGCGAGCCCTGCCGATCGGCCCACAGCGCCCGTGTCACCGCATTCCGCCAGCCAGTTGGCCAGCATCAGATGGCCGTGCTCCGTGAGCACCGACTCGGGGTGGAACTGCACACCCTCGACCCGGTGCCGCCGGTGACGCAGACCCATGATGATCCCGTCCTCCGTGCGGGCCGTGACCTCGAGCTCGTCCGGGACGGTCTCCGGTTCCGCCGCCAGCGAGTGGTAGCGGGTCGCGGTGAAGGGAGACGGCAGCCCGGCGAACACGCCCTTGCCCTCGTGCCGCACGGGGGAGGTCTTGCCGTGGAGCAGCTCGGGCGCCCGGTCGACCACCCCGCCGTAGGCCACGGCCATCGACTGCATGCCGAGGCAGACGCCGAAGACCGGGACATCGGTGGCGGCGCAGTGGCGGACCATCTCGATGCACACCCCGGCCTGTTCGGGCGCGCCCGGCCCCGGGGACAGCAGCACGCCGTCGAAGCCGTCCTGCGCGTGGGCCGTGGAGACCTGGTCGTTGCGCACGACCTCGCACTCCGCGCCCAACTGGTACAGGTACTGGACGAGGTTGAAAACGAAGCTGTCGTAGTTGTCGACGACGAGAATCCGCGCGCTCACTGGCCGTCCACCGTCACGTCGTTGAACGGAAGCAGGGGCTCCGCCCAGGGGAACACGTATTGGAAGAGCACGTAGACGACCGCGAGGACCAGCACGAGCGAGATGAACGCCCGCACCCACGCGTTGCCCGGCAGATGCCGCCAGATCCAGCCGTACATGCCGTCCCTTTCCGTTCGGTACGGGACCAGGTTAAAGGGCGCGGGGGGCCCGTGGGTCAGCTGTGGAAAGCTTCCGGCTTGCCGTGGGTCACAGGCCGGGTGGCGTCGAGGTGCGCCCACACGACCAGCCGGTGACTGCTGCCCCACTCGGGATCGCAGGTGGTGAGCGTCAGATAGCGGCCCGGCCCGTCGAATCCGGACTTCGCCGGGACGGCGTCGACGACGCCCACGTCGTCCGGCAGGGTCCGGTAGGGCGTGTTCCGTATCCGGTAGGTGAACCACGTCGTGCCGTCGTTGAGGACGACCGCGTCGCCGGGGCGCAGCCTCGGGAAGTCCTTGAACGGATCACCGTACGTACGGCGGTGGCCGGCCACCGCGAAGTTTCCCGTCGCGCCGAGCCGGGCGCTGCCCGGGTAGTGCCCGAGGCCCTTCGTCAGCGTTCCGGCCCCGGTGCCCTCCAACACCGGCCAGTCCCAGCCGGCTCCGAAGCGCGGCACGTACATGACCGCGAAGGGCCTGCCGCTCTCGTACGGCTTCTCGGCCGGCGGAGCGGGCTCCGGGGCGGGCGGCGCCGAGTCGGCGGGCGGTGGCGCCTCCGGTCCCGAGGGCGCCAACGGCTGCCGTGCCCACTCCTCCTGGAGCCGGACGATCTCGTCGTCCGTCGCGCCTTGGGCCTTCACCCCGGTCCAGAACAGCACGTACGCCACGAACAGGACGATCACGGCGCCGATGGTGATGCACATCTCACTGAACGTCCGGACGATCAGTCGCACCGACACGGGCCGGCCTCCCCGGGGCTACTGCACGGGCTTCGCGTAGTGGAGATCCACTGTGCCCGAGTAGCCGGGGAGAGTCACCGCCTCGCGCTCGTCCACCTTCCAGCCCAGCCCGTACGCCTTCACGTACAGCTGGTAGTTCTGGATCGCGGGGGAGGCGGTGAGCGCCTGCTTGAGCCTGTCCGGGTCGCCGACGGCGGTGACCTTGTACGGCGGCGAGTAGACCCTGCCCTGCAGGATCAGCGTGTTGCCCACGCAGCGCACGGCGCTGGTGGAGATCAGCCGCTGGTCCATGACCTGGATCCCCCGGGCGCCGCCCTGCCAGAGGGCGTTGACCACGGCCTGCAGATCCTGCTGGTGGATGACCAGGTCGTTGGCCTGCGGCTCCGGGTAGCCGGGTGCCGCCTGGGCATTGGGGGGCGCATCATTGAGAGTGACGGAAACCGCCTGGCCGCTGAGCTTCACGGTCCCCGCGGCGGCTTCGAGCGCCCTCAGCTTCTCGTCCTCCGCCTCGGTGGAGCCGTCATCGCGACGGGCGAGGGCGTCGACGTCCTCGCGGACCGCCGACGTGGACTCGTCCAGCTCGGCGTTCTTGTGGCTGCGCTGCTCGATCAGGTCGGAGAGCTTCAGCAGCGAGTCGTCGGTCCGGAGGTTGGTGCCCTTGGCCGTGTTGAAGCTGGTGACGAAGATCAGTCCGGCGAGCGCGAAAACGGCAGCGGTCAGCAGCCGAACCGGTCGCCACGAGAAGCGACGGACCGGCCCACCGGGGGAGTCGGCGGAATTGCTCAACGTACCCTTACCCTTCAGGCGCAGCGGAAGGACTACGCTAACGGACGCCCGGGGGAGGACCAGGTCCCCCTCACCCCCCGCCGGCGCCAGCCACAGTTTCCCCTGCGCGGTCACGCAGCGCATCGACAGGAGAGTCCCTCGTGCCGAAGTCACGTATCCGCAAGAAGGCCGACTTCACGCCTCCGCCGTCCTCGAAGCAGGCGACGAGCATCAAGCTGACGAACCGCAGCTGGGTCGCTCCCGTGATGCTGGCGCTGTTCCTGATCGGGCTCGCGTGGATCGTCGTCTTCTACGTCACCGACGGTTCGCTTCCCCTGAAGTCGCTCGGGAACTGGAACATCGTGGTCGGCTTCGGCTTCATCGCGGGCGGCTTCGCCGTCTCCACCCAGTGGAAATAGCGGCGACCGACGGGAGATCCGGCGGACCGGCCGCTGTCAAGCTCTGCCCCTGAGTTATCCACAGCGTCGTCCACAGATGAGGAAAAGGTCTGACGATCTGTGGATAACTCTCCGGCCGTTGACGCCGATGTGATCACTGGGGCCGTTCCAGCGACGATCGCCCACCCTGTGCGCCCCTTGTCCCCCCTGGGAAAACCCAGGTCAGGGACAGGGGGCACAGCTGTTCCCCACCAGGTGCACAAGATCCGCCACACGCTGTGGACAACTTTGGGGAAAGCTCACGGTCACATGAGCAGCGACTGGGTCCTCAGGACGATGGTGACGACCGAGGCGAGCAGGACCAGCGCACAGACCCCGACCTGCACGAGGGTCCGATGCTCGCGAGGGGCGTGCACCATGCCGAACGCGATCACGGTGCCGCCGATCAGGCCGCCGACGTGGGCCTGCCAGGAGATGCCGCTCATCGTGAAGGTGATGAGCAGGTTCAGCGCCAAGAGCGCGATCACCGGACGCAGGTCGTAGTCCAGGCGGCGCATCAGCACGGCCGTCGCGCCGAGCAGTCCCCAGATCGCGCCCGAGGCACCGAGCGCACCCACGTTCGGCTCCTCCAGCAGATAGACCAGCGCGCTTCCCGCGAGTCCGGAGAGCAGATACAGCGCGAGATAGCGCACCCGCCCGAGTGCCGCCTCGAGCGGACCGCCGAGCCACCAGAGCCCCAGCATGTTGAACACGATGTGCCAGATCTCCTGGTGCAGGAACATCGAGGTCACCAGGCGGTACCACTCACCGTCGGCGACTCCCACGACCTCCTGGATCCGACCGTTGAAAGCAAGCCCGATCAGGCTGAGCCGGTCGGCGATGGTCCGGTCGGCGAGCACCGCGAGGAACACGGCGACGTTGACGCCCAGCAGGATCTTGGTGACGAGACGGGGGTCGCCCGAGGTGACCTCGGCGCCGGCGATCGTGCGTGGACGGCTCGCGGCGGGGGCGTGCCCCGTGCCCGAGCCCGTGCGCACGCACTCCGGGCAGTGGAAGCCGACCGACGCGCTGACCATGCACTCGGGACAGATCGGCCGCTCGCAGCGGGTGCAGCTGATGCCGGTCTCCCGGCCCGGGTGGCGGTAGCAGCCCGGCAGCCCGTGCGCCGCCTGGGGCCGGTCCGGGCTTCCTGGCGCCTGATCCATGAGGTCCCCTCGTCTTCCGCGCGGGCTCCCGCGCAATGCTTCGCCCCGCTCGTCTTACGGACGAGCGGGGCGTAAAGGTTCCCGTACGGAACCCGGCCGCCGCAGAGGATTCCCCCGCGGCTCCCCGGCGGGGTCAGCTCTGCCGGGTCTCGATCACGACGGACTCGATCACCACGTCGTTCAGCGGGCGGTCGGTGCGCGGGTTGGTCGGCGCGCCGGCGATGGCGTCCACGACCTTCCGGCTGGCCTTGTCCGTGACCTCGCCGAAGATCGTGTGCTTTCGGGTCAGCCAGGCGGTGGGGGCCACGGTGATGAAGAACTGCGAGCCGTTGGTGCCCGGTCCGGCATTGGCCATGGCCAGCAGGTACGGCCGGTCGAAGGCCAGGTCCGGGTGGAACTCGTCGGCGAACTCGTAGCCCGGGCCACCGGTGCCGTTGCCCAGCGGGTCGCCGCCCTGGATCATGAAGCCGCTGATCACCCGGTGGAAGACGGTGCCGTCGTACAGCTTGTCCGTCGACTTCTTCCCGGTCGCCGGGTTGGTCCACTCCCGCTCACCCGTGGCGAGCTCGACGAAGTTCTTCACCGTCTTCGGCGCGTGGTTCGGCAGAAGCCGGATGTCGATGTCGCCGTGGTTGGTCTTCAGGGTGGCGTGGAGCTGCTCGGCCACGATCTGCCTTCCGTAAGTCTTCTCTGAGGTCCTCAGATCCTCCCACGGGAGGTCGTGGACGAGGAAAATGACCCGGATGCCCGTCCCGCATGCCGTGGCAGTCCTCAACGGGCATGATTTCGAAAAGGGTGGAAAGGCGGATGGTGCCTTTGCTGGGTCGACAAACGCCCCAGACGCCCGCGAACGCCACCGAGGAGGAGGATCCCGTGACCCGCATGGACAGCGTGCGCGCCGCGACGGACACGGCCAAGGAGAGCGTGCTGCACGCCGCGGAAGTGGTGGCGCCATACGCCGGCACGGCCAAGGACCAGGCCGCGCTCTACGCCCACCAGGCTCGCGTCACCCTCGAGCCCAAGGCGAAGAAGGCCGCACGCCAGGCACGCCATCAGGCCCGCGTCCAGTACAAGTCCCATGTCGCACCGCATGTTCCGCCGCAGGTCGACGACGCGGCTCACCGGGCCGCCGTCATGACCCGGAATGCCGCACGTCAGGCGGCGGACTACACGACTCCGCGCCTCGAGCACGCCGTCGCGGTGGCCCAGCCCGTGGGGCAGGAGGCCGTCACCCGGTCCGCTGCCGCCCTGGCCGCGCTGCGCGGTTCGGTCACGGCCGAGGACATCAAGAAGCTCGCGAAGAAGAACGAACGGCGTGCGAAGTGCGGTCGCGCCGCGAAGGGCGCGGTGGTCGTCGGCGTCGTCGCCGCGGGGCTGTTCGCCGCGTGGAAGTGGTGGGACAAGCAGGCCAACCCGGACTGGCTGGTGGAACCTCCCGCCGCGACCGAGGTCCCGGACGGGTCGGTGTCGTCGGTCGACGAGAGCGAGCAGTCGGTGCTGGACCCGGACGTTCAGGCCAAGCAGGCCGAGAACGAGGCCGAGTCGGACCGTGAGGACCGTCGCTGACGCTTCGGGACGACCGTCACCGGCGTTCTCCTGGGAGGACTGTCACCGGCTGTCCGTACGGGGCCGCTGGTGACGGCCTTGCCGGATCGCTGGTGTGAGGCTTCGGACGCCGACCGGGCACCCGGCCGCAGGAATGGGCCCGTGGACCGGTGGTGCGTCGCTGAGGACCGCAGGCAGCTGTAGCTCTGGAAAGCCGTCATCGGTTCTCCCCGGAAGGGCCGTTGGTGGTCGTGCTCGCGGAAGCCTTCCCGTCCGCCCGTGAGGCCGGTCGGGGCATGACCTTCGAGGGCGGTCGCCGACCGTTCCCGGAGTGCCGTCGTGCGTTCCCCGGATGCCGTCGCCGGCTGCCTGCCGCCAGCTGAGGATCCCGGCCGGTCGGCCTCGGGAGTCCGTCGCCGGGTGTCCTGCGACATCGCCGGTCCGGCTGCTGAGGGGCGTCCTTCACCGATCGCCCGGGCGGCAGGGGTTCCGTCCGCCTGACACCGTCCTGGTCGCGCACGACACTGCGGGCGACGCGTGGTGCCGGACAGCGGGCGCAGGGCGAACCGAGAGCTTCCCGGCGCCTCATGCTGCCGCCGGAACGCGCTCCTCGTCCTCGAAGTACGAGGACTCCCTCTGTGCTTCGGCCGTGTCCCTGACGGTCGGTACCTTCCGGACGGCAGGAGAGGCGCCGTGGGCCTCGGCACGGATCCGCTGCTTGATGGTCGGCGGCAGAGCGCGGTCGCGAGGGGTCCTCTGGCGCACCACCTGGTGCCAGAAGCCGTGCATGACCATGCTCCCGTACGTCCCCGCGGCAGCAGCGGACGACGAGACCGCACCGGCGGGATGCTCATGCGCGCCCGCTCTGTTGCCCGCGCTCCGGGCGCCGGGGACGGTGGGCTTCTGCTCCGCGGGACCCTCGGGCTGACGGGGACCGGCCGACTGCTGGGCGGCCTTGGCGGAGGTGGCGAACCCCAGGGAGGTGAGCAGGGTGACGATCAGGGAGATGAAGGCGGTCCACAAAGAGGTGACCTTGACGGCGGCCATGGCTCCTCGCTTTCGGATTGGGCGTTTTACATACGTTCCTCATGATGTGGATGCACCTCGAAAATCGTGGGACCTCGGCGTCGGGTCGGCGGATCTTCTGATGAACACCACCCGTGCGGCCTACCGCCCCTGAGCGGCCGTCATTCGGGAGCGGGCGCACCTCGCCCCCTTCCTGCCTGCGGAAACGGGCCGCGCCACCGGTCCGGGCAGCGCTTAACGCGGCGGCACGCATCCCGCAACCCGGAGCGGATGCCCCCCACTGCTCCGGACGGGCATCGGGGCGGATCCATGACGGGGAGAGGACAGTGGCCCGGCCTGCCGGCGGGTCCGCGGCCCGGGAGTCCACGCGGTGCGCTGCACGGAGACGCCGCGTTCCGCGGCCGGCGAGCGGACCGGGGACCCCCGGCCGCCGCGGAGGGGCCGTACCGGCCCTCCGTGCTCCGTCCCAGCGGACCCCAGGCATGCAAAATGCCCTCCGACCTGCGTTTCCGCAGCTCAGAGGGCATTTACCGAGTGGAGCCTAGGGGAGTCGAACCCCTGACATCTGCCATGCAAAGACAGCGCTCTACCAACTGAGCTAAGGCCCCGGAACGGAGACCAGAGTACCGGGTAACCCCCGGGATCTTCCAAAAGGATTGGGGCTCCCGGTATCCGACCACTCTCCGTAAGATGCTCGTCGGGTTCGCATCAGCGAAGCCACGCCAGGGGAAGCGATGGGGAGACGCACATGGATGCAGCACAGCAGGACACGGCCGCGAGAGCCAGAGAGCTCCAGCGCAGCTGGTACGGGGAGCCACTGGGGGCGCTCTTCCGCCGGCTCATCGACGATCTGGGCCTGAACCAGGCCCGTCTTGCTGCGGTGCTCGGGCTGTCGGCTCCGATGCTGTCCCAGCTGATGAGCGGCCAGCGGGCCAAGATCGGCAATCCGGCGGTCGTCCAGCGCGTCCAGGCCCTTCAGGAGCTGGCCGGTCAGGTCGCCGACGGCAGCGTCAGCGCGGCCGAGGCCACGGACCGCATGGACGAGATCAAGAAGTCCCAGGGCGGCTCCGTGCTCACCAGCACCGGGCAGTCCACGACGAGCTCGGGAGCGCCGACCGTGCGCCGGGTGGTGCGGGAGATCCAGTCTCTGCTCCGTTCGGTGGCGGCGGCCGGCGACATCATCGACGCGGCGGACTCGCTCGCCCCGACCCATCCGGAACTGGCAGAGTTCCTCAGGGTGTACGGCGCCGGGCGCACCGCGGAGGCGGTCGCCCACTACGAGTCGCACCAGAGCTGATCGCAGCAGGGCGCGGGCGGCCGAACGGCCGGTGGCCGGGAAGCACGCTGGACGAAGCAGGACGCCGGAACAGGGAACCGGGAGCGGGCGCAGCGCAATGGGTGAGGTCTTCGCTGGTCGGTACGAGCTGATCGACCCGATCGGACGCGGTGGAGTCGGCGCCGTATGGCGCGCCTGGGACCATCGGCGGCGGCGGTATGTGGCCGCCAAGGTCCTGCAGCAGAGCGACGCCCACTCGCTGCTTCGCTTCGTCCGCGAGCAGGCGCTCCGCATCGATCACCCGCACGTCCTCGCCCCGGCCAGCTGGGCCGCGGACGACGACAAGGTGCTGTTCACCATGGATCTGGTGAGCGGCGGGTCGCTGGCGCACGTCATCGGCGACTACGGCCCACTGCCGCCGCGGTTCGTCTGCGCCCTGCTCGACCAACTGCTGTCCGGGCTCGCCGCGGTGCACGCTGAGGGGGTCGTGCACCGCGACATCAAGCCCGCGAACATCCTGCTGGAGGCCACCGGCACCGGGCGGCCGCATCTGCGGCTGTCCGACTTCGGCATCTCCATGCGGAAGGGTGAGCCGCGTCTCACCGAGACGAACTACGTGGTGGGGACGCCCGGTTACTTCGCGCCCGAGCAGATGCTCGGCGCGGAGCCCGACTTCCCCGCCGACCTGTTCGCCGTGGGGCTCGTGGCCCTGTATCTGCTCGAGGGCCGGAAGCCCGATTCCCGCGCCCTGGTCGAGCATTTCGCCGCTCACGGCACACCGGGCGCCCCGCAGGGCGTTCCGGAGCCGCTGTGGCAGGTCCTCGCGGGTCTGCTCCAGCCCGATCCACAGGCCCGCTTCCGTACCGCGACCGGCGCGCGGAAGGCGCTCACCTCGGCCGTGGAGCTGCTACCCGAGCCCGCCATCGACGACGAGCCGGTCGAGATCTTCGACCAACTGGGGCCGCTTCCCGCCGGCTTCGGTCCCGACGGCCCCGTGGAACGGGCCCCGGGCGGCCCGCGCACCGACACCGCGGCGTCCGGGGGACAGACCGTCGCACCCACCGGGCGGACGGAACAGGAGCAGCAAGCCACCCAGGACGACCCGGGCTCGTCGTCGCGCCCGCCCCAACCACAAGCTCAGCCACAGCCGGAGCCAGAGCCAGAGCCACATCAGACCGGCCAGTCCGCGCAGGCACTCCGGGGCGGGCCCGGCACCTACGGCTCGCACGGAGCCCTCCTGCCGTCTCCCTCGGAGACCGGCTCCTTCCATCTGCCCCCGCCGCCCCACCAGCAGGCACCGCCGCAGACCGCGGACCGGCCGCCGGCGCCCGGACAGCCCGGCGCCCCCGCACCCGCGTCCATCCATGCCGTCTCCCCCCATCAACATCAGCCGCCCGCTCGGCACGCGGCACAGGACTTCGCCCAGGCGCCGACAGCCGCGGTTCCCCACGAACAGCCCCTCACCCGTCAGTACACCGCCCAAGGCCAGCAGGTTCCGGGGCAGGCGCATCCAATGCCGTACGCGCCCTCCTACGCCCCCACGTCCGCACCCCTGCCCGCGGCGCGGAAACGACCGGGACCGCCCCCGAAGGTGGCGGTCCCGGTACTGATCGTCGCGCTGATCTGTTTCGCGGTCGGGATCTGGGCCTTCGCCCAGGCCTGAGTGCCGTCGCCGCACTCGGCAGGCGGCATCACCAGGCGGGAGGCGGGCCCTGGTCCGTACGCGCCGTGCCGTCGGCCCGGCCCGTACCCCGCATGTGCCCGGGCCCGTCGGCGGGACCGTAGCCGTAGCCGTACGGAGAACCGGTACCTGGTGGGTGCGACGCACCGGACCCGCTCGCAGGCCCGTGGGTGTGCGCCGGAGCGCCCGCCGGCAGCCGGGGCGTGACGTGCCCCGGCCCTGCGGTGCCGGGCGGGCCACCCTGCGACGACCCACCCTGCGACGATCCGCCCGCACGCCGACGGGCCAGCAGCGTCCAGGCACCCAGCCCCAGGACCAGCGCCGTCCCCATGCCCACACCGGCCACGCCGACGAGCTTCATCGTGTCGCTCTGCTCGGCCTTCTCGCCCTCGGAGACACCGAGGTCGCCCACCGGTTCGGCGTACGGCGGCGCGGGCTTGGCGTCGCCCTCCACGTTGACCCGGAGCGTCACGCCGAACTGGTCCTTGCCGAATTTCTCCGCCAGCTGGGGGTTCAGGCTGACGGCGAGGTAGTAGTCCCCCTTGAGCCGCATGCCTTCCACCTTGTCGCCGCTGCCGAATCGGTTCTCGTAGGCGACCTCCGGCAGCGGATCCAGCGCGGCCTGCTTCTGCCTGCCGTCGTACGACCCCGTCCCGCCGTCCTCGACCAGGCCGCGCACGGGGTTGTACAGCCGCATGGTCAATGCCTCGCTGACGAAGGTGAAGCCCTTGGTGCTCGTACTTCCCAGGGAGGCCGCCCCGAAGATCCTCTGCCCCCAGTCGACCTTGACCCGGTAGAAGTACGTGCGCCCCGCCTCCATCCGGCTCTTCCACTCGCCCTCGGAGATCTCGGCCGCGTCGTTGAAGCCCGTTCCGCCGGCCGCCTCCTTGATCCCGCCACCGGGCAGGCCAGGTGAGGCGGAGGGCCACTGCGTGGGGGCCTCGGTCGGCCCCGCCTGCCTCAGTCCGGGCTCGGTGACGTGCCGGATCTCCAACTCCCAGGCCCCGGAGGCGGCGTCGCCGGCGGACGGGGAGGCCGCGGCACCGGTCCTCTCCACGAGCACGTTGTACGCGCCGCCGTCCTGGCAGGTCGAGCGCCCGTTCCCGATCGTGCGGCTCGCGGCCGCGGCGAGCGGCCTCGCGAACCTGCCCGGTCCCACCTTGTCGTCAGCGCTGCCGCAACTGTTGCCCTGACCGTCCTGGAGCGTGACCTCGATGCCGTCGCTGTACGCGAGCCCGGTCCCCTGTCGGGGAACGGCCACGACCGAGACGTACGCGTTCCGCTCGGCGTCCAGATCGACACGGAAGTTGAGCTTCCCGCCCGGCCCGATCGAGGAGCGGTAGGTCGTGCCCGCCTTGAGCGCCTCGGCGTCGGCGCTGCTCTCCGCGCCCTCGATCCGCTCCGCTCCGGCGCCGAAAACATAGGGATCCTGCTGATCGGCCGCCTGTGCCGGGGCGCCGGCCAGCGCTGCCGCACACACCGCCGCCGCCACGACCGGGGCCACCCCGCGCCCGCTGCGCTGCCTCATCTCCGCGCTTCCCCTTGTCGTCTCCGTCGTCGCGCCGGGACGCCGGCGCGCCCGTGCGGTACTCACAGGTCCGGGTCGTGATCCACAGGGCCGGGCCGCCTGCCGCCGGGGGTGGTCGTGGTGCCGGTCCATCCTGCCCCGCCGCCCGGGCCCCTGTCTTCGCGCGGGTCCGAATCACCGCCGTTGTCACACGCGCACCGATGAGGGGTGCCGCCGAGCACCCGCCTTTACTCATGCAAGGGATCTATTTGCTCAAGCGAATTCAGGATCCCTGCCGGCGGCCCCACGGCGGCCCGAACAGCACGGAGCCCCGGCCGCTCGGCGGCCGGGGCTCCGTCACTCTCAGATTGTCTGCGTCTCACACACCCGAACCTGCGGGCACGGAGTCGGTCGCCTCCGTCCACAGATCCTGCTCGGCGCGATCCGCCTGGATCTGGCGGTACACGAGGAGCCCGCCGATGGCGGCCAGTGCGACCAGGAGAAGCTTCTTCACCGCGCGACCTCGTCTTTCCTTGACGTAGGGGACTTCTGGCGCCCGACTATACACACCGATCGATACCGATCGGTGACCTGCGTACGCCCCGGCCCGAGACCCCCGAGGGGTCAACTTCCCCTCCCGCCACCAGGGATCGCCCTCGCGAGGGCGGCGCACCCCGGCACTCACAGGATGTGAACCGGTGGCCGTACCCCGTCGCCGCCCTCAGGCCCTCTGGGCCGCCCGAGCCCTCCTTGGGCCAGCAGCGCGCAGCCACGGCGCCGGAGACGGCTCTCGGGCCCCGTACCGTCCGTCCGCGAGGACAGGGCGGCGGACGGGCGCCGTCCGCGACCGTGCGGCACGCGGAGAAGGCCTGTCACCGGACCGCCGGCCGGTCGCTTGGTCCACGGCCTCGTACAGGCGCGCGATCTCGTCCGCGAGCTCGCTCGTCCTGATGCCGCCCTTGCCACTGGTGTGGAGTACCGCTCCCGCGACGGACACGGGCACGGGCACCGACAGCCCGAGGAGGCAGAGCAGTTCGACCGGTCGCGCCGGGAAGGGCACGGCCGGCGGAAACCGGATCCCGAGTTGGCCATCACGGCACTCCGGCCGGGCCTCCGTCCGACGCCCTGGCGAGGCGATCCGCCCACCGGATCCTGATGCCGGCCGGGAACGCCGAAGACCCCCAACCGTGATCGGCTGGGGGTCTTCGTGCTGGTGGGGCTAACAGGATTTGAACCTGTGGCCTCATCCTTATCAGGGATGCGCTCTAACCAACTGAGCTATAGCCCCGCCGCGCTGCGCGCTGACTCCTGAAGGTTAGCGCACGTGGGGGGCAGTCCCAAAATCGGTTCTCCGCCCCCCGGGACCTCGGACTATTCGTCCTCGGCCAGCGTGAGCTCCACTCCGCCCACGAACCCGGCGGAGAGGTTGTAGATGAAGGCGCCCAGCGTCGCGAGCGCCGTGGCCAGCACCACGTCGATGACCGCGATCACCGACGTGAAGAGGAGCACCCGGGGGAGCGAGAGGAACGACTGGAGGTCGAAGCCGTTGCTCTCGTTCGAGCCGGTCGCCTCGCTGATCGTCCCGCCGACCGTGGAGAAGACGCCCATGGCGTCCATGACCATCCACAGCACCGCCGCGGCGACGATCGTGCAGATGCCCAGGGCGATCGAGAGCAGGAAGCTGACCTTCATCACCGACCACGGGTCGGCCTTGGCCACCCGCAGGCGGGCCTTGCGCGTCCTGGGCTGTGTGGTCGCCCCGGTGCGCGGCCTGCGAACGGTCGCACCCGCGGCCGTCTGCTGTCCCGAACGCTGCTGGCCGCCCTGCGTCCCCCCAGGAGGGGAGGGGTACGCCTGGGGCGGATGGTACGGCTGGGTTCCCTGCTGCACCGCTTGCTCCCCACCATAGGTTTCGTGCGGGGGCTGCGGCCCCCGGGTGTCGGTCACGGTCATCCCCCTGCCCTCGGCGGGGGCGCCCCCAGCCTGGGAGTACGAGGCGGAGCCACTGGCACCGTTCGCTCCAGAAGCGTCGCCGGCATCGGCCGATCCGGCGCCGGTGGCTCCACTCACGCTCTACTCCTCGTCGTGCTCTCCGGCCGAGGGCTCCGCACCCTGGCCGTTCTCTGCGGCCTCAGCGGCCACGGCAGCCTCGGGGGTCCCGGCCTCGGCGCCCTCTTCGGCGTCCGCGGTCCCGTCGACCTCCTCGGCCTCGCGACCGGCCTCGGCGTTGCGCGCGATGCCCACGACGGCATCCCGCTTGCCGAGATTGATCAGTTGGACGCCCATGGTGTCACGGCCCGTCTCCCTGACTTCATTGACTCGCGTACGAATCACACCACCGGACAGCGTGATGGCGAGGATCTCGTCGGTCTCCTCGACCACCAGCGCGCCCACGAGAGAACCACGATCCTCCACGATCTTGGCGGCCTTGATACCGAGGCCGCCGCGGCCCTGGACGCGGTACTCGTCGACGGCGGTCCGCTTGGCGTACCCGCCGTCCGTGGCAGTGAACACGAAGGTACCGGGCCGCACCACATTCATCGAGAGGAGTTCGTCGCCCTCACGGAAACTCATGCCCTTCACACCCGAAGTGGCACGGCCCATCGGGCGCAGCGCTTCGTCCGTCGCGGTGAACCGGATCGACTGGGCCTTCCTGCTGATCAGCAGCAGGTCGTCCTCGGCCGACACCAGCTCGGCTCCGATCAGCTCGTCGTCGCTGCCGTCCTCGGCCTCGCGGAGGTTGATCGCGATGACACCGCCGGAGCGCGGGGAGTCGTAGTCCTTCAGCGAGGTCTTCTTCACCAGGCCCGCCTTGGTGGCGAGGACCAGGTAGGGCGCGGCCTCGTAGTCGCGGATCGCGAGGATCTCGGCGATCTGCTCGTCCGGCTGGAAGGCCAGCAGGTTGGCGACGTGCTGCCCCCGGGCGTCACGGCCGGCGTCCGGCAGCTCGTACGCCTTGGCCCGGTAGACCCGGCCCTTGTTGGTGAAGAACAGCAGCCAGTGGTGCGTGGTGGAGACGAAGAAGTGGTCGACGATGTCGTCTTCCTTCAGCTTCGTGCCCCGCACGCCCTTTCCGCCGCGCTTCTGCGAGCGGTAGTCGTCGGTCTTGGTGCGCTTCACATAGCCGCCGCGGGTGATCGTGACGACGATGTCCTCCTCGGCGATCAGGTCCTCGATGGACATGTCGCCGTCGAAGGGCACGAGCTTGGAGCGCCGGTCGTCGCCGAACTTCTCGACGAGGGCGGCCAGCTCCTCACTGACGATGCCGCGCTGCTTCTCCGGAGAGGCGAGGATCTGGTTGTACTCGTTGATCTTCGCCTGCAGCTCGTCGTGCTCCTGCACGATCTTCTGGCGCTCCAGGGCGGCCAGCCGTCGCAGCTGCATCTCGAGGATCGCGTTGGCCTGGATCTCGTCGATCTCCAGCAGGCCCATCAGGCCCCCGCGCGCGACCTCGACCGTGTCACTGCGCCGGATCAGCGCGATGACCTCGTCGATCGCGTCGAGCGCCTTGAGCAGACCGCGCAGGATGTGGGCGCGCTCCTCGGCCTTGCGCAGCCGGAACTTCGTCCGGCGGACGATGACCTCGATCTGGTGCGTCACCCAGTGGCGGATGAACGCGTCCAGTGACAGCGTGCGCGGCACCCCGTCGACCAGGGCCAGCATGTTGGCGCCGAAGTTCGTCTGCAGGTCGGTGTGCTTGTACAGGTTGTTGAGGACGACCTTCGCGACGGCGTCTCGCTTCAGCACGATGACCAGGCGCTGACCCGTGCGGGACGAGGTCTCGTCACGGACGTCGGCGATGCCGCCGATCTTGCCGTCCTTCACCAGGTCGGCGATCTTCTGCGCGAGGTTGTCCGGGTTGGTCTGGTACGGAAGCTCCGTGACCACCAGGCACTGGCGGTTCTGGATCTCCTCGACCTCGACGACCGCGCGCATCGTGATGGAGCCGCGGCCGGTGCGGTACGCCTCCTCGATGCCCTTGCGACCGACGACCAGGGCACCGGTCGGGAAGTCCGGGCCCTTGATCCGCTCGATCAGCGCGTCGAGCAGTTCCTCGTGGGTGGCCTCCGGGTGCTCCAGCGCCCACTGGGCACCGGCCGCGACCTCGCGCAGATTGTGCGGCGGGATGTTGGTGGCCATACCGACGGCGATACCGGCGCTGCCGTTGACCAGCAGGTTCGGGAAGCGGGACGGCAGGACCGTCGGCTCCTGGTTGCGGCCGTCGTAGTTGTCCTGGAAGTCGACGGTCTCCTCGTCGATGTCCCGGAGCATCTCCATGGACAGCGGCGCCATCTTGCACTCGGTGTACCGCATGGCCGCCGCCGGGTCGTTGCCCGGGGAGCCGAAGTTTCCGTTCGAGTCCACCAGCGGCATCCGCATCGACCACGGCTGCGCGAGACGGACCAGCGCGTCGTAGATCGAGGAGTCGCCGTGCGGGTGGTACGTACCCATGACGTCACCGACGACGCGGGCGCACTTGTAGAAGCCCTTCTCGGGCCGGTAGCCGCCGTCGTACATCGCGTACAGCACACGGCGGTGGACGGGCTTGAGGCCGTCCCGCACGTCGGGCAGCGCACGCGACACGATGACGGACATCGCGTAGTCGAGGTAGGAGCGCTGCATCTCCGTCTCGAGCCCCACGGGCTCGATCCGCAGCTGCTGGCCTTCCTCTTCGGTTCCGGTGGTGACGGGAGCGGGGGTGTCGCCGTTGGGGACAGGGGTCTCGTCGGCCATTGCTGGTCTTCAGTCCTTTCGAGCGGTCAGCTGAGACCGACTCAGATGTCGAGGAAGCGGACGTCCTTGGCGTTGCGCTGGATGAAGGAGCGCCGTGCCTCGACGTCCTCGCCCATCAGCACCGAGAACAGGTCGTCCGCCTGCGCGGCGTCGTCCAGGGTGACCTGACCGAGGACTCGGTGCTCGATGTCCATCGTGGTGACGCGCAGTTCCTCGGCGTTCATCTCACCGAGACCCTTGAAGCGCTGGATCGAGTCTTCCTTGATCCGCTTGCCCTGCTGCTTGCCGAGCTCGACGAGGGCGTCGCGCTCACGGTCCGAGTACGCGTACTCGAAGTCGTCGCGGCCCCACTTGATCTTGTAGAGCGGCGGACGGGACAGGAACACGTGGCCCGCCTCGACCAGCGGCCGCATGAAGCGGAAGAGGAAGGTCAGCAGCAGGGTGTTGATGTGCTGGCCGTCGACGTCGGCGTCCGCCATCAGGATGATCTTGTGATACCGAAGCTTCTCGATGTCGAAGTCTTCGTGGATACCGGTGCCGAAGGCCGAGATCAGCGCCTGGACCTCGGTGTTCTGGAGGATCTTGTCGACCCGCGCCTTCTCGACGTTCAGGATCTTGCCTCGGATCGGCAGGATCGCCTGGTACATCGGGTTGCGGCCGGACTTGGCCGAGCCGCCGGCGGAGTCACCCTCGACGATGAAGATCTCGCACTTGGTGGGGTCGTTCGACTGGCAGTCGGACAGCTTGCCCGGCAGCGAGGCGCTCTCCAGCAGCCCCTTGCGACGCGTCAGGTCACGGGCCTTGCGGGCGGCGACACGGGCCGTGGCGGCCTGGATGCCCTTGCGGACGATGTCCGCGGCCTCGTTGGGGTTGCGGTCGAACCAGTCGGTCAGGTGCTCGTTGACCACCTTCTGGACGAAGGTCTTCGCCTCCGTGTTGCCCAGCTTGGTCTTGGTCTGGCCCTCGAACTGGGGCTCGCCCAGCTTGACCGAGATGATCGCGGTCAGACCCTCGCGGATGTCCTCACCGGTGAGGTTGTCGTCCTTCTCGCGCAGCAGCTTCCTGTCCCGCGCATAGCGGTTGACCAGACCCGTGAGCGCGGCGCGGAAGCCCTCCTCGTGGGTACCGCCCTCGTGCGTGTGGATCGTGTTCGCGAAGGAGTACACACCCTCGCTGTACTGCGAGTTCCACTGCATCGCGACCTCGACGGAGAGCAGCCGCTCCTTGTCCTCGGCCTCGATGTCGATGACCGTGGGGTGGATCAGCTCGCCCTTGCGCGAGTTGAGGTACGTCACGAAGTCGACGATGCCGCCCTCGTAGTGGTACTTCACCGTGCGCGCCTGGGGCTCGGCCGCCGCCTCCGCGTCCGGGTCGTCCGCGCCGACGGTCGCCTTCGCGGACTCGCGCTCGTCCGTCAGCGTCAGGGTCAGGCCCTTGTTGAGGAAGGCCATCTCCTGGAAGCGGCGCGAGAGCGTCTCGAAGGAGTACTCCGTCGTCTCGAAGATGTCCGGGTCGGCCCAGAAGGTGACCGTGGTGCCGGAGTCCTCCACCGGCTCGTGCTTCGCCAGCGGGGCGGTGGGCACGCCCATCTTGTAGTCCTGCGTCCAGCGGTGGCCGTCGCGCTTGATCTCCACCGAGACCTTGGTGGAGAGCGCGTTCACGACGCTCACGCCGACGCCGTGCAGACCGCCGGACACGGCGTAGCCGCCGCCTCCGAACTTGCCGCCCGCGTGCAGGACCGTGAGGACGACCTCGACGGCCGGCTTCTTCTCCACGGGGTGGATGTCGACGGGGATGCCACGGCCGTTGTCCACGACCCGGACACCGCCGTCGGCGAGGATCGTCACGTCGATCGTGTCCGCGTGCCCGGCCAGGGCCTCGTCGACGGAGTTGTCGACGACCTCCTGGACGAGGTGATGGAGGCCACGCTCACCGGTCGACCCGATGTACATGCCGGGGCGCTTGCGGACCGCGTCCAAACCCTCGAGGACGGTGATCGCGCTGGCGTCGTACGACGAGGGCCCCAGGCCCTCGCCGGCCTCGCCGGCAGCAGTGGAAGGAATGTTCTCGTTGGGGTTGCCGGAATCGGCCACGAAGCGCCCTTTCTGGCACAGCACAAACCGTTCTCCGGGGAAGCGGGACCGGCTGCGTCGTTCGGCTGTAATCGACGTGTCCCGCGCAGTGGCGGGATTCTCTACCAGTCTACCGGTACCGCCGACACGAATGGGGGTTTGCCGGTGCCTGAGTCCGCATGTGCCGCCCTCAACGGGCGGCTGCCGACTCCCCATATTCGGGAAGGGCCCCCAAGAGGCTCACACGGGCTTTGAGCGCTTCGGCCTGTCAACCTCCGGCTACGGTGAGGGACACCCCATCGGTCCCACGAGTCCCACCGCCGGCCGGAGCACGTGGGCGGGCGCCGAGGGCCCGCGGGGCAGAGGGACGCCGGGATCCTTGAGACGGCCTCTGACCTGCGGCGATGATCGTCCTCGGGAGGCTCGGGGGCGTGGCGGCCGGTTCGGGGAGAGAGCGGGCGGGCAGGCCGCGACCTCACGCGGGCCCGCCCGGGCCCGCCCGGGTCGCGGCGGAACGGGCCTCCGCGCCCGGGCACGCGTCGGCGACGGACCTTTGTCCACAGGCTGGGGACCGCGCCCGGGACCGTGCGCGGCCGACCGGACGGAGTGCGGCACCCCCCGGAAAACTCGTACGTGTGATGCGGACCACTCAGGCGATGGCGTCCCGGGATCGCGCTCGGCCGGGTTCCCTCGCGGGACCGGGGAGGTCCCGGCGGTACTCGGGGCGTCAGCCGTAGGTGTCGCCGGGGCCCGTGCTGCCGGGCGCGCGCAGGGGACCGAAACGGCGGGCCGGCCCGCCGGGGCCCAGAACCTTGATCATGCGGACCGTCCCCTGGCCGAGGTCCTCGTTGAGCCGGGCCACGAGCCGTGGCGCGAGGAGTCGCAGCTGGGTCGCCCACGCCGTCGAGTCGCACTGGACGGTGAGCACACGCTCGTCCGGATCCTCGTCGTACCGCAGGGGAACGCAGTGCTTCGCCAGGTCCTCGCCAACGATCTGCGGCCAGCGGCCCATCACGCCGCCCACCGCCGCCGGCGTCTCCCATCCCCGCTCCGTGATCAGGCGGTTGATCGCCGCGCCGAGCGGCAGGGGGTCCCGGCCGTCCGCCCGTGCCCCGGACCGCAACCCGCCGCCCCGCCTGGCCTGGCGCTTCTCCTGGGCGGCCGCGCCCCGGGCCCGCGCCTGCTCCTTCGCCGCCCGCAGCGCCACCCGCGCAAGATCGACGCCGGACGGCTCGGGCGCCTTGTCCGGCGACGGAACCGACGGGGACAGCGGGCCCGTCCCGGACACCGGTGGAATCCGGTTCTCGCTCATACGTGCTCCACCGCCCCGTCCGCGACCCGGTACCGCGCCCCTGCCAGCACCCCCGGAACGTCGTCGTCGACCGCGGCCGTCACCAGCACCTGCTCGCCGGGGGCGACCAGCTCCGCCAGCCGCTCCCGCCGCCGGGCGTCGAGCTCGGCGAACACGTCGTCGAGCACCAGGACCGGCTCGTTCCCCTCGGCACGCAGCAGGTCGTACGACGCCAACCGCAGCGCGAGCGCGTAGGACCAGGACTCGCCATGGCTGGCATAGCCCTTCGCCGGCATCTCGCCGAGTTTGAGCAGCAGTTCGTCCCGGTGCGGCCCGACGAGCGTGACCCCGCGCTCGATCTCCTGCTTGCGCGCCTCGCCCAGCGCGTCCATGAGCTGCTCGTACAGCTCTTCGCGCGTCTGCGCCGCGCCGCCGCCGGCCGACCCCCGGTACTCCAGGGTGACCGGCCCGCCCCCCGGCGCCAGCTGCTCGTACGCCTTGTCGGTCAGCGGCTGCAGGGTGGCGATCAGATCCAGCCGCCGTGCCAGCAGCTCCGCGCCGGCGCGGGCCAGGTGCTGGTCCCAGACGTCCAGCGTCGACAGGTCCATGGAGCGGCCGCCGTGCCGGCGCGCCATGGCGGCGGACTTCAGCAGGGTGTTGCGCTGCTTGAGCACCCGCTCGTAGTCCGACCGGACCCCGGCCATCCGCGGCGAACGCGCCGTGATCAGTTCGTCGAGGAAGCGCCGGCGTTCGCCGGGATCGCCCTTCACCAGGGCAAGGTCCTCCGGCGCGAACAGCACGGTCCTGACGATCCCCAGCACGTCCCTGGGCTTGACCTGCGAGGACCTGTTGATGCGTGCCCGGTTCGCCTTCCCCGGGTTGAGTTCCAGCTCGATCAGCTGGGACCGCTCCCCCTGGGTGACCGCAGCCCGGATCACGGCCCGCTCGGCGCCCATCCGCACGAGCGGCGCGTCCGAGGCGACCCGGTGGCTGCCGAGCGTCGCGAGATAGCCGACGGCCTCCACCAGATTGGTCTTGCCCTGACCGTTGGCCCCCACGAAAGCGGTGACGCCCGGCTCGAGCGGGACCTCGACCCGGGCGTACGAGCGGAAGTCGGCCAGCGACAGATGCGTGACATGCATATGGACGCCGACCTCCCCCGGCCTATCGCTTGGTGCTCAGACCGTTTGCCACAGTCTGTGGATTACTGGTTGTTCTCCACCGCGTGCCCGCCGAACTGGTTCCGCAGGGCCGCGATCATCTTCATCTGCGGGGAGTCGTCCTGACGGGACGCGAACCGCGCGAACAGGGACGCGGTGATCGCCGGCAGCGGCACCGCGTTGTCGATCGCGGCTTCCACAGTCCACCGGCCCTCGCCGGAGTCCTGTGCATAACCTCGGATCTTCTCCAGGTGCTCGTCGTCGTCCAGCGCGTTGACGGCGAGGTCGAGCAGCCAGGAACGGATGACCGTGCCCTCCTGCCAGGAGCGGAAGACCTCGCGCACATCGGTGACGGAGTCGACCTTCTCCAGCAGCTCCCAGCCCTCGGCGTAGGCCTGCATCATGGCGTACTCGATGCCGTTGTGGACCATCTTCGCGAAGTGGCCGGCGCCGACCTTGCCCGCGTGCACCGCGCCGTACTCGCCCTCGGGCTTGAGCGCGTCGAACACCGGCTGCACCTTGGCGACGTTCTCCTCCGAGCCGCCGTACATCAGCGCGTAGCCGTTCTCCAGACCCCAGACGCCGCCCGACACACCGCAGTCGACGAAGCCGATGCCCTTGATACCCAGCTCGACGGCGTGCTTCTCGTCATCCGTCCAGCGGGAGTTGCCGCCGTCGACGACCACGTCGCCGGGCGACAGCAGCCCGGCCAGCTCGTCGATCGTGGCCTGGGTCGCCGCGCCGGCAGGGACCATCACCCACACCACCCGCGGGCCCTCGAGCCTGTCCACAAGCGCCTCGAGGCTGGGGACATCGGAGAGGTCCGGGTTGCGGTCGTAACCGATGACGGTGTGGCCTGCGCGGCGGATGCGCTCGCGCATGTTGCCGCCCATCTTGCCGAGGCCGACGAGACCGAGCTCCATCAGAAAGAATCCTTACGGTGTGGTGTTTCGTACCCGCGTCCGAGCCTACGCCGGGACACGGGCACACACCTGTGGGGTCAGGCGCTCATAAGTACAGGCCGGACAAGGGCCGAAGAGGTACGACCGCCCACCGGAACGGGACTCAGCCGCTGAGGCGCACCGGCATGATCAGGTACTTGTACGCCTCGTCCGCCTCCGCGTCCACGGCCGGCTTGCCGCTGAGCAGCGCCGGCTTGGTGGAGGTGGTGAAGGAGAGCTGCGCGACCGGGGAGTCGATGGCGCTGAGCCCGTCCAGCAGGAACGTCGGGTTGAAGGCGATCGAGATGTCGTCGCCCTCCAGCTGGGCGTCCACGCGCTCCACAGCCTGTGCGTCGTCGCTGGAACCCGCCTCCAGGATCAGCACGCCCTGCTCGAAGCTGAGCCGGACCGGAGTGTTCCGCTCGGCGACGAGGGCGACGCGCTTGACGGCCTCGACGAACGGTGCGGTCTCGATCACGGCCACCGAGTTGAACTCGGTAGGGAAGAGCGTCCGGTACTTCGGCAGGTCGCCCTCGAGCAGACGCGTGGTCGTGCGCCGGCCTGCGCCCTCGAAACCGATCAGGCCCTCACCGGCACCCGAGCCGGACAGCGCCAGCGTGACCGTGTCACCGCTGGTCAGGGCCTTGGCGGTGTCGAGCAGGGTCTTGGCGGGGACGAGGGCGACCGCGGAGGCGTTTGGGGACTCGGGCTTCCACAGGAACTCGCGGACCGCGAAGCGGTAGCGGTCGGTGGAGGCCAGGGTGACGGTGTCGCCCTCGATCTCGATCCGCACACCGGTGAGCACGGGCAGCGTGTCGTCGCGGCCGGCGGCGATGGCGACCTGGGCGGCGGCGGAGGCGAAGACCTCGCCGGGGACGGTGCCGGTCGCGGTGGGCATCTGCGGCAGCGCGGGGTACTCCTCCACAGGGAGGGTGTGGAGCGTGAAGCGGGAGGATCCGCAGACCACGGTCGCCCGTACACCGTCTGTGGAAATCTCCACCGGGCGGTTGGGGAGGGCGCGGCAGATGTCGGCGAGCAGGCGGCCGGACACGAGGACCGTCCCGTCCTCCTCGATCTCGGCCTCGACCGAGACCTTCGCGGAGACCTCGTAGTCGAAGCTGGAGAAGCTGAGGGCGCCGTCCTCCGCCTTCAGAAGAAGGCCCGCGAGAACGGGCGCCGGCGGACGTGCCGGGAGGCTCCGTGCCACCCACGCCACCGCCTCCGCGAGTACATCGCGTTCCACCCGGATCTTCACCGGAACCGCCTCCTGCTGTTGCTCGCTCGCCCTGCCGGCCTTCGTCGGCACACGGCACCCCGACCGGTGGTGGGGCCCGATGCCGGAGACCAGTCTGACGCACCGCGCCGACACTCGGTGCGGCTCGGGGTCAAGTCGAGACAAGCGGCAGCCGGGAGTCCCGCGGCGAGTTGTGCACAGGCCCCTCTTCGAAGCGAATTCCCCGGTATCTCTGAGTGGGAGTAGTAGTAGGGCCTGTGGAAACCGTGGATAACGCCATCCGTGCAGGTCAGAAGCCGATTTTTGTCCACGGACCCTGTGGGCGGAACCAGTGGACAACCAGGCCGTGCTGTGGACGCCGGAAAGTTCTGCACACCCGATGCACAGGTCGCGGGGACTTCTCCCCAGTGCCGTCCCCAGCTTTACCCCCGTTCCCCACAGCCCAACCCAGCACCTTGGTGTGACGCCTTTCACTCGCTCTAGTGAGCCCGGGCGTTTTGTTGCCGAACAGTGGACAGCCGTGTGGAGAAGCTGTGGGCAACGCAGGCTCTCCTGTGGGCCGGGTGGGGACAACGCGAATCGCGCCCTGTGGACGGCCCGTGTGTCCACAGTCTGTGGAGCACGGTTGGACACAAATCCACACCCTCCTGACCAGCCATGATCAAGTCGAGGCCGGCGCTCCTGTGGACGCTCTCTGGACAACTCACAGGTCCCCAGGCTGTGGACGGAAGATCCTTCCCACTTCTGTGGAGAACGGCCTCGACGCGACATCTATTCGAACAGCGCGACGGCGCCCGAGGGGCGGTGGGGCGGCTGCGGGACGGCGTCGGGCGGCGGGAGACAGAGCCGGACACGGCGAAGGGCGCCCCGGGAAGGATCTCGGAGCGCCCTTCGGGGCAGTGCACGGCCGATCGTTCGCGCATCGGGAGCGGCGTCCACGGCGACGGCCGCTCGTACGGACAGCCGAGTCCGCGGCGGACGGGGTTCCGCAGACGCCGTCGCGCCCACGGCCGTCGGCACCCACTCGTCAGTCGCCGAGGGGCTGCGGCCGGGGCATACGGGCCCCGACCGCGCTCAGCCGTTCTTGATGCGGTTCGTGAGCTCGGTGACCTGGTTGTAGATGGAGCGCCGCTCGGCCATCAGCGCTCGGATCTTGCGGTCCGCGTGCATCACCGTCGTGTGGTCCCGGCCACCGAACTGCGCACCGATCTTCGGCAGCGACAGGTCCGTGAGCTCCCGGCACAGGTACATGGCGATCTGACGCGCGGTCACGAGGACGCGGCTGCGGGAGGATCCGCAGAGGTCCTCCACGGTCAGCCCGAAGTAGTCGGCGGTCGCCGCCATGATCGCGCCGGCGGTGATCTCCGGGGCGGAGTCCTCGCCGCCCGGGATGAGGTCCTTCAGGACGATCTCGGTGAGTCCGAGGTCCACCGGCTGCCGGTTGAGGCTCGCGAAGGCCGTGACCCGGATCAGCGCGCCCTCCAGCTCGCGGATGTTCCGCGAGATCCGGGAGGCGATGAACTCCAGCACCTCCGGCGGGGCGTTGAGCTGTTCCTGCACCGCCTTCTTGCGGAGGATCGCGATGCGCGTCTCCAGCTCCGGCGGCTGCACGTCGGTGGTGAGGCCCCACTCGAAGCGGTTCCGCAGCCGGTCCTCCAGGGTCATCAGCTGCTTGGGCGGCCGGTCGGAGGAGAGCACGATCTGCTTGTTTGCGTTGTGCAGGGTGTTGAAGGTGTGGAAGAACTCCTCCTGCGTCGACTCCTTGCTCGCGAGGAACTGGATGTCGTCGACCAGCAGGATGTCCACGTCGCGGTAGCGCTTGCGGAAGGTGTCGCCCTTGCCGTCGCGGATCGAGTTGATGAACTCGTTGGTGAACTCCTCGGAGCTCACGTACCGCACCCGGGTGCCGGGATAGAGACTGCGCGCGTAGTGCCCGATCGCATGCAGCAGATGGGTCTTGCCGAGTCCCGACTCCCCGTAGATGAAGAGGGGGTTGTACGCCTTCGCCGGCGCCTCGGCCACCGCGACGGCGGCCGCGTGCGCGAACCGGTTGGACGCGCCGATGACGAAGGTGTCGAAGAGGTACTTCGGGTTCAGCCGGGCGTGCGGCTCACCGGGGCCCGGGGCCGGCGCGGGCTGCGCGCCGAGGGGCCCGGGGGCGCCGCCGCCACCGGGCGGACCCGGAACCGCTGTTCCGACGGGCCCGGCCCCCGGGCCGCCGTGCCGAGGGGTCCCGGGCTCGGGGAGTTCGTGCCGGTCGGGGCGCTGGTGGTCGTACTGCCCGCGGTCGGGCATGGGCGAGCGGTAGTCGTGCTGCGGCTGCTGATGGCGGGCCGTGGCGTAGGGGTCGCGCTCCTGGAAGCCGCCCAGTCGCGGCTGCTGCCAGGAAAGATCCTCCTGGGTGCGCGGCCAGGCGCCGGGCCCCGGGCGCTGCTGCTGGTACTCGGGATAGGCCGGGCGGACGCTCGGCAGCCCGTCGTCGTCCCCAGGCCGATGGCCGTATCCGTCGTAGGTGTCGCCGTGGCGCGGCTCGTCGTGCTGCGGGCCCTGGTAGCGGGGAGGCTGCTGCACGGGCGGCGCCGGCGGGGCGACCGGCTCGGCCGCTGAGTCGTCGACGGTGATCGCGATCCGGATCGGGCGGCCGCACTCGCGGCTGAGGGTGTCGCTGATCAGTGGCGCCAGCCGGCCCTCGAGCACGCGCTTGCCCCATTCGTTGGGGACGGCGAGGAGAGCGGTGTCGGCCACCAGCGCGAGCGGCTGGCACCGCTCGATCCACTGCTTGTCCTTGGGCTCGATGCCCTGCTGGCCTTCTCCGAGAAGCTGTTCCAGCACTCGTGGCCACACTGCGGCAAGATCGGCAGGTACGTCAGCCACAAGGCACGCTCTCTCACAGGTCCCACGAATGTGTGGTTCTCGGGACGGGTCGGTCAGGCCCGGCAGGCGGGTAGGAAAGGAATTCGAGTCCAGTCACGGTAGTCAGGGCGACCCGTGCGGTTCAAGTTGTTGTCCACAGCCTGTGTACAGTCGGTGCTGCAGTGACCCTGGTTTGACCGGATGGCGTAGCCGCGCGTACCGTAACCAGGTCGAGTTGTCGATGGCTGCTGCCGCCTGCCTCCGATGGGCAAAGATCACGATCAGTAGATCACGATCGGTGATTGTGAAGCGGTGCACTCGGGCGTATTGCGAGCTACTCGTGGGCGCACGGTGACAGCCAGGCGATGCCCCGCCACCACACGAATCATTACTGGAGCCCCCGAGTGAGCAAGCGCACCTTCCAGCCGAACAACCGTCGTCGCGCGAAGACCCACGGTTTCCGCCTGCGCATGCGTACCCGTGCCGGCCGCGCCATCCTGGCGAACCGCCGCAGCAAGGGTCGCGCCAACCTGTCCGCCTGATCGCAGTACAGGTCGTGACGTGCTGCCTACCGAGAATCGGCTGAGGCGGCGCGAGGACTTCGCGATCGCGGTACGCCGGGGACGCCGGGCCGGACGCCCGCTTCTCGTCGTCCATCTACGCAGCGGTGCAACGGACCCGCACGCGCCTGGGGAGAGCGCTCCCCCGGCACGTGCGGGTTTCGTCGTGAGCAAGGCAGTAGGTGGCGCGGTCGTACGGAATCAGGTGAAGCGGAGACTGCGCCACCTGATACGCGAACGACTGTCCGAGCTCCCCCCCGGTAGCCTGGTGGTCGTACGGGCGCTGCCCGGAGCGGGTGACGCCGATCATGCACACCTGGCCCGAGACCTGGACGCCGCTCTCCAGCGGCTGCTGGGAGGGGGCACGCGATGAAGTACCCGCTGCTGGCTCTGATCAAGCTGTACCAGTGGACGATCAGCCCGCTGCTGGGTCCCGTCTGCCGGTACTACCCGTCGTGTTCCCACTACGGCTATACCGCCATTGACCGGCATGGCGCGGTGAAAGGCACGGCGCTGACCGCCTGGCGCATTCTGCGGTGCAATCCGTGGTCGCCCGGCGGTGTGGACCATGTCCCTCCCCGTAAACGACCTCGTTGGCACGAGCTGCTGCGCGACAACCTGCGTGGCGGCAAGGGCGGGCAACCCCCTGAGACCAGCCCGGCCGCAGAGACCTCGCCCAATGCTCAAGGAGCCTGATTAGTGGACACGATTGCCAGTCTCTTCAGCTTTATCACCACACCCGTCTCCTGGATCATCGTCCAGTTCCACAGTTTGTACGGGGCGCTCTTCGGCCCGGACACGGGCTGGGCATGGGGACTGTCCATCGTGTCCCTCGTGGTGGTCATCCGTATCTGCCTGATCCCGCTTTTCGTCAAGCAGATCAAGTCGATGCGGAACATGCAGGCGCTCCAGCCCAAGATGAAGGCGATCCAGGAGCGCTACAAGAACGACCGACAGCGTCAGTCCGAAGAGATGATGAAGCTGTACAAGGACACGGGTACCAACCCGTTGTCCTCGTGCCTGCCCATCCTCGCGCAGTCGCCGTTCTTCTTCGCCCTGTACCACGTGCTGAGCAAGATCGCCTCGGGCGACACCATCGGAGTCCTCAACCAGGAACTGGTGAACAGCGCGCGTGAGGCCCATATCTTCGGTGCCCCGATCGCCGCGAAGTTCATGGACTCCGAGGAGAAGGTCGCGGCGCTCAACGCCTCGCTCACGGACGTCCGGGTGGTCACCGCGATCATGATCGTCCTGATGTCCGCGTCGCAGTTCTACACACAGCGCCAGCTGATGCAGAAGAACGTGGACCTCACGGTCAAGACGCCGTACATGCAGCAGCAGAAGATGCTGATGTACATCTTCCCGCTGATCTTCGCCGTCACCGGCATCAACTTCCCGGTCGGTGTCCTCGTCTACTGGCTGACCACCAACGTGTGGACCATGGGCCAGCAGATGTACGTGATCAACCAGAACCCGACGCCCGGCTCGAAGGCTCAGGACAACTACCTGCAGCGTCTGCTGAAGAGCGTCAGCTCTCACGGTGAGGTCCGTGGGCGCCGCAGGCGTTCGGTCGTCCAGGCCATCGTTGCCAAGGGGTCGGACCGCAACGACAACGAGCGCAAGTTCATCGCAGGTCTGGCCAAGGCGGGCTTCGCTGCTCAGGCGGACGGCACCGTGATCAAGAGCGACACGGTCATGGCGGATGCCGATGGCGGTTCCGCTGCCCGGCGCCAGCAGCCCAAGCGCCAGAGCAAGGCCCAGCGCCAGTCGGGCGGTACCCAGCAGACCGGCGAGGCCAAGCCTTCGCTGGAGAAGCAGGACCAGCCGCAGGACGCCAAGCCGAAGCCGGCGGGCAAGACCGCCCCTGGCACCCCTCGCCAAGCCAAGTCCGGACAGCGCAAGGGCTCGCAGCGGCCCAAGCACCCGTCGTCCAAGAAGTAAGAAGGAGTCCATCCGTGACGGAAGGCACCACCTCCGAGGCCGCCGAGGGCGGCGACACCCTGACCCGCCTGGAGCAGGAGGGGGAGATCGCCGCTGACTACCTCGAGGGCCTGCTCGACATCGCCGATCTCGACGGTGACATCGACATGGACGTCGAGGCGGACCGGGCCTCGGTATCGATCATCAGTGACACGGGCGGCCGTGACCTGCAGAAGCTCGTGGGCCGCGACGGCGAGGTGCTGGAGGCGCTTCAGGAGCTGACCCGGCTCGCCGTGCACCGGGAGACCGGGGACCGCAGCCGCCTGATGCTGGACATCGCGGGCTACCGCGCCAACAAGCGTGCCGAGCTCGCGGAGCTCGGCGCCAAGGCTGCGGCCGAGGTCAAGAACACGGGCGAGCCCGTGAAGATGAAGCCGATGACCCCGTTCGAGCGGAAGGTCGTTCACGACGCGGTCGCGGCGGCCGGTCTGCGCAGCGAGTCCGAAGGCGAGGAGCCGCAGCGCTTCGTCGTCGTCCTCCCTGCCTGACCTGCAGAGCGTTCTGTCGGCCCCGTCTGTTCGCAGGCGGGGCCGAATTTTGTCAGCCTGATAATTCAGCCACCACAGCGCAGTGCGGTACGGAAGGACGGTTCCGGTGACGGAGGCAGCAGAGCTTCCCCAGGCGCCAGAAGAGGCCCGGACGGTATTCGGTGAGTTCTTCCCCGAGGCCGTCAGGTACGCGGAGCTGCTTGCGGATGCAGGAGTCAAGCGCGGCCTGATCGGCCCTCGTGAGGTGCCGCGGCTGTGGGAGCGGCACCTGCTGAACTGCGCAGTACTCTCCGAGGTCGTCCCCGAGGGGGTTACGGTGTGCGACGTGGGATCGGGCGCGGGGCTTCCGGGTATCCCGCTGGCTCTCGTCCGGCCCGATCTCAAGATCACGCTCCTGGAGCCGTTGCTGCGCCGTACGAACTTCCTTCAGGAAGTCGTGGAGCTGTTGGGCCTGGACCATGTGACGGTGGTGCGCGGCCGGGCCGAGGAAGTGCTGGGCAAGCTTCCTCCCGTGCATGTGGTCACCGCGCGGGCCGTGGCACCCCTGGACCGGCTGGCCGGCTGGGGCGTACCGCTGCTGCGGCCCTACGGGGAGATGCTGGCGCTCAAGGGCGACACAGCGCAGGAGGAGCTGGACGGGGCCCGGGCGGCCCTGAGCAAGCTGGGCGTGGTGGAGACCTCCGTGCTCCACGTCGGAGAGGGAGTCGTCGATCCCTTGTCCACGGTGGTCCGTGTGGAGGTCGGGGAGAGCCCCGGCGGCGTGCGGTTCGCTGCGAAGAGGGCCAAGGCCGCGCGCGCCGGCCGCGTCCGCCGACGGCGATAAGCTGTTCCGCCACCTGCCGTCCGATTCAGGCGCGGCGTCCCCGGTACGTGCACGTTTCGGAGTGTCGTAACGATGTGACCCCGCGGCGTGTGCATCGTGTTTCACGTGAAACGTCGCTCACTGCTGCAGGGAATCATCAGCCGTGGCCGCGCGGCCGCCGCTCCGCGCGACCGCAAGCCGCTCGCGAGGGTCACGGACTTGTCCACAGAGGTGGAATTCTCCACAGAACCACCGGCCTCGCTGGTTCGGGACCCCGAAACCATGGCAGGCTCTGTTCATTGCGAGCCTGAAGTCGAGGAGAGTGAATCCTTGCGGTCCGACGCCAACATCGCGGGACCGATGACCGATCCGGTCCCTGGTCCCCGTACCGAGTCGGCGGGGGAGGATGTTTCACGTGAAACACCGCCGCCGATGGACGACACCCCCATTGGTCGTGCTGCCCAACTGGCGGTGGAGGCTCTGGGCCGTGCCGGCGAGGGTCTTCCCCGACCTGAGCAGACGCGCGTCATGGTCGTCGCCAACCAGAAGGGCGGGGTGGGTAAGACGACGACAACCGTCAACCTTGCTGCCTCGCTGGCGCTGCACGGTGCGCGTGTCCTTGTGATCGACCTCGACCCACAGGGCAACGCTTCCACCGCTCTGGGTATCGACCATCACGCCGAAGTGCCCTCGATCTACGACGTCCTCGTGGAGAGTAAGCCGCTCTCCGATGTGGTCCAGCCGGTCCCGGACGTCGAAGGACTCTTCTGCGCCCCGGCCACCATCGATCTCGCTGGTGCGGAGATCGAGCTGGTGTCCCTCGTGGCCCGGGAGAGCAGGCTGCAGCGAGCCATTCACGCGTACGAGCAGCCGCTGGACTACATCCTGATCGACTGTCCGCCGTCGCTCGGTCTGCTGACCGTCAACGCGCTCGTGGCGGGTGCCGAGGTGCTGATCCCGATCCAGTGCGAGTACTACGCGCTGGAAGGGCTGGGTCAGCTCCTGAGGAACGTCGACCTGGTACGGGGGCACCTCAACCCCACACTCCATGTCTCGACGATTCTGCTCACCATGTACGACGGCCGCACCAGGCTCGCCTCCCAGGTCGCCGAGGAGGTGCGGAGTCACTTCGGTGATGAGGTGCTGCGGACGAGCATTCCGCGGTCCGTCCGTATCTCCGAGGCGCCCAGCTATGGGCAGACCGTCCTCACCTACGACCCGGGTTCCAGTGGCTCGCTGTCGTATCTTGAGGCTGCCCGTGAGATCGCGCTGCGCGGCGTGGGGATCCACTATGAGGCCCATCCCGCTCATGCGCTCAGCCAGAACAGCCAGCAGAGTGTGTCGGAGGGGATCCAGTGAGCGAGCGACGTAGAGGTCTGGGGCGTGGGCTCGGTGCACTGATCCCCGCAGCTCCGCAGGAGAAGCCGGGGCCTTCCGATGCGGCATCCGGCTCCCCGGTCCTGACGACCGAACGCGGCGTTGCCGCGGCCAAGGTCACCACGCTTCCGTCCGGCCCTCTTACGCCCGAACAGCGCGTGGCCGAGCCCGAGCCGGAGACTCTTTCCGAGCCGGTGGCGCCGGCCGGTGCACACTTCGCAGAAGTGCTGCTGGACTCCATCACTCCGAACCCCAGGCAGCCGCGTGAGGTGTTCGATGGGGACGCGCTCGCGGAGCTGGTCACCTCCATCAAGGAAGTGGGCCTTCTTCAGCCCGTCGTGGTGCGGCAGTTGGGGCCGGACCGGTACGAGCTCATCATGGGGGAGCGCCGCTGGCGGGCCTGCCGAGAGGCGGGCCTTGAGCGCATCCCGGCGATCGTGCGGGCCACCGACGACGAGAAGCTCCTGCTGGACGCCCTGCTCGAGAATCTGCACCGGGCTCAGCTGAACCCGCTGGAAGAGGCTGCCGCCTACGATCAGTTGCTCAAGGACTTCAACTGCACCCATGACCAGTTGGCCGACCGGATCGGACGCTCGCGTCCTCAGGTCTCCAACACTCTGCGCCTCCTGCGTCTCTCGCCTCCCGTACAGCGTCGGGTTGCGGCAGGTGTTCTGTCGGCCGGGCACGCCAGGGCTCTGCTCTCGGTGGAGGACTCGGAGGAGCAGGACAGGCTGGCTCATCGGATCGTGGCCGAGGGACTCTCGGTGCGAGCAGTGGAGGAGATCGTGACTCTCATGGGGTCGCGTCCGACGAGCGCGCCGAAGTCCAAGGGGCCCCGAGCCGGGGCACGGCTGTCCCCCGCGCTTACGGATCTTGCCTCCCGTCTCTCTGATCGCTTCGAGACCCGGGTGAAGGTCGACCTCGGCCAGAAGAAGGGCAAGATCGTCGTCGAGTTCGCTTCGATAGAGGATCTCGACCGTATCCTCGGCACGCTCGCCCCGGGTGAGGGACGCGTCATGGAGAAGGGGCTCTCCGAGGAGGCGGAGGACGAGGAGGCCTGAGGCCGCGCGTCAGTCGTTCAGGGGCGGATCGTGTCCGGTTGCCGTCGGACACGATCCGCCCTTTGCCGTCTCACAGTAGGCGTGTCCCCGCTGGGTGGATACGATGCGTTCTGGTATGGCGCATCCACCTTGACCCATCTCAGAGGAAGGCGAGCCATGCGATCGGTGAGCCGCGGCCACCTACTGACAGCCGGACTGGGCATTGGCGCGGTCGGCGGATTCATCGGCAGCCTGCTCCGGGAGCGGAGCGCGCTGTCCGCTGCTCTTGGCGCGGCAGTCGAAGGAAGTGAGGAACAGCCTTCATGGGCCGTCGGCTCGTACCGCTCACGCTGGACAACCTTTCAGACCTCCCCAAGCGCTGCCGAGCCTGTGTCTTCTGGGAGCTTGATCCAGTCAGCGGAGAAGCAGCAGTAAAAGCAGGCACACCCGAGCTCGAGAAGGAGGCCTGGATCTCGGCCGTCCTGCTCGAGTGGGGATCGTGCGGCCGTGTCGTCTATGTCGACGACGTTCCAGTCGGCTTTGTGCTTTACGCCCCGCCTGCGTATGTGCCCCGCTCGACCGCCTTCCCCACGAGTCCGGTCTCCCCCGATGCCGTGCAACTGATGACTGCCTGGATCACTCCCGGGTACCAGGGGCAGGGACTGGGGCGAGTGATGGTGCAGACCGTCGCCAAGGACTTGCTCCGTCGCGGCTTCAAGGCGATCGAGGCATTCGGGGACGCGCGCTGGACCGAGCCGGCCTGTGTGTTGCCGGCCGATCATCTCCTGGCGGTGGGCTTCAAGACGGTCCGCCCGCATCCCACCCATCCCCGGCTGAGGCTGGAGCTCCGTACGACGCTCTCCTGGAAGGAAGACGTGGAGCTGGCTCTCGACCGGCTCCTGGGCGCGGTGCAGAAGGAACCCGCGCTCCGGCCGCTGTGAGGGTTCTGAACAGCGGTGGGCCCAGAGACGCCGAAAGGGCCAACCCCTCAGGGTTGGCCCATTCGTGTTTCACGTGAAACGAAGGGCGTCAGGCCTTGGTGACCTCGTCGCCGATGAAGGCGTCGAGTTCGCGGACGAGCATGGCCTTCGGCTTGGCGCCGACGATCGTCTGGGCGACCTCGCCGTTCTGGTAGACGTTCAGCGTCGGGATGGACATGACGCCGTACTTGGCGGCCGTGGCCGGGTTCTCGTCGATGTTGAGCTTGACGACCTCAAGCTTCTCGCCGTGCTCGGCAGCGATGGCCTCCAGCGAAGGGGCGATCTGGCGGCACGGCCCGCACCACTCCGCCCAGAAGTCGACGAGCACCGGCTTGTCGCTCTTGAGGACTTCTTCTTCGAAGGTCGCATCGGTCACGGTCTTGAGGGCCACGGCGGACTCCTTAACTTGCAGGGTGGGGTGTAGGTCGAGATGAGGGTCAGACGGTCGCTGCTGCGGACTTCTCCTCGTCCGCAAGGGCAGCGAGGAAGCGTTCGGCATCCAGGGCGGCGGAGCAGCCAGTGCCCGCAGCGGTGATGGCCTGCCGGTAGGTGTGGTCCACCACGTCACCGGCACCGAAGACGCCGGTGAGGTTCGTCCGCGTCGACGGGGCGTCCACCTGCAGATAGCCCTCCTCGTCGAGTTCCAGCTGACCCTTGAAGAGCTCGGTGCGCGGGTCATGGCCCACGGCGATGAACAGCCCGGTGACGGGAAGCTCGCTGGTCTCCGAGGTCTTGGTGTTGCGCAGGGTCAGGCCCGTGAGCTTCTGGTCGCCGTGGACCGCGGCGACTTCGCTGTCCCAGGCGAACTTGATCTTCGGGTCGGCGAAGGCACGCTCCTGCATGGCCTTGGAGGCGCGGAGGCTGTCGCGACGGTGGACGATGGTGACGGACCTGGCGAAGCGGGAGAGGAAGGTGGCCTCTTCCATGGCGGTGTCGCCGCCGCCGACGACCGCGATGTCCTGGTCCTTGAAGAAGAAGCCGTCACAGGTGGCGCACCACGAGACACCGCGTCCGGAGAGGGTGTCCTCGTTCGGCAGCCCGAGCTTGCGGTGCTGGGAGCCGGTGGTGATGATGACGGCCTTGGCTCGGTGCACTGTGCCCGCGGTGTCCGTGACGGTCTTGATCTCTCCGGTCAGATCGACGGCGACGACATCGTCCGGGACCAGCTCGGCGCCGAAGCGCTCCGCCTGCGCCCGCATGTTGTCCATGAGATCCGGGCCCATGATGCCGTCGCGGAAGCCGGGGAAGTTCTCCACATCGGTGGTGTTCATCAGCGCGCCACCCGCAGTAACAGCGCCCTCGAACACCAGCGGGTTCAGCGACGCACGCGCGGTGTACAGCGCGGCCGTGTAGCCGGCCGGCCCGGAGCCGATGATGATCACGTTACGGACGTCGCTCACGGGTTTCTTCCTCGTCTCTGCAGACTGCCTACTGCCTACTGGGGGCCGGTCAACGACTCTCACCCCACCCAACGGATCCTACGGGGCGTGCATTCCCGTGGTGACCGAGCGGCACGGAGGCTGTTTCAGGGGCGAGGATAGGCCTGGGTCACGAGCAGTTCTCCCTTGCCCGTGGGTGCCGTCTCCACGCATGTCGCTGCCACCACGTAAGCCTGTACCCGGGAGGCATCCTCGGAGTGCGGCAGGACGACCAGGAACGCGGGCGTGCCTTCGAATGTGCCCTTGTCGACGGCGATCGCCGCGTCGGTGCGGCCCGTGCCCTTCTGGATGCATGGAGGTACCGGCACGGCTGGTGAGCGCAGAGGCGTGGCTTCTGCGCCGACGGACGCGTCCTTCTCCACACGCGGTCCGGTCGCCGTCCAGCTCCCGGAATCCTTTGGCGTTCCACTCGAGGACAGGAGCGAATCCACCCTGGCCGGCAGCGTGGCCGCCGTGAAGTCATGACCGCCTGACACAGCGCTCGCAGCGGTGTCCGCCTTCTTCTCGGACGTGTCGCCGCTCGTGCCTCCGAAGGTCTGGAGCAGCAGAGCGCTCAGGCCTACAGCGGCGGCGCTGAACGCGGCAGTGACTAGGGTGACGCGCCGCCGCCGGCGTGATGAAGGGCCGCGGCCCGGTCCGGTGCTCGCACGAGCGTGGCCTGAGGGGCGATCGGAGCGGGGCTCGGACGGCTGTGGCGCGGACTCTGTTTCACGTGAAACGTTGATCGGTTCATCGTCCGGGGCGGTGGCATCCAGCAGTGCTTCGGCAGCCAATGCCGCGTCGATGCGGCCGGCGATGTCCGCGGGCATGCGCTGCGGGCCGGGCAGGGTGCCCAGCAGGCCACGGATCTCCTCCAGCGAGGCGCGTACATCGGAACACAGCTCACAGCCCTCGAGATGCCTCCTCACGGCCGCCTGGCGGGTCGGTGGGAGAACCCCTTCGGTGAGGTCGGCGATCTCGGACACATCCGGGTGCTGAGCCGTGCCGGTCGTGGAGGTCACGTGCGTCCACCTCCGCCCTTCACAGCAGCAGGACCGTTCGGCCCTGCATCCCTATCTCCGGTCGCCGGTGGGACGGATGTCCCAGGCGTCCGGTTCCTTCCCCCTCCGGGGTCACCGTTATCCTTTGTGTCACCTCGTAGATGCGTCAGCAGAGGAACCAGGCGGGCACGGCCGCGTGCGCATCTGCTCTTCACTGTGCCTGTCGGGACGTCCAGTACTCGCGCCGCCTCCGCGACCGGGTATCCCTGCATATCGACCAGCACCAGCGCAGCGCGCTGGTCGACAGGCAGTGTGGCGAGGGCGGCCAGGAGCTCACGATGGAGGTCCTGGCGCTCGGCGGGGGCCTCGGCGGACTCATGGGGTTCGAGGAGCTGCTCCAGTCGATCGGTGTCGTCCACCGGCGAGGTCTTGCGGGACGCTGCCTTGCGGGCTCGGTCGAGACAGGCATTGACGGTGATGCGGTGGAGCCAGGTGGTCACCGCGGATTGCCCCCGGAACGTATGGGCGGCCCGGAAGGCGGAGACAAGGGCATCCTGCACGGCGTCGGCGGCTTCCTCCCGGTCCCCCAGCGTGCGCAGGGCCACCGCCCAGAGCCGGTCGCGGTGGCGCCGTACGAGCTCGCCGAAGGCGTCAGGATCACCAGCAACGTGCCGAGCCAGCAAATCCTGGTCGCTGACGTTGCCGAGCGTGTGGTCCTCCATCGCCGCCTTCCCTCCCCAGCCACCGCGGACACGACCGGCGACGTGCGCTGGCCCCCTGCAGGCGTCAGCCCAGGACGTTGATCTCCGAGATGCCGCCCCTGTAACTGTCCGAGCCTGCCGCGGGCAGCTCGGTCAGATGGATCAGCACGTACCGGGTGCGCATCGGGCGCTCCAGCGTCTTCTTCACCTGCTCACCGACCTTCTCGGACTGGCTGAGCCGCTGCGAGAAGTCGCCGAGGGACGTAGGGCTCGATGCGTTCTCGTCCGCAGCGAGCACCTCTATCGTCTGTCCGCCGGTGGACATGGCAATGTCGAACCCCGTGACGGTTTGCACGGATCCCAGGTCAACGACTATGCCGCTGCCGTCCTTGCGCTGAGGCAGGTTTCCGAAGTTCGGATAGCCCAGGTACTCGGGCGTGATCCAGGCGGTGTCCGTCTTGCCGTCCACTGCCAGCGGTACCTGATCCTCCTGGATCCCGGAGCCGCCGGGCTTGAACTCCGTCGCCGTGCTGATCTTCAGCGGCTTCCCCGGAGAGATGGGCCCCTTGTCGTCCTTGCCGTTGCCGCCCTCAGTCTGGGTCGGGCTCTTGGGGTCGCCCCCCGAGGGGTTCCGGTTGTCCAGGAGCTTGTCGGCGACCTGCCAGCTACCGAGGCCCAGGGCGGCGATCAGCAACGCGGCCACGGTCCACTTGAGAGCCTTTCCGGTGCGGCTCTCCAACGGGGCGGGCGGGGGCACGACGGGCTGGGGAGCCGGAGGCCCGGCCTGGTTCGGCTTACGTCCGTACGTGCCCTGCTGGTAGGTGGTGCGCTGGTAGTCGGGAGGCGGAGTGAACGTCGGCTCGGGTGGCCGAATTCGCGGCATGGCCGAGACCGCCTTGGCGAGTTCGTCCGGAGTCGTGCAGGGCGGCTCCTGGCGGGATGCGGTGGCCCCGTCATTGACCAGGGCCCGCATGGCCAGCTCGGACAGCCCGCGATGGACGCCGGCGCGCACCTGGTCGGGGGCGATCAGCCCGACGCCCTTGGGAAGCCCGGAGAGGCCGTATGCGTCGCTCTCGTAGGGCCAGCGCTGGGTCAGCGCGGCGTACAGCAGAGCGCCGATGGCCTCCGTGTCCGTGCGCTGAGGGCGCTCGGCACTGATGCCCCGCAGCGCGGCGTTCACCGCCAATCCGCGGATTCTGTACTGCCCCGTGGAAGTACGGAGTACGGCACCGGGCGTGAGCCGCAGATGAGCGAGGCCCTCCCGATGGGCCGCTGCCATGGCCTGGGAGAGCTGACTCACCAACTGGTAGGCGTCATGGGCTTCCATGGGCCCTGCGGCGAGCAGCGTGGTGAGTTCGGCGGCGTCGGGCAGCCACTCGTGGACGACGTAGACGAGGTCGTTCTCCTCGACGGCGTCCAGCACCTGCACGAAACGGGGATCTGCCAGTAGAGCCGCCGACCGGGCCGCGGCCAGCACGGATCGCGCCCGGGAATGGTCCGCGGGCAGGATGTGCACGCCGACGGCGCGCCGCAGTTTCTCGTCGACAGCACGCCAACTGCTGAATCCGTCCAGACGGGTGACGCACTCCTCGAGCCGGTACCGTTTGGCGAGCTTGTGGCCGCTGTGCAGTTCGGGCGTGTTGATGGCGGGCTGCTCACGGGTCTTCCGTTCGCCGCCCTCGTTCTGAGTGTCCTGCTCCGCCGCCTCTTCGGCGTGCGCCTCCCCGTCGGTCGCGGCCTTCTCCGCCTGGGCGGCCAGCGGGTCGTCACCGCTGTTGTCGGCCACGTCGACGGCAGCCGTGCTACGTTCCGCCACCGTCGTTCCCTGCCTCCCCATCCGTTGCGCCAAATCCAACAGCCATGCCAATTGTGCCCACAGTCCGCTGCTATGCACGACACACGGTGGCGGACGATGGTTGTGCGGGGACGGCGGTCCCTACCGGCCGAGTCGGCCGCGCACCATTCCGACCAGGGTGTTGAGCTCCTGGATCCTCATCCTTCTCGCCGCGACGAAGAAGACTCCGAGCAGGATCGCACCACCCGCGACGAGAGCGACGAGCGATCCGAGCGCACCCTCGCCGAGGGCCTTCAGTACGAAGTAGCCCACGGCGCCGCCCGCCGCGGCCGCCGGAACGGAGGCCAGGCATAGACGGGCGTAGGTGCGCACCACGTGTGTGCCGTCGAGATCGCCGCCCAGCCTGTTCCGCAGCCGCCGCCAGGCGATGCCGACGCCGACCGCGTACGCGAGGCCGTAGGAGCCGGCCATGCCGACCACGGCCCATTGGGGCGGAAGGAGGAAGTAGCAGGCAGCCGAGGCGGCAGCATTCACCGCGGCCACGATCACGGTGTTGTAGAAGGGTGTGCGGGTGTCCTCGTAGGCGTAGAAGCCTCGGAGGACGACGTACTGCACCGAGTAGGGAATGAGGCCGAGGCCGAACGCCATCAGGATGAAGCCCATGGATCGGGCTGCCTCGGTGCCCGCTGACGCGTACAGAAGGGTGCACATGGGGACGCCCAGCGCCAGGAACGAGAAGGCGACCGGAACGATCGCGACCGCCGAGTTCCGCAGTCCCTGGGAGATGTCGTCGCGGACCGCGCCCGGGTCGTCGTCGTGCGCGGCGCGGGAGATCCTCGGCAGCAGAGCGGCCATCACCGACACGGTGATGATCGCCTGGGGCATGGCCCAGATCAGCTGGGCGTTCGAGTAGGCGAGGAAACCGGCTCCATCCTTGCCGGAGGCCGCACCGGCCGCCGTGGAGAGCTGGGTGACCACGAGGACGCCGGCCTGGTTGGCGAGAACGAAGAGCACGGTCCACTTGGCGAGCCTGACGGTCTTCCCGAGGCCCTGGCCCTTCCAGTCGAAGCGGGGGCGGAAGCGGAAGCCCGTTTCGCGGAGGTACGGGATCATCGCGAGTGCCTGGACGACCAGACCGAGCAGGGTGCCGATGGCCAGCAGGCGCACGCCCTCCGGCGGGATCGTCTGCACGCTCATCTGGGACTCGGCGAAGCTGCCGTAGACCCAGATGAACAGCCCGAAGGTGAAGATGATGACGATGTTGTTGAGGACCGGCGTCCACATCATCGCGCCGAACCTGCCGCGGGCGTTCAGGATCTGCCCCATCACCACGTGCACGCCCATGAAGAAGATCGTGGGCAGGCAGTAGCGGGCGAACGTGACGGCAACGCTGTTCGCCGGGGGGTCGCCTGCGATCGTCGGCGACAAGGCCTTGATCAGCAGCGGGGCCGCGAAGACGGCGATGACGACGATCACGCCGAGCGCGACCATGACGAGGGTCAGCAGCCGGTTGGCGTATGCCTCGCCGCCGTCCTCGTCGTTTTTCATGGCACGGACGAGCTGCGGGACGAACACCGAGTTCAGCCCGCCACCCACCGTGAGGATGTAGATCATCGTCGGAAGGGTAAGGGCGATCGTGTAGGAGTCACCCAGCAGCGCGGCGCCGAGCGCGGCGGTGATCACCAGGCTGCGGACGAAGCCGGTGAGACGGGACACCATGGTTCCCGCGGCCATGACGGCGCTGGACTTCAGCAGGCTCGAGGCACGGCCGCCGCTCCCTTTGCCGGCTGCGGGAGCGGGGGCGGGCTCCGGCTCCGGTTCGGCCGGAGCCGACGGACGCCCGGTGGCCTGCTGGTCGCGGTAGAGATGGGCGAAGGCGTCGGGCTCCGGCTTGTCCTCGCCGGCCCTGGTCACCAGGTCGTCGACGCCTGTGAACTGCACGGTCCGGGCATCGTCCCCGTAGGGCAGATGACGGGACGGGCCATCCGGCTCGGGCGGCGGGGTCTGGGCCCAGATACGCGGGTCCGGAGCATGCTGCTGGGCGGGTGGCTGCTGGTACAGCGACTGCGGCTGCCGCATGCTGCCCGGCGGCGGTGGGGGATGCGCGGCCCGGTCGTAGAGCGCCTCCGACACGGGGTCCTGGGCCGAGAGGTCCCGGGACCGGTACGGGTCGTGGTCGTAAGCATCCTGGATGTACGGGTCGTCGGCCGCCTCGCCCGCCTGCGGCGGCACCTGGCCTGCCGATGGCTGCTCTGCCTGCTGAGGGGCGTGCGAGGGGTACGGAGCGCCCGGGGAGGGCGCGGTGCCGTCCGCGCCCTGCCCGCGGTCACCGTCGTACGGCGCGTTCATGGTTACCCCACCTCATCGTCCGGCCCGCCGGCCACGACATCGCTCAACGGTCCACCTTCTCACCCGCACCCGACGGGTCGGCGCTTTCCGGTCCGGTGTCCGGTGCCGGGTCACTCGGCTGCTCCTGGGCGTCGGCCACCGCACTCTCGTGCGTCTCATCAGCCGCTTCGCGCGCGGCGGCAGCCTCCCGGGCCGCTGCCCGTTTGCGCTGGGTGTACATCCTGACGCCTGCGAGGACAAGCAGGAGCACGCCGCCCGCAATGACAAGCATCACGGTGGGAGTGATCTCGGAAGCCTTGACCGTGAAGGTCATGGGTCCGCCGTACAGCTTGCCGTCCTCGGTGTACAGCTGGGCCGTGACCTGCACCGGGCCGTTGGCATTGGCGGCCGCCGCGAACTTCACCGACTGGCTGTGCCCGCCGTTGATCTTGATGGGCTGCTCGGCGACGACGCTGCCGTCATCGAGCTTGAGCCGCGTCGGATTGGAGGACTTCAGCCGGAGGACCAGGTTGTCGACCCCCTGGACCAGCTTGTTCTGCACCGTCACGGGAATGGTGGCGCTGCGGCCCGACAGCGTCAGGGCCGACTTCTGGATCAGTCGGACCTCGGTGGTGAGGTCCTCGAGATAGCTCTGCACACCGTTGCGGTACTGGGCTGCCACGCCGGCCTTGCCGCGCCACGACGTGGACATCTCCCGGTTGATCGCGTTGCCGAACGGCGTGACGACCCGGTCGGGGGAGGTGAGGATGACCTTGAAGCTGTCCAGGGTCTCCTGCGTGTTCTTGATGTCCTGGAAGGTCTGGACGGGCAGCTCGCGGGCCCTGAGGTTCTTCGGGTACTGGGACGCGGCCGGCACTCGGGTCGTGGCATCCGGGTCCGGCTTGGCCTCCGCGGCCGCGATCAGATCCAGCGGCTGGGTCCAGCGCTGGCCGGCCAGCCCCTGCAGAGCCTTGGCCATCGTCTGTGCCTGGCCCGCCGTCGGCGTTCGCTGGGGAGCGACCACGATGCTGCGCTGGGCGTCCGGCGCCTGCTGCGTGAGAGCCAGCGACTGGGCCAGGAACTGCTGGATCGCGAGGGTGGAGGTACCGGCGATGCTCAGATCCCCGTAGAAGGCCTTGGAGAGCCGTGCGTCCGCGACCACCGCGGTCGTCCCGCCGCCGATGGGGCGTGCCGCGGAAGGCGTGTATCCGACCGATCCGGTCTCCCTGAGGCTGTCGCTGCGGGCGATGATGTTGTGGGCCCCCGCCGAGGTCGCGACATCGACGATCGACGGGTCGATGGCGCCTTCCATGGGCCAGGCGAAGTCCGTCGACGGCTTCACATGAAGGATGGTCTCCACCGTCGTCTCGGCCACCGCCGTCGCCGGCTGCAGATGGCTGAGTGATCCGGAGACGTCCTTGCCGCGGTGTGCGAGGGACGCCAGATCCGGGTCCGCGAAGGGAAGAGCGACGACCTGGCGGTCCTGGACCGCCTTCTCCAGGGAGCTCAGCCACTGCTTGGCCACGGCCTGGCTGCGGCCCGGCACCGTGTCGCCCGTCTCCGTCCTGACCTCGTAGCTCCGTGTCATCGCGTCGACGGTGGCGAGCAGGTCCGGGTCGACCACCCACGTGATGGGGAGCTCACTGCCGAGCGAGACGAGCTGCTCCAGCCGGCCCCCGGGCGCGAGCTCCGCAGCCAGCGCGTCGTTCTCGAAGACGGGGGTCTGCTGCTCGTCCGAGCCGGTCTCCGCCGACAGATGGGTGGTGGAGATCAGAGGCCAGAGGAAGGTGAGCTGGGTCCTCTTGCCCGCGGACTCGGGCTGCCAGGGGAGGAAGGTGCGCTCGATGCCGAGCACCTGGTCGTACGAGTTGCCGGCGGTCCGCCCGGAGAGGGAGACGCCGAGCTGGTAGACCCCAGCCTTGTCGAGGTTCAGTTTGCCGACCGGGACGGTCAGGGTGAAGTCCTCGCTGATGCCGGTGGCGAGCCGATCGATCTTGACGTTGTACGGACCGCCGAGCGCCTTGGCATCCGCGCCCGGGGTGTAGCCGGTGGCCTTCGAGGCCTCGTCGATGTCCGGACGGCCCGACAGACGCGGTCCGACGCGCAGGTCGATCTCCGCGTCGGTGATCGCTTTCTTGCCCTTGTTGGTGACGGTGCCCGTGATGGTGAGCGTGTCGTCCTTCACAGGAGCGCTGGGAGAGAGGCCGTTCAGCGCCACATCGACGGTGTCGGCGTCGCTTGCCGCCTCCGACGCATGCGCGGCCGGCGCCGCCGGCAGATACAGCAGACCGGCGAGCAACGGAGTGCCCGCAAGGAGGGCGGCTGCGCGCCGCAACCACCGGCGGGCAGGAGACATGGCCATCTCCTTGAATTCTGCCGCCTCGGCCACGCGCTCGTCCGTCCCTCGTCGTCTCTTGCCGTTGGTGGGTGTCGCTAGGTGCGTCCCCGCATGGTAACGAGGTGCGCTGTGGCGAAGTGCTCGGGACTGCTCCACATGATCGGAAGGGCAGTGCAGGCAGGCGGAAAACAGGGAAGCTGCGGGCCGTGGGTGCACGTACCCTTTTCTGTTGTGCCGAACGCCAACGAAGACAACCTCACCGAACTGAGCCAGGTGCAGCGCCGCGCCGTGAGCGAGCTGCTGCGCGTGTCCCCGGTCGCCGATGATCTCGCCCGTCGATTCCAGGATGCCGGATTCCGTCTGGCGCTGGTCGGTGGGTCCGTACGGGACGCGTTGCTCGGCCGGCTCGGCAATGATCTCGACTTCACCACCGATGCCCGCCCCGAGGACGTTCTGAAGATCGTCCGTCCCTGGGCGGACTCCGTGTGGGAGGTGGGTATCGCGTTCGGGACGGTCGGCTGTCAGAAGGACGGTCGCGTCGGGGACGGTGTTCAGCGCTTCCAGATCGAGATCACGACGTACCGCTCCGAGGCCTACGACCGGACCTCGCGTAAGCCCGAGATCTCCTACGGCGACTCGATCGAGGAGGATCTGGTCCGCCGCGACTTCACCGTGAACGCGATGGCCGTCGCCCTTCCGGAGAAGGAGTTCATCGACCCTCACGGAGGGTTGCAGGACCTTGCCTCGCGCGTGCTCCGCACCCCCGGGACCCCTGAGGAGTCGTTCTCCGACGATCCGCTGCGCATGCTGCGTGCGGCACGATTCGCCGCACAGCTCGGCTTCGAGGTCGCCCCCGAGGTCATCTCCGCCATGAAGGAGATGTCCGACCGTATCGACATCGTTTCGGCCGAGCGGGTCCGTGATGAGTTCAACAAGCTGGTCCTCGCTCCGAACCCCCGTCAGGGTCTGGCGCTGCTCGTCGACACGGGGCTGGCGGACCGCTTTCTCCCGGAGCTGCCGGCGCTGCGGCTGGAGAGTGACGAGCACCACCGGCACAAGGATGTGTACGAGCACTCACTGATCGTGCTGGAACAGGCCATCGGGCTGGAGGAGGACGGGCCGGACCTCGTCCTGCGGCTCGCCGCGCTCCTCCACGACATCGGCAAGCCCAGGACCCGACGCTTCGAGCCGGACGGCCGCGTCTCCTTCCATCACCACGAGGCGGTGGGCGCCAAGATGACCAAGAAGCGCCTCACGGCGCTCAAGTACTCCAATGACATGGTCAAGGACATCTCTCGCCTCGTGGAGCTGCATCTGCGCTTCCACGGGTACGGCACCGGAGAGTGGACCGATTCGGCCGTGCGTCGCTACGTGCGGGACGCCGGGCCGCTGCTGGAGCGCCTGCACAAGCTGACCCGCTCCGACTGCACCACGCGCAACAAGAGGAAGGCGAGCGCGCTCTCGCGCACCTACGACGGACTGGAGGAGCGAATCGCTCAGCTCCAGGAGCAGGAGGAGCTGGACGCGATCCGGCCGGACCTGGACGGCAACCAGATCATGGAGATCCTGGGGGTCGGTCCGGGGCCCGCCGTCGGGAAGGCGTACGCATTCCTGCTCGAGCTGCGACTCGAGAACGGGCCGATGGAGCACGGCGATGCGGTGGCGGCACTCAAGGAGTGGTGGGCGACTCAGGGCTGACCGTGAACGGGGTCATGTTTCACGTGAAACATGACCCCGAGCCGTGTCGATGGCGATGTTTCACGTGAAACATCGCCCACCCCCTTTTCGGGGGCTCCCTCCAGTGCGGCGCCAGCGCAGCAGTGTCGCGGCGCCCAGACCGTAGAGCGCGGCCAGAAGTAGGACCAGCGGAACGGATCGCCCGTCAGGGGGCAGCATCCAGGCCGTTACCCCGGCGGCGCCGACGAAGGCGACGTTGAAGAGCATGTCGTAGAGGGAGAAGACCCGGCCTCGGAACTCATCGTCGATCGAGGTCTGCACGACCGTGTCCGTCGAGATCTTGGCCCCTTGGGTGACCAGCCCGAGGACGAACGCGGCGATGAGGATCGGCACCGGGGCGAAGGTCAGCGCCAGGGCCGGTTCCAGGATGGCGGCCGCGCCTGCGAGGGTCGCCATCCACCCGTACTGGCCGAGTCGGCCGACCGCCCACGGTGTGATGACGGCGGCGGCGAAGAATCCGGCGCCGGAGAGGGCCACGGCCAGGCCAAGGAGCTTCAAGCCCTCCGACTCCGTCTCGGACCAGGCGTACCGACAGAGCATGAGGACCATCACGGTCAAAGCGCCGTAGCAGAAGCGCAGCATGGTCATCGCGGCAAGAGCGCGGGCGGCGGTGCGCCGCTCCGCCAGATGGCGCACTCCGCTCACGAGGCCGCGGGCGGTCGACGCCAGGGCTGCCATGAGGTCCGGCTGTACCAAGTCCGGATCGGGCCCGAGGAGTTCGCGACCCATGCGAAGTGAGGCCAGAGCCGCGCAGAGGTAGAGCGTCGCGCCGAGGAGGACGACGACCACGTCGGAGTCGGAGGCGGTGATGCGCACGGCGAACGCGAGGCCGCCGCCGGCGGTGGCCGCGAGCGTGCCCGCCGTCGGGGAGAGGGAGTTGGCCATGACGAGCCGTTCCTCGTCGACGACCCGCGGAAGCGCCGCGGAGAGACCCGCCAGTACGAAGCGGTTGACCGCCGTGACGCAGAGAGCGGAAGCGTAGAAGAGCCACTCGGGAACCGGCGCGAGCATCAGCATGGCCGTGCAGCAGGCGAGGACGGCCCTCAGGAGATTCCCGTGGAGGAAGATCTGCCGGCGCGGCCATCGGTCCAGCAGAACACCGGCGAACGGGCCGATGAGGGAGTACGGCAGAAGCAGTACCGCCATCGCGGCAGCGATCGCTCCGGGGGAGGCCTCCTTCTCCGGAGAGAACACGACGTATGTGGCGAGCGCGACCTGGTAGACACCGTCGGCCGATTGCGACAGCAGCCGTACGGCGAGTAGACGGCGGAAGTTCGTCAGGCGCAGGAGTACGCGCAGATCACGTACGACAGGCATGTGGGCAAGCGTCACATACGAAGAGAGTCCCCGGGCAGATGCCACGGGGACTCTCGACGGGGCAGAAGGACGCGGGGTGCGCGGCCTGTGCCTGATTAGCGCTCGACCTCGCCCTTGATGAACTTCTCGACGTTCTCACGGGCCTCGTCGTCGAAGTACTGGACCGGCGGGGACTTCATGAAGTAGGAGGACGCGGAGAGGATCGGGCCGCCGATGCCGCGGTCCTTGGCGATCTTCGCGGCGCGCAGCGCGTCGATGATGACACCGGCCGAGTTCGGGGAGTCCCAGACCTCGAGCTTGTACTCCAGGTTCAGCGGGACGTCACCGAAGGCGCGGCCCTCCAGGCGGACGTAGGCCCACTTGCGGTCGTCCAGCCATGCGACGTAGTCGGAGGGGCCGATGTGGACGTTCTTCTCGCCGAGCTCACGGTCGGGGATCTGCGAGGTGACGGCCTGTGTCTTGGAGATCTTCTTGGACTCCAGGCGCTCGCGCTCGAGCATGTTCTTGAAGTCCATGTTGCCGCCGACGTTCAGCTGCATCGTGCGGTCCAGGATGACGCCCCGGTCCTCGAAGAGCTTCGCCATCACACGGTGCGTGATGGTGGCGCCCACCTGAGACTTGATGTCGTCACCGACGATCGGCACACCGGCGGCGGTGAACTTGTCCGCCCACTCCTTGGTGCCCGCGATGAACACCGGGAGGGCGTTGACGAAGCCGACCTTGGCGTCGATGGCGCACTGGGCATAGAACTTGGCGGCGTCCTCGGAGCCCACCGGCAGGTAGCAGACCAGGACGTCGACCTGCTTGTCCTTGAGGACCTGGACGATGTCGACCGGGGTCTCGGCGGACTCCTCGATGGTCTCGCGGTAGTACTTGCCGAGACCGTCGAGGGTGTGGCCGCGCTGGACGGTCACGCCGGTGGACGGCACGTCGCAGATCTTGATGGTGTTGTTCTCACTGGCACCGATGGCGTCCGCGAGGTCGAGGCCGACCTTCTTCGCGTCGACATCGAAGGCGGCGACGAACTCGACGTCACGGACGTGGTAGTCGCCGAACTGGACGTGCATCAGACCCGGCACCTTGCTGCCCGGGTCTGCGTCCTTGTAGTACTCGACGCCCTGCACCAGCGAGGCGGCGCAGTTGCCCACGCCGACGATGGCTACGCGAACCGAACCCATTCCGGCTGCTCCCTGTGTGTTCTCGTGCGAGACCCTGCTTCGGCGCGGGGTCTCAGTTGGTGGTGTCTTCGGACGGATCCGGCGGGTCAGGGCGCCGTGAGGCGGCACCCTCGGGGGACGTTCCGTCCCCGCGCCGGGGCAGGCCGCCCGACTCTCCAGATGTGTTGTCCTGCCGAGCGGCTTCCCCGGTGGTCGTGGACCGTCGCTGGTCCCGCCCCGCCCGCTCGCTCTCGATGAGTTCGTTCAGCCAGCGCACCTCGCGCTCGACGGACTCCATGCCGTGCCGTTGAAGTTCCAGCGTGTAGTCGTCGAGGCGCTCGCGAGTGCGGGAGAGGGAGGCGCGCATCTTCTCCAGACGCTCCTCCAGCCGACTGCGACGGCCTTCCAGCACCCGCATCCGCACTTCGCGCTCCGTCTGGCCGAAGAAGGCGAAGCGGGCCGCGAAGTGCTCGTCCTCCCAGGTGTCGGGGCCGGTGTGGGACAGGAGCTCTTCGAAGTGCTCCTTTCCTTCCGCCGTCAACCGGTAGACGATCTTGGCCCGGCGCCCCGCGAGCGAGGCGGCGAGGGCGTCCTCGGGAGCGCTGCCCGGCTCCTCGATCAACCAGCCGTTGGCGACCAGCGTCTTGAGGCAGGGGTAGAGGGTCCCGTAACTGAAGGCCCGGAAGATCCCCAGTGAGGTGTTGAGCCGCTTTCGCAGCTCGTACCCGTGCATGGGGGCCTCACGGAGCAGGCCGAGAACGGCGAACTCGAGGATGCCGGAACGTCGGCTCATCGATCGCCTCCTCTGCCTTCCCGGATGGTTATGCCGTGCTGATGTATCGACTCGATACATCCAGACGATAGAGCGACGGTTCTGCTGCGACAAGGGGGGCCCCTGTGACCGGCGTCACATCCCCAATTCCCCGCGAGCGAGTTGCCTGATTTGGGGTGAATTTTCGCCCCAGGAGGTTTTTGGTCGTGCGTAGTCTGTGCGCCATGCAGACCACCGGGAACCGTGTGACACCGAGAGGCGTCCTCGTCCTGGATGCATTGCGGATGAGCCCTCCGTCGGGCTGGTCCGTATTGATGTCGGGGGGACCGGATCTCAACTGCCGCTTCCAGGCGTTCGCGCCTGCTCGAGGAGTAGTCGTTCGATGAGCGAGCACCGTCGCAAACTGCCGCAGCCCGAGGGTGGCGGACGTGCCGCGGCCCGACGCGCCGCCCAACAGTCTCCGGGCCGCCGCGCGGCCCCGGGCGCGAGCACCAGCTCTCCCTCCGCGTCGCACGGAGAAGAGCAACCGTACGGAGGCCGCGCCGCCGCCCGGCGTGCCGCCCAGCGTGGAGGGGGCGGCCGCAGAAGGGCCGCGGAGGCCGGCGGCGCCGGGACCGGTGGTCACGGCGGTGGCCGGCGCGGTGGCGGCGGCCCGGGTGGACCAGGGCGCGGCCGGGGCGGTGACCCAGGGAAGAAGCGGCTGATCGACTATCCGCGCCACGGCAAGTACGGCTGGCGCCGATGGGTGCCGTCCTGGAAGCTCGTGGCCGGTCTTTGCCTCGCCTTCCTGGGAAGCCTGATGACCGCCGGCACGATCGCGTACGCGGTGGTCGGGATCCCCGAGCAGGACAAGGCCGCCGGGGCGCAGAACAACGTCTACTACTACGCGGACGGGTCACAGCTGGCCGCGACCGGTGGTGAGGTCAACCGTCAGATCATCTCGATCGACAACATCCCCTCCCACATGCAGAACGCGGTGATCTCGGCGGAGAACAAGACGTTCGAGACCGACAAGGGCATCGACCCGATGGGAATCGGCCGGGCCGTGGTCAACATGGCGAAGGGCGGCCAGACCCAGGGCGGCTCGACCATCACGCAGCAGTACGTGAAGAACGCCATGCTCGGAGACCAGTCCCAGACCTTGAGCCGCAAGGTCAAGGAACTCTTCATCTCCATGAAGGTCGGCACCGAGGTCGACAAGCCGAAGATCATGGAGGGCTACCTCAACACGTCGTACTACGGACGCGGCGCCTACGGCATCCAGGCCGCCGCCCGGACCTACTACGGCGTGAACGCCAAGGAGCTCACTGCGAGCCAGTGCGCCTTCCTCGCCTCGCTCCTCAAGGGTGCGACGTACTACGACCCGGCCGGCGCCACGGAGATCGACGCCAAGGCCACTCCGAAGGCCAACACCGAACGCGCCACCAAGCGCTGGATGTGGATCCTCGGGGAGATGCGCAAGGACGGGTATCTGACCGACGCGCAGTACACGGAGGCGGTCAAGCAGTTCCCCAAGCCCGACAAGCCGAAGAAGAACGCGCAGCTCGGCGGACAGACCGGATACCTGGTCGACCTCGCCAAGGCCTACTTCATCAACAACAACGACCAGGGCGTCACCGCCGAGGATCTGGCCAAGGGCGGCTACGAGATCCACACGACCTTCGACAAGAAGAAGATCGACAAGCTGACCAAGGCCGTCGAGAACGTCCGCAAGAAGAACATCGACGCGAAGAAGCGCCCGGAGACGGACACCCACGTCCAGTTCGGCGGCGCCTCCGTGAACCCCAAGACCGGGGCCATCGTCGCCATCTACGGCGGCGAGGACGCGACGAAGCACTTCACCAACAACGCGGACAAGACCGGTGCCCAGGTCGGCTCGACCTTCAAGCCGTTCGTGCTGGCCGCGGCCATGCGGGACGGCGTACGCGACCCCAACTCCGGCCCCGTCCAAGGCCCGGACGAGCGCACGATCGTGGACCCGGACAAGAGCCGGTACAACGGCGTCAACAAGCTCAAGATCAAGCAGTACAACGGCAGCGTCTGGCAGAACGAGAAGGGCGAGGAGTGGCTGCAGCGCAACGACGGTGACCAGTCCTACAAGGACATCAGCCTCCGCGAAGCGATGATCCACTCCGCGAACTCGCCCTTCGTCCAGCTGGGCATGGACGTCGGCATCGACAAGGTGCGCGAGGCGGCCATGGACGCCGGGCTGCGCGAGGACTCGCTGGTCGAGTCCGACGTCCCCTCCTTCTCGATCGGCATCTCCGACCCCAGCGCGATCCGTATGGCCGGGGCCTACGCCACGTTCGCCGCCAACGGCGAGCAGCGCGAGCCGTACTCGGTGAAGCAGGTGACGCACCGCGGCAAGGTGATCTTCAAGCACGAGGACAAGTCGGAGCGGAAGTTCTCCTCGGCCGTCGCCAGCAACGTCACCGACGTGCTGCGGGACGTCGTCGAGGACCCCGAGGGCACGGGCCGCAACGCCCGCCTCCCGGGCCGTGACGTCGCAGGCAAGACCGGTACCACCGACGGCAACAAGTCGGCGTGGTTCGTCGGCTACACGCCCCAGCTGGCGACCGCCATCGACATGTACCGGATGGACGACAACGCGGAGAACAAGAACCGAAAGTTCCTGGAGATGTTCGGAACGGGCGGTCAGCAGAAGATCCACGGTTCGTCGTTCCCGTCCGAAATCTGGCACGACTACATGGACGACGCGCTCAAGGGCACCGAAGTCGAGCGCTTCCCCGAGCCGGAGTCCCTCGACGGCGACGCCGTCTACGGCGGCGGTCTCACCAGCCCCGAGCCGACGCCGTCCGAGACGCCCTCGGAGACGCCGTCCGAGACGCCGTCCGAGACGCCGTCGGAGACGCCGTCCAAGTCCCCGAAGCCCTCGGAGTCCTGCGACCGGTTCGACTGGACCTGTGACCCGACCGCCGGTCAAGACGGTGACCCCAGCAACGGCGGGACCGACACGGGCACCACGGACGGTGGTGCAACGGACGGCGGTGTGACCACCAGCCCGCCACCGCCCGACGGGGGCAACGGCAACGGGTCGCAAGGAAACGTGAACGGCAGCGGCGGATGGCTGGGAGGCCCGGAAGGCTGACGGCCGGACCGTGAACACGCCGAGAGGGCCGTGGCCCCGGAGGACGACTCCGGGGCCACGGCCCTCGCCGTTGTCCACAGGCCGCACGCGTGCGCGGCCCCGTACGGCAGGATGTGCTCCATGCCGAGCCCGGAGAAGACGATGCCGCAGCACGACGAGCCGCAGGTCAGTCCCACGCAGAGGGACGAGATCGCGGCTGCCGGCAGTGAGCTGATCGGAGGCCCCCTCGGCCGCTGGGCCCGGGTCGGCGGCAGTCGGCTCACGCCCGTGAGGGTCGTGGCCCTGGTGGCCATCGGGATGTTCGCACTCGGCATGGTGCAGAAGATCCCCTGCTACGACTGGGCCTGGTTCCGGGGCACCAGTTCGCAGTACACGCACGCCTGCTACTCCGACATCCCGCATCTGTTCCTCGGACGCGGGTTCGCCGACGGCCTGGTCCCGTACTTCGACCGGCTGAACGGCGACATGGAGTACCTCGAGTACCCCGTGCTGACCGGATTGTTCATGCAGGTCGCCGCGTGGCTGACACCGTCCGGCGGCTCGATCCAGCACCGCGAGCAGATCTACTGGATGGTCAACGCGGGCATGCTGATGATCTGCGCCGCGATCATCGCCGTGTGCGTCGCCAGGACACATCGCCGCAGGCCGTGGGACGGGCTGCTGGTGGCCCTGGCACCGGCGTTCGCCCTGACCGCCACCATCAACTGGGACCTGCTGGCGGTCGCCCTCACCGCGGCGGCGATGCTGATGTGGTCGCGCGGACGTGCCCTGGCCTTCGGCATCCTGATCGGGCTCGCCACGGCGGCCAAGCTGTACCCGGTGCTCCTGCTGGGCCCCCTGCTGGTGCTGTGCTGGCGGGCCGGCAGATACCGGGAGTACGGGACGGCACTCCTCGGCGCGGCGGGGGCCTGGCTGGTGGTGAATCTGCCGGTGATGCTGGCTGCGCCCGAGGGGTGGAAGAAGTTCTACACGTTCAGCCAGGAGCGGCAGGTCGACTTCGGGTCCTTCTGGCTGATCATCACGCAGCGCACGGGCGAGTCGATCGAGGTCGACACGGTCAACACCTATGCGACGGTTCTGATGCTCCTGGCCTGCGCCGGCATCGCGGGACTGGCCCTCACCGCCCCGCGCAGACCGCGGTTCGCACAGCTCGCCTTCCTGGTCGTGGCGGCGTTCGTCCTCACCAACAAGGTCTACTCGCCGCAGTACGTGCTGTGGCTGATCCCCCTCGCCGCGCTGGCGAGGCCGCGCTGGCGGGACTTCCTGATCTGGCAGGCCTGCGAGGTCATGTACTTCCTGGGCATCTGGATGTACCTCGCGTACACGACGAGCGGGGACAAGCACCAGGGGCTTCCTCCGGAGGGCTACCAGTTGGCGATCGCCCTGCACCTGCTGGGCACGCTCTACCTGTGTGCTGTGGTCGTGCGGGACGCCCTGATGCCCGAGCGGGACGTGGTGCGGCAGGACGGCTCGGACGACCCGTCCGGCGGCGTTCTGGACGGGTCGCCGGACGTCTTCGTGCTCGGCCAGGCGGCGCACCCGCCGCGGCACGCGGCGCATGCCGTGGAGGGGCCGCGGGTGGAATGGGGGACGACCGGTTCGGCGGCCCACTGAGCCGGCCTCGCTGCCCTCCCTCTGCCCTCTCGGACGTCGGGTGGCCCCAGAGGGGCCCACGACCGCTAGCGGTCGACCAGACGGTCGAACTGGGTCGTCGTGTGGCGCAGGTGTGCGACCAGCTCGTCCCCGACCTTCGGTTCCGTCGAGTCGGCGGGGACGAAGAGGATCGAGACCTGCATGTGCGGAGGCTCCGCGAACCACCGCTGCCTGCCCGCCCAGACGAACGGCGACAGATTGCGGTTGACGGTCGCGAGGCCCGCCCGGGCGACGCCCTTGGCGCGCGGCATGACGCCGTGGAGGGCCTTGGGGGCCTCCAGACCCACTCCGTGTGACGTGCCGCCGGCGACGACCACCAGCCAGCCGTCCGAGGCGGCCTTCTGCTGGCGGTATCCGAAGCGGTCGCCCTTGGCCACACGGGTGACGTCGAGGACGGCCCCCCGGTATTCGGTGGCCTCGTGGTCGCCGAGCCAGAGCCGGGTTCCGATCCGCGCACGGAACCGGGTCTGCGGGAACTGCTGCTGAAGCCGGGCGAGTTCGTCGGCCCGCAGATGACTCACGAACATGGTGTGCAGCGGCAGCCGTGCGGCCCGCAGCCGGTCCATCCAGCCGATGACCTCCTCGACCGCGTCGGAGCCGTCCGTGCGGTCCAGGGGCAGATGGAGCGCGAAGCCCTCGAGCCGGACGTCCTCGATCGCGGAGTGCAGCTGGTTCAGCTCGTGCTCCGAGACGCCGTGCCGCTTCATCGAGCTCATGCACTCGATCACGACCCGCGCGCCGACCAGGGCGTGCACCCCGTCGACGGACGAGACCGAGCGGATGACGCGGTCGGGCAGCGGCACGGGCTCCTCGCCGCGGCGGAACGGCGTGAGCACGAGGAGGTCGCCGCCGAACCAGTCCTTGATCCGTGCCGCCTCGTAGGTGGTGCCGACGGCGAGCATGTCCGCGCCGAAGCGGGTCACCTCTTCGGCGAGACGCTCGTGGCCGAACCCGTAGCCGTTGCCCTTGCAGACCGGAACGAGTCCCGGGAACTGGTCGATCACAGACTTCTGGTGTGCCCGCCAGCGCGCGGTGTCGACGTAGAGGGAGAGCGCCATCGCCGGGTCCGGAACCTTTCTGGTGGCAGCGGTGTATCAGAGGTATGAGCGAGGTCAGGGAAGGATCAGCGGCGCGACATGTAGATGTCGAGCGCCTTGTGCAGGAGCTTGTTCAGCGGGAAGTCCCATTCGCCGACGTACTCGACGGCCTCGCCGCCGGTGCCGACCTTGAACTGGATCAGCCCGAAGAGGTGGTCGGACTCGTCGAGCGAGTCGCTGATGCCGCGCAGGTCGTAGACGGTGGCGCCCATGGCGTAGGCGTCGCGCAGCATCCGCCACTGCATCGCGTTCGAGGGCCGGACCTCGCGTCCGATGTTGTCGGACGCGCCGTACGAGTACCAGACGTGCCCGCCGACGACGAGCATCGTCGCCGCCGAGAGGTTCACCCCGTTGTGCCGTGCGAAGTACAGACGCATGCGGTTGGGGTCCTCGGAGTTCAGGACCGTCCACATCCGCTGGAAGTACGAGAGCGGGCGGGGCCGGAAGCGGTCGCGCTCGGCCGTGATCTCGTAGAGGCGCTGCCACTCGGCCAGGTCCTCGTAGCCGCCCTGGACGACCTCGACGCCGGCCTTCTCGGCCTTCTTGATGTTCCGGCGCCACAGCTGGTTGAAGCCCTTGAGCACGTCGTCGAGCGACCGGTTGGCCAGCGGCACCTGGTAGACGTACCGCGGCTGCACGTCACCGAAGCCGGCGCCGCCGTCCTCGCCCTGCTGCCAGCCCATCTTGCGGAGCCGGTCCGCGACCTCGAAGGCACGGGGCTCGATGTGGGTCGCCTCCACGTCACGCAGGCGCTTCACGTCCGGGTCCTGGATGCCCGCCTTGATCGCCGGGGCGTCCCAGCGGCGGATCACGACCGGCGGGCCCATCTTCACGGAGAAGGCACCCTGGTGCTTGAGGTGCGCCAGCATCGGCTGGAGCCAGTCCTCCAGGTTGGGCGCATACCAGTTGATCACCGGGCCCTCGGGCAGATAGGCCAGGTAGCGCTTGATCTTGGGAAGCTGGCGGTAGAGCACGAGGCCGGCGCCGACGAGCTGCCCGCTCTTGTCGAACCAGCCGAGGTTCTCGGAGCGCCATTCCGTCTTGACGTCAGCCCATGCCGGGACCTGGCAGTGACTCGCCGAAGGCAGGCTCTGGATGTACGCCAGATGCTGCTCTCGGCTGATGGTCCTCAGGGTCAGGCTCATGCGGGGCGCTCCTCGGCTGGTGTGTCCCCATGGGTCAGGGGCTCCGGCTCTCGCGCCGAAGCCTACTGGCCGGGGAAGCGCCCCGCGTGGCCGCGGGTGACGAGTGCTAGTAGCCGATCAGGCCGCCGAAGAGCCCACCGCGCGCCATCCCGAGGAAGAAGCCGACGGCCGAGGCCCCCAGCCCGATGACCAGAAGGAAGCGTTCGCGCGTGGTGACCGAGATGAACTGGCCGTACGCGCCCGTGAGGATCCCGATGAGTCCGGACCAGGAACTGAGCAGGTGAAGGTTGTCGAACTGCGCCGTCACGAACGCCACCACACCCAGGACCAGGGTCACGACCATCAGCGTGTCCTGGAGTGGATGGGGCTTGCCGTCGGTGGCGAGGAGAGAGCCGGTGGGATTCGGTTGCGATTGCGCCATGAAGCACCTCCTGGCATTCCCGGAGGGCGGCGTACTGTGACGCCGCCCACACCCGATGCGTACAGGGTGCGGTGGGTGGAGGCCGGATTTCAACCGGAAGAGGGTGTGCGGGTACTGTGTACCGTCTGCACCGGTGTCTGCCCAGGCCAGCACTCGGTCCCTCGCGCTCCCACACGGATGGCGAGGCCGACTGTCAGTGCCGCCTGATTTACTGCGTAGGCATCGATGCTCAACGCATCACGACCCTCCTGCCACGGAACGACCGTGGCCGCTGAGTCCAAAGGAGGTGGGTTCCACATGCGTCACTACGAGGTGATGGTCATCCTCGACCCCGATCTCGAGGAGCGTTCTGTCTCCCCGCTGATCGAGAACTTCCTCTCCGTCGTCCGTGAGGGCAACGGAAAGGTCGAGAAGGTCGACACCTGGGGCCGTCGTCGTCTCGCTTACGAGATCAAGAAGAAGCCCGAGGGCATCTACTCGGTCATCGACCTGCAGGCCGAGCCTGCGGTCGTCAAGGAGCTCGACCGCCAGATGAACCTGAACGAGTCGGTCCTCCGGACCAAGGTCCTCCGTCCCGAGACCCACTGAGCACCTAGCTCAGAGGTCATCGGGTTCGAGTAGCAGCAAGCAGCCAGAAGCAATCCCGCCGAGAGGTTCACCCATGGCAGGCGAGACCGTCATCACGGTCGTCGGCAATCTCGTCGACGACCCCGAGCTGCGCTTCACCCCGTCCGGTGCGGCGGTCGCGAAGTTCCGTGTCGCGTCCACCCCCCGCACCTTCGACCGCCAGACCAACGAGTGGAAGGACGGCGAGAGCCTCTTCCTCACCTGCTCGGTCTGGCGTCAGGCGGCGGAGAACGTCGCCGAGTCGCTCCAGCGAGGCATGCGCGTCGTCGTGCAGGGCCGGCTGAAGCAGCGGTCCTACGAGGACCGTGAGGGAGTCAAGCGCACGGTCTACGAGCTGGACGTCGAGGAAGTCGGCCCCAGCCTCAAGAACGCCACGGCCAAGGTCACCAAGACGACCGGCCGCGGTGGCCAGGGCGGCTACGGCGGTGGCCAGCAGCAGGGCGGCGGCTGGGGCGGCGGTCCCGGCGGTGGCCAGCAGCAGGGCGGCGGCGGTGCTCCCGCCGACGACCCCTGGGCCACCAGTGCGCCGGCCGGCGGTCAGCAGCAGCAGGGCGGCGGCGGTGGCGGCTGGGGCGGAGGCTCCGGCGGCGGCTACTCGGACGAGCCTCCTTTCTAGGGATCCGTTCCCTGGGGAGCTCGTACCCCAACTTCTTGATCACACAGGAGAAACACCATGGCGAAGCCGCCTGTGCGCAAGCCGAAGAAGAAGGTCTGCGCTTTCTGCAAGGACAAGGTCACGTACGTGGACTACAAGGACACGAACATGCTGCGGAAGTTCATTTCCGACCGCGGCAAGATCCGTGCCCGCCGCGTGACCGGCAACTGCACGCAGCACCAGCGTGACGTCGCCACGGCCGTCAAGAACAGCCGTGAGATGGCGCTGCTGCCCTACACGTCCACCGCGCGCTAAGGGAAGGGTGACAGAAACATGAAGATCATCCTCACCCACGAGGTTTCCGGCCTCGGCGCTGCCGGCGACGTCGTCGACGTCAAGGACGGCTACGCTCGCAACTACCTGGTCCCGCGCGGTTTCGCGATCCGCTGGACCAAGGGTGGCGAGAAGGACGTCGAGCAGATTCGCCGCGCCCGCAAGATCCACGAGATCGCGACCATCGAGCAGGCCAACGAGATCAAGGCCCGCCTCGAGGGCGTGAAGGTGCGTCTGGCCGTTCGCTCCGGCGACGCCGGCCGCCTGTTCGGCTCCGTCACCCCGGGCGACATCGCTTCGGCGATCAAGGCCGCCGGTGGCCCGGAGGTCGACAAGCGTCGTGTCGAGCTCGGTGCGCCGATCAAGACCCTGGGCTCGCACCAGGTGTCCGTGCGCCTGCACCCCGAGGTCGCCGCGAAGCTCGGCGTCGAGGTCGTCGCCGCCTGAGCGACTGCCCGCAGAGCAGCATGAGAGGGCCGCACCCGTCCGGGTGCGGCCCTCTTGTTGTACGTGGCGCGCTTGTCGCTCAGGTACGCGCCATGACCGTGCCTGCGGACGCTTCACCGCCATGGGGAGCCGGATCCCGCGAGGGGAAGCGGCGTTTCACGTGAAACACCGCTCGTCAGCGCGTTGCTCCCGTCACGATCCAGCGGCCTGAGCGGGCCCGTAGCCAAAGGGTCGCCAAACGGACCGCCATCATGAGGGTCATGGCCCACCAGAGGGCGGTGAGCCCGCCGCCGAGGACCGGCACCAGGAAGGCAGCCGGCGCGAACACCGCGAGGGTGACCAGCATGGCCCCAGCCAGATAGGGGCCGTCACCGGCGCCCATCAGCACACCGTCGAGAACGAACACCACACCGGCGATGGGCTGGGACAGGGCCACCACGAGCAGTGCCGGCAGCAGGGCGTCCCTCACCGCGGGGTCGCTGGTGAAGAGGGGGATGAACAGCGGACGTGCCAGCACGATCAGGACTCCGAGCACTACGCCCGAGGCGATTCCCCACTCCACCATGCGCCGACACGCGGCTCGCGCACCGGCGGGATCGTCGGCGCCCAGATAGCGGCCGATGATGGCCTGGCCGGCGATCGCGATCGCGTCCAGAGCGAAGGCCGTAAGGCTCCACAGCGAGAGGATGATCTGGTGCGCGGCGATGCTGGTGTCGCTCAGACGGGCGGCGACGGCGGTGGCGATCAGCAGCACGGCTCGCAGGGAGAGCGTACGGATGAGCAGCGGCACACCTGCCTGGGCACTCGCCCGTATGCCGCCGGCGTCCGGGCGCAGCGAGGCGCCGTGGCGATGTGCGCCGCGGATGACCACCACGAGGTAGGCGGCGGCCATTCCGCACTGGGCGATGACCGTGCCCCAGGCGGAGCCGGCGATGCCGAGCCCAGCGCCGTAGACAAGGCCGAGATTGAGGGCCCCGTTGGCGGCGAAGCCACCGATCGCCACATACAGGGGAGTACGGGTGTCCTGGAGGCCGCGCAGGACACCGGTGGCAGCCATGACCACGAGCATGGCGGGGATGCCGAAGCTCGAGATGCGCAGATAGGTGATGGCGTAAGGAGCGGCCGTGTCGGACGCTCCGAAGACGTTGACCAGCCATGGTGCCGCGGGCAACGTGACCGCGACGACTGCGGCTCCGAGCAGCAGCGCCAGCCAGATGCCGTCCATGCCCTGGCGGATGGCGGCGCTCAGATCGCCCGCGCCCACTCGGCGTGCGACTGCGGCGGTGGTGGCATAGGCGAGGAAGACGAAGACACTGACGGCCGTCATCAGCAGAGCGGCCGCGATACCCAGTCCGGCGAGCTGTGGGGTCCCGAGATGGCCCACGATCGCGCTGTCGACCATCACGAACAGGGGCTCTGCGACGAGCGCTCCGAAGGCTGGGACGGCGAGCGCGATGATCTCGCGATCATGTCGTCGGCGGCTGGATCTGGACGCCGCAGGGGCCTGTGTCATGGGCACCAATCTAATCTTCCACAGGTAAGAGATGCAATGAGGCAGTAGTCCTTACCGAATCCCGGGATGCGGCTTCTGCTGTGCGCCGTTTGTTCTGATCTTGATCCGGCTGGGGAAGTTTTTCTCCCCCACAGCCGGTGGACGGAAAAGAAGCAGGTCAGAGTAGGTGTGAAGTGAGTCCTATGACTTTGTCCACAGTGCTGTCCCCCGCTCCGTGCACAGGTTCCGCAGGGTTCTCCACAGCATCTGCTCCGTCGTCCACACGGCCTGTGGATAACCAGATTGGCTGACGGTGCCGACGGCCCTACCGTGGACCGGCGCCCGATGTGCCGCGAAGCGGAATCGGGCCTCTCGTGTTGTCAGTGCCGTGTCCTAAAAAGAGTGCCACGCAGAGGTCCGCGGAGCGGACGGGAGGAGGCGGCCGGTGAGCGTTCCCGAGCCCCTTGACGAGCCCTGGACCGATCTCGGTCCGGGTGACCGTCTGCCCGTCTCCCGGCCCCGCCGAGGAGAGGGCCGTGGACGCGGCGGCCGCGAGGAGCAGCACGAGCGCGGACGCGAGAGCGTCGCGTGGGACGACGGTTCACCGGGCTTCGAACGAGTTCCCCCGCAGGACCTCGACGCCGAACAGTCCGTCCTCGGCGGCATGCTCCTGTCCAAGGACGCCATCGCCGACGTCGTCGAGATCATCAAGGGCCATGACTTCTACCGGCCCGCGCACGAGACCGTCTACCAGGCGATCCTCGATCTTTACGCCAAGGGCGAGCCTGCGGACCCCATCACCGTCGCCGCCGAGCTGACCAAGCGCGGTGAGATCACCCGTGTCGGCGGGGCCTCCTATCTGCACACGCTCGTCCAGTCGGTTCCGACGGCCGCGAACGCCTCGTACTACGCGGAGATCGTGCACGAGCGTGCCGTACTGCGACGCCTGGTCGAGGCGGGCACGCGCATCACACAGATGGGATACGCGGCCGACGGCGACGTCGACGAGATCGTGAACTCGGCCCAGGCCGAGATCTATGCGGTTACCGAGCAGCGCACCAGCGAGGACTATCTGCCGCTCGGCGAGATCATGGAGGGAGCCCTCGACGAGATCGAGGCGATCGGCTCCCGCAGTGGCGAGATGACCGGAGTCCCGACCGGGTTCACCGACTTCGACTCGTTGACCAACGGTCTGCACCCCGGCCAGATGATCGTCATCGCCGCCCGTCCCGCGATGGGCAAGTCGACGCTCGCGCTGGACTTCGCACGGGCGGCGTCGATCAAGAACAATCTGCCCAGCGTGATCTTCTCCCTCGAGATGGGGCGCAACGAGATCGCGATGCGACTGCTGTCCGCCGAGGCGCGCGTCGCCCTGCACCACATGCGCTCCGGCACGATGACGGACGAGGACTGGACCCGGCTCGCCCGTCGTATGCCGGATGTCTCCCAGGCGCCGCTCTACATCGACGACTCCCCGAACCTCTCGATGATGGAGATCCGCGCGAAATGCCGGCGTCTCAAGCAGCGCAACGATCTGAGGCTCGTCGTCATCGACTATCTGCAGCTGATGCAGTCCGGTGGCTCCAAGCGGGCGGAGAGCCGGCAGCAGGAGGTCTCGGACATGTCCCGAAACCTCAAGCTGCTGGCCAAGGAGCTGGAGGTCCCGGTGATCGCCCTCTCGCAGCTGAACCGTGGTCCCGAGCAGCGTACGGACAAGAAGCCGATGGTCTCGGACCTGCGCGAGTCCGGCTCCATCGAGCAGGACGCGGACATGGTCATCCTGCTGCACCGGGAGGACGCCTACGAGAAGGAATCGCCGCGCGCGGGCGAGGCGGACCTGATCGTGGCCAAGCACCGAAACGGTCCGACGGCGACCATCACGGTCGCGTTCCAGGGCCACTACTCGCGCTTCGTGGACATGGCCCAGACCTGAGTGTCCGGGCTCGGCAGCGGGGTGCGGTCGACCCGGACCGCGCTGTCGGATAGATCTGGTCCATGACCTCACCTTTCGAAGCGCTGCTGCCCAGCACCGAGCGCGCCCTGCTGCACCGTGTCGCCGTCGCACAGTCCGAGGGGCGCGCCCCGTCTCTCGTCGGGGCGGTCGCCAGGGACGGACGTCCCGTGTGGAGCGGCGCCCGCAGTTGTACCGAGGAAGACGCGCCGGACGCGGACACCCAGTACCGCATCGGTTCCCTCACCAAGACGTTCACCGCCGTGCTCGTCCTGAGGCTGCGGGACGAAGGACTGCTCGATCTGAACGATCCGCTCGACAAGTACCTGCCGGGAACGGGCGTGGGGGAGGCGACCATTGCCCAACTCCTCTCCCACAGTGCGGGTCTTGCGGCCGAGAGTCCGGCCCCGTGGTGGGAGCGCCCGCCCGGATCGCTTCGCCCGGAACTGGCCGATGTGCTCGGTGAGCGGCCAGTGGTGCACCCGGCCGGTCGGCGCCACCACTACTCCAACACCGGTTACACGCTGCTGGGTTCACTGATCGAGGCGGTTCGGGGGAAGCCGTGGGAGGAGGTACTGCGATGTGAGCTCCTTGAGCCGCTGGGTATGCGCCGTACGAGCTGCGACCCCCAGCAGCCTCATGCGAGCGGATGGGCGGTGCACCCGTGGGCGGATGCGTTGATGTCCGAACCGGCCCAGGACCTGGGACTGATGGCCCCGGCGGGTCAGCTCTGGTCGACCGCCGCGGACCTCTGCCGGTTCGCCGGATTCCTCGTCGAAGGCGATGAACGGGTGCTGGGCCCGGGTTCCGTACGCGAGATGCGGACGGCGTCCGCCCCGGCGGAAGCCGGGGACTGGGACAGCACCTACGGACTCGGCCTTCAGATCGTCCGAAGGAACGGGCGTACGCTCATCGGCCACACAGGGTCGTTGCCGGGATTCGTCGCCTGCCTCTGGGCGGACGCGGAGGAGGGCGTGGCCGCGGTGGTGCTCGCCAATGCGACATCGGGTCCGCTTCCGGCGGCCGCGGCGGCGGATCTCGTCCACATCGTTGTGGAGGCGGAGCCTCGGTTCCCGGAGCCTTGGCGCCCTATGCCGGTGGTGGACGAGGCGCTGCTGGAGCTGACGGGCGCCTGGTACTGGGGAACCTCAGCCTTCGGGCTGAAGCTCGTCGCGGAGTGCGGCGTCGAGTTGTACCCCTTGTCGGGCAACGGCCGGGGCTCGCGGTTCCGCGCCGGCCAGAACGGGACATGGACCGGGCTGGACGGGTACTTCGCGGGCGAAACCCTGCGCGTGGTGCGCCGTCCGGACGGCGGGTTGATCCATCTCGACCTGGGCTCCTTCGTCTTCACCAGGGATCCGTACGACCCGGCTGCCGAGGTGCCCGGTGGCGTGGACGAGGGAGGCTGGCGGGGTCTGTCCAGCTGACGAGCGGCTTCCACATGCCCCTGGTCGGGACCTTCCGTCCCGGCCGGAGTGGCCGTTTCACGTGAAACCCCGTTGCCGGCCGGGTCCGGTCAAGGTGTCAGAGCACCAGCTTGAAGCCCAGGTGCGATGCCTCGAACCCCAGGCGCTCGTAGAAGCGGTGGGCGTCGGTGCGGGAAACGTCGGACGTCAACTGGACCAGGCGGCAGCCTTGTCGCCGTGACTCCTCGACCGCCCACTCGATGAGCTGGGTGCCGAGCCCGCTGCCCCGCTCGTCGGCATGGATCCGCACCGCTTCGATGATCGAGCGGGTGGCGCCGCGGCGGGACAGCCCCGGAATGATGGTGAGCTGCAGGGTGCCGACGGTACGGCCGTCACGGTCGGCGACCACGAGGTGCTGGTTCGGGTCTTCTGCGAGTCGTGCGAACGCAGCCAGGTAGGGGGTCGGGTCGTCGAGCGACTCGCGCTGCGCTCCCAGCGGATCGTCGGCGAGCATCGCCACGATCGCGGGGATGTCGGAGGGGGAGGCGGGCCGTATCCGCAGATCGCTCATGATCCGCACCCTATGCGCCGCCGATCACCACGCGCAGGGGCGGTTCGTCACACGGAGGCGCCGGCAGGGGCCGCAACCGTGGATGCGGGAATCTTCAGCTCTTCGACCGCCCGGACGAGCGGAGCCAGCTCTGGGTCCTTCGCCGCTTCGTCGAGCGCCTCACGCAGTGCACGGTCGTTCGTCGGCCGGGCCGACGCGAGCAGTTCGAGTCCGGCCTCGGTGACGTCGGTGTAGATACCGCGGCGGTCCGTGTCGCACAGGTAGCGGCTGAGCAGCCCACGGTCCTCGAGCCGGGTGACGAGGCGGGTGGTGGCGCTCTGGCTGAGCACCACGGCGTCGGCGACCTGCTTCATCTGGAGGTGGCCGCCCGGGCCGCTGTGCTGACGGCTGAGCACGTCCAGCAGCGAGTACTCGCGCACGCTCAGATCGTGATGCGACTGGAGGGCCCGCTCGATGTGGCTCTCGATCCTGCCGTGCAGCAGGGAGAGTGCGCACCAGCTCTGGGCGAGTGCGGTGAGTGCCGGGTCCGTCGCTGTCATCGATCTCTCCTCCGTTCCGTCCAGGAGTGTCTGCGGGCCGGGGCCTCGACCCCTGCGGAGTGGCGCGACTCCAAGAGTAGACGACTGATGCAATAGCCCGCGCTTGCAATTAAATGCGTCTGCAATTATTGTCGACGCTTGTAAGGCGCAAGTGCAATCGTTTGAGAAGGTGACCACCCCATGCCGCTCGCCCTCCTCGCCCTCGCCATCGGGGCATTCGGTATCGGAACCACCGAGTTCGTGATCATGGGCTTGCTGCCCGAGGTCGCGAACGACTACCAGGTCTCGATACCCACCGCCGGCTTCCTCGTGACCGGGTATGCCCTCGGAGTGGTCCTGGGGGCACCTCTGATGACCGTCCTCGGCACCAAGATGTCCCGCAAGCGGATGCTGATGCTGCTGATGGGCCTCTTCATCGTGGGCAACGTGCTCTCGGCCGTCGCTCCCGTCTTCGGCGTCATGCTCGCCGGCCGTGTGGTGGCCTCGCTCGCTCACGGAGCCTTCTTCGGCATCGGCTCGGTCGTCGCGGCCGACCTGGTGGCTCCGGAGAAGAAGGCCGGTGCGATCGCGATGATGTTCACCGGCCTGACCGTCGCGAATGTCGTCGGCGTCCCGTTGGGCACCTTCATCGGCCAGAGCATCGGCTGGCGAGCCACGTTCCTGATCGTGGCCGGACTCGGCGTACTGGGACTCGCGGGCGTCGCCAAGCTGGTTCCGGAGCAGCCCAGGCCCGAAGGGGTACGGCTGCGACACGAGATGGCCGCCTTCCGCAATGTGCAGGTGTTGCTGGCCATGGCGATGACGGTGCTCGGCTTCGGCGGCGTCTTCGCCGCGATCACCTACATCACGCCGATGATGACCGAGGTCGCAGGCTTCGCCGATGGCTCCGTGACCTGGCTGCTCGTTCTCTTCGGCCTGGGCATGGTCGGCGGCAACCTGATCGGTGGGAAGTTCGCCGATCGCGCGCTGATGCCGCTGCTGTACGTCTCGCTCGGATCCCTGGCCATGGTGCTGGCACTGTTCACCTTCACCGCGCAGAACAAGATCGCGGCGGCCGTGACCATCGCGCTCGTGGGTGGGCTGGGCTTCGCCACCGTCCCGCCGCTCCAGAAGCGCGTCCTCGACCAGGCGTCGGGAGCGCCCACTCTGGCCTCGGCCGTCAACATCGGCGCCTTCAACCTCGGCAACGCGCTCGCCGCCTGGCTGGGCGGCATCGTCATCGCGGCCGGTCTCGGCTTCACCGCTCCGAACTGGGTGGGCGCGCTGCTCGCCGGTTCGGCGCTGGTCCTGGCGGTGCTCTCCAGCGCCCTCGAGCGCCGGGACGGACGCAGGGCCAGCCGGGTGATCGCGGGATCGGCCGCCTCCGAGCCGGTTCCGATCGCCACAGGCCGCCACTGACGTCACGTCCGTGATGACCACGGCAGCCCCCTGGGCTGCCCTCGGCCCGCGCCCGCAACTCCGCCACGCCCTCAGCTTCCGACAGAAAGCACCAGGAGATCTCCATGACCGCCACCGCAGTCACCACCGCCGTCGCCTCGCTGACCACCGAGGACGCCGAGACTCTCGTCGCGGCTGCCCGCGCGGCGGCCGAGGCCGCCGACGTGACCGTCGCGATCACGGTCCTCGACGCGGGGGGCCATCTGCTGGCTTTCCGCCGTGACGACCGCGCCGTACTCATCGCCGGCGAGACCAGCACCCGCAAGGCCTACACGGCACTCCAGCTCAATGCGCCCACCGGGGACCTCGTGGACGCCGTCCAGCCCGGCGGCCCCTTCCACACCCTGCCGACGGCCCTGGACCGTCCGCTCCTCTTCATTGCGGGTGGCGTTCCGGTACGTCGGGACGGTCGCCTCATCGGTGCGATCGGCATCGGCGGAGGCGCCCCCGAGCAGGATCACGGGTTCGCGGCCGCGGCACTGGAGGCGCTCGCCCGCTGAGGCGGCCCCTCCGGCGCCCCTCGGCGGTGGGCCTGCCCCGGGCTCAGCCCGCCGCGACCGTCAGGGGCGCGAAGCGGCGGGCCCAGTCGCCCGGGAGGGCGGGAGCTCCGCGGAGCATCACGGCATTGAAGGCGATCGGCTCGAGGCCGCTCGCCTTCAGCCATGTGAGCAGCTCCTCGTGCCGCACATCGATGTCCGTACGCAGCGGACGTTCCGTTCCCGTGGCGAGCGAGGTGATCAGAGACTTCGCCGTGTCCGTGTCACGTGCGATCAGAGGGCCGACGACGTGGGTATCCATGTTCGGCCAGGCGGCCGCGTACCCCGTCAGAACACCATCGGCCTCCGCGATCCTCAACTGGTCGGCGAAGGCGGGCAGCCGGGCGAGGATGTGTGTGCGGTCCACGCCGAACACCTCGGCGTCCAGACGCAGGATCGCCTGGAGGTCCTCCGCCGTGGCCGGCCGGGTAACCGACCGGGGTGCCGGACCCGAGGGGCGGAAGCGGCCCCGGACCATCTCGGCGCGACCGACATGGGTGAAGCCCAGCTCTTCGTACAGTGGCTGCCCGTTCGGCGTGGCATGCAGCGTCAGGGGAGTCTCGCCTGCTTCGCCGAGCACGTACCGCATCAGACGACGCCCGATGCCCTGCCGGGCGTACCGCTCGGCCACGAGCACCATGCCGAGGGCGGCGAGGCCCGGGCCGTACGAGGTCACCACGCATCCTGCGACGAGACCCTTGCCATCGGGGTCGTCGATGCCGTACCCCGTGCCCGCGGCGAGCAGCAGACCCCATTTGTGTTCCTCGCGCGGCCATCCCCGGTCCTCGGAGAGATTCGCGCAGGACTGCAGATCCGCAGGGGTCAGACGCCGGACGGGGAGCTCGGTGAGCGGAGTTGACATGAGGTCAGGCTGTCTGACGCAGTGATCTTCCGTCCACCCCTTTCGGGGAAGTGGCCGGGCTCCGCAGGCGCCGGCCCCGACGCGTCATGCCCCACGGTTTGAGTAGGGAGATCGCGGTCATGAAGACGTATGTGCACAGCGAGACGACCGGGGCGGCCAGGAGGCCTGCGCCATCTGCCACTGGCAGCCCCGCCGCAGCCTGGTCGGCCGCGGCATTCACGCCGGGGCGGAGCGAGAACGCGGTGAGCCCGGTGGTCGCCAGGGTCAGCCAGAACTTGGTCCAGACCCAGCGATAGCGAGCCAGGCCCCAGGGTGTTCCCAGGGAGAGGACCAGTCCGCTGCCGAAGGTGAGCAGAGCGACGGGAATCATCAGCCAGTTCGCGAAGACGGCCATCGAACGGTACGAGGCTTCTGTAGCGGCCGGTGATCCGGAGACCAGCGCGGTGACGCTCAGCCCCAGCAGACCGAGCGACAGCCCGAGCCAGCCCGCTGAAGCCGATGCATGGACGACGAGGAAGGCCCGCCGAGCGGGGCGTTTGAGTGGTTTCACGTGAAACACGGTGCCGGGGCCGGACCGGCTTCGCGTCTGACGAGGGGAGTAGGCGCGTGTACTTCCGGCGTGCACGGCGAAGCGCGATTCCTTCGGGAGGACTTCGACGATCCGGAGCACGCAGGCCTTCGGGTCCATGTCCCTGGGCCGTTCCGTTCATGGAGCCGGTCGACCCGTCCTGCATTTCCGTGCTGCCAAGAGGTGAAGGTCACGAAGGGGCTCTGTGCAGAGATCGGGACGGTTGCCGAACGGCCCGGACGTTCCTCCCGATTCGGTGCCCGATACGCAGATCTTTGCCGTGGTGACCGTTGCGGAGGCGATGAATGCGGACCATCATCTGTCCGGGCTCGCCACACCACACCGGACGGGGACGCGATCTGCTGGAGGCCTGCGAACTGGTGCGATTCCATTGTCGGTTCCGGGTACGGGGACATATCCACCGAGACCCGAGTCCCGGCCGCGTAGACGGACACGGGTGCGATGCAGCCTAACGGGAAAGCGGGTGGGGATACCCGGACTTTCCGCTCTTTGTCCGCCGCCGTGCTGGAGCTGGCATGCTGCGACGACGAGCGCTGCGGGCAACGTCACCATCCGGTCCCACTCGCCCGAATCCCATAATCGCGAAGGCTAATGTGGGCGGGCACGAGTCATTGAGAACAGAGCGGGGAAATCGAGGCGCCTTCCGGACCAGCGGAAGTGCGCAGACCGACCAGAGATGTTCGAGGCGAGGCACACAATGGACGCTCCGACCACCACGTCGGCCGACAACGGGACCTCCGGCGACAACGGCGCGAAGGGCGGGGGAGGCTGGTTCACCCCTCGGAAGCAGCCTGCCGAAGGCCGGCCTTCCGGCGCCGAGGGCTCCGCCCACGAGGGAACCGAACCGGCCGCGGAAGACGGGCGAATAGCCACCCCCAGCCGACCGGTCGCCTCGATCCGCCCCGTCGGCACGGGTGCCGAGCGTGCGGCCGGAACCCCGTCGCGCGGGGTCACCGTCCCGCAGACGCGTACCACCCCCGGGCCCCAGGTGCCGCCGGCCGCGGCGCCGCGTGAGACGCCTGCGCCGCCCTCCGCCCCGTACGGCAGCGGTGGCGCCTACGGTGCCCCTTCCACCTATGGGAACGCCGCGCCCCACCACGCTGCCCCGCCGCAGCACACAGCCGCGCCCCAGCACGGCGCCCACCCCTACGGCGGCGCCGCGCCTCACCAGAGCGCTCCGTCTCCCCACGCGCACCAGGCCGGCCCGCCCCACGGGGGTGGCGCCCCGCATCACGGGCCCGACCCGGCCGCCGGTGCCGGCAGGCCCGGCTCCGGTCTGTTCCCCGGAGTCTCCGACCAGAAGGCGTCCCCCGACGCTGTCCTCATCCGGCGCACCATGGAGGAGATCGCCCCGGTCGCCGACAAGGTCACCTCCTACTTCTACGCGTTGCTGTTCGTCCGCCATCCCGATCTGCGGTCCCTCTTCCCGGCCGCCATGGACACCCAGCGCGACCGGCTCCTGAAGGCGCTGCTCACCGCCGCCGAGCACATGGACAACACGCCCGTCCTGGTCGACTACCTCGAGCATCTCGGCCGTGGCCACCGGAAGTACGGCACCCAGCCCGCGCACTACCCGGCCGTCGGCGAGGCGCTCATCGGAGCACTGACCCGCTATGCGACGACGACCTGGAACGAGGAGACCGAAGCCGCCTGGGTCCGCACGTACACGACCATCTCCCAGATAATGATCGACTCGGCCGCGGAGAACGAGCGGCACGCGCCCGCCTGGTGGCACGCCGAGGTGGTGTCCCATGACCTGAGAACCCCGGACATCGCGGTGGTCACGGTGCGCCCCGACCAGCCGTACCCGTTCCTGGCCGGCCAGTACACGAGTCTGGAGACCCCGTGGTGGCCGAGGATCTGGCGGCACTACTCCTTCGCGGGAGCGCCCCGGTCCGACGGACTGCTCTCGTTCCATGTGAAGGCCGTCCCGGCAGGCTGGGTCTCCAACGCCCTGGTCCACCACGCACGGCCCGGCGACGTGCTCCGCCTCGGCCCGCCGGCGGGATCGATGGTCGTCGACCACACCACCGACAACGGCATGCTCTGCCTGGGCGGCGGTACCGGAATCGCGCCGATCAAGGCGTTGGTGGAGGACGTCGCCGAGCACGGTGAGCGTCGTCCGGTGGAGGTGTTCTACGGAGCGCGCAGCGATCACGACCTCTACGACATCGACACCATGCTGCGGCTCCAGCAGAGTCATCCGTGGCTCCAGGTGCGGCCCATCGTGGACGGAAGGACACAACTGCCCGACGCGGTGCTCGAGTACGGGCCCTGGAACGAGTACGACGCCTTCCTCTCCGGCCCGGTCGGGATGATCCGCAGCGGAGTGGACACCCTCAGGGGCGTCGGCATCCCGTCGGAGCGCATCCGCCACGACTCGCTCGAGGAACTCGTGGCGGCGGCCGACTAGGCAGGGCGCGGCCGACTCCCGCGCGTGCGTGCACGCCGGGCGGGCGATGAACACACGGACCGGGAGATCCCGTGCTCAGCCCAGATCGGGTGCGTGCATCGCCCGGACCCCCTCGATGTTGCCGTCCAGGTAGTGCCGCAGGGAGAGCGGAACGAGATGCACGGCGGCGATCCCGACGCGGTTGAAGGGCACCCGGACGATCTCGTACTCGCCGCAGGGCTCATCCACTTCGGGGCCGTGCCGCCGGGACTCGTCCATGGCCACCAGACGGCAGACGAAGAAGTGCTGCACCTTCACACCCGAGACGCCGCCGTCGATGATGTGCTCGACGGTGTCCACGAAGCAGGGCACCACATCGACGATCTTGGCGCCGAGTTCCTCGTCCACCTCCCGGTGGAGGGCCTCTACGACGGTCGCGTCCCCGGGCTCGACCCCGCCGCCCGGAGTGATCCAGTACGGATCCATGCCCGGCTTGGTGCGCTTGATCAGGACGAGGTCGTCGCCGTCGAGCAGGATGGCGCGTGCGGTGCGCTTGACCACTGGCCGTTCGGTCATGGTCAGAGAGTGGCCCACGACACCCGTTCTGAAACTCCACTCCACCCCGCTGTCGCCTGCCGTCACCAGGCGGCCGCGGCGAGCAACAGTTCCTCGTGCGCACGCGCGATGTGCGGCAGTGCGAGCGTGCCGGTCCGGACGACGAGGAAGTACGTGCGCAGTGGTGGGACGGGGGGTTCGAGCAGGGCCACCAGCCGGCCGTCCTCCAGGGCGCCCAGGCAGAGGTAGCGGGGCAGCACGGCGAGTCCGGCCCCGGCGGCGGCCGACTCCAGCGCCGCCCGCAGATCGGGTGCGATGACGGCGGCCGCGGCGGGCGGGCGGCTGTCGAACACCGAGGCCCAGTAGCGGGAGACGAACGGCAGGGACTCGTGGACCTCGATCACCGGCAGCTGTTCCAGCACGACGGCGCCCTTGCGCAGCAGAGCTCCGTCCTCCAGTCGGGCAGCCCAGCGCGGTGAGGCGACCAGGACGTGCTCCTCGTCGCAGAGCGGGGTCTGGGCGAGCAGGCCGCCCCGAGGCCGGGCCGTGGTCACGGCGAGGTCGTGGTGCCCGGCCGCCAGCCCCTCGAGCGTCTCCTCGGCGTTCCCCGTGAACGACGTCCGCAGCGCCAGGCCCTGCGAGACCAGTGGGGCCAAGGCGGGCAGCACCCTCGCGGAGGTGAACTCGGGCGGCCCGGCGAGGTGGAGGGTACGTACGCCGGACTCCTCGTCCAGACCCGCCTCCACGATCTCGACGAGCGCGTCGAGGTGCGGGGCGGCCCGGTGGGCCAGCTCGTCGCCGACGGTCGTCGGGGTGACTCCGCGCGCCTGACGGAGGAAGAGCGGTCGCCCCAGCTGCCGTTCCAGGGTCCGTATCTGGCTCGTCACCGCGGGCTGTGAGAGACCGAGCAGCGCGGCGGCGCGGGTGAACGAGCCGGCCCGGTGCACCGTGACGAACGTGCGCAGCAGGGCCAGATCCATCGTCCAACTATAAATAAGTCGATAGGTCTCTGTCGCTCCTGTGATTGGACACTGACGCAGAGTCAACTAGCCTTGTTCGAGCGGTTTCCGGTCCAGGGCGCCGCACGCGGCGCTACGCGCGGAGTGTGCGTGGTGCCATGTGTCACCGGCCTGGGAACCGCGTGCGGATGGGGGACGGTCCGAGCCATGAGGGGGGAGGCTCGGACCGTCCTTCGCGCCCGCCCGGACGCCCTCCGGCCGGTGTCCGCGGCAGGGGACCCGCCGCCGGTGTGCACCGCGCCTCAGTCCGCCGCCGCGTCCAGTGCCCGCAGCACGTCCGCGACGAGGTCGTCCGTGTCCTCCACGCCCGCCGAGAAGCGGATGAAGCCCTCGGAGACGGCGTCGCCGCCCCAGCGGCCCCTGCGTTCGGCGCTGGAGCGCACGCTGCCGAAGCTGGTGGCGTCGTCGACGAGACGTGCCTCCGCCAGGAAGCGCTCGGCGTGCTCGCGGCCGGGCAGGTCGAAGGAGACCACCGAGCCGAACCGGCGCATCTGCTCCGAGGCGATCTTGTGCGAGGGGTCCTCGGGCAGTCCGGGATAGCGCAGTCCGGTCACCTCCGCCCGCGCGGCCAGCGCCCGGGCCAGGGCGAGGGCGTTCGCACACTGCCGGTCGGACCGCAGCTGGAGCGTGGCCAGCGAGCGATGGGCCAGCCAGGCCTCCATGGGGCCCGGGATCGCGCCCACGACCTTGCGCCAGTGCCGGACCCGGGCGGCCAGTTCGGCGGTCCGGCACACCACGTATCCGAGCAGCAGGTCGCCATGGCCCGTCAGGCCCTTGGTGCCGCTGGCGACCGCGAAGTCCGCGCCGAGGGCGAGCGGGCGCTGGCCGAGCGGCGTCGCGAGCGTGTTGTCGACCGCGACCAGGGCGCCGCCGGCGTGTGCGGCGTCCGCGAGCCGTCGCACGTCGCACACGTCGAGCCCCGGGTTGGAGGGCGTCTCGATCCACAGCAGTTTGGCCCCGTCCAGCTCGGCGAGCTGGGCGTCGCCGCCGGTCGGCGCGGTCCGCACCTCGACCCCGTACTCCTCCAACTGCTCCCGCACCAGGGGCAGCGCCTGGTAGCCGTCGTCCGGCAGCACCACCGCGTCGCCCGCCCGGACCTGCGACAGCAGGACGGCGGAGACGGCGGCCATGCCCGAGGCGAAGACGACGGTCTCGACCCCGGTCTCCCCCGGTGCCTCCAGTTCCCCGACGGCCTGCTCCAGCAGCGTCCAGGTGGGATTGGAGTCCCGCCCGTAGGTGTACGGTCCCGTCGGTTCGCCGGGCAGATGGTAGTGGGCCGCGAAGACCGGCCCCGGCAGCGTGGGTTCGTACTTCTGCGGCTCCGGCAGACCGGCCCGTACGGCCCTCGTTCCCTCACCCGTGCTCATGCCGCCTTCTCCTCCACCGCGTCGCGCACCGCGGCGAGCAGTCCCTCGCTCGCGGCCTCCACCATGTCCAGGCATTCCTCGAAACCGTCCATTCCGCCGTAGTACGGGTCGGGGACGTCGAGGTCGTCACCGGCGGTCGGGTCGTACGAGCGCAGCAGCCGCACCTTCGAGGCGTCCGCTGCGGTCGGCGCCAGCCCGCGCAGCTCACGCAGATGGCCTTCGTCGAGAGCGATGACCAGGTCCAGCCGGGAGAACCACGAGGCGCGGAACTGCCGGGCGGCGTGACCGGACGCGTAGCCGTGGTTCCGCAGGACGGTGACCGTGCGGGGATCGGCGCCGTCGCCTTCGTGCCAGCCTCCCGTGCCGGCGCTGTCCACGACGACGAGGCCGTCGAGTCCGGCGTCCTCCAGGCGGGCCCGGAACACGGACTCGGCCATCGGCGACCGGCAGATGTTGCCGGTGCAGACGAAACAGACGGAGAAGGGCATCGTGCGTTCAGTCCTTGCCGTCGGGGAGCACCACGTTCAGCGCCCACGACACGATCGAGATGATCAACCCGCCGAGCACTGCCGTCCAGAAGCCCTCCACATGGAAGTTCAGGTCCAGGACATCGGCGAGCCAGGAGGTCAGCAGCAGCATCAGGGCGTTGACCACCAGCGTGATCAGGCCGAGCGTGAGGATGAAGAGGGGAAGCGTCAGCAGCTTGACTATCGGCTTCACGAAGAAGTTCACCAGGCCGAAGAGCAGGGCCACGATGATCAGGGTGACGGTCTTCTTCGCGGTGTTGTCGCCGGTGAGTGTGATGTCCTGGACCAGCCAGATCGCCACGGCGAGGGCCCCGGCGTTCGCGATCGTCTTGACGAGGAAATTCTTCATGTGTCTGATCGTGGCAGACGTGATCGGACCGATGGCAGGGGCGGACGGACGATGAAGGCATTCCGGCTGGACGAACTCGAGGCGGAGCGTGCCGCCAACGACGGTGCGTATCTGCAGTTCCTGCGCGAAAGGAACATGTCGGTCGGGCTGTACGCACTGGACGCGGGGGAGCTGGACCCGCAGCAGCCGCACCGGCAGGACGAGGTCTACCTCGTCGTCAGCGGCCGGGCCTCGATCACCGTCGGCATGGAGACGACCCAGGTGGGGCGGGGCAGTGTCGTCTACGTCCCCGCCGGAGTGGCCCACAAGTTCCACCACATCAGCGAGGATCTCCGGGTGCTCGTCGTCTTCTCCCCGCCCGAGAGCTGACCCGCCGGCCCGGTCTCCCTAGGGGACGGCTCAGGGGACTTCGGGGGACGCGGGCGCCGCGCGGACCACGCTCCGGCCTCTAGCATCGACAGCAGGAGAACTCACGGAAGCGAGGTAGGACGATGGCGGTGCGGGAGATACTGAAGGGGATGCCCTGGTGGGTGAAGTGGGTCGCCATCCCCCTGATCGCCCTTGTCGTCTTCGGCGGGATGATCGCGAATCTCATCGGCTTTGTGATCTTGCTGCTCTTCAAGGTCCTGTTCTTCGTGGCGATCGTGGGCGGACTGGTGTACGTCGTGCGGAAGTTCATGAGCTCGTCGTCCTCGAAGGGCGACTGGTAGGGGCAGCACCACCGGCCGGCGTGAGTGCGCCGGGGGCGCGCGGGGAGCGCGGGACGACGGACATCGCGGGGCGGAAATCGGCAGGTACGTACGCCCGTTAGCCCGCGCGAGGGAATGGCGCAGGTGATCCCCCCGGCCCGTCGGGGCCTGCCATTAGAGTGGCAGTCCTCCGCCGTCCCCCCCGGGAATTCCCGGTCGATGACCACCGCGAGCAGCGGTTCTTGCGACTCCCTGGGCAGTTCCCGAATTCGGTCTCAGGAGCAGCCCAGCCCTCGGGGAGCGCGGCGGGCGTGCGGGGGCGGCCCCCGCGCGCGGGCGGTCCGCCCGTCACCATGCCTGGGGGTGACCTTTGGCCACGGCATTGGCTAACAGTTCTGCGCCCACCACCACCTCGCCCGCTCCTACCCTGATCGGCTCGGTGCAACGGGCGCTGAGACTCATGGAGGCCGTCGCCTCACACATCGACGGCGCCCCGGCCAAGCAGCTCGCACGTGAGGCGGGCCTGCCTCTTCCCACCGCCTACCACCTGCTGCGGACCCTTGCGCACGAGGGCTATCTGCGGCGCGAGAAGGGCGTGTTCGTCTTCGGCGAGGCCGCGGTGCGGCTCGCGATGGGCGGCGCGATGCAGAATCGTCGCACCAAGATCGAGGAGTCCCTGGCGCACTGGCGGGATTCCATCGGCGTACCGGTCTATTTCGCCCTCTATCGGGAGGAAGAGATCGAACTCGTCGCCGTGGCCGACACTCCGTACGCACCCGCGGTGGACGAATGGGCGGATTTCCGGGAGACGGGGCATGCGCACGCTCTGGGCCAGTGCCTGCTCGGCCAGCTCGACGAGCGGGCTCGCAAGGATCACCTGGACCGTCACCCGGTGGACCGGATCACGCCCTATACGGTGCGCAATCGGGGAAGTCTGCTGGAACGGCTCGGGGCGATGGGGCAGATGCAGCCGGTGATCGAGCGGCAGGAATATGCCCTGGGAACGGTCTGTGCGGCTATTCCCGTCACCGTGGGCTCCGCGGCCGGCGCGATGGCGATTTCCCTGCCGCTCCACCAGGAAGATCGTTTGATTCCGGCGGTCGAACAACTACGCAGTGGTGTGGGCAGTCTGCTCAGTTCATTCGCCTTCTCTATCAGTATCTGAAAAATTACTCCTTGTGATCTCGCGGTCACTTACAGCACGATGTCGGGAGGGCTCGGGGGAGCATTCCCGGCCGTTTTCACGAGGTGCTTCATCCACTGCGGGGTTAACACGATGCGCGAGTCGGTTCAGGCAGAGGTCCTGATGAGCTTCCTGGTCTCCGAGGAGCTCTCCTTCCGGATCCCTGTGGAGCTCACGTATGAGACGAGAGACCCTTATGCGGTGCGGATGACGTTCCATCTCCCCGGGGACGCCCCCGTGACCTGGGCGTTCGGCCGGGAGTTGCTGCTTGACGGGATCAACGGGCCCAGCGGGGACGGCGATGTGCACATCGCCCCGACCGAGCCCGAGGGGCTGTCCGACGTCCACATCCGGCTGCAGGTCGGTGTCGACCGGGCGCTGTTCCGGGCCGGCGCCGCGCCCCTGGTGGCCTTCCTCGACCGGACCGACAAGCTGGTTCCGCTGGGGCAGGAGCGCACGCTCGGCGACTTCGAGGACAACCTGGAAGCCGCCCTGGGCCGCATCCTCGCGGAGGAGGCCGCCGGCTGACCTCCGGCGTGTCCGCCGCGGCCGTGTGCGACGGACCTACTTCGCCCGCCGGCGGCGCCCCCTGCTGCGCACCGCTCCGGCGGCCACACCGGTCACCGTGCCCCCCGGACGGTCGGCCGATACGACCAGAGCGGCCAGCGCCGTGGTCACCGGCACCGACGCGACCAGACCGATCGAGCCGATGAGAGTCCGGACGATCTCCTCTGCCACCAGCTCGCTGGTCGCCACCGTGCCCACCCCCGATTGCGCGATCGAGAACAGCAGGAGCAGGGGCAACGCGGCACCCGCATAGGCCAGTACGAGCGTGTTGACGACCGAGGCGATGTGGTCGCGGCCGATCCGGATGCCCGCTTTGTAGAGGCCGCGCGGCCCCATCGCCGGGTCAGCCTGGTGCAGTTCCCAGACCGCCGAGGTCTGGGTCACCGTGACATCGTCGAGCACACCGAGCGAGCCGATGATGACTCCCGCGAGCAGCAGGCCGGACATGTCGATGTTCGGGAACAGACCGTGGATCAGACCGGTGTTGTCGTCGGTGTTGCCGGACAGGGACGCCCAGCCGATGAACACCGAACCGAGCAGCCCGATCAGCAGCAGCGAGATCAGCGTCCCGAGCACCGCCACGGACGTGCGGGCGTTCAGACCGTGGCAGAGGTACAGCGCCATCAGCATGATCGCGCTGGCTCCGATCACGGCCACGACGAGCGGATTCGAGCCCTGCAGGATCGCCGGCAGGATGAACAGGGTCAGTACGGCGAAGCTCAGCGCCAGCGCGATCAGCGCCATCACCCCGCGCAGCCGCCCGACCAGTACCACCACGACCGCGAAGATCCCCGCGAGCAGCATCATCGGGAAGTCCCGGTTGATGTCGCTCACCGAGTACTGGAGATCGCGCGGTGCGTCGGGCGCGTATGCCACCACCACTTCCTGGCCCTGCTTCAGCTGGCGCGAGGCGTCCGGCTGCACGATCTCGACGAACGTACGGCCCTTGTCCTTTCCGGTGGTGACCTCGACTGTCGCCTTCTTGCACTTTCCCTGCTGGGAGTTGACCGCCTCGCGCCCCTCGGGGGTCGTGGTGTCCCCCGTCGGCGGCACCTGACCGGCGTTCACATCGGAGCAGTCGACCTCCTGCACCCGGACTACCCGGGCCTGTTCGGTCTGCCGGTCGAAGCCGACACCGGTGCGCTCGTGCTCCGGTGCGCCGCCCGGCCAGAGGGCGACGAGGCCGACCACCACCGCGGCGGCGAACGGGATGAGGACGGCGGCGATGACCCGTCGCAGATGCCGCGAAACGGGGGCGGCCGGCCCGTGGCCGTGGGCATGGGCGTGGCCGTGGGAGTGCGGCGGACCGCCCGCGCGGTCGTCCGGTTCTGGCGTCTGCTGGGAGGAAGTCACCGACAGATCATCGCAAGAACGGATGGGGCCCACTGTTCAGCACGCCCGACGGGGCGCTAGCGTGGTGACACCTTTGCACACGCGGGAGCTCGGAGCACCGGGCTGAGAGGGCGCTGACCGCCGTACGACCGTACGGGACAGCTGCGCCGACCGCCGAACCTGTTACCGGGTAATGCCGGCGTAGGGAGTAGGTCTCATGACCACATCGGACACGCGCACGCCTGCCTCCGACTCGTCCGAGGCGGGGAAGTCCATCGGCTGGCACAAGGGATACGTCGAGGGCTCGCGCCCCGACGTCCGGGTGCCGGTCCGCCAGGTGCACCTCACCAACGGCAAGGACGTGACCCTGTACGACACGTCCGGGCCGTACACCGATCCGCACGCCGAGACGGACGTTCGCCGCGGTCTGCCGCCGCTGCGGGAGAACTGGATCATCGGCCGCGGCGACACCGAGGAGTACGCCGGCCGTCCCGTACGGCCCGAGGACGACGGCATCAAGCACACGTCTCCGCGCGGCGGTCTGCGCAACCTCGACGCGGTCTTCCCGGGCCGTCAGCGCCAGCCCCGCCGGGGACGCGGCGGGCAGGCGGTGACGCAGCTCGCCTACGCCCGGCGTGGTGAGATCACGCCGGAGATGGAGTTCGTGGCGATCAGGGAGAACGTCTCCCCCGAGGTCGTCCGTGAGGAGATCGCGGCGGGCCGGGCCGTTCTGCCCGCCAACGTCAACCACCCCGAGATCGAGCCCATGATCATCGGCAAGCGGTTCCTGGTGAAGGTCAACGCCAACATCGGCAACTCCGCGGTGACGTCGTCCATCGAGGAGGAGGTGGAGAAGATGACCTGGGCGACCCGGTGGGGCGCCGACACGGTCATGGACCTCTCCACCGGCCGCAACATCCACACCACGCGCGAGTGGGTGCTGCGCAACTCCCCCGTGCCGATCGGCACCGTCCCGCTCTACCAGGCGCTCGAGAAGGTCGACGGCCGTGCCGAGGAGCTGACCTGGGAGATCTACAAGGACACCGTCATCGAGCAGGCGGAGCAGGGCGTCGACTACATGACGGTCCACGCCGGTGTGCTGCTGCGGTACGTGCCGCTCACCGCCCGCCGCAAGACCGGCATCGTGTCCCGCGGCGGTTCGATCATGGCCGCCTGGTGCCTCGCGCACCACAAGGAGTCGTTCCTGTACGAGAACTTCGAGGAGCTGTGCGAGATCCTCGCCGCGTACGACGTCACGTACTCGCTCGGCGACGGACTGCGGCCCGGCTCCATCGCGGACGCCAACGACGAGGCGCAGTTCGCCGAGTTGAGGACGCTCGGGGAGCTCAACACGATCGCCAAGCGCCACAACGTGCAGACCATGATCGAGGGCCCGGGGCACGTTCCCATGCACAAGATCAAGGAGAACATCGACCTCCAGCAGGAGATCTGCGAGGAGGCCCCGTTCTACACGCTGGGCCCCCTGACGACCGATGTGGCGCCCGCCTACGACCACATCACCTCGGGCATCGGCGCGGCGATGATCGCCTGGTGGGGCACGGCCATGCTCTGCTACGTCACTCCCAAGGAGCACCTGGGCCTGCCCAACCGGGACGACGTCAAGACGGGCGTCATCACCTACAAGATCGCCGCGCACGCGGCGGACCTCGCCAAGGGGCACCCGGGCGCGCAGGAGTGGGACGACGCGCTCTCGGACGCACGCTTCGAGTTCCGCTGGGAGGACCAGTTCAACCTGGCCCTGGACCCGGACACGGCGCGGGAGTTCCACGACGAGACACTGCCGGCCGAACCGGCGAAGACCGCGCACTTCTGCTCCATGTGCGGTCCGAAGTTCTGCTCGATGAAGATCAGCAGGAGCATCGCGGAGCAGTTCGGCGGTGACGAGCCGGCGGCCTCGGACACGGAGATCGCCGAGGGCATGCTCCAGAAGTCCAAGGAGTTCGCCGCCTCGGGGAACCGGGTGTACCTGCCGCTGGCGGACTGAGCGCCCCGGGGTCCGGTAGAGCGGTGGAGGCCTCGGCGCCTCCGCCGCTCGACGCTTTGTGGAGAGGTGCTCCGAGACGTGCTCTGACAGGTGCTCCGAGCGCCTCGGACCACGCCTGACGCCGACTGTGGTCTCGCCGCCGGGCTTCCCCAACTCCAGCCGGGCGAACAGGCCGTTCGGACCGGATCGGCCCGGTTTGCGGAGCCGCGGTGATCACGGTTGGGCGGCGGGTTGATTGCTTTTTCAACGAGGTCCTGAATCCCCTTGACCCCCTCTGGGCGCATGGATAACTTTCGGCCGCTTGGCTGAATTTCGATGCGTCCCTGACAAGGGACCTGGGGAGGGAATCGCAGTGAACTGGTACCTGGCGGTACTCAAGAACTACGCCGGATTCGGGGGGCGTGCGCGCCGCAAGGAGTACTGGATGTTCACCCTGGTGAACATCGCCGTCGTCGCCGTGCTGGCCGGCATCGGTGTCGCCATCGACACGATGATCCCGTACGTCGTCTACTACGTCGCGATCCTCGTTCCGGCCCTCGCGGTCACGGTTCGCCGGCTGCACGACACCGGGCGGTCCGCGTGGTGGCTGCTGATCTCCCTCGTGCCGCTGGTCGGTGCCATCGTCATGCTGGTCTTCCTGGCCTCGGAGGGCGAGGAGGCGCCGAACAGGTTCGGCGAGAACCCCAAGGCCGTCCCGGCCGCGGCCTGAACGCGCGGCCGTAACGGCACATGAGCGAGGCCGGGTGCAGCCACGGGCTGCCCCGGCCTTCGCCGCGCCCGCAGGCGCGCCGGGGAGGGGTGCGGCTCCGCCCCCGTGACCGCTACTCGGGCCGGTGCTCCGGCGGTCCGAAGTCGGGGCTGGTGAAGTCCGGGCTCGTGAACGTCGGACGGGAGCCGGCGGAAGTGCCGTCGCTCGGACTCGAGAAGTCGGGTCCGCTGTAGCCGACCTTGGGGAAGCGGTTCACCCGGCGGGGCGGGGCCGAGGAGGCGGGGTCGGCGCTGGGGTCCGCCAGTGCGGCGCGCAGGAACGGGAGGACGCCGCGCTCCAGGAGGGCGTGCCGCCAGGCTTCCTTGGCGCGCGCCACCTCGTCGGGCAGTTCTCCGCCCGCTTCCTCGGCGGGGACCTGGGTCGCGCCGTTCCGGAGCGCCGTGATCAGCAGCCCGATCGCGGCGGCGAGGAGTCCGGCCGCCGTCAGCGCGCCGAAGAACCAGCCCGCCGTCAGCAGGGTGTCCGCGAAGGCGGCGTCCGGGCTGACGGCCTTCAGGATGTAGCCGACGAGCAGGAAGATCAGCGCGGCGGTGCCCGCGAGGACCGGCGCCAGGACGGTGAGCACGGCGGCGAAGCCGGCGCCCGTCTCGGCGGACGCCCCGACCGCGGGTCCGAGGACGGAATGGCCGACGGACGCTCCCGTGGAGGTACGTGCCTCCCCGCGGACCTTCACGAAGTGGTCGTACTCCGCCGCGGCGGCGCTGGTGATGAGGGCGGTGGCGTTCAGCGCCATCGTGCGCAACTGCTCGGCGTTGAGCCGCTTGCCCATGCCGTCGAGATCTGGACGCTCGTGCGCTTTGCGCAGCGCGTCGTCGAGGATGCGCTCGTATTCGGCGCGGTCCTCGGCCAGCAGGTGCGGAGCGCTGTTCATGTGCATCCCCCGATGCTCCGTAGGGCCGGTTTGCCCGCGTGGGTGGGGCAGTTGGGCGGAAACGGAGGAGAGCCTGCTACGGATATGCCGATGGTAGAGCGGTTACGGCACGGGGTGACAGGGGGTTTCCGGAAATCGACTGCGCGGGATTGCCTCAGCCCTGCAGGGGGAGTTGGGCCACCAGCAGCTTTCCGGCCATGGTCACGCCGCCGTCCATGGCGATGGCGAGCCCGTCCGCGTACACGTGCGGGCCTTCCACCAGCGGCTCGGATTTCGCCTCGCCGTCCGCGTCCTCGGTGCCGACCTCGCCCAGCAGATACGGAATGGGGCTGTGGCCGTGGACGACCCGGCCGCCGCCGTAGGTGGCGAGCAGCTCCCGGACCGCCTGCGGGCCGTCGTCGTCCCGGAAGGCGAAGCGTTTGGTGAACTTGCGGAAGAGATCCCAGCACTCGTCCGCGTCGTTGCGGTTGATGATCTCGTGGACCTTGTCGTTGACGTCCTCGATCGTGGTGCCGTAGTCGAGGTAGGCGGTCGTGTCGGAGTGCATCAGCAGATGCCCGTCCTCCTCGACCACCGCGTCGAGCCGGGACATCCACTGCAGATGGACGTCCTGGAGGCGGTCCATGTCGCTCTTCTGACCGCCGTTGAGCAGCCATGCCGCCTGGAAGGTGGCGGTGCCGGCGCCCGAGTTGACGGGCGTGTCGCCGAAGCGCTTGGCGCCGATGAGCAGCAGCTCGTGATTGCCCATCAGGGCCTTGCAGTAACCGCCCGCCGCCGCGGCCTCGGCCGAGAGACGCATGACGAGGTCGATGACGCCGATGCCGTCCGGGCCGCGGTCGGTGAAGTCCCCCAGGAACCACAGCCGGGTGTTGCCCGCGGACCAGTGGCCTTCGGCGTCGACGAGGCCCTGGGCGGTGAGCGCGGCGAGGAGCTCGTCCAGATAGCCGTGGACGTCCCCGACCACATAGAGCGGACCGAGGCCCTCGGGGGCCGGCTCGGGCTGTTCGGCGGGGGCGACGGTCACCTGGACGGTGTCGCCGCGGTTGATCACCGGCAGGTCGCGTTCGGTGGGGGTGTAGCCCTCGGGCGGCTCGCCGTCCGGGAAGGCGTTGCCGGGATGGACCGGCGGTGCCTGCGGGACGGAGTCCTCGGGGCGGGCCGGGGCGTCCTCGGTGGCGCCGTGTTCCGCCTCGCCGGCCGGGGCCGCCCGGTTCGGCGCCTCGGTCTCGGCGGCGGGCGCCGGCTCCGGGCCGGGTTCCGCGGCCCGGACGGGAACCGGCCGCGGGACTGAGTCCTCCGGGTGCGCGAGCACGTACTCATGGGAAGTGGACTGCGACTGCACCGGAACCTGTGCGTACGGCGGGACGCGGAAGTCGCGCAACGTCGCCGTACGCACCACGGGTCCCTGACCGGCCCCCTGAGTCATCGACCCCTCCACCACCGTCGCGCCGCCCTCACCGCCGGACCGGCCTGGTCGGGGACGGTCCGCGGTGTCGTGCGCCCATCATAGGAATGCGGATCGTGCTGTGTGACGCACCAGGGGTGCTGAATCCGGGTACACCACCGGTTCACCGGCCGTTTCGCCCCAATTGCGTTGGTCTAGTCCTGGGAAGGCGAGCGCGGGGCGCTCACCGTCGTACGGGAAGAGCGACGTTGCGACGACGTGCGGACGATGAGTTCGGTCGGTATCACCTGCTCGACCGGGCCACCGCCGTCCACTCCCTCGATCGCGTCGATCAGCAACTGGACCACGGCGGTGCCGATGCGCCGCGGCTTGAGCGAGAGCGTGGTGATCGACGGCTCCGTGTTGGCGTACACGGTGGACTCGCTGCAGCAGACCAGCAGCAGATCGTCGGGGACGCGCAGTCCGTACCGGCGGGCGGCGGCGAGCAGGTCCGTGCCGTTGGGGTCGAAGAGGCCGTACACGGCGTCGGGCCGGTCCGGGCGGGCGAGCAGCCGGTCGGCGGCGACGGCTCCGGCGCACGGGTCGTGCGCCGGGTACGCCTCGTAGACCGGGTCCTGGCCGATGCGTTCGCACCAGTTCAGATAGGCCGTGGTGGAGAGCCGGGTGTACGTGTCCGTGGTGGTGCCCGTGAGCAGGCCGATCCGGCGTGCGCCGCCGGCCGCCAGATGATCGAGCAGTTCGAGCACGGCTGCCTCGTGGTCGTTGTCGACCCAGGCGGTGACGGGGAGCGTGCCCGCGGGTCGGCCGTCGGAGACGACGGGGAGGCCCTGGCGGACGAGCTCCGTGACCACGGGGTCGTGGTCCGACGGGTCGATCACGACGGTGCCGTCGAGTGCGACATTCGACCAGACGTCGTGGCGTGAGGTGGCCGGGAGGATCACCAGCGCGTATCCACGGGCGAGCGCGGCGGAGGTGGCGGCTCTCGCCATCTCGGCGAAGTACGCGAACTCCGTGAACGTGAACGGCTCGTCCCCGTACGTCGTCACCGTGAGCCCGATGAGTCCGGACTTGCCGGTACGGAGGGTGCGGGCCGCTGCCGACGGGCGGTAGCCCAGCCGGTCGGCGACCTCGCGGACATGGCGGCGGGTGGCGTCCGGGAGCCGGCCCTTTCCGTTCAGCGCGTCCGAGACAGTCGTGATGGACACACCGGCTGCGGCGGCTACGTCCCGGATGCCCGCCCGGCCTTGCCGGCTGCCCCGGCGTGATGTCTCCGTCCGGCTCACCTGGTGCTTCCCTGCTGCTGTCATGGCAGGCCGATAGTAGGGCGAGGCGGGGCGGTGAAGCCGGTCGCATATGCAGGCGTTGACAGGCACGTTTCTGCATGGCTGCGGACCATCAATTGCCTTGGAAACAAAGGAAGTTGAGGGTCATTGCGCCTGTCTCATGGTTGTCGACCTGCGGAGGCCTGCCAAATGGCCGAGGTATCGAAGAGGTCTCAACTCACTACTACGAGGGATGCGCGCCACGGAGTGAGCCACCGGCGCGCGGTGTTCCGAAGAGCGCCCCCCTCTCCTCGCCGCCGTTCTCGTTCCGTGCCCCGGTTGTTCCCGGCCGCCCATTCGCAGCGGCCGGGAATCCTCATAGGGTGAGCAGTATTGGTGAGCACGATGCACGACGGTCGAGGAGGACCTGCGGTGAGCGAGACGAGCCCCAAGCTGCGCGCCGAGCTGGACGGCATCCCCACGTACAAGCCCGGCAGGCCTGCCGCTGCCGGCGGGCCGGTCGCGTTCAAGCTGTCCTCCAACGAGAACCCCTATCCGCCGCTGCCGGGCGTGATGGAGAAGGCCGTCGCCGCCGCGGGCAATTTCAACCGGTACCCGGACATGGCCTGCACCGGTCTGATGAACGAGCTCGCCGACCGCTTCGGGGTGCCGGTCTCGCACCTGGCGACGGGCACCGGCTCGGTGGGCGTCGCGCAGCAGCTGCTGCAGGCCACCTCGGGCCCGGGTGACGAGGTCATCTACGCCTGGCGGTCCTTCGAGGCGTACCCGATCATCACCCAGATCAGCGGCGCCACCTCGGTTCCTGTTCCGCTGACCTCGGGCGATGTGCACGACCTCGACGCGATGGCGGATGCCGTCACCGACCGGACCAGGCTGATCTTCGTCTGCAACCCGAACAACCCGACGGGCACGGTGGTGCACCGGGAGGAGCTGGAGAGGTTCCTCGACCGGATCCCGTCCGATGTGCTCGTGGTCCTGGACGAGGCGTACCGCGAGTTCATCCGGGACGCCGAGGTGCCGGACGGCCTGGAGATCTACCGCTCGCGGCCGAACGTCGCGGTGCTGCGCACCTTCTCCAAGGCCTACGGGTTGGCAGGGCTGCGCGTCGGCTTCGCCGTCGCCCACGAGCCGGTGGCGGCCGCGCTGCGCAAGACGGCCGTGCCGTTCGGCGTCAGCCAGCTCGCCCAGGACGCGGCGGTCGCCTCGCTGCAGGCGGAGGACGAACTCCTGGGCCGGGTCGGCGCGCTGGTGGCGGAGCGGGCACGGGTGTACGAGGGACTGGTGAAGCAGGGCTGGACGGTGCCGCCGACGCAGGCGAACTTCGTCTGGCTGCGGCTCGGGGAGCGCACGGCCGACTTCGCGGCGGCCTGCGAGGAGGCCGGTGTCGTCGTGCGGCCGTTCCCGGGCGAGGGGGTGCGGGTCACCATCGGCGAGTCCGAGGCGAACGACATCTTCCTGCACGCCGCGGACGCGTTCCGCAGCAGGCTGTAACCGCCGCACCGCGGATCTCCCGATCGCCCGCACCCGCTCCCGGATGCGGGCGATCGGTCCGTCTCCGGCTGCGCACACGGCCGGCTCCTCCTCCGGCGCCGTCGTGGTGAGGAGCGGGCCGCCGTCCAGGCGGGCCCGGCTCTCGCGCGGCCCCGCGGTCGCCCGGTCACCGCGCGTACCGACCGGCCGGTGCGTTCACTGGGACCCCCCGCTCACGGGTTCGGATTCCGTATGGGTCATAATTGCTTGTGAATGTGAACGCGTTCACAAGCAATGCCCGGAAGCTCCCGCTATGTCATGGATTTCCTGGGCAAGCTGCCGTGATGTGCACGACGAGCACGCCGACGTGACCGCGCCGACGTAAGGAGAGACGACGTGGACCTCGCTCTGGCGCCAGAGACACTGGCGCGCTGGCAGTTCGGCATCACCACCGTCTACCACTTCCTCTTCGTCCCGCTGACGATCTCGCTGGCCGCGCTGACGGCCGGCCTGCAGACGGCGTGGGTGCGTACGAACAAGGAGAAGTACCTCCGGGCGACCAAGTTCTGGGGCAAGCTCTTCCTGATCAACATCGCCATGGGTGTCGTCACCGGCATCGTGCAGGAGTTCCAGTTCGGCATGAACTGGTCCGACTACTCGCGCTTCGTCGGCGACGTCTTCGGAGCACCGCTCGCCTTCGAGGCGCTGATCGCCTTCTTCTTCGAGTCCACCTTCATCGGGCTGTGGATCTTCGGTTGGGACAAGCTCCCGAAGAAGATCCACCTCGCCTGCATCTGGATGGTCTCCATCGGCACCATCCTCTCCGCCTACTTCATCCTGGCTGCCAACTCCTGGATGCAGCATCCGGTCGGCTACCGGATCAACAAGGAGAACGGGCGCGCGGAACTCACCGACATCTGGCTCGTGCTGACCCAGAACACCACCCTCACCCAGGTGTTCCACACCCTCACCGCCGCCTTCCTCACCGGCGGCGCGTTCATGGTCGGCATCGCCGCCTTCCATCTGCTGCGCAAGAAGCACGTTCCGGTGATGAAGAGCTCGCTGCGGCTCGGTCTGGTCACCGTGGTCATCGCGGGTCTGCTGACGGCGATCAGCGGCGACTTCCTCGGCAAGGTCATGTTCAAGCAGCAGCCGATGAAGATGGCGGCCGCCGAGGCGCTGTGGGACGGCGAAGGGCCCGCACCCTTCTCCGTCTTCGCCTACGGCGACGTGGACAAGGGCCACAACAAGGTCGCCATAGAGATTCCCGGTCTGCTCTCCTTCCTGGCGAACGACGACTTCACGTCGTACGTGCCCGGCATCAACGACACCAACAAGGCGGAGCAGGAGAAGTACGGGCCCGGGGACTACCGGCCGAACATCCCCGTCACCTACTGGGGCTTCCGCTGGATGATCGGCTTCGGCATGACGTCGTTCGCCATCGGCCTGGCCGGGCTCTGGCTGACCCGGAAGAAGTTCATGCTGCCGCCTGCGTCGAGGGTCGGTGAGGACGACGTGCCCCATGTCGTGCTGTTCCGCAAGCCGCTCGGGCCGAAGCTCACCCGGCTGTACTGGCTCATCGCGATCTGGACGCTCGGTTTCCCGCTGATCGCCAGCTCCTGGGGCTGGATCTTCACGGAGATGGGGCGGCAGCCCTGGGTCGTGTACGGCGTCCTGCGCACCCGTGATGCCGTCTCCCCCGGCGTCTCCCAGGGCGAGGTGCTCACGTCGATGATCGTGTTCACGCTGATCTACGCGATCCTCGCCGTCATCGAGGTCAAGCTGCTGGTCAAGTACGTCAAGGCCGGGCCTCCCGAGCTCACGGAGGCCGACCTCAATCCGCCCACCAAGATCGGCGGCCACGACCGCGACACCGACCGGCCGATGGCCTTCTCGTACTGAGACCGAGGACTGGGATCTGAGGCATGGAACTCCACGACGTCTGGTTCGTACTCATCGCCGTCCTGTGGACCGGCTACTTCTTCCTCGAGGGCTTCGACTTCGGGGTCGGCATCCTGACGAAGCTGCTCGCCCGCAACCGGGTCGAGAAGCGCGTCCTCATCAACACGATCGGGCCGGTCTGGGACGGCAACGAGGTGTGGCTGCTCACGGCGGGCGGTGCCACGTTCGCCGCCTTCCCCGAGTGGTACGCCACGCTCTTCTCCGGCTTCTATCTGCCGCTGCTGCTGATCCTGATATGCCTCATCCTGCGCGGTGTCGCGTTCGAGTACCGGGCCAAGCGGCCGGAGGAGCACTGGCAGCGGAACTGGGAGCAGGCGATCTTCTGGACTTCGCTCATCCCCGCGTTCCTGTGGGGCGTGGCCTTCGGGAACATCGTGCGCGGGGTGAAGATCGACCAGGAGATGGAGTACGTCGGCACCGTCTGGGATCTGCTGAACCCGCATGCGATCCTCGGCGGCCTGGTGACCCTGTCGCTCTTCACCTTCCACGGGACGGTGTTCACGGCGCTGAAGACCGTCGGGGACATCAGGGAGCGGGCCCGGAAACTGGCCCGGAACCTCGGGCTGGTCACGGCCGTGCTGGCACTCGGGTTCCTGAGCTGGACCCAGGCGGAGAAGGGCGATGGCGCGAGCCTGGCCGCCATGATCATCGCGGTGGTGGCGCTGGTCGCGGCGGTGGGAGCCAACCAGGCCGGGCGCGAGGGCTGGTCCTTCGCCCTGTCGGGCGTCACCATCGTCGCCGCGGTGGCAATGCTGTTCCTGACGCTCTTCCCGAACGTGATGCCGTCGTCGCTCAATGAGGCATGGAGCCTGACGGTCACCAACGCGTCCTCGAGCGCCTACACCCTGAAGATCATGACCTGGTGCGCCGGGATCGCGACGCCCGTGGTGCTGCTGTACCAGGGCTGGACCTACTGGGTGTTCCGGAAGCGCATCGGTACGCAGCACATCGCCGATCCGCACTGAGACCGGACTTCCACAGGGACCGCGCGGTCCCCTGACCAAGGGATGTTTCACGTGAAACCCGTCGACCCGCGACTGCTCCGGTACGCCCGCGCCACCCGCCTCTTCATGGCGGCCGTGGTGGCACTCGGCCTTGCCGGGGCGGCGCTGGTCGTCGCCCAGGCGATGCTCATCGCCGAAGTGGTGGTCGGCGCCTTCCAGCGCGGGCTGGACGCCGGCGAGCTGTGGACCCCGCTGGTGCTGCTGGCCGCCGTCGCCGCCGGTCGCGGACTGGTGGCCTGGCTGACCGAGCTCGCGGCCCACCGGGCGAGCGCGGCGGTCAAGTCCGAGCTGCGGCTGCGGTTGCTGGAGCGGGCCGCGCAGCTGGGACCGGGGTGGCTGAGCGGACAGCGCAGCGGTTCCCTGGCCGCCCTCGCCACCCGGGGAGTGGACGCGCTCGACGACTACTTCGCGCGCTATCTGCCGCAGTTGGGGCTGGCGGTGGTCGTCCCGGTCGCGGTGCTGGCCCGGATCGTCACCGAGGACTGGGTCTCGGCGGCGGTCATCGTGGTCACTCTGCCGCTGATCCCGATCTTCATGGTGCTGATCGGCTGGGCCACGGAGGCCCGGATGAACCGTCAGTGGACGCTGCTGTCGCGGCTGTCCGGGCACTTCCTCGATGTGGTCGCGGGGCTGCCGACGCTGAAGGTGTTCGGACGGGCGAAGGCCCAGGCCGAGGCGATCCGGAAGATCACCTCGGAGTACCGGCGGGCGACGGTGAAGACCCTGAGGATCGCCTTCCTGTCCTCGTTCGCCCTGGAACTGCTGTCGACGCTCTCCGTTGCGTTGGTGGCGGTCGGCATCGGCATGCGGCTCGTCCACGGGGATCTGGATCTCTACACCGGACTCGTCGTGCTGATCCTCGCCCCCGAGGCATATCTGCCGCTGAGGCAGGTCGGGGCGCAGTACCACGCCGCGGCGGAGGGGCTGTCGGCGGCGGAGGAGATCTTCCGGGTGCTGGAGACCCCCGTCCGGGCCGGTGGAACGGCGTCGGTGCCCGCTGCCCGAGGAGTACGGCTGGAGCTGGACTCCGTGACGGTGCGGCACGAGGGCCGTGGGGTTCCCTCGCTGGAGGCCGCGTCACTGACGGTGGAGGCCGGCGAGACCGTCGCGCTGGTCGGCCCGAGCGGGGTCGGCAAGTCGACGCTGCTCGATGCGGTGCTGGGCTTCGTGGCACCGGACGAGGGCACCGTCCGGGTGGGTGCCCCGGGCCGGAAACCGGTGGACCTGACCTCGCTGGACCGGGCCGACTGGCATCGGCACATCGCCTGGGTGCCGCAGCGGCCGTACCTCTTCGCGGGGACCATCGCGGAGAACGTACGGATCGCGCGGCACGGGGCGGACGACGCGGAGGTCCTGGCGGCTCTCCGGGAGGCGGACGCACAGGACTTCGTGGCAGCGCTGCCGCAGGGCGTGGAAACGGTCCTCGGCGAGGACGGCGCGGGGCTGTCCGCGGGCCAGCGCCAGCGGATCGCGCTCGCCCGGGCCTTTCTCGCCGACCGGCCGCTGCTGCTGCTCGACGAACCCACCGCCGCGCTGGACGGGGAGACCGAGGCGGGCGTCGTGGACGCGGTACGGAGGCTGGCACGCGGCCGTACGGTGCTGCTCGTCGTCCACCGGCCCGCGCTGCTGTCAGTGGCCGACCGGGTGGTCGAACTGCGCCCCGCCCAGCGCGTTCCGGCCGGCGAGGAACCCGGGGGACGCCTCGTTCCGTCCGGAGTTCCCCGTCCGTCGCCCTCGGCCGACGGCATGCTCTCGACGGCGGATGCCTACGCGGCCGCAGAGCCCGTGGAACAGCCGGCGCGCTCCGACTCGGACCTCGTGCCCGGGACCGTCCAGGGTGCGTCCGGGCAGGACCACGGCCGGGTGCTTGCACGGGTGCGCGGCATGGCCGGGGCGCTGCGCGGACGGCTGGTGCTGGCGCTGGTGCTCGGCAGCCTGGCGCTGGGATCCGCGGTCGGCCTCATGGCGGTGTCCGGATGGCTGATCTCGAGGGCGTCCGAACAGCCGCCCGTGCTCTATCTGATGGTGGCCGTCACGGCGACCCGGGCGTTCGGGATCGGGCGGGCGGTGTTCCGGTACGCCGAGCGGCTCGTCTCGCACGATGCCGTGCTGAGGATGCTGGCCGACCTCCGGGTCGGCGTGTACCGCCGACTGGAGCGGATCGCGCCCGCCGGGCTGCGCCGCACTCGCAGGGGGGATCTGCTCTCCCGGCTCGTCGCGGATGTGGACGCCCTTCAGGACTACTGGCTGCGCTGGACGCTGCCGGCGGGCGCGGCACTCGTCGTCGGCGCCGCGTCCGTCGGCTTCACCGCGTGGCTGCTGCCCGAGGCCGGTGCCGTGCTGGCCGTGGGCCTGCTCGCGGCCGGGGTGGCCGTACCGCTGCTGAGCGGAGCGGTCGCACGGCGGGCGGAGCGGCGGCTCGCCCCCGCCCGCGGTGCGCTCGCCGCGCAGGTCGTCGATCTGCTGAGGGGCACCGGCGAGCTGACCGTCACCGGGGCACTGGCCCGCCGGACGGCCGCGGTACGGGAGGCCGACCGCGCGCTGACCCGGATCGCCTCGCGTGCTGCGGCCGCCACCGCGCTGGGCGGCGGACTGTCGGCCGTGGCCTGCGGTCTCACCGTCGTCTTCGTGGCGTACGCGGGTGTCATGGCAGTGCACTCCGGCCGGGTCGAAGGGGTCGAACTCGCCGTCGTCGTACTCACACCGCTCGCCGCGTTCGAAGCCGTCGTGGGGCTTCCGCTGGCGGTGCAGTACCGGCAGCGGGTGAAGCGCAGCGCCCAGCGGGTCTTCGAGGTGCTGGACGCCCCGGTGCCGGTGAGCGAGCCCGTGGAGCCGGCCCCCGCGCCCGCATCCGCGTTTCCCCTGGAGGTGCGCGGGCTCAGCGTCCGCCACTTTGGAGCACGGCAGGACGCGCTGTCCGGCTTCGATCTGACGCTCACGGCCGGCAGGAGGGTCGCCGTCGTCGGTGCCTCCGGCTCCGGCAAGACCACTCTCGCGCAGGCGCTGCTGCGCTTCCTGGACGTACGGTCCGGGACCTACACGGTCGGCGGGACGGACGCGACCGCGCTCGACGGGGACACCGTCCGCCGCTGCGTCGGGCTCTGCGCCCAGGACGCCCATCTCTTCGACAGTTCGATCCGCGAGAACCTGAGACTCGCCCGGACCGGTGCCTCCGAGGAGGAACTGCGCGCGGCGCTCGCCGCCGCCCGGCTGCTGGACTGGACCGACGGTCTTCCGGACGGGCTCGACACCCTCGTCGGCGAGCACGGGGCCCAGCTCTCCGGCGGGCAGCGCCAGCGGCTGGCCCTGGCCCGCGCGCTGCTCGCCGACTTCCCCGTGCTCCTGCTCGACGAGCCGGCCGAGCACCTGGATCTCGCCACGGCGGACGCCCTGACCGCGGACCTGCTGGCCGCGACCGAGGGCCGTACGACGGTGCTGATCACCCATCGGCTCCGGGGCCTCGACGCGGTCGACGAGGTGGTGGTGCTGGACGAGGGCCGCACCGTGCAGCGCGGGCCCTATGCGGAGCTCGCGGCCATGGACGGTCCGCTGCGCCGCATGCTCGAGCGCGAACATGCCGGTGATCTCCTCGGCAGTGGTTCTGGGAGCCGACTTTCCATGACAAATAGGACTAACTAATCTCGGGGGCATGGCAGTGCCTGAACACCCGGACTCGGTGGAACCGGGAGACGCCGTGGAGCCGACGGAGTCCGCGGATCCGGCGGATCCGGAGGGTCATCTGGACGCCGCGACCAGGGCGGCCCGTGGACTGCGGGGACTGTCCACCGAACTCACCGCCCGGGTGCCGCAGCTGCTGGAGGCGATGCGCGCCGTCGGCACCGGCCTGGAGCTGCACTCCACGCTCGACCGGATCTGCGAGACGGCCGCGCAGCTCGCCGACGCCCGCTACGCGGCCATCGGGGTCGTCGACGGCGTGGGCCAGGGCCTGTCGGACTTCCTGACCTGCGGCGTCGGCGACGAGGTGGCCCAGCGGATCGGGCGGCTCCCCGACGGGCACCAGGGCCTGCTCGGCGCACTGATCCACGACCCGGTCGTGATGCGGCTCGCCGATCTGACGGAGGACCCGCGCTCCTGCGGCTTTCCCCCGGGCCATCCGCCGATGCGCTCGTTCCTGGGCGTCCCGATCAGGGTCCACGGCGAGATCTTCGGCAATCTGTATCTGGCGGAGAAGCGCGACGGGGCCGAATTCACCGACGACGACCTGCACATGGTCCGCGTCCTGGCGACCGAGGCGGGCATCGCGATCGGCAACGCGAGACTGTACGAGGCGGCACGGCAGCGGGAGCGCTGGATCGACGGTTCGGTCGCCGTCACGACGGCGCTGCTGTCCGGCGGTGACGCCGAGGACGCGCTGACCGTCGTGGCCGAGCAGGCCCGACGGCTAGCCGACTCGACCGCCGGGATCGTGCTGCTGCCGACCGACGGCGGCGGCCTGGAGGTGGTGGCGGTGGCCGCGACGGAGCCGACCGTGCCGCTGGGGGCGGTCGCCCCGGCGGAGAGTCCGGTCGTCGCCTCGCTGCTCGCCGGTGAGGCGGTGTTCGCGGCCGACGCCTCCACCGACCCGCGCATGGTCACGGATCTGGCGAGTCGGTACGGGCCGTGCATGCTGCTGCCCCTGCAGAGCGGCGGACGGGTCCTCGGTGCACTGGTGACCCCGCGCGCCCGCGGGGCGCGGCAGTTCACCGAGGCCGAGCGCACCCTCGGCACCCAGTTCGCCTCGCAGGCCGCGCTCGCGCTGATGATGGCCGAGGCCCAACGGGACCGCGAGCGGCTCGCCGTGTACGAGGACCGGGACCGCATCGCGCGCGACCTCCACGATCTGGTGATCCAGCGGCTGTTCGCCACGGGGATGATGCTGGAGAGCGCCTCGCGGAAGTCCGCCGCGCCCGCCGTGCAGGAGGGCGTGAACAAGGCGGTCGACGAACTGGACGTGACGATCCAGGAGATCCGGACCGCGATCTTCGCGCTCCAGCAGGGGCCGGCCGAGGCGCCGTCGGGGCTGCGGACCCGGGTGCTGAGGGAGATCAACATGGCGGCCGTGCCGCTGGGATTCAAGCCCTCGCACCGCTTCGTCGGCCCGGTCGACTCGGTGGTCGGGGAACTCATCGGGAAGAACCTCATCGCCGCACTGCGTGAAGCGCTCTCGAACGCCTTCCGGCACGCCGACGCCTCACGTATCGAGGTGGTCGTCGACGCGACCGTACGTCTGGGCGGTGCGGGCGCCACGGCCGCCGGGACGGACGGGGTGCGGCTGACGGTCGCCGACGACGGGATCGGAATCCCGGCGGGCGGGCGCCGGAGCGGGCTGCGCAATCTGCGTCGGCGTGCGGAGTCGCTCGGCGGGTCGAGCCGCTGCGGACCGGGGCTCGCGGAAGGCGGCGGCGGGACGACGGTCATCTGGGAGGCCCCGCTCCAGGCGCCGGGCACTCCGCCGGCGGACACGACGGGGGCCGAGTCGCCGGAGCGGTGATTCCGCGGCCGATCCCCCGTCAGGTGCGTTTCCACCGCCTCCTCCGGCCGGACCCGACACACCGTCACCAGCGCACCGGAAGAGGACGCCGAGAGTCCGTGGCGGGCTGGGCCGGATGGCCGTACGAACCAGACTAAATGTGGCAGACCGTCAGGCCTGATGTGACGATCCGAGCATGGGACACCGACAACGCGACTGCCACCGGCGGCTGTTCAGGCCATTGCTGTGCGCGCTGCTGGTCGCCTTCCCGCTGCTGCCCGCGCCCGCCGCGTCCGCCAATGACGGCCCCAACGTGAGCGTGCAGGTCGCCCAGCTGCTCGAGGAGGTGTCCAAGGCCACCGCCACGTACGAGCGGGGACTGCAGGCGTCCGTCGCCGAGCGCGCCCGGCTGGACCAGCTCCAGTGGCAGCTGGCCGACAGACGGCGCGAGATGCGGAAGATGCACGACAAGCTCGGCGCGGTGGCCAGGGCCCAGTACCGCAGCGGCGGGAACCTGGCGCCCACGCTCGAGCTGATGTTCGCCTCCGACCCCGACGAGCTGTTGCGCGGACAGCGGATGTACGCCAAGGCCACGATGACGGTGAACCTGCTGCTGGAGGAGGCCAAGGAGGCCGAGCACCTGACGTCGGTGGCGGAGAAGAAGGCCCGTGAGGCCTGGTACCGCCTGGACGCCCGCACGGCGGAGCTGGCACGGATCAAGCGCGGCATCGAGACCAAGCTCGACGCGGCACGATGGTCGCTGCAGGCACAGGCGGACCGCAGCGCGGCCTCCGGGCAGTGCTCCGGCTCGGTCCCGCTGCCGCAGACGGAGTTCCCCGAGGGATCGGCCTGGGTGACGCCCGTCCAGCGCTACACCCTCTCGGCCGGCTTCGACAGTGCCGGTACACGCTGGGCGAACCGTCACACCGGGCAGGACTTCGCCGTCGGGATCGGCAGCCCCGTGCGCTCGATCGGCGCCGGCCGGGTGGTGTCCGTCTCCTGCGGAGGCGGTTTCGGCATGCAGATCGTCGTCCAGCACAACGACGGCTGGTACTCGCAGTACGCCCACCTCGCCTCCGTCACGGTGGACCAGGGCGACCGGGTCCGCACCGGCCAGTGGCTCGGCCAGGCCGGGACCACGGGCAACTCGACGGGCCCCCATCTCCACTTCGAGGTGCGGCTCACTCCGGACTTCGGATCGGCGGTGGACCCGGTGACATGGCTGCGGAACCGCGGGGTCTGGCTCTGACCCGCGGCCTCCGGGCGGCCGTAGGCACGGGACCCGGTGTGCAGCGCGCTACGCCCCCCGCCGGGCTCCGCGCGCGGCCAGAATCCGCTCGATGACGACCGCGACACCGTCGTCGTTGTTCGCCACGGTCCGGCCGGAGGCGGCGGCGATCACGTCGGGGTGGGCGTTGCCCATGGCGAACGACGTGCCCGCCCAGGTCAGCATCTCCACGTCGTTCGGCATGTCGCCGAAGGCCACGACCTCGTCGGTGGAAATGCCGCGCTCCGCGCAGCACAGGGCGAGCGTCGAGGCCTTGGAGACCCCGAGGCCGCTCACCTCCAGCAGCGAGGTCGGGCTGGAACGGGTGATCGTGGCGAGATCCGCGGCGGCCGTGCGGGCCAGGGTGAGGAAGCCGTCGGGTGTCAGCTCGCCGTGCTGGGCGAGCAGCTTGAGCACCGGGGCCGCGGACCCCGGCTCCTCCTCGTACAGCAGCTTCTCGGCGATGGCGACGGTGGCGCCGGGGTCGAGGTGGAAAGGCGGGTAGCCGGGTTCGTAGTGGATCCCCGTGGCGGTCTCGACCGCGAACGAGGTGCCCGGTGCCGCGTCGCGCAACCGCTGCACGACATCGAGCGCGGTCCTGCGGTCCAGCGGACGGACCTCGAGCAGCTTCCCTCCGGCGTGCAGATCGACCACCGCGGCGCCGTTGGCGCAGATCGCCAGTCCGTGGCCGTGCACGTGGTCGCTGACGACGTCCATCCAGCGCGCCGGACGGCCGGTGACGAAGAAGACCTCGATCCCCGCCTCCTCCGCCGCGGCGAGTGCGGCGATGGTGCGCTCCGAGACGGACTTGTCGTCGCGCAGCAGCGTGCCGTCGAGATCGGTGGCGATCAGCCGGACGGTCGGGGGAAGCGGCAGAGGATCGGTAGCTGAGGTCACCCACGCATTCTCCCGTACCCCCTGCACGGCCGTGCAGGGGGGCGCACATCTGAGTGTTCGACCGCTGGCTCCCCGTAGTCGGGGGCCCCGGCGCCTCCGCCGGGGTCAGCGCAGCCGGGAGACGGCCTCGGTGGCGATGCTCTCGAAAACGGCCCGGTCGGCGGCGAAGACGGTGTCGTCGATGGGCCAGTGGACGACGATCTCGGTGAAGCCGAGCTCCGCGTACCGGCCGGCGAAGTCCACGAACGCCTCCAGGGAGTCCAGCGGACGGCCTCGCCGGGGCGCCGGGAGGGCCGGGTTGAAGTCCGGGGTGAAGCCGGTCAGCAGGATCCGGTCCAGTTCGGAGGCGTCTCGGCCGGCCTCGGCGCAGGCCTTGCCGAGCTTGCTGAGCTGGCCGGCCACGGCGTCGACGGACTGCTCGGGGGTCCCCGTCTCGAAGAGCTTGGGATCACCCGTCGTCACCCATGCCTGCCCGTACTGTGCGGCGAGCCTCAGTCCGCGGGGGCCGGTGGCGGCGACGGCGAACGGCAGACGGGGCCGCTGTACGCAGCCGGGCACGTTGCGTGCCTCGTGGGCCGAGTAGAAGCGGCCCTCGTGGGTCGTGCCGGCGGGCTCGCGCAGCAGCCTGTCGAGCAGGGGCACGAACTCGCCGAAGCGGTCCGCACGCTCCCGGGGCGTCCAGGGCTCTTCGTCGCCCTTCAGCAGGGTGGTCGCGTCGAAGCCGTTGCCTCCGGCTCCGATGCCCAGCGTCACGCGGCCGTCGGAGATGTCGTCGAGAGTGATCAGTTCCTTGGCCAGGGTGACCGGGTGCCGGAAGTTCGGCGAGGTCACGAGGGTGCCCAGGCGCAGCCTGTCGGTCGCGGCCGCGGCGGCGGTCAGCGTGGGCACGGCCCCGAACCAGGGGCCGTCGCGGAAGGAGCGCCACGCCAGGTGGTCATAGGTGTACGCGGCGTGGAAACCGAGCTCCTCGGCGCGCTGCCACAGCGCCCGGCCCCCCTCGTTCCAGCGGTGCACGGGGAGGATCACGGTGCTCAGGCGCAGGGAAGAGGTCATGCCCTCCAGCGTACGGGTGCCCGGCGTGCCCCCTTTTCCGGGCGGCGGCCGGGCGGCGGCCGGGTCCTCAGCCCGGAAACCGCAGGAACCGCGGCGGGACGCCGTCCGTGAGCCAGACGCCGTTGGCGCTGAGGTGGAAGACGTGGCCGGCGCGGTGCATCGCTCCCGCCTCCACGGAAAGGACGACGGGGCGTCCCCTGCGGGCGCCGACCCGGGTCGCCGTCTCAGGGTCCGGGGAGAGGTGCACATGGTGGCGGGCCATCGGGCGCAGCCCTTCGGTACGGATCGCGTCCAGGCTGCGGGCGACCGTGCCGTGGTAGAGGTGCGCGGGCGGCTCGGCGACCGGCAGCCCCAGGTCCACCTCCACGGTGTGGCCCTGGTTCGCCCTGATCCGAGCGCCGTCGATCATGAAGCGCCGCTTGTCGTTCGCGGCCACCACGTGGTCGAGCTCGTCCCGGGTGATCGGGAAGCCGTTCGCGGCCGTGGCGCGCAGCAGTTCGTCGACCGCGACCCAGCCGTTCGCGTCCAGAGTGATCCCGATGCGCTCCGGCTGGTGCCGCAGGTGTTTTGCCAGGTACTTCGACACCTTCACGGTGCGTTGTTCGTCCATGTCCTCAGGGTGCCGCCGGAGGCCGACGCGTCGCCACGCGATTTTCATCCGGACGACAGCCGCCGAAATGTTTGGTCCACAGCCAACTCAAGTTATCCACAAGAGAATTGACGCTCCTGTGGACAACTGCCCGGTCCCGTCAGCTCCTTTGGTCAACTTCGTCATAATCGCGCCGACTTGCCGTCAGGGCGTCCAATGTCCGTGTGTGCACCTCCCTTTCGGCTGCGGCGGCGATGAACGCCGCAGTGTGCTCAGACCCAACGAGCCGTTCCACAGCGCGAATCGTGTCGGCCGGCAGAGCCACTCGGCGCGGGTCCTCCTCGCCCGCGGGCGGGTGCTCCGCACCGAGGTGGTACTGGAGATGGCGCGTCGCGAACAGCTTCATCGCGCGGGCCAGTTCGGCGTCGACGGTCTGCTGGGCGAGCGGCCGCAGGCGCCGAACCATCGACGCCGCTTCTGCCGCGTCGGCGTCGGACGGCGGCCGGTGGCCCAGGTAGCGGGCGAAGACGTGCTCGGTGGTGAACTCAAGGAAGCGCGAGGCGATATGTTCCACTTGTCCGCGAAGTTCCCTGAGGTGACCGTAGATTGCCGACAGCGGCACCCCTGCGGAGTGCAACTCGGCCGCCACTGCCAGCTCCTGGGGGCTCGGCACCAGGAACTCGTCGTCCCTGCCCGGGATGCGCTCCAGCACACCGAGCTCCACCGCCTCGGCGATCGCCTCCTCGTCCGGCTCCCCGCCGAAGCTCGCGTACAGCTCAGCTCGGCTGATCCGGTCGGCCTTCTCGTCGGTCCAGGGGCCGTGGACCTCGGCGACGAGTCCGAGCACCCCGCCCAGTCCACGCCCCGCGTCCCACGCCTCCAGGAGCTCCTTGATCGACGCGAGGGTGTATCCGCGGTCGAGGAGATCGGCGATCTGGCGCAGCCGGGCCAGATGGGAGTCCCCGTACACGTTCGACCGGCCGCGCCGCTCCGGTTTGGGCAGCAGTCCGCGGTCCTGGTAGGCGCGGATCGTCCGGACCGTCGCACCGCTGTGATGGGCGAGGTCCTCGATCCGGTACTCCACCGCACGCTCCCCGGACACGACCACTCCTCACTGCTCCATGACGAACCGCACCGGCCGGGTCCGCCCCTCGCGGGCGCACCCCGGCCGGGACGCCGCCGCCCGGCCCGGGGCCGGTGCGGCGCGACCACATCATGACCGCTCACAGCGGAGGCTCCAACCGGGCCACCGCCCGCAGTGCACCGGGCGCGAACCGGGACAGCAGCCGGGCACCACGGGCCTCCGGTGTCACCGGCACCACCGCCCGGTTGTCCAGGACGGCGCGGAGGATCGCCCCGGCCACCTTCTCGGGCGGGTAGTTGCGCATCCCATAGAGCTTCGAGGTCCTCTTCCGCCGGCGCTTCTCCTCCTCCTCGGAGACTCCGGTGAAGCGCGCCGTGGCCGTGATGTTCGTGTTCACGATGCCGGGGCAGACGGCCGAGACGCCGATGCCCCTGCCGGCCAGTTCCGCGCGCAGGCATTCGCTCAGCATCAGCACCGCGGCCTTCGAGGTCGCGTACGCGGACAGGGCCTTGGAGGGCTGGTAGGCGGCAGCCGACGCCGTGTTGACGATGTGGCCGCCCTGGCCGCGCTCGGCCATCTGCCTGCCGAAGACCCGGCAGCCGTGGACGACCCCCCACAGATTGACGTCGAGCACCTTGCGCCAGTCGTCGGTGGTGGTGCCAAGGAACGGGCCGGAGAGGCCGATCCCGGCATTGTTCACCAGCACGTCCACGACGCCGTACTCGGCCGCGACCTTCTCGGCGAGCTTCTCCATGGCCGCCTCGTCGCCGACGTCCACCGTCTCGGCCCATGCCTCCGGCGCTCCGATCAGCCGGGCCATCTCGGCCGTCCTGGACGCCCCTTCGCCGTCCCGATCCACCGCGACCACGCGCGCGCCGGCCTCGGCGAAGGCGAACGCCGTCGCCCGACCGATGCCGCTGGCAGCACCCGTCACCAGCACCAACTGCCCGGCGAACCGCTCCGCGTACAGCCCGGGGGCCCCGGGCGCCGGCGGGGGCCAGGACGTGCCCGAGGTGCCTTCCTGCTCGTGCGCGGTCACGAAATCGGCGATCCAGGAGGCGAGTTGATCGGGACGGGTGCGGGGCACCCAGTGCTTGGCCGGCAGCGTACGGCGAACGAGGCGCGGGGCCCACTGGGCGAGACCGTCGTAGAGCCGCTCGGAGAGGAACGCGTCACCGGTGGGGGTGATCAGCTGCACCGGCACGTGTGCGTAGGCGTCGGGGCGGGGGTGGAGCAGCCGGAAGCGGACGTTGTCCCGGTAGAGCCAGGCGCCCTGTGCAGCGTCCGACGGGAGCGAGGCGGTCGGGTATCCACCGCCCGGCACCTTCTCCACCCGCTCGAGGATCTTCGGCCACCGCCGGCCCAGCGGCCCGCGCCAGGCCATCTCGGGCAGCACCGGCGTGTGCAGCATGTACACGTACCAGGACTTGGCGCCCTGGCCGAGCAACTGGGCCACCCCGCGCGGGGTCGGCCGGGACACGCGCTTCTTGATCCAGTGGCCGAAGTGGTCGAGCGACGGGCCCGACATGGACGTGAACGAGGCGATCCGCCCTTCGGTCCGCTGCACCGTGACGAACTCCCAGGACTGCACCGAACCCCAGTCGTGCCCCACCAGGTGCACCGGCCGGTCAGGGCTCACCGCGTCCGCCACGGCCAGGAAGTCGTCCGTCAGCTTCTCCAGCGTGAAGCCCCCGCGCAGCGGCACCGGCGCCGTGGAGCGGCCGTGGCCCCGGACGTCGTACAGGACCACGTGGAACCGCTCCGCCAGGCGGGAGGCGACGTCGGACCACACTTCCTTGCTGTCCGGATAGCCGTGGACCAGTACGACCGTCGGCTGCCGCTCGTCCCCGAGCTCCGCCACGCACAGCTCGATCCCGCCCGTGCGCACCCGGCGCTCGCGGGCTCCCTCGATCCCCTTGGTCACGCTGCCTCCTCCTCGGCCCAGCGCCGCACGTGCGGCAGGTCGTCGTCCAGCCAGAAGGCGCTCTGCTCCGGGTCCTTCGAGTCCGTCACCACCAGGATCTCCTCGAACTTCGCGCCGGTCCCGCGGAAGCCGAGGTGGGGCTCCACGGCCCACAGCCCCGGCCGCGGCGGATGGTCGGAGAACCGGTAGGGCGACCACAGGGGCGACCAGCCCTCCCGGTGTCCGTGCAGAGCGTCGCTCGCCAGACCCTTCAGCGCCTGGGTGCCGAAGCCGAACAGCGTCGGCGACCAGCGCCGCTGCCGCACCCGGTCGACCTTGTGGGCGATCACGCCGAACGGATAGGCCCGGTGCCGGTTGGCGTACCCCTGCCGCACCATGAGGCGGTCCACGTCCTCGTAGATCTCGCGCAGGGAGCGGCGCTCGCGGACCTCGCGCAGGATGAGCTCCCGGTGTGCCCGGAGGTCCGCGAGCAGCCGGTCGTGCAGGGGGTGCGGGCCGAGGCAGCCCGAATAGCCGATGTCGGCGGTGAAGCCCTTGTGGACCGGGGCCATGTCGAGGATGAAGGGCATGCCCGCCTCCAGCCTCCGGTCGGTCGGGAAGAACTGCAGCGGTATCCGGAAGCCCGCGAACGCCGTCCGGTCGCCGAACCACGCGAACGGCAGATGGAACCAGTCCCGCACGCCGCGCCCGTGCAGCCAGCGGCGCTGCATCCGCGCGGCCTCCCGCTCGGTCACCCCCGGCTTCAGCTGGGCCGCGACCGCCTCGGCGCACTCGTAGGCCAGGCGCTGCACTTCCCGGAACCCCCGCAGCTCCGCGGTTCGTTCGCTCATCAGTGCCGAGGTCATGCCACCGTCCCGTCCGGATCCGACGCGTTGCGTCCGTGTGCGTGTGCGGTACGTGCTCGTAACTTGACACTGATGAATGTGACAATGTCCGGCGGCTGCGTCAAGAGTGCTGCGCAAGCCTGTGGACAACCCCGGCACACCGCGGTCGTCTCCTCCCACGGCGTTGCCCCCTACGGGTCCGTACGCCTGGAGTCGGATGCGGAACCAGCCGCCAGGGCTGACGCCGGGTGTGGTGTGCACCACTACGGTCGAAGCGTGACTGTGATCGTGACCGAAAGCCTGAGCAAGCGGTTCCCCCGGGTGACCGCGCTTGACCGGCTCTCCCTGGACATCGGGCCCGGTGTGACCGGACTCGTGGGCGCCAACGGGGCCGGCAAGTCCACACTGATCAAGATCCTGCTGGGTCTGTCCCCCGCCACGGAGGGCCGCGCCGAGGTGCTCGGCCTCGACGTCGCCACCTCCGGTGCCGCCATCCGCGAGCGCGTCGGCTACATGCCCGAGCACGACTGCCTGCCGCCTGACGTCTCGGCCACCGAGTTCGTCGTCCACATGGCGCGCATGTCCGGACTCCCGCCGACCGCGGCACGCGAGCGCACCGCGGACACCCTGCGCCATGTCGGCCTCTACGAGGAGCGGTACCGCCCCATCGGCGGCTACTCGACCGGCATGAAGCAGCGCGTGAAACTCGCGCAGGCCCTGGTCCACGACCCGCAGCTGGTGCTGCTGGACGAGCCGACCAACGGCCTCGACCCGGTCGGCCGGGACGAGATGCTCGGCCTGATCCGCCGCGTCCACACCGACTTCGGCATCTCGGTGCTGGTCACCTCGCACCTCCTGGGCGAGCTCGAGCGGACCTGCGACCACGTCGTGGTCGTCGACGGCGGCAGGCTGCTGCGCTCCAGCTCGACCAGCGACTTCACCAAGATCACGACGACCCTCGCGGTCGAGGTCACCGACTCCGACACCCACCCCGACGGGACCGCGGCACTGCGCGAGGCGCTGACCGCGGCCGGAGTCACCCTGCACGCCCGGGTCGAGGACGGACTGCCCGGTGCGGGCCACATCCTCCTGCTGGAGGCCATCGGCGAGGAGACGTACGACACCGTCCGGGACACCGTCGCCGCCCTCGGCCTCGGGCTCGTACGGATGGAACAGCGCCGCCACCACATCGCGGAGGTCTTCCGCCCCGATGCGGCGGCCCAGCCCATGGAGGTGCCGGCGCGATGAGCAATGGGACGACCCACACGGGAACGGCGCTCGCCGAGACGACCCGTATCCACAACATCGGGTACCGCAACTACGACGGCGCTCGGCTCGGACGCGCCTACGCCCGCCGCTCGCTCTTCGCGCAGTCGCTGCGCGGGGCGTACGGACTCGGCCGCTCCGCCCGGTCGAAGGTCCTGCCGATGATCCTCTTCGCGGTGATGTGCGTGCCCGCGGCGATCGTCGTCGCCGTGGCCGTGACCACCAAGATGAAGGAACTGCCGCTCGACTACACGCGCTACGCCATCGTCACGCAGGCGGTCATCGGCCTCTTCCTCGCGGCGCAGGCCCCGCAGTCCGTCTCACGGGACCTCCGCTTCAAGACCGTGCCGCTCTACTTCTCGCGGCCCATCGAACGCGTCGACTACGTCCTCGCCAAGCTGGGCGCGATGGCCTCGGCGCTCTTCGTCCTCACCGCCGCCCCCCTCCTGATCCTCTGGATCGGCTCGCTGCTGGCGAAGATGGACTTCGCCGACCAGACGAAGGGCTTCGCACAGGGACTGGTCTCCGTGGCACTCCTCTCGCTCCTCTTCGGCGGTCTCGGTCTCGTCATGGCCGCGCTGACCCCGCGCCGCGGATTCGGCGTCGCGGCGGTCATCGCCACCCTGACCATCACCTACGGGGCGGTCTCCACGGTCCAGGCCATCGCCTACGAGACCGGGTCCGAAGGCGCCGTGGAGTGGCTGGGCCTCTTCTCGCCCGTCACCCTCATCGACGGTGTGCAGACCGCCTTCCTCGGCGCGTCCTCCTCCTTCCCGGGCGGGCAGGGGCCCGGCACGGGCGCGGGAGTGGTCTATCTGCTGGCCGTCCTCGCGCTCATCGCCGGTTCGTACGGCGTCCTGATGCGCCGCTACCGAAAGGTCGGGCTCTGACCATGAGCACTGTCCACATCGACCACGCCTCGCGGTGGTTCGGCAACGTGGTGGCCGTCAACGACGTGACGATGACCATCGGGCCCGGCGTCACCGGACTCCTCGGCCCCAACGGGGCCGGCAAGTCCACGCTCATCAACATGATGGGCGGCTTCCTCTCCCCGTCGACGGGCACCGTCACCCTCGACGGAGAAACGATCTGGCGGAACGAGTCGGTCTACCGGCAGATCGGCGTCGTGCCCGAGCGGGAGGCGATGTACGACTTCCTCACGGGACGGGAGTTCGTCCTCGCCAACGCCGAACTGCACGGTCTCGGCGCCAGGGAGGCCCAGCGCGCCCTGGCCACGGTGGAGATGGAGCCGGCCCAGGACCGCAAGATCGCCACGTACAGCAAGGGCATGCGCCAGCGGGTCAAGATGGCGTCCGCCCTGGTGCACGACCCGAGCGTGCTGCTCCTCGACGAGCCGTTCAACGGAATGGACCCGCGCCAGCGCATGCAGCTCATGGACCTGCTCCGGCGGATGGGGGGCGAGGGGCGCACCGTCCTGTTCTCCTCCCACATCCTGGAGGAGGTCGAGCAACTCGCCTCGCACATCGAGGTGATCGTCGCGGGACGCCACGCGGCGAGCGGTGACTTCCGCAGGATCCGCCGCCTGATGACGGACCGGCCGCACCGCTATCTGGTGCGGTCCAGCGACGACCGGGCGCTCGCCGCCGCGCTGATCGCGGACCCGTCGACCGCCGGCATCGAAGTGGACCTGCAGGAGGGCGCGTTGCGCATCCAGGCGGTCGACTTCGGGCGCTTCACCGAACTCCTGCCGAAGGTCGCCCGTGAGCACTCCATCCGGCTGCTCACGGTCTCGCCCTCCGACGAGTCCCTCGAATCCGTCTTCTCCTACCTCGTAGCGGCCTGAAAGGAGCCAACGACATGTACAACCCGACAGTCGCCCGGCTCACCTACCGGGCCCTCCTGGGCAGGCGCCGCGCGGCGATCCTCTTCGTGCTCCCCGCGCTGCTGCTGCTCATCGCCGTGGCCGTAAGGGCGTTCAACGGCGTCGACGACCAGGTCGCCTCCGACGTGCTGGGCGGATTCGCCATCGCCACGATGGTGCCGCTGATCGGCGTGATCGCCGGAACGGGGGCGATCGGGCCCGAGATCGACGACGGTTCGATCGTCTATCTGCTGGCCAAGCCGGTGAAGCGGCCGACGATCATCGTCACCAAGCTGATCGTGGCGATCGCCGTGACCATGGCGTTCTCCGCGGTCCCCACGTTCGTCGCGGGATACATCCTCAACGGCAACGGACAGCAGATCGCGGTGGCCTACACGGTCGCGGCGCTGGTCGCGTCGATCGCCTACGCCGCCCTGTTCCTGCTGCTCGGCACGGTCAGCCGGCACGCGGTCGTGATCGGCCTCGTCTACGCGCTGGTGTGGGAGACGCTCTTCGGCAGCCTGGTGCCCGGGGCGCGGACGCTCAGCGTGCAGCAGTGGTCGCTGGCCCTGGCCGAGCGGATCGGCGGCGAAGGGATGATCACCTCCGACGTGGGACTGCCGCTCGCGGTGGCGCTGCTCGTCGGGGTCACTCTGCTGGCGACGGGATACGCCGGGCAGAAGCTGAGGACGCTGACCCTGGCCGGTGAGGAGTAACGAGGCACGGCAGGACGCGCCCCCGGGGGCGCCCTCGTCCTCACGCGGTCCCGACAGGGCGGTGGGGACACTGGGGGAGAGGAGGAGCCGCCATGCCGGAGGAGCCGAACCTTCAACCGGATCCGAGTTCGATGCCGAGTCGGGATCCGGCGCCGGACCGGGAGGAGCGGCGCCGAGGGCCGGACCGGGAGGAGCGGCGCCCGGGGCCGGACCCGGCGTCGGGTGGGCCCGTGCCGTCCCGCGGCGGCCACGGGGAAGGGCCGCCGGGCGGCGCGGGGGCGGGCGGAGGCACGGGCAGTCCGCTGCCGGGTGCCGTCGGCGACGGCCCTTCGGGAGCTTCGGGTTCGGGCCCGCGCGCCGGGTCGGGCGCCGGTGACGGTGACGGTGCAGGCTCCGGCGCCGGTGTCGGTTCCGGCGAGGGCGCTCGCGGAGGAGCCTGGGACGAGGCGGTGCTCGACGAGGACTTCGTGCGCGCCGCCGAGACCTCCGAGCCGTCGGCCCGCGCCCGTATGCTCGCGGCCCGGTGGCGCGGCTCCGCACCCGAACCACAGCCCTGGCGCTCGGACGAGCCGCCGGCGGGCTGGTTCTGGAGCCGGGCCCGGGCACGGCGCCGCCGTCCTCGGGGCCGGCGCTGGTGGCGGAGGTCGTGAGCCCGTCCCGCACGGAAATTCGGTGGCAGGGGCCGTCGGTACCGGGCAGAGTGGTCGATGCCGCCGCCGGATGTGCGGCGGGCCGAAGGGTCATGACATCCGAGACCGGGGAGGGGCGCGGCGATGACCGAGAGTACGAGTCCGTCGAGCTCCCGGCAGGGCAGCGCACGGCAGGCTTCGGAGTAATCATCGGACTCCGTGGAGCCGCCGGCAGACTGCCCGGGCGGCCGCTTCGAGCGCGCATCCGCGCGGGCCGCCCTCCCGGAGGATTGGCCGAGTGGTAAGGCACCGGCTTGCTAAGCCGTGGTCGGGGTCGACCCCCGCGCGCGTTCGATCCGCGCATCCTCCGCAGTGTGTACGACATCGGCAGTGCGTACGGCGTCCGCCGGGACCCGGGGTGACCCGGGTCCCGGCGGACGTGCCGCGGCACGCGCTCCGTCCGGGGCGGGCACGCCCCGGACCTGCGGGGAGCTGCACCGCGGCGGATGGGCAGGCCACCCGCCGCCCGGGACGTGAGCCCTACCGCCCCAGCAGTTCCTCCAGAACCAGCGCGATCCCGTCGTGCTGGTTCGACGCCGTGATCTCGTGTGCCACGGCCTTCAGTTCGTCGTGGGCGTTGGCCATCGCGACGCCGTGGGCGGCCCAGCCGAACATGGGGATGTCGTTCGGCATGTCGCCGAAGGCGATCGTCTGCGTGGACTTCACGCCGAGTCGGCGCGCGGCCAGCGAGAGGCCGGTGGCCTTGCTCAGACCCAGGGGGAGGATCTCGACGATGCCCGCGCCTGCCATCACCACGTCCACCAGGCCGCCGACCGTCGACTGCGCGATGCGGGTCAACTCGTCGTCGTCGAGGGACGGGTGCTGGATGTAGAGCTTGTTCAGAGGAGCCGCCCACAGCTCTGCCGGGTCGTCGAAGACCACGACCGGGAGCGGACCCTCGTGGACCCGGTAGTCGGGGCTGACGACGACCTTCCCGTCCAGGCCGTCGCGGCTCGCCGCCAGCGCCAGCGGACCGACCTCCGCCTCCAGCTTGGCGAGGGCGAGACCGGCCAGCTGGCGGTCCAGGGTGACCGAGGTGAGCAGCTTGTTCTCGCCCGCGTGGTACACCTGCGCGCCCTGCCCGCAGACCGCGAGACCCTGGTAGCCCAGGTCGTCGAGGATGTGCCGCGTCCACGGGACGCTCCGTCCCGTGACCACGATGTGTGCGGCGCCCGCCGCCGTGGCGGCGGCGAGCGCGTCGCGCGTGCGCTGCGAGACGGTCTCGTCGGAGCGCAGCAGCGTGCCGTCGAGATCCGTGGCGATCAGGCGGTACGGAAAGCTCACTTGGCGACCGGCTCCAGGACCTCACGGCCGCCGAGATAGGGCCGCAGCACCTCCGGCACCCGCACCGAACCGTCGGCCAGCTGGTGGTTCTCCAGGATGGCGACGATCGTGCGCGGCACGGCGCACAGCGTGCCGTTCAGCGTCGCGAGCGGCTTGACCTGCTTGCCGTCGCGCATGCGGACCGACAGCCGGCGGGCCTGGAAGCCGTCGCAGTTCGACGCCGACGTGAGCTCGCGGTACTTGCCCTGGGTCGGGATCCACGCCTCGCAGTCGTACTTGCGGGAGGCCGAGGCGCCGAGGTCGCCGCTGGCCACGTCGATCACCTGGAAGGGCAGTTCCAGGCCGGTCAGCCACTGCTTCTCCCACTCGAGGAGCCGCTTGTGCTCGTTCTCGGCGTCGTCCGGGTGGACGTACGAGAACATCTCGACCTTGTCGAACTGGTGGACACGGAAGATGCCGCGGGTGTCCTTGCCGTACGTGCCGGCCTCGCGGCGGAAGCAGGGAGAGAAGCCGGCGTACCGCAGCGGCAGCTTGTCGCCGTCGATGATCTCGTCCATGTGGTACGCCGCGAGCGGGACCTCGGACGTGCCGACGAGATAGAAGTCGTCCTTCTCCAGGTGGTACACGTTCTCCGCGGCCTGGCCGAGGAAGCCGGTGCCCTCCATCGCGCGCGGGCGGACCAGCGCGGGGGTCAGCATCGGCGTGAAGCCCGCCTCGGTGGCCTGGGCGATGGCGGCGTTGACGAGGGCGAGCTCCAGCAGCGCGCCGACACCCGTCAGGTAGTAGAAGCGCGAGCCGGACACCTTGGCGCCGCGCTCGACGTCGATGGCGCCCAGCGCCTCGCCGAGCTCCAGGTGGTCCTTGGGCTCGAAGCCCTCGGCGCCGAAGTCGCGGACGGTGCCGTGCGTCTCCAGGACGACGAAGTCCTCCTCGCCGCCGACCGGGACGTCCGGGTGGATCAGGTTGCCCAGCCCGAGCAGCAGGCGTCGGGCCTCTTCCTCGGCCTCGTGCTGCTCGGCCTCGGCGGCCTTGACGTCGGACTTGAGCTGCTCGGCCTTCTTCAGCAGCTCGGCGCGCTCGTCCGGGGAGGCCTTGGGGACGAGCTTGCCGAGCGCCTTCTGCTCGGAACGGAGTTCGTCGAAGCGGACGCCGGACGACCTGCGCCGCTCATCGGCGGAGAGCAGGGCGTCGACGAGTTCGACGTCCTCTCCACGGGCGCGCTGGGAGGCGCGAACACGGTCGGGGTCCTCACGGAGCAGGCGAAGGTCAATCACCCCACCAGGCTACCGGTGCGTGCTCCCGGCACCCCAGTTGATATTGGTTGCGTGTCACTTTGACCGAATTGCCGGAATTACGGAAAGGCCCGGTGAATGCGCGGCGTGGCCCGCGGGTGCCTCGTCGCGGGTCGCCGGAATGGGGCCGGAATCGCTTCTTCCCGGCCCCGGCGGCCCGCGGGCTCGCGCAACTCCGGGGCTGTTGTCCACAGGGGGAGGGGGCGAGTGTGAGTTATCCACAGGCTGTGGGAGGGATCTGTGGATTACGGAATTGATCATTCCTGAAGTCGGCGGAGGGCCCGTGGATTGTGTCCCCAAACCCGGTTCACGCACTCGTTCGAGTGGGAATTCCTCGCACTTCTCCGCTCCAAAGAGTTGATCAAAGGAATTGGGCTGACATGGGGTTTCGATGTGCGCTGTGGATGCAACTGGGGCGAGTGAGGCGATTTGTCGACTGTGCCGGTTTGTGTTGTCGACTTGTCCCCAGATCGAGAACCCGCCCTGTGGATAACTCTGTGGGCAAGGGAAGAGCCGGAGGTGAGACCCGGCGGCACCGGGCGGGGTGAACCCGGGGTTACGCGCGGCCGTCCTGGCAGCGCGCCAGCCATTCCGCCGCGTCCACGAACTCCGCGTCCGAGGTGCCCGGGCGCAGCGTGCGCCCGCCCTGCGCCGGAGCCGAGACCCCCGCCCGCGGGTAGGACCCGAGGAACCGCACCTTCGGGCAGATGCGCTTCAGACCCATGAGCGCCTCCCCCACCCGCCGGTCCGAGATGTGCCCTTCGGCGTCGATCGCGAAGCAGTAGTTGCCGATGCCCGCGCCCGTGGGCCGTGACTGGAGCAGCATCAGGTTGACGCCCCGCACCGAGAATTCCTGGAGGAGCTCCAGCAGGGCACCCGGGTGGTCGTCGCGCTGCCAGATGACCACCGACGTCTTGTCCGCGCCGGTCGGGGCCGCGGGCCGGGCCGGCCGGCCCACCAGGACGAAGCGCGTCTCCGCGTTCTGCGCGTCGTGGATCTCGGTGACCAGCGCCTCGAGCCCGTACGTCGCCGCCGCGAACTCACCGGCGAAGGCCGCGTCGAAGCGACCCTCCTGAACCAGCCGCGCACCGTCGGCGTTCGAGGCCGCCGACTCCCACACCGCGTCCGGCAGATGGGCCCGCAGCCAGTTCCGCACCTGCGGCTGGGCGACCGGGTGGCCGGTCACCGTCTTCACGTCCGACAGCTTCGTCCCCGGCCGTACCAGCAGCGCGAAGGAGATCGGCAGCAGCACCTCGCGGTAGATCATCAGCGGCTCGCCCGACGCCAGCTCGTCGAGGGTCGCCGTGACGCCGCCCTCCACCGAGTTCTCGATCGGCACCAGCGCGGCCGCGGCCTCACCGCTGCGCACGGCGTCGAGGGCGGCCGGCACGGACACCATCGGGACCAGTTCGCGGGTGGCGGCCTCCGGGAGGGTACGCAGGGCGGCCTCGGTGAAGGTGCCCTCGGGGCCGAGGTACGTGTAGCGCATGGCGGACATACTCGTCACCCTAGTGCGCCCCGGACCCGGGCGGCTCGCCTCACGGCTCCAGCAGCCGCTCGCCGACGTACTCGCCCTTCTCCGCACCGCCGGGAACCGCGAAGAGGCCGCTCGCCTCGTGCCGGATGAAGGTGGACAGCGCGTCGCCCCGGTCCAGCTTCCGCTGCACCGGGACGAAGCCCCGGAGCGGGTCGGCCTGCCAGCAGACGAAGAGCAGCCCCGCGTCGGGGGTGCCGTCGGCCGCCATGCCGTCGTGGTACGAGAACGGCCGGCGCAGCATCGCCGCACCCGCGTTCTGCTCCGGGGCGGAGATCCGGGCGTGGGCGTTGGCCGGGACGACCAGGGAACCGTCCGGACCGGTCCGGTCGAGGTCGAGCTCCGTCGTCTCGCCGCCCCCGGTCAGCGGGGCGCCGTCGGACTTGCGGCGGCCGATCACCAGTTCCTGGTCCCTGAGGTTCAGCTTCTCCCAGTCGTCCAGCAGCATCCGGATGCGGCGGACGACGGCGTACGAGCCGCCCGCCATCCAGGCCGGCTGCCCCGGCGAGCCGGACCCGGACCCCGCGGCCGGGACGAAGACACGGCGGTCGAAGTCGTGATCCGACGGTTTGGGATTGCGGGTGCCGTCGATCTGGCCCATGAGGTTGCGGCTGGTCATCGGCTGGGCCGTGACGCCGGGCGAGCGGTTGAAGCCGGTCATCTGCCAGCGCGTCCGCGCCGCCGCGCCCGCCGCCTTCTGGACGGCGCGCAGCGCGTGGAAGGCGACCAGCGCGTCGTTGGCGCCGATCTGCACCCAGAGATCGCCCTCGGAACGGCGCGGATCCAGCCGGTCGCCGGAGAACGCCGGCAGCGGGTCGAGCTGGACGGGCCGCTGTGCGGCCAGTCCCGTGCGGTCGAAGAAGGTCCGGCCGAAGCCGAAGGTGATCGTGAGGGAGGAGGGGCCCGCGTCCAGGGCGACCCCGGTGTCGTCGTCGGCGGGCTCGCCCGCCATCAGCCGGGCCGCGGTGGCCGACCAGCGGCGCATCAGGGCGGCCGCCTCCCTGCGGCCCGCCCCCGCCACCAGGTCGAAGGCGACGAGATGCCCGTGGGACTGCATCGGCGAGGTGATGCCCGACTGGTGCTCGCCGTGGAACGACTCCCCGGTGGAGCCGACGGTCGCCAGGGCGGTCGCCGGGTCCGCGGCGGTCACCGCGTGTCCGGCGGCGCCGCCCACGGCGCCGAGGGCGAGTCCGGTCGCCCCCGCTGCGCCGACCGTGCCGAGCAGCCTGCGCCGCGAGATCTCGTTGTCGCTCATGCCCTTACCACTGTGCCTCGGCGGCTGATCACGTCAGCCGATCCTCACGTTCTTCTCTACGGTCGTCTGGTCGATGTCCGACGTCCGTACGGTGATCCGGACCTGCCATTCGCCCGGCAGCGGGATCTGGATGTTGCTCGCGCTCCAGTGGCCGGCCGCGACGCGTTCCGGGACCAGCGGGAGCGGACCGATCTTCTCGGCGGTCAGGGTGAAGGCGAGCTTGACCTCGGGGGCGTCCAGGGGCTGCTTGTCCTGGGACCGGGTCCACAGGTGCACCTCGTTGGCGCCCGAGCGGCCGGGGCTGATGGTCAGCCGGGCCGTGCCCTTGCCGTTCGCACCGCCGGTGTCGAAGGGCAGGGTGACGTCGACGGGCTTGGTCGGCGCGGCCTCCGCGGTCCCGCCCCCCGCCCGGGCCGCCTGCTCCTCCGTACGGCCGGGCTCGGTGGACGTCAGGACCGTCGTCACGGCGAGCAGGACGACGGCGACGCCGGCCTCCGCGAGGACGGAGCGGCGGAGTCCGGAGCGCTCCGGGTCGGCGTCCCTGAGGCGCTTTCGGGTGGCCGCCGCCACCGCGGCGCCCTGCCGGGCGAGTTGGGCGGCGCGCACGGGGTCGTCGGACGGTGCCGGTGCCTCGCCGGTGGGCGACTCCCCGCCGGCGGAGGGCGCCGCCCGGTCGTCCGGGTCGGTCTCCCCGCCGGTCTCCGAGCGCGTGTCGTCCGCCTCGGGGGGACGCTCCGACAGCCGTGCCGTCCAGCGCCGTGAGATCCAGGCGACCCCGACCAGGACCGCGACCAGCCCGATCTTGACCAGCAGCAGCCGTCCGTACGAGGTGCCGGTCAGGGCCGACCACGAGCCGACCTGCCGCCAGGACTGGTAGAGCCCCGTCGCGGCCAGGACGACGACGGACCAGAACGCCAGGCGGGAGAAACGCAGGACGGCCGTGCGCCCGACCGAGGGCGCCCGGTGGAGCGCCACGAGCAGCGTGGCCAGACCGCCGATCCAGGCGGCGACGGCCAGGAGGTGGAGCACGTCGACGGGCATTGCGACGCCCGCCTGGATGCCCGTGGAGGCGTGCTCGGAGAGTGCCCAGGTGGCGGCGATCCCGGCCGCGACGACGGTGCCGCCCACGGCCAGACCGAAGGTGAGGTCCTGCTTCTCCTTCGCCCGGTCGACGGCCGCTCCCGGGTCGTCCCCGGCCGCGTCCGCACCCCCGTCGGCGGCGTCCTCCGTGCCGGCCGGGCGGGGCACGCCGGTCTCCGCGGCGCCCTCCGCTTCGGTGGCGCGCTTCGCGTACGCCCCGAACAGCACCGCGATGAACAGCGCCGCGGCGCCGAGCAGCAGCAGCCGGGACACGAGTGCCGCCCCGGTCTTGGTCGTGAGGACGGCCTGCAGACCGGTGAGGTCGAAGGCGTCGCCCAGCTCGCCCGAGCCGGTGTAGGGATTGCGCAGCAGCAGCATGGCGAGTGTGGCCGCGGTGAGCGTCACCCAGCCGCACACCACGAGCCGCTGGACCGGCCGGACGCCCGCCCCGCGCGGCCAGCAGGCCAGCACGAACGCGGCACCGCCGACCAGGACGGTGAACCCCGTGTACGCCGCGTACCGTGCGATGCCGTAGAGCGTGCCGACGAGCCCGCCGCCCGCCTCCTGCTTCGGCAGTTCGACGGCGGTCTTCGACGGCGCGCCGACCGAGAACGTGAACGCACCGGCGATGGGGTGGCTGTCGGCGGAGACGGCCTGCCAGGCGACGGTGTACGTGCCGTCCGGCAGACCGGAGTGCAGGTCCACCCCGTACTTGACGAGGTCTCCGCTGCCGAAGTTCTTCAGCCGGCCGGTGTCGACGCGCTTGCTCTTGGGGTCGAGGACGCGGATCGAGTCGTTCCCCAGGGCGACCTGCTCGGAGAAGGTGAGCGTGACGTCCTTGGGGGCGACGGCCAGCACCGCCCCGTCCTTGGGGTTGCTCCCGGTCAGGGCGGCGTGCGCGTTCGCCGTGCCGGTGAGCACGGTGCCGAGCAGTGCCGCGGTGATCAGCAGCAGCCGCAGGAGAGTCGCCGTGCCGAGGCGCGGGGCGGTGGTGGTCATGGTGTCTCGTCAGTCCCTCGAATGGCCGGGAGCCTCTTCACGGGGCTCAGTGGTGCTTCGGGTTGTGGGTCCGCTCCTCGACGGGGAGCTCGACCGCGATGGGTTCCGACTTCTCGAAGTGCAGCTCGACGTCGATCCTCTGGCCCCGCTCCGGCTGCTTCTTGAGGCCCATGAACATGAGGTGGTCGCCACCGCGTTCCAGCCTCAGCTCCCCGTTCGCGGGGACGTCGAGCGACGTCACCTGCCGCATCCGCCGGTCCTTCGTCTCGTGGATCTGGACGTCGTCCGAGAGGCTGCTGGTGACGGAGGTCAGCCTGTCCGCGGTGTCACCGCTGTTGGTGACGGTGAGGAAGCCGCCCGCCATGTCGCCCACGGGCAGTGGCATGAACGCCCCGCCGACCTTCAGCTCGGGTGCGGACGGGGAACAGCCCGCGAGCCCCGGACCGATGGCGAGGGCCAGGACCGCGGCGAGGGCGGTCGCCCTGAGGCGGGTCACGGGTTCTCCCCCTTGACGATCTTCGGGAGGTCCTTGACGAAGTCGTCGGGTGTGGTGTCCTCGCCGTACAGGACGTAGCCCCGGTCGGTCTTGGGGGAGAAGGCCACCACCTGCGTCCCGTGCATGGAGACGACCTTGCCGTTCTTGTCCGTCGTGGAGGGCTCGATGCCGATGCCGAGCTGGCGCGCCCCGGCCTGGATGGTCGGGAAGTCGCCGGTGAGCCCGACGAAGGAGGGATCACCCGCGGCCGGGAGCCACTTGGCCAGCTCGGCCGCGGTGTCCCGCTGGGGGTCGGTGGTGACGAAGACGACCTGGAGCTTGTCCTGGTCGGCCTTGGGGAGCTGCTTCCTGGCGACGGCGATGTTGCTCATCGTCAGCGGGCAGACGTCGGGGCAGTGGGTGTAGCCGAAGTAGATGAGGGTCGGCTTGCCCTTGGTCCGCTCGCGGAGGTCGTACGACTTGCCCGTGGTGTCCGTGAGGACGAGGTTCGGCTTCTCGAAGGGCCGGTCGAGGACGGTCGCGGCCTTTTCCTTGGGCTGGGCGGAGACCTCGGCGACGGAGCCGTCCGCGTTGTCGGACCCTCCGTCGGGGCCGCAGGCGGAGAGGGAGAGTGCGGCCGCCATCGCCAGGGCGGCCGCCGTCACGGTCTTGTAGCGCATGAAGAGATGTCCCAGAAGTAAATGATGTGGCTTATGTCAGGCGGCGCGGCGGCGGCCGGCCAGCACGCCGAAGGCCACGCCCGCGGCACCCACCAGGATGCCGACGACGGCGAGGACCCGGGCCGCGGTGTCGGTGGTGGACGCGGCGGCCTCGGTGCCGCCGTCCGCGTGGTCCGCGGTGTGGGCGGCGTTCTTGCCGTCCGCGGCGCTCTTGTCGCCGGCGCCGCCGTGGTGGTCACCGGTCGCCGCGGACAGGGCGAGCACCGGTGCGGGGTGGTCCGGCTCGGCCGCCCCCTTCTGCGGCTCCTCGATCCAGCGCACGACCTCCTTGTTGTCGTACGTCTGGAGCGCCTTGAAGACGAGTTCGTCGGTGTTCTCCGGCAACTGGCCGAGGGACACCGGGAACTGCTGGAACTCGCCGGGGCCGATCTTGCCGCCCGCCGCGGTCCAGGTGATCTTCGAGACGGCCTCGGTGATCTGCTTGCCGTGCACGCTCAGCGGCTTGGCGAGCCTGGTCTTGGTGACCTCCGCCTTCCAGCCCGGGACGGGCTGCGGCATCACCGACGAGAGCGGGTGGTCGGCCGGGACGGTGACCTCGAGCTTCACCGTCGAGGCGTTGTCGCGCTCGTTCGGGACCTTGAAGTTGACCGTCGCGTAGCCGCCCTTCGCGGCCTCGCCCTGGGGCTGCACGCTGACGTGCGCGACGGCGGGGCCGCAGAGCAGCAGCACGGAGGAGGCGGCGACGCCGCCGGCGACGGCGAGGCGAGAGATCTTGTGCATGGCAGAGACACTCCACGTGAGCAGGAAGGTGATCGGTCCGCGCGCGGGTGCGCGGGAGCGCCGCGGCACCGACCACCCGGGACACCCGCTTCGGGGTACGTCGTCGAGTGGCGCCGCGTTCAGGCTGCGAGGACGCAGGCTGCGAGGACGCGCTGCGCGGGCGGGCCGCGCCTGATCACGATGTGCTGGAGTGCGGTCGCCACGGGCGGTGCGGAGGGGCCGGGGTCGGCCCCGGCGGGTCCGGGACCGGTGTCCGGTGCCGCCGGCAGTCCGGCGAGCAGTTCGCGCACGAGGACGAGCGCGGCCCGCAGGGCGCGTACGAGCGCGCCTTCGGCCACCACCTCGCCGGCGCCCTGGGCGCCCTGTGACGAGAGTTCGGCCAGCCGGAACAGTGCCAGGTCGCCGCGGCGCAGCAGCCAGCCCGTGACGAGGGCCGCCAGCAGATGGCCGAGGACCATGGGGAGGCTCGGCAGCAGCCCCGCGGACTCGAGGGCGGCGTTCGGTACGGCCTCGGCGTGCCCCGCGTGGGCTGCCCGCGCCGCGGTCGCCGGGTCGATGCCCGCACCGGTGACGATCCGGTGGGCGTCGGCCGGGCTCAGTGCGTTGCCGCCGGCCCCGCACACGAGCTTGGCCGCCATCCGGATCAGTGCGTCGTCGGCGCTCGGGGACACGGTGAGCCTGCGCTGGCCGAGGCCGAAGAGCGTGTGGAGGCCGAGTTGCCCGACCGCCAGGGCGGCGACGACCGCCGACAGCGAGCGTGTGCGGCCGGTGAACGGCGTCACCACCGCGAACACCGCCAGGAAACCGGCGAGGAGCGTCCACCAGGGGACGGTCGCGCAGGCCGCCAGGACGTGCCCCAGCGCGGACAGCACGACGCAGACCGCGGTGAACACCGCGGCCCTCAGCAGCCGCGGTCCGGCCGCGGCCGGCGCGTCGCCGGGTGCGACCGACGGGTGGGCAGACATGGCCGGGACATCATCGCACTGCGCCCTCGGGACCCGTGCGGCAGGTCCGGAAGGTCACGTTTCAGTCCCACTCGCCCGCCTGGCGTGGGCATACACCGGCATGGCCGATCGACGCATCCGCCGAATGAGGGCAATCACGTCAACTCCGCGCTTACGAACGCCATGGCGCGGCAATACGTAACGGTATGTCGAGCCGCAGCCAGGAGGCTGGAGCATGAGCATCTGGTGGTCTCTCCATTTGCGGCGCGAGGCTGCGAGCGTGCCGCTCGCTCGACGTCTTCTGCTCGGTGCCATGGAGACCGCGGGCGTCGATCCCGACATCTCCTTCGATCTCTCCGTCGCGTTGAGCGAGGCGTGTGCGAACGCCGTCGAGCACGGCGGGTCCGGTGCGCCCGGATCGTCGGCGGACGGATACCGGGTGACGGCGTACCTGGACGGCGAGAAGTGCCGTATCGAAGTGGCGGACGGAGGGCCGGGGTTCCCGGACTGCGCCCATGTCACCGGCGCGGGGCCCGCCGCCGAGAGCGGCCGCGGACTCTGTCTCATCGAGCAGCTCGCCGACCACGTCCATCTGCGGAACCGGCCCGGCCGGGGCGCGGTGGTGAGCTTCGACAAGGTGCTGAAATGGCGGGACGGCGCCCTGCTCGGAGCGGTCTGAGCGAAGGCGCCGTCCGTGGCGGCCGGTCCGTCCGTGCGGGCCGTCGCGGCCCGCACGGCGGTGCGGTGATCAGCCCTTGAGGCCGGCCATCCATTCCTCGATCTCGTCCGCCTGCCGCGGCAGCGCCGCCGACAGGTTCCGGTTGCCGTCCTCGGTGACGAGGATGTCGTCCTCGATGCGGACGCCGATGCCGCGGTACTCCTCGGGCACGGTCAGGTCGTCGGCCTGGAAGTACAGACCGGGCTCCACGGTCAGGCACATGCCGGGCTCCAGCGTGCCCGCCACGTAGGTCTCGCGGCGCGCGGCCGCGCAGTCGTGGACGTCCATGCCGAGCATGTGGCCGGTGCCGTGCAGCGTCCAGCGGCGCTGGAGGCCGAGTTCGAGCACCTTCTCCACGTCGAGGTCGCCGAGCAGACCCCACTCCACGAGCCGGGTGGCCAGGACCCGCTGGGCCGCGTCGTGGAAGTCGCGGTACGGGGCACCGGGCCGCACCGCGGCGATGCCGGCCTCCTGGGCCTCGTACACGGCGTCGTAGATCTTGCGCTGCAGCTCGTTGAAGCGGCCGTTGATCGGCAGGGTGCGGGTCACGTCGGCGGTGTAGAGCTCGGTGGTCTCGACGCCGGCGTCCAGGAGCAGCAGTTCGCCGGAGCGGACCGCACCGTCGTTGCGGACCCAGTGCAGGGTGGTGGCGTGCGGGCCCGCCGCGCAGATCGAGCCGTAGCCGACGTCGTTGCCGTCGACGCGGGCGCGCAGGAAGAACGTTCCCTCGATGTAGCGCTCGCTGGTTGCCTCGGCCTTGTCCAGGACCCTGACGACGTCCTCGAAGCCGCGGGCCGTGGCGTCGCAGGCCCGCTGCAGCTCGGCGATCTCGAACTCGTCCTTGACCAGGCGGGCCTCGGAGAGGAAGACGCGCAGCTCCTCGTCGCGCTCGGCGGTGACCTTGTCGGTCAGGGCGGACTCGATGCCGGCGTCGTGGCCGCGGACGACGCGGACCGGGCCGGTCGCCTCGCGCAGCTTCTGCGGCAGCTCCCGCACGTCCTCGGCCGCGATGCCCAGCAGCTGGGCCGCCTCGGCCTGCGAGTGGCGGCGGCCGACCCACAGCTCGCCCTGGCCGTCGAGCCAGAACTCGCCGTTCTCCCGGTTGGAGCGCGGCAGCAGGTGGACGGTCGCCTCGTGGCCGTCGGCGGTGGGCTCCAGCACCAGGACGCCGTCGTGGCTCTGGTCGCCGGTGAGGTAGGCGTACTCGGTGGAGGCGCGGAACGCGTACTCAGTGTCGTTTGAGCGGGTCCTCAGGTTGCCCGCCGGGATGACGAGCCGCTCGCCCGGGAAACGGGCGGAGAGGGCGGCGCGGCGGCGCTCGGTGTGCGCGGCCTGCGCGATCGGCTCCAGGCCGTGCAGCTCGGTGTCGGCCCAGCCGGACTTCATGCTCTCCGCGAGCTCGTCGGAGACCTCCGGGTACAAGCCGTTCTTGCGCTGCTTGATCGGCTCCTCGGTCCCTTCCGCCTCGGCGGTGCGGTCGGACTCGTTCTCCGGGGTCTCCGGGGTGAGCTCCTCTGCCACGGGTCTGCCTCCTAGTCGGTACGACGCTGAACCCCCACCCATCGTACGGTCGTACCGCGAGAGCGCCGGAAGCCTTGCGGCCCCCGGCCCGCGTCACCGGAGCGTCACTCGAACCGGGCGGCCAGCATCACCACGTCCTCGCCGTCCTCGCCCGCGTCGAGGCCGCCGGGCAGCACCGTGCGCAGCACGTGGTCGGCGATGGCGCCCGGGTCGTGGCGCACGGCCTTGGGCACGCTCGCCGCGGCGGTGTGCAGCCGGGTGAAGGCCCGGTCCATGGGGTCGCCGGTGCGCCGGAGCAGCCCGTCGGTGTAGAGCAGCACCGTTTCTCCGGGTGCGGGGCAGAACTCCACGCTCGGCGCCTCCCAGCAGGCGAGCATCCCCAGCGGCGCCGACAGCGACGTCTCCACGAACTCGGTGCGGTGCTGCCCGACGACCAGCGGCGGGGTGTGCCCGGCGCCGGCCAGCACGATCTTGCTGCCGGTGCCCTCCGCGTGGGACGCCGGCGCCGGTTCGCAGTAGGCGAAGAGCGCGGTGGCCGAACGGGCCGGTTCGGTGAGCCTCAGCAGCAGCTCCAGATCGGACAGCACGGCGACGGGGTCCTCCCCCTCCATCACCGCGTACGCCCGCAGACTGGCCCGGAGCCTGCCCATGGCGGCCAGCGCGCTCGGCCCGGAGCCGGAGACCGAGCCGACGGCGAGTCCCAGGGCGCCCTCGGGCAGCGGCAGTGCGTCGTACCACTCGCCGCCGCCGCGCGGTCCGGTGACGTGGCGGGCCGCGAGCCGTACCCCGGGGATCCGCGGCAGCCTGCTGGGCAGCAGTTCGTCGGTGATGGTGGCCATCTGGCGACGGGACCGTTCCAGCTCGAGCAGCCGGGCCAGGTGCTCGGTGGCGTACCGCCCGTAGAGGCCGACGAGATGGCGCTGGCGGTCCACGGGTTCGGCGGGCTCGTCGTAGAACCAGACGGCGACGCCCAGCCTCCCGGCCGCCTCCGTGGCGAGCGGCAGGGCGTAGCTCGCGGCGTAGCCGAGGCGGGCTGCGACCTCGCGGTGGCGCGGGTCGAGCGCCTCGTCGTGGAAGAGGTCCGCCTGGGCGACGGGGGCCGGGACTTCCCCCGTCCCGCCGTCGAGGATCCGGCCGTACCCGGTGGCGCTGCGGGGGACGGTCTCGATGTGGCCCAGGTCGGCGTGGGCGAGGCCGAGTCCGACGGTGGCGGCGGGGCCGCGGCCGTCGGCCGGTTCGAGGACGAGCATGCCGCGGCCGGCGCCGACCAGGGCGGCGCCGGCGCGCAGGAGTTCGTCGAGTGCCTCGTCCAGCGTGCCGGTTCTGGCGAGCCGTTCGGTGAGTTCGTGGAGCGTGGTGAGGTCGGAGACCCAGCCGGCGAGCCGGTCCTGGATCACCGCGCCGGGCGCGGAAGCAGGATCGGGGGCGATTGGGGCGGCAGTTTGCGCGGGGGCTGGAACCGCTGAGTCGATTCCAGCCACTTTCGGCAGGTGAGGGGCGCTCATGGCAGCCGGCCGTCCGGCTGGTGCTTTCTGCTCAATAGCATCGCAAACCCCCATGTCAATCTGCGCCGCTATCACTGCATCCACATCTACACGCACACAAAGGGGGATGTCCAGCATTGTCCTGGTCGTATCGCTGGTGTCCGCGCGGTTGCTAACTTGGCTGAAAAATGCCCCCCATGAACGCGATTTGCGGTCGACTAAGGGCGTTCGACGTGGGGATCCCACCCAGGGTGAAGTCCGAGGCGAAGCCCGAGGGGGGAGTCATCCCGGGCGTGATGGGTACGTAAACGGTGATGGCCAGGGGCAGTTGGGACCGCCCCGGAACCTGGCGGGGAGCCCGGGCGTCTTAACCGCCGTGGGCCGCCGCCCCGTCCCGAGTGGCGGTACGAGTACAGCGGGAGAGCAAGCGCCAGGCGCGCGCCACCCCTCGCCACGCGTTTAATGGACAGAGCCCATGGGATCGCCCATGCCTACGGCAAGGGCGGCGAGACGCCGCTTTGTACGCGCAGTGAAGTGATGCACACATGGTGTGATGGACCTCGGCGTTCAACGGAAAGGAACGAGCGCTCATGCGCGAGATCCTCGGAAGGCGACGCAGGCTCCGGTTCTGGCGCAAGGGGAGGCCTGCTCCTCAACTCGACGCGGCGCTGACCTGCGCCACCGCGTGGGAATGGCCCGTGCTGCCCGGTGTGGGACTCAAGGCCGCCGGAGGGCGGACCGACCGCGGGCGCGGCTGCGCCTGCCCCGATCACGAGTGCGTCGTACCCGGCGCACACCCCTTCGATCCCGGCCTTCTGGCGGCGACCACCGACGAGCGGATGGTGCGCTGGTGGTGGACCCAGCGGCCCACCGCCCCGATCGTGCTCGCCACGGGCGGCCGTGCGCCGTGCGCGGTGAGCCTGCCGGCGGTCGCCGGGGCCCGGGCGCTCGCCGCGCTCGACCGCATGGAGATGAGACTCGGCCCCGTCGTCGCCACGCCGACCCGGTGGTCCCTGCTCGTCGCCCCGTACTCGTTGGAGCAACTGGGCGAGCTGCTCTACGCCAAGGACCGGGTGCCGAGTTCGCTTCGCTTCCACGGCGCGGGCGGCTATCTGATGCTGCCGCCGTCGGAGACGGGCATGGGCCAGGTCCGCTGGGAGCGGGCCCCGCTCCCCGGCTCGGCCGCGCCCTGGCTGCCGGATGTGGAGGCGGTCGTCGACGCCCTCGTCGAGGCGAGCGTCAGCACACCCTCGGGCGTGACTCCTCCGGAGGCCGGGGAGGGCTCCCGCCTCGCGTACTGACGGCCCGCCTGCCACTCGTCGGGGGCGGCTCCCACTCGTCGGGGGCGGCCTCCCGCGCGGTGACGGTCGTGCGCGGGCCGGAGACTCACTCGTACGGGTAGGAGCCGGGCCCCAGGGCCGGGAAATCGGGCGGACGGGGATCGGGGCGCCTCCGTACGCCGATATCTTCGGCGCACATGAACCAGCGCCTCACCGGGCTCGCGCTCGCCGCCGTCTGCGCCGCCCTGCTGCCGCTCGCCGCTTCCGCCGTGCCGGAGGGCGCCGATGCGACGGCGGATGGCAAGAGGGCGGGGCGGTCCGCAAGTGTGGCCGGAATGCATGCCCCGCACAGCCCGCGGAAGGCGCCGGAGGCGGATCGCAACGCGCTCGGCGTACGACGCACAAGCGAACACTGCGGCCCCGCAGTGGCCTCGCCGCACGGTATCGAGGCACAGTCCTGCGTCCTGACCGATGGCCCGGACGCCTGGGCGCGAACGTACTTCCGCAACGCGACGGGCGGGGGGCTGATGTCCGTGCTGACCCTGATGGGGCCGGGCGGAAGGACCGTGCGGACGCATTGTGCGGCCGAACCGGGAGATGAGCCCGCGGTATGCGAAACACCGCGTGAGAAGGCCCGAGGTGAAGCCGGGGAGTATTCCGCGATCGCGGAGTTCGCGCGTTCCGCGGAAGTCGGCGACGGTCCGCTGTTGCTGCGCGCCGGGAGCAACTCCCCCGCCTCCGGGAGCAGTTGACGTCGGGCGAGAGGCCGGGCACTGCCGGAAATAGAGACGCCCGGTCGCTGGCGACGGGGGATGCACCAGCGACCGGACTTCCAGAACGGTAACAAGAGATCTGCTGTTCGCAAATTCGATCTCGGGTATTCGGACAAGGAATTACCCGCCCGTACGGGCAGTTGTGACGGGGATCACTTGCCGCGGGTGGGAAGCGTCAGGTCGCGGCGGGCGGCGGCCGAGCCGCCCCCCGCGTCACCGTCGCCGTCCACCGGATGCCGGAGCCGACCGTGGTCCCCCGGTCAGCTGAGGGTGACCTGGCGGTTGGTGAGGCCGCTGCGAGCCCGGCGCTCCTCGCCCGTGAGCGGGGAGTCCGTCGCGAGCGCCTTGGCGAGCCGCTCGGCGAACTCCGCAGCCGGCTTCTCGCACTCCTCGGCGCCCATCCCGCTCGGCAGGTCCCAGACCGGGACCACCAGACCGTGCGCACGGAACGAGCCGACGAGGCGTGTGCCTTCGCCGAGGGTCGACGCACCGGCGGCGTGCAGCCGGGCGAGCGCGTCCAGCAGACGCTCCTCGGTGTGCGGCATGACCCAGCGCAGGTGGTTCTTCTCCGGGGTCTCGCACCAGTACGCGGCCTCCACGCCGGACAGCTTCGCCGTCGGGATCGCCGCCGCGTTGGCGCGCTCCAGCGAAGCCGTCACCTCGGCGCTCGTGGTCTCCACCGACTCCGGGATCCAGAACTCGAATCCGCTGTGGACGACCGGCTCGAACGGGGCGTCCGCGTCGATCAGGTCCTGGAGCCGCGGGCCGTCGGCGGGGGCGCGCCGCGGGGGCACCGCGTTTCCGGGCTTCGTGGTCAGCGCGCGCTGCAGGGTGTCGGCGAGGTCGCGGCTGAGATCGCCGGACGGCGTGTCGTTCTGCAGGGCGAGCATGACGGAGCCGTCCTCGCGCCGCAGCGCCGGCCAGGCCATGGGGAGGACGGTCGCCAGGGTGAGCGACGGGACGTCCTCGGGCAGCCCGTCCTTGAGGGTCAGGGCGACGGTGGCGGCGGGCACCAGCTCGCGGAGGGCGACCCAGTCGCCCTCGCCGGGGAGCCCCTCGAAGGGGCGCTGGACCAGCTCGGTCACGGCGTGTGCGGCGGCCCGCCCGTGGCAGGCCTTGTAGCGACGGCCCGAACCGCAGGGGCAGGGCTCGCGGGCGCCGACCACCGGGATCTCACCGTCGGTGACCTGTGGCTTGGCGGCGGCCTTCGTCTGGGGGCGCTTCTTGGCCATGATGTGGCTTTCTCCCGATGACGGCGTGCTTGTCTCGGGCGCGAGCCTAGCCGTTGCGGGCGTGGCAGCGGTCACAGCGGCACTTCACGTCGCGTGCCCGCGTACACGGAACCGGCCGGAGCGGCCCTCCGAGGCGGTGCGCGGGCGGCCCGGCGGTGGGCGGTGCCCCGCCCGGGTGCTCCGGACGACCGCCCTGCCCCGAGCCCGGAACGCGTCGTCCCGGGGGTCAGTCCACGTCGTCGTAGGCGTCCGCGAACTCGAAGCCGGGACCGGTGACGCGCGTAGCGAAATCGTCGCGGCGATGCCCTTCGGTGACGAGGACCCACACGGTGACCTCGCCGGCGGCGCTGTCCCGCACGCCCCAGTCCCGGGCGAGCGCGCTGATGATGTTGAGCCCGCGGCCGCCGTGCGCGGTGACCGAGGGCGTGGACGGAATCGGGCGGGTGGGACCGCCTCCGTCCGTCACCTCGACGGTCAGGCCACCCGACGCGTCGAGACGCCATGCGGCGCGGATGTCGCCGTCGCCGATCTCCGCGTGTCGGCCGAGGGGTCTGCCGTGCCGGCAGGCATTGCTCAGCAGTTCGGAAAGGATCAGAACGGCATCGTCGACGACCGATTCGGACACTCCGCTGCGCCGCAGTTGCTCGCGCATTTTGTGCCTTGCCTCACCCACGCCCGCAGGGCCATGGGGTACGGCCATGCTCGACGACGTGGGCACCTCCTGTGCCACCACCAACGCCACCCCCGAGACCTCCTTCGCCCCACGCCACGGTGTGGATGCCCCGATGACCTGGGCCGGAAACCGGCCAATCCGCGTCTGGTGACGCACTCGTCACGCTCGAATACGGATCGAACGCGCCGGTGCACTCCCTGTAGCGGTCCGGTCGCTGAGCGGAGAACCGTCAGAGACGGCCCAGTTGGGAGAGGACCTGCTTCGGGCGGTTGGTGATGATCGCCTCGACGCCGAGGCCGACGCAGAGGTCGACGTCGGCCGGTTCGTTCACGGTCCAGACGTGCACCTGGTGGCCTGCGGCGTGCAGCCGCTCGACGTAGGCGGGGTGATTGCGCACGAGCCGGATGCCCGGGCCGGCGATCCGTGCCCCTGCGGGCAGCCGCGCCTCACGGGCCCGCAGCGGGAGGAACTGCATCAGGTACACGGTCGGGATGCCCGGCGCGGCGTCCGTGATCCGGTGCAGCGAGCGGGCCGAGAAGCTCATGACGCGCACGGGGGACTCTTCGGCCGCCGCCGGTGCGTCCAGGCCGAAGCGCTTCAGCAGCTGGAGCAGCCGCTCCTCCACCTGTCCGGCCCAGCGGGTCGGATGCTTGGTCTCGATGGCGAGTTCGATGCGTCGCCCGGCGTCCGCCACCAGTTCCAGCAGCCGCTCCAGGGTCAGCACCGAGGTGAAGCCCGGGTCCCTCCAGTCGGGGCTCTCCTCGCTGTCCTTCCAGGAGCCGAAGTCGAGCCCGGCGAGGTCGGCGAGCTCCAGCGCGGAGACCGCGCCCCGGCCGTTGGAGGTGCGGTTCACCCGGCGGTCGTGGACGCAGACGAGATGACCGTCCGCCGTGAGACGCACATCGCACTCGAGGGCGTCCGCCCCGTCCTCTATGGCTCTCACATAGGCGGCCAGGGTGTGTTCGGGGGCGTCCTCCGAGGCGCCTCGGTGGGCGACGACCTGGATCCGGTGTTGAGTCACCGCGTCATGGTGCCATCGCCGGAATGCGAGCACCCCGCCCCTGTCCGCAATGTCCGGGATAAGGAACGGCGCGCGGACGCACAGGTCCTGCTTACAGTGGCCTGACAGGCTGTGGGAAAAGCTGTCTGCAGCGCATCGGTGCGGTGCCGCGCGACCGCGGACCGCCGAATCGTGGAATCGAGGAAGAGGAAGCTGTGAGCACTGAGAACGAGGGCACCCCGGCACACGCGGGCCCGTCCGTACCTCCTGTGCCGGCGGCTGCTCCCGAAAGCGCTGCCGCGCACGCGCCCGCCGGTGCGGACGCCCCGACGCAGCCGGGCCGGGCGGTACCCCCCGCGCCGCCGGCGCCGCCCACCGCCCACGGGTCCGCCCAGGGCGCCCCGGCGCCGTCCCCCGCCGACACGGCCCAGTACCCGCAGGGCGCCTGGCCGCCTCCGCCGCCGCCCGTCTCGCACTGGGGCGAGCCCGCGCCGGCACCGCAGGGACCGCGCAGGCGGTCCGGCGGAATGATCGCTTCGGTCCTCGTCGCCGCGCTCGTCGCCGGAGGTGTGGGAGGCGGGATCGGCTACTGGGCCGCCGAGCGGAACGACGGCGGAATCTCGACGACCGTGGCCGCGGGCGACGCCCCCGCCGGCTTCAAGCGCGACGCCGGCACGGTCGCCGCGGTCGCGGGCAAGGCGCTGCCCAGTGTCGTCACGATCGAGGCGAAGTCGGGGAGCGGCGAGGGCGAGGCCGGCACGGGCACGGGCTTCGTCTACGACAAGGAAGGCCACATCCTCACGAACAACCACGTGGTGGCCTCGGCGGCCGACGGCGGCACGCTCTCCGCGACCTTCTCCAACGGCAGGAAGTACGACGCCGAGGTCGTCGGCCGGGCCCAGGGCTACGACGTGGCCGTACTGAAGCTGCGGAGCGCGCCCGACGGGCTCACACCGCTGCCCCTGGGCAACTCCGACCAGGTCGCGGTCGGCGACTCGACCATCGCGATCGGCGCGCCCTTCGGCCTGTCCAACACGGTCACGACGGGCATCATCAGCGCCAAGAACCGGCCGGTGGCCTCGGGCGACGGCTCGGGAGGCAAGAACTCGTACATGAGCGCGCTGCAGACCGACGCCTCGATCAACCCCGGTAACTCCGGCGGTCCGCTCCTGGACGCGCGCGGCGCGGTGATCGGCATCAACTCCGCGATCCAGTCCGCGGGCGGCGGCAACGGATTCGGCCAGCAGTCCCAGGCCGGTTCCATCGGCCTCGGCTTCGCCATCCCCGTCAACCAGGCGAAGAACGTGGCGGACCAGCTGATCAAGACGGGCAAGCCCGTCTACCCCGTCATCGGCGCGACCGTGAACATGACGGACAAGGGCTCCGGCGCGACGATCGCCGAGGAGGGCGCGGGCGGCACGGCGGCCGTCAGCCCGAACGGTCCGGCGGCCAAGGCGGGACTCAGGGCCGGTGACGTGATCACCAAGTTCGACGGCAAGCCGGTCGACAGCGGCCCGACGCTCATCAGCGAGATCTGGACCCACAAGCCCGGCGACAAGGTCCGGCTCACCTACGAGCGCGACGGCCGAGAGGTCACGGCCACGCTCACGCTGGGCCAGCGTGAGGGCGACGGCTGACGCGGCCGGGTCCGCAGGACGAACGGGCGAAGGGGCTGCCGAGCGGATCGGCAGCCCCTTCGTCGTGCGTGGTGCTTCCGCGGTCTCCCGTTGGCCGTGCGCCGCGGGGGAACGTGCGGCACTACGGGTGCAGCACCACCTTGGTGTAGCCCTCGACCCTCTTGTCGAACTTCTCGTACGCCGACGGCGCCTGGTCCAGCGGCAGTTCGTGGGAGACGACGAAGCTCGGCGTCGCCCTGCCCTCGATGATCATGTCGCGCAGGTACCTGTTGTAGCGCTTCACGTTGCACTGACCGGTACCCATCTTCAGGCCCTTCTCGAAGAGCCTGCCGATGGCGACGCTGAGCATGCCGTGCTTGGACTGCTCGTCGGGACCGCCGGGGTCGGAGGGTACGTAGAGCCCGGGTACGCCGAGCATTCCGGTGGCCCGGACGGTGCCGATGAGCGAGTTCAGCACGGTCGCCGGCTCCTCGCGCCCGGTGTCACGCACCGTCGCCTGGTAGCCGACCGCGTCCACGCCCTTGTCGGTGCCGATGCCCTCGGTCTGCTCCTTGATCTGCTCCACCGGGTCGCCCTCGGCGAAGTTGATCGGGGTCGCGCCGATTTCCCGTGCCTTTTCCAGGCGTTCGGGGACACGGTCCACGACGAAGACCTTCTTGGCGCCACGCAGCAGGGCCGAGTACGCGGCCATCAGGCCGACGGGACCGCCGCCGTACACGGCGACGCTCTCGCCCGGCCGCACCTGGGCGAGTTCGCAGCCGTGGTACCCGGTGGGGAAGATGTCCGCGAGCAGGATGAAGTCGGTCTCGTGCTCGTTTCCCGGTGGCAGCTTCAGGCAGTTGAAGTCCGCGTAGGGCACGCGCAGGTACTCGGCCTGGCCTCCGGGCCAGGGGCCCATGGCGACGTAACCGTAAGCACCGCCGGCGAAGCCGGGATTGACGGTCAGACAGAATCCCGTGAACCCCTCCACGCAGTTCATGCAGAAGCCGCATGCGACGTTGAAGGGCATGACCACCCGGTCGCCCTGCTTGAGGGAGGTGACGCCGTCACCGAGTTCCTCGATGATCCCCATGTTCTCGTGACCGAAGACGATGCCCGGCTCCGCCGCGGTACGGCCCTCGTACATGTGCAGGTCGGAGCCGCATATCGCGGTGGACGTGACTCGTACGATCACGTCGTTCGGATGGTGGATCCTCGGCTTCGCGACGTCCTCGACCGCCACCTCGAACGGTTCCTTGTACACAACAGCTTTCATGGCTGTGACCTCCGCTGGCGTTGCGTGCGTGACTGCGGCCCCCCACCCCTCCTTTCACTTGTGACTCACTTGTGGCACACATCTCATGATTCTCCGGCCCGGAGGATCGGACAAGCCGGTAATCTCAGGAGGAATACCCGCCCCGGGTGGCGCCTTTCAGGTGCCGTACCGAATCAAGCGAAGTGGAGGGCGAGAAAGTGGCAGCACAAAGGCTAGGGACCCTGCTCGTCCCCGTACCGGGTCTCTCCGGAGCCACGTACCCGCCCGGCACGACGGTGACGGTCCGCGGTCGTGGCGCCACGGTGGATGCCTTTGTCAACGGCGACTGGCTTCCCCTCTCGTGGTGGGAGTTCTCCGACGGCCTCCGCGAGGACATCGCCGACCGCTGAGCCACCGCCGGGCCGTGGCCGAGCCACTGCCGGGCAGCACCACCGGGTCCGGTCCGCCGGACGACTCTTCCCCGGGCGCCTCACGCGCGATCCGCAAGCCGGTAGGCTGTAGCCCGCTCCGCAGCAGGTGAGGCGGGGCGCAGGTGGGTTGCCCGAGCGGCCTAAGGGAACGGTCTTGAAAACCGTCGTGGCGCGAGTCACCGTGGGTTCAAATCCCACACCCACCGCAGGTGAACGGCCCCTGACCAGTTCATATGGTCAGGGGCCGTTGGGCTGCGCGGGGCGTATGTTCGCAAGTGGTGTTCTCCTCCGGGCCGTTCAGCTCCTTCACTCCGACACGGCGTCGTGTTCGGCGCGAGACCCGTACCGGAAGGTCGGCCCTGAGTGGGTGATACCGGTCCGGGGCGTTGGGTTCCCACGCTCTGTGACTGATCGGTACTCTCCCGTGATGTCTGCTCGACGGGGCACGTGAGGGCACGGCGGTCGCTTGTGCCCCGGCCGTGATCACGCCTTGTCCCCGCGGCGCCCCCCCGCGGTGTGATCTTGCGGGTGCCAGTCCGCCTCGGCCCAGTCGTACACGGCGAACCCGTCGGGAACCAGCGCACAGGGGGCGTGGACGCCGATGAACAGAGTCACGGTCGAGGCGTTCCACCGCACGTCGACCTGGTCGCCTTCCGTGTTCTCGAATCGGAAGCCCAGTTCGCGGAAGGTGGCGCCCGCACGGTCGCCTTCGTGGGTGAGTTTCCACCCTTGCTGGAGCAGCCGCCGGCGCACGCGTTGCTGCGCCTCTCGGGCGGTGGCCTCCGGGACGTCCGGCACGCTCCAGTCCAGATCGAAGCTGCGGACGTCGCTTCGTGCCTCGTCGATGTGGGCGATTCCCCTCAGCCCACGGTGGTAACAGGCGCCGGTGCCGACCCTGCCCGAGCTCGCGGCGTGCTTTCCGGGCAGCGCGAAGTCGTCGTGGACCCTGTCGGATTGGTCCTTGAGCCGGCGCGCGACCGCGTCCGGGTCCGCCGAGGGGTACGGGGTGCCGTTCCACACGAAGTTCGCCGCCATCACGGCGGCGACTGCCGACACGACCATCACGAGCCTCGTGATGGTGTACCGGACGGACCGCCCTGAGGTTCGGGCTCTGTGAGCAAGGCACTTGACCATGCGTGCGACGGTAGGCCGCGGCTCTGCGCGACGCATGAGCAGCCGTACTCAGGAAGACCCTGGGGCGGTGACGAAGCGGTCGCCGAGGCCACGCCCCGCGGAGCGTCGTGGCGGCGTACGGGAACGAGAAAGGGCGCCCGGGACTTCCGGGCGCCCTTTCTCGGCAGATCGGGGGTCACCGCCCGGGGGAATCGCTTCCCCGGCGGCGAGCGGGCGTCAGGTGCCCGGCTTGCGGCCGTAGACGAAGACGTCGTCGCCCTTGCGGAGCAGGTTCCAGTACTTGACCGCGTCGGTCTTGGTCATGTTCACGCAGCCGTGCGAGCCGGGCGGGGCCCAGACGCTGATGCCGACGGAGTGGAAGGCCTGGCCGCCGTCGAAGAACTGGCTGTACGGCATGGGCACGTTGTACAGGCTCGACACGTGGTCGATGTTGCGCCAGTAGACCTTCTTCAGGCCGGTGCGGGTCTCGTGCCCGTTGCGACCCGTCCGGACCGCCACCGGTCCGTAGACCAGCTTCTTGCCGTCCTGGATCCAGCTGAGCTGCAGTGTCAGGTCGACGCAGGCGATGCGGCCCTTGTTCGTCGGGCACTTGCCGGCCTTGTTCGGGTTCTTGCCGACGGCCTTCTGCCTGTTCATGAGATCCATGACGCCCCAGGTGATCGGCCCCGCCAGGCCCGCGTTCGGGCTGATCGAGTGCTTCGTCTGGAAGGCCTGGATCGCCTTGCAGTCGGCGGGCGACTGCTTCCCGTCCACCGGGCGGCCGAGGAACTTCTCGACCTGCTTCTGGTACGCCCCCGTCTGCGTCGTGCACGACGCCGCGTGCGCGGTCGTGCTCCCCATCGCCACGGTGAGCGGGGCCACCAGGGCGGTGGTCCCGAGTGCGACGGCTATCCGTCGGCGAATGTCCCCCACGTCGGTCGGCTCCTTCTGCGTGTGGTCCCTGTTCCGCCTGGTAGACGGCGCGGGACAGGTGAGAGTTGCACGGGGGAAGACGACGGTTCCGTAACGGCGGACGATCAAGGACGGTCGTCGAGTCGGAGGTGCCGGCCGCCGTCAGGGCGGGCCGCACCCGGGGGCACGCCGGCGATGCGGCCGCCGCCTCATGCCGGCGTCCCGGGCCGCCCCGGTTCGCGGAGGCGGCGTTGCGCCGGGGATCGCGGAAGCCCAAGGTGGAGAGGTCAGGAGGGCGGCGCGGTGCGCGATCCGGAGGGCGCCGCACCGACCGGAGGAGGAGTCCATGGCCACACCCGGGAGCGTGCCGGGGACCGCACCGGTCCTACGGCGCCGGCCCGACCCGGCCGACAGCCTGGTCTGGGAGCCCAGCGACCGCTGGGTCCGCGGCACGAAGAACGGCGTGACCGTCGTCGACAGCCGCCGTCCCGTTCTGGTGTGGGAGCCCGGTGTCCCCGTGCCGGTCTACGCGTTCCCGGCCGAGGACGTCCGGATGGACCTGCTGCGGAGGTTCGAGCGGTCCCCGGGCCGGCGCCACGCGGGAGCGACCGAGTTCTACGACCTCGTGGTGGGCGACGAGGTCGTACGCTCCGCGGCCTGGGGCTGCCCCGGCGAGGAGCTGGCGGGCCACGTGTGCTTCGCCTGGTTCGGCCGAGAGGTCCTCGACCACTGGTACGAAGAGGAGGAGGAGATCTTCGTGCACCCACGTGATCCCCACAAGCGCGTCGACGCGCTGCCCAGTACCCGCCATGTCCAGGTCGAGATCGAGGGCACGGTCGTCGCGGACACGCGATCCCCGGTGCTGCTGTTCGAGACTGACTTGCCGGTGCGCTACTACTTCCCGCGCGAGGACGTGCGCCTCGACCTGTTCACGCCGACCGACACGAGCACCCGTTGCCCGTACAAGGGAGTGGCGACCGAGTACTGGTCGTGGGCGGGTGAGGGCGACGTCCGGCCGGACATCGCCTGGAGCTATCCCGATCCGCTGCCGGCGGTGGGCGTCATCAAGGACCGGATCGCCTTCTACGACGAGTTCGTCGACGTGATCGTGGACGGCGAGAGGCAGCAGCGTCCCGTCAGCGTGTTCAGCAAGCGCTGACGGGACGCGCGGAAGGGCGCCCCCGCCCGGCGGCAGCGCCCTTCCGTCGTACGCGCGTTGTCGCGGGTCAGGACGCGGAGTCCGCCTTTCGGCGGCGCGCCGCGAAGACCGCACCGGCGCCGAGGGCCACGGCCGCGCCGGCCGCGGCGGCGAGCTGCGGCAGGGCCGAGGAGGAGCCGGTGCTGGCGAGGCTGTCGCTCGTGGTGGTGAGCGGCTGGGTGGTCGTGGTCTGGGTCTGCGTGCCGGTACCCGTGCTCGTGCTGGGCGACGGGGAGGCGGACGGGGCGGGCTTGGCGGTGACCGCGAAGTCGTACGTGGTCAGCTCCGGCGAGCCGCCGCAGGAGCCGTCCTCGTTGACGTAGTCGGCAGCGAGGAAGGCGGCGCCCACGGCTTCGGGCGTGTCGGCGTCGACCGTGAGCCGCAGCTTGATGTCGGCGTGGGCGCCGGCCTTCAGCGGGCTGACGGAACCGGCCGTGTAGTCGTCGCCGGCGTCCGTCCAGGTCTGGGTCGCCGTCGACCACTGCAGGTGCATGCGGTCGTCGATGGGCGCGTAGCCGCCCTTCTCGATCGCGTGGAAGTAGACGAACGGCCAGACCTCGTCGAGCGTCCTGTCCGTGCCGTTGGCGATGCGGAGCTTCATCTCGACGGTCGAACCGGCGGTGATCTTGGCGGGCAGCCCGGAGAGGGTCGCGGTGAGCTCGCTCTCGGGCTTGCACGGGACCGGGTCCTGCTCCTCCAGGGCGTCCTCGAGTGCCTCGTCGGCGGCCTTCTTGGCCTCCAGGGCCTTCTTCGCGGCCTCCTTGGCCTTGCCCCACGCGCGTACGGAGGCGACGCGGGCGTCGTCCAGGTCGGTGGTGGCCTGCTTCGCGGCCTCGTCGGCCGCGGTCTTGGCCGCTGCGGCGGTCCCTGCCGCGGTGGTGGCGTCCGCGACGGCCTTCTCGGCTGCCGCCTTCTCCTCGGGCGTGGCGGTCTCGGGCAGCGCGGCGAGCGCGGCCTCGGCGTCGGCCAGGGCCTGGTCGGCGTTGGTCTTGGCGGTGGCGGCGTCGGCCGCCTTCTCCTTCGCGGCCCTGGCCGCTACGGCGAGCGGGAAGTCGTCGGCGAGCGAGGCCTCCATGGCGGCGAGCGCGGCCTTTTCGGCGGCGACGGCGTCGTCGTACGCCTTCTGCGCCTCGGCGGCGGCCTTCTCCAGCTCTTCGATGGAGGGCTTGGCGGCCCGCTTCCCGGCCGTGTCCTCACCGGCGCGGAGCTTTCCGGCCAGTGCGCCGTTGCGCAGGACGCCGGCGTGCGCCGCGGCGTCCTCGGTGCCGGCCGGAGCGGTGACGGAGGCGGTCGGTGCGGAGTCGGCGAATGCGGGCGAGGCGCCGAACAGCACTGCGGGTGTGGTCACGGCAGCGGCGACGGCCGTTGCGACGATGCGGCGGAGTGTCACGAGCACCCTTTTCTGGGGTCCGGTGTCTGCGGTACGGAAGCACGGGGCAGCCGCCGCGGTTTTCCTCACGCAGGACGACTGGTCGGTGGTGATCGTATGACTGCCGTCGGCGGTACGGAAGCAAGTTGGTTGAATGGTGGGGCCGCTGACGATGCCTCACAGTGAGGGTGAACCACGCAAGCCGGACAGTTGCCCTCGATTAGCGTGATTCTCGTGTGAGGCATATCACTTGAGATTGCCGCGTGCCTCGGGGTCCTGATGCGGGAGTCCCGGCTCCCCCCGGAGCCGGGACTCCCGCGGTCGCGGTGCGTCGGCCGTTCGGTGCCGACTGCTCAACGGCTCGTCAGCCGTGCCGCCGACGCGATCGTTGCCCGGGCCTCGTGCTCGGTCAGTCCGGTGCGCACGGCGGCTTTTGTCAGCGCGTCGGCGAGGGATTCGCCGATGCCGTTCTCGTACGCCCGGCAGGCGGCCCAGAACAGCCGGGTGTTGCGCTGCCCCTCGTGGGCGGCGAGCACGAACTGGATCAGGCCCTGGCCGCGCGGGGCCGGGCCGGGTGCGGGGTGCCGGTGGCGCGCGGGTGGCGCGATCAGCCGCAGCAGGGCGTCGGGGCACGGGGCGGGGGCTAGCTCCGCCGACCCGGGCGCGAGCCGGTACGCGCCGTGCGCCGCGACCGAGCCCGGGCCGACGAGGTAGCCGCCGGCGCCCCGGATGTCGATGCCGGGGGCGAGACGGCTCGCCGAGTTCGGCACCACCACGTCGGACGGGCCGGTCAGCCACAGGTGGCGGCCGCCGCTCGGGGTGATGACGGTGACCGTCTCCGGGATCGTGAACAGGTGCCGGAGCGCCAGCTGCCGCAGGGCCGCGGCCGAGTCCGTGGTGCCGGTGGCGGCGGTCCTGGTGTCCAGGTCGACGCCGATCAGATGGTGGGGCGGGCGGCCGCAGGCGATGCCGTACCCCGTGGCCCAGGGCGCGGCCGAGAAGAGCGCGCGCACGGCGGCGGGGTCGGCCGTGGCGTCGTGCACGCCGTGGCCGGGCAGACCGCACTCGCCCCGGCAGCGGGCCGGCTCCCGGTCCATGCGGTGCGGTGACGGCAGGGCGGGGAGCTTCGTGGGGGACAGGGGAATCACGGGGAGCCCGCGCTCGGCGGCGGAGAGCGCGTGGGCGAGGGCCAGGGTGGCGGTGTGCCGGTCGGTGATGGCCATGGCTCCATGTTCGTACGAATGTTCGAGTAAGGGAAGAGGGGGAGATTGGCCGAAAATGTGCCGTAACGCTTTTCCTCTGGTGAGTGGCGGGGTTTTGTCGCCGTCGGGCAGTTGAGCTGCGAGGTTCGCGGCCTGGCGGTGGTTTACCGCCATGTCCTCACGCTTGAGGGCGAATCGCCGCCTGCGAGGTGGTTCGCCGGAGATCCGCTGGGCAACTCTGGATGCGCGACGTCGTGAAGATCGACCGGGCGGCCGGCCAACCGCCCTGTTTCCAGCCGTAGTTCCGCACGCCTGGTGCGCCGATTCCCGGTGCACTTCCCAAGCTTCGGAGGAATCGACATGGCAAGCATCCGTACCGCCCGCGCTCTGGCCGCCGTCGCCGCGCTGCCGCTGGCGGCCGCCCTCTTCGCCGGTGTGGCGCACGCCGACAACGGGGCCTTCGCGGGCGACGGATCGAACGCCGCCGTGGCCACCATCAGCGGCAGTGGGGTGGGTGGGCACAACCTCGGCAACTCGACGACCACCCAGCAGGTGGCCACCGGAGCCGGCGCGTCCAACCAGAACAACACCGCCAGCGTGAACGGTTCGGCCTTCACGGCGATCGACCAGTCGAACGAGAACATCGCGATCACCTTCCTGCCGCTCTGGTAGGGGCGTCGGCCGGGGAGGGGTGACCGAGGGGTGAAGGACGGCCTGCGCGGCGGTGCTCCGGCATCGGCGCGCGGGCCGTTCGCCGTTTTTCGGGCCGGTCCGGGGCGGGCGGGGCAGGGGAGGTGCGAGTGTCCCGGTCGCGCCCCGGAGGCACCCGGGTGTCTGCCCGGGGCGGTGGCGGCAGGTGTTCGTGACCTTGACATCCCGAGTTATCTGACGGACAGTCAGAAACCTTGCTCCTGCGCCTGAATCCCCCTGCGCCGCCCGGGAGGCCGCCGCCGTGCACCTCGCCCCGACAGAGCGCCAGCAGCGGCTGCGCGCCGAACTCCGCTCCTACTTCCGCGCTCTCATGCCGGACGGTCCCCCGGCCGCCGACGACCCGGCGGAGCAGCGCCGGCTGCTCGGGCGCATCGGTGCCGACGGCCTGCTGGGCCTGGGATGGCCCGCCGAGTACGGCGGGCAGGGCCGCGGCGCCGACGAGCAGTTCGTCTTCTTCGACGAGGCGTACCGCGCGGGCGCGCCCGTCTCCATGGTCACGCTGAACACGGTCGGCCCGACGCTGATGACCTACGGCACGGAGGAGCAGAAGGCGTTCTTCCTGCCCAGGATCCTGCGCGGCGAGCTCGTCTTCGCCATCGGCTACAGCGAGCCCGAGGCCGGTACGGATCTCGCGGCGCTCCGCACGAAGGCGGTGCGGGACGGCGGCGACTGGCTCATCAGCGGTCAGAAGGTGTTCACCTCCAACGCCCAGAACGCCGACTGGATCTGGCTGGCCTGCCGGACCGACCCCGAGGCACCGCGGCACCGGGGCATCTCGGTCGTCCTGGTGCCCACCGACGCGCCGGGGTTCTCCTGGACCCCGATCGAGACGGTCGGCGGGCTCACGACGACGGCGACGTACTACGACGGCATCCGGGTGCCCGCCGCGAACCTCGTCGGCGAGGAGAACGGCGGCTGGGGGCTCATCACCAGCCAGCTCAACCACGAGCGGGTGGCGCTCGCCGCGATCGGCATGCAGGCGGAGGACTTCGCGGCGGCTGCGCTGGAGCGGGCCCGTACGCCCGATCCGGTGACGGGTGTGCGTGCGATTGACGAGTCCTGGGTGCGCTCGAGGATGGCCGAGGCGCATGCCCGACTCGCGGCGACGCGCCTGCTCAGCTGGCGTCTGGTGGGGGACGTGGCGGCGGGCCGGCTCACCCCGGGGGACGCGAGCGGCGTGAAGTTCGCGGGAACCGAATCGGCCGTCGAGGTGTATCGGATGTGCCAGGAAATCACGGGCGAGGCGGGGCTGGTGAGGGCCGGTTCACCGGGCGCCGCGGGGGACGGGGGGCTGGAGCGGATGAACAGGGCGGCGCAGATCAACACGTTCGGGGGCGGGGTGAGCGAGGTGCAGCGGGAGATCGTCGCGACGATGCGGCTCGGCATGCGGAGGGGGAAGCGGTGAGCGAGGACGAGCTGTATCCGCTGCTGAAGGCGTACGAGGGGCGGAGCGCCTCGGCCTCCGGGATCGGCAAGGACCTGGTGAACGAGCCGATGATCAGGCACTGGTGCGAGGTGATGGGTGACCGGAACCCGGCGTACGAGGGACCGGACGTGATCGCTCCGCCGACCATGCTCCAGGCCTGGACGATGGGCGGGCTGTCCGGGCACACGGGCCGCACGGGAGCGCACGACGAGCTGTTCGCGCTGCTGGACGGCGCCGGATTCGCCGCGGTGGTGGCGACCGACTGCGAGCAGGAGTACCGGCTCCCGCTGCGGCCGGGACACCGGATCACCTTCGACTCGGTGATCGAGACGGTCTCACCCCGCAAGACCACCAGGCTGGGCGCGGGCTACTTCGTCACCACCAGGATGGACATCCGGGCGGACGGCGAGCTCGCCGGGACGCACCGCTTCCGCATCCTCAAGTACGCGCCGGCGGCCGGGATGCGGCCCGCGCCGCGGCGCCCGCGCCCGGTGGTCAACCGGGACAACGCCGGGTTCTGGGAGGGCGTCGCCCAGCACAGACTGCTGATCCAGCGCTGCGCCTCGTGCGCGAAGCTGCGCTTCCCCTGGCTCCCGGGCTGCGGGGCGTGCGGTTCACCGGACTGGGACACGGTCGAGGCCGAGGGCGAGGGGACCGTCTACTCGTACGTGGTGATGCACCACCCGCCCTTCCCGGCCTTCGCCGGCTCCGAGGGCGGTCGGGAGGGGGCGGGCCCTTACGCGGTGGGGCTAGTCGAGCTGGCCGAGGGCGTGCGGATGGTCGGCAATGTGATCGGGGTGCCGTACGACAAGGTGCGCATCGGGACGCCCGTCCGGCTGGAGTTCTTCAGGGCCGACGAGGACCTGGAGCTGCCGGTGTTCCGGGCCCTGGCGGAGGGGGCGGGCTGACATGGACTTCACCCCGACCGAGGAGCAGACGGCGGCCCGTGAGCTGGCCGCGCGGATCTTCGGGGACCTCTCCACCCCGGAGCGACTGTCCGCCGCGGGGACGGGGACGGACGCGGAGCTGTGGAAGGCGTTGTGCGCGACCGGACTGACCTCGGCCGTCGAGGACGTCGGACTGCTCGGCCTGGTCCTGCTGCTGGAGGAGCAGGGGCGCACCACCGCGCAGGTGCCGTTCGCGGTGAACTGCGTGTACGGGCTGCTGGGCGTGGGCCGGCACGGCACGGAGGAGCAGCGGGCGCGCCTCCTGCCGGCGCTCCGGGACGGTTCGGCCGTGGCGACCGGCGCCTTCCCGGACCAGGGAGCGGTACGGGCCGGCACCGACGGCCGGCTGACCGGTACGACCGGGTGGGTGCCGTGGCTGCGGGACGCCACGCACGTCCTGGTGCCGGACGCGGACCGGGGGCTCTGGCTGGTGCGGGTGGCGGACGCGGGGACCGTTCCGGTGGAGACGACCGCTCCCTGGGCCGCGGCCGCGCTCCGGCTGGACGCCACACCCGCCGAACGGCTGGGGAGCGGTGAGGCGTACGGGGATGTGCTCGCAGCGGCCAGAGTCGCCTTCGCCGGCCTCCAGGCCGGGGTGTGCGCGGGATCGCTCGCCCGGGCCGTGGCGCACACGTCCGTGCGGGAGCAGTTCGGGCGCCCGCTCGCCACCCGGCAGGCGGTCCAGCTCCGGGCGGCCGACGCCCACATGGACACGGAAGCGATCCGCGTCACGACCTACGAGGCGGCATGGCGGTTCGACGAAGGGCTGCCCTGCGCCACCCAGGTGCTCACGGCGGGCTGGTGGGCGTCCGAGGCCGGACGCCGGGTCGTGCACACCGGCCAGCATCTGCACGGCGGCATCGGAGCCGATCTGGACCACCCCGTCCACCGGCACTTCCTCTGGGGCCGCCAGATCGGCGCCCATCTGGGCTGCGGCGCCCGGCTGCTGGACGAACTCGGTGCGGTGCTGGCCCACGAGGAGAAGGAGGAGACGGCATGAGCACGAACGGAACCGCTACCCGCGGCCCGCGTGCGGGCGACGAGCTGCCCCCGCTGACCGTACCGATCACGCGCACGTTGATCGTCGCGGGGGCCATCGCCTCCCGGGACTACCAGGACGTGCACCATGACGCGGAACTCGCCCGGGAGAAGGGCTCGCCCGACATCTTCATGAACATCCTGACGACCAACGGCCTCGTCGGGCGGTACATCACGGACCACTTCGGCCCGGGAGCCGTGCTCCGCAGAGTGGCGATACGGCTCGGCGCTCCCAACCACCCCGGCGACACGATGACGTTGACCGGCACGGTCACCGAGGTCGACGGGGACACGGCGGTGGTGCGCGTGGTCGGGGCCAACGGCCTCGGCCACCACGTCACCGGCACGGTGACCGTCGCCCTGCCCGGGGAGGCGGTGGCGTGAGCCTGCACAGGGCCGACTCGCTCGGTGGCCGGGCCGCCGTCGTCGGCATCGGCGCGACGGAGTTCTCCAAGGACTCCGGACGCAGCGAACTGCGGCTGGCCGTCGAAGCGGTGCGGGCCGCGATCGACGACGCCGGGCTCTCCCCCGCCGACGTCGACGGCATGGTCACGTTCACCATGGACACCAATCCCGAGATCACCGTCGCCCAGGCGGCCGGGATCGGTGAGCTCTCCTTCTTCTCCCGCGTCCACTACGGCGGCGGCGCCGCGTGCGCGACCGTGCAGCAGGCGGCCCTCGCCGTGGCCGCCGGCGTGGCCGAAGTCATCGTCTGCTACCGGGCGTTCAACGAGCGGTCGGGACGGAGATTCGGCTCGGGGGTGCATCAGCGCGAACCCTCGGCGGAGGGTGTGGCCCTCGGCTGGAACCTTCCGTTCGGGCTGCTGACCCCGGCGTCCTGGGTGGCCATGACGGCCCAGCGCTACCTCCACACCCACGGGCTGACGCCCGAGGCGTTCGGGCAGGTGGCCGTGACGGGGCGGCGGCATGCGGCCCGCAACCCGGCGGCGTACTTCCACGGAAGGCCCATCACCCTCGACGACCACGCGTCCTCCCGCTGGATCGTCGAGCCGCTGCGGCTGCTGGACTGCTGCCAGGAGACCGACGGCGGCCAGGCCCTCGTCGTGACCTCCGTCGAGCGGGCGCGGGACCTGCCCCGGCCTCCCGCGGTCGTGGTCGCCGCTGCCCAGGGCGCGGGTCGCGCCCAGGAGCAGATGACGAGCTACTACCGCGACGATCTCACCGGACTGCCCGAGATGGGTGTCGTCGCCCGGCAGCTCTGGCGGACCTCCGGGCTGGGGCCCGGCGACATCGACGTGGGCATCCTCTACGACCACTTCACCCCCTATGTCCTGATGCAGCTGGAGGAGTTCGGCTTCTGCGGACGGGGCGAGGCGGCCGAGTTCGTCGCGGCGGACGCCCTCCCACTGAACACGCACGGGGGCCAGCTGGGGGAGGCGTATCTGCACGGCATGAACGGCATCGCCGAAGCGGTCAGACAGCTGCGGGGCACCTCCGTCAACCAGACCGCCGGGGCGGCCCGTGCCCTGGTCACGGCCGGCACGGGTGTCCCGACCTCGGCGCTGATCCTCGGGGCGGACGGATGACCCGGCGATGTGCGGGACCCTGAGGCGGAGCCGAGGCCTCCTCCACCCAGAGGAGGTGAGGGCCGCTCCACCCCTACAACCTGAGGCGGATCCGGGTTCGGGACCTGGGGCCGATCCGGGTGGGAGGCCCCCGCTCCTAGCGTGGAGCCATGACCACGCCAGTCTGCACGACCGCCTCCAGCGCCGCCGTGCCGCCGACCTCCTACACCTCGTTCTCGTCGTACGTACGGGCGCGGGGGCCCGTGCTGCTGCGGACCGCCCGCTCCCTCACGGCCAACCCGAACGACGCCGAGGATCTGCTGCAGACCGCGCTCGCCAAGACCTATGTCGCCTGGGAGCGCATCGAGGACCACCGAGCCCTCGACGGATACGTCCGCCGCGCGCTGCTCAACACCCGTACGTCGCAGTGGCGCAAGCGCAAGGTCGACGAGTTCTCCTGCGAGGAGCTGCCCGAGCCCACCGGGCTGCCCCTGGCCGACCCGGCCGAGCAGCAGGTGCTGCACGACGCGATGTGGCGCGCCGTGATGAGGCTCCCGGACCGGCAGCGCGCGATGGTCGTCCTCAGGTACTACGAGGATCTCAGCGAGGCGCAGACCGCCGAGGTGCTCGGTGTCTCGGTGGGCACGGTCAAGAGCGCCGTCTCGCGGGCGCTCGGGAAGCTCCGTGAGGACCCGGAGCTCGCCCCGGTCCGCTGAGCTTTCTTACCCGGGGGTAGTGACATACCGAGTGGTATGTGCGCAGAATCTGCACACCCCTTAGAGCTGTGCGCCCACCGGGAGGACGCCGTGCTGAGCACCATGCAGGACGTACCACTGACCGTCACCCGCATCCTGAACCACGGGACGAAGATCCACGGAAGTTCACAGGTCACCACGTGGACGGGCGAGAGCGAGCCGCATCGCCGCAGCTACCGTGAGATCGGCGAGCGTTCGGCCCGGCTGGCCCACGCCCTCCGCGACGACCTGGGTGTCGCCGGTGACGAGCGGGTCGCGACCCTCATGTGGAACAACGCCGAGCACGTCGAGGCGTACTACGCGATCCCCTGCATGGGCGCGGTCCTGCACACGCTCAACCTGCGACTGCCCGTCGAGCAGCTGGTGTTCATCGTCAACCACGCCGCGGACCGGGTCGTGATCGTCAACGGCTCGCTGCTTCCCCTGCTCGCGCCCCTGCTGCCGCACCTGCCGACCGTCGAGCACGTCGTGGTCTCGGGCCCCGGCGACCGCTCGGTGCTGGACGGGGCCGCCGCCCAGGTGCACGAGTACGAGGAACTGCTGGCCGGCAAGCCGACCACCTACGACTGGCCTGAGCTGGACGAGCGCTCGGCGGCCGCAATGTGCTACACCTCCGGCACCACCGGTGACCCCAAGGGCGTGGTGTACTCCCACCGCTCGATCTATCTGCACTCCATGCAGGTCAACATGGCCCAGTCGATGGGTCTGACGGACGCCGACACGAGCCTCGTCGTCGTCCCCCAGTTCCATGTGAACGCATGGGGCCTGCCGCACGCGGTGCTGATGTCCGGCGTGAACATGCTGATGCCGGACCGCTTCCTGCAGCCGGGCCCGATCGCCGAGATGATCGAGTCCGAGCGCCCGACGCACGCCGCTGCCGTGCCCACCATCTGGCAGGGCCTCCTCGCCGAACTCACCGCCAAGCCGCGCGATGTGAGCTCCCTCACCCAGGTCACCATCGGCGGCTCGGCCTGTCCGCCGTCGCTGATGGAGGCGTTCGACACGCTGGGCATGCGGGTCTGCCACGCCTGGGGCATGACCGAGACCTCCCCGCTGGGCACCATCGCCCGGCCGCCGGCCCACGCGGTCGGCACGGAGGCGGAGTTCGGCTACCGGCTCACCCAGGGCCGCTTCCCGGCGGGTGTCGAGGCACGGCTGCGCGGCCCGGGCGGGGAGTTCCTGCCCTGGGACGGCGAGTCCGCGGGCGAGCTGGAGGTGCGCGGTCCGTGGATCGCGGGCGCGTACTACGGCGGGGCGGCCGGTGAGCCGCTCCGGCCCGCCGACAAGTTCAGCGAGGACGGCTGGCTCAAGACCGGTGACGTGGGCGTCATCGGCGCGGACGGCTTCCTCACGCTCACCGACCGGGCCAAGGACGTCATCAAGTCCGGCGGCGAGTGGATCTCGTCCGTCGAGCTGGAGAACGCGCTGATGGCGCACCCGGAGGTGGCCGAGGCCGCCGTCGTGGCCGTGCCGGACGAGAAGTGGGGCGAGCGCCCGCTGGCGACGGTGGTGCTGAAGGACGGATCGACCGCCGACTATGCGTCGCTGAAGGAGTTCCTGGCCGGGCGGATCGCCAAGTGGCAGCTGCCGGAGCGCTGGGCGATCATCCCGTCCGTGCCGAAGACGAGCGTCGGGAAGTTCGACAAGAAGGTGATCCGCCGCCAGTACGCGGACGGTGAGCTGCAGGTCACCGAAGTGCGCTAGGCGTTCACGGTGTTCGGGGACGGCCCGGTGCGCGTCGCGTGCCGGGCCGTCCCGTGCCCGCTCCGGGTGCCGCCGGCTCCGGGCGGGACCGCGGGCGGCCGCCGGATTCCGGTCGTCGGCCGGTGCGCCGGGGTTCCGGGTGGCGGTTGCTGTGCGTTGCCGGACCTCAGTTGGTGCCGATCTTCGCGAGGAGGTCCACGATCCGGCCCTGGACCTCGGCGTTCGTGGAGCGTTCCGCCAGGAAGAGGACGGTCTCGCCCGAGGAGAGCTTCGGCAGCTCCGCCTGGTCGAGCCCGGCCGAGGTGTAGACGACGAGCGGGGTGCGGTTCAACTGCCCGTTCGCGCGCAGCCAGTCGATGATCCCCGCACGGCGCCGACGCACCTGCATCAGGTCCATCACCACCAGGTTCGGACGCATCTGCTGGGCGAGCGCCACCGCGTCCGCGTCGGTCCCGGCCCGCGCGACCTGCATCCCGCGCCGCTCCAGCGTGGCCGTCAGCGCGGCCGCGATGTCGGCGTGCTGCTCGATCAGCAGCACCCGCGACGGATGCTGTTCGCTGTCGCGCGGCGCCAGGGCCTTCAGCAGCACGGCGGGGTCCGCTCCGTACGCGGCCTCGCGCGTCGCCTGCCCCAGTCCGGCCGCCAGCAGCACGGGTACCTCGGCGGCCACCGCGGCCTGGCGCAGCGACTGCAGCGCGGTACGGGTGATCGGGCCGGTCAGCGGGTCGACGAAGAGCGCGGCCGGGAAGGCGGCGATCTGCGCGTCGACCTCCTCACGGGAATGCACGATCACCGGCCGGTAGCCGCGGTCGCTCAGCGCCTGCTGCGTGGCGACGTCGGGCGCCGGCCAGACCAGCAGCCGACGCGGGTTGTCCAGCGGCTCCGGAGGGAGTTCGTCGTCCCGGGGCAGCGGCGCGGGCCGGTTGGCGACCTCGATCGCGCCGCCGGGACCGTCCAGCGGCTCCGGCCCCTCGGCGCCCTCGTCCGGGGCGCCGATCGCGTACGCCCGGCCTTCTGCGGGCGTCCCGAGCCGCTGCGACGGACCCGGGGCGCCGGGAGGCGCCGCCTGGGGTTGCGGATGCTGTCGCGCGCCCGTCTCGGACCCCTGGCTCTCGGCCTCCTGCCGGGTGGCCAGTTTGCGGCGGCGGCCGGAGCCGAGCGTCTGGTTCTGGGCGGCGGCCTGCGGCAGGGACGCGACCGGTGCGGCGGGCACGCCCTGCCGGTTCTGCTGCTGGGCGATCTGCTGGGCGAAGGGCACGCCCTGACCGAGCGTGCGCACGCTGAACGCCCTGCCCTGCGACGCGTCGGGGTCGACCGGCTCGGGAGCGGGCTGCGGCGCGGCGGTCCCCCGCGCAGGCGTGGTCGTCCGCGCCGCGGCTGCCGGGGCCTCGGCGGGCAGCGGCTGGGCGGCGCGAGGGGACTGGACCGGTGGCTCGGCCGTCGGGACCGGGACGGCCGGGGGCAGCGGGACGGAACCGGTGTCGCCGGCCGTCGGGACCGGGACGGCGGGGGGCAGCGGGACGGAACCGGTGTCGCCGACGGTCGCGGCGGGAGCCTGGACGGCGGCGGGCGGCACCGGACCGGGCAGGGCGGGCGTCGCGTGGCCGGCGGGCGGCGTCGCGGGGCCGGCCTGCGCGGGGATGCCCTGCCCCGGTGTCTCTCCCTCTGCAGGCCGGGCACGCCGCCGCCCGGTCGGCACGGGATGCGGCTGCGGCGGGGTGTGGTCGGCGTCCGGCTCGGGACGTACCTGGTCGTGGCGGCCCTCGTCGACGGCGGACGCCGGCGTGCGGTCCGCCTCTGCGGGCGGCAGCGCGAACGGGCCCCGCGGCTCCTCGGCGGGGGCCTGCCGGTCGGCGCCGGTCGCGAGCGCTCGCCGCGCACGCCTGCCGCCCTGCTGTGCTCCGGTTCCCGCACCCGTGCCGGAAACCGCTCCCGTGGCGGCGGGCTCCAGCGCGGCGATGCCCTGACCGGCGCTCCGGCCGGCGTCCCGGCCCGTTGCCGCCGCGGTGTCCGGGGACGCCCCTGCCGGCGGCAGCGCGGGAAGCGCCGTCTGGGCCCGCCGGGCCCGCCGCCCGGTGCCCTGCTGGACCGCGGCCTCCGGGCTCACACCCTGGGGCGGGACGGTGTCCCCCAGCGCGGGGCGGCCCGCACCCGCCTCGGCCGCGGTGACGACCGAGCCGCCACGCGCAGCCGGAAGGGCGGCCGGCTCCGCCTCGGCGGGACTCGGCCTGCCGCGACGACGGCCCGTGCCGCCACCGGCGGCGGCTCCGTCCGACCCGCTCGCGCCACCGCTCGTCTCCGCGTCCGTGCGCGCCCGGCGCCGTCCGGAGGGCTCGGCCGAGCCCGGTGCCTCCTCGGGGCCCACCGGGCTCTCCAGGAACGCGTCCGTCGAGGACCGCCGCGCCCGCCGCCGCCCACCGCCGGACGTGGCCTGCGCCGGGGGTTCGGCAGGGGCCTGCTGCTCGGGGGCGGCCGCCGGCGACGGCACCGTCCCGGCTCCGTCGCCGAGCGGCACCTCCAGGACATAGGCGCTGCCGCTCATGCCCGGCACCTCGTGCGTCTGCAGCACGCCGCCGTGCGCGGTCACGATGCCGCGGACGATGGGCTCGTGCACCGGATCACCGCCGGAGTAGGGGCCGCGCACCTCGATCCGTACGACGTCGCCGCGCTGCGCGGCCGCGACCACGATGGTCGAGTCGACGTACCCGGCGCCCGGCACGACCCGGGCCTTGCCCGTCGAGTCGATGCCGGCGACATCGGCCACCAGATGGGCCAGCGCCGTCGCCAGCCGGATCCCGTCGACCTCGGCCTCGATCGGCGGGGCGTGGACCGCGAACTGCGCCCGTCCGGGTCCGATCAGCTCGACCGCGCCCTCGACCCCGGCCGCCACGACCGCGTCGAGCAGGACGACACCCTTGTGCAGCTGCTCCGTGCCGGCGTCCAGCCGCTGGAAGCCCAGGACGTTGTCGACCAGGGTCGTCATCCGGGCGTAGCCCGCGGCCAGGTGGTGCAGGATCTGGTTGGCCTCGGGCCACAGCTGGCCCGCCGGATCGGCGGCCAGCTTCCCGAGCTCGCCGCGCAGCTCCTCCAGGGGCCCGCGCAGGGCGTCGCCGAGCACCGCGGCCAGCTGGGCGTGCCGGGCGGCCAGCGAGGTCTCCCGTTCGTCCCGGGCCTCGATCTCCGCCGCGTACTGCTCGGTCCTGTCCGCGATCTCCGCGGTGTGCTTCTCCACCAGTTCGGCCAGCTCGGCCGCGTGCCGCTCGTCCCGCTCGGCCATGTCGGTCGCGTACTTCTCGTCGCGCTCCGCGATGTCCGCGGTGTACTTCTCGTCCCGCTCGGCGATCTGCGCGGCGTGGCGCTCCGCCTGCTCCTCGTAGGGCCGCCGGTCGGTGAACGTCATCACCGCGCCGACCAGCTGCTCACCGTCCCGCACCGGCGCGGTCGTCAGGTCGACCGGCACCGGCTTGCCGTCCTTGGCCCACAGCACCTGGCCGCGGACCCGGTGCTTGCGCCCGGACTTGAGGGTGTCGGCGAGCGGGGACTCCTCGTACGGGAACGGCTCGCCCTCCGGGCGCGAGTGCAGGATCAGCGGGTGCAGTTCCTTGCCGCCGAGGTCGCTGGCGCGGAAGCCGAGGATCTGGGCGGCGGCCGGGTTGACGAGGACCACGCGGCCGTCGGTGTCCGTGCCGACGACGCCCTCGGCGGCGGCGCGCAGGATCATCTCGGTCTGCCGCTGGGAGCGTGCGAGTTCGGCCTCGGTGTCGACGGTGCCCGACAGATCGCGCACGACGAGCATCAGGAGTTCGTCGCCGGTGTAGCCGGCTCCGACGCCGGCCGAGTCGTACGCCTCACGGCCGTCCTCGAGGCTGGCGCTGGTCACCTCCACGGGGAACTCGCTGCCGTCCGTGCGGCGGGCGACCATCCGGGTCGGCTTCGTGCGGCCGCGCTCGTCGGCGGAGTCGGGGCGGCGCATCGAACCGGGGATGAGCTTGGAGTCGAAGGCCGGCAGCAGGTCGAGGAGGCCGCGCCCGACGAGCGCGGTGCCGGGGGCCTCGAACATCTCGAGGGCGATCGTGTTGGCGTTGACGACCGTGCCGTTGCAGTTGACGAGGACGAGCCCGTCCGGGAGGGCGTCGAGTATGGCGGCGAGGCGAGCAGCGCCTCGGGATGGCCTGCTGCTCACGACGACGCTTCCTCCCTGACCTACAGCATCTTGCGGCGGACGGCCGGGGCCATCTTGCCCTCGCGGCCGCAGCCTGTCACTGGAGGGAGTCTAAGGGCTGGGGATGCGGCCGCGACGGTGGATGAGGGGGAGCTCTCACCAAGGTTCTGTGTACACACAGTCCCCTGGAGCCCTCTCGCACGCCCCTGACCTGGGCGCGACCGGACCGCCCGGAGTGCCGAACGCGGCCGAGGGACGTCAAGCGGGCGTGAGCGGGTGCGTTGGCCGAAACCCCGGGACGGGTTACGCCGCGGCTCCGGACGGAGCGCCGTCCGGGTGGGGGCGGGCGGGCGGGGCGGGGAAGGGCGAAAGGATTCGGAGGCGGGCGGGAAGGGCTCGGAGGTGGGGCGGGAACAGGCTCGGAGACGGCGGGAACGGCGTGGAAGGCATCCGGAAGGGCGCCGGGAAGCGTCCGGAAAGGAATCACGTCCGGAAAGGACCGGACGGGGAGCCACCCCGCCGGGGCACCCGGCGGGGTGGCCGCTGCCGGAGCGTCATGCCCGGGGGGCTCGGGGGCCGTCCTGGCGGGCGGTCGGGAGGACCGGCTCCAGGGTCTCCCAGCGGCGGATCTCGCAGCCGTTGCTGCGGTCGAAGGTGGCATCGACGCTCTGGCCGTGCCAGGTCCCGGTGATCCGCGCGGTGGCGGGCCCGCCGTGCTGCATCGTGCACATGGTGTCCTGGCCGACCGGGCGGAACGGGTCCTGCTCGTCCGTCGCGAACTCGGCCAGCCGCTCGCAGGCGGCCTGCGCCTCGGGGTGCGAGCCGCCCGCGGGACCGCCCACCGCGCCGCACGTCAGCTCGTACGTGCCGTCGGCCTGGGGGTTCCCCGTCTCCGAGGTGGTGACGGTGAGCCGGTCCCCGGGGGCGGACCGGTCCGCCGGTTCCCGCTGACCTGGCTCGAGCAGCGGCAGCGGGATAGGTGAGTGCGGGGCGGCACCCGCGGTCGGCGCGGCGGCGGTCAGCGCGGCGAGGGAGGCCGTGGCCGTCGCGGCGACGGTGAGGACGAGGCGGCGCAGCATGCGTACTCCTGGAAGCGAAGGTCTGGGGGGCGGAGCCCCGCTTCGGGGGACGGCGTCCCTGCATCTCTAACGCTCCGCACGCCCGGGCGTTGCGCAACCCTGACTGGGCCGATCGGGGTGTGAGCGCGTCTTTGCCCAGGAGCCTGCGTGCCTAGTACCGTGGGGAGCGATTGGTGGCACCCCACCCGGCTGTGTCATCATCTGCACGCACCACCCGCGACCGCGCGGGTGGTCTGGAGGCGTCGCCTAGTCCGGTCTATGGCGCCGCACTGCTAATGCGGTTTGGGTCTTAAAGCCCATCGAGGGTTCAAATCCCTCCGCCTCCGCACCATCACCGAAGCCCCGGCCCGACGGCCGGGGCTTCGGTCGTTCTCCACGCGGGTACGGCGGCTCCGCCGGCCGGCGCCCCACGGCCGTCCCTCACGCCGTCACCGGTCGCGGGTCCTGCCCGCTCGACCGGCCCCGACGGCCGGAGGCCGCCTTCCCGGGTGCTCCGAGGCCGTCCGCAACCACCCCGGCCCACGATCCCCAGCGGTGGTCGCCCATACGGCCGTCCGGGCGTTTGTGCAGGTCAGAAGGGGTGGAGCTAATGGATTTCACGTGACGGCGCAGGTCATGTAATGTTGTTCCCGCAACGCCGACCGGGCCGAAAAGCCCAGGCCGACAAGCACTCGTAGCTTAACGGATAGAGCATCTGACTACGGATCAGAAGGTTGCAGGTTCGAATCCTGCCGAGTGCACACAGATCAAGGCCCCCTCGGGATCATCCCGGAGGGGGCTTTGTCGTGCCGTACGGCAGCGACGCACAGCAACCGTGCCTGTCCCAGGGGGATCCGTGACCGAGAGCGCCGAGCCGGTGGAACTGATCCGCTTGGACGACGGTGTGCAGAGCGTCGCCGTTCGGGTGCTCTCCCGGGAAGGGGACTACTACGACGCGGAGATCGTCATCGAGAGCGACTTCGTCAACGCCACCGTCCGGACGGGATTCGACGCCGACGACATCCGGGCGTGGGGATCGCTGCTGGACGCCGTCCAGGGAGACGAACACGACGACGAAGGCACGGTGTTCGCCGGAGACTGGCCGCAGGAAGGCCGCACCGCGTACCTCACCTTCGTGGCCGATGACCCGTACGTCGTCGAGGTTCGCGATGCGCCCAGCACGCGGATATGCGTGCGCGTGCCCCTGGACCTGGACGGTGATTGGATCACCGAGGCGCGAGAGCGGCACGCGGCCGCCCGGCAAGCGCTCGGCGCGTAGCGATCAGTCACACGTGGCCCATGGCTCCGGACAGCTTGGCGATCGGGGGCGCGTACCTCTTCGTCGCCGGCCGCGGCGTGGACAGCCCGCCACCGCGCCGGTGATCGATACGGCCGGCAACACGGTGGCCGCCACCGACCCCGTCGGCAAACGGCCCTTCAGGGGCGATCGCGGCCGTCGGAGTCGTCGGCGACGATCCGGTGCCGACCGAGCCAGGGCTCAAGGCCACGAAGGAGAAGGGCTCCAGGGGCCGCGAGCCCCTCGAGCTGACCGCCCGGCTGACCGCCGGCGGCCGGCCGCCGGAAGGCGAGGGCGTCACCTTCACCGCCGACCGCACGACGCCGTGCACCGGCACCACCGGCACCCGGGGCCAAGCAACCTGCCCGGGTCCCCGCCAGGCACCGCGCGGCCCCACCCGATCGGGTTCCGCTCGCCGGTGATCCTGCTCGGTGCCCTCGGAGTACCCCGGCCTCCGGCACCACCGCGGTCCGATAGCGTCCTTCCGAGGCCGGAGGAGCGCGGGGCATGGGCGGCGAGCAGTGGCGGTGCCGGGGTTTGAGCTGGGGGCGAGGGGCTCCCGAGCTGCGGTGGGTGCGCGGTGCGCAGACGCGGGTGAGCCGGCTCACCCAGGGACAGGAGATCGCGTTCCGGGCGGTCGGGGTGCGGCAGTGCGCCGGGGCGCGGGGGCACGTGTGCCCGCTCGGTGCCGTGGTGTCCGGCAGGAGCACCGGCGGGCAGTGCCCGGAGTGCGCGCGACTGGACCGGGCGCATTCCGTGGCCGCCGACACCGTCGCCGACGATCCGCGGACGTTCCGGGTCTATCTCGCCTGGTTCGGGCCCGGGATGGTGAAGGTCGGGATCACCGCCGAGGAGCGGGGTACGGCGCGTCTGCTGGAGCAGGGCGCGGTGGTGTTCTGCTGGCTGGGGCGCGGGCCGCTGATGGCCGCGCGCCGTACGGAGGAACTGCTGCGCGCGGCGCTCGGCGTACCCGACCGGGTCGCCTACGCACGCAAGCGGGCGGTGCGCCCGGTGCTCCCGGTCGCCGCCGACGAGCGGGCGGCCGAGGTCGTGGAGCTGTACGCGCGGGCCGTGGCGCTGCCGGGGTGGCCCGAGGCGCTCGAGCGGACCGGGTTCGAGGCAGTGGACCACGCCCGGGTGTTCGGGCTGGAGCACACGGGGCCGCAGGGACCGGCGGCCGCGGGCCCGGCGGTCCTGCGGGTGGTGCGGGAGCTGGTGGACGGCGGAGTCGTGGCCGGGCGGCTCGTCGCGGCGGCGGGCCCCGATCTGCATCTGGGCGCCCACGACGGCCGGGTGACGGTGCTCGACACCCGCCTGCTGTCCGGCTGGGAGCTCGTCGCGGCAGATCCTCGTTCCGCGCCGACCGTGCCGGTGGACGAGCTGCCGACGGGCGTCCAGGACGGGCTCTTCTGACGGCTTCCGGACCCACTCCCGACCTCGCCACGGGGCCCGTCCACCGCCCGTCCGCAGCCGGTACGCGGGCGCCGGCACGGCACCGCGGCCCGAGGCCGGGGCCTGGACAGCCAGTCCTCGCACGTCGGAGGGTGTGGGCATGAGCGATCACCCGGTGACGGAACCGAACCTCCCCGCCTCCCCGTGCTGTTCGCCGAGTACGCCGAGTACGCCGAGTACGCCGAGTACGCCGAATGCGCCGAATAGGCCGAATACGCCGGGGTCGGCCCGCGGCGACGACGAGGCCCTGGCGGTGCGGGCGTTCTGGAAGCGGCTGGGGCTGCCGGGACTCGTCGACGTGCACACCCACTTCATGCCCGAGCGGGTCCTGGACAAGGTGTGGGCGTACTTCGACTCCGCCGGACCGCTGACGGGCATGGCGTGGCCCATCACCTACCGCGAGGAGGAGGGCCGGCGGCTCGCGCTGCTCAGGGAGTTCGGGGTGCAGCACTTCACGTCGATGCTGTATCCCCACAAGCCGGGCATGGCGGAGTGGCTCAACGGGTGGGCGGCGGACTTCGCCGCCCGGACGACCGGCTGTCTGCGGACGGCGACCCTGTATCCGGAGCAGGGCGTGGAGTGCTATGTCCGCGAGGCCGTCGAGAGCGGTGTCCGGGTGTTCAAGTCGCACGTCCAGGTCGGTGCGTACGACCCCAACGACGCCCTCCTCGACCCCGTGTGGGGGCTGCTCGCCGAGGCGCGCGTCCCGGTCGTGATGCACTGCGGGTCCGGGCCGGCGCCCGGCAAGCACACGGGGCCCGAGCCGGTGGGACGGCTCCTCGCGCGCCATCCCCGACTGTCGCTGATCGTCGCCCACATGGGGATGCCGGAGTACACGGACTTCCTGGACCTCGCCGAACGCCACGAGGAGGTGCGCCTGGACACGACGATGGCGTTCACCGACTTCAGCGAGCGCCTCAGCCCGTTCCCGGCGACCGCGCGGGCGCGGCTGGCGGACCTGGGGGACCGCGTGCTGCTCGGGACCGACTTCCCCAACATCCCGTACCCGTACGTTCACCAGCTCCGGGCGCTGGAGCGGCTGGAGCTCGGCGACGACTGGCTGCGCGCGGTGTGCCACGGGAACGCGGCCGCGCTGTTCTCCCTCGAGCCGTGAAGCCCGTCCCCGGCGGCTCGTGAAAGGCACTTTTCCCGGCGGCCCGTTCCGCCGTGAACCGTGGACGCCCGCTCCCCGGCGGCTCGTGGCACCGTGATCCCACGGCGACCGGGGCCGTTCTCAGGGAATTCACAGGTAGCCGCAAGGCCCCTCTCACCGCGGCGGCCCAGAGTGGCGGCATGACGACGACCACGGCCCGGCACCGGGGAGACCTGCGAAGGACGGGCGGCGGCCCCGTACGGGTGCTCGTCGTGGACGACGAGTCGTCCCTCACGGAGCTGCTCTCGATGGCCCTGCGCTACGAGGGCTGGGAGGTGCGCAGCGCGGGCGACGGGGCGGGCGCCGTACGCGCGGCGCGTGCCTTCCGGCCCGACGCCGTGGTCCTCGACGTGATGCTCCCCGACATTGACGGGCTGACGGTCCTCGGCAGACTGCGGCGCGAACTCCCGGACGTGCCGGTGCTGTTCCTCACGGCCAGGGACGCCGTCGAGGACCGGATCGCCGGTCTCACGGCGGGCGGCGACGACTACGTCACCAAGCCGTTCAGCCTGGAGGAGGTCGTGGCACGGCTGCGCGGGCTGATCCGGCGCTCCGGGACGGCGGCGGCCGCGCGCGACGAGTCGCTGCTCGTCGTCGGCGACCTGACGCTCGACGAGGACAGCCACGAGGTGACCCGGGGCGGTACGTCGATCCACCTCACGGCGACGGAGTTCGAACTGCTGCGCTATCTGATGCGCAATCCCCGGCGGGTGCTCAGCAAAGCGCAGATCCTGGACCGGGTGTGGTCGTACGACTTCGGCGGCCAGGCCAACGTGGTCGAGCTCTACATCTCGTACCTGCGGCGCAAGATCGACGCGGGGCGCTCCCCGATGATCCACACCCGGCGCGGAGCGGGATATCTGATCAAGCCCGGTGAATAGGTGAGCGGCGGCCCCGGCGGCGGATGGTCGCTGCGGACCCGGCTGGTCGTGTCCGCGGTGGTGCTCATCGCGGTGGTCGCGGCGGTCATCGGCACGGTGACGACGCTGGCGCTGCGCACGTACCTGTACGGGCAGAAGGACGAGCAGCTGCGCGGCGTCGCGCTGCGGGCGGCCGGTCCGCCTCCGGGTGCGCCGGTCGGCGGCCCTCGACCGCCGGAGCCGCTGCGGTTCGTCACGGGCGGCGGCGCGCCGCTCGGGACGGTCGGCGTGCAGGTCGCGGCGGACGGTGCCCTCGGCGACGGGGTCGTCTCCACCCAGCAGGACTCGGACGAACTGGGTCCACGGGTCACGGACCGGGCCCTGACCGGGGCGGAGAAGGCCGCGCTCACGGCCGTACCGCACGACGGACGGCCGCACACCGTGGAACTGCCGGGTCTCGGTGACCACCGCGTCGAGTACCGGGCCGGCGGCAACGGCGCGTTCCTCGTCGGCGTCCCCCTCGCCGAGGTCCGCAGCACCCTGGGCACCCTCGTCGTCGTCGAGATCTGTGTGACCGCGGCGGGGCTGGCCGCCGCCGGACTGGCGGGCGGCACCCTGGTCGGGGTCGCCCTGCGGCCGCTGCGGAGGGTCGCGGCGACCGCCACCCGGGTCTCCGAACTGCCCCTGCACAGCGGCGAGGTGGCGCTGCACGAGCGGGTGCCCGAGGCGGAGGCCGACCCCGGCACCGAGGTCGGGCGGGTCGGCGCCGCGCTCAACCGGATGCTCGACCACGTCCATTCCGCCCTGCACGCGCGGCAGGAGAGCGAGACGCGGGTGCGGCAGTTCGTGGCGGACGCCGGCCATGAGCTGCGCACCCCGCTCGCTTCCATCCGCGGCTACGCCGAGCTGACCCGCCGCGGCCGGGAGCGGCCCGGTCCCGACACCCGGCACGCGCTCGCCCGGATCGAGTCGGAGGCCACCCGGATGACGGGACTGGTGGAGGATCTGCTGCTGCTGGCGCGGCTCGACGCGGGCCGGCCGCTGGCGTACCGGAGCACCGATCCGGCCCCGCTGGTCGTCGACGCGGTGAGCGACGCACGGGCCGCGGGCCCGGAGCACGTCTGGCGTCTGGACCTGCCGGACGACCCCGCCGTGGTGCGGGCCGATCCTGAGCGGCTGCAGCAGGTGCTGGTCAACCTGCTGGCCAACGCTCGTACGCACACTCCGCCGGGGACCACCGTCACCGCGGCCGTGCGTCCGCTGGAGTGCCGGACGGCGGTCGCGCTCGAGGTCAGGGACGACGGCCCCGGCATTCCGCCTGCGCTTCTTCCGCATGTCTTCGAACGCTTCGCCCGCGGCGATCCCTCGCGCTCCCGGCACGCGGGCAGCACGGGTCTCGGGCTCGCCATCGTGCACGCCGTGGTCACGGCGCACGGCGGAACGGTGGACGTGGCGAGTGCGCCGGGACGTACGGTCTTCTCCGTACGGCTGCCGCTCGTGCGGGAGCCCGGCGACTCACAGACGGCGCACAGCCTCGGCACACGGCGGTGACAGCGGCCCGGTCGAGAGTCGGGCCATGCGAACCGACACCCCGGCGGGCACCACCGCCACGGGCACCCTGCCGGCACGGGAGCACCTGCCCGTGGGCGCGGCGGGTCCGCCCGTGCTCGATGTGGTGGTCCCCGTCTTCAACGAGGAGAAGGACCTGGAGCCGTGCGTGCGCAGGCTCCACGGCCATCTCGTCCGCACCTTCCCGTACGGCTTCCGGATCACCGTCGCGGACAACGCCAGCACCGACCGCACCCCCCGCGTGGCGGCGGAGCTCGCGGCCTCGGTCCCGGAGGTCCGCGCGTTCCGGCTGGAGCAGAAGGGACGCGGCCGTGCGCTGCGGGCCGTGTGGGCGGCGTCCGACGCGCCGGTGCTGGCGTACATGGACGTGGATCTGTCCACCGACCTCAACGCGCTGCTGCCCCTGGTCGCCCCGCTGATCTCCGGGCACTCGGACCTGGCGATCGGCTCACGGCTCACCCGGTCGTCGCGGGTGGTGCGCGGGGCGAAGCGGGAGTTCGTCTCCCGCACGTACAACCTGATCCTGCGCGGCTCGCTCGCCGCGCGCTTCTCCGACGCGCAGTGCGGCTTCAAGGCGATACGGCGTGACGTTGCCGAACGGCTGCTGCCGATGGTCGAGGACCCCGGCTGGTTCTTCGACACCGAGTTGCTGGTGCTGGCCGAGCGGGCCGGGCTGCGGATCCACGAGGTGCCCGTGGACTGGGTCGACGACCCGGATTCCACCGTGCACATCGTCCGAACGGCCGTCGACGACCTGAAGGGCGTGCTGCGGGTCGGACGGGCGCTGGCGGTCGGCGCGCTGCCGCTGGACCGGCTCGCGCGGCCGTTCGGCGACGACCCGAGGGACCGCCGCATCAGCGGGGTCCCCGGCGGGCTGGCCGGGCAACTGGTCGGCTTCTGCGCCGTCGGCGTGCTCTCGACGCTCTGCTACCTGCTCCTGTATTCGGTGTTCCGCACCGGGGCGGGGTCGCAGACCGCGAACGCCGCCGCGCTGCTCCTCTCCGCCGTCGCCAACACGGCGGCGAACCGCAGACTGACCTTCGGTGTGCGGGGGCGCGACCGGGCGGTGCGCCACCAGGCCCAGGGGCTGGTGGTCTTCGGCATCGGGCTCGCCCTCACGAGCGGATCCCTCGCCGCACTGGACGCGGCGGCCGGCACCCCCTCCCACGGCACCGAGCTGGCGGTCCTGGTGGTGGCCAACCTCGCCGCCACCGTGCTGCGCTTCCTGCTCTTCCGCGCCTGGGTCTTTCCCGACCGCCGCGACCTGCCGCGCGCCGCGGAGGGGACGGAATCCGCCCTGCCGCGCGCCGCGGACACGGCGGCATCCGGCGCCCGTACGACGGGCACGACCAGGGGGATCCGACGATGACGACCGCACAGCACGACGCGTACTCGGCTCCCGGGCACGCGACGCCGGGACCGCCGGGAACGCTTCCGCGACCGGGCCTGGCCGCCCGGCTGTGGCGGGGCCGTGCCGAGGACCCGGCCTGGGCGCGGCCCGCCCTGATCGCCCTGCTGGGGCTGACCGGGGCGCTGTACCTGTACGACCTGAGCGCCTCCGGATACGCCAACTCCTTCTACTCCGCCGCCGTCCAGGCGGGCGGCGAGAGCTGGAAGGCCTTCTTCTTCGGCTCGTCCGACGCCGCGAACTCCATCACCGTCGACAAACCGCCCGCCGCGCTCTGGCCGATGGCCCTGTCGGTACGGCTGTTCGGGCTGGGTTCATGGCAGATCCTGGTGCCCGAGGTGCTGATGGGCGTGGCGGCGGTGGCCGTCGTCCACGCCGCGGTCCGCAGGCGCTTCAGTGCGACGGCGGGGCTGATCGCGGGTGCGGTGCTGGCGCTGACACCGGTCGCCGCGCTGATGTTCCGCTTCAACAACCCGGACGCGCTGCTGGTGCTGCTGATGACGGTGGCCGTGTACTGCGTGCTGCGGGCGCTGGAAGCGGCTCGCACCGGCTGGCTGGTGTGGGCGGGCGTGGCGGTCGGGTTCGCGTTCCTCACCAAGACCCTGCAGGCGTTCCTCGTCCTGCCCCCGCTCGCGCTCGTGTACGCGGTGTGCGCGCCCACCCCCGTGCGGCGGAGGATCGGCCAACTCGCCCTCGCGGGGCTGGCGCTGATCGCGTCCGCCGGCTGGTGGGTGGCGATCGTCGAACTGTGGCCGGCGTCCTCGCGCCCGTACATCGGCGGCTCCGAGAACAACAGCTTTCTGGAACTCACCTTCGGCTACAACGGCTTCGGCCGCATCAGCGGCAACGAGACCGGCAGCGTCGGTGGCGGCGGCGGTCGGGGTGGTGGCTGGGGGGAGACCGGCATCGGGCGGATGTTCGGCGACAGCGTCGGAGGTCAGATCTCCTGGCTGCTGCCCGCCGCACTGGTCCTGCTCGTCGCGGGCCTGGTCGTGACCCGGCGGAGCGGCAGGGCCGACACCGCGCGGGCGGCCTTCCTCGTCTGGGGCGGCGCGCTGCTGACGACGCTCCTGGTCTTCAGCTTCATGGCCGGCATCTTCCACGAGTACTACACGGTGGCGCTCGCCCCGTACATCGCGGCGATCGTCGGCATGGGCACCACCGTCCTGTGGGAGGAGCGGGCCCACCCGGCGGCCCGTGCGGTGCTGGCCGGGGCGGCGGCGGTGACGGCGGTCTGGGCCCACGTCCTGCTCGGCCGCACCGCGGACTTCGTGCCGTGGCTGCGTCCGGTGGTGCTGGTGTGCGGACTCGTGGCGGCGGCGGGACTGCTGTTCGCCGGGCGAATCGGGCGCGGGCTCGCGCTGGGCGCGGCGGGCCTCGGGCTCGCGGCGGCGCTGGCCGGTCCCGTGGCGTACACCCTGTCCACCCTTGGCGAAGGGCATCAGGGCTCGATCGTGACGGCGGGGCCGGAGTCGTCGCGCGGCGGCGGCGGCGGGGGCCCCGGCGCCCGCGGTGGCGGTGGTCCCGCGGCGGACGGTCCGGGCGGGATGCCACCGGCTGCGGGGGACGGACGCGGCAGTGCTCCAGGCCAGCGCCAGCCTCCGGGACTGGGCCAGGGGCAGATGCGGGGCGTGCCGCCCGGCGCCGGGCGGCAGGGCCAGGGCCGCCTGGCGCAGGGCGAGGGCCCGGCCGGTGCCGGCCGGGCGGGTGGTCTCCTCGACGGGCCCGACGTCGGTTCCGCCGTCGCCGCCAGGCTGACGGAGAACGCCTCCGCCCACACCTGGGTGGCCGCAGCGGTCGGCTCCCAGAACGCGGCCGCGTACCAACTCGCAACCGAGGAGCCCGTCATGGCGATCGGCGGCTTCAACGGCAGCGACCCGTCACCCACGCTCGCCCGGTTCCAGCAGTACGTGGCCGCCGGGAGCATCCACTGGTTCATCGACGGCGGCGCGGGCGGCGGCGCCCGGGGAGGTGGCCCTGGCGGCGGAAGCGGCGCCGAGATCCAGGAGTGGGTCCGGGCGACCTTCACGCAGGTCACCGTGGGGGGCACCACCCTGTACGACCTCACCTCGGCGCAATAGCGCTATACGGCGTAAGGGAAAGCCTTGTACGGTGTACGAGAAGTCAGTCCCGTACACCGTACAAGGAGCAGGCGTGACCGCCTCGACCACGGAATCGCAAGCCCTCGCCGCCCCGGGCGGGCACCCGCAGCGCTGGCTCGTCCTCGGCGTCATCTGTCTCGCCCAGCTGACCGTGCTGCTCGACAACACCGTCCTCAGCGTCGCGATCCCCTCCCTCACCAGGGAGCTCGACGCGTCCACCGCCGACATCCAGTGGATGATCAACGCCTACTCCCTGGTCCAGTCGGGCCTGCTGCTCACCGCGGGCAACGCGGCCGACCGCTACGGCCGCAAGCTGATGCTCGGCTCCGGTCTCGTCGTCTTCGGCGTCGGTTCGCTGGCTGCCGGACTCGCCCAGACCTCGGGGCAGTTGATCGCCGCCCGGGCGGGCATGGGGATCGGCGGCGCCCTGCTGATGACCACCACCCTCGCCGTCATCGTGCAGATCTTCGACGACGGCGAGCGGGTGAAGGCCATCGCCCTCTGGTCCACGGTCAGTTCACTCGGGTTCGCCGCCGGGCCGCTGATCGGCGGGGTGATGCTCGACCACTTCTGGTGGGGCGCGATCTTCCTCGTCAACATCCCGGTCGCGGTGATCGGCCTGGTGGCGGTGGTCGCCCTCGTGCCGGAGTCCAGGCACAAGGCCGGTGACCGGCCCGACCTGCTCGGCGCGCTGCTCTCGACGGTCGGCATGACGGCGCTCGTCTGGGCGATCATCACCGGGCCCGAGCACGGCTGGACCTCCGCACAGGTCGTGGTCCCGTCACTGACCGGTGCGGTGGTCCTCGGCGCGTTCGCCCTCTGGGAGCTTCGGATCGAGCACCCCATGCTCGACATGCACTTCTTCCGGAACCGGAAGTTCGTGGGCGCGGTCGCCGGCGCGATCCTCGTCGCCTTCGGGATGACCGGTTCGCTGTTCCTGCTCACCCAGCACCTCCAGTTCGTGCTCGGCTACGGGCCCCTGGACGCCGGACTGCGGACGGCCCCGCTCGCCCTGACCGTCGTCGCGCTCAACCTCACCGGCCTCGGCGCGCGGCTGCTGCCCCGGCTCGGCACCCCCGCCACCATCGCCCTCGGCATGGCGCTGGTGGCGGCCGGGCTCGCGGCGATCGCGGTACTGGGGGGCAGGAACGGTTACGGCGGGATGCTCCTCGGCCTGGTCGTGATGGGGGCCGGTGTGGCGCTGTCCATGCCCGCCATGGCCAACGCGATCATGAGCGCGATCCCGCCGGAGAAGGCGGGCGTGGGCGCCGGCATCAACGGCACCCTGGCGGAGTTCGGCAACGGGCTCGGCGTCGCCGTCCTCGGCGCCGTACTCAACTCCCGCTTCGCCTCACTCGTCGCCGTCCCGGCGGCCTCCCTGCCGGCGGCGCTGGCCGCCGCCGAGCGTCCCGCCGACCGGGGGCGCATCGCGGACGCCTTCGCCTCCAGCCTGCAGACCAGTCAGCTCGTCGGTGCCGCGGCGGTACTGGCGGGCGGCCTGGTGGCAGCGCTGCTGCTGCGCCGGGCCGAGAGAGCACCCGGGGCCTGAGCAGAGGAGGGCGGAGTCCGTCCGGCCCGCGGCATAGCATCTGAACCGGGCCGACCGCCCGGCAGGAACGAGGAGGGTGCGCCATGGTGTCGTCAGCCGACCGCACGGAGCGACCGGCACGGACGAGCGTGTGGCTGGAGCCCAGGACGCCGTCGAGGGGCCGCAGGTCCGAACAGCCCACCGGGCTCGACCGGGAAAGGATCACCGCGGTCACGGTGCGGCTGCTCGACGCCGAGGGGCTGGCCCGGTTCTCCATGCGCCGGCTGGCCGCGGAGATGGGCGTGACCGCGATGTCCGTGTACTGGTACGTCGACACCAAGGACGACCTGCTGGAGCTCGCCCTCGACGCGGTCTTCGGCGAGCTGCGGGTGCCGGACCCGGCGGAGGAGGGCGCCGACTGGCGCGACCAGTTGCGCGAACTCGCCGCGGGCTACCGGACGCTGCTGGTCGCCCACCCCTGGGTGCCGTCGCTGATCGGCACGTACCTCAACATCGGCCCGAACTCGCTGGCCTTCGCGAGCACCGTGCAGAAGGTCGTCCGCAACACCGGTCTGCCGCTGGGCCGGCAGCCGGCCGGGACGTCCGCCGTCTTCCAGTTCGTCTACGGCGTGGGCACGATCGAGGGCAACTTCAGGAAGCGCTGCGCCGACGCCGGGATGACGCTCGACGACTACTACGCCGAGGCGATGGGCGCGACCCGGAAGGTGCCGGAGCTCACCGAGATGTTCGAGGACGCGGAGAAGATGATGGCGGCCCGGGGCGGTGGCACGGTGGAGGAGATGCTGCAACGGGACTTCGACTACGCACTGGAGACGGTCATCGCCGGCATCGAGACGATGGTCGAGCGCAGCCGGGACACCGGGGAGGCGGGCCCTAGCTGAGGGGGCGGCCGCCGGTTCCCGTCCGCCGACGGCCCGACAGCCCCGCGGCTGCCGGGCTTCGACGCCGCCGGGCGGACCTCAACGCGTTCGGGCGGACCTCAACGCGTTCGGGCGGGCGTCACGCCTCCGGCGCCAGTCGCGCCGGGAAGCCGCCCGTGGCCACCGGCCCCCAGCGGACGGGCGTGACGCGGATGAGGGACTTGCCCTGTACGACCATGGCCTCGCGGTACTCGTCCCAGTTCGGGTGCTCACCGCTGATGTTGCGGAAGTACTCCACCAGCGGCTCCACCGACTCGGGCGCGTCGATGACCTCCGCCGTCCCGTCGATCTGCACCCACGGGCCGTTCCAGTCGTCGCTCAGCACGATGACCGCGACCCGCTCGTCGCGCTTCGCGTTGCGCGTCTTCGCGCGCTCGGGGTAGGTGGAGACGACGATCCGGCCCGAGTCGTCCACGCCGCACGTCACGGGGGAGCCCTGCGAGGAGCCGTCGGACCGGCGGGTCAGCAGCACCGCCCGGTGGCGGGGCCGCACGAACTCCAGCAACCGGTCCAGGTCCACGGGGGTGTTGCTCGCGATGTTCGCTGCCATGACCGCACCCTAAGGGCTGTCCCTGGGATCGGGCCCATGGCCGGGCCCGCGTCCGGGATCCGGGCGAGGCCCTGCGGGACAGCCCTCAGGCGCCGTCCCGTACCGCCTGGATGTCGAGGTCCACCTTGAGCGTCGTCCCGATGGCGGTCATCCCCGCCCGGACGATCTGGTTGTAGGTCATCGCGAAGTCCTCGCGGCGCAGTTCGGTGCCGGCGTGGAAGGCGGCACGCACTCCGCCCCATGGATCGGGGCCCGTGCCGAGGTACTCGAGCGCGAGGTCGACCTCGCGCTCCACACCGTGCAGCGACAGCACCCCGTGCACCGTCCAGCGGTCCTGGCCGGGTGCCCGGGACAGCCCGTGGCCGCGGTACGTGATCTCCGGGAACCGCTCCACGTCGAGGAAGTCCGCGGACCTCAGGTGCTCGTCCCGCAGGCCGTTGCCGGTGTCGACCGATGCCGCGGCGATCACCGCGTCCACGCGGGAGCGGGACACGTCCGGAGCGATCTCGATCCGCCCGGTGAAGTCCGTGAACCGGCCGTGGACGCTGGAGATGCCGAGGTGCCGGGCCACGGCGCCGACCGAGGAGTGGGCCGGGTCCACGGACCAGACGCCCGCCGCCGGCGGTTCGCTGCCGCCCTGCCGGGCGAGTACCACGGTGCCCACCTCCGCCCGCCCGCTCGCCGTGACCAGCGCGGTCGAGGCATGGGGCGCGTGGCCGGGCGCGGTCACGATCACCGTGCAGGCGCCGGCGGGCAGCGCCGTGTCCGTGCGCACACCGCCCTCGGCGTCCGCCTCGGCCCGCAGCACCTGGGCGCCGGCGGCGTCGGTCACGGTCACCACCGCGTCCCGGACGGCCCAGCCGTCCTGTGTCCTGACGCGTGCGTTCAGTCCCATCCCGTTTCTCGTCTCCTCGCCGGACATCCGGAAAAGTCGCCGGGGCGGCCGGCCGTCCCCTGCCCGCCGCCCCGGCCCCGGGCGGCGCCTCCGCTGGGAGCGCCGTCCGGGGGTGTGGTCACTCGCCCGCGTGGGCGAGTTCGATGTCGTGTCCGTCCACGCCGCCGCCGGACACGGTGAGCGTGCCCGCCGCCGGCGGGTAGCCGCTCGCGATGACCGTGTACTCGCCCGCGTCGAGGTCGGCGAAGGCGTACGCGCCGTCGTCGCCGGTGGTCGCGGTCGCGACCACGTTCCCCGCCGCGTCGATCAGGGTCACCCGGGCGTCGCCCAGCGGGCTCCCGGCGTCCCCGGCCCGGACGGTGCCCCGGACCACGGCGCCCGCGCGCAGGGCCACCTCGAGCCGGGTCACACCCTGGCCGCCGATCTCCACGGGGAGGGCCAGCGGCCGGAAGCCGGGGGCGTTGACGGCGACGGTCACCCCGCCCGGCACCAGTTCGGCGAAGGCGAAGACCCCGTCGGGGCCGGAGGCGCCGGTGGCGAGCACATCGCCGCGCACATCGGTGACGACCACCATCGCGCCCCCGACCGCCGCGCCGTCCTCGGCCGCTACCACGGTGCCGGTCAGCCCGCTCGTACCGGCGAGGAGGACGTCGTAGGCGACGGGCTCGTCCCCGACGACCACCGTGGACGCCTGCGGCTGGAAGCCGTCGGCCGAGGCGATCAGGACGTAGGAGCCTGCGTCCGGTGCGTCCAGGGCGTACGAGCCGTCCGCCCGGGTCACCGCGCGGCCCAGCTGCCGGCCGGCCGGCGAGATCAGCGTGACGGCGGCCCGCCCGACGGGCGCGCCCTCCGAGCCGCGCACCACACCGCGCACGGCGGTTTCGCCGGCGACGGCCTCGGGCTCCTCGGCGGAGGCGGCGGCACCGGCGTCCTCGGACGAGGCGTCGGGAGCGGCGGCCGAGGCGCCCTTCAGGGCCACCTCCTTGATGAACAGGGTCACCAGGAAGGCCAGCAGCGCGAACGGGGCCGAGTACAGGAACACGTCCGCGACACCGTGCCCGTAGGCGCTCTCGATCACGGTGCGGACCGGGGCGGGCAGCGCGTCCAGGTCGGGGATGCCTCCGCCATCGGTTCCGCCGTGCCCCAGCGCCGCGCCGCGCGGGCCGAGTTCGGCGAGGCCGTCCTCCACGTAGCGGGTGACGCGGTTGCCGAGCACCGCGCCCAGCGCGGAGACGCCGATGGCGCCGCCCAGCGAGCGGAAGAAGGTGACGACCGACGAGGCCGCGCCCAGGTCCTGCGGGGCCACCTGGTTCTGGGTGCACAGCACGAGGTTCTGCATCATCATGCCGAGACCGAGGCCCATGACGGCCATGAAGACGGCGATGCGCCAGTACTCGGTGTCGTAGCGGATCATGCCCAGCAGACCGAGACCGCCGGTCACCAGCACACCGCCACTGACCAGCCATGCCTTCCACCTGCCGGTCTTCGTGATGATCAGGCCGCTGACCGTCGAGGAGACGAACAGACCGGCGATCATCGGGATGGTCATGACGCCGGACATCGTCGGCGACTCGCCCCGGGCCAGCTGGAAGTACTGGCTGAAGAAGACCGTGCCGGCGAACATCGCGACACCCACGAAGAGCGAGGCGAGCGAGGCGAGCGTGATGGTCCGGTTGCGGAACAGCCGCAGCGGGACGATCGGCTCGGCGGCCCGGGACTCGATGATCAGGAAGATCACTCCCAGCGCCGCCGCGCCACCGGTCATGGCGTACGTCTGCCAGGACAGCCACGCGTACTTGTCACCCGCGAAGGTGACCCAGATCAGCAGCAGCGAGACCGCCGCGCTGATGAAGAAGGCGCCCGCCCAGTCGACCTTGACGTCCCGCTTCACCACGGGGAGATTCAGGGTCTTCTGCAGCACGATCAGCGCGATGAGTGCGAACGGCACGCCGACGTAGAAGCACCAGCGCCAGCCGAGCCAGTCGGTGTCGGTGATGACGCCGCCGAGGAGCGGACCGCCGACCGTTGCGACGGCGAACGTCGCACCGAGGTAGCCGCTGTAGCGGCCGCGTTCCCTCGGGGAGATCATCGCGGCCATGATGACCTGCGCCAGGGCGGTGAGACCGCCGACGCCGATGCCCTGCACCACGCGGCAGGCGATGAGCGTTCCGGTGTTCTGCGCGAGCCCGGCGACCACCGACCCCGCCACGTAGATGAGCAGGGCTATCTGGACCAGCAGCTTCTTGCTGAAGAGGTCGGCGAGCTTGCCCCAGAGCGGGGTGGTCGCGGTCATGGCGAGCAGGGCCGCCGTGACCACCCACGTGTAGGCGGACTGTCCGCCGCCCAGGTCGCCGATGATCTCGGGCAGGGCGTTGGAGACGATGGTCGAGGACAGGATGGCGACGAACATGCCGAGCAGCAGCCCGGACAGCGCCTCCATGATCTGCCGGTGCGTCATCGGCGCGCCGCCCTCGGAGGCAGAGGTCCCCCCATGCTTGGCGTGGCCGCCCCGCACACCGGTCGGTGTGGTCGTAGCCATGTACGTCCTTGTCTCTTACGTAGGTGTGCGGGCGGTCCGGCAGTCCCCGACGGACTCGCGGAGGCGGGCCAGCAGCGCGTTCAGCCGTCCGACGTCGTCGTCGGACCAGTCCTTGAGGTAGTGGGCGAACAGATCGGTCGTGCGCCGGCCGAGGTCGTCGAGCTGGGCCACCCCTGCGGGGGTGAGCCGCAGGATGCGCGAGCGCCCGTCGTCCGGGTCGGGCGACCGCTCGATCCAGCCGCGCTCGGCGACGTGCGCCACATGGCGGCTGGTGACGGACACGTCGACGGCGAGGAGGTCCGCGAGCCGGCTCGTCCGCATCTCCCCGTACCGGTCGAGGAGGGCCAGCACGGCGGCGGAGCCGGACGGGCACTCCGCGGGGAGCAGCCGTGCGACGCCCCGCTTCAGGGCGCCCATGGCGCCTATCTGGCGGGCCAGCTCTTCGTAGTGACTCCGGTCGGCCATCGGCGCACCCCCATCTTGTTGCTTAGGGCAACCATAAAAGCGGTTGGTTGCTACAGGCAAACGAAAAGGGGCCCTTCGGAGTAAAGGAACCCCCAAGGCTTTGCATGTGCGAGGTCATGGTCCGGCCACGTCGGCGGGGAACGTGCGGACGACGTGCGGGCATGTGGCGGGGGCGGCCCACCGGGGGTTGGGCGGGTCACCCGGGTTCGCTAGGGTCCTGACCCATGGCACACAACCCCCAAGCGCCCCAGGGTCCCGAGGGCTACGACCCCGCGGGCAGCACCCAGATGTTCCGCGCCTTCGTCGACGAGGGTGATCCGCAGCACGGAGGCCGCGCCGCGGCGGCGCCCGCGTCCGCCGGCCCGCGGGTCGGGCTGATCGTCGGGATCGTGGCGGCCGTCGCGATCGTCGGCGCCGTCGTCTGGCTCGCGCTCGGCTGATCGCCGCAACGGCACCTCCGTGGGATCCGTCCGCTCAGGACGGATGCCGCGCGCGTACGTCCTGCGTCTCGACGCGCATGCCCAGCGGCACGCGCCAGGAGTCCACGCACACCAGGTACGTCGTCGCCCTCGCCGTGCCCGCGGCGATGGGCGCCGGCAGCGCGTGGGTGGAGTCGATCGTCGCCCAGTCGATGCCGAGCGCGCCGATGATGTGCGTGCCGAACACGACGGTGCCCGAACGCACCGCTGTACCGCCGGTGTTGCGGAACTCCACGGTGACGTTCTCGCACCACCGTTCGTCCGTGGGCGCCCTGCGCACCTCGGCGACGACCAGCACGGCGGGCCCGGACGGCGACGGGTCCGGTGGCGGGGGAGTCGGCCGGCCCGTGCCGGGTGCCGACGGCGTGCTCCCCGGTTCTGACGGCCCCGGCTCCGGTCCGGTGCCCGTTCCTCCTCCGGAAGGCCGTCCGCCCGGAGTTCCGCTCGCGGTCGGACCCTCCGGGGACCGCGGCGCCGTTCCCGTGCCGGGCGCGCCCACACCCGGGTCCGCCCTCCCTGCGGCGTCGCCTGCGGACCCCGGTGCCGCGCCGGACGGCCGGGCGGGAGAGCTGTCGTCGAGGGGCACGAGCACGACGTCCCCGGACGGCGGAACGGCGTCCTGAGGCCCGTGTTCGCCGGCTCCCACGGCCGCGTACCCGCCGGTCTGCCCGTCGGTCCCGGAGGCCGCGAGCACCCCGCCGAGACAGAGCGCCACCCCCGCAAGCCCGCATCCGACCCGTCCCCGCCGCATCGGCCCAGTGTGTCTGACGCTCCGTCAAAGAGGAACCCCGCGACGGGAAGCGGTGGGGAGCCGGGCGCCGGCCGTGGAAGCGCGCGCCCGGCCGATCGGCGTCAGTCGGCGATCAGACCTTCACGCAGCTGCGCCAGCGTCCGGGTGAGCAGCCGGGAGACGTGCATCTGGGAGATGCCGACCTCCTCGCCGATCTGCGACTGCGTCATGTTGGCGAAGAAGCGCAGCATGATGATCTGGCGCTCGCGCGGGGGGAGTTTGGCCAGCAGCGGCTTCAGGGACTCGCGGTACTCGACGCCTTCCAGAGCGCCGTCCTCGTAGCCCAGGCGGTCCGCGAGGGAGCCCTCGCCGCCGTCGTCCTCGGGCGAAGGGGAGTCCAGCGAGGACGCCGTGTACGCGTTGCCCACGGCCAGACCGTCGACCACGTCCTCCTCCGACACGCCCAGTACTGCGGCGAGTTCGGGCACCGTCGGAGAGCGGTCCAGCTTCTGGGCCAGCTCGTCGCTCGCCTTCGTCAGCGCGAGCCGGAGCTCCTGGAGCCGGCGCGGGACCCGCACCGACCAACTCGTGTCCCGGAAGAAGCGCTTGATCTCGCCGACCACCGTCGGCATCGCGAACGTCGGGAACTCCACGCCGCGTTCGCAGTCGAAGCGGTCGATCGCCTTGATGAGGCCGATCGTGCCGACCTGGACGATGTCCTCCATCGGCTCGTTGCGGCTGCGGAAGCGGGCCGCCGCGTAGCGCACCAGGGGCAGATTGAGCTCGATCAGCGTGTCGCGTACGTACGTACGCTCCGGGCTGTCCTGGTCGAGGGCGGCCAGCCGCAGGAAGAGCGAGCGCGAGAGCGTGCGGGTGTCGAGAGCCCCGGGAGCATCGGCCGGCAGGTCCATGGAGACGTCCACGGACACGGGTGCGGAGACCGGTTCGGGCGCCGGGGGCGCGTCGGGCGAGGGAGCGCTCTGCGTGAGCGTGAGCACCTTCGAGCTGCCCTGTTCTGCGGACATGCCACCCCCTGGAGGTCGCGGACGGTCGCGTCGGCCGCGACCATCGGAGGAACGCAGCCTCCACCTGAATACCGGAGGTGGGGCCGCCGCAAACGCGGTTCCCGCAGAATGTCACATGTCGGCAACACGCTGTAGTGACATGTCGACAACGGAGCGTCAAATCAGCGCAGGAAAAAGGGGGTATGCGGCTTTCGCGCCGCTCGAAATGGGCCGAAAGGGGTCTACCCGATTCGGTTACGCCTCGATCCTGTTTGCGGATCTCAATCGTGCGAAGCTGCGGGCGAGGAGCCTTGACACATGCATCTGCGAGACCCCCAGCTCCGCGCTGATCTGTGACTGCGTCAGATTGCTGTAGTAGCGCAGCAGCAGGATCCGCTGCTCACGCTCGGGCAGTTGTACGAGGAGATGGCGGACGAGGTCGCGGTGTTCGACCCCGGCGAGCGCGGGGTCCTCGTAGCCGAGCCGGTCCAGCAGGCCGGGCAGCCCGTCGCCCTCCTGCGCGGCCTCCAGTGATGTGGCGTGGTACGACCGGCCCGCCTCGATGCAGGCGAGGACCTCGTCCTCGGAGATCTTCAGCCGTTCCGCGATCTCGGCCGTCGTCGGGGACCGCCCGTGCGTCGTGGTCAGGTCCTCCGTCGCGCCGTTGACCTGCACCCACAGCTCGTGAAGCCGGCGCGGCACGTGCACGGTCCGCACGTTGTCGCGGAAGTACCGCTTGATCTCGCCGACCACGGTCGGCATCGCGAAGGTCGGGAACTGCACACCGCGCTCGGGGTCGAACCTGTCGATCGCGTTGATCAGGCCGATGGTGCCGACCTGGACCACGTCCTCCATCGGCTCGTTCCGGCTGCGGAAGCGGGCCGCCGCGTAACGGACCAGGGGCAGGTTCGCCTCGATCAGGGCGGCCCGGACGCGGGTGTGCTCGGGCGTGCCCGGCTCCAGGTCCTTCAGCTGGGCGAAGAGCACCTGGGTCAGCGCCCTGGTGTCCGCGCCCCGGCTCTGCTTGGTCCGGCCCTCGCTCTCGTTCTGGGGCGGCACTTGAGGCGCAGTACTGGCCGGCACGGTCACGCCACCCCTTCACGGGTCGAACGGCGTCAACCCCAGGGGTCAACTCCGGGTCAACTCATCCATCAAAAAGCGGTCATAGCATCACAACACAGGTCCACTGTGTTCAAGCACCCCATAGCGCCGTGTTGAGGGCAAGTTGGTGCATAAGTGAAGAAAGCCCCGCACCTCTACGGTGGGGGCTGCAGGGTCTGGGTGAGCGGGCGGCTCGGTGGTTCGCGTCCGGTCATCACCCGCGTGGTGACGCCTCGCACCGCCGACCGGAGGCGTCCGGGTGGGGCACGGGGTCCGGAGCGACCTAGTTGACGAGCTCCGACATGAACTCGCCGACACCCTGTGCGGCGCTCGATATGCCCTCGAAGCCCACCTGGACGAGGTCGGCCGCCCGGGCCGGGGAGTTGATGATCGTGTACAGCACGAAGACGACGACCACATAGAGAGCGATCTTCTTCGTTTGCACCACTAGTCCCTGCCTCCCCTGCGGCCCCTGTGCGGACGCGTGAGTCTAACCGAGCGTTTAGGGACCAAGGACCCTGCCAAGGGGGTCCTTCGTCCGGCCGTGGAAGGCTTCCCCACCAGCACTATTGGGGGTGAACCCGGAGGATCTGGCAGGAATCCGATGGGTGAGGAACCGTGCCCCCACTGCGGGGCCCGCGCCATGTGCTCCCCCCGGGCAGCGGCGCCGGGCCGGCGGGCGCGTTCCCAGCGGGGGAAGCGGTGAGTCCCCCGACCCCGCTTCCCCCGACCAGGCGGAAGCCCCGGCCCGATCCCCCGAACGGCCGGGGCTTCCTCATGCGTGCGCCGCGCCCGCGCCGGGAGGCGGCCCGCGTCCGGGCGCCCGTGCGCGGGGGGCGCACGCGTACACGATGAAGGGCCCCGGGCTAGAACAAGCGACGGGGCCCTTCACAAGAGCGGTAGCGGAGGGATTTGAACCCTCGGTGACTTGCGCCACACTCGCTTTCGAGGCGAGCTCCTTCGGCCGCTCGGACACGCTACCGGGAGAGAGCTTAGCCCAAGGTGGGCCGTGCTCTGAAATCGGTATCGGTCAGCGTCCCGGAAGGCCGTTCCGCGGCCCCTCGCCGGGCGACTCACCGGTACCGCCGCGGGAGTCCCGGAAGAACGCGGTGAGCTGCCGCGCGCACTCCTCCTCCAGTACTCCATGGATCACCTCCGGGCGGTGGTTGAGCCGCCGGTCCCGGACCACGTCCCAGAGCGAGCCCGCCGCGCCGGCCTTCTCGTCCCGGGCGCCGTAGACCACCCGGTCGACTCGGGACAGCACCAGCGCGCCCGCGCACATCGTGCACGGCTCCAGCGTGACGACGAGCGTGCAGCCGGTCAGCCGCCAGCTCCCGCGCGCGGCGGAGGCGCGCCGGAGCGCGAGGACCTCCGCGTGCCCGGTGGGGTCGCCGGTCAGCTCGCGTTCGTTGTGGCCGGTCGCCAGCACCGTGCCGTCCTCGGCCAGCACGACGGCGCCGACCGGGACGTCCCCGGTCAGCGGCGCGCGTGCGGCCTCGTCGAGCGCGAGCCGCATGGGCGCCTCCCACGGCGCCCGTACGGGGTCCGTCACTAGCGGACGGCCTCCAGGATCTCGGAGGCGCCGAGCGTGTCGGCGATCTCGGTCAGCGCGTCCGAGCTGAGCACGCACAGTTCCTTCGAGGACATCCCGAGATCGGCGAGCAGATCTCGGTCGCCGAGTGGTCCGATCGGGACGGCGTCGGGGTCGTCGGCCGTCTCCTCCTCGGTCTCGGGCTCGCCGTCCTCCGTACCGTCGAGGTCGAGCGAGTCCAGCTCGTCATCCTCCTCGTCCTTGCCGAGCAGCTCGTCCGTGAGCATCGCCCCGTAGGAGGAGCGTGCTGCCGAGGCGGCGTCCGAGACGAAGACACGAGGATCGTCCTCGCCGTCCACCCGGACGATGCCGAACCATGTGTCTTCCTGCTCGATGAAGGCGAGCACCGTGTCCTCGTTCACCGAGGCATCGCGGGCCAAGTCGGTCAGATCCGACAGGGTCTCCACATCGTCGAGCTCTGTGTCGCTCGCTACCCACCCGTCTTCGGTGCGCGCGAGCAGTGCGGCGAAGTACACCGTGACTCTCCCACTGATCAGAGTTGTGACGACCGGCGGAGCGCTGCTCGTGCCCCGCCCACTCGGAATCGTGGCAGAAACAGCGGCTTCGCGAGAGGTCTTCCGGCCTTGCGTCGTGCACGCGTTCTGCGAGAGGGGCCGCCGAACGGCGTCGTGCGGGTCCGTCCAGGGGACACCGAGGCTCACCAGCGGAAGGAGCGCATGAGCATCGCCTGGCGCATCCGCGCCGCGCGGGCACGCCGGGGCCGGACGCGGTCCCGCAGGGCCTTTGCCTCGTGCAGTTCGCGGAGGAACTGGGCGCGCCGGCGCCTGCGCTCGGCGTCGGTCTCCTCCTGCTCCTGCCGCGGTTCCCGCCGCTGCTCCCGGTCCTGCTGATCCCGCTCCGGCATCGGCCACACCACCTCGGCGCTGGAAGGCTATGTCCCACCTTCCCTCCGGAGGCCGTGCCCACGCCAGCCCCGGCTACTGTTGGATCCATGCGGATCCACGTCGTCGACCACCCCCTGGTGGCGCACAAGCTCACCACCCTGCGCGACCGGCGCACCGACTCCCCCACCTTCCGGCGCCTCGCCGACGAGCTGGTGACCCTGCTCGCCTACGAGGCCACGCGTGATGTGCGCACCGAGCAGATCGACATCGAGACGCCGGTGTCGGCGACCACGGGAGTGAAGCTCTCCCGCCCGCGGCCCCTGGTGGTGCCGATCCTGCGGGCCGGCCTCGGCATGCTGGACGGCATGGTGCGGCTGCTGCCGACCGCCGAGGTGGGCTTCCTCGGCATGATCCGCAACGAGGAGACCCTGGAGGCGTCGACGTACGCGACGCGCATGCCGGAGGACCTCTCGGGCCGCCAGGTGTACGTCCTCGACCCCATGCTGGCCACGGGCGGCACGCTGGTCGCGGCGATCCAGGAGCTGATCAAGCGCGGTGCCGACGATGTGACGGCGGTCGTGCTGCTGGCGGCGCCGGAGGGCGTCGAGGTGATGGAACGCGAGCTCGCGGGCACGCCGGTGACGGTCGTGACGGCCTCGGTCGACGAGCGCCTCAACGAGCAGGGCTACATCGTTCCGGGCCTGGGCGACGCGGGCGACCGGATGTACGGGGCGGCCGAGTAGGACCCGCCGGCCCCCGGAACCCGCCCCCGGCCCGAACTTCCGGCCGCGGTCGGGCTCCGGGCGCCCGTGACGCGGACGCGTACGCCTCGTACGACGACGGCGCGGCGAGGAGGCGCACCGACGCGTCAGGCTCCGGCGGTACCCCCGCGCACCGGATCGGAGCGCGAGGCGCGGCGACCGGTGCGGGGCGCGGTGGAGTGCGGGGCTCAGCCGCACTCGCCCGGCGCGGGCGAGGGCTTGGCCAGCGCGGCCAGTGCCTTGTCCGCGACCGGCTTGGTGTTCAGCGTCTTGAAGGCCGTGCCGATGATCAGGTCGACATCCGCGGAGGTGCGGGCGTCGGCCCTGACCTGCGCCCCGGCGAGCTGGGTGCCCAGCACGCCGAACGGCCCCTCGTACGCGCCGGGCGCGCCCAGCAGCAGCCCGGCGCCGGGCACCTTCTTGTCGTACTCCGCCGGGGCGTTGCCCACCTTGCCGATGTTGAAGCCGCGCCTCTGCAGCTCGTCGGCGGTGGCCTTGGCCAGTCCGCTGCGCGGGGTCGCGTTGTAGACGTTGACGGTGATCTGGGCCGGCCTCGGCGGTGCCGGGGCCGCGGACGGTGCGGACCGGGGTTTGCACGCCGCGGCCCGGCTCTTGGCGCCGGTCTTCTCGGCGTCACCCGAGAAGGCATCGATGAGCTGCAGCGTTCCCCACCCGCCGAGGCCGAGGACGGCCACGGCTGCGACGACTGCGAGCACGACCTTGCGGCGGCGACGAGGCCGGCGCATACGCGGATACGCGTTGCCCGTAATGCGGTACTTTCCGCCCATGCCTGGGGGAGTGAGCATGCTCATGGGCGCAGCGTAATGCGGTCCGGTGGCTATGCCTACTTAACGATCATCCGCTTGCGCCCGTATGGGCGCGAAGCTGCGCCTTAAGGGTCGCGATGCTGCGCCTTACGGGGTCGCGGGGAGGGGCCGAACGGGTCGCCCGCGGCGGCCGGTCCGGGTCAGTCCAGCTCCAGCACGCGGGCGTGGAGCACCTGCCGCTGCTGGAGTGCCGCGCGCACGGCGCGGTGCAGCCCGTCCTCGAGGTAGAGGTCGCCCTGCCACTTCACGACATGGGCGAAGAGGTCCCCGTAGAAGGTCGAGTCCTCGGCGAGGAGGGTCTCGAGGTCCAGTTGGCCCTTGGTGGTCACGAGCTGATCGAGGCGGACCGGGCGCGGCGCGACATCCGCCCACTGCCGGGTGCTTTCCCGGCCGTGGTCGGGATACGGCCGCCCGTTGCCGATGCGCTTGAAGATCACACGGAAAGCCTACCGGGCAAGCGGCGGTCGGCGCAGCCAGGCAGCGCCGGTGGGATGCTGAGCAAAACCCCGCAAAAACCTCGCAAACCCGGAAGTAGGGGCCGTGTCATGACTGAGCCCGAGCAGCCGTCACGGTCCGCGGGCCCGTCCGGCGCGTCTGAACTCCCCGCGGAGGCAGGACAGATCGCCTCCGGTTACGCCTTTACGGGGCCCGCCCTCGAGCTGGGTGCCCTGCTCCACGACGGGCGGTGCCTGCCGGGGGCGCCCGTCCGGATCCCCCTGGGCATGCTCAATCGCCACGGCCTGGTCGCGGGAGCGACGGGCACCGGCAAGACCAAGACGCTCCAGCTGGTCGCCGAGCAGCTGTCGGCGAACGGTGTCCCCGTGTTCCTCGCCGACATGAAGGGCGATCTCTCCGGCATCGCCGCGCCCGGCGAGGGCGGGGAGAAGGTCGTGGAGCGGGCCGCGCAGGTGGGCCAGGAGTGGCGTGCGGAGGGCTTCCCCGCGGAGTTCTACGCGCTGGGCGGCACCGGCCACGGCATCCCGGTCCGCGCGACCGTCACGGACTTCGGCCCGGTGCTGCTGTCCAAGGTGCTCCAGCTCAACCGGACGCAGGAGCAGTCGCTCGGCCTGATCTTCCACTACGCCGACGCCAAGGGGCTGGAGCTGGTGGACCTGAAGGATCTGCGGGCCGTGGTCGCGTTCCTGGTGTCGGACACCGGGAAGCCGGAGCTGAAGGGCATCGGCGGCCTGTCCACGGCCACGGCCGGGGTGATCCTGCGGTCCATCACGGCCTTCGAGCAGCAGGGCGCGGGCGACTTCTTCGGCGAGCCGGAGTTCGACACGGGCGAGCTGCTGCGAACGGCGCCCGACGGACGCGGAGTCGTGTCCGTGCTGGAACTCCCCGGCGTCCAGGACGAGCCGCAGCTCTTCTCGACCTTTCTGATGTGGCTGCTCGCGGATCTGTACGCGGATCTGCCGGAGGTCGGCGACCTCGACAAGCCGAAGCTGGTGTTCTTCTTCGACGAGGCGCATCTCCTGTTCGACGGAGCCTCCAAGGCGTTCCTGGAGGCGGTCACCCGGACGGTGCGGCTGATCCGCTCCAAGGGGGTCGGGGTCTTCTTCGTGACGCAGACGCCCAAGGACGTGCCCGGTGATGTGCTGGGGCAGCTCGGCAACCGGGTGCAGCACGCCCTGCGGGCCTTCACCCCGGACGACGCCAAGGCGCTGAAGGCGACGGTGCGGACGTTCCCGGACTCCCCGTACGACCTGGAGGAGGTCCTCACCTCGCTGGGCACGGGAGAGGCGGTCGTCACCGTGCTGAGCGAGTCGGGCGCGCCGACGCCCGTCGCTGCGACGCGGCTGCGGGCGCCGGTGTCGCTGATGGGCCCGGTCGGTGACTCCGTGCTGGATGCCGCGGTGGCGTCCTCGGCGCTGTACCCGCGCTATGCACAGGCTGTGGACCGGGAGTCGGCGTACGAGAAGCTGACGGCGGAGCAGCAGGCCGAGGAGTCGGCGTTGCGGGCGGCGCGGGAGGCGGAGGAGGCCGCCCGGCGGGAGGCGGACGCGGCCCGCGCGCCGCGGCGGGAGGAGTCCCTGGCCGGACAGGTGATGGGCAGTGGGCTGTTCACGTCACTTGCCCGCTCGGTCGGCACCCAGCTGGGCCGGGAGATCTCCCGGTCCCTCTTCGGCACGTCACGCAGACGTCGCCGGTAGAAGGGGCCCGGCCGCCGGGAGACATCGCGGGTCAGGGAATGCCGGTCCCCGCTGTTACTCGGTGACCTCGTGGTCGTGGCCGTCGTGCAGACCGCCGCCGCTGCCCGTGTCGCCGTCCGTGGGGACGGTGACGACCGGCTTGCGCAGCGAGCTCAGGTCGTGCGCGTACGTGCCGGCGGCGTTGGCGATGATGTCGATGTTGACGTCGAACGCCTTCATGTTGACGTTCTTGATGTCGTCGCACTTGGCGTGGTAGCACGCGTCGTACGCGACGCCCGCCGTGCCGCCGAACTTCTCGGCCTGCGCGGCGGACTTGATGCCCTCGGCGCCGGTGAAGGTGCCGCCGGACGGGATGCCGGCCTCGACGAACGGGCCGTAGTCGGAGCGGCCCGTGAAGTCCGTGCCCTCGTGGGGCGCGCCGACGCGGTCCATGAACTCGTTGATGTCGCGCTCCAGCTGGGCCGAGCCCGCCGGACCGGCCGGCGCGCCTACGCCGTCGGAGTTGTCGCCGTCGTACACGAACAGGCCGTAGTTCGGCGACGCGATCATGTCGAAGTTCAGGTAGAGCTTGATCTCCTTCTTGCCCAGGTCGCTCAGGTTCGCGACGTAGTGCTCGGAGCCCAGCAGACCGTTCTCCTCGGCGCCCCACCAGGCGAACCGCACCTTGTTGGCGGGCCGCTTCTCGGCCTTGGCGAACTCCAGGGCGACCTCGAGCAGACCGGCCGAGCCGGAGCCGTTGTCGTTGATGCCGGGGCCGGCCGTCACGGAGTCGAGGTGGGCGCCCAGCATGACCGTGTTGGCGGCGTTGCCGTGGCGCGTCTCGGCGATGACGTTGCGAGTGGTCCGCTTCTCCTGGAGCTGGCGGATCTCGAAGTCGATGCTCACCGGGCCCTTGGCCAGGTCCTCGGCGAGCTTGGCGCCCTCGGCCTGGGTGATGCCGCCGGTCGGGATCTTTCCGGCCTCGGGGCCGCCGAGGGTGCCGGAGAGGGCTCCCTCGGTGTTGTTGTAGATGACCGCGCCGATCGCGCCCGCCGCGGCCGCGTTCTCCTGCTTGGCGGCGAACGTGCAGCCACCGCGCTGGATCAGCGCCACCTTGCCGGTGAAGGTTCCGGAGGCGAAGTCCGCGGGCTCGCAGCCCGTGGTGCCGTCGGCGTCGACGGGGACGGCGGCCAGGTCGGCCCTGACACCGCCCACGGGCGTCGACTTGGTGTACGTCATCGCCGATATCGCGATGTCGCGCGGCGCGGGGGAGACCACCGACAGCTTCTCGGCCTGGGTCTCGGTGTATATGAAGTCGAAGTTCTGGTACGAGACGTCGTACCCGGCCTTCTTCAGCTGCTGGTAGACGTACGCGGCGGAGGCGTCGTAACCCAGCGAACCGGCGGCGCGGTGGCCGCCGGTGCTGTCGGCTATCTGCTGGAACTTCTGCAAGTGCTTGAAGGCGTCCTTGGCGGACGACTCGCGGACCAGCTTCTTGGAGAGCTTGGCCGCGTCCTTCGCCGCTCCCTTGGCAGGGTCGTGCCGGTGAGCGGTTGCGGGCGAGGCGGATGCCAGCAGGAGCGGGGTCGCGAGTGCGGCTGCGGCCACGGTGGCCACTGCTCTGCGATGGGTTGCGTTCACAGAGGTCCTTCCCGGTGCGAACGAGGTTGAGGGGAAGCTAGCGATCTCTGAGTGTTCTGTGAACACATGTGCCGCAACTCACGCGTTATTTAGCGCCATTGACATCAACTGGTACGTCTTCGGGCGTACTTGTGAGTCATTTGGCCGCCTTCGCCGCGCGCTTCAGCTCCTGCTTGTGCGCACGGACCTTGGCCAGCGACTCCGGACCGGTGATGTCCGCGGCCGAACGGTAGGCGCGCTCCTCGCCGTACGGTCCAGCGGCCTCCCGCCAGCCGTCCGGGCACACCCCGTACTGCTTGCCCAGCAGGGCGAGGAAGATCTGGGCCTTCTGCTTGCCGAAGCCGGGCAGCGCGAGCAGCCGGCCGAGCACCTCCTTGCCCGAGGGCGCGTCCTTCCACAGTGCCGTCGGGTCGCCGTCGTACTCGTCCACCAGGTACTGGCACAGCTGGTGGATCCGTTTCGCCATCGACCCCGGATAGCGGTGCACCGCGGGCTTCTGCGACAGCAGAGCGGCGAACGCCTCGGGGTCCTGGGCGGCGATCTCGTGGGCGTCGAGATCGTCCTTTCCGAGGCGCTCGGCGATCGTGTGGGGGCCCGTGAAGGCCCATTCCATCGGGACCTGCTGGTCCAGCAGCATGCCGATCATCAGGGCAAGCGGACTGCGCCCGAGCAGCTCGTCGGCCTCGGGCTGCTGGGCGAGGTGGATCTCGGGACTCATTCCCCGATGATCCCTCCCGCCAGGGCGTGCCGCACCTCCGCCGCGGCCCTTCGGGGCTCCGCGGACGCCTGGCGGCGGGTCCCGCCGGGTGCCGTCAGCCGGGCTTGCGCGCCTCGATCAGAAAGCGGGTCGTCCGGGCGACGAACGGACCCTCCGCCTCGATCCGGTCGTGCAGCTCGCGGAGCCGGTCGCGGTACCGGGCCACGGTGAAGCCCGGCACCATCCACACCACCTTCCGCAGGAAGTAGATCACCGCCCCGATGTCGAAGAACTCGGTCCGCAGCGCCTCCGAACGCAGGTCGACGACCTCCAGTCCGGCAGTCTCGGCCGCCTCGCGGGCGTCGTCGGGATGGCGGGCCCGGCGCGTCTCCTCCGGCTGGGGTCCCAGGAAGTACTCGACCAGCTCGAAGACGCTGGCCGGGCCGACCTGCTGCGAGAGGTACGTACCACCCGGTCGCAGGACCCGGGCGATCTCGTCCCACCAGACCTGCACCGGGTGCCGGCTGACGACCAGGTCGAAGGCCCCCGCACCGAACGGCAGCGGGGGCTCGTCGCGGTCCACCACGACCGCCGCCCCCAGCGGATGCAGCAGCCGCGTGGCCTTCTCGACGTTCGGCGGCCAGCCCTCGGTGGCGACCGTGAGCGGCGGCAGCTTCGGGGCGCCGGCGAGCACCTCTCCGCCGCCGGTCTGGATGTCGAGGGCGGCCGACGCCCGCGCCAGCCGCTCGCTCATCAGCCGCTGGTACCCCCAGGACGGGCGCTGCTCGGTCGCCCGGCCGTCGAGCCAGGAGAAGTCCCAGCCCGCCACGGAAACGGACTCGGCCTCGGCCACCAAATGGTCGAACGTGCGGGTCATGAACCGATGGTGCCGCCCGCTCCGGGGTCCCGCCACCCGTTTGTCCCGGGGGACGCCGGCCCCTGGTCACGATGGCCGGGCTATTCCCGTGCGGCCGAAGGGCCCGTCCAGTCAGCTGCCACCTTGCCGAGCCGCACGCGCTGGGGGTGGTCCCCGACCGGCACGCTCGCCACCTTGCGGCCGGTGGCGAAGTCGATCGCGGTGACCGAGTCCGATCCGCTCTCGGAGACCACGCACGACTTCCCGTCCCCGCTCACCGTGGCCCAGTACGGCTTCGAGGCCGTGATCAGCGGCCCCTCCCGGAGCGTCGCCCGGTCGACGACCGTCGCGTAGTCGTCCATCGTCCCGGCGACGCAGATCTTGTCGCCCGCGGGGCTCATCGAGATGCCGTGGTGGCGGGAGTCGTTCACCCAGGTCGTACGGTCCTCGCTGGTCGCCGGGTTCTTCGGGAGGGTCTTCTCGCGGGTGATGCGGTCGGCGGCCACGTCGTACTCCAGGAAGCCGTTGTGGAACGAGACCTGGAAGTAGAGCTTCGACTCGTCCGGGGTGAAGGCAACAGGCCGCACCGCGTCCGAGAGGTCCGTTCGGCCGAAGGCGTCCAGCCGCTGCCGCATGTCGATGACCTTGACCGTGCGGTACGTCTCCGCGTCGACCACGGTGATCTTGCGGTCGCCCTTGGTGAAGTCCCAGAAGGGGTCGTCCAGAGCGGTGTTGACCTCGCCGATCGCGCTGTTCCAGATCCGCTTGCCGCCGTCGGTGAAGACGTTCTCGTGCGGTTTGTCGCCGGTGGCGAAAGAGCCGGCCTCGCGGCCGGTGCGGATGTCGAGGACGTGCACGGTGTTGGACGTCGACGCGGAGACCGCAACACGTGTCCCGTCCGGGGAGACGGCCATGTGGTCGGAACGGTAACCCGACACGGGAAAACGCCAGTTGAGCTTTCCGCTGGCCACGTCGATGGACACGACGTCGGCGAAACTCGGCCGCGACACGACGACGGCGGATCCGTCCGGCGTCGAGTACATGTCGTCGACGAACTGGTCGTGGCCCTCGCCGACGGACATCCGGATGCCGAGGAAGTAGGCGAGCTTCACCGGGTTGAGATGGATCTCCAGCATCCGCTGGTCCTTGTCCGGGATCACATTGATCCGGCCGATCCTGGCGAGGGAACCGGAGGGTTCGAGGACATCGGCGGTGCCGTCCCAGTTGTTGCCGACGAACAGCACCTCGCGCAGGCCGGCCGAGCCGGTGGTGGTGACGGTGGCGGTGGCTGTGGTCCCGGGCTCCTGGGACGCCGGGGCCGCCGACGCCGGGCCGGTCGCGGTGGCCGTGACCGCGAGGGCCACGGCCACAACGGCCAGAGCCGGGGGGAGTGCTGTCTTCACGGCGCGCTCCTCAGGGTGTGGGGCAGGACGCGGACAGGGGACTTACCGGCGGTAAGGTACTGGTGGGTCACATGAAATGCCAGAGGTCCGGCAGGACTTCCGAGATGTCCGCGCGCCGCTCACCCCGGGGCTCTCCCACCCCGCGGCCCCCGCCCGCGGCCCCACACTCCGCCCGCCGCCCTCAGCCCCCGTCGCGCCCCGTGTCGCCGTCCTCGCGGAGCCGGGCCGCGCGCATCCGCAGGTAGCGCGACTCGGGAGCGCTGAGCGTGCGCGCGGCGGCTCGCCGGTAGGCGTCGCGGGCGGCGTTAGGGTCCCCGGCCCGCTCCAGCAGATGCGCCCGTACCGCGTCCAGACGGTGATGGCCCGCCAGCCGGTCCTCCAGCGCGCCCAGTTCCGCCAGTCCCGCCTCCGGTCCCGCCACCATCGCGACCGCCACGGCCCTGCCCAGCTCGGCCATCGGCTCGGGGGCGCGCCGCACGAGCACGTCGTACAGCGCGAGGATCTGCGGCCAGTCCGTGTCCTCCGCGCGCGCCGCCTCGTCGTGCAGGGCCGCGATCGCCGCCTGCAACTGGTACGGGCCGGCCGGCCCCTCCGACAGCGCCTCCTCGACCAGGGCGGTGCCCTCGGCGATCTCCTCCCGGTCCCACCGCGCCCGGTCCTGTTCGTCGAGCGGGATCAGCTCTCCGTGCGGGCCGGTGCGCGCCGCGCTGCGGGCATCGGTGAGCAGCATCAGCGCCAGCAGCCCGGTGACCCGGCCCTCCCGCGGCAGCAGCCGGCGCACCGCGCGGGTCAGCCGGATCGCCTCCCGGGCGAGGTCGGCGCGGTGCAGGGTGGCGCCCGAGGTCGCCGTGTAGCCCTCGTTGAAGATCAGGTACAGCACCTGCAGGACGGCGGACAGCCGTTCGTCCCGGTCCTCGGGCCCCGGCGGGCGGAACGGCACACCCTTGATCTTCGCCTTGGCCCGGCTGATGCGCTGCGCCGTCGTCGCCTCGGGGACGAGCAGCGCACGGGCGATCTCCGCCGTCGTCAGACCGCCGACCGCCCGCAGCGTCAGCGCGATCTGCGCGGCGGGCGTCAGCACCGGGTGGCAGCAGAGGAACAGCAGGGTGAGCGTGTCGTCCTCGGACGGGGCGCGGCCCTCCCCGGGCGGCGGTGCCGTGTGCGCGTCGCGCGGGGTGAGCTGTGCGGCGGTCTCCTCCCGGCGTCGCCGCGCCTCGTCGCTGCGCAACTGGTCGGTGAGCCGTCGCGAGGCGACCCGGATCAGCCAGCCGCGCGGATTGTCCGGCACGCCGCCCTCGGGCCACTGCTGTGCTGCGGCGAGCAGGGCTTCCTGCACGGCGTCCTCCGCGGTCGCGAAGTGCCCGTACCGGCGCACCAGCGCGCCGAGGACCTGCGGGGCGTGCAGCCTCAGCAGGTCCTCGACCCCGGTCGTCCGGCTCATCGAAGCCTCACGGACGGCCTCCGGACCGGGGCGGGGCGAACGGCCCCATGGGCCCGCCTGGGCGCGTACGCGATCGGCACGGACCGGTTCATGGCCGGGTGCCGTACGGACCCGGTCAGCGCGTACGCAATCGGCGAGGGGTGCCGTACGGACCCCCTCAGCACAGATCGCCTCCGCCGTCCTGGATCGGCCGGATGACGACGGGGTAGTCGGTCGCCCCCTCGGGGACGGGGCACCGGGCGACCCGGACGGCGATCTCCGTGACCCGCTCCAGGCTCGCGCAGTCCAGCACCCAGTAGCCGGCCAGCAACTCCTTCGTCTCGCCGTACGGGCCGTCCGAGATCACCGGCCGGCCCTCGTCGTCCAGGCTCACCAGTCGCGTCCTGGCGGGCTCGACCAGCCCCTGTGCGTCCACGAGCTCCCCGGACTCGGCCAGGTCGTTGTTGATGGCCTCCATGTGGGAGAACATCGCCTGCAGGTCCTTCTCGCTCCAGGCTGGGCTGTGGGAGGACGGCTGTCCGGTCATCGCCTCGTAGTCGGCCTGCGAGCCCTGGACCATCACCAGATACTTCATGACTTCGCTCCTCGGCTGCGTTGTCGCCCCTCGTGGGCAACTCTCACAGGGGACGTCGGAGCCGTCGCGCGCTTCTCGACACCTCGCACGGATTCTTTCGCCCTCACCCGGCCGCCGGTCCCTGGGCCGCCCGCCCCCCTTGTGCCGCCCCGTCGGCCGGGCACGGCGAAGGCCCCGACCGGGCACGGTCGGGGCCCTTCCGCAGGCCGCGGTGGGGGTCCGTTCGCGGGTGCGTCGAACGGCCGCGGGCGTGGTCAGCGGCTGGTGCCGAAGTCCTGGGTCCAGTAGTTCCCGGGCTGCGCGAGGCCGACGCCGATCTCCTTGAACTCGCAGTTCAGGATGTTCTTCTTGTGGCCCGGGCTGGACATCCAGCCCGCCATGACCTTCTCGGGGGTCTCGTAGCCGTAGGCGACGTTCTCGCCGTACGTGCTCCAGTTGTATCCGGCACGGGTGATCCGGGCGCCCGGGTCCGAGCCGTCGGAGCCCGTGTGGGACATGTTGCGGTGGGCGGCCATGTCCTTGCTGTGGTCCTGAGCGGCCTTGGTCAGTTTGGCGTTGACGGTGACCGGCGAGCATCCGGCCTTGCTGCGCTCGCTGTTGACGAGCTGCACGACGCGCGCGACGGCGCCCGTGGCGGGAGCGGAGGACGCGGGCGTGCTCGGGGAGGCCGTGGGCTTCGGCGCGGCCGGCTTGGGGGCGGCCGGCTTCGGCGCGGCGGGCTTGGCCGGGGCGGGGGCCTGCGGTGCCGGCGAGGCCGGGGCCGAACCGCCGGGCTCGGCGGCACCCGGCTCGGTACCGGGCTGCTCGGCGCCGCCGGGCTCACCACCGTGCTTCTTCTTCCAGTCCCAGCCACCCTGCTGCCAGGGGTTCTCGGCGGAGGCGTTCCTCCACTCCCCCCAGGACCGGGCGTCACGGCCTCCCTGGTGCTCCGGGCTTCCCTGCTGGTCCATACAGGCCATGGCTACGGAAGGCACAGCCACGGCCCCCAGGGCGACGGCGGCGATCGTTATCTTCCGGTGGTGCGTCTTCCTGCGGTGCTTCCTCATGCATGACCTCACTCGGTTTTCGCGGAGCGTCCCCGGGGAACGGTCGACCCGGCACTGGTCCTGTGCTGAGCTGCGGAGACGCCTTTGCGGGCCGCCATTGTTAGAAGCGCCGCCAGGTGGGAGCAATGGGCGTCGTTACTACCTCGGCTCGTAAGGCAGGACGCCTCTTGAAAAGCTCCCGAAGGCGTGCTGGTCCCGGCTCCGACAAGGTGTGCGCTTCTGTCGGCCCGTCAGAAAGCCCTGAGTGCCCGACAACCGGGCGGAAGCGGCGAGCCGGTCGAATACCCCCATGGCCAGCGCGGGACATGTCTCTCTCAAAGTGGACAAGTCTCATTTGTCCAGTCCCGGGCTTTCTACTATCCGGTCGCCCTAATGCGGAATTCGTCGTGACGGATGTCACGAAATAGTCGGGGGGTTTCTGGAACCGCGTGCCCCGATCGGATCGCGGGGCTTGGGGAGGGGTGGGTGGGGCCCCGGTGTTGGCCGACGTCGCGGCCCAGGTCGCACGTCCGGTCTGTCGTCGACGCCGGTTCGCTCTCGGTTCCGTTCTCGCTGCTGGGCCCCGTCCCGTTCCGGGCGGGGCCGAAGGTGTGTGCCCAGCCGCCCGATCCCGCGCGCCCTCACCTGTCAAGTCCCGAAATGCAGCGGCATGACGCGAATGTGACGACCGGGTTTTCCTGAAAGCGGGACCGGTGGAGAGCGCCGCCCTCCCGTGTCGATTCGCGTCGTCCGCACTCTCCGGACGGGTGCGGCAGCGGGAAATCTCCAAGATCCACAATTCCCGGGCCGGAAGCCCATAATGACGATGAGGAGGGCAAATGAGGATGAACGTCATTTCCCTGACATCCCCGATTCCGGGGAGAGTGCCGTGACGTCAGAGCTTCCTCCGTCCGAGCGCCCCACACGACCTACGGGCCCACCGTCCGGTCCGCTGACCGGCCGGTCGTCCGACGAGCGGGAACAGCCTCCGCCGCCCGGCCCTCCGCCCCCGCCCGGCCCCCCGCCCCCGCCCGGCCCACCGGGCGAGTCGCCCGCGTCGGGCGGACCCGACGAGCCGGGCCGTGGCCACGGAAAGCTCCCGATCTGGCGGCGGAGCCGGCTCACCCTGGTGAGCGCCGGCACGGCCGTCGTGGTGGCGATGGCGGTGATCCTCGTGTTCACCCTGATGGGAGGCGGGTCCCAGGGAGGCGGAGAGATCTTCCTCCAGACCGCCTCGGCGGCCGGCCGCGACCCGTTCACCCCGTCGTCGGCCACGGACACCAAGGGCGCCGAGGCTCCGTCCGGCCCCGACACATCGAGAATCGGCTCGCGCACCGTGGCAGTCAGCGGCGCCCATCCCGGGCTGTACGGGGGTACGCAGAACGTCGCCAGCTGCGATGTCGAGAAGCAGATCGCGTATCTCGCGGAGAACGAGGCCAAGGGGAGCGCGTTCGCGGGCGCCCTGCGCATTCCGTCGGCCGAGATCCCGGCGTATCTGCGGTCGCTGACGCCGGTTCGGCTGACCTGGGACACCCGGGTCACCAACCACGGATACCGGGACGGCAGGGCCACCGAGTACCAGGCGGTCCTCCAGGCCGGAACGGCCGTCCTCGTCGACGCCCGCGGCGTTCCGCGCGTGCGCTGCGCCTGTGGCAATCCGTTGGCCCCGGCGGTCGCGGTCCAGGGCGAGCAGAAGTACACGGGCAAGAAGTGGGCGTCCTTCCGTTCGGCGGCCATCGTCGCGGTCGTCCCGGCGCCCAAGCCGATGAAGGCCGTCACGATGTTCGACCCGGAAACCAAGGCGTGGTTCGAGCGCCCGAACGGCGACGCCGAGGGCCGGAGCGATCACCGGATTCCTGCTCCGAAGGGTCAGCCGCCGGACGGCTCCGCTCCGGTCCTGCCCGAACCGTCGGACGACTCCTCGGACGTGTTCCCGGAGGGCGACGAGCAGAGCGAACCCGAGGGGGAGGACCAGGACACGCAGGACGGCCGGACGGACGAGGACAAGGAGAAGGGCACGGAGGAGAAGAAGGACGGCGAGCAGCAGAAGGAGGACGAACCGTCGAACAAGGACGAGGAGACGGGCAAGCCGTCGGACAAGGAGTCGGAGCAGGACGAGGACAAGGAGAAGGGCAAGGACGACGTGAAGGAGGACGAGGACAAGGAGAAGGGCAAGGAGGACGAGAAGAAGGACGAGGACAAGGAGAAGGGCAAGGAGGACGAGAAGAAGGACGAGGACAAGGAGAAGGGCAAGGAGGACGAGAAGAAGGACGAGAAGAAGGACGAGAAGAAGAAGGACGACAAGAAGGAGGACGACAAGAAGGACCGGCCCGTGGCGCCGGACCCGGAGGAGCCGCAGCCGCCTGACGAGCCCGAGAAGCCCGTGGCGCCCGAGACGGAACAGGAGCAGCAGCCCCAGCAGGAAGAGGACCAGCCGGTGGCGCCCGAGCCCGAGCGGCCCCAGCCCCCCGAGCCCGAGGAGCCGGCCGAGCCGCAGCAGCCGGAACAGTCGGAGCAGCAGCTCCCCGAGCCGCCTCCGGCAGAGCAGCCGGAGCAGCCCGCGGAGCCGGAGCAGCCTGCGGGGGAACAGCCTCAGCAGGAGCCGCAGTACTCGTAGTGCCGAAACGAGTCCGGACCCGAAGGGGAAGGTGACGTCACCATGGAGACACCCCCGGTCGTCTCGCCGCAGGAGTGGGAGTCCGCGCGGCAGGAACTGCTCGTCGAGGAGAAGAGGCTGACCCGCGCTCGCGACGCACTGGCCGCCAAGCGCAGGCGGATGCCGTGGCTGGCGGTGGAGAAGGAGTACGAGTTCGAGGGCCCCGAGGGCAAGGCGGGTCTGCTCGACCTCTTCGAGGACCGTCGCCAGCTGGTCGTCTACCGCGCGTTCTTCGAGCCCGGTGTGTTCGGCTGGCCCGACCACGCCTGCCGCGGCTGCTCCATGGTGGCCGACCACGTCGGTCACCTGGCCCATCTGAACGCCCGCGACACCACTCTCGTCTTCGTCTCGCGCGCTCCGCAGCCGGACGTCGAGCGGGTCAAGGCGCGGATGGGCTGGACGATCCCCTGGTACACGATCGCCGGCGACTTCGACGCCGACTTCGGGGTGGACGAGTGGCACGGAACGAACGCGTTCATCCGTGACGGCGACCGAGTGTTCCGCACCTACTTCGTGAACAACCGCGGTGACGAGGCGCTGGGAAGCACCTGGAGCTACCTCGACATGACCGCTCTCGGGCGGCAGGAGACGTGGGAGAACTCGCCCGAGGGCTATCCCCAGACCCCGCCCTACGAATGGTGGAACTGGCACGACGGGTACGGCGACGAGGCGGAACCGGCGCCGGAGTGGCTGGCCAAGACCCGCGGGACCGGATGAGACCTTCGTCCGGGCGGCGACGCCTGCCTCGGGCAAAGACGAGACCCCGGCCGCCGAGCGACCGGGGTCTTCGTTTCGCCTGTGTGCAGGCGTCTGCGCAGCCGTGCAGCATCGTCTCGGCGACCTGGCGGGCCGTGGGCTTGTCGATGGCTTCGGCGACAACGCGCCGGGGCCCGCAAGGTAGCGGTCGACGGCCTTGCGGAACAACTGCTCCTTGTTGCCGTGGGCGGCGTAGCTGCTGCGCCGGTTGATGCCCAGGTCAGGGGCTTCCAACCGCGCGCCGCGCAGGCCCGGTTCGTCCGCGCCGGCGCCGACCGGCTCGCCCGCAAGCCCACGGCGCTGGCCACGGGTGGCATCAGCAGCTTTCCGTTCCTGGAATCCCTGGGCGCGACCCCGAGCGAGTACGGCGACGGCCTGACCGAGCGCATCCGTAAAGCGGCACCGGGGTCCGTGACCGCTCCTATCGACCACTTCGGACGCTGCAACGTCGCGACGGCACTGGATCCCGGAAGGCTCGCAGAGATGGCCGAAGCGGGGCGCCTGGTCTTCCCGATCGATTCCAGCTACCCACTCGCCGACGTACGCGCCGCGTACAACCAGCTCGCCGAGCGCCCCACGCGAGGGAAGATCGTCCTGCCCATGAGCCGGGCCGCACAGCCCGCACCGACGGTCGCGCCTCCGCTGTGGTGAGCCGACTCACTGTGCCGCCTGGCGCGCCCCGCCTCGGCATGCCACAACTGAGACCAAGACTGAGAGACCACCAAACAGCGAGGTCCCCGACCGGCATCCGGTCGGGGACCTCGTTTGCCCAGCTGGGCGGCTGCGGAGGATACGAGATTCGAACTCGTGAGGGGTTGCCCCCAACACGCTTTCCAAGCGTGCGCCCTAGGCCTCTAGGCGAATCCTCCGCCGGAAACATTACATGACGCGGAGGAGTGCTCGCGAACTCGTTCCCCGCCCCCACCATCAGGTAGTCTGTGCGCAGCCCCTCACGTGGCGCTATCTGACTGAACTCCCCCAGGGCCGGAAGGCAGCAAGGGTAGGTCGGCTCTGGCGGGTGCGTGGGGGGCCCTTTGCGTTCCGGGCCGGCAGTCGTGGTCGGGCCGGGAGACCGGATCCCGCCCGAAGATCGGAAACGGTCCTGGAGATCCCGTACTCGAGCCGAGGATGAGCCGCCGGACCGCCGAGCCCGCTGCCGAGGATGGGCTGCCGGACCGCCGAGCCCGGAACCGGCCCCACGGCCCCGAGCCCGGCCTCGGCGGCCCCGCAACACCGCGGCCCCGGGCGCTGTGCCCCTGCGGCCGCCGTGATTGTCGGCGGGCCCCGATAACCTCGTATGCGTGTCGTCCCTTGCGCTGTACCGCCGCTACCGACCCGAGTCCTTCGCCGAGGTCATCGGGCAGGAGCATGTCACCGACCCGCTGCAGCAGGCGCTGCGGAACAACCGGGTCAATCACGCGTACCTGTTCAGCGGGCCGCGCGGATGCGGAAAGACGACCAGTGCCCGCATCCTCGCGCGGTGCCTGAACTGTGAGCAGGGCCCCACTCCCACTCCCTGCGGCGAGTGCCAGTCCTGCCGCGACCTCGCGCGCAACGGGCCGGGGTCGATCGACGTCATCGAGATCGACGCCGCATCGCACGGTGGTGTGGACGACGCCCGCGAACTGCGGGAGAAGGCGTTCTTCGGGCCCGCCTCCAGCCGGTACAAGATCTACATCATCGACGAGGCCCACATGGTCACCTCGGCGGGCTTCAACGCCCTGCTGAAGGTGGTCGAGGAGCCGCCGGAGCACCTCAAGTTCATCTTCGCGACGACCGAGCCCGAGAAGGTCATCGGGACGATCCGCTCGCGTACGCACCACTATCCGTTCCGTCTCGTGCCGCCCGGGACCCTGCGGGAGTACCTGGGCGAGGTGTGCGGCAGGGAGCGGATTCCCGTCGAGGAAGGGGTCCTTCCGCTGGTCGTGCGGGCCGGCGCGGGTTCGGTGCGTGACTCGATGTCGGTGATGGACCAGCTGCTGGCCGGCGCGACGGACGACGGTGTGACGTACGCCATGGCGACGGCCCTCCTGGGGTACACGGACGGATCGTTGCTGGACTCGGTCGTGGAGGCCTTCGCCTCGGGCGACGGTGCCGCGGCGTTCGAGGTCGTGGACCGCGTCATCGAGGGCGGCAACGACCCGCGCCGTTTCGTCGCGGATCTGCTGGAGCGACTGCGGGACCTGGTGATCCTCGCCGCGGTACCGGACGCGGGCGAGAAGGGTCTCATCGACGGCCCGGCGGACGTGATCGAGCGGATGCAGGCGCAGGCCCAGGTGTTCGGCGCCGCCGAGCTCAGCCGGGCCGCGGACATGGTCAACACCGGTCTGACGGAGATGCGCGGCGCCACCTCGCCCCGGCTGCAGCTGGAGCTGATCTGCGCCCGGGTGCTGCTGCCGGCGGCCTTCGACGACGAGCGGTCCCTGCAGGCCAGGCTCGACCGGCTGGAGCGCGGAGCGGCCGCGGCGTTCCCGGCGCCGGGCTCCGGGCCGGCGATGGGCTACGTACCAGGCCCGGAGGCGCATGCGCCCATGGTTCCGGGCGGTGCCGCCGCCGCGCGCGCGGCGGTACGGGGCGGGGGAGCGGCCCCCGACCAGCCGCAGCCCGTTCAGCAGCAGCCCGTTCAGTCGCAGCCCGACCAGTCGCAGCCCGCTCAGCCGCAGGCCGCCCAGTCGGAGCCGGGCCCGGCCGGGGTGCAGCGGCCCCAGCCCGCACAGGCTCCCCAGCGGCCCGAGGCGGAGCCCGCCCCGTCCGAGGCCCCGCGATCCCCGGCCGGCCCGTCCCCGGCCCCCGCGCAGGAGTCCACCGCGCCGCGGCCGGGTGCCTGGCCGGGAGCCGCGGCCCCCGCCTCCGGTGGTCCCGCCGCCGCACGGCCGGGTGCCTGGCCCTCGGCCGCCGCGCCCGGCCAGGGTGCCCGCCCTTCGGCGACTCCCGCGCCGGCGGCCTCCGCGCCGGCGACCCCCGCCCCCGCCCCCGCGCCGGCGGCCCGGTCTCAGGCCGTCGCGCCCGCCGCGGCCCAGGGAGCCGCCCAGGTGCGCAACATGTGGCCGGACATCCTGGAGGCGGTGAAGAACCGCCGCCGCTTCACCTGGATCCTGCTCAGCCAGAACGCGCAGGTGGCGGGCTTCGACGGCACCACCCTCCAACTCGGCTTCATCAACGCCGGAGCACGCGACAACTTCGCGAGCAGCGGCAGCGAGGACGTGCTGAGGCAGGCGCTGTCCGAGCAGTTCAATCTGCAGTGGAAGATCGAGGCGATCATCGATCCGTCGGGAGGTGCGGGTCAGCCCCCGTCCGGCCCGGGCGGATCGTCCGGAGGCGGCTACGGCGGCCGGCCCGCCCAGTCCCCTGCCTCCTCCGCACCGCCCGCACCCCAGTCGTCGCAGGCTCCGCGGCCGCCCCAGCAGCCTTCGGCGCCTTCCGCCCCGCCCCCGGCGGGCGGATCGGGCGGTCCGGCGCCGCAGCAGGGGCCGTCCGGCGCGGAGTCCGCACGGGCCGCGGCCCCGCCCGCGCGGCAGCCCGTGGCGATCGAGGACGACATTCCGGAAGAGGACGATCCGGACCTCGTGGACTCGGCTCTGTCCGGTCACGACCTGATCGTGAGGGAGCTCGGCGCCACCGTTGTGGAGGAATACACAAACGAGTAGGCGGGGCCGCTTCGGCGGCCCGCACAAGGTCGCCGGCGGCGAGCGGGCTACCCTGGCTGCCGTGAAGGTCCTCGTCATCGGCGGCGGCGCCCGCGAACATGCCCTGTGCCGCGCTCTCTCCCTCGACCCCGACGTCTCCGCTCTGCACTGCGCGCCCGGCAACGCCGGAATCGCGGACGTCGCCGAGCTGCACACGGTGGACGCCCTCGACGGCGACGCCGTGGCCGAGCTCGCTCGCAGGCTCGAGGCCGATCTGGTCGTCGTCGGCCCCGAAGCGCCGCTCGTCGCCGGTGTCGCCGACGCCGTACGGGCCGCGGGCGTGCCCTGCTTCGGTCCCTCCCGTGAGGCGGCCCAGCTCGAGGGCTCCAAGGCCTTCGCGAAGGAAGTGATGGCCGCGGCGAACGTGCCGACGGCGCGCAGCTACGTCTGCACCACTCCGGAGGAGGTCGACGAGGCTCTGGACGCGTTCGGTGCGCCCTACGTCGTCAAGGACGACGGGCTCGCCGCCGGCAAGGGCGTCGTCGTGACCGCCGATCTGGAGCAGGCACGGGAGCACGCGCTGGCCTGCGGCCGAGTGGTCATCGAGGAGTACCTGGACGGTCCCGAGGTCTCGCTCTTCGCCATCACCGACGGCGAGACGGTGCTTCCGCTGCAGCCGGCGCAGGACTTCAAGCGCGCGCTGGACGATGACGAGGGGCCCAACACGGGAGGCATGGGCGCCTACTCGCCGCTTCCGTGGGCCGATCCGAAGCTGGTCGACGAGGTCATGGAGAGCGTGCTCCAGCCCACCGTGGACGAGCTCCGCCGTCGAGGCACGCCGTTCTCGGGCCTGCTGTACGCGGGCCTCGCGATCACCAGCCGCGGTGTGCGGGTGATCGAGTTCAACGCCCGCTTCGGCGACCCCGAGACCCAGGTGGTGCTGGCCCGGCTGAAGACCCCGCTCGCCGGCGTCCTCCTGAACGCGGCGCGGGGCACGCTCGCCGACGAGCCGCCGCTGAAGTGGCGCGGCGACTCCGCCGTGACCGTCGTCATCGCCTCCCACAACTACCCGGCCACGCCCCGCACCGGTGACCCGATCGGCGGACTCGACGAGGTCGCCGCGCAGGACGCGCCGCACGCGTACGTCCTGCACGCCGGGACCAGGCGGGAAGGCGACGCGATCGTCAGCGCGGGCGGCCGGGTGCTGTCGGTGACCGCGACCGGCGGGGATCTGACCGAGGCCCGCGACCGCGCGTACACCGCGGTGGACCGCATTCGCCTGGACGGCTCGCACCATCGCAGGGACATCGCCGCGAAGGCCGCCTCCCACGCCTGACGGGCACTGCGCACGACCCCGACCGACCGGCCCGTACGGTCCGGCGGTCGGGGTCGTCCCGTCCGTGCGGGGCGGGAGCCGGCCCCTGGGCCCGCCCGCGGCGGCCCGCGAGCCGTTTCCGCGCGACCCCTGTCCGACGGGCCCCGGACACGTCCGGCCTACCGCCCCCTCGCGGTCCGTTCGCCTGACCGCCGCGCGGCCGTCCCCCATGGGGCGGTGCCCGGGCACACATCCGGTGGCCGCGTGCCGTTCGGCGAGGTCCGGGCACCTGCAAGACCCCGGTCACAATGTCAGCAGCTTTGCCCAAAGGCATTCCATCGAGTGACCGCTGCCCCATCCGGATGACGACCGGGGAAGGCCCAACTAGGGTGCGGCGCAAGCGTTCCGGCACTTGGCCCACCGACATTGCGATGTCTGTGACGGGTGCCACAGTGGGGGAGTGAGCAACGCCGCCGCAGGGCAGAGGGGGTGAGTCCGGCCGTGTCCGGAACCGTCGTCGGTGAGGAGGCGGGCGCGCTGGCCGCGCGTTCCCGTGCCCTCGCCGTGCTGCGGGTGCGCAGCAGGGCACTGGCCCTGGTGCTGCTGCCCGCCGCCGTCGCCGTCGTGCTGCTCGTCGGGGGGTCCACCGGCCGGATCGGCGGTGGCTCGTGGGACGTCGCGCGCTGGGTGGTGACGTCGGCCGCCGTGGTCGTGCTGCTCGCCGCCGCCGCGGTGGCCGCCGTCATAGCCCGGGCCAGGCCCGCCGTCAGCCCGACGGTGCCGCTGGCCCCGGCCGCGGCTCCCGATCTGTACCGGCTGGTGGAGGACCTGGCCGACCGCATGGACGTGCCGGCGCCCTCCGCCATAGCCCTCACCCCTGACTGCGACAGCTGGCTGGAGGACCGTACGCACCGGGCGCACGGTCCACGCCGCAGCCCGCGTGCCAACCCCGGGGACGGCGCGCCCGTCCTGGTCATCGGCTCCCCGTTCCTGTGGTGGATGCGGGTCGCCGAGCTGCGCGCCGTGCTCGCGCCGGTCGTCGCCGGCACGGGCCCCTCGGCGCATCCGGACATAGCCGCGGCCCGCCGCTTCCTGCGTGGTCTTGACGCCGCTGCCGGGCTCGCGGCCCGTCCCGGGCTGGGCCCGGTGCAAGGGCTCGGCTGTGCGGCCGTCGGCAGAGTCGCCCGGGTTCTCCTGCGCAGCTGTCGCGGCCATGCCGCCGAGATGGAGCGCGGGGTCGCCGCGGCCGCCTCCGAGCGCGCACAGGCCGTGGACTACGGGCTGCGGATCGTGGCCCAGGAGCAGGTCGGCCTCGCCTACGCGGGGTGGGACCGCCTGCTGACGCGGGTGGCCCTGCCCGCCTGGCGGATGGGCCGGTGGCCGAGCCGTCTCGACGCGGGGGTGGTCTCGGCGCTGACCGAGCTGTCCCGCCGCGACCGGCTGGCGGAAGGCTTCGCCTCCCGGCTCGGGGAGCGTCCCGCCTGCGATCTGCTGGAGGAGCCGGGGGCGGTGGACGAGGCCGCGTCGCTGCTGGCCGCCAGGCTGTTCCACGGAGGGCCCGCCGAGATCGGGCCGGACTGGTCGCCGGTGGACTGGCAGCAGTACCCGGAAGAGGTCGTCGACCGGAAGTGGCGCACGGAGGCGGCCCGGCTGCACCGGGTTCTGGACGCGATGGGCGTACGGCCGTCGGCAGGCGGGCCCGGCGGGCCCACCCTGGCCCGCGTGATGGAGCACATCGCCGGCGGCGCGGGGGCGGTGCCCCGGCCGTCGGCGGCCGGCCCCACGGACGTGCCGCCCGTGCCCGAGGCCCCCGGGACCGATGGGCCCGGTGCCGCCCTCGCGGCCGGGATCAGCGCCGACGTGGCCCGTGAGGAGGCCGCCCGCGAGCGCTCGGCGACCCCGCCCAGGGCCCCGGACTGCGCGGGTGACGAGCCGGACCTCTGGGGCACCGACCCGCTGCCGCTCGTCCCGCTCCAGCCGCCGCGCACCGCGCGGGAGCTGCTCGCCGACCATGTGACCGCGATGGTGTGCTGCGCGGCGGTGGACACCGCTGGCGCCACCCCGGGCATGGACTGGCTGGACGGGCCTGCCCTGCTCATCAACGGCGAGCGCCGTGCGGACCTGGGGGCGCGGGTGCTGAGCCTGGTCGAGGACGGAGACCCGGAGCCGCTGCGGGCATGGCTCGCGTCGGCAGGCGTCCGGGCCGAGAAGCCGATCCGGCTGGTGTGACGGCCGATGCACGGTCGGCCCGGCCGGTTTTCGCCATCTAAGGCTGGAATGTTGCGTTCCGTTCACGTCAATTCACGACGAACGGTGACGGAGTGCGTGCGTTATGTGATGTGCTGGGACCGGCGCTGACGGTCAGCGCGCCAGGACCGGTTTCGGGGGACGAGGGAGGGGCGCACCATGGGGGCGGAGAAGATCCGTCGGACGGAGCCGATCCGGCGCTGGGAGTCGGGCGCCCTCGCCCATGCGGTCACGGATCCGTTCGGTCAGGGCCCGCTGCCCTGGCTTCGCGGCAGCGAGCACTACTTCGACGACACCGGCCAGGTCGTGCCCTGGTACGCGGACCCGGACGCGGCGGCAGGACGCGGCGGGCGCTCCCGCGGCCTCCGTACCGCCGACGACGTGCACCGGCAGATCAAGGGCTTCGCGTCCAATGGCGCGGTCGCCCCCGGCGAGGCCATCGACTTCCACGTCACGGTCGACCCGCCCCAGCGTTTCTCGGTCGACGTGTACCGCATCGGTCACTACGGTGGCGACGGCGCCGCCAAGATCATCACGAGCCCTCGTCTCGCCGGCATCGTCCAGCCGCCGCCGCTCACCGCCGACCGCACGGTGTCGTGCCACCACTGGTGGCTCTCCTGGCGGCTGCAGGTCCCGTCGTACTGGTCCGTCGGCGCCTACGTCGCCGTACTCACCACCGAGGACGGCTACCGCTCCCACATCCCCTTCACGGTCCGCGACAGCCGGCCCGCCGATCTGCTGCTGCTGATGCCCGACATCACCTGGCAGGCTTACAACCTCTATCCGGAGGACGGCCGGACCGGCGCCAGCCTGTACCACGCCTGGGACGAGCACGGCCGGCTGCTCGGCGAGAACGACGCCGCGATCACGGTCTCCTTCGACCGCCCGTACGCCGGTGCGGGCCTCCCGCTGCACGTCGGGCACGCGTACGACTTCATCCGCTGGGCGGAGCGGTACGGCTACGACCTCGCGTACGCCGACACCCGTGATCTGCACGCGGGTCGGGTCGACCCGACCCGCTACCGCGGCCTGGTGTTCCCCGGGCACGACGAGTACTGGTCGGCGCCCATGCGCCGGACCACGGAGCTGGCCCGTGAGCACGGCACGTCCCTCGTGTTCCTCTCGGCCAACACCATGTACTGGCAGGTGGAACTCGGCCCGTCCCCGTCCGGCGTCGCCGACCGGCTGCTGACCTGCCGCAAGCGACGCGGCCCCGGCCGCTCCGCCCTCTGGCGCGAGATCGACCGCGCCGAGCAGCAGCTGCTCGGCATCCAGTACGCGGGCCGCGTGCCCGAGCCCCACCCGATGGTCGTGCGCAACGCCGACCACTGGCTGTGGGAGGCGACCGGGGCGGGGGACGGCGACGAGATCCCCGGGCTGGTCGCGGGCGAGGCCGACCGCTACTTCCCCCGCACGCCGCTCCCCGAGCACGAGGGGCGGATCCTGCTGGCGCACTCCCCCTACACCGACGGCGACGGCGCCACCCGCCATCAGGAGACCTCGCTCTACCGGGCCCCCTCCGGCGCACTCGTCTTCGCGTCGGGCACGTTCGCATGGTCCCCGGGGCTCGACCGGCCGGGCCATGTGGACGAGCGCATCCAGCGGGCCACCGCCAACCTCCTCGACCGGATCTGCAAACGCGACTGAGCCCCGTACGGAGGGGTCCCGTACTGAGGGGTCCCCCGACCGAGGGAACGTCGCCGGCCGAGGGGTGCCCGGCCGGGAGCCCTCGTCAGAGGGGCCGGGCCGACCCTCCGGCCTCTCGCGGTCCCCGGGTGCGAGAGAATCGGAAGCGCTCCTGGATCAACCTACGCGGAGGAACCGTGTCCGGATTCGTAGAAAAGCCCGAGCCGATTCAGGTTCCGGGCCTCACCCATCTCCACACGGGCAAGGTCCGCGATCTCTACGAGAACGAGGCCGGGGACCTCGTGATGGTGGCGAGCGACCGCATCTCCGCCTACGACTGGGTGCTGCCCACCGAGATCCCGGACAAGGGACGGGTGCTCACCCGGCTCTCCCTGTGGTGGTTCGACCGCCTGGCGGACCTCGTCCCCAACCATGTGATCTCCACCGACCTCCCGGCCGGCGCACCGGCCGACTGGGCGGGCCGCACCCTCGTCTGCCGGGCCCTCGACATGGTGCCGGTCGAGTGCGTCGCCCGCGGCTACCTCACCGGCTCCGGCCTCGCCGAGTACGACCAGACCCGTACGGTCTGCGGGCTGGCCCTCCCCGAGGGGCTCGTGGACGGTTCGGAGCTGCCCGCCCCGATCTTCACCCCCGCGACCAAGGCCGCCGTCGGCGACCACGACGAGAACGTGTCCTTCGAGGAGGTCGCCCGCCAGGTCGGCGCGGATACCGCCGCGCTGCTGCGCCGGACGACGCTCGACGTCTACGCCCGCGCCCGTGACATCGCCCGCGAGCGCGGCATCATCCTCGCCGACACCAAGTTCGAGTTCGGCTTCGACGGCGAGCGGCTGATCATCGCGGACGAGGTGCTGACCCCGGACTCCTCGCGTTTCTGGCCGGCCGACCAGTGGCAGCCGGGCCGGGCCCAGCCGTCGTACGACAAGCAGTACGTGCGCGACTGGCTGACGTCGCCGGCCTCCGGCTGGGACCGCAGGAGCGAGCAGCCCCCGCCGGCCCTACCGCAGGACGTCGTGGAGTCGACCCGCGCCCGGTACCTGGAGGCGTACGAACTGCTGACCGGCACCGCCTGGGCGTGACACGAAGAAGCCCCCGGCTTTCTGGCCGGGGGCTTCTCGACTGGAGCGGACGACGAGGCTCGAACTCGCGACCTCAACCTTGGCAAGGTTGCGCTCTACCAACTGAGCTACGTCCGCATGCGCCGTGGCGCGGAGCCCACTATACCCAACCTCGCTCGCGTGCGAGGCGCACCGCGGTGTGCCGGTTCTCCGCGCCCAGCTTCGCCGCCGCCGACGACAGGTAGTTGCGGACCGTGCCGGGCGACAGCGAGGCCCGCTCGGCGATCTCCGCGATCGGTGCCCCGTCCCCGGCCAGCTCCAGCACCTCGGCCTCGCGCGCGGTGAGAGGGGAGTCCCCGGCGGAGATGGCGTCGGCGGCCAACTCGGGGTCGACGTACCGGTTTCCCCCGTGCACGGTACGGATGATCTCGGCGAGCCGCTGGGCGCTGACGGTCTTCGGCACGAAGCCGCGCACCCCGGCGGCGAGAGCGCGCTTGAGGTGGCCGGGGCGGCCGTGGCTGGTCACGATCATCGTCCGGCAGCCGGGGAGCTCCGCCATCAGCGATGTGGCGACCTTCACACCGTCGCCGCCGGGCATCTGGAGGTCCAGGACTGCCACGTCCGGCCGGTGCGAGCGGGCCATCGACAGTGCCTCCGCACCGGATGCGGCCTCGGCGACGACGAGCAGGTCGTCCTCGAGCGCGAGCAGCGCGGCGAGCGCGCCCCGGATCAGATGCTCGTCGTCGGCCAGCAGCACCCGTACGCGATCCTGCGTCACACCCTGTCCCTCCCTGTCCCGTACGTCACACCGCCGCGCCCCGTTCCGCCGGGTTCCGTGCCCGGTGGGCGTTCGTCCGTCCCGCCCGGCGCGCTGACCCTCGCCGGGCCGTCCGTCCCGCCTGCCGAATCACCCGGCTCCTGCCTTGGCACGTCCGGCCTGCCGCTCGCGGGAACCGGCACCCGTGCCGTGAGGCGGAAGCGGGCGCCCGGGACGGGGCCGGCCTCCAGCGTGCCGCCCAGCGCGGTCAGACGCTCCCGGAGCCCGGTGAGACCGGTGCCGCGGGTGCCGGGGGCGGCCGGACTCCGGACGCCGTCGTTCTCCACGGTCAGCACCGCGGCGCCGGACGTCGTCGTGAGGCCGATGGCGCAGTGCTCCGCCTCCCCGTGGCGCAGCACGTTCGTCGTGGCCTCGCGGACGACCCAGGCGAGCGCGGACTGGATCTCCACGGGCAGGCCGTCGGCCGGCGGTCCCGCCTCCGGCGACCCGATCGTGCAGCGGATCCCCGCCGCACCCAACACTCCCCGGGCTCCGTCCAGTTCGGTCCGCAGATCCGCGCCCCGGTAGCCGCGTACGACGTCCCGGACCTCGCGCTGGGACTCCCGTGCGATGCGCTGCACCTCGGTCATCTGTTCCAGCGCGGGGCCTTCGCCGCCGCGCTGCGCGAGCTGTACGGCCAGTTCGCTCTTCAGCGCGATCACCGCGAGATTGCGGCCCAGTACGTCGTGGAGATCACGGCCGAACCGCAGCCGTTCCTCCGCGACCGCGAGCCGCGCCTGCACGTCGCGGGCCTCGCGCAGCTCCCACATCACCGCGAGGACCCACATCGAGATACGGGCGGTGAAGGCGAGCCAGCCGATCGTGAATGCGACGGTCCCGAGGGTGAACAGGGTCTCCGCGGTCCCCCGGCCGGTCAGCGGCACCAGCACGGCCAGCAGGGCCAGCACGCCCGCGTGGAGCAGCACCGTCGTCCGTCGCCGCACGATCAGGCAGTGCCCCGTCACGAACGGGACCAGGGCCGTCGACAGCGCCATGGGCAGCATCCCCTCCATGCCGACCGTCGCCGCCAGCCACAGTGCGGTGCCGGTCGCCAGAGCCGCGACGACCGCGGCCCGGAACACCAGCCTCCGCGGGACCGGGCCCTGCCCCAGGTAGGCGTCCATCGCGCGTCGCGCCAGCAGCGTGGAGACCACACCGTTCGCCAGCGCCAGCAGCGGGGCGCCGACGGCCACGACGGGGTGGGCGCCGAGGCGCACGGGCCGGGTCAGCATCAGCAGCGTGAGCGCGAGCAGCGCCACCCAGATGAGGAGGTACACGGTGCCGCGTGTGTAGAGATCCACCTTGGCGAGCCCGCTGCGGCCGCTCCAGCCCCGTACCCGCACCCGGGCACCCCCGATCTTCCCCGTCCTCAGCGCCGCGGCTCCCATCGGAACCACCGTCGCACAGCAAACACCGAGATCATGGTCCAGGCCAGCGCGTTGAGCGCCGCGCCGGTGAGCTGCGCCGCGTCCGCACCGCCGGCCACCCCGGCCTCCACGAGGCGCATCACACCGGTCATCGGCAGCAGTTCGCACACCGAGGCGACCCGTTCCGGCAGCACGTCGAGCGGGATGAACAGCCCCGAGCCGCCCGCCGAGACCATGAACAGCGGCAGGGTGGTGATCTGAGCGCTCTCCACGGTCCGGGTGATCGCGGAGGTCGCGGCGGCCAGGGCCGTCATCACGACGGTGCCCAGCAGAGTCCCGGCGACGAGGAGTTCGGGCCGCCGGGGGCCGTCGGCGCCCAGGACCACGACCCCGGCCACGACCACCAGCGCGCTCTGCGCGATCGCGAGCGCGGCGGCCGGCAGCGCCGTGCCGGCGATGATCTCCATGTCGGACACCTCGCCCGTACGCAGCCGCTTGAGCACCAGTTCCTCGCGCCGCGCCACGAAGGCCGAGGTGAGGTTGAGGTAGACGACGAGGATCAGCACCATGCCGACGCCTCCGGTCACGAGGGCCTGCTGGATGCTCAGACCGGCTCCCGCGAGGTCCATCCCGCCGAGCGTCCCGCGCAGTGCGCCGACCATCGCCACGGGCATGAGCAGGGCGACGAACAGCGCGGTCCGGTTCCGTACCAGCAGGGTCAACTCGGCCCGGCCCAGCGCGGCCAGCCGCCCTGCGGGCGTGGTCCCGGCCCCCGCCCGGGACCCGGCCGGAGCCGCCGCCACGGGGTTCTCCGTGTTCGTGACCGCCGGACCGGGGTTCGGGGTGTTGGTGTTCGCCGTGTTCGTGTTCACAGGACACCTGCCAGTTCCGTGTCCGTGCCCGGGCGGGCGATCTCCAGGAACGCTTCCTCGAGCGAGGCAGAGCGGGCGTCGAGGTGCTCGAGCCGTACGCCGGACTCGTCGGCCCAGCGCAGCAGCTCGCCGAGCGAGCGCTGGAGTTCATGAGTGCGGATCTCGACGCGCTGCCCGTCCGCGGCGGCCCGCAGCGTGAGCGGCAGCCGGGAGGCGGGCACCTCCGGCGGCAGGACGAAGCGGATGCGGGACGGCCGCGAGGCGGTCACCTCGTCGGGGGTGCCGGTGGCGACGATCCGTCCGGCGTGCATGATCGCCAGCCGGTCTGCGAGGCTCTCCGCTTCCTCCAGGTAGTGCGTGGTCAGCAGCACGGTCGTGCCGGCGGCCCGCAGTTCCCGGACCAATTCCCAGGTGTCGCGGCGTCCTTCGGCGTCGAGCCCGGTCGTCGGCTCGTCGAGGAAGAGGATCTCGGGCCGGCCGAGCAGGGCCAGCGCGAGGTCGAGCCTGCGCCGTTCGCCGCCGGACAGCTGCTTGACCCGTACGCCGGCCCGCCCGCCGAGACCGACGAGTTCCAGCGCCTCCGCCGCGGGGCGGGCGCCACTGGTGCATCCGGCCCACATCCGGACCGTCTCGACGGCCGTCAGGTCGGAGGGGAAGCCGCCCTCCTGGAGCATGACCCCGAGCCGGGGCCGTACGGCGGCCCGTTCGCGGTACGGGTCGTGGCCGAGGACCCGCACGGTGCCGGCGCTCGGTGCGGCCAGGCCTTCCAGGAGTTCCACGGTGGAGGTCTTGCCGGCGCCGTTCGTCCCGAGCAGCGCGAACAGTTCGCCGCGCCCCACGGAGAAGGTGATTCCGCTCACAGCCTCGAACCCGCCGCGGTAACTGCGGCGCAGTCCGGCTGCCTCGATCACGTGCCCATCGGTGTTCATGGCTCCAGCGTTCCGCCGGGCCGGGGCCGTCGGCAGTGCGCACTGTCATCAGCGCGCATGACAAATGTCAGTCCCGGCAGGCGGCGTGGGGAAGAGGAGGGTGAACACGACGAAGGCCCCGGTCGAATGACCGGGGCCTTCATTCCGAGCGGACGACGAGATTCGAACTCGCGACCCTCACCTTGGCAAGGTGATGCTCTACCAACTGAGCCACGTCCGCATTGCTCCCGCTCAGCTCTCACTGGGCGGTGCGTTCACCACTCTACCTGATCCACCGAGGTGGTCGGTACGTGGTGCGGAGCGGGTGACAGGAATTGCACACTGCGCCTTCCCTCTGGAAGAGGGCTGTTCTACTACTGAACTACACCCGCACGCTCCGTGAGGTCCGGCCTTCCGGCCTCGCCCCTCGGCGTGATCCAGACTGTAGCCCACCAGCGGGGGTGCAGCGCAACTCGATTCCCGCCGGCACCGGTCCGCTGGCTCTTCTCCCGCCGTGCGGGCGGGTGTTCAGCTCGCCTCGCGGAAGGCCTCGTACACGCGCTTGGGGATCCGGCCGCGGGCCGGCACGTCCATCTTGTTGGACTGGGCCCAGGCGCGGACGGCGGCCGGGTCGGGGGCGAGGTCGGTGCGCCGGTACTCCTTGTGCGCCCGGCCGGCGTGCTTCGCCGCCTTGCGTCCGGCCGCCATGTAGGGCGCGAGGGCGGTGCGCAGTTTCTTTGCATTGGCGCGATTGAGGTCGATCTCGTACGACTTCCCGTCCAGCCCGAACGAAACCGTTTCCGCCGCCGCTCCGCCGTCGATGTCGTCGAAGAGCGTCACCACTACGCGCTGCGCCACGGATATCGGTCCTTTCCTGCGGTCCGCCGTGCGGGTCAGTACAGGTCAGTGCTGACGCGGGGCGAATCCGGTATTCCGGCTGTTGCGGGGTCAATGCTGCTTTCCGCTGTATTCCTTTGTACAGCGGGCGGCGTCGCATTGGGAAGCCCAGCCAATTGCATCCGCGTGTCCTCCGCAATGGGTCGGCGCGGTTTTTCCCTGGATTTTCCCTTCGCGTTCTCCGTATATCTATGCGCGTAGATTTTTCGGGCGGGTACGCTGAGGGAACCGCCTTCAGCACCACACCACCGGGAGTGCCAGTGGCACGCGTCGTAGTCGACGTCATGCTCAAGCCGGAGATCCTCGACCCGCAGGGCCAGGCGGTGCAGCGCGCACTGCCCCGCCTGGGCTTCGAGGGGATCGCGGACGTACGTCAGGGAAAGCGCTTCGAACTCGAGGTCGACGGGCCGGTCGACGAGGCCGCCCTCGCCCGTATCCATGAGATGGCGGAAACGTTCCTCGCGAACACCGTCATCGAGGACTTCGTCGTAAAGGTGGAGTCGTGACGGCTCGTATCGGTGTCGTCACATTTCCTGGGACGCTCGACGACCAGGACGCACTGCGCGCCGTCCGCCTCGCGGGCGCCGAGCCCGTTTCGCTGTGGCACCGCGACAAGGACCTCAAGCAGGTCGACGCGGTCGTCCTCGCGGGCGGCTTCTCCTACGGCGACTATCTCCGGGCGGGCGCCATCTCCCGCTTCTCGCCGGTGATGGAAACGATCATCGACCAGGCGAAGTCGGGGATGCCGGTCCTCGGTATCTGCAACGGCTTCCAGATCCTCACCGAGGCCCATCTGCTGCCGGGCGCGATGCTCCGCAACAACCATCTGCACTTCATCTGCCGCGACCAGAAGCTGCGGGTGGAGAACGCGGAAACCGCCTGGACCGCCGACTACGCGCAGGGCCAGGAGATCTCCGTTCCGCTGAAGAACATGGACGGCCGCTACGTCGCGGACGAGCGGGTCCTCGACGAGCTCGAGGCCGAGGGCCGGGTCGCCTTCCGCTACCTGGACCTCAACCCGAACGGCTCGCTGCGCGACATCGCCGGCATCACCAATGCCGCGGGCAACGTCGTCGGCCTGATGCCCCACCCCGAGCACGCCGTGGAGCCGCTCATCGGCACCGGCGGCACGGACGGCCTCGGGTTCTTCACCTCGATCATCAAGAGGCTGGTCGCCGCATGACCCTGGACACCGGAGCAGCCGAGGGAGCGACTGAGCGCCTCGCCCGCGTCTGCAGCACCATCCGCATGCGAAGGAGCGACCGAGCGTGACCCTCGACACCGTCAAGCACGCCACCGAGACTCCCGAGACCGAGCAGCCCTGGAAGGAGCTCGGCCTCAAGGAGGACGAGTACGCGCGCATCCGCGAGATCCTCGGCCGCCGCCCGACCGGCGCCGAGCTCGCCATGTACTCGGTCATGTGGTCCGAGCACTGCTCGTACAAGAGCAGCAAGGTCCATCTGAAGCAGTTCGGCGAGAAGGCCCCCGAGAACGACGCACTGCTCGTCGGCATCGGCGAGAACGCGGGCGTCGTGGACGTCGGCCAGGGGTATGCGGTCACCTTCAAGGTCGAGTCGCACAACCACCCCAGCTACATCGAGCCGTACCAGGGCGCGGCCACCGGCGTCGGCGGCATCGTCCGCGACATCCTCGCCATGGGTGCCCGGCCGGTCGCGGTCATGGACCCGCTGCGCTTCGGGGCCGCCGACCACCCCGACACCAAGCGCGTGCTGCCCGGTGTCGTGGCGGGCATCGGCGGCTACGGCAACTGCCTGGGCCTGCCCAACATCGGCGGCGAGGTGGTCTTCGACTCCTGCTACCAGGGCAACCCGCTGGTCAACGCGCTGTGCGTGGGCGTCATGAAGCACGAGGACATCCACCTCGCCAAGGCGTCCGGCGCGGGCAACAAGGTCATCCTGTACGGGGCCCGCACCGGTGGCGACGGCATCGGCGGCGTCTCCGTCCTCGCGTCCGAGACCTTCGACGACACGAAGCCCACGAAGCGCCCGGCCGTCCAGGTCGGCGACCCGTTCCAGGAGAAGCTCCTCATCGAGTGCACCCTGGAGGTCTTCAAGGAGAAGCTGGTCGCCGGCATCCAGGACCTCGGCGGCGCCGGTCTCTCCTGCGCCACTTCCGAGCTGGCCTCCGCGGGCTCCGGTGGCATGCGCGTCGAGCTCGACACCGTGCCGCTGCGCGACGCGACCCTCTCGCCCGAGGAGATCCTCATGAGCGAGTCGCAGGAGCGCATGTGCGCGATCGTCGAGCCGCAGCACGTCGACCGCTTCATGGAGATCTGCGAGAAGTGGGACGTCATCGCCACCGTGATCGGTGAGGTGACGGAGGGCGAGCGGCTGGAGATCTTCTGGCACGGCGAGCAGATCGTGGACGTGCCGCCGGGCACGGTCGCGCACGAGGGCCCGACGTACCACCGTCCGTACGCCCGTCCCGAGTGGCAGGACGCGCTGCAGGCCGACGACGCGGGCAGGCTGGCCCGCCCGGCGACGTCCGAGGAGCTGCGCGAGCAGGTCCTGAAGCTGGTCGCGTCCCCGAACCAGGCCGCCAAGTCCTGGATCACGGACCAGTACGACCGCTTCGTGCAGGGCAACACCGTGCTGGCCCAGCCCGAGGACGCCGGCATGGTCCGCATCGACCCGGACACCAACCTCGGTGTGGCGGTCGCGACGGACGGCAACGGCCGGTACGCGAAGCTCGACCCGTACACGGGCGCTCAGCTCGCGCTGGCCGAGGCGTACCGCAACGTCGCCGCGTCGGGCGCCAAGCCGCTCGCCATCTCCGACTGCCTGAACTTCGGCTCGCCCGAGGACCCGGCCGTCATGTGGCAGTTCGCCGAGGCCACCCGCGGTCTGGCGGACGGCTGCCTCCAGCTCGGCACGCCGGTGACCGGCGGCAACGTCTCGCTCTACAACCAGACGGGCGAGACGGCGATCCACCCGACGCCGGTCGTGGCCGTGCTCGGCGTGATCGACGACGTGACGCGCCGTACGCCGGTCGCCTTCGCCGAGGAGGGCCAGCTGCTCTACCTGCTGGGCGACACGCACGAGGAGTTCGGCGGGTCGGCCTGGTCGCAGGTGGTCCACGACCACCTCGGCGGTCTGCCGCCGAAGGTCGACCTGGACCGGGAGAAGCTGCTCGCCGAGATCCTGATCTCGGGCTCCCGTGACGGCATGATCGACGCTGCGCACGACCTGAGCGACGGCGGTCTGATCCAGGCGGTCACCGAGTCCTGCCTGCGCGGCGGGAAGGGCGCCCGGCTGGTCGTGCCGGACGGCCTCGACGCCTTCACGTTCCTCTTCTCCGAGTCCGCGGGCCGCGCCGTCGTCGCGGTGCCGCGCAGCGAGGAGCTCCGCTTCACCGACATGTGCGGTGCGCGGGGTCTGCCGGCCACCCGGATCGGGGTGGTCGACGGGGACGCGGTGGAGGTGCAGGGCGAGTTCACCGTCCCGCTGAGCGAGCTGCGCACCGCGCACGAGGAGACCGTGCCGGCGCTGTTCGCCTGAGTCGCGTACGACAGCGGCCCCCGTCCGGACATGGTCCGGGCGGGGGCTTCGCCGTGTCCGGGAGAGGGACTCGATTGCCAATGATTACGTAACTACGTATTTTATGAGGCATGGATCTGGAAGAGCGTGTCGCCGAGCTGGAACGGCGGATGGCGGCGCTGGAGCGGTCGGAGCCCCGTGCGCCGGTGGCCGCCGAGGCCGACTTCTGGGCCCTCGAAGGGCTCAGGGACCAGCTCGCGCGGGCGGACGCGGAGACCGGCGGGGTGCTGTTCACCGGCGCCGTACGGCTGCCGACGGGGGAGCGGTACGAGTGGCAGATCGGCGCGCTCACCGAGGAACTGCTGGACGGCGACTGGTCGGACCTGGCCGACTCCTTCGCGGCCCTGGGCAATCCGGTGCGGCTGCGCCTGCTGCGCGAGATCGTCGGCGGCCGCCGCACCGCGGCCGAGCTCGCCGAGCTCGAAGGACTCGGCACGACCGGACAGATCTACCACCATCTGCGCCAGCTGACCGCCGCGGGCTGGCTGCACACCGCCGGCCGCGGCCGGTACGAGGTGCCGGGCGTCCGTGTCGTCCCGCTGCTGGTGGCACTCGCCGCGGCACGTCCCTAGGGGAGGAACGGTCATGTCCGTACGGAAGACGGCGACGGTCGGCGTCCGCGTGCTGTGGGCGGTCTTCTTCGCCCTGGTCGTCCTGACCCACGCCCTGGACCTGAGGTACCCCGACTGGCTGCGTTTCCTGCCGGCGGCCGCCGCGATCGCGCTGACCGTCGCCCTGGGCCGCGCCGCCCGGCGCCGCATCGACGCCCGGGACGCCGCGCCCGTCGAAACGGCCCCCCCGGTCGCCGGGCGCTGGACCGCCCTGAACAGCCCGGCCGACAAGGTGCCCAGCCACGGCACCCACGAGGCCGCCCAGAGCTTCGCGATCGACATCGTCGCCGAGTCCGAGGAGCACCCGCGCCCGCGCTTCGCCTCGCTGTGGCCGCTCACCCGCCGGAACCGGGAGTTCCCCGCCTTCGGCGCCCCGCTGTACGCGGTCGCCGACGCCACCGTCGTCCGGGCCACCGACCGTCAGCGCGACCACCTGAGCCGGAACTCGCTGCCCGCGCTGCTCTGGCTCCTCGCGGAGGGCGTGGTCAGGATGCTCGGGGGCACGGGCCGGATCCTCGGCAACCACCTCGTGCTCGACCTCGGGGACGGCACCTGGGCGGTCTACGCCCATCTCCGGCGGGGCTCGCTCGCGGTGCGCGAGGGCGAGCGGGTGACCGCGGGGCAGCTCCTCGCCCGCTGCGGGAACTCGGGCAACTCCACCGAGCCGCATCTGCACTTCCAGCTGATGGACGGGCCCGACCCCGAGGACGCGCACGGCATCCCGTTCACCTGGCGCGGGGTCGGCGTACCGCGCAACAAGGAGACGTTCACGGCTCAGCCGGCGACGCCCCAGAAGGCGTCCGCCTCGTCGATGTCCTGAACGCACTCGTCGATGTCGGAGATCTTGCCGCCGACAATCGTGAACCAGAGGCCGCCCGGCATCTCGATCCCGCGGTCGCCGCGGTCGGCGTGGTACGTGTGGACGGCCATCACATGCCCGCGGCCGTCGGGGTAGGCGCCCCTGAGTTCGACCCGCAGGGTGCCGCCGGTGAGCTCACCGAGCTCCCGGTACAAGTCGAGGATGTTGTCCTGGCCCTTGTAGTGCCCCGAGATCCGGCTGCCGCCGGGCACGTGGTGCACGCAGTCCGCCGTCAGCAGGGACCGGAGGGTCTCCATGTCGCCCCTGCCGAACGCCTCGTAGCCCCGGCGGACCAGGGCGCTGTGCGGGTGCTCGGACATGTCCGCCACACTTCCTTCCTCGCAGGTACGGCCCCCTTCATGGTCCGCCGGGCACCCGACGGCCGCCAGGCAGCGGCCGAGGCCCGGGGCGTCGTCCGAGGGGCGGGTTAGTCTCGGCCGCATGCCACCGGCCAGGAAGCGCACCCGCAGCTACGACCCCGCCAGGATCCGCACCGCCGTCCTCGCGCAGTTCGGGCATCTCCGGGAGGCCGTCGAGGGCCTGACCCCCGAGCAGCTGGCACTTCCGACCCGGTTCGGGGACAGGACCGTCCGGGAGCTGGCGGCGCACATCGCGCTGACGCACGGGGCCGTCGCCCTCGCCCTCGGCCACCCGGAGCCGCCCAAGGCGGACATCGCGCTCCTGGACTGGCCCTTCTCGGCGGCCGAGCGGGCGGGCGCCGCCGGCGAGGGCACGCCCGCGGCGGCCGAGGCCTCCCAGGACCTCCCTGCCCTGTACGTGCGGACGGCCGGGGAGGTCGAAGCCGCGCTGGCGAGCGCCTCCGGCGAGCGGCTCGTCCGGACCGGTTCCGGTGCCATGCGGCTCGCCGACCACCTCGTCACCCGCGCCGTCGAACTGGTCGTGCACACCGACGACCTGGCCGAGGCGACCGGCCTCGACATCCCGTACGAACGCCAGGCGCTCGCCGCCTGCGTCCGGCTGCTCGCGGACGCGCTCGCCGTGAAGGCCCCCGGCGGCTCGGTGGAGCTGAGGATCCCGCCGTACGCCGTGGTGCAGTGCGTCGAGGGGCCGCGGCACACCCGCGGCACGCCCCCGAACGTCGTGGAGACCGACGCGCTGACCTGGGTCCGGCTGGCCACGGGCCGCGAGGACTGGGCGGCGGCGCGGGACGCGGCGAGGGTGAGCGCGAGCGGCGACCGTTCCGACCTCTCGGCGCTGCTGCCCGTGATGTCCTGACGACTCCCGGGGAACCGCAGCCCCGCCCGTCCCGTCAGAACGACATGCGTACTCAACTGATCGTTCCCGCGGCGGCCGCGCTGACGGCCGCGATCACGCTGACGGCCTGCGGTTCCGAGAAGGGCCCCGGCCAGGGTGCGGGGGACGACGCGGGCGGCTCCGTGCGGCCCGCGGCCCCCGTCACCGGCGTGCACTGGACCGTCCAGAACGTGACCGTCGACGGCAAGAGGACCGCAGCCCCGGCCGGCGCCCACGTCGAGTTCAAGACCGGTGAAGCGGGCAAGGACGGCGCGAAGGGCCGCGCCGAAGGCAACTACGGGTGCAACCACTTCGGCGCGGATGTGACGATCAAGGGCGACACCATCACCGTCGGGCCCGGCCAGATGACGGAGATGGGCTGCCCGCAGGGCGTCGCGGGCTTCGAGGAAGCGCTGCGCGCTGCCTTCTCCGGCGCGCTGAAGGCGAAGGTGTCGGAGAAGAACCTGACCCTGGCCACCGCCGACGGCGACTCCATCGCGCTGACCGCGCAGCCCGCCGCCCCGCTCGCGGGCACCAAGTGGACCGTCACCTCCCTGATCAAGGGGGAGACGGCCGCCTCGCTGCCGGCCGGCACCGAGGGCAAGGCCCACTTCGTCATCGGCAAGGACGGCTCCCTGAGCGGAAACCTGGGCTGCAACGACTTCCGGGCCGAGGCGAAGACGTCCGGCTCGACGCTGACCGTCGGCCGGCTGTCCAGCACGCGCAAGATGTGCGCCGGTACCGCCGGGATGGTGGAGAAGGCCGTCACCGACGCACTCACCGGCAAGGTGACGTACGAGCTGAACCACCGCAGCCTGACCCTCCACTCCGCGGACACCGGCAAGGGCGTGGCGGCGACGGCCGGCTGAGAGGGCCGGGACGAGCGGGCCGGCGGGACGCCGCCGCACGACGGCGGCCGCGCCGGCCCGGCCCGCTCCGAGGGTGCGAGTCGGCCCCGTTCCGAGAGTGCGGAGAGTGATGTGCGGCACGCCCTTCCGCCCCATCTACTCGCCCGTAGGACCCCCCAAAGGCTTCATTACGCGGCTTTTGTGTGAACCTCCGAGCCCGTGCAGGCGGTCCCGGGCCGCATCCCCAATTCGGACCAGTGGTCGATCTCGCCTACACTCGGTGCCGTGCCACGTGGTGACGGACGACTCAACCACGACCTGCTCCCCGGCGAGAAGGGCCCCCAGGACGCTTGCGGCGTCTTCGGTGTCTGGGCTCCGGGCGAAGAGGTCGCCAAGCTCACGTACTTCGGGCTCTACGCCCTCCAACACCGGGGCCAGGAATCCGCGGGCATCGCGGTCAGCAACGGCTCCCAGATCCTCGTCTTCAAGGACATGGGCCTCGTGTCCCAGGTCTTCGACGAGACCTCCCTCGGCTCCCTCCAGGGTCATATCGCGGTCGGTCACGCCCGCTACTCGACCACGGGTGCCTCCGTGTGGGAGAACGCGCAGCCGACCTTCCGGGCGACCGCCCACGGTTCCATCGCGCTCGGCCACAACGGCAACCTGGTCAACACGGCCCAGCTCGCCGAGATGGTCGCCGACCTGCCCCGCCAGGACGGCCGCGCCACCCAGGTCGCCGCCACCAACGACACCGACCTCGTCACCGCGCTGCTCGCCGGGCAGACCGACGACGACGGCAAGCCGCTCACCGTCGAGGAAGCGGCCGCCAAGGTCCTCCCCGACGTCCGGGGCGCCTTCTCCCTCGTCTTCATGGACGAGGACACGCTCTACGCCGCCCGCGACCCGCAGGGCATCCGCCCGCTGGTCCTCGGCCGGCTCGAGCGCGGCTGGGTGGTCGCCTCCGAGTCCGCCGCACTGGACATCTGCGGTGCGAGCTTCGTCCGCGAGATCGAGCCGGGCGAGCTCATCGCGATCGACGAGAACGGCATCCGCACCTCCCGCTTCGCAGAAGCGAAGCCCAAGGGCTGTGTCTTCGAGTACGTCTACCTCGCCCGCCCCGACACCGACATCGCCGGCCGAAACGTGTACCTCTCCCGCGTGGAGATGGGCCGCCGCCTGGCGAAGGAGGCGCCCGTCGAGGCCGATCTCGTCATAGCGACGCCGGAGTCCGGCACCCCCGCGGCCATCGGCTACGCGGAGGCCTCGGGCATCCCCTACGGCTCGGGCCTGGTCAAGAACGCCTATGTGGGCCGGACCTTCATCCAGCCCTCCCAGACGATCCGCCAGCTGGGCATCCGCCTCAAGCTGAACCCCCTCAAGGAAGTCATCAAGGGCAAGCGCCTGGTGGTGGTCGACGACTCGATCGTCCGCGGCAACACCCAGCGCGCCCTGGTCAGGATGCTCCGAGAGGCCGGCGCCGCCGAGGTCCACATCCGGATCTCGTCCCCGCCCGTGAAGTGGCCGTGCTTCTTCGGCATCGACTTCGCGACCCGCGCCGAGCTGATCGCCAACGGCATGACGATCGACGAGATCGGCACCTCGCTGGGCGCCGACTCGCTCTCGTACATCTCCATCGACGGCATGATCGAGGCCACGACCATCGACAAGCCGAACCTGTGCCGCGCCTGCTTCGACGGCGAGTACCCGATGGAACTGCCCGACCCCGAGCTGCTCGGCAAGCAGCTGCTGGAGACCGAGCTTGCGGGCGGCGCGGACGCCGCCGACGCGCTCCGTCGTCCGTGATCAGTTCCCGTCATTCCAACCGAAAGATCCCAGGCAATGTCTGAGACAGGTGCTTCCTACGCTGCCGCGGGCGTCGACATCGAGGCGGGCGACCGCGCCGTCGAGCTGATGAAGGAGTGGGTGAAGAAGACCCGCCGCCCCGAGGTCCTCGGCGGCATCGGCGGCTTCGCCGGGCTCTTCGACGCCTCCGCCCTCAAGCGCTACGAGCGCCCCCTCCTCGCCTCCGCCACCGACGGCGTCGGCACCAAGGTCGACCTCGCGCGCCAGATGGGCGTGTACGACACGATCGGCCACGACCTCGTCGCCATGGTCATGGACGACATCGTCGTGTGCGGCGCCGAGCCGCTCTTCATGACCGACTACATCTGCGTCGGCAAGGTCCACCCGGAGCGCGTCGCCGCGATCGTCAAGGGCATCGCCGAGGGCTGCGTCCTCGCCGGCTGCGCCCTGGTCGGCGGCGAGACGGCCGAACACCCCGGTCTGCTCGGCCCGGACGACTTCGACGTAGCAGGCGCCGGTACGGGCGTCGTGGAGGCCGACCGGCTGCTGGGCGCCGATCGCATCCGTACGGGGGACGCGGTGATCGCGATGGCGTCCTCCGGCCTTCACTCGAACGGGTACTCGCTCGTGCGGCACGTGGTCTTCGACCGCGCCGGCTGGACGCTCGACCGCGAGGTCCCGGAGTTCGGCCGCACCCTCGGCGAGGAACTGCTCGAGCCCACCAAGATCTACTCGCTGGACTGCCTGGCACTGACCAGGACCACCGAGGTGCACGCCTTCAGCCACATCACCGGCGGCGGTCTGGCGGCCAACCTGGCCCGTGTGGTCCCGGACGGGCTGCACGCGCTCGTCGACCGGTCCACGTGGACTCCGGGCGCGGTCTTCGACCTCGTCGGCAGCGCCGGCCGGGTCGAGCGCGCGGAGCTGGAGAAGACCCTCAACATGGGCGTCGGCATGATGGCCGTCGTTCCCCGGGAGGCGGTCGACGTCGCCCTGACGACGCTCGCCGACCGCGGTGTGGACGCCTGGGTCGCCGGTGAGATCACCGAGCGCGGCGAGCACACCACCGGTGCCGAAATGGTCGGCGACTACGCGAGCTGAACAGCACAGAACCCGGTCCGGGGCTGGGCCTCGGACCGGGTCTGAAGAATGCAGGTGCAGGCGTCAAGCGCCGCGACGCTGCGACGACGGACCGGACTCGTCGTCCTCGTCCTCGTCGTCGTTGTACATATCCGCGTAGCGGGCGTACGGGTCGTCGTCCTCGTCCTCGTCGTCGAACGGCTCCGCGTTCGGCGGCTGACTCGAAGTCGATGCGCCCAGCTCGCTGGCCAGACGTGAGAGATCCGTCCCACCGCTGTTGTACTTCAGCTGGCGGGCGACCTTCGTCTGCTTGGCCTTGGCCCGGCCGCGCCCCATGGCTCGACCCCCTCGGTGACGGGGCTCGACGGCCCCAGAGTCTTGACACGCGTTCATGGTTCGGAGCGGGCTCTCCGTGGAGAGACCGGTCCGTAGGGCTTCAACGGTACCTGCTTCCGCGGCCATGCGGTACGCCGCCCGCATCACGTGCCACCTCGCAGGACCTGCGAGGCGCCCCGTCCTCGCTGGTCAACCGCGATTTTAACCTCTTCTTGGCGGGCGGCTCGCCGACCGGCGTGAGTCTTGTCTCCCCCGGCCGGCGAGGAACACCCGCGGGGTGCTATCGGCGACGGGCCTCCGCCATCCGCTGCTCCGCGATCCGGTCCGCGGCCGCGGCCGGCGGAATACCGTCATCCTTCGCACGTGCGAATATTGCCAGCGTGGTGTCGAAGATCTTCGACGCCTTCGCCTTGCACCGGTCGAAGTCGAAGCCGTGCAGCTCGTCGGCGACCTGGATCACCCCGCCCGCGTTCACGACGTAGTCGGGTGCGTAGAGGATGCGGCGGTCGGCGAGGTCCTTCTCGACGCCGGGGTGCGCGAGCTGGTTGTTGGCCGCGCCGCACACGATCCGCGCGGTGAGCACGGGCACGGTCTCGTCGTTCAGTGCGCCGCCGAGGGCGCAGGGGGCGTAGATGTCCAGGCCTTCCGTGCGGATCAGGTCGTCCGTGTCCCGGGCCACCCGCACCTGCGGGTACTTGTCCGTGATCCGGCGCACCGACTCCTCGCGCACGTCGGTGACGACGACCTCCGCCCCGTCCTCGAGCAGGTGCTCGACCAGGTAGTGGCCGACCTTGCCGACGCCCGCGACGCCCACCTTGCGGCCGCGCAGCGTGGGGTCGCCCCACTCGTGCTGCGCGGAGGCGCGCATGCCCTGGAAGACGCCGTAGGCGGTCAGGACGGAGGAGTCGCCGGCGCCGCCGTTCTCGGGGGAGCGGCCGGTCGTCCAGCGGCACTCGCGGGCGACGACGTCCATGTCGGCCACGTACGTGCCGACGTCGCAGGCCGTGACGTAGCGGCCGCCGAGGGACGCCACGAACCGGCCGTAGGCCAGCAGCAGCTCCTCGGACTTGATCCGCTCCGGATCCCCGATGATCACGGCCTTGCCGCCGCCGTGGTCGAGGCCGGCCATGGCGTTCTTGTACGACATACCCCGGGAGAGGTTCAGCGCGTCGGCGACGGCGGCTTCCTCGGAGGCGTACGGGTAGAAGCGGGTGCCGCCGAGGGCGGGGCCCAGAGCGGTCGAGTGGATGGCGATGACGGCCTTCAAACCACTGGCGCGGTCCTGGCAGAGCACGACTTGCTCATGTCCGCCCTGGTCCGAGTGGAACAGGGTGTGCAGGACGCCGTCGGTCACATCGGTCACGGTGGTGACTCCCAAGTACGAAGCGGCGATTGAGGGCCCTCCTGCGGGTGGGGAGGGACCTGATGGGCAAGAGAGTAAGTCCTACGGAGGGGTAGATCGCTCCCAGTGCTCAGGATCACCCTCTCCCGGAGTACGTGCGTGGAAGGATCTGTGACATGACGGCCGCCACTTCTGTGCTCGTCCCGTACGCGTCCTACCTGCGGGTGTACGAGCCGCTGGCGGCGTTCCCGGAGCCGGAGCGGAGTCACTGGTCCCGTTATGCCCGGTCCGGGCGGACCCCCACCGCCCAGGACGAACTCCGGCGGTCCCTGGCCGACCTGCTGCCCACCCCTCCCGTGCCGGTGCCGGTGCACGAGAGCCCCGACGCCTTCGTCACCGAGGACGACGGCGTCGTCCTCGTCTGCCCGTGGCGGACCCGGCTGCGCGGCTGGCTGGCCCTGGAGGAGCTGACCGGGCTCTTCCCGCCCCCCGTGCTCGACGCCGTGCTGCCACCGGTGGTGCGCGGCCAGGCCGCCGCCGACTACGAGGCGTGGCGCGAGCGCAACCCGGACGCCCGCCCCTGGATCAGGAGCGCCGTCTGGCAGGTTCCGGTGCGCTGGTTCGTGCTGTTCGCGGACGACGAGCGCGAGTACGAGCCGGGCGAGGTCCCCGGGGTGCCGCCGGTGATGCGGTACCGCACGCCGATGGTCCAGGCCCGGCGCAGGCTGGCGCGGGCCCTGAAGACCCTGCGGGACACGATCGAGGAGGGTCCGCTCACGGAGGGGCTGGTGGACGTGGGCCGGTGGCTGGAAGAGTTCCACCCGCGCTCCCTGGTCGAGCTCGACTACGGCGGGCTCGTCCACGCCCTGCCGCCGGACCGGCTGGCCGAGGACCGGTCGGCCGCCGATGTGGCGGCCGGGATCGCGGCGCTGCGGGACGGCGACGGCGAGGGCGCGGGTGCGGCCTACGGCCGGCTGGCGGACCGCTGGCGGGCAGTCCGGGATCGTCAGTTCGCGAACTGACGCTCGGACGTCGCGTACCCTTCCGGGAACCGAACCGGGCATGTTGGGGACGTAGGTCCTGATCCGGGCCTTTGGTTCAAGCGTGACGGACAGCACTAAGTCGTCCCTTGCAACCCTCGCCCACCCTCGTGCCAAAATAGGACAAGGAGTCCGGGGAGGGTTCCTTCCGCCTACCTAAGGGCGGAAATCTCAGCATTGCACTCTATGGGGGGTCTGATGACTCCTGATCGCTCTGTGACTGATCGTCACTGTGACGTGACTGTCCGTTATGGCATGAACCATCGGCTTCCGCCGCTGATGAACACCTGAGAGGGCAATTCCATCGGTTTGGCCGACGTGGCTGGACAGATGGTGTAGTTGTAGTGCCGAGGACAAGCCGTTCGTCCTATAACCGACTCGGCCCGCGTCCGCCATTTCGGGCAACGCGGGTCAAGGTGCAGAATTTAGAGGAAAGAACCGAGAAGGTTCGGTTCTCCCGAGGAGGCCGCTCATGACCGCTCGCACCCCTGATGCCGAGCCGCTGCTGACCCCGGCTGAGGTTGCCACGATGTTCCGCGTGGACCCGAAGACGGTCACGCGCTGGGCCAAGGCAGGCAAGCTCACGTCCATCCGTACCCTTGGTGGACACCGCCGGTACCGCGAGGCAGAGGTCCGCGCACTGCTGGCGGGTATTCCGCAGCAGCGCAGCGAGGCCTGACGCCCCGATCAAGGGCACATCCGGACCCCCAACCCGGTAGCCCTGCACAGAGCTCGACACGGCGGGCGCCTGCCCCAACAGGTTTCGTCGTCGATCGCGCTGGACTCCGCCGGGTCCAGCGCGATCTTTTTTGTGCCCGTGCGGGCTCCGTCCGGGGCCACGAGCACTGCGGGGGAGGGGTCGTGGATCCGGGCTCGGTTCGCCTCCGGGGGGCCTCGGGGTGCGTCGACGGTCGATCGTGCTCGGACCCTCGCGCCCCGGGAACTCCGCGCGTGCTCCCTTTCGACGCCCACGCGCCCCATCGGGCGACGTCCCGTAGGGGGCCCCGGGAACCCCTGTGGAGTCGGGCGGGGCTGCTCAGACGGGGGTGCAATTGCACGTATTTGATTTTTCGTTTGTAGGGAGGGCGTAAAGTCACCGTCTCCCCAAACTCGTTCGGTGACTCCCGTCACATGCCGCGGGTCTTGCCCGGCGCGGCTTCCCCCTCTACGAGCCTGCCACTTGCCGGCGGCGGAGGAAGGCGCCATTGGTCATGGACGAGCGGGACCTTCGTCCCCGGGGCCGGTGCGGCGATCGGCGTCCGCCGCCTCAGCCGGCTCCGCCGCGAGCTCCCGGCTCTCCGGGGTCCCCACGGCCGGGCCGGGGGCGGGCGCCTGACGGCCCCCCAGGGGCGAGGGAGGCGCCGGAACGGATTCCTCCGGCACGGCCTCCGACGGGTCCATGGCGAGGCGCAGCAGCCGATGGCAGACCGGACACTGCCGGGTGAGGTGCCGATAGCCGGAGACGGCCGCCAGATGGGCGCGCAGCAGCGCCCTGGTCTCGTGCCTCGCTGTGGATGCCGCCATCGCGCCACCTCCGCGGTCCGGGGGCCCCCGCAAACCCCTGTCCTGACTGGGTACCGGCGGCGGCAGCCCCCGTCAATACGCCGGAAGGCCCGCACCATTCGGTGCGGGCCTTCCGGTCTACTGCGGTCCTGACGGGATTTGAACCCGCGGCCTCCACCTTGACAGGGTGGCGAGCACTCCAAACTGCTCCACAGGACCAGGTTCGCAGCCCGATCGCTCGTTGGCTGCGAGAGAGACTGTACAGCAGGTCAGAGGGTCCGGTCGAACTCACTCAAGGCAACGGCCGCGTCACGGCGCCGCCGCGTCGATCGCCTTGACGATGCGCTTGTCGGAGACGGGGTACGCGGTGCCCAGAGCGTGGGCGAAATAGCTCACCCGCAGCTCCTCGATCATCCAGCGTATGTCCCGCACCTCCTGCGGCACCGGCCGGCCCGCGGGCAGCTGCTCCAGGAGCCAGGCGTACTCGTCCTGCATCTCGTGGACCTTCTCCATGCGAGTCGTGTCGCGCTGGACGGAGGTCGGCATCTGCTGGAGCCGGCGGTCCACGGCGACCAGATAGCGCATCAGGTCGGGCAGCCGCCGCAGACCGGTCCGCGTCACGAAGCCGGCCGGCACGAGCCATGCCAGCTGCTCGCGCACGTCCTTGACGTTGCCGGCGAGGGCCGGGCTGGTCGTTCCCTTGAGACGCCGCTCACAGGCCTGCCACGCGGCCAGGATCTGCCCCACCTGGTCGACGGTCCGTACGGTCGCGTCCACGAGGTCCGCGCGGACCTTGTCGTAGAGCTTCCGGAACGATTCCTCGTCCCAGGCGGGGCCGCCGTGGTCGGCGATCAGCTTGTCGGCGGCGGCCGTCGCACAGTCGTCGAAGAGCGCCTGGACGGAGCCGTGCGGGTTGGCGGACAGAGCCAGCTTCTGCTGGTTCGACATCCGGTCGGAGGCGAACTTCGCCGGGTTCACCGGGATGTTCAGCATGATCATCCGGCGGGTGCCCCGCCACATCGCCTCGGCCTGCTCGGCCTCGGTGTCGAAGAGGCGCACGGACACCGAGTCGCCGTCGTCCACCAGCGCCGGGTAGGCCTTGACCGGCTGGCCCGCACGGCGGGTCTCGAAGACCCGCGACAGCGTGCCGATCGTCCAGTCCTTCAGGCCCGTCCGCTCGACGGCGTCGCCGCCGGTCCGCCCGGCCGTGGCCGCGGCGGCCTCCGAAATCGCCTGTCGGGCCTTCGGCTTCAGCCGGAGGCGCAGGGCCTCCAGGTCCTTGTCCTCGGCCAGCTTGCGGCGCCGTTCGTCAACGATCCGGAAGGTCACCTTCAGATGGTCCGGGACCCTGGCCAGGTCGAAGTCCTCGGCCTTGACCGGCACCCCCACCATGCGCTGGAGCTCCCGCGCCAGCGTGACCGGCAGCGGCTCCTGCAGCTGGACGGCCCGCTCCAGGAACGCCTTCGCGAAGTTCGGCGCCGGCACGTAGTTGCGGCGGATCGGCTTCGGCAGGGAGCGGATCAGCTCCGTGACGACCTCCTCGCGCAGACCCGGGATCTGCCAGTCGAACCCCTCGTCCGTGACCTGGTTGAGCACCTGGAGCGGGATGTGGACGGTCACGCCGTCGGCGTCCGCGCCCGGCTCGAACTGGTACGTGACGCGGAACTTCAGCCGGCCCTGCCGCCACGAGTCCGGGTAGTCGTCCTTGGTGACCGCGCCGGCCTTCTCGTTGATGAGCATCTCGCGCTCGAAGTCGAGCAGCTCGGGCTGCTCACGGCGCTTGTGCTTCCACCACGAGTCGAAGTGGGCCCCGGACACCACGTGCTCGGGCACCCGCTGGTCGTAGAAGTCGAACAGGGTCTCGTCGTCGACGAGGATGTCGCGGCGACGGGCCCGGTGCTCCAGGTCCTCCACCTCGGTGAGGAGCCTGCGGTTGTCCGCGAAGAACTTGTGGTGCGTACGCCAGTCGCCCTCGACCAGCGCGTTGCGGATGAACAGCTCACGGCTTGCCTCGGGGTCGATGCGGCCGTAGTTCACCTTGCGCTGGGCGACGATCGGCACCCCGTACAGGGTGACCTTCTCGTACGCCATCACCGCCGCCTGGTCCTTCTCCCAGTGCGGCTCGCTGTAGGTGCGCTTGACCAGGTGCCCGGCGAGCGGCTCGATCCACTCGGGCTCGATCTTCGCGTTGACCCGCGCCCACAGCCGGGACGTCTCGACCAGCTCGGCCGACATGATGAAGCGAGGCGGCTTCCTGAACAGCGCCGAGCCGGGGAAGACGGCGAACTTGGCGTTGCGGGCGCCCAGGTACTCGTTCTTCCCCGTGCTCTTCCCGGGCTCCCGACCGGACTCCCGTCCGGCGTCCTTGACGTCCTTCATGCCGACGTGCGAGAGGAGGCCGGCGAGGAGGGAGACGTGGACGGCCTGCTCGGGCACGCCGGCGTCCGCCGCCGGCTCCTCCAGGTGCATGCCCATCTGCTTGGCCACCGTGCGCAGCTGGGCGTAGATGTCCTGCCATTCCCGGATGCGCAGGAAGTTCAGGTACTCCTGCTTGCACATCCGGCGGAAGCTGGACGAGCCGCGCTCCTTCTGCTGCTCGCGGATGTAGCGCCAGAGGTTGAGGAAGGCGAGGAAGTCGCTCGTCTCGTCCTTGAAGCGGGCGTGCTGCTGGTCCGCCTGCGCCTGCTTGTCGGCGGGGCGCTCGCGCGGGTCCTGGATGGAGAGCGCGGCGGCGATGACCATGACCTCGCGGACGCAGCCGTTCCTGTCGGCCTCGATCACCATCCGGGCGAGCCGCGGGTCGACGGGCAGCTGGGCGAGCTTGCGGCCCATCTGCGTCAGCCGCTGCCCCTTCTTCCCCTCCTGGGGGGACTTTTGCACCGGTTCGAGGGCGCCCAGCTCCTGCAGCAGCTGCACGCCGTCGCGGATGTTGCGGTGGTCCGGCGGGTCGATGAAGGGGAACTTCTCGATGTCGCCGAGGCCGGCCGCGGTCATCTGGAGGATGACCGAGGCGAGGTTCGTGCGCAGGATCTCGGCGTCCGTGAACTCCGGCCGGGACAGGAAGTCGTCCTCGCTGTACAGCCGGATGCAGATGCCGTCGGACGTACGGCCGCAGCGGCCCTTGCGCTGGTTGGCGCTGGCCTGGCTGATCGCCTCGATGGGCAGGCGCTGCACCTTGGTGCGGTGGCTGTAGCGGGAGATGCGGGCGGTGCCCGGGTCGATCACGTACTTGATGCCGGGCACCGTCAGGGACGTCTCGGCCACGTTGGTCGCGAGGACGATCCGGCGGCCCGTGTGCGGCTGGAAGACGCGGTGCTGCTCGGCGTGCGAGAGCCGGGCGTAGAGGGGGAGGACCTCGGTGTGCCGGAGGTTCTTCTTGTTCAGCGCGTCGGCGGTGTCGCGGATCTCCCGCTCGCCGGAGAGGAAGACCAGGATGTCGCCCGGCCCTTCCTTCTGGAGCTCGCCGACCGCGTCGCAGATCGCGGTGATCTGGTCGCGGTCGGACTCGTCGGAGTCCTCTTCGAGCAGCGGCCGGTAGCGGACCTCCACGGGGTACGTGCGTCCGCTCACCTCCACGATCGGCGCGTCGCCGAAGTGGCGGGAGAAGCGCTCCGGGTCGATCGTCGCGGACGTGATCACGACCTTGAGGTCCGGTCGCTTCGGCAGCAGCTGGGACAGGTACCCGAGCAGGAAGTCGATGTTGAGGGACCGCTCGTGGGCCTCGTCGATGATGATCGTGTCGTAGGCGCGCAGCTCGCGGTCCGTCTGGATCTCGGCGAGCAGGATGCCGTCCGTCATGAGCTTGACGAAGGTCGCGTCCTGGTTCACCTGGTCGGTGAACCGGACCTTCCAGCCGACCGCCTCGCCGAGCGGGGTGCGCAGCTCCTCGGCCACGCGCTCGGCGACCGTCCGCGCGGCGATCCGGCGCGGCTGGGTGTGCCCGATCATGCCGCGTACGCCTCGGCCGAGCTCCAGACAGATCTTGGGGATCTGCGTCGTCTTGCCGGAGCCGGTCTCACCCGCGACGATCACGACCTGGTGGTCCCGTATCGCCTCGAGGATCTCGTCCTTCTTCTGGCTGACCGGGAGCTGTTCGGGGTACGTGACCCCGGGCACCCGTGCCGCGCGCTCGGCGGTCCGCACGGCGGCCCTGCCGGCCTCGGCCGCGATCTCGTCGAGCACGGTCTGCCGGGCCTCGGGTTTGCGGATGCGGCGGGTGCCCTCGAGGCGCCGCCCGAGCCGGTGCGCGTCGCGCAGCGAGATCTCGGCCAGCTGCTTCTGGAGATCGGCGAAGGAAGTAGACATACGGGATCCAGGATCGCACCCGCGCGATCGGACTGGCGAACCCATTTCCGGTGTTCCGTGCCACGGGGTCGTCCGGCCGGTCCGGCGACGGGTTCCGGCCGGGGCGTGGGCTCGTCGGGCGGGACCGGGGACGGGGGCCGGCCATGGGCTCAGCCTCGTGCCGTCCGCCGGTGGAGGAGCTCCCGCGGCGCCCGAAGGGCTGTTGCCCCGCGGCGCAGGCGCTGCGCCGGACCGCCGGTGCGCAGGGTGTACCGGCCCGGCGAGGGGCGGACCCGTACGATTGCGGGCACGTCGACTCCAGGAGACCCCGTCCATGCCCAGCCCCAGCAGCCGTTGGCACCGCGTCCTCGCGGTCGTGGCGGCGCTCACGGCGGTGCTGACGGGGGCGCTCCTCTGCTCGGGGACGAGCGCGACGGCCGTCACGGGTGCGTCGCCGGCCGGGAGCGGCGCGGCGACCGCGAGTGCCGCAGGGGTCGGGAGTGGCGCTGGGGTCGACACCGGCGCGGCCGAGGAGGGCCGGCGGCAGTCCGCCGCCGTGGCTCCGGCTTCCGCGGTGGCTCTGACGCCCGCAGCGGCTCCGGCGTCCGCCGACGCGCCGCCGGCAGCGGTCCCGGCCGGCGAGGAACGGCTCCCCGGCTGCGGCGAGGGAGCCGGTGACGGCGGGCTGAGCCCCGCCACTCCGCCGCGCGGATCGGCCGCGCACGAACTGCTGCCCGCCCTGCCGGCCACCGCCCATGGGGCGACCGGCTGTTCCGCGGCCGGTGACGCCGTCCTGGACCTCGCGCCGGAGCGCGCCCCGCCCGCGCTGGCGGCTCCCGGCCCGATAGACCTCTCCGTCCTGCGCGTATAGGCGCCGCGGCCAACACCCCGCCCTGCCCGTATCCCTGCGCCACCCGGAGAGAGAACACCGCCATGCCCGCGTCCCGTACCCCCGCCCGCACCGGCCACCGACCCGCCCGCTCCCGCAAGCCGTTCGCGTACGGCGCGGCGGTCGCCGCCGCCGCGGTCCTGCTCGGCTACGTCTCGTACACCGCCACCAAGCCCGACGACTCGGCGACCGGCGGGCGGTCCGTCGCCGACGTGTCCGCCGACCCGGACGCCGGCGTCTACCCCGAGCTGGAGAAACTCGCCCGCCGCGATGCCGGCGACCCGCTCGCGCTGGGCCGCGCCGACGCGCCCGTGGTGATGGTCGAGTACGCGGACTTCAAGTGCGGCTACTGCGGCAAGTTCGCCCGCGACACCGAGCCGGCACTGATCCGGAAGTACGTGGAGAAGGGCGTCCTGCGCATCGAATGGCGCAACTTCCCGATCTTCGGCGAGGAGTCGGAGGCCGCCGCCCGGGCCGCCTGGGCCGCCGGGCAGCAGGGCCGGTTCTGGCAGTTCCACAAGGCCGCGTACGCCGACGGCGCCAAGGAGAAGGGCTTCGGCGCGCAGCGGCTCGAGGAGCTCGCGACCGAGGCCGGGGTGAAGGACCTGGCTCGCTTCACCCGCGACGCGGACGGCGAGGAGGCGCGCCAGGCCGTGGCGAGGGACCAGGAGGAGGGGTACGGGCTGGGCGCCACGTCCACGCCCTCGTTCGTGGTCAACGGCCGTCCGATCGCGGGCGCCCAGCAGGCGCGGACCTTCGTCGACGCGATCGAGGCGGCGCGGAAGGCCGTGACCACGGAGCCGGCGGGACCGAAGTCGGCGCCGACGACGCCGGCTCCGGGCGCGACCGCCCGCTCGGCGGCTCCGGGTACGACCGCTCCGGCCCCGACGGCCCCCGGCACCCCGGCGACGGGGACGGCGGGCGGCGAGTGAGCGACATCGGATATCTGGCCGCCTTCCTGGGCGGCCTGCTCGCCCTGCTCAGCCCTTGCAGCGCCCTGCTGCTGCCGGCGTTCTTCGCGTACTCGATCGACACCACCTCCCGGCTCGTGGCACGGACCTGCGTCTTCTACGCGGGCTTGGCGACGACCCTGGTCCCGCTGGGCGCGGCGGGGTCCTTCGCCGGGCGCCTCTTCTACGGCCACCGTGACCTGCTGGTCGCGGTGGGCGGCTGGCTGATCGTCGCGCTCGGCGTCGCCCAGCTGGCGGGCCTCGGCTTCGCCTCCCGCCGCCTCACCGAGGCCGGCGGCCGGATCCGCCCCACCACGGCGCTCTCCGTCTACGCCCTCGGCGCGGTCTACGGACTCGCCGGCTTCTGCGCGGGCCCGATCCTCGGCAGCGTCCTCACGGTCGCGGCCCTGAGCGGGAGTCCCGCGTACGGAGGGCTCCTCCTCGCCGTCTACGCCCTGGGCATGGCGGTGCCGCTGTTCGTCCTGGCCCTGCTGTGGGAGCGGTGGGACCTGTCCCGCCGCCGCTGGCTGCGCGGACGCACCCTCCGCGTCGTCGGCCGCTTCGAGCTGCACACCACCTCGGCTCTTTCCGGCCTGTTCTTCATCGTCCTCGGCACCCTCTTCCTCGTATTCGACGGCACGACGGCACTCCCGGGTCTGCTGACGGTCGACGACTCCTTCGCCGTGGAGCAGTGGGCCTCCTCCGCGGGGCGAGCGGTTCCCGACTGGGTGCTGCTCGCCCTGGTGGTGGCGGCCGCGGCGATCGTCCTCGCCGTACGCGGGCTGCGGGGGCGGGACCGCGAACGCGACCGGGTGTGACGGCCGTCCGGACTTCCCGTGACGAGGGGAGTCGTCGCTGTACCGGGCGGCAGGATGACCGCATGGTCGACAACGAGAACGCGGGCTTCCGCCTGCCACGGGGAGCGACGGGCTTCCACCGGCCGAAGGACGGTCCGCTTCCCGAAACCGATGTGCGAGCGTTCCGGAGCGCTCTGTACGCGGCCGCACGCGTCGCCGGAGGCGAGGTCGGCGAGGTGGAGGCCCAGGCGTACCCCCGCACCTTCCACACCGCCTCGGTCTTCGACGGCGCGGGTGAGCAGGTCGTCCTGTGTCATGCCCATCACCCCTGGATCGCGTTCGCCCACGTACGCAGGGACTGGTACGACGAGGAATTCGCCGCCCCGCCACCCTGGGCCGACGCCTTCGCGCACGCCGGGTTCGTGGTGCTCACCCGCGAGCAGCTCACCGCACCGCTTTCCACGGTGGGCACCTCGGTACTCACACGGGGCGAGTGGCGCGAGATCCGCCTCCACGGCATCACCGCACTGGGCGGAGTGATCTTCAACGCATGGGACTGATCCGTGAGGCCGACCGCGCTGTTGAGGGAGTCGGCGGGTAGTCCGGCGGACCGGCATCGGCTGAGGCCGGAGGGCACCGGCACCGCTTCGGGCAACACGAAGCCCCCGTCGATGATCTCGGCGGGGGCTTCTGCCCTGCTAGGGCTGCGGTGGCTGGGGCCGGGGTCGAACCGGCGACCTTCCGCTTTTCAGGCGGACGCTCGTACCAACTGAGCTACCCAGCCACGCGACTCGAAGAGTCGCAGCGGTCCTGACGGGATTTGAACCCGCGGCCTCCACCTTGACAGGGTGGCGAGCACTCCAAACTGCTCCACAGGACCAGAGGTGGTGCATTGTGCGAGAGCAAGTCTCGCACACGGTTGTACGTGCCCCCAACGGGATTCGAACCCGTGCTACCGCCTTGAAAGGGCGGCGTCCTGGGCCACTAGACGATGAGGGCTAAGGGCCCACCTGGGCGCTTCGCAGCGCGTCGGGGACGTGAGAAGCATATGGGATGCGGGGACCTATCGCCAAAACGGTTTACGAGGCGGGGGACGGCGGGCCCGTCGGGGGCGGTGTCCCGGGTGCGTCCGGGCCCTGCGACGGAGGCGCTTTCGCCAGGTGGCGGCTGACCTCGGCCGTCGTGAGGCCGAGTCCGCCGAGGGTGATCTCGTCCCAGGCCTGGAGGCTCCGCGTGTCGCGGTCCAGGTACAGGACGGAGGCGCGGACCTTCTCGGGTTCCTCGCGCTCGACCGCCCGCAGCCCGCCGCCGCCCGTGGAGCCCTCGATCTTGAGGCGGGTGCCGAGCGGGAGGACCTCGGTGTCCCGGCGGTGGACGTGCCCCGCCAGGACGAGCGGCACCTCCCCGTCGGCCTCGCGGGCGGCGACGGGGTTGTGGGCGACCGCGATGTGGACCGGGGTGCCGGCCGCACGCTGGTCGCGCAGGGCCGAGGCCAGCCGGATGCCGGCCATGCGTTCGGCGGGATCGCCCTCGGGGACCGTCGAGCGGTCCGGCGTGAACTGGGGGTCGCCGGTGCCGGCCACCCGTAGGCCGCCCACGGTCACCGCGCGGCCCTCGTCGAGGACGTGGACGTTCTTCAGGCGCTGGAGATAGCTCTGGGTCACGAGCGAGTCGTGGTTGCCGCGCACCCAGACGTACGGCGCGCCGAGGTCCGGGATCGGGTCGAGGAAGGTGTTCTCCGCCGCCGTGCCGTGGTCCATGGTGTCGCCGGAGTCGATGATCACGTCGATGTCGTACTGCTCCACGAGCGAGCCGATGATGTGCCACGACGCCGGGTTGAGGTGGATGTCGGAGACGTGGAGCACGCGCATGGTGCCCGGGTCCGGCTGGTAGACCGGCAGTGTGGAGGTCGCCTCGTACAGCTTGGTGACGTTGGTGACGAGGCGCGCCAACTCCTTCTGGTAGACGTCGAATTCGGTGACGATCGAGCGCGCGTTGCCGACCACGGAGGGGGCGCTGCTCAGCAGGCCGGAGAACCTGGGCTCCAGGACCGACTTCGGGTTCCAGGTGGCCCATGCGCTCACCCCGGAGGCGGCCAGCAGTACGAGGGCCAGGCCGCCGGCCGCGAGGGCCCGGCGTGGGCGGCGGTAGACGGCGAGGCCCAGGGCCGTGGCGCCGAAGACCACGGCGACGCAGGAGCGCAGGGCGAGATCGCGGGTGCCGTCCGTGACGTCCTGGCCGATCTCCTCCTGGAGGCCGGCGAGGCGCTCGGGGTGCTGTACGAGCGCCTGGGAGCGCACGGGGTCGAGTCGGTCGATGTCGACGTCCAGCCTGATCGGCGCGGTGTGCGAGTCGAGTTCGAGGGCGCCGAGCGGGGAGACGTTGATCTTCGTACCGCCGGAGAGGGAGGGGCGGAGCGCCATGTTCGTGTCCACGGGTCCCACCGGGGTGCGGACGGCCCCCACGACCAGCAGGCCCAGCCATGCCCCCAGCAGGACGACGGTGACGAGCCCGAAGGCCCGGCCGTAGGGGTGAGGGCTGTGGACCAGAGTGCTGACGGGGCTCGTGCGGTGGGACCGGTAGTGGCGCCTGAGGCGGACGAGGCCGGCATGGAGAAGTTCGTGGGCGCGGGCCATTGGTCGCGTATGCCCGCGTCCGCGCCGGGCTATGCCCACCGGTGGGGGCGCATGTGCGTGACAATGGCCGGGTGCTGGAGATGACGCGCGAGGAGTTCGAGGAACTGGTCGCCGAGGCGCTGGACAGGATCCCGCCCGAGCTGACACGCCTGATGGACAACGTCGCCGTGTTCGTCGAGGACGAACCCGACCCGTCCGACCCCGAGCTGCTCGGGCTCTACGAGGGGACTCCGCTCACGGACCGCGGGGAGTGGTACGCGGGCGTTCTGCCGGACAGGATCACGATCTACCGCGGGCCGACGCTCCGCATGTGCGAGTCGCGCGAGGACGTCGTCGAGGAGACCGAGATCACGGTCGTCCACGAGATCGCGCACCACTTCGGGATCGACGACGAGCGGCTGCACGCGCTGGGTTACGGATGAGGCCGGGAGCGGCGGCGCGGACGGGGCGGCGGACCGGTCCGGGTGCGGGGCGGTCGACGCGGGTGGGGCGTCCGTGAGTTCGCACGCGTGCCCCCGTCGCCCGGCCCCCGTCCGCAGGCGATCGACCCGGACCTCGACCTGCGTGTGCCGGCCTAGGGGATCGGGGCCGAGGGGCCCCGGACGAGGAAGGTCGTCGCGGTCGTTCGCGGTCGTTCGCGGCCGGCGGGGCGATCGGGGCGTCCGCGCGGTAACCGCGGTAACGGCGGTAACGGCGGTAACGGCGGTAACGGCGGTAACGGCAGTGGACGGCGGGGGTGGGGGCGTGAACCGGGTGCTGGTGGCCGCGGGCGCGACGGTGGAGCCCCACTTCGCTATCTGATGGATCGTGGGATCCAGCTGCGGCGCGACTCGGTCTTCCCCTGCGGCACGTTCGTGGTGAACGCGACGCGGCAGCTTCGTCCTCGGCGTGCTGGCCTGCGCCTCGGTCGCGTCGGGCACCGACGCGCTGCTCGGCACGGGCTGTGCGGCGCCCTGACGACGTACTCGACCTTCTCGTACGAGACGCTGCGGCTGGCCGAGCGGGGCCGGCTGTTCCTGGCGTCGGCCAATGTGGCCGGGGCGGTGCTGGTGTGACCGGGGGCGGTGATCCTCGGGGCGGATCTGGCGGGGGCCTGGGGCGTTAGGCCGTGTCTGACGAATCCCGCCTGGCCCGCGACGGTTTCCGGCACGGCCTCACCGCGGGGCCGGGCAGTGGTGCGGGGCGTGTCCCTTGCGGGGCTTGGGGAGTTGGGCAGGGAAACCGCGTCCTGTGCCCCCGGAGGTGCCCCCGTGCGCCAGTTGTCCGCCCCCGGCCGTTGTGCCGTCTGGTTCGCCACCGCAGTGGCGCTTGCGGCCTCCGCCGGCTGTGTGAGCGTGAGCGACGACGCCGACGGGCCTGCCCCCGGGAAGTCGCCGCAGCGGCGTGGTGCCGCGGCCGAACCCGACGGCGGCGGGGGCGCGCCGGGCGGGTCCGGCGGCCAGGGCCGGACGGGCATGGGCGGTACGGGGCCCTCCGGCGGCGGAGCCGGGACCAGGAGCGCCGGCACGGCCGACTCGGCGAGCCCGGGGGTGTCGACGCCGCCGGCCTCGCCCCCCAGGGGCGCGGGCGGTCCGACGCCGCCGGCACCCCATCGGCCGACACCGCCGCCTGGTGAGCCGACGCCGCCCGCCGAGCCCACGACCCCGGCCGAGACGACGACGCCGGCCGAACCGACGCCGTCGAGCCCCGATCCCGGCCCCACCGGGGAGCCGACCGATCCGCCCACGGAGTCACCTGCCGCTGAGACCCAGATGGGCGCGATGCGGGAGGCCGTCGACGCGCGGGGGGAGGAGTTCGGAGTGGAGCCGGAGGCTTCGCCGCAGATGGCACCCGTGTGACGGTGCCGGGAGGGGGGCCGCGGTGACATGGCGCCCGTGTGACGGTGCCGGGGAGCCGCGGTCGGCCGGGCCGGTGCAGGAGGCCGGCGAGGCGCCCGCACCCGGCGGGCGGGACGGCAGGGGAAGCCCGGAGGAGCCGGTGCGGCGGAGGGGGCCGGGGGGTGTGACGAGCGACGCACCCGAGCGGTTTGCCTTGGGCGGGGGAGGGTGCGTATGGTGGTAGATCGTTTGATCCCATTTGCCCGGCGCCACCACCGAAGCGCGCCGCGTGTGGCGCGTACTCTCCCTTGCCGTGGCTGACCGCATCGAGGCGGTCGAATTGCGAATCACGGAGTTTGGGCGCGTGCCGAGACTCCGGAAGGTTTCGCATTTCGCATGTCCATTTCCAGTTCTGACCGTGCCGTCATGCCCGAGAACGACGAGATCGTCGAGGCCGGGGACACCGCCGGCACCCATGTCACCGACGAGGCCGCGGACGCCGTCGAGACGCCCGACGCGCCCGAGCTGACCTTCGGCGACCTCGGCCTCCCCGAGGGCGTCGTCCGCAAGCTCGCCCAGAACGGGGTCACCGTCCCGTTCCCGATCCAGGCGGCGACCATCCCGGACGCCCTGGCCGGCAAGGACATCCTCGGCCGCGGCCGTACCGGCTCCGGCAAGACCCTCTCCTTCGGTCTGCCGCTGCTCGCCACCCTGGCCGGCGGCCACACGGAGAAGAAGAAGCCCCGCGGCGTCATCCTCACCCCGACCCGCGAGCTCGCCATGCAGGTCGCCGACGCGCTCCAGCCGTACGGCGACGTCGTCGGGCTGAAGATGAAGGTCGTCTGCGGCGGTACGTCCATGGGCAACCAGATCTACGCCCTGGAGCGCGGCGTCGACATCCTCGTCGCCACCCCGGGCCGGCTGCGGGACATCATCAACCGCGGCGCCTGCTCCCTGGAGTCCGTCCAGACCGCGGTCCTCGACGAGGCCGACCAGATGGCCGACCTGGGCTTCCTGCCCGAGGTCACCGAGCTGCTCGACCAGATCCCCGAGGGCGGCCAGCGGCTGCTGTTCTCCGCGACGCTGGAGAACGAGATCGACAGCCTCGTCAAGCGATACCTGGTCAACCCGGTGACGCACGAGGTCGACCCGTCCGCGGGCGCCGTCACGACCATGACCCACCACGTCCTCGTCGTGAAGCCCAAGGACAAGGCGCCGGTCACGGCCGCCATCGCCGCTCGCAAGGGCCGCACCATCATCTTCGTCCGCACCCAGCTGGGCGCGGACCGCGTCGCCGAGCAGCTGCGGGACGCCGGGGTCCGCGCCGACGCGCTGCACGGCGGCATGACGCAGGGCGCCCGCACGCGCACGCTCGCCGACTTCAAGGACGGCTATGTGAACGTGCTGGTCGCGACCGACGTCGCGGCCCGCGGCATTCACGTCGACGGCATCGACCTGGTCCTGAACGTGGACCCGGCCGGCGACCACAAGGACTACCTGCACCGCTCGGGCCGCACGGCCCGCGCCGGCCAGTCCGGCACCGTCGTCTCGCTGGCGCTCCCCCACCAGCGCCGCCAGATCTTCCGGCTGATGGAGGACGCGGGCGTCGACGCCTCGCGCCACATCGTCGGCGGTGCCGGCGCGTTCGACCCGGAGGTCGCCGAGATCACCGGCGCCCGATCGCTGACCGAGGTCCAGGCGGACTCCGCGAGCAACGCCGCCAAGCAGGCCGAGCGTGAGGTCGCCGAGCTCACCAAGGAGCTGGAGCGTGTCCAGCGCCGCGCCGCCGAGCTCCGCGAGGAGGCCGACCGCCTGGTCGCCCGGGCCGCGCGCGAGCGGGGCGAGGACCCGGAGGCCGCGGTCGCCGAGGTGACGGAGGCAGCCGAGGCCGAGGTCCAGGCCGTCGCCGAGGCCTCCGTGCCGGAGCAGCCGGTGCGTGAGGTCCGCGAGGAGCGTCCGGTCCGCGAGTTCCGCGAGCGCCGCGACAACGACCGTGGCTTCGAGCGCCGTGACGAGCGGGGCAACTTCGACCGCCGTGACCGTCGCGAGCGCCGTGACAGCGACCGTGGCTTCGAGCGCCGTGACGACCGCGGCGGCTTCCGCCGGGACGACCGTCGTGACGACCGCGGCGGCCGCCCCTTCGAGCGCCGCGACAACGACCGTCCGTTCAACCGCGACCGCCGTGACAACGACCGTGGTGGCCTCCGTCGTGACGACCGTGGCGGCCGCTCCTTCGAGCGCCGCGACAACGACCGTCCGTTCAACCGCGACCGCCGTGACAACGACCGTGGTGGCCTCCGTCGTGACGACCGTGGCTTCGAGCGCCGTGACGACCGCGGCGGCTTCCGCCGGGACGACCGTCGTGACGACCGTGGCGGCCGCTCCTTCGAGCGCCGCGACCACCGCGCGGGCAGCGACCGTCCGTTCAACCGCGACCGCCGTGACGACCGTCCCTCGGGCGGCGGCTTCCGCTCCGGCGGCCACGACCGCCCGTACGGGCGCCGCGACGACCACCGCGGTGGTTCGAGCTCCGGTTCCTTCGGCGGCGGCCGTCGTGACGACAAGCCGCGCTGGAAGCGCAACGGCTGACGCGTAGCAGCACCGCGCAGGGCCCGTACCCCGAACAGGGGTACGGGCCCTGCCGCGTTGTCGGGGGCCGCTGTTACGATCCGTCCACCTCGCAGTGGGGGGCACTGGAGGCGGGCCGGGGGGCTCTTGTTCATCTCGACGCGTACTCGGCATGCCGTGAGCCGTTCCTTGGTGAGCGCCACCTCGCAGGCCCGATCCATCGGATCGAGAGCGGAGTTCCGTGTACACCAGGAGACCCTTGCGTGTCATAGCCGCTGCCGTGGTGCTGGGCGCCGCGGTCGGCGCCGGCCCGGCGGTGTCCACCGCCCAGGCGGCACCCACCGCGGAGGTGGTGATCCCGGCCGCGACGAGCGAACTGCCCCTGCGCAGCACACTGCTCAACACCGGGCCGCACGGCCATCTGCGCCACGAGGCGGGGCGTGGCACCGTCTGGCGGGCCTACGGCGCCACCACCGACGTCCAGCTCGACAGCGTCGAGAGCCACGCGGGGGACGACTTCCAGCGGGGTACGGGCTCGGACGTCGTCGCCCGTCTCCTGGAGTCGCCCCTGCGGGTGGAGTTGCGGGACATGGCCGCGGGCGGGACCGTCACCGTGCCGGTGCCGTCCGGCCACAGCTATGTGGGGGCGTTCGGCCGGAACGTCCTCACCCGCGACTCGCTCGGCGACGGCATGCGCTTCCACGTGCTCGACATGGAGACGGGGCAGCTGCGCGACAGGCTCGTCGAGGGCGTGCCCGCGGGGGTCAACTCCTACGCCGTCCTGCAGGGGCTGGGCGACGCCGGCGGCCTGGTGATGGCCCTGCCCGGCGCCGGGAACGTATGGATGGACGTGACCCTGGCGCGCGTCGTACCGATCGGGAACGACGAGGAACTGGCGACCAGACGGTTCGCCCTGACGCCGGACCGGCTGCTGATCTGGTCGGACGGTCAGGTATCGGTGTACGCACGCGGTGACCTCGACACGCCGGAGCGGACCGTCCCGCTCCCCGAGGGCGACGCGCGGCTGCTGGGCATGGTGGGCGGGGAGCTCATCGTCGCGCGGCACGATTCAGCCCTCGGACAGCCCGACGAGAACCTGCCGGTGTGGCGCGTCGAGGCCCGTCCGCTGGACGGGAGCGCCGTGCGCACACTGCTGGCGAGGTCGAGCGGCAAGGCGACGTTCACCCCCGGCGGCGGGCTGCTGGTGCACGGCGGGGCGAGCATGTCCGAGTGGGGCGTGCAGGCGCTCCGGGCCGACGCGGCGGGGCGGGCCACGGTGTCCCGCGAGACCCCCGTCCAGGTGAAGGCCGTGCCGAACGAGGTCCATCAGCTCTCGTTCCGGCAGGGTCGGCTGACGAGTGTGGAGGCGAGCGCGGCGGCCGGCCTCACCGGCCTCCACACGCGGACCGTCGAGCAGTCCGGCGGCGTGCCCGCCGCCGGTGCGCGGAAGGACCGCGGCTGGGTGCCCGACCAGCCGGACGCCTGCTTCCAGAGCTACTGCCCCACCTTCGTGGAGACGGGCGACGGGCGCGTCGTGTACGGCGGGAAGACCCCCGTCTGGGGAGAGCCCGTCGTACCGCTGCACCGGCTGGCCGAAGGGGCCCGGCTTCCCGCGACCAAGATCGACACCGGTACGGGATACGCGGGCCTCGTCGGTGCCTGGGGCCGCTGGGCCGTGGTCCGCGGGAGCGCGGCGGACGGAACGTGGGGCACCCGGGTCGTCGACATCGACACCGGCAAGGTGCTGAGGACGCTGCCGGTGTACGCGGTGTCCCTGTCCGGCACCACCCTCTGGACCGACGACGGCGACTGGGCCGTCGGGTACGACATCAGGACGGGGGAGCGGAGCGAATCGGCCCACCTGCCCGGATGCACGCTCGACGGGGTGACCGTCATCGGCCGCCGGCTGCTGTGGAGCTGCGTCGGCTCGCAGGACGGGGAGGGGATCCTCGACCTCCAGACGAAGACCAGCACCCCGCTGAGCACGGCGTCCGGTGTGGGAGCGCAGCTCGGCGACGGTTTCGTCGTCTACCCGGTCGGCAATGCACTGAAGCTGAAAGACCTCCGTGACGGTGGCACCGTGCGGACACTCACCGACGACCGCAGGTCCTATCAGCCGTGGGCCGTCGACCCGGCGACCGGCACCGTGGCCTGGACGGACACCGGGCACGCCGTCCACCTGGTGGGCAGCGGTGCGGCACCGTCCGTGGCCGTTGCCGATGCCGACGTCCCGGCGGCGCAGGCGGTGAACGGCGGCGCCGCGCCCTGGCGGCCCCGCTGGTGGCTGTCCACGCCGACGGCCTCGTGGAAGCTGACCGTCAGGAGCACGGCGAGCGGCACGGTGGTGCGCACGCTGAGCGGCGGATCGGCACGAGGTCTGGTGGCTCCCGCCTGGGACGCGAAGGACGAGTCCGGCCGTCTGGTCGGCAACGGCGTGTACTCCTGGACCCTGACAGCCCTTCCCGCCGACGGCCAGGGTGCGCCACTTACGGTGTCCGGCGCGGTGAAGCTGAGTGGTGCGGGTGCGGTGCGCCGCGATCATGCGGGGCCCTCTGGTCCTGATGGTGTGGGTGATCTGGTGTCGCTGAGTTCGTCGGGCGCGGTGGCGTTCCGGCATGGCAGCGGTTCGGGGACTCTGGCGGGTGCGACGTCGGGCGGTGGTTGGTCGACGTCGGCGGTGGTGGTGCCGTTCGGTGATCTGAACGGTGACCGGTGCAATGACGTGCTGGTGCGGCTGGGTGGTGAGTTGCGGGCGTACCGGCCGGGTTGTGGGAAGGCGTTGACGCCGGCGACCGCGTACGCGTCGCTCGGCACGGTGTGGGGGCAGTTCAACGTGCTGACCTCGCCGGGTGATCTGACGGGTGACGGGCGTCCGGATCTGGTGGCGCGGCAGGCGTCGACGGGGGACATGTACCTGTACGCGGACAACGGGAGCGGTGGTCTGAAGGCCCGCGGGAAGATCGGCACGAACTGGAAGCTGTACCGGGCGGTCTTTGGCGCGGGGGATTTGAACGGCGATGGCATCGGCGAGTTGCTTGCGGTGGATGGGGTCAACTCGCTGTGGCGGTACGACGGTACGTCGGCGGGCACGGTGAAGCCGCGGGCGCTGGCGCTCGGCAACAAGTGGGCGACCGGGCGGAACGTGTTCGTCGGCGTCGGTGATCTGAACCGGGACGGCAAGGCGGACCTGATCTCCCGGAACGCGGCCGGTGACCTGTTGCGCAACAACGGCAACGGGGCGGGGTCGTTCGGTTCGACGGTGAAGATCGGGACGGGCTGGCAGGGCTACAAGGGCCTGTTCTGACCCTGGCCGACGCTGGTGGTGATCCGGCCCGTGTCCCCTGGCGGACACGGGCCGGAGCCCTCGAACAAAGCGAGCCCCCGCGTGCCGTGTCACGGCGCGGCTCATCCCTGGAAGGGGACTTCGGATGAAGCAACGTTCAACCTCGACACGCACGGCGGCCCTCGCCGTGGTCGTCTCGCTGGGTGCGGGCCTGGGCCCGCTGACCGCTCCTGCCACCGCCGCGGACGGCCGCGCGCTCGCCCAGGAGACCGTGGTGCCCGCCGGGGCACGGTTCGTCCCGCGCGAGGACTCAGTGCTGGAGGCCGGGGACGGCGGGTTCCTCCACGACCAGGAGGGCAGTGCGGGCTTGCTGTGGACGGATCACGCCACGGGCGCCACCCGCCCTGTGACGGCGGCCCTCCAGCGATGCGCATTCCGGGCTGCGGGCAGCCGAAGGCGACGAGGCCGAAGACGGAACCGTGCCCGTGAACATCACCGCTCGACGCCGGTCACGTACTGGGCGCACGCACCAGCCTCGGCACCGGCTGGCACCGGTACGACCGACTGCTCGCCGTCCGTGACCTTTCCGGTGACGGCCAGCCGGATGTCGTCGGCCGGGACGCGTCCGGGTATCTGTGGATGCACCCCGGCACGGGCATCGGCGGTCTCGGTGCGCGGGTGAAGATCGGCGTGGGCTGGGGGCAGTTCACGGCCATCGCCGGCCGTGGCGACCTGTCCGGGGACGCGCTTCCCGATCTGCTCGCCCGTGACGGCAAGGGCGATCTGTGGCTGTACCGGGGCAACGGCCGGGGCGGGTTCCTGCCGCGCATCAAGGCCGGCGCGGGCTGGAACTCCTTCAACGCGATCGTCGCGTCGGGCGACTTCGACAAGGACGAACGCCAGGACGTCATCGGACGTACCTCCGCGGGCGCCGTGTACCTCTACAACGTCAACCGCACCGGCGGCTTCACCGCGCCGAAGCTGATCACAGCAGCGAGCTGGAAGGGGTACGCGGCGCTCGGCTGACCCGGCCCGGACCCACCCGGCACGCCCTCCCCGACCCCAACCTCGGCTCCCACACCGTTCCGCACCCTTCCCACCTCCCAGCCGGAGCTCCACTCATGAGAAAGACCAGCACCCCGCTACGGGCCGCTGTCACCCTGCTCACCGCGACCGCGGTCGCGGGCGGACTGCTGGCCGGGGCGGCCGGCACCGCCCAGGCCGGCACGGCGGCGGCCCCCGTCGCCCAGGCCCCGGCCGGAGCCCAGGCCCCGACCACTGCTCAGTCCGCGGACGCCCGGCCCGCGGCTGCGACGACGCCCCGCGCCGCCGCGCCCGCGACCCCCTCCTGGCTCATCCCGCTGTACTTCGACAACGAGGCCGACGGCAGGAAGCGTGCCTGCACCGGAATCACCCTCTCGCCCACCCGCACCCTCGCGACGCCGGACTGTTTCACGGGACGGTCCGAAAAGGACTTCGCCTACGACTACGACCTGGCCACCGGCGAGGTGGCAGGCGGCGGCAACCGGCCCGACTACCGCGCGCACCCCCAGTTCAGCCCCGGTAACCGCCAGTTCGGGGTCGGCGTCCACATCGACAGCCACCTCAACCCCTCGCGGTACGGCAGGCCCGTTCTCGCCGGGTCCGCGGACACCGTGCTCTACCAGGCCGGGAAGCCCGCCACGTTCCATTCGTGGGCGGCTCCGGCGGGCCCCACCGCGCAGCGGGTCCGTCACGCCGAGCAGGTCGTGGTGCGCCGCAGCGCCGACTGCGCCGCCGCGCTCGGCCTGGGCAGCAGCCTGCCCCCGGGGATGATCTGCACCTCCGCCGCTCCCGGTACGCCGGAGCCCGCTCCCCAGGAGCAGTGCGCCGGGGACTCCGGCGGCGCGCTCGTGGCGGGCGGAAAGCTGATCGCGGTCTCCGCGACGGGACCCACCGCGTGCGTGACCGGCGGTTTCCGGATCTACACGGCGGTGCCCTCCTACCGCCCGGTGATCGATGAGTGGACGCGGGACGTCGACCTCGACCACTGGACCAGCGGTTCGGTGCTCGGCCGCGAACCCGGACCGGGCATCTTCGACCTTCTGCAGTGGGGTCCGTTCACCAAGGACCCGGTCGACAGCACCGGGCAGCTCTTCGAGGACGAGTACAACCTGCTGCTCCAGACCGGCGACCTCAACCGCAACGGCTACGCGGACCTCCTCGGCCGCACGCCGGGCGGCACGCTCTACCGCATCCCGGTGAACGAGAATCTCGAACCCGGCGCCCGGGTCGGCCTCGGCACCGGATGGAACCGCTACAACCGCCTCTTCGCCGTCCGTGACCTGTCCGGCGACGGCCACCCCGACGTCATCGGCCGGGACGCGTCCGGATTCCTGTGGATGCACCCCGGCACGGCGTCCGGCGGGGTCGGCGCGCGTGTGAAGATCGGCGTCGGCTGGGGCCAGTTCACGGCGATCACGGGACGCGGCGACCTGTCCGGCGACGCGCGCGCCGACCTGCTCGCCCGTGACGCCAAGGGCGATCTATGGCTGTACCGGGGCAACGGCCGGGGCGGGTTCCTGCCGCGTACGAAGGCGGGTGCGGGCTGGAACACCTTCAACACCGTCGTCGCGTCGGGCGACTTCGACCGCGACGGCCGCCAGGACGTCATCGGCCGTACACCGACGGGCGCCGCGTACCTCTACAACGTCAACAACCAGGGCGGCTTCATCGCGTCGAAGCTGATCACGTCGAAGCACTGGAAGAGGTACAGCTACCTCTCCTGAGGATCATTCAATCCTGTACAACCCATGGGGAGTCCTGCGGGTCATAGCTTCCAAGGCGACGATGGGACGTCGCGTCCACCAGGGGGCTGACATGATCACCCGCACGTTCGGACACTCCTTGCTCGTGATCGGGACCGCCGTCGCGCTCGCCGCCGGCGGTGTCGCTCTCTCCCCGGTCCGGGCGGCCTCCCTGCCTGCCGCGACGCGCGCCGCGGACGACGAGATCGTGATCACGCTCGGCACCCGCGGGGACCGCCCCGCCCGTCCGGAGACCCTCGCCCTGGGCGGCGGACGGCTCAGCGCCACCGCCTGGGTGGATCCGGAGCAGTGGCGGGGCCTGTACGAGTACGACCTCCCGGCCACCGGCACCCCCACGCCCGGCCCCCGCCGGCTGGCCGATCCCCGCTTCTGGGTGCAGTGGCCCTGCCACGGTTCCACCGAGGAGCTCTGTGACGCCTTCGAGTCCCGCCTGTGGGCGCTGGGCGACGGCCGCGTCGGCTACAACACCCCGCTCGGGGGCCAGGAGGCGGCCGGCGGGCAGGTGCCGGGGAGCCAGACGTCGCTCGGCTGGTTCGAGTCACCCGACCTCGTCGTCGACGCGGCGGGACCGTACGTCGTCGTCAACAACACCAGGCGCGCACAGCAGTTCATCGGCTCCTTCGACAAGGCCGACGCCGACCCGGCGGGTGGCGGGCTCGTCCACAGCCGCTCCATCACCGCCTCCGCCGTGTGGGGCGACAAACTCTGGAAGCCGGGGTCCCGAGTCGGCACGGTCAACTCGTACGACCTGCGGACCAAGGCCAACTCGGCGGATCTGGAGCTGGGTTCCGGATGCCGGCCGGACGCGCTCCAGGCGGTGGGGCGCTGGCTCTACTGGCGCTGCACCGACCAGGACAAGGCGGGGGTGTGGGACCACACCGCCCGGCGAGGCATCCCGGTGCCGGCGGCGCACCGGACCGAACTCGGCGACGGCTTCCTCGTCCGGGAGGTCCCCGGGAAGGCCGAGCTGCGGCTGCTCGACTTCCACCGGGGTGCCGGGCAGCCCACGTCCGAGCAGCTGATCACCGACCGGGAGCACATCTGGAACTGGACCGTCGACAAGTACGGCGGCCACATGGCGTACACCGACGAGGACGGCGCCGTCCACATCAAGCCGGTCACCGTTCCGCGTTCCCCGCTCGCGCTGCTGAACGCCCGCACGGACCCGGCGCTCGACCTGGGCGAGGAGTCCGCACGCTGGTGGGGGCACTGGCGGATGAGCCGCCCAGTGGCCTCCTGGAAGCTGACGTTCACCGACGCGTACGGCAAGGTCGCACGGGTGCTCTCCGGCACCGAGCGGGACGGCGCCGCGATCCGGGCCGGCTGGGACGGACGCACGGCGGACGGCATCGAGGCGGCGAGCGGCCCGTACACGTGGACCCTCACCGCGGACGCCGGCGACGGCACCGGCATGCGCGGCTTCGGCTCCGGTTCGATGCGGCTCACCGGCGGATCGTCCGCGTTCCGGGATGCCAACGGCGACGGCCTCGGCGAGTACTACGCGATGACCACGGGCGGAAAGCTGTCGGCCCACCGCATCGGCGCGAGCGGCTACTGGGCCACCGGACCCTGGCACCCGGCCACGCGGTTCGTCCCCTTCGGCGACATCGACGGCGACGGCTGCGACGACATGCTGCTGCGCACCGTGGACGGCGGGATGTGGCGCATCGGCGGCCGCTGCGAGGGCGTGTACTTCCCGCCCGGCCAGGGCAGCGCCCATGTGCGGATCGGTACGGGCTGGAACAGCATGGACGCGTTCGCCGCGCCAGGCGACCTGACCGGCGACGGCCGCCCCGACCTGCTGTCCCGGCACAGCGCCACCGGGAAGCTCTACCTCTACCGCTCCAACGCCCGTGCCGGTCTCGATCCGGGTGTCGTCATCGGCTCGGGGTGGAAGGGGTACCGCCTGATCGGCGCGGGCGACGTCGACCGGGACGGCCACGCCGATCTGCTCGCCCGGGACCCGGGCGGCGAGCTGTGGCGTTACGGGGGCACCGGCACCGGCTCGCTGAAGCCCCGGGTGCTGGTGTTCAAGGACTGGGGCGCGGGCCGCAGCGACATCCTCGGCGTCGGCGACATCACCGGCGACGGCCTCCCGGACCTCCTCTCCCGCGACACGAACGGCAAGCTGCTGCGCAACAAGGGCGACGGCAAAGGGTCGTTCGGCGCCACGGTGACGCTGGGCACGGGCTGGCAGCACTACCGCGCGCTGTACTGAGGTGTGCCGAGGCCCGGGCGGGCGAACGGCGGTCCGGGGCCGCCCGGCGCCGGCACGCCCCGGCGCACACCGGCTCGCGGCACCGCTCCGACCGGCGCGTACAGGCCGGCCGGATCGCGCTTTCCGCCTGCGACGGCGCCCGGCGACCGATACCCGATCGGATGCCGGGCGCCGTACGGCTATGCTCGGGGATGACTCGCCGAGGGCCGTTAGCTCAATTGGCAGAGCAGCGGACTTTTAATCCGTTGGTTGTGGGTTCGAGTCCCACACGGCCTACTCGCTCAGCACCTGGTCAGGGACTATCCGGCCGGGTGCTGATCTCGTTGGAGTCGGGCATACCGGGCGCGTGCTCAGTCGATGCTCAGCCGAAGCGCTAACGATCATGTCCGTCCGCCCCCTCCCGCGAAGGGGTACACGCTGACGTGTACCCCTGTGCCCGGGCATGAGGAAGCCCCGGCTCGCCGACGGGGGACGGCGGGCCGGGGCGGTCTGGGGTTAACGCTGCGGCACGACGAAAGCGCGCCGGGGGCGGGGCTCCTCCGGGTCTCGGGAGTTCGGCTGCTGCGTGCGCTTCCACGCGGCGACCAGCTGGGCGTGCCGGGGGTCGATCCATTCGGACACGGCGTCCTCCCTTCCGTGCCGCAGCCTAGGGGTCGCTCAGCCCTTGGGCTTGGGGATGGTCACGATCGGTCCGGACTCGTCGGAGTGCTGGCACTCGGCGGCCACGGAGACGAGGGTGTCGGTCGGTCCGCGCCACAGGTCGCGGTCGACGGTGAAGCCGGCGGCCTCGATGTGCGCGATCTCAGTCCGCACGCGGCACAGATGCCGGCGGCGTGCACCGGCTCGTCGTCCCACATCGGGCTCACCGGACTCCGCCCTTGCGGCAGCGGGGGCAGGAGCACGGTGGGAACGCGCCCGTGGCCATCGGCACTTCGGTGGGCGGGAGCGTGCGCTCCTTGACCGGAGTGTGTGCGCCTGTTGCCGGGGTGACCCGGTATACGCGCACGGTCAGACCGTCACGTGATGAGCCGTTACGCCGCCACGGCGGCCGGACTGGTCTCCGAGGACGGGCACGGTGGTCACGACGTCGAGGCGTCGGCGAACGGCATCGCGCCCGCGTCGGCCGCCAAGCCGCAGGCCGAACCGCAGGCCGCGCACCGGAACTACTCCGGTGTGGCTGTCCCGCTACGAGCACTTCTCCAGCGGCCGCGACGCCTCGTACACCGGGCAGCACTACGTCGTCGTGCTCCAGCACGGCAACCGGCTCACGGTACGCAGCCTGCCCGGCTCCTCCGACAGCCCGCTCGCGATGGACCTCGAGGTCGACGGCCACGTCGCCACCGGTACATGGACGGAGCAGACCGCTGCCGACGGCTACTACCGCGGGGCCCGCTACCACGGCGCGATCCAGCTGCTCGTCGAGCCGACAGGACGGCGTATGACCGGCAAGTGGGTCGGGTTCGGCAAGGAGTTCGACGTGAACAGCGGCCCGTGGGAGCTGGTCTTCCAGGATGCCTCGACGACCAAGGCCACCTTGGAGGCGTACAACCGGCGACCCGGCGCCTGACCCCCGGACGCACGAAGGCGCCCCCTTGCCCGGCCGCGGTGGCCAGACAAGGGGGCGCGTCGTGTTCATGGGTACTGGCGGCGCTGAGGGGCGAGGCCTGCGGACAGCAGGCCGCGGCGCTCGGTGGGTTCGGGCGCGGGCGCGCCGTCGCGTCGGCATACGAGGGCGTCGGGGTCGCCGGGCGGGGTTGGAGGGGCTGTACCCGGCGGGGCAGGTCTGGCCCGGCCGTCCTCTCCCGACCGGACAACGTCCGGCCGGGCACCGCTCGTGCGGGGCGCGTCGGGGCCTCGCGTCCCCGGCCCCACGGACGAACCGCGCCGGGCCGAGAGCCCCGTGAAGCCCCGTCAGGGCCCTCGCCCGAGGGGCCGGGCCTCTCCCCTCACTGCGGACGGCCGCACCTGCGGCACGCGCGGCGGTTCCCGCTCCCCCGACGCCCGCGGATGCACCCCGGCCCGGGGCGTCCGCGGGCCCGGACGGGGTGATCGGCGGCGCCGGGCGTGCGGGGTGGTCTCCGGAGGGGGAAGACTGGAGGTATGGCTAGCAAGGCACGCCTCGAGGGCGGGCCGGACGATCTGCGGGGGCAGGTCGTGCCGATCACCCCTCCGGGGCAGGAGCTGAAGATTCCGCATCGCGGCGGCTACGAGCACTTCAAGGCCACGACCCGCCACGAGGACGCCCCCGAGGGGCGGCTGACCGTCTACGAGTGGTGGGAGCGCACCGAGATCGCGGAGTAGTTGCAGGTCAGCGGTGTGGACAGGACCCGGGCGGACAGGTTTTCCGCCCCGGGAAGGGGGTGTCGCGCCGTCGCCGAGTCAGGGGTGCCGGGACCCGCTCCGAAGGCTCCGGGCGGCCGACCGGGGAAAATGTAATTGATCTTGCTCCGCATAGCGTAAGGTGGTGTTCACCGACGCGGGGTGGAGCAGCTCGGTAGCTCGCTGGGCTCATAACCCAGAGGTCGCAGGTTCAAATCCTGTCCCCGCTACTGAAGGCCGAGGGCCCGGGACCACATGGTCCCGGGCCCTCGGTGGGTTCGGGCCCCTCCACCTCTTGCCTGCCTCGTGCGGCCCGCATTCCGGAGCAGGCGTTCGTCCGCGGGGCCGCGTACGTCCGCCGAGCCGCGTAGGTCCGCGGGGCCGGCGCCTCCCGGGGGTCCGGCCTTTTCGACTTGACCTTTACGCAACGTCCAAGATCTGGCGTTCTCGGCATGGAGGGGCCCATCCAGGAACGCCAGGAGTGGCCGGCACGACGAGTCGCACGCTTCGCCACCACGGGGAGCTCGGCCTGCTCGCACCGAGCCGGAGCGGCGGCAACGGCTACCGCTACTACGACCAGGAAGCCCTGGTCCGGCTGCAGCGCATCCTGCTGCTGCGGGAGCTGGGCCTCGGCCTGCCCGCCCATCGCGCAGGCCCTGGAGGGGCAGCGGGACACGGCCGCCGCACTGCGCACGCACCCCGAAGGACGGGCTCGCGCCGGACAGCGACGAGGTCAAGGCCATCGCCCGCCGGCACCGCGAGTGGCTGTCGGCGACAGTCGCCCCCACCAGGTCGTACCTGATCGGGCTGGGAGAGATGTACGTGGCCGACCCGCGCTTCACGGCCGAATACGACCGGCACGGCGAGGGCACCGCGGTCTTCGTCAGGGACGCGACGAGGGTCTACGCGGAGCGCCATCTCAGCGACGACCACCAGCCGCGCCCGGCGCGTACCGGGCCGGTACGGGGCGGCGGCGACGGCCGGTCGCCCGTGAGCGGCACCGTCACCAGGAGGGCCCCCTGGTGACTCTCTCGCACCGGCGCGGCGGCGCCCGCGGGGCTGGGCCGGTTGGCCGATGGCGATTCGTGGCGCGGCGCGGCTGCGGCCAGCCTGAAGGGGGTGCGGTGCGTCCGCGGCCCTGGACGGACCCGGCAGGAGACCACTGGTGCGGCATCGAGAACGCGGCAAGGGAAAGCGGCCGAACGGCGGCCGCCGCTTCGTCGCTGTCCTCCCGTGGCTGCTGATCGTCGGCGGGGCCTTCTACGACCTGGGAACGCCGGACACCTTCACGGCCGCCCCCCTCTTCACCGCGGCGCCGCTGATCGCCGCCCCGTTCGCCTCGATGCTCTACACGCTGGCCACCGGCGTCGCCGCCTGCGCGGCGGTGACCGGTCTGCACGTCTACAGCGACCGGCTCCAGAGGATCCCGGCCGTCACCGAGTTGCTGACCGTGTTCACGGTCTCCGTGCTGGCCCTCTTCATCAACCAGATCGTGCGCCGCAGCGGCGAACGCCTGGCGTCGGCCCGTGTCGTCGCGGAGGCGGCGCAGCGGGCCGTGCTGCCCAGGCCGGACGAGCGGATCGACGGCCTGCAGGTCGCAGCCCGGTACGAGGCGGCCGAGCAGGACGCCTTCATCGGAGGGGACCTGTACGCCGTGCAGAGGACGCCGTACGGGGTGCGGCTGATCGTGGGGGACGTGCGGGGGAAGGGTCTGGGCGCGGTCGGGACGGTGGCCGTGGTCCTGGGCGCCTTCCGGGAGGCTGCCGAGCAGGAGGACTCGCTGGCGGGTGTCGCGGAGCGGCTGGAGCGGGCGCTGGCGCGGGAAGGCGCGCGGGAAGCCGGGTTCGACGCCTTCGAGGGCTTCACCACTGCCGTGCTCGCCGAGATCCCGCGCGGTGGAGGGGAGATCAGGATCGTCAACCGGGGGCATCCGCCGCCGCTGCTGCTCGCGGCGGACGGCGCGTTGCTCGTGCTGGATCCGCCCGAGCGCGCGCTGCCCCTGGGCATGGGCCTCGGAACCTGGGCGGACCGGATGTCCGAGACCCCCTATCCGCCCGGCGGCACGCTCCTCCTCTACACCGACGGCCTGTCCGAGGCGCGCGATTCGCACGGCGTCATGTACGACCCGCGGCGCCGGCTGGGCGGCCGTGTCTTCTCCGGTCCGGAGGAACTGCTGGACGTGGTCGTCGCCGATGTGCGCCGGCACACGGGCGGTGCGGCGACGGACGACATGGCGCTGCTCGCGGTCACCCGTCAGGAGGAGCGGCAGCCACCGCGGCGCAGGACGATGTCCGTCGTCCCGTGAGCAGAGGGGTGCCCGTGTGGCGTGCGGGACATCGGGGCTGCCTGTGAAGGGCGATGCCACGGAACGTAACCGAAAGGAAGCCCTCCGCATAACATTTGACGAACAGTCAGATCTGCCACCCCGAACGAAGGTCGATCAACTTGCCCGTTTCGGCCCTGTTGTTGCAGATAAGTCCTGGCCAACGGCCTTAACGATCAGTCGGAACAGCTTGGAATCCGGCCTCGATCTCTATTAACGTTCGATAACGCAGCGCGGTCGTCCCTGCCGTCGCAAGAGACGGCACCGTGCGCACGCGCCGAATCCCGCAAGGGAACCGGGGAACCACCAATTGGGGTGAATCGGGCACTTCGCCGTGCCCGTAGGAGACCTTCCTGCTCCGAACCCGTCAGCTAACCCGGTAGGCGAGAAGGAAGGAAAGGAGCACGCCTCCGTGGCGTCCAACGAGCCTGCCCTCCAGGAGCCCCCCACTACGCAGTGGGTCCCCAGCGACCAGTGGGCTCCCGCCCCCGGGGCGGAGGAGTGGAACCCGACCGAGGAATCGGTCCGTCCCGTCCGTGGCAGGCACCGCGTCGTCAAGCAGCGCAACGGGCTCGCACGGAGCTCCACCGTTCTCGGTGTCGGCGTCATCGCCGCGGTCGGCGCGGGCGGCATGGCCACCGCCCAGGACAAGCCCGCGGTCTCCATCTCCCTTCCCGACGTCATCGCGGACAAACTCCCCGACCCCGAATCGCTTCCCGGCGTGGGCTCCTTGATGTCGGACGAGTCCGACGAGGCCGTCGCGGACGGACCGCTCACCACGGCCGACAGCCCGGCCCAGGGCGGTGACGCGGGCGAGGCCCTGCGCGCCCGGATCCTCCAGCAGGCCGAGCAGCAGCAGGTCGAGGCCGAGGCCGAGGCGCGGGCGGCCGCCGAACAGGCCGCCGCCGAGCAGGCCGCCGCCGAGGCGAAGCAGCAGAAGACCGAGGCGGCCAAGGCCGCCGAAGCCGCCGCCGAGGCCGAGCGCAAGGCCGCGGAGGAGGCCGCCCGCAAGGCGGAGGCCGAGCGCCTCGCCAAGCTCGCCGCGAGCTACTCCCTGCCGACCTCGTCGTACACGCTCACCTCGACGTACGGGCAGGCCGGATCCATGTGGTCCTCCGGCTACCACACGGGCCTCGACTTCGCCGCGCCGACGGGCACCCCGGTCAAGGCCGTGCACGGCGGCACGATCAAGTCGGCCGGCTGGTCCGGCTCGTACGGCTACCGCATCGTGCTGGAACTCGAGGACGGCACCGAGGTCTGGTACTGCCACCTGTCGTCGATGACCGTCGGCGTGGGGCAGAAGGTCTCCACCTCCGAGACCATCGGCCGGGTCGGCGCCACCGGCAACGTCACCGGCCCGCACCTGCACCTCGAGGTGCACACCCCGGGCGGCGACGGTATCGACCCCGCCGCGTGGCTGCGCGGCAAGGGCCTCTCCGTCTGATCCATCCGTACGGAGTCCCCGGGCTCCGCAGGCCGACGGCCCGGCACCCGTCATACCGGCGGCCGGGCCGTCGGCCGTGCCGTGTCCGGAAGCCTGCCGTCTCCGTGCGAACCCGCCCGGCGTGCACGACCGTCCGGCCGGCGCCCGGCGGGGAGCGTCAGCCGCGGTACGGGTTGAAACCGCTGTAGTCCAGATGCGGCGGGGGCTGCCAGGCGCGGCCCGTCGCACGGGCGGCGTACGTCAGGGCCGGGCCCGCGAGATCCCTGCGCTGCCACAGATGGTGCAGCAGCTCCTGCTCCCGGGCGACGAAGTCCGGCCCGGCCGTGCCCCGCTCGGCCCGGTGCCGGAGGAAGGCGAGCGAGGTGGCGAAGACCTCGTACTCGGAGACGGCGCGCGCGGCGGCCGGGCCGTGGGTGCGGCCCGCCACATCGCGGGCCATCGTGCGGGCCTTCATGGAGGACAGGGCGAGCGGCTCGGCGGGGGCCAGCCAGCCGGCCGCGGCGTAGGCGGGCAGCTCGGCCGCGACCGTGCGCAGCTCACGCTGGCGGGTCCACACCGCCAGCCAGGTCAGCAGTCCGAAGGCGGGCACCATGAACGCCGCGTACACCGCGAAGAAGCCCCAGGGGCCGAAGACGCCCGAACCGTTCCACAGCGCGTGCACGCTCATGGCGAGGAGCAGACCGAGCATGGGCAGCGCGACCCTGCGCACCCGCCGGTGCCGCGCGGTGGCGGCCGCCAGCCCGAAGCCGATGCCCGTGAGCACGGTGAACAGCGGATGGGCGAACGGCGACATCACGATCCGCACGAAGAACGTCGCCGCCGTGACGGAGGCGAAGCCCGAGGTGCCGAACTCCTGGTCCTCGCCGAAGGCGTTGCCGAGATAGAGGATGTTCTCGGTGAACGCGAAGCCCGCCGCGGTGAAACCGGCGATCACCACACCGTCGACGAGGCCGGTGAAGTCCCGCCTTCGGAAGAGGAACACCAGCAGCACCGCCGCCGCCTTGGCGGTCTCCTCCACGACGGGGGCGATGACCGTCGCACCGATCGTGTCCGCGTGCGTCGGGTCGGCCGTGGCGGTGGCTATCCACTGGGTCGCGAACGAGTTGGCGATGATCGCGACGAGTGCCGCCGCGCAGGCTCCCCACGCGAAGGCGAAGACGAGGTTCCGCCAGGGGCCCGGCTCGACCCGGTCCAGCCAGCGGAACGCGCCCATCAGCAGCGGCACCGGCAGCACGGCGAGACCGAGCCCCACCAGGAAGCCCTCGGTGCCGGTCTGTTCGCGCACCAGCGCGAGGATCACCAGCCCCGAGAGGGCGAGCAGCGTGATCAGTGCCCAGGCGCGCACGGCCTTGCTGCGCCAGAAGTCGCGGCGCGGCTTGTAGCGCCAGCGGGCACGCTCCGGTACGGCGTCGAACAGCGGCCGCTCGTCGCACGCCGGGACGGCGGGGCGGGCGGCCGGATGCGGCTGCGGGGACCAGTCGGACACCACACGACCCTAACGAGCGGCACGGACAGTGCGCGACGGCGCGTGGTGCCGTCGGGTGCACCGCATCCGTCCCGTCATGCGCCCCGGCGGCGGAACAGCAGGTCGTGCACCACATGGCCCTTGTCGAGGCCCTGGCCCTCGAACCGGGTCAGCGGACGGAAGGCCGGCCGGGGCGCGTATCCGCCGTCCTCGTGGGTGTTCTCGAAGTCCGGATGGGCGGACAGCACCTCGAGCATCTGCTCGGCGTACGGCTCCCAGTCGGTCGCGCAGTGGAGGACCGCCCCCGGCTTCATCCGGCTCGCCGCCAGGGTGAGGAACTCGGGCTGGATCAGCCGGCGCTTGTGATGGCGCTTCTTGGGCCAGGGGTCCGGGAAGTACACCCGCAGGCCGTCGAGCGAAGCCGGCGGCAGCATCTCGCGGAGCAGGATGATCGCGTCGCCGTTGGCCACCCGTACGTTGCTCAGGCCCTCCCGCTCCGCGAGCCCGAGCAGATTGCCCTGGCCGGGGGTGTGGACGTCCACGGCGAGAATGCCCGTGGCCGGGTCGGCCGCGGCCATCTGCGCGGTCGCCTCGCCCATGCCGAAGCCGATCTCCAGGACGACCGGCAGTCCGCCGAACATCCCGTCCAGGTCGAGCGTGCGCAGCCCGTCGATGTCCAGCCCCCAGACCGGCCAGAGGCGCTGCAGCGCGTCGGCCTGCCCGGCCGTCACCCGGCTCCGGCGCGGCTGGAAGCTGCGGATCCGGCGCTCGTGGTGCGAACCCGCGGGGTCGGCGGCGGGGCCACCGGGAAACCGGGGCTCGCCCTTCGGCCGCGTGGCGGTGGCGGTACGCGGGGCGTCCCCGCGCGGACCCTCGGCGGTGGCGTTCTCGAACTCAGACACAATGCCCCGAGTGTACGGCGGTGGGCATCTTCGGGGGACGGCGTGCGTCACACCCCGGCGAGGTGGGCGAGGGCCCGCCTGGCCACCTCCCGGCCGATCGGCAGCGAGGCGGTCGCCGCCGGGGACGGGGCGTTCAGCACGTGGACCGCACGGGGCGACTCCTTGATCATGAAGTCGTCGACCAGGGTGCCGTCCCTGAGCACCGCCTGGGCCCGGACCCCCGCGGCCACCGGCCGCAGATCGTCCTCCGTGACGGCCGGCAACAGGCGCCGCACGGCCGCGGTGAAGGCGCGCTTCGAGAATGAGCGGTGCAGCTCGCCGGCGCCGTAGCGCCAGTGGCGCCGGGCGATCCGCCAGGAACCGGGCCAGGCGAGCGTGGCCGCGAGCTCGCCCGGACGGACCGTGGACCAGCCGTAGCCCTCGCGGGCCAGCGCCGGGACCGCGTTCGGTCCCACATGGACGCCGCCCTCGATGCCGCGGGTGAGATGGACCCCGAGGAAGGGGAACGCCGGGTCGGGCACCGGGTACACCAGACCGCGCACCAGCTCGGGACGCGCCAGCTCGTAGTACTCCCCGCGGAAGGGCACGATCCGCATCCCGGTCCGGTCCCCGGCGAGCGCCGCCACACGGTCGCAGTGGAGTCCCGCGCAGTTCACCATCGTGCGGGCCCGGACGATCCGGCCGGTGGACGTACGGACCGCGACACCCCACGGGCGCCGGTCGACCAGCCGCACCTCCTCGCCGTAGTGGACCTCCGCACCCGAGGCGGCGGAGGCCTCCGCCAGCTGGGCGGCGACGGCCCCGAAGTCGCACACCCCGGTCGTGCCGACCCGGATCGCCGCCAGGCCGCCGACCTCCGGCTCGTACTCCGCGATCTGGGCGGGGCCCAGCTCGCGCACCGGGATGCCGTTCTCCCTGCCGCGCTGGACGAGCGCGTGCAGCCGGGGCAGCTCATCCCGCCCGGTGGCGACGATGAGCTTGCCGGTGACCTCGTGGGGGATGCCGTACTCGGCGCAGAACTTCACCGTCTCCGCCGCGCCGCGCACGGCGAAACGTGCCTTCAGGGACCCCGGTCGGTAGTAGATCCCGCTGTGGATCACTCCGCTGTTCCGTCCGGTCTGGTGCCGGGCCGGGCCCCGCTCCTTCTCCAGCACGACGACGGAGGTGCCCGGGGCCGCACGCGTCAGGGCATAGGCCGTCGACAGCCCGATGATCCCGCCGCCGATCACCAGTACGTCGCAGTCGAATGCGGCCGCCTTCACCACACACCTTCCAGCCCGGCAGTGCTCTCCGGGGAAACCGTCCCGCCCCCGATGATGCACTGGCCCACTGACAGGAGCGTTAAACCGGGTGGGACACGCGTCACGGGACGCGTACGGCTCACGCCGGGGCCATCAGCAGCGGTCTGGCCCGCTCCCTCAGCTCCGCCACCCTCGGTTCGTCCCCGTACGGCTCCAGCCGGTGCAGCAGGTCCCGTACGTACTCCGTCGTACGTGCGGAGGAGATCCGGCCCGCGACCTCCACCGCGCGGGTGCCTGCCGCGCAGGCGGCGTCCAGGTTGCCGGACTCCAGCTCGGCGACCGCGCTCACCACCAGGCGCAGCCCGTGCGAGCGAACGTACTCCTCCGTGGGCCGGGACAGTGCCTGCTCGGTGAAGCGGCGCACCTGACGGGGCGCCTTGAGGTCCCGGTAGCACTCGGCGGCGTCCGCCGCGAACCGGTCGTACGAGTAGAACCCCAGCCAGGTGGGGTCCGTGTCGCCCTCCCGGGAGCGCTCCAGCCAGCTCTCCGCGGCCTTCAGCGCGGCCCCGGCGGCGGCCGCGTCGCTCGCCTTCGCGTGGGCCCGCGCCTCCACCAGCCGGAAGAAGCTCATCGTGCGGGCCGTCGCCAGGCCGCGGTTGCGCTCCACGGCCGCCTGCGCGAGGTCCACGCCCTCGTCGGCGAAGCCCCGGTAGGTCGCCTGCAGCGACATCGACGCCAGCACGTAGCCGCCCAGCGGTACGTCGGCCGCCGCCCGTGCCAGCCGCAGCGCCTGGATGTAGTAGCGCTGGGCGGCCTCCTGCTGTCCGGTGTCGAAGGCCATCCAGCCCGCCAGGCGGGTCAGCTCGGCCGTCGCGCCGAACAGGGCCCGGCCCACCTCGTCCGAGTACGAACCGAGCAGCAGCGGCGCCGCGTCGACCCGTAAGCACTCCGGGACCATCGACGAGCGCCAGTCCCCGCCGCCGTACTTGGAGTCCCAGCGCCGGGCGTCCTCGGCCGCCTCGCGCAGCTTGGTCACATCGCTGTGGCCCACCCGCACCTGGCCGTCCTCCTGGCTCTCCGGGCCGTCGCCGCCCTCCGCGGCCCGGAGGGGCCGCTCGACGGACGAGTCGGCCGGATTGATCAGCCAGCGGGAGGCGGGTGTGGCGTACGCGCTCACCGAGAAGGAGCCGGCCAGCGACTGCCAGATCCCGCCGCCGCCGGCGCGCCGGCCCGCAAGGTCCAGCCGGTACAGCTCGGTGGCGGCCTTCACCGCCTCGCCGACGTCCCGAGGGAAGGCCAGGCCGACCTCCGGCGCCGGGTCGGCGTCCGCCAGCCCGATCTCGTGCAGCGGTACCGGGCGGCCCAGTTTCTGCCCGATCGCCGCCGCGATGAGATGGGGCGCGGCGCCCTGCGGCACCATGCCCTTCGACACCCACCGCGCCACCGACGTCTTGTCGTAGCGGAGGGTCAGACCGCGCTGCGCCCCGAGGTCGTTGACCCGCCGGGCGAGCCCGGCGTTGCTGATTCCCGCGAGGGCGAGAACGGTGCCGAGCTTTTCGTTCGGCCCGCGTTGCTCCCTGGACATGCGCCACCCCTCGACACACAGACGGCCGCCGGGCATCCGCGTCCGGCGTTCCTCCGCCCTCCCCACAGGGGGACAACTCCACGGAAGCCGGACGCAAGAGCAGGTGTCCGAGCCCCCGGGAATATGCACCCCCCGAGGAGAACAGCAGTGACACACAGGGTAGTTCGCTGCATCCCGACCGTTAAGGGGCGGTGTTCCGTATGGCGAGATTGTTGTGTGTTCGGGTGGCACGCCCCTCGGGGGCCGTGCTCCCGGCGTGTGGCCGTGCGCCCGTGCGTGCGCTCTCCTCCGGCCGAGGCGGGAGCGCTTCGATGAGTGCTGCGTGGGTCGGCCCATTGGCCAGGGATCCAATGGGCTGGGGGACACCGCCGCCTCAATCCCCGCGGGCGGCGGACCGGTCCGGGAGGCGAGTGCCGTCTCCCGGACCGTGTATCTGTGCCTGTTTGCTGCGGTATTTCCCGCTCTACATGGTCTTCAAATTGGCCGAATGCCGCCCCTTCGACGGCGTTTTGCCCTCCGGGAGCCCCGGTGCCGGCTCACGGCGGCCGGCCGGCCGGACGGCCCCATTTGGCCAATGCCAGGGGCGCGTTCACTTTTCGCGCGCGCGACCCGGAGCCCCTCCCGTACGCCCTTGTCGTGGCAGCATGTCCTCATCGGGGCGTGCCGAATCGGGTGTGCCGAAAGTTGTCCACAGGCTGTGGAGGCGCGATGCGATGGCTGGTGGGGTGGAGCAGTATCGCCGCAAGCTTCGGCACGGCGGGAGCGGTCGGATCCCGCCCCTCCGCCTCCGGCGACGAGAACCGCACCGTCCACCCCGTCGGCGCCCAACTCCTCTGGGGCGACCCGGATCCGCTGTGGGCCGTCGGCGACTGGCGCCCGGACGAGGTCCGCGTCGTCACGGCCGGCCCTCCCGCCGGCTTCACCGGAGGAACCCCCGCCATCCGCCTGGCCGTGCTGGGCTGTTGTGCCGCCGGGGACGAGGAACTGCGCGTCGGGCTCCTCGCGGCGCGCGGGGGCGCGCTGCGCCATCTCACCGCCTGGGCCGGCAGCTACACGGCCGTGGTCCAGGTCGGCCGCCGCATCACCGTCACCGGCGACCTGGCCGGCGCACGTCCCGTCTTCTACACCCCCTGGGCCAACGGCACGGCCTACGCGACCGCCGCACTGCCCCTGGCCGACCTCATCGAGGCCCAGCTCGACATCGGGCACCTCGCCGCGCTCCTCGCCTGCCCCGAATCCCCGGAGGCGCTGCGCGACTCCACCCCGTACGCCGGGGTCAAGCGGATCCCGCCCGGTCACGCGCTGATCCTGCGGGAGGGCTCCCGCGAGATCACCGGCTACGAGCCCGTCGCCTCCCTCGCCGTCGCCGCACCCCAACTCGAGCCCGGCCGAGCCACGGAGGCCATGCGGGACGCCCTCGTCGACGCCGTACGCGCACGACTCACCGCGCCCCGGCACGCGCCCGAGACCCTGCCGCCCGACCCGGGACCCGTGCCCGGCATGGGTCCGGCGGAACGGCGCGCGGCCCGCGGTGCACCCGCGCCCGGCATCGGCGCCGACCTGTCCGGAGGGAGCGCCTCCGGCACGCTCGCGCTGCTCGCCGCCGGTCTGCCCGGCGTCCCGGGCACGATCCTCGGCCACGGCACCGGCGCCGGCGAGCGGCTGCTCGCCGTCACCTTCAACGACCTCGCCACCCCGCAGGGACGCGAGGCCGAGATGGAACGCGCCGGGACGATCGCCGAAAATCCCCGGCTGCACCACGTCGTCGTCGCCGCGGGCGCCGAGGCCCTCCCCTACGCCGACCTGGACGGCCCGCTCACCGACGAGCCGGGGCCCTCGCTCGTCGAGGCCGAACGCAATCGGCGGCGCCTCGCGTCCGGCAGCGCCGACCACCTCACCGGGCACGGAGCCCGGCAGGTGCTGGACGCCCATCCGGCGCGGCTGGCCGACCTGCTGATGGACCGCCGGAGACGGCCGCTGCTCCGACCCGTCTCCGCGCTCGCCCGTGCCTCCGGCCCCGCCGCCGGCTCGCTGCTCGTGCCGCTCACCGTCTACCGGGCGGCGCGGCGCCTCGCCCGCACCCCCTACCGCACCGGCCTCGAGACGGCGGCCGCCCGGCTTCCGGAGGCAAACCGCCGGGCACCCGCCGCCGACGGGCCGCTCGGCGCGTCCCTCGCGGCCCTCGCCTGGTCCCGGCCCGGGCCGGCGGCGCGGTGGCTCACCGGCGAGGCGCTCGCCGAAGTATCGGTTCGCCTCCAGGAGGCGGCGACCCGGCCCACTTCGGTGCAACGCCCGGGCGAGGCCCGCGCCCGCGCGGCGCTCGCGCGGTACGCCGCGGACCACCGCGTGATGGAACAGGCCTCGGAGGTGCGCAGCCAGCGGCTGCACGCGCCCTTCCTCGACAACCAGGTCGTACGGGCCGCGCGGGACCTGCCCGAGGCGCTGCGGGTCCAGCCCGGCGCGCGTACCGCCGTCCTGCGCACGGTCCTCGCCGGCGCGGGCGTCCACGACCTGCCGCCCGGCTGGGGAGCGCCGACCCAGACCGCGTCGACCACGGCGACTCGGGCGGGGATGCGGCTGTCGCTGCCGCACTTGCTGGACCTGTTCGACACCCCGCTGCTCGCCGACGCGGGCATCGTCGAGGCGCGGGTGGTCCGCAAGGCCCTGCGGGCGGCGTCCGAGGGCGAGCCGGTTCCGCTCGACGGGCTCGCGGACCTGGTCTCCACGGAGCTCTGGCTACGGCGGCTGCTCGCACGGCGCGGCACCTGCTGGACGGGTACGGAGGCACCCCGCCGCCGCGCGGTGGCCTCGGGCGTACCCCGCCGCCCGACGCTCCAGGCGTAGCGTCGCGCGGGCCGGGACTCCTCGGACACGGCCCGGGGCGGCCTCGGCGCCCCCGCGGAGCTATGTGCAGGTGATGCGCGACCGCGCCCAGTCGGCGACCGCCGTCGCGGCCAGTGGGCGAGCTCCGTGCGGCTCGACGACGAGGCGGAGAGTCCCACTGCCGGCCAGGCCCACGGACACGGGCACCGCCGGGTCGCCGCCCCGCAGCGTCGGCGAGCGCCACCGCCGAACCCCGTCCGCGTACACGGAGAAGCGCACCGAGCCCAGCCCCAGCGTCATGTCGTCGACGCCGACGAGCGCGTCGTACGAAGTGCACTCCCGGTTCAGGTCGATCGTGACGGACGACCGGGCGTGCACGGAGACCCCGTGCTCGTACCGGGTGCCGCCGATGGACATGCCGTGGCGCTTCCAGACCCAACTGCTCGAGCCGAGCCGCACTTCGGGCTTGGTGTGGTCGCCTGCCACGCCGTACTGGAGCCGGTTGAGCTGATAGACGGTCGTGGGCGGAGGAGGCTGCGGCGGCGAGGGCACCGGCGGCTCCGCGGGCCGCCCCGGCGGCTCGGGCGCAGGCGCGGGCGGCTTCGGCGGCGCGGGCGCCGGACGTGCCGGGGACGGCGCGGGAGCCGCCGGCTTCGGCGGTGCGTCGGGAGCCGGCTCGCGGGGTGCCGCAGCGGGCGGGGCGACGGGCGCGGAGGAGTGCGGTGGCTGGGGCGACGGCTTCGGCGCGGGCGGAGGCGCCGGAACGACGGGCTGCGCCGCCGGCGGCCGTGCATGAGGCTTTGACGACGGTGCCGGATCACTCGAAAGCGCCCACACCAGCCCCGCGCCCACCGCGGCCGCCACCGCCGCGGCGATCCCGGCCTTCACGGGAGCGGCGAGTCCCTCCGCCGCGGCCGCGCCGCCCGACGCCGAGCCGGACCCCGCCGGGGCGCTCGCCGCACCGCCCGCGGAGCCGGTCCCGGCGGCCGCCGCGACGCCCGCTCCCGCAGCCGCGCCGCCCGCCGCGATCCCCGCGGCCTTGAGCGAGTACCCCGCGGCGAACCACCCGATGACGGCGACCGGCAGCAGCGCCGGAATCCCGGAGTTGACCTGCTCCAGTTCGCCCGCGGCCAGTCGGCATCTGACGCAGGCCTCCAGGTGTTTGCGCAGCCCGCGCTCGGCCCGCATCCGGAGCCCGCCCCGGGCGTAGGCGCCGAGGCGGTCGGCGTAGCGGGCGCAGTCGCCGCCCGAGGTGAGCGCGGAACTCACATGGGCCTGCAGATAGGCCTGCTTGAGCCCTTCCCGGGCACGGCTGGCCAGGACCGCCGTGGCATTTGCGGTGAGACCGAACAGAGGCGCCACCGCGCTCGGCGGTTCCTCCTCGACGGTGGTGTGCCAGAGCACCGCCTGCCAGCGCTCGGGCAGTGAGCGGAAGGCCTGCAGGGCCATCGACTGCTCGGCCTCGTGCATCGCGCGCACGTCGGCGCCGAGCTCGAGCGTGCCCTCCCGCGGCACATCGGTGGCGCGGGCCGCCTGGTCGGCGAAGACCGCGAAGTCCTCGACCAGTTGCTCCCGGCGGGCGGACCTCGTCCAGGCGGCGGCGACGCGGCGCACCGTGGTCAGGAGATACGCCCGTACCGCCTGTTCCGGGCCCGCGCCTCCACGCACCGCCTGCAGCGTCCTGGCGAACACCTCGCCCGTCAGGTCGTCCGCCGTGTGTGCGTCACGGCAGCAGGTGCGGGCGTAGCGGCGGACGGCGTCCGCGTGCCTGCGGAAGAGCTCCTCGTACGCGCCGTCGTCGCCGCCGCGCATCCGCAGGATCAGATCGGCGTCCGAGGGGGCCGGATGGGAGGGCGAGGCGTCGGGGGTGGGCCCCGACGAGCCGCCCTCCCGCTGCGACGGAACCCGCTTGCCGGTCTCCCCGCCGAGCCCGCCGGTCTCCCCGCCGGACGCTTCGCCGTGCGGCTCGTTGCGACCGTCACCGCTCATCACGGAAGCCCCCGTACCCACCCAGTGACCCGAACACCGGCCAAGAGTGCCATAGGGATTGGGCTGTCAAGCCTCCCCTTCACAGCAACCACTCGTCCGGGAGACCATCCGAATCCAAGCACGAAGCATCCCCGGTACGAGAAGCCGCTCGCGAGGGGCGGCGCCCCGGCGTCCGCGCACCTGGCGTCCGCTCACGAGGCGCCGCGCCCCCGCGTCCGCGCACGAGAGGGATCGGCCGGCGGCCACGTCACACGGGCCGCGAGCGCAGTCCCTCCAGCAGTATGTCCAGCAGCCGTGCCGAGGCGGCCGCCTGCTGCGCCGCGTCCGGCAGGGACGGCGCGGCGGTGGCTATCACCAGCAGTACATCGGCCACGGTGACGTCGCCGCGCAGCTCACCGGCCTCTCGCGCCCGGTCGACCAGCTGCCCCACGACCTCGAGCAGTTCGCCCGCTCCCGCGTCGTCCTGCTCGGCCGCCGGCACCGGACGAGGTGCGACCACCCGCAGTTCGGGCTGTCCGGCGATGCCCAGCCGCTGCTGCGGCACCCGTGTCTCCTCGCGGACCGTGTCCTCGACGACCGTCGAGTCGTCGGCCACGCCCACTCGCAGAACGTGCGGCGGCAGCAGCCGGCCCGCACCAGAAGCGACCGACGTGCGAAGGAAGCGGGACAGTGCCGACCAGGGCTCCTCTTCCTGGCCGAGAGCCGTACGCGCCTGCTCCGTCAGCCGGGACGTCTCCTCCTCGGCTATCCGCCGCACCAGCACGTCCTTGCTCGGGAAGCGGCGGTAGACCGTGCCCACACCGACCCGGGCCCGACGGGCCACGTCCTCCATCGGAGCGCCGTAGCCGAGCTCGCCGAACACCTCGCGCGCGGCCCGCAGAACGTGCTCCAGATTGCGCTGCGCGTCCACGCGCAGCGGCGCCGAACGGCTGGTCGCAGCCGCTCCGACGCGCCCGTCTCCACCGGCCTCCGTGGCGACGGCGACCGGCCAATGCGAATCCTGAATGTGCATGAATGTTCCCCCGGAAATGATGTCGTCTCCCCCCGGAGACTCCCCGCCGTGACGCCGGGGTGAATCAGACGAGTCACCGGCCAGAACACCCCGACGAGGTACGAACATAGTTGAGTCGGGGTCAATTCAGAAGGGCCAGTTCCGTCCGGTGCGCCCCCCGATCGGAGCAAGGGCCGGAACCTTCCTGATTCCACCCCTGCCCCGGACCCGCTTTCTCCCCGCTGACCTGCGTACCTTCCCCCGGTGGGGGCAGCAGCCCCGCCGAAGCGTGGCCAAAACCTCCGGTCACACAATTTGCCGGGGCTGTGGACAAACTCCGAGGAGCGTTGCGTCATGGGATGGTGAAGGCTGCATACTCCCGGGACACGACCCCCGGTACCTCGCCGCGGACGCGCATTCTCGTCGCCGGCGGCGGTTACGTGGGGATGTACACCGCGATCCGTCTCCAGCAGAAGCTGAAGAGCGAGCTGGAGCGCGGCGACGTCGAGATCGTGGTCGTGTCGACCGAGCCCTACATGACCTACCAGCCCTTCCTCCCCGAGGCGGCCGCGGGCTCCATCTCGCCCCGCCACGTGGTCGTACCGCTCCGCCGGGTCCTGTACAGATGCAAGATCGTCAGCGGTGAGGTCCGGTCCGTGGACCACGCCAAGCGCACCGCGACCTTCACCACCCTCGCCACCGAGGAGGAGGGCGCCGGCGCGATCCGGATCGAGTACGACGAACTGGTGCTCGCGCCCGGCTCCGTCTCGCGCACGCTGCCCGTGCCCGGACTCGCCGAGTACGCCATCGGCTTCAAGACCGTGGAGGAGGCCATCGGCCTGCGCAACCACGTCATCGAGCAGATGGACATCGCCTCCTCCACCCGTGAGCCCGCCCTGCGCGACGCGGCACTCACCTTCGTCGTCGTGGGCGGCGGCTACGCGGGCGTCGAAGCGCTCGCCGAACTGGAGGACATGGCCCGCTACGCCACGCGCTACTACCACAACATCAAGCCGGAGGACCTGAAGTGGGTCCTCGTCGAGGCGAGCAACCGGATCCTCCCGGAGGTCGGCGAGGAGATGGGGAAGTACGCCATCCGGGAGCTGCGGGCCCGCAACATCGACGTACGGCTCGACACCCGCCTCGACTCCTGCGAGAACCGTGTAGCCGTTCTCAGTGACGGCTCCCGGCTGCCGACCCGCACGGTCGTGTGGACCGCGGGCGTGAAACCGGCCCCCGTCCTCGCGGCCACGGACCTGCCGCTCAACGAGCGCGGCCGCCTCAAGTGCACCGCGGAACTGACGGTCGAGGGCGCCGAGCACGCCTGGTCGGCCGGCGACGCGGCCGCCGTGCCCGACGTCACGGCGAAGGAGCCCGGCGCGGAGTGCGCGCCGAACGCCCAGCACGCGGTCCGCCAGACGAAGGTGCTCGCCGAGAACATCGTCGCCTCCCTGCGCGGGCAGCCCCTGCAGACCTACGCCCACAAGTACGTCGGATCCGTGGCGTCGCTGGGGCTGCACAAGGGCGTGGCGCATGTGTACGGCCGCAAGCTGAAGGGCTATCCGGCCTGGCTGATGCACCGCGCGTACCATCTCAGCCGCATGCCCACCTTCAACCGGAAGGCCCGCATCCTCGCCGAGTGGACACTGTCCGGGCTGTTCAAGCGTGAGATCGTCTCCCTCGGGTCGCTGGAACACCCGCGCGCCGAGTTCGAGCTCGCCGCGGGCGGCGTCCCGTCCAGGCCGCTCGCGCGCCGCCATGAGGATCCGCCCCTGAGCGCACGGGAGAGAAGGCGGGGCAGGACGCCGGGCACCCGCCCCGGCGCGCCCGGCGCACCGTCCGGGGAGGCACCTGGGGAGGACCGGGGGAGGAAGGGCCCGGACGCACCGGGAGTAACCGAGGAGGGCTGACCCCGCTGTCGGCGCCGTGGGCCACACTGGGCGTGTGACGATAGGTGGACGGGCGGCCAGCAGAGAGTGACATGTTCGCGGCCGGCCGCCCGCCCCACGCCAATCGGCAACGGGACCGGGAGACTTGGCCGGTCCGGTGCGGAACGGCCGCCGGAACCGGAACCGGAACCCCACCGGACACGGTCAGACACACGGGCGCAACCGCGCACGACAACAGCAACGACACCACGAGGCTTGAAAATCCGTGAACTTCACGCGTTGGAGCGCCCGGCTCCCCGGTACGCAGCGTCGCGCCGCAGCGCGGACGGACCGCGGTTCCGTCCCCGCGGCCCGCGGTGAGTACGACCGGCGGCCGGAACGGCAGCCCGACGCCACCGACGTCGTCACCGACCCGCACGGCGCGGAGGACCCCGCGGCGGCATCCGCCCTTCCCTCGCTCGAGCACTTCCCCGTCCGCGGGCTGCTCGACGGGCTGCCCGCGCTGGTCGCCCTCGTGCACGGGCCCGAGCACCGCGTCTCGTACGTGAACGACGCGTACGAGACGGCGTTCGGCCCCCGCGCAACCGGCGCCGCAGCCGCCGCGGCCTGCCCCGAACTCGCCGAGCTAGGCCTGCTCCCGCTCCTCGACCAGGTGCTGCGCAGCGGCAGGCCCCGCACGGTGAAGTCCCGTCGGATCCGGGGCGGTGGTTCGTACACGGTCACGTGTCTGCCCGCCGAGGCCCCCGATCCGCAGGGCGCGGGCGAGCCCGTCAAGGGCGTCCTCGTCTTCGCCGCCGACGTGACGGCACACGCGGAGGCCGCCGAGCGGCTGCGCGCCAGCGAGAGCCGGCACCGCGAGGCCGCCGTCACGCTGCAGCGCTCACTGCTCCCGCAGGAGCTCGAACAGCCGGACGACCTGCGGATCGCCGCCGACTACCGCCCGGGCGGCACGGACGCCGCGGTCGGCGGCGACTGGTACGACGTGATCACGCTCGGCGCCGGGCGCACCGCGCTCGTCATCGGCGACGTCATGGGCCGCGGTGTGCGAGCGGCCGCCGTCATGGGCCAGCTGCGCACCGCCGTCCGCGCCTACGCCCGTCTCGACCTGCCTCCGCACGAAGTGCTCCAGCTCCTCGACGGCCTTGCGTCCGAGATCGACCCCAGCCAGATCGCCACCTGTGTGTACGCGGTGCACGACCCGAACGAGGGCCGGCTGGTGTACGCCTCCGCCGGCCATCTGCCGATCCTCGTGCGCGACGCCGACGGCACGGTCCACCGCGCCGAGGAGCCGACCGGCCCGCCGCTCGGCACCGGTGGCTGGCTGCACTCGTCCGCCACGATCCCGCTGCCGCCGGGCTCGACCGCCGTGCTCTACACGGACGGACTGGTCGAGCGGCGCGGCGAGGACATCGACGACGGCGTCGCCGCGCTGGAGCGGGCACTGGCCGGAGCGACCGGCACGCCCCAGGTCGTGTGCGACCGGCTGATCCGTTCCCTGGGAGTCACCGCGGACCATGACGACGACGTCGCGGTCCTCGTGCTCCAGCATCCGTCCCGCTCGGGCGGTGACGCGGAGCTCTTCCACAACGCCGCGCTGGAACTGCTCGGCGGAGTGGAGGCCGCGCCCCGTGCCCGGGCGTTCGCATCGGGGGTGCTGGCCTCGTGGCGGTTCCCCGTGGAACTGCGCGACCTCGGGGTGCTCGCCGCGAGCGAGCTGGTCGCGAACTCGCTCCAGCACGGCACGCCCCCCATGCGGCTGCGGCTGCGGCGTACCGACCGCCGGCTGATCATCGAGGTCACGGACGGCGACGACCACCTTCCGCGCCGCCGCCGCGCGGAAACGGAGGACGAGGCGGGCCGCGGGATCTCCATCGTCGCGACGATCGCCTCGTCCTGGGGGAGCCGCCGCACTCCCGGCGGCGGCAAAGCGGTGTGGTGCGAGTTCGCCCTCCCCGATCCGGCCTAGAGGCCCGGGGCACGGCCGCCGCCCGTCAGGCGGCGGCCTCGACCCTGTTCTGTCCGGGCCGGTGCCGGGCGACGATCCGCGACGTCGAAGCCGACGAGGGCTGGTCCTGTACGGGCGTGAGGTTCCGCCCGAGCCTCAGGGCCAGCACGCCGATGCCCAGCGAGAAGAGGACGAAGGTCACGATGTACGGGCCGTGCAGCGAGGCCCCCATCGGACCGCCCACCGCCGGACCGACCGCCAAGGCCAGCTGCTTGACCAGTGCGAACGCCGAGTTGTACTGCCCGACCATCGACTCCGGCGCGAGGTCCGCGACGAGCGGTGCCACGGTCGGCGACAGCATCGCCTCGCCCAGCCCGAACAGCGCGTACGTCGAGATGAACGCGGCCGTCGCCATCGCCTGCCCGCCGTGCCCGAGTCCCGCGTATCCGGCGACAAGCCAGGCCACGGCCCAGATCAGCCCGACCGCGGCGATGACGCGCGAACGGCGGCGGCGCTCGACGAACCGCAGCACGAGGAACTGCGCCAGCACGATCACCGCGGTGTTGGCCGCCAGGGCGTAGCCGAGCGCCGCCGGGTCGATCCCCGCGGCCTCGGTGCCGTAGGCCGCCAGGCCCGATTCGAACTGGCCGTAGCAGGCGAAGAAGAGCACGAAGCCGAGGACGCACAGCTGCACCATCGCGCGGTGTCCGAGCACGGCCCGCATGCCGCCCTTGGCCCTGGCCTCCTCGTTCTCCGGCATCACGTCGGGGATCGACGGCGCCTTCGGCATCCGAACGGTCGCCGCGATCACGGCCAGGACGACGAACATCGCAGCCTCGATCGAGAACAGCAGCGTGAAGCTGCCGGGCCGGCTCTTGTCGACGATCTGCCCGCCGAACAGGCCGCCGATGCCCAGGCCCAGGTTCTGCAGGAAGAACTGCATGGCGAACGCCCGCGTCCGGGTGGACGGGGTGGAGCACCAGACGATCATCGTGGCCAGCGCCGGCTGCATCACGGCAGTGCCCGCGCCCAGCAGGGCCGCGGCCAGCACGGCGGCGGGGACGCTGTCCGCCAGGCCCATGGCCAGCGCGCCGCCGGAAGCCAGCACCGCGGCCGCGACGAGCACGGGCAGCGGCCCGCGCCGGTCGATGGTCCGCCCGGTGAAGGGGAGCACGACGAGCGCGGCCATGGCGAAGACGGCGAGCACGGCGCCCGCCGTACTCGCCCCCAGGTCCCGCACCTGCGCGACATACACATAGAGGTACGGAACGGTGAACCCGAGCCCGAACGCACTCAGCACGTTCCCTGCCTGGATCCGGCGCATCGCTGCGCCCATCGCCTTGGTCACACTCACCTGCCTCGGTCGGCCAGTCCGGAGGACTGAAGCTTGAAGACTTAGAAACTAAAGTTAGAACCTCAACAGTACACATCGAAGGACTTAGAACCAAACCAGCGGCATGGGATAGTGAGGCGCATGTCCGACACCCCCGAGCAGAGGCCCGGCCGTTCGGCGCGGACCGCGCAGTCGCCCGCGCCCGCACCGGCCGGCCCGACCGGCGAAGAGACCGGGAAACCGGTGCAGGGCTCCCCGGCCGGCGCGGCCGCCCCCTCCTCTTCTTCTCGCTCCTCCTCCACCGGTTCTGCCGACTCCTCGCGTTCGCGTGCCTCCGGTTCCGCCTCGTCGAAGCCCTCGACGTCCGCCGCTTCGACCTCCGCGAACAACGAGACGTCGCAGGAGCCGAGCCTCGACGAGCAGATCGCGGCCTACCAGCGCGAATTCCGCGACCTGGACCCCCAGGTGGAGAAGGTCGTCTCGGCCCTGGGCCGGCTCAATCGCCGGATGAACGTGGCATACGGGCGACAGGTCGCCGCGCTCGACATCAGCAACGCCGAATGGGAGGTCCTCAAGACCCTGGTGCTCTCCGGCGCCCCGTACCGCCTGGGGCCCGGGGACCTCGCGAAGCGTCTGGGCCTCACGCCGGCGGCCATGACCCACCGCATCGACCGCATGGCGGCGGAGGGCCTGGTCACCAGGGACCGGGACGAGTCCAACCGCGTGCGCGTGATCGTCGAGCTGACCGACGAGGGCCGCGCGAAGTGGCTGGAGGCCATGCGTATGGCGACGGACTTCGAGGAAGACCTGCTCCAGGACCTCAGTGGCGAGGAACGCGGAGTCCTCGGGGAGATGCTGATCCGCCTCCTGCGCCGCGTGGAGCAGGCCCAGCCCGACGCGGGTGGGCGACTCACCGACCTGGACTAGGCCTCGGACAGGGCGGCGTCGAAAAGGTGAACAGCGAGGGTTGACACTGCCCTCGCGGACCCGTAAGGTTCTTCGAGTTGTCGCCGAGCCGGAACGGTTCTTCGGCAATCGATCCCGCCGCGAACGCGGCAAACCAACTCAGCACGATCTCCCAATCGGGACGATTTTCGGCATGCCGAAATTCATTTCGATCGGCTCGATTATGAGCCGACTGGGAAATGGGCTAGAGTTTGGACGTCGGAACGGCCCGGTGGCCGGAATGACAACCCCCTCTGACTGGGAATCAGGCCCGAAAGGATCTGATAGAGTCGGAACCGCCGGAAAGGGAAAACGCGAAAGCGGAAGAACGGACCGGCAGCCTGCTCCAGCGGGTGGCGGAAACGGAAATCGGATCTGCTAAGCTGGAAACACCGAAGGGAAGCGCCCGGAGGAAAGCCCCAGAGAATGTTCTGCGGGTGAGTACGAAGGAAGCGTCCGTTCCTTGAGAACTCAACAGCGTGCCAAAAGTCAACGCCAGATATGTTGATAACCCCGTCCATCCGCACGGATGGTCGTGGTTCCTTTGAAAAAACACAGCGAGGACGCT